>NZ_JBHWXR010000002.1:0-1146293 GCF_042729315.1 Microbacterium sp. NPDC060117
GCCGATGGTACTGCAGGGGGGACCCTGTGGGAGAGTAGGACACCGCCGGACTTCCTTTAACAGAAAGGCCACCCAACGCAGGGTGGCCTTTCTGCGTTAACATGCTCAACGGAAGGAGTCCCGACATGGCCGAAGACGGCAAGCCCTCGCGCGACCGCAAGGATGACGACGCGAGGCGGCCCCGTCGCTATGTCGACGGCGACCGTTCCGAACGTTCTTTCCGTCAGGGCCCTGCGCGCGGTGACCGTCCGCAGGGCAGTGGCGGCGACCGCCCTTACCGCGATTCCTCGGATCGTCCGCGTCGTGATGGCGACCGACCGTTCCGTAGCGGCGACGATCGCCCGCGTCGCGATGGTGACCGCCCTTACCGCGGTACCTCGGATCGCACCGACCGCCCGCGCCGTGACGGCGACCGGCCCTACCGTGGCGGCGACGACCGACCGCGTCGCGAAGGTGACCGCCCTTACCGCGGTACCTCGGATCGCACCGACCATCCGCGCCGCGATGGCGACCGCCCCTACCGTGGCGGCGACGACCGCCCACGTCGCGATGGCGACCGCCCTTACCGGGGGTCCTCGGATCGCACCGACCGTCCGCGTCGCGATGGGGACCGCCCGCTCCGCACCGGCGATGACCGTCCGCGCCGCGATGGCGACCGGCCGTTCCGCAGTGGCGATGACCGTCCGCGCCGCGACGGCGACCGCCCCTACCGGGCGGCCTCGGATCGCACCGACCGACCGCGTCGTGACGGTGACCGACCGTTCCGCAGTGGCGACGACCGACCGCGTCGGGATGGCGACCGCCCGTACCGGGGGTCCTCGGATCGCACCGACCGCCCGCGCCGTGACGGCGACCGCCCCTACCGTGGCGGCGACGACCGACCGCGCCGCGATGGAGATCGGCCGTTCCGCAGTGGCGACGACCGTCCGCGCCGCGAAGGCGACCGGCCTCGTCGTGACACTTTCGCTGCTGACCGACCGCGCGACCCGGAGCTTCCGGACGACGTCACGGCGCGCGATCTTCATCCCTCTGCCCGGAACGAGCTGAAAACCCTCAGCAAGGAGAACGCTGAGCAGGTCGCGCGTCACCTCGCCATGGCAGCCCAGCTCATCGATGAGGACCCCGAACGCGCGCACCTGCATGCCCTTGCGGCGTCGCGCCGTGCCGGCCGGGTCGCGGTGGTGCGGGAGTCCGTGGCCATCACGGCGTACGCGATGGGCGATTTCGCCCTGGCCCTGCGGGAGCTGCGCACCTACCGTCGGATCTCCGGGAGCGACGACCAGATCGCACTGATCGTCGACAGCGAGCGCGGCATGGGGCGCCCCGACCGTGCGCTGGAAGAGGCGCGCTCGGTCGACCGGGCGGCGCTCCCGACCGCGACGCGCGTGGCGCTCGCCATTGCGATGTCGGGCGCTCGCCTGGATCGCGGCGAGACGGAGCTGGCACTCGGCGAGCTCGAGATCCCCGAGCTCAATCCCGACCTGGCCTTCGACTGGAGCCCTGCACTCTTCGCCGCACGTGCCGCGGTGCTCGAGGACCTCGGCCGCGTCGAGGAGGCGGCGTTCTGGCAGGAGCGCGCAGAGGTCGCGTCGGCGGCGCTCGGTCACGGCGACGACGAGGAACTGATCGTCGAGGACGCCTATGAGGATCTCGCTGAGGAGTCGGAGAGCATCGACGTCGCCCACGACGAGAACGAGGCCGGCGAAGACGACGAGGCCGCGGAGGCTGGCGAAGACGATGAGACCGTCGAGTCCGACGGCATCGACGTGGCCGGTGCTCAGTCCGAGAGCGCCGAACGCGAGTCCGCTGGGGACGTGCTCCCGCATGCCCAACCGGCAGAGGCAGCGCATCCGGAGGACGCGGAGAGGGCCGAGTGAGCCTGTTCTCCCGGGACAAGCGCACGCCGCTGACCGACGTCGACGTGGTGCTCGCCGACCTTGACGGCGTGGTCTACGCGGGCGCCGGCGCGATCCCGCACGCGATCGAGAGCCTGAAGAAGGTCGAGGAGTCGCGCCGCCTCGGCTACATCACCAACAACGCCTCGCGCACCGATGCGTCGGTCGCCGCTCACCTCTCCGAGCTCGGACTCACTGTCGCCCCGAACGAGGTCGTCACCAGCCCGCAGGCCGCGATGCGCCTCGTCAGCACCCTCATCCCGGCGGGATCGACGGTTCTCGTCGTCGGCGGGGAGGGCCTCGTCGACGAGGTGCACAAGGCCGGATTCCGCGTCACGCGCAGCGCGGACGACGCTCCCGCCGCCGTGGTTCAGGGGTTTGCTCCCGAGGTGGGATGGACGGACCTCGCCGAGGCGGCGTTCGCCTTGAAGCTGCCCGAGGACGAGGGCGGTATCCCGTGGATCGCGACGAACACGGACTGGACGATCCCGCAGTCGCGCGGTGTCGCCCCCGGGAACGGGACGCTGGTCTCGGCCGTGCACACGGCCATCGGCCGCCTCGCGACCGTCGCGGGCAAGCCGGAGACGCCGATCTTCGAGGAGGCCGTCGCGCGGTTCGGTGCGAAACACCCGCTGTTCATCGGCGACCGTCTCGACACGGACATCGCCGGAGCGTCCCGCGCGGGAATCGAGTCCGTGCTCGTGCTCACCGGCATCGATCGGCCCAAGCACCTTCTGGCCGCCGCCGAGGGCTCGCGTCCGACGTACATCCTCGGCGACCTGCGCGAACTGGACGAACCGTACCCCTCGACGCAGATCAAGGGCGACACGGTCACGGTGCGGGGCGCGTCCGTCCGAGTGGACGGTCCCGACATCACGATCCTCAGCGAGGGCGATCGGCCGATCGATCTCGTGCGCGCGGGCACGGCGGCGATCTGGCGCACCGGGCGGCAGATCTTCGGCTTCCGCGTGCCCGAGCGCCTGTACGCGGATCCGTTCCACCGCCCGTAATCCGTCGGAACGTCACCATCTCGCCGTAGGCTGAGGGGGTGAGCGAGAACACGGAACCGGATCCCTTGGACGGGCTCTGGAGTCGACTGCGCCTGATCGAAGGACAGCCGCTGGACTCTCGCGCCGCGGCCTACCAGACCCTGCACGACGACCTGGCGCGTCGGCTGGAGAGCGCGCCGCGGGCCGCCACGTCCACGCAGCCGGGTCCCGATCGCGGATGACGGCTCGTCTGGATGCCGCTCTGGCGGAACGCGGCCTCGCCCGGTCCCGTACGCACGCGGCGACGCTCATCGATGGCGGTCTGGTCACCGTCAACGGGAGGCCCGTGGTCAAGGCGTCCACGAAGGTCGAGGACGGCGACGCGATCGACGTCGCCGGCGCCGATCACTACGTCAGCCGCGGCGCGCACAAGCTCATCGCCGCGCTGGACGGCTTCGGCATCGATCCTGCGGGGCGGCTCGCGCTGGACATGGGCGCGTCCACGGGCGGCTTCACCCAGGTCCTGCGTGAGCGCGGTGCTCGTGCGGTGCTTGCGGTGGACGTGGGGCACGACCAGCTCGCGGCATCGATCCGCCTGGATCCCGGTGTCATCGCCGTGGAAGGGTTCAATGTCCGTCACATGGACGCCGCGGCTCTGGCGGCGGCGACGGGGGAGGGCGTCAAGCCGTCGCTCGTGGTCGGCGACCTGTCCTTCATCTCCTTGACGCTCGTGCTCCCCGCGATCGCGGTCACGGCCGACGCCGACGCCGACGTCGTGCTGCTGATCAAGCCGCAGTTCGAGGTGGGGCGCACCGCGGTGCGCGGCGGGCTCGTGACCAACCCCGCGATCCGCGCCGATGCCGTGGCCCGCGTGCTGTGGAGCGCGTGGGATCAGGGATTCGGTGTCCGTGGGCTGCTGCCCTCGCCGATCCTCGGCACGCACGGCAACGCCGAGTACCTGGTGCATCTGCGAGCGGGGGATCGTTCCCGCGGCGCCGAAGGCAATCCGACAGAATGGATGAGCACGATCGACGAGATGGCAGGAGCCCGATGAACGAGCGCAGGATCCTCGTCGTCGCACATGCGCGCCGGGACGAGACCGTGCAGGCCGCCCGACGGGTCGTCACCGCACTCCGCAGCGCGGGTGCGCGGCCGGTTCTCTCCGGTGACGACCGGGCCGAGCTGGCGGCGGAGGACGAGTTCTTCGCGGACGTCGACGTCCTGGGGACGGACATTCCCGTCGAGGACATCGAGCTGGCCATCGTACTGGGGGGCGACGGCACCATCCTTCGTGCGGCCGAACTCGTGCGCGACGGCACGGCACCCGTCCTCGGCATCAACATGGGGCACGTGGGCTTCCTCGCCGAGATCGAGCGCGACGACATGGACGCCGCGGTGGCGCGCGTCATCGACCGCGACTACTCAGTGGAGGAGCGCATGGCGCTCGCGGTGCGCGTGAAGGATGCCGACGGATCCGTGCTCTACAGCACCTGGGCGCTGAATGAGGCGACCGTGGAGAAGGCCAGTCGCGAGCGCATGATCGAGGTGGTCGTCGAGATCGACGGGCGCCCGCTGACCACCTTCGGCTGCGACGGGATGGTCGTGTCGACGCCGACCGGCGCGACGGCGTACAACTTCTCGGCGGGTGGCCCGGTGATCTGGCCGGGTGTCGAGGCCATCGCCGTGGTGCCGTTGTCGGCCCATGCCCTGTTCGCGCGACCGCTCGTGGTCGCACCGGGCGCACCCGTCGCGATCGAGCTGCTGGATCGCAACGACGGCACCGCGATCCTCTGGTGCGACGGGCGGCGTTCGCACGAGCTCCCACGCGGCGCGCGGGTCATCGTGCGCCGTTCCTCGCGCCCGGTGCGCCTTGCACGGCTGCACCCGAGCGTGTTCACCGACCGGCTCGTGCGCAAGTTCCAGCTGCCGGTCTCCGGCTGGCGGGGGGCGGACGCGTGATCGAGGAGATGCGCCTGCGCGATCTCGGTGTCATCGCCGAGGCGGTGCTGCAGATCGGGCCGGGATTCACCGCGATCACGGGCGAGACCGGCGCGGGCAAGACCATGGTCGTGACGGGCCTCGGACTCCTGCTGGGAGCCAGGGCCGATTCGGGCGCCGTGCGCGCGGGGGCGGCCCAGGCCTCGGTCGCCGGCGTGTGGATTGTACCGAGTGCCGGATCGGTCGCGGACACCGTCGCCGATGCCGGCGGCGAGCTCGAGCCCTACGATGACGAGCGCGGCGAGCTGTACGTCTCCCGCACGCTCACCGCGGAGGGACGCAGCCGGGCGAGCGTCGGCGGTCGCGCGGCCCCGGCCGGAGTGCTCGCGGATCTGGCCGACGACCTGGTCGTCGTGCACGGCCAGTCCGAACAGCTGCGGCTGCGGTCCGCCGCCGCGCAGCGGGACGCGCTGGATCGCTTCGGCGGATCCGCGATCGCGCTCGTCAAGGCTGAGTACGAGGCTGCCTGGGAGCGCTGGCGCGCCCTGTCCGCCGAGCTCGAGGAGATCAGCGGCAACCAGGAGCGTCGCCGGAGAGAGGCCGCCGATCTTCGCGAGGCTCTCGCGCTGATCGAGGCCACTGATCCGCAGCCGGGGGAGGACGACGCTCTCGCCGAGCGTGCGGAGCGCCTCGCGAACGCGGAGGAGCTGCGTCAGTCCGCCGCCATCGCTCGTGCGGCGCTGTCGGACGAGGACGGCGCCAGCGACGTGACGACCCTGGCGGCGGAGGCCCGACGCGCTCTGGAACGTGCGGGCGATCCCGAGCTGACCTCGATCGCGGAGAGCATCGCCGAGATCGGCTACCGCGCCACCGACATCGCGGCGCAGCTGAGCGGCTATCTCGCCGATCTCGACGAGTCAGGCCCTCATGAGCTGGCGGCGGTCGAGGAGCGCAGGGCCGCTCTCGCGGGTCTGGTCCGCGCCCACGGCACCCTCGACGCAGCGCTGGAGCTCTGGAACACCGGATCCGCACGACTCGCCGAGCTCGATGACGACTCCGACCACATCGAACGGCTCACCGTCGAGCGCGACACCGCTCGGGCGACGCTCGACGAGGCCGCCGCGGCCCTCACCGCGACGCGCACCGAGGCCGCCGGCCGGCTCGGCGCCGCCGTGACCGAGGAGCTGCACGCCCTCGCCATGCCGGATGCTCGTCTCGTGGTCGCGGTCACCGAGGGGCCCGAGAGCACTCACGGGCGCGACGACGTCGCCATCCTGCTCGCTCCTCACCCCGGCGCGTATCCGCGATCCGTCGCGAAGGGCGCGTCGGGAGGCGAGCTGTCGCGCGTCATGCTCGCGATCGAGGTCGTCATCGCCGGCACGGATCCGGTCCCGACCTTCGTGTTCGACGAGGTCGACGCCGGCATCGGCGGTGCGGCCGCGATCGAGGTGGGGCGCCGACTGGCCAGGCTCGCCCGCACCTCCCAGGTGATCGCCGTCACGCACCTCGCCCAGGTTGCGGCCTTCGCGAACAACCACCTGAGTGTGGTGAAGGCGAATGACGGTCAGGTGACGGCTTCCAGCGTCCGCCGCCTCGACGGAGAGGACCGCGAGGCCGAGATGGCGCGCCTGCTCTCCGGTCTCGCCGACTCGGGGGCTGCGCTCGAGCACGCCCGCGAGCTGCTCGCCCTGCGGGAGGACTGAGGCCTACGTCCGCGGATCCGGCGGCCCCGAGGCAGGTCAGTGCAGGTCGCGCACGGAGTCCCGGACGATCAGCGGCATGGGCAGCAGCTCATGGGCGAGGTCGCGCTCACCGAGCAGCATCTCGACGCCGACCCGTGCCATCTGCTCATACGGCAACCGCGCGGTGGTGAGGCCTGGGCGTACCAGTCCGGCGAGGTCCTCATCGTCGAACGACACCACGGAGATGTCGGCGGGGATGCTCAGACCGCGCTCGCTCAGGGCTTGATAGATGCCGAACGCGACCCCGTCGGTGGCGGCGATGATCGCGGTCAGGTCGGAGTGCATGTCCAGCATCCGCTGGGTCTGCCCGAAGCCGATGGCCGTCGTCCAGTCCTCGACGACGACGTCGACAGGGCCGGCGACGCCGCGTTCGGCGAAGGCGTCGCGTATGCCCGCGAGGCGCCGCGCGATCGTGACGGACCGACGCGGGTCGCCGGCGATGTGCGGCACGTCCCCGATGAATCCGACGCGTGAGTGACCGGCATCCAGCAGCACCGAGGCCACAGCGTGACCCGCGGCGTACTCGTCGGGCAGCACGCTGGGCAGATCGTCCGGCGTGCGTCCGTTGACGATCACGACCGGGATGCCGCGAGGAGCCGCCGGTACGTCGACCATCCGCGCGGCCATCAGGCCGACGATCACACCGTCGACGCGACGGTCTATGAGCTCATCGAAGGCGGCGGCTAGCTGCGAGGGGTCGTCACCGGTCTCGGTGATGAGGACGGTGTGGTCGAGCTCCTTGGCGGCACGGAGCGTCCCGCGCACCATCGCCGAGGCGAAGCGCGTGATCGTGACCTGGTCGGAGATGAATCCGATCGAACGGGTCTTCCCGGAGCGCAGGCTCTGCGCGGCGGGATTCGGCTTGTAGCCCAGTTGTGCCGCTGCGGTCCTGACCCGGTCGACGGCGTCGTCCGACAATCGGGACGGCCTGTCGTTGAGGATGAGGCTGACTGCGGTCTTGGACAGGCCGGACAACCGTGCGACGTCCGCAAGTGTGGGCCTCGGCGCTGTCGACATCGTCAGCCTCCTCTCCATCGCCTCCTCCTAACCTAGCGGATCCGTCACTTATGGTGAATTAATTTAGCAACATCGCTTGCGTGCCTTTGCTGGTAGGTGTTAGCGTCGGATAAATCGGTTCACCACACCCTGATCTGCACAAGAAGGTGCAAGCCGATTCACTCTCAGAGAGGAGAAGTTGATGGCACGCGAGTTCGGACCTGTGATGGGTCGACGTGATCTTCTGCGGCTCGGAGGCTATGGCCTGGCGAGTGCTGCGCTGCTGGGGATGGGGGCGAGCCTGACGGGCTGCGCACCGTCCGGCGGGGGATCCAAGACCGGCACGCTGACGATGCTGTACTTCGGCGACCAGAAGGCGGCGACCACGCTGCAGACCGCGCTGCAGCCCAAGATCAAGAAGATCGATAAGGACCTGAGCCTGAAGATCACCGCCATCAACGGCACCGACTGGAACGATTTCCTCGCGAAGGTGCTGACGCTCATCGCAGCCGGCCAGGCGCCGGACATCGTGAGCGTCGCGACCGAGGGCCTGCAACTGATGGCGGGCAAGAAGCTCATCGTCCCGCTCGACGACTACGTCAGCAAGGACATGTCGAGCCTGAAGTCGAGCTACTTCAACGACATCCACCCCGCGCTGATCGAGGCGATGATGGTCGACGGCCATCTCTACAACATGCCCGACAGCTTCAACGCGGGCAGCATGTTCTTCAACAACGACGTGCTGCAGCGTGCGGGCGCGTCGGCTCCCGCCACCGGGTGGAGCATCGATGACTTCCACACCACGGCGGAGAAGATCTCCAAGGTCGGCGGCGACATCCTCCCGTTCGACTGGGTGGTGCGGCTGTGGGGCAGCTGGACCTCCTTCCTCTACGCCAACGGCGGCAATCTCGTGGAGGAGGGCAAGTACCCGGGCGGCGACTGGCTGTGGAACAAGGCCTACGACGCGGGCGACAAGAGCATCGAAGGCCGCAAGGGCGGCTGGAAGTGGGGGGCGCCGACGGCGAACTCCGACGCGTCGATCGAGGCGCTGCAGTACGTCATCGACCTGCAGAAGGCCGGCTACTCCCCATCGCCCGATGTCGGCGGCGGCGCGACCCTGCAGGGGCTGTTCTCCTCCGGCCGGGTCGGGATGACCATCGGCGGCGGGTTCTGGGCAGGCGGCCTGCACAACGCGGGGATGAAGGACGGCAGCTTCGACGTGCAGGCGTTCCCCACGTGGAAGGGCAACAAGAGCCTGTTCGGCACAGGAGGCTACTCGATCTTCCAGTCGTCGCAGAAGAAGGATGCCGCGTGGGAGGTCATCAAGATGATGATCGAGCCGGAGAGCTTCGACATCATGTTCCCGGGCAACGTCACGACACCGGGACGCAAGTCGCTGATGACCGCTGAGCGCTACAAGACGACCGGGCCGAAGAACTGGTCCGTGTTCTACGACCAGCTCGACGGATCCGTGCCGATCTCGGCGCCGTCGTACTACAACGCCCTCGCGACATCGCTGAATCAGCGCACCACCGAGGCCATCTCGTCCGGAAACGCGAAGGCCGCTCTCGACGCCATGCAGAGCGATCTCGAGAAGGTGGCGAAGGGCAGCTGATGTCTACCACCGCTTCTCCTGCGCACGTCGCACCTCGTGCGACGCCCCGCGGTGCGAAGCCTCCCCGGCCCGTCCGTCGCCCCGGTGCGCGGCGGACGGCCCGGCGGGAGGCGACGTTCGGCTTCGCGATGATCGGGCTGGCGATGCTGTTCGTGACCGTGTTCACGTTCGCGCCGATCCTCGCGTCGCTCGGCCTGTCGTTCTTCGACTGGGACGTCATCTCCCCGCCGACCTGGGCAGGGCTCGGCAACTACGAGCGCTTCTTCTCGGACGGTCCGGTGCTGCAGTCGTTCGGCGTCACCATCTGCATGGCGATCGCGATCGTCGTGCTGCAGCTGTCGCTCGGGCTGTTCCTCGCGGTGCTGGTCAACCAGCGCACCTCCACCTTCGGGCGCACCTTCTTCCGCACGGCCTTCTATCTACCGCTGCTCGCCTCCACGGCGGCCGTGGCGATCTTCATGGGCTACCTGTTCGACAACAAGTTCGGCGCGATCAACTACTACCTGAACCTGCTCGGGCTCTCCAACGTCCCGTGGCTCACCAGCCCGTTCGGCGCGCAGGTGACGATCGTCCTGATCGTGGTCTGGCAGCAGGTGGGCTTCACCTTCGTGCTGTTCGTGTCCGCGTTGATGGCGGTCCCCACAGACGTGCTGGAAGCGTCCTCGATCGACGGAGCCGGCCCGCTGCGCACGCTGTTCCGGATCAAGATCCCGTTGATCAGCCCGACGATCCTGTTCGCGGCGGTGATCGCGTTGATCAACGCGATGCAGCTGTTCGACCAGCCCTACATCATGACCAAGGGCGGGCCGGGGACAGCGACCACGACCGCGACCATCTCGATGTACCAGACAGGGTTCCAGAACCTCCAGTTCGGCTACTCGTCGGCGATCGCCATCATCCTCCTGCTGCTGATCCTCGCGATCACCGGCATCCAGTTCCTCGCCTCCCGGAAGGTGGTGTTCTACCAATGAGCGCGACCACCACGCTCGTGACCGGTCGTCGGCCCATGCGGCGGGCGGTCGTCGGAAGACGGCGGGTCTTCCGCATCGGCAGGATCGCCGGTCTGATCACCCTCATCATCGCCGCCGTCTTCGCGCTGGGGCCGCTGCTGTGGGCGTTCTCCACTTCCCTGCGGACACCCGCCGATGCCTTCACCAACCCGCCGCAGTGGATCCCGTTCGCTCCTGATTTCGGCAACTACGCCGCCGTCTTCGAGCAGATCCCGATCGGGCAGTTCTTCCTGAACAGCACGATCGTCACGCTCGTCATCGTCGTCGGGCAGACCATCACCTGCACGCTTTCCGGGTACGCCTTCGCGATGATCTCGTTCCCCGGGAAGAACTGGATCTTCGGCGCCTTCCTGGCGACGATGATGGTTCCGCTGCAGACGATCATCATCCCCGTGTTCCTGATCATCAAGACGCTCGGGCTCACGGACAGCCTCGCATCGCTGATCATCCCGGCCCTCGGCAGCGCCTTCGGCACGTTCCTCATGAGGCAGTACTTCATGCAGATGCCGAAAGAGCTGGGCGAAGCCGCTCGCATCGACGGGGCGAGCCAGTGGGGCGTCTTCTTCCACGTGTACGCACGGATGGCGGCCCCTGCGATCTCGACCCTTGCGATCCTGAACTTCTCGGGATTCTGGGCTGAGTTCTATCGCCCGCTGATCTTCCTCCAGTCCCAGAGCAACTTCACTCTGCCGCTCGGACTGGTCGGGTTGCAGGGAAATCTCGGCACCGGTTCGATCTCGGTCGTCCTGGCCGGCGTGGTGCTCGCGATGATCCCGAGCGTGCTGCTGTTCATCTTCGCGCAGCGCTACTTCATCTCCGGCGTCACAGCGGGCTCGTCCCGCTAGCACGCGATCACGCGCGCCGTGCCGCAGGACCTGTTGCGGTCCTGTGGTGCGGGCGGCGCCGTCCCCTTCCGACCCCTGAACGGAGCTCGCCCCGATGACCGACACCGTGTTCTTCCGTCCCGACGGCGGCTGGGTCGGAGATGTCATCCCGTTCCAGCGCGATGGCGTCTTCCACCTCTGGTATCTCTTCGACGATCGGAAGGTGCCGAAGAGCGGGATGCCCTGGCATCTGGTGACCACCACCGACTTCGTGCACTTCGAGGATCACGGCGTCGCGGTCCCGAGTGGCGGACCGGACGCCGAGGACTTCAACGTCTACACCGGATCCGTCGTGATCGACAATGACGGCGTCGCGCATCTGTTCTCCACCGCCAACAATCCGGCGCGCCTCGGTGAGGACGGTCGCGCGCTGCAGCTCGTCGCACACGCGACCAGTGCGACCGGGCCAAGCGCATGGGTCAAGCACCCCGAGCTCACGTTCGGCGCCCCCGAGGGGTACGAGACGGGGGACTGGCGGGATCCGTTCGTGTTCCGCGATGGGGACTCCTGGCGGATGCTGGTCGCGGCACGGCACGCCGAGGGGCCGACGCGCCGGCGTGGCACCATCGCGCAGCTGACCTCCGTGGACCTCATGACGTGGACCCCGGCCGCGCCGTTCTGGGATCCGCGCCGCTACATCGCTCACGAGTGCCCCGACGTGTTCCGCTGGGGGGACTGGTGGTACCTGGTCTACTCGGAGTTCTCCGACGCGTTCTGCACCCGATACCGGATCTCCCGCTCCGTCGACGGACCCTGGCTCGTTCCCGACGACGACACGGTCGATGCGCGGCCCTTCTACGCGGCGAAGACCGTCGAACGCGACGGGCGGCGCTTCTTCGTCGGCTGGATCGCGAGCCGTGACGGAGCCACCGACGACGGCGCCTGGCAGTGGGCGGGAACGCTCTCGACCCTCGAGGCGACGCAGGGAACGGACGGCACCCTGTCCTTCCGGCTGCCGGACGAGTTCCTCGCGTCGTTCTCCGTGCCCGTGGCGCCCGGCACGATGCCGGTGCCGGTGCGTCTGGACGGCACGGACGGCTTCGCGCAGGCCATCGGCGACGCCGAGCTGCCCGACACCTACCTGCTCACGGCAGAACTGGACATCGCCGAGGGCACGGAGGAGGTGGGGCTCCTGGTGCGCTCGACCGCGGACGGCGACGAGGCCGGGGCGATCCGGCTGGAGCCGCGTCACGACCGGGTGGTGTTCGATCGCTGGCCGCGCACGATCACCGGCGGCGAGCAGTGGCAGATCTCCGGCGACGTGCCGTTCGTCTTCGAACGACGTTGCACCTTGCCGGCCGGGCGGCACCGGGTCGAGATCGTCGTGTCGGAGGACATCCTCGTCGCGGTCGTGGACCGTCGCGTCGCGCTGAGCACCCGCCTCTACCGGCGTGCGGGCGAACACGTCGGCTTCTTCGTCAACGGTGGCGTCGCCGAACTGCTGTCCCTCGAGATCCGCACCCGACCATGACGACCGCAGCCCTCCTGGAGGACCCGCCCATGACACGCCCGCTCATCCACTTCTCCTCAGCGCGCAACTGGCTGAACGACCCGAACGGGCTGATCTTCCACGACGGGCTCTACCACCTGTACTTCCAGTACAACCCGCACGGCGCCGACCACGGATTCATGAGCTGGGGTCATGCCTCCAGCACGGATCTGGTGGCGTGGCAGGAGCTCCCGATCGCGATCCGCTACACGGCGGAGCATGAGATCTTCTCGGGGTGTGCGGTCTTCGATGCAAGCAACACCAGCGGCTTGGCCGCCGACGGCGCGGCCCCGCTCGTGGCCGTGTTCACGCTCGCCGACCGGGCGGCCGGGCATCAGTCGCAGGGGATCGCATCCAGTGCGGACGGCGGCCTGACCTGGTCGATGTTCCCCGGGAACCCCGTGCTGGATCGCGGATCCGCCGATTTCCGCGACCCCAAGGTGTTCCGCTATTCGGGCGCCCGCGGGGAGTACTGGGTCATGGTGGCCGTCGAGGCCATGCAGCGGAAGGTCGTCCTCTACCGTTCCGACGACCTGCGCCGGTGGGAGTTCCTCTCCGAGTACGGCCCGCGCGGCACCGCGTTCGGGGTGTGGGAATGCCCGGATCTGTTCCCGCTGCCGGTGGACGGGGATCCCCGTGAGGTGCGCTGGGTGCTGATCGTGAGCATGAACCCCGGTGGACTGGCCGGCGGATCCGGCACGATGTACGTCGTCGGGTCGTTCGACGGCGTCCGCTTCGTGCCGGACCTCGTGATCCCGGAGGTCGAGGCCGGTGCGGAGTCGTCGGAGGCCGAGCTGGCCGCCCTGGACTGGCTCGACTACGGGCGGGACTGCTACGCCGGCGTGACGTTCGCCGGGCTTCCCGACGAAGACCGCATCCTGATGGCGTGGATGAGCAACTGGGACTATGCGGAGCAGATGCCGCCGTTCGGCATCGAGCCGCAGCGCGGCGCGATGACGCTCGGCCGCAGACTGTCGCTCGTCACGGCGGACGGCCGGATCCGCCTTCGTCAGGAGCCGATCGGGCCGGCGCTGAGGACGATCGCCGCCGTCGCCGAGGCGGAGGTGAGGCCCGGTGCGCCACTGACTCTCGATGCGCCGACCCCGTCGCGGATCCGGCTGCGTCTGCGGCTGGATCACGGCGCATCGGCCGAGTTGCGCTTCGGCGAGGAGGTCGCGCCGGCCGCGGTCCTTCACGTGCACGACGGCGAGCTCGCCCTGGATCGCCGGATCGGCGCCGCGGGGCTCCCGGACGCGTTCGGCAGCGTCGAGCGCATGCCCGTGCGCGGAGGCGGCCTGGATGCGGTGCTCTGGCTGGACAGCGGTTCGATCGAGCTGTTCGCCGACGACGGGACCGCCGTGCTCACCGATCGCGTGGCCGAGCGATCCTCCGACTGCGTCACTCTGCACGCGGTGGGCGGTAGTGTGCGGATCGACGAGTTGATCGTGGAAGCAGGAGAGGTGGACCCGGCATGACGCATCCGCGGATCGCGGTGATCGGCGAGGCCCTCGTGGACATCGTCGTGGGCGGAGCGGCGCACGCGGGCGGCTCGCCCATGAACGTCGCCGTCGGTCTCGCGCGGCTGGGTCGGCCGCCGGTGCTGCACGCCCGGATCGGCGACGACGCGTACGGCGACATGATCCGGGCGCACCTCGCGGCGGACCGCGTCGGTGTCGGTGCCGACACGCTCGAGGCCGGCGAATCATGGACGGCGACGGCGACACTCGCCGAGGACGGGAGCGCGGAGTACGAGTTCGCGCTGACCGGCGAGATCACGGTGCCCGAACTGGACGGACTCGCGCTCGTGCACACCGGATCGATCGGCGCGCTGCGGGAGCCAGGGTCGAGCGCCCTGCTCGCGGCCTACCGCGGCGCTCCCGACAGCACCCTGCGTTCGTTCGATCCGAACATCCGGGTGGACGTCATCGGCTCGGCCGACGCCGCGCGCCGGCGCGTCTTCGAGCTGGCCGCCGTCTCGCACGTCGTCAAGCTCAGTGACGAGGACGCGGCATGGCTGCGGCCGGACGCGGGTGTCGACGAGGTCCTGGAGGAGCTCGCCGCGGCCGGTGCTCGTTTCGTCGCGGTCACTCGCGGGGCGCAGGGGGTCGTCGCGCTCGTCGACGGGGTGCACTACGTGCGTCCCGCCCTGCCGGTGTCGGTGGTCGACACGATCGGCGCCGGCGACGCGTTCATGTCCGGACTGCTGTTCGGGCTGCTCCGCGACGGCACGGACCGCCTGCTCGTCACCGGCGCACCGATCCCGGCTGAGAACGCCGTCGCGGCGCTCGACACCGCGCTCGCCTCCGGGGCGATCACCGTGTCCCGCGCGGGGGCCAACCCGCCGCATCGGGCCGAGCTGGAAGCGCGCCTCGCGGCGACGCGCGACGTGTCGGACGGTGACGACCGCTAATCCTGCTGATAAGATAAAAGCCCGTGATGCAGAACTCAGCCGCGCGGACAGACAACGACACCACCAAGCACATCTTCGTGACGGGCGGTGTCGTTTCCTCTTTGGGCAAGGGCCTGACGGCGGCCAGCCTCGGCAACCTGCTCACCGCCCGCGGACTGCGCGTCGTGATGCAGAAGCTGGATCCCTATCTGAACGTGGATCCGGGCACGATGAACCCCTTCCAGCACGGCGAGGTGTTCGTGACGGACGACGGCGCCGAGACCGACCTCGACATCGGGCACTACGAGCGCTTCCTCGACATCGAGCTGAGCCAGGCCGCGAACGTGACGACCGGTCAGATCTACTCGCAGGTGATCGCCAAGGAGCGACGCGGCGAGTACCTCGGCGACACGGTGCAGGTCATCCCGCACATCACCGACGAGATCAAGCGCCGTATGCGCCTGCAGGCCGACGAGACGCCCCGACCCGACGTGATCATCACCGAGATCGGCGGCACGGTCGGCGACATCGAGTCGCAGCCGTTCATCGAGTCGGCACGGCAGATCCGCCACGAGCTGGGCCGTAAGAACGTGTTCTTCGTGCACGTGTCGCTGGTGCCGTTCATGGGCGCGTCCGGCGAGCAGAAGACCAAGCCGACCCAGCACTCCGTCGCGACGCTGCGCTCGATCGGCATCCAGCCTGACGCGCTCGTGCTGCGCAGCGACCGGCCCGTCACCGAGTCCAACAAGCGCAAGATCGCTCTCATGTGCGACGTCGACGAGGACGCGGTCGTGAACGCGATCGACGTGCCCAGCATCTACGACATCCCGACCATGCTCAACGACCAGGGACTCGACACCTACATCGTCGAGGCGCTCGGCCTCGACAAGGCCGCCGACGTGGATTGGTCCCGCTGGCAGAAGGTCCTGCAGGCCGTGCACAACCCGAAGCACGAGGTCACGATCGGCCTCGTCGGCAAGTACATCGACCTTCCGGACGCCTACCTCTCGGTCACCGAGGCGCTCAAGGCCGGCGGCTTCGCGCACGAGGTCGCCGTGAAGATCCGCTGGATCCCGTCCGACTCCTGCGAGACCCCCGAGGGAGCGGCCAAGGCGCTGAGCGACGTCGACGGCATCTGCGTGCCCGGCGGCTTCGGCATCCGCGGCATCGAGGGCAAGCTCGGGGCTCTCCGCTTCGCCCGCGAGCAGGGCATCCCCACTCTGGGTCTGTGCCTGGGCCTGCAGTGCATGGTGATCGAGTACGCGCGCCATGTCGCAGGCATCGACGGGGCGTCCTCGAGCGAGTTCGACCCGGACACGGCTGAGCCGGTCATCGCGACCATGGCCGAGCAGGTCGAGATCCTCGACGGCGGCGACCTGGGCGGCACCATGCGCCTGGGCCTGTACAAGGCGACGCTCGGCGAGGGTTCGCTCGCCGCCGAGCTCTACGGCGCGGCCGAGGCGTCGGAGCGCCACCGTCACCGCTACGAGGTGAACAACGCCTACCGCGATCGTCTTGCGGGGGCCGGGCTGTCGTTCTCGGGTCTCAACCCGGAGCTCGACCTCGTCGAGTACGTCGAGCTGCCGCGCGACGTCCACCCGTTCTACATCGCTACGCAGGCGCACCCCGAGCTGCGCTCGCGTCCCACCGACCCGCACCCGCTGTTCCGCGGGCTCGTCGGCGCTGCGATCGAGCGGCACCGCTCCAGCGAGCTGTTCGACGACGAGGACTGACGTGACCGGGACCTCCACCGCGCCGCACGACGAGTCGTTCACTCCGGAGGTGCTCTCGAGCTCCGAGGTGTATCGCGGCGCGGTGTGGGGAGTCCGTGAGGATCGCGTCCGCTACGGTGATGGCGAGATCGTGCGGCAGTACATCGACCACTCCGGCGCGGCGGCGGTCGTCGCGGTCGACGAGGGCGGACGAGTGCTGCTCCTCCAGCAGTACCGGCACCCGATCCGGCAGCGCGACTGGGAGCTGCCCGCCGGGCTGCTCGACGTCGTGGGCGAGGATCCGATGGACGCCGCACGGCGCGAGCTCGCGGAGGAGGCGGATCTCGTCGCGACCGGCTGGGAGCCGCTCGTCTCCACGTACACGACACCGGGCAGCAACTCCGAGATCGTCCACATCTACCTCGCCACGGGCCTGAGCCCGGCGGGGGAGACCTTCGCGCGCACCGACGAGGAGGCCGACATCCGGCTCGCGTGGGTGCCGCTGCGCGAGGCCGCGGACGGAGTGCTGGCCGGGCGGCTGCGCAACGGGATCCTCGCGGTGGGCATCCTGGCCGCCGAACGGCGCCTGTCGTCGTCGGAGCGGCAGAACCCCGGAGCCTGAGGTGCAGCTCGACCGGGCGCTCGACGCGTATCTCCGGCACGTGACGATCGAACGAGGGCTCGCAGGCCACACGCTCGCCGCGTACCGGCGCGATCTGGGCGGGTACGTGACGTGGCTGGGCGCGCAGGGCATCGCCGACACCGGGGCGATCACCGCGGAGACCGTCGCGGCTTTCGCTGCGGAGCGCGCCGGCTCCGAACCGCCCCCGGCCGCATCGAGCCTCGCCCGGCTGCAGTCCTCGGTGCGCGGCTGGCATCGCTTCCTCGCCCGGGAGGGCATCGCCGACGCGGATCCGAGCGCCAGGCTCCGCCCGCCGAAGCAGCCTCGGCGGCTGCCGAAGGCGCTCACGATCGATCAGGTCGAGCGCCTGCTGGCCGCCCCGTCGGCGGAGGATCCGATCGGGATCCGCGATCGCGCCCTCCTCGAACTGCTCTACGCCACGGGTGCACGCGTCTCCGAAGCGGTCTCACTCGACGTCGACGACCTCGCGCACGGCGAGGTGCTGCGGTTGCGCGGAAAAGGATCCAAGGAGCGGATCGTCCCGGTGGGCTCGTACGCGCGCGCGGCGGTCGACGCCTAC
This sequence comes from Microbacterium sp. NPDC060117, assembly GCF_042729315.1. Lineage (NCBI taxonomy): Bacteria > Bacillati > Actinomycetota > Actinomycetes > Micrococcales > Microbacteriaceae > Microbacterium > Microbacterium sp. NPDC060117. The sequence goes on from NZ_JBHWXR010000002.1 coordinate 17,862, forward strand.
CTCACGAGGGTGCGTCCCGCACTGGCCGCGAGGGGACGCGCATCGTCGAAGCTGTTCCTCGGTGCCCGAGGCGCGCCCCTCAGTCGTCAGAGCGCCTGGCTGATCATCCGCGCGGCCGCCGAGGGGGCTCAGATCACGGCGGAGGTCTCTCCGCACACGCTCCGGCACTCCTTCGCGACCCATCTGCTGCAGGGCGGTGCCGACGTCCGCGTCGTGCAGGAGCTGCTGGGGCACGCTTCGGTCGCGACGACGCAGATCTACACGCACGTCTCGGTGGACACGCTGCGCGACGTCTACGCGACTGCGCATCCGCGGGCACGCTAATGGTTTGAAGTCAGACCATTGACAGTTGGTCTTTCGCATTGCGAGAATCGCTGCACACGCTCCCTCCACTGAAAGCAGGCAGCACTCCATGAGCGAATCGACAAAGGCGCCGGACTCGCACCCGATCGACGACGACGCCGCAGCCCTGGCCGCCCTGGGCTACAAGCAGGAACTGCACCGGGGGATGTCGGGGTTCAGCAACTTCGCCGTCTCCTTCTCGATCATCTCCATCCTTGCGGGATGCATCACCTCGTACGCCATCGCCCTGAACTCGGGCGGCCCCTCGGCGATCACGATCGGCTGGCCGCTCGTCGGCGTCTTCGTGCTCATGGTCGCCCTCGCCATGGCGGAGGTGTGCTCGAAGTACCCGACCGCCGGCGGGCTGTACTTCTGGGCCGGCCGCCTCGCCAAGCGCAACAAGCGGCAGTGGGCATGGGGCGTCGGCTGGTTCAACTTCCTCGGCGAGGTCGCGGTCACCGCGGCCATCGACTTCGGCGCCGCGACGACGATGATGGCGTTCGCGAACCTCGTCTGGGGGATCGAGCCGACGAAGGCCAGCACCTTCGGCCTGTTCGTCGTCCTCATCGTCATCCACGGTCTCCTGAACACCTTCGGCGTCAACATCGTGAGCCTGCTCTCGAACGTGTCCGCCTGGTGGCACATCGTCGGCGTGCTCGTGATCGTCGGCGCGCTGTGGATCATGCCCACCCAGCACCAGGACGTCGGCTGGACGTTCACGCACTGGTACAACGGCACCGGCTGGTCGTTCGGCCCGTACGTGTTCCTCATGGGCCTGCTCATGGCGCAGTACACCTACACCGGGTACGACGCCTCCGCCCACGTCGCCGAGGAGACCAAGAACGCCGCCGTCGCCGCTCCCAAGGGCATCGTGATGAGCGTCGTGATCTCGATCATCGGCGGCTGGATCCTGCTCTTCTCGATCACCGCGGCGATCCAGGACGGCAGCGACAAGGGAATCGCAGGCCTGCTCGGATCCGAGACCGGTCTGCCCCCGGCCCAGATCTTCCTCGACGCGCTGAACAACCCGACGATGGCGAAGTTCCTGCTCTTCATCGTCTGCGGCGCGCAGTTCTTCTGCGGCATGGCCTCGGTCACGGCGAACTCCCGGATGAGCTACGCGTTCTCCCGGGACAACGCGATTCCCGGGGCGCGGCTGTGGGCGAAGGTCAACAAGCGCACGGGCACGCCGACCAACTCGATCTGGCTGTGCGTCGTGCTCTCGATCATCCTGACCACGCCCGCGCTGTTCAACACCACCGCCTATCTCGCCGTCACCTCGGTCGCGGTCATCGGGCTCTACATCGCCTACGTCACGCCGGTGTTCCTGCGTCGGCTGGACAAGGGCTTCACGCCCGGGCCGTGGCATCTCGGCAAGTGGAGCACGATCGTGGGATGGATCGCCGTGGTCTGGGTGATCTTCATCATCATCCTGTTCGTGCTCCCGCCCGTGAACCCGATCACGATCGACACGTTCAACTACGCGCCGATCGCCGTCGCCGTGGTCGCGATCCTCGCGATCGTGCTGTGGTATGCCTACGGCAAGAGGGACTTCATGGCATCCACGGCCGAGGCCGAGCATCTGACGATGGCGCCGGACAAGCTCTTGGAGGAATGATCCGAGCATGACGGACGCGATGGACTCTCCTCTGGTGGACGCTGCGCTGCACCCGGTCCGGGGGCATATGGCCTTCGAGAGCTGCGTGGAGCAGCTGGGCTCGGCCATCAGGCTCGGGATCTTCCGGGTGGGGACGAAGCTCCCCGGCGAGCGCGAGCTCGCCGAGAGGCTCAGCGTCTCCCGCGCCACCCTGAGGGAGGCCATCAGCGCTCTCCGCGCCGCCGGGCTCGTCACGACGACCCGGGGGCGCGGAGGGGGCACCGTCGTCCTGCCGGCCGCGGAGCAGTGGCCGGCCGACCAGACCCCGCCGCGCCGGGCCGAGATCGACGACGTGATCGTCTTCCGCTCGGTCATCGAGCCGGGAGCCGCCTACCGGGCGGCGCTGACCCCCCTGGACGAGGGACAGCGCACGCTCCTCACCGACAGCCTCGCCGACCTCGCCGCGGCCGAGACGCCGGCCGACTACCGGCAGGCCGACGCCCGGCTGCACCTCGCGATCGCCACCGTCTGCGGATCCGACGAACTGTCCCGCTCCTGCAGCGCCGTGCAGGTGCGGATCCACCAGCTCCTCGCCGAGATCCCCTTCCTCAAGACCAACATCGACCATTCCGAGACCGAGCACCGTGCGATCGTCGCGGCGATCCTGGACGGCTCCGCCGATCAGGCCCGCGACATCATGACGGCGCACTGCGACGCCACTGCCGCGCTCCTCAAGGGCCTTCTGAAGTAAAGGACACCGTTGCACATGAACTCCTCCGATCTCCTCGTCCCCGCCCGCAACGACCGGATGCTCACGGTCGAGCAGCTGCGCGCGCGGATCCTCGACGGCTCGCTCGACACCGTGATCCTCGCGTTCACCGATATGCAGGGGCGGCTGCAGGGCAAGCTCCTGCACGCGCGCTTCTTCCTCGACTCGGTCCTCGGCCACGGGACCGAGGGGTGCAACTACCTGCTCGCCGTGGATGTCGAGATGAACACGGTCGACGGCTACGCGCACGCCTCCTGGGCCGACGGCTACGGCGACATGGAGTTCGTGCTGGACCTGGCGACCATCCGGCTCCTGCCGCACCGCCCCGGCACGGTCATGATCCAGTGCGACCTCGCGGGGGCGAACGGCGACGCGGTGCGGGTCTCGCCGCGCGAGATCCTGCGGGCGCAGACGGAGCGCGCCGCCTCCCACGGGTGGAAGGCGCTCGCCGGCACCGAGCTCGAGTTCGTGATCTTCAACACGCCGTACGACCGCGCGTGGGACTCCGGCTATCGCGACCTGGAGCCCGCCAACCGCTACAACATCGACTACTCGATCCTCGGATCCACGCTCGTCGAGCCGCTGCTGCGCGAGATCCGCAACACGATGTACGCCTCGGGGCTGAACGTGGAGTCGGCGAAGGGGGAGTGCAACTTCGGTCAGCACGAGATCGCGTTCCTCTACGACGAGGTCATCACCACGGCGGACAACCACGCGTACTACAAGACGGCCTCGAAGGACATCGCCCGTCAGCACGGCCAGTCGATCACGTTCATGGCCAAGCCGAATCAGCGCGAGGGCAACTCCTGCCACGTGCACATGTCGCTGCGCGGCAAGGACGATGACGGCCTCGTGTTCTGGGATGCGGAGCGCGGAGCCCGCTCCGCGCTCTATGACCACTTCATCGCCGGCGTGCTCGCGACCATGCGCGACTTCACGCTCTTCTACGCGCCGAACATCAACTCGTACAAGCGCTTCGTGAAGGGATCGTTCGCGCCGACCGCGGTGGCCTGGGGCATCGACAACCGCACGAGCTCGGTGCGTCTGGTGGGGCGCGGCGCGGGGGCTCGCATGGAGAACCGCCTGCCCGGCGGCGACATGAACCCGTATCTGGGACTCGCCGCAATGCTCGCCGGAGGCCTTTACGGCATCGAGCACGAGCTGCCGCTGGAGCCGGAGACGAAGGGCAACGCCTACGAGTCCGGCGCCCCGACGGTGCCGTCCACGATGCGCGAGGCGCGCGAGGCCCTCGCGCAGTCCGCGATCGCGAACGAGGTCTTCGGCGAGGACGTCGTGCGCCACTACGTGAACTACGCGGACGTCGAGATCGCGGCTTTCGACGCGGCCGTGACCGACTGGGAGCTGCGCCGCGGCTTCGAGCGGCTGTGAACGGGTTCATCGGAGACTTCGAAAGGCTGAGCGCATGAGGATCCCTTCTTCTCGATTCGGCGCGGGCGGCGCCTTCACCGTCCTGAATCCCGCGACCGGGCAGCCGGTGGGCGAGGTCGGGCTCGCGGATCTCGGCGAGACGGACGCAGCGATCGAGCGCGCCCACCGGGCCTACCCCGCGTGGCGGGCGATCGCCCCCGGCGATCGCGCCCGGCTGCTGCGCGCGTTCGCGAGCGTCGTCGAGGCGCACATCGACGAGCTCGCCGCCCTCGAGGTCGCGAACGCCGGCCACACGATCGGCAACGCGCGCTGGGAAGCGGGCAACGTGCGTGACGTGCTGAACTACTACAGCGCGAGTCCCGAGCGCCACTTCGGCAAGCAGATCCCGGTCGTCGGCGGCATCGACGTCACGTTCCACGAGCCGCTGGGCGTCGTCGGCATCATCGTGCCGTGGAACTTCCCGATGCCGATCGCCGGCTGGGGGTTCGCCCCGGCGCTCGCCGCGGGCAACACGGTGGTGCTCAAGCCTGCTGAGCTCACTCCGCTCACCGCGATGCGCCTGGGCGAGCTGGCCCTCGAAGCCGGACTTCCGGAGGGCGTGTTCACGGTCATCACCGGCAAGGGCAGCGTGGTCGGCGATCGCTTCGTCACGAACCCGCTCGTGCGCAAGGTGTGCTTCACCGGGTCGACCGAGGTCGGCAAGGGGATCATGCGCGGGTGCGCGGACCAGGTCAAGCGCCTCACCCTCGAACTCGGCGGTAAGAACGCGAACATCGTGTTCGACGACGCAGATCTCGAGACCGCCGCCGCTGCAGCCCCCGGCGGAGGTCTGGACAACGCCGGCCAGGACTGCTGCGCCCGCTCGCGGATCCTCGTGCAGGAGAACGTCTACGAACGCTTCCTCGACCTGCTGCAGCCCGCGGTCGAGGCGTTCCGGGTCAAGGATCCGTCCGCGGAGGACGCGGAGATGGGCCCGATGGTCTCCGCGGCACAGCGCGATGCGGTCGCGGCGCACCTGGACGGCGCGGACATCGCGTTCCGCGGGCAGAGTGCGGCGGGCGCGGACTGGGACGGCGGGTTCTGGCTCGCTCCCGCCGTGGTGCTCCCGCGCAGCGTGAGCGACCCGGTGTGGTCGCAGGAGCTGTTCGGGCCGGTGCTCGCCGTGATGCCGTTCCGTGACGAGGCCGACGCGATCGCCAAGGCCAACGACACGGAGTACGGCCTGAGCGGATCCATCTTCAGCCGGGACATCGGCCGGGCCCTGCGCGTCGCCCGCGGCGTCGAGAGCGGCAACCTCTCGATCAACTCGCACTCGTCGGTGCGGTACTGGACCCCCTTCGGAGGATTCAAGCAGTCCGGGCTGGGGCGCGAGCTCGGACCGGACGCGCCGGACTCCTTCTCCGAGGTGAAGAACGTGTTCATCTCGACGACGTACTGAACTCCTCCCCACACAGCGAAAGGCAACACAGGAATGGGAAAGCTCGAAGGCAAGGTCGGCGTCATCACCGGCGGCTGCAGCGGCATCGGTCTGGCGACGGCGAAGAAGTTCGTCGCGGAGGGTGCGAAGGTCGTGATCGGCGACCTCGACGAGGCGAACGGCCCCCGCATCGCGGAGGAGCTCGGCGGTGTGTTCGTGAAGGTGAACGTCACGGACCAGGCCGAGGTGGAGAACCTGTTCGCCGTCGCGCACGACACCTACGGTCGCATCGACATCGCCTTCAACAACGCCGGGATCTCGCCGGCGTCCGACGACTCGATCCTGAAGACCGGGATCGACGCGTGGAACCTGGTGCAGGACGTCAACCTCACCAGCGTCTACTACTGCTGCAAGGCCGTGCTGCCCTACATGCTGGAGCAGGGCAGCGGATCCATCATCAACACCGCGTCGTTCGTCGCGATCATGGGCGCCGCCACTTCGCAGATCTCGTACACGGCGTCGAAGGGCGGCGTGCTGGCGATGACCCGCGAGCTCGGCGTGCAGTTCGCCCGCAAGGGCATCCGCGTCAACGCGCTCTGCCCCGGCCCGGTGAACACGCCGCTGCTGCAGGAGCTCTTCGCGAAGGACCCCGAGCGTGCCGCGCGCCGGCTCGTGCACGTGCCGATGGGGCGTTTCGCCGAGCCCGAGGAGATCGCGAATGCGGTGGCGTTCCTCGGCAGCGATGAGTCGAGCTTCATCACGGCGATGGACTTCCTCGTGGACGGCGGGCTCTCGAACGCGTACGTGACCCCGCTGGATTCCGACTTCGAGTGAGTTGGACCGTGTCTGAGCCGCGCCCCATCATCGGGCTCACGACCTACCGCCAGGCCGCCGACTGGGGCACCTGGCGGCAGGTCGAGGCCGACCTCCTGCCGAGCGACTACGCGCGTTCGATCGAGCGCGCCGGCGGCGTGCCGCTGCTGCTGCCCCCGGTCGCGGCAGCGGGCGCGGCTGCCGACGCGCTCGCGCGCCTGGACGGACTCCTTATCGCGGGCGGGGCGGATGTGAACCCCGCGCGATACGGGCAGGAGCCCGACCCGAGCGTGGTGCGCTGGTACGACGATCGCGACGCGTGGGAGTTCGCACTGCTCGCGGAGGCCGAGCGGATCCGCCTGCCTCTGCTCGGGATCTGCCGCGGCATGCAGATCATGGCCGTCGCGGCCGGCGGATCGCTCGTCCAGCATCTGCCGGACGTGGTCGGCCACGGCGAGCACGGGGGAGGGCCGACGTCGTACGGCTCGGCCTCGGTGCGGGTGGATGCCGAGGGTCGGGTGGCCGGACTGGTGGCCACGGAGATCACGGTTCCCGTGCATCATCACCAGGCCGTCGCGCAGCATCCCGGCTATCGCCCGGTCGCGCACGACGCGGACGGCGTGCTGCAGGCCATGGAGGGCGAGGGCGATCGGTTCGCGGTCGGGGTGCAGTGGCACCCCGAGACGGATGCGGATCCCGGGCTCTTCGACGGACTGATCGCCGCGGCGAGGGAACGCATGCGCGTCGGCTGATCCGCCGGATCGGCGTGTGGGGCCGGGGCTGCAACCTCGTCGGCGGCTATGATCGATCGAGCACGACGAGCAGGAGAAACGTGGCGAAGAAGACGAAGGACGACACCCCGATCGGGCCGACCGGGCGTCCCTACCAGGGCTTCCCCATCCCCGCTCCGCTGAAGGCTCACGGCCCCGCGCGCATCATCGCCCTCTGCAACCAGAAGGGCGGCGTCGGCAAGACCACGACGTCGATCAACCTCGCCGCCGCTTTCGCCGAGTACGGGCGCAAGGTGCTCGCCGTCGACTTCGACCCCCAGGGCGCGCTGTCGGCGGGTCTCGGGATCCCGACGCACGACATCCCGACGATCTACGACCTGCTACTGGACACCAAGCGCGATCCGCGCGAGGTGATCGTGCACACGCATGTCGAAGGCCTCGACCTGATCCCCGCAAACATCGATCTGTCCGCGGCTGAGGTGCACCTCGTCAACGAGGTCGCCCGGGAGACGATCCTGTCCCGCGTCCTGCGCCAGGTCGCGGGGGAGTACGACGTCATCCTGATCGACTGCCAGCCCTCGCTGGGTCTGCTCACGGTGAACGCGCTCACCGCGGCGCACGGCGTGCTGATCCCGCTGGAGTGCGAGTTTTTCGCCCTGCGCGGCGTGGCTCTGCTCATCGAGACGATCGACAAGGTGCGGGACCGCCTCAACCCCTCGATCATGCTCGACGGACTGCTCGCCACGATGTACGATGCGCGCACCCTGCACTCCCGCGAGGTGCTGGAGCGGGTGGTCGAGGCGTTCGGAGACGATGTGCTGGAGACCGTGATCGGGCGCACCGTCAAGTTCCCCGACGCCTCGGTGTCGGGAGTGCCGATCACCGAGTTCGCGCCGGAGCACCCCGCCGCACAGGCGTACCTGCGACTGGCCCGGGAGCTGGTCGCCCGTGGCGCCGTCGCCTGACGAGAGCGCTCCCGCTCCGGACGCCGCTGAGCCCGAATCGGTCGCCGAGGACGCCTCCGGGTTCCGCGTCTCGCTGTCCAACTTCGACGGGCCGTTCGACCTGCTGCTGAACCTCATCTCGAAGCATGAGATGGACATCACCGAGGTGTCGCTGAGCAAGGTCACGAACGAGTTCATCGCGTATCTGCGGGAGCTGGGCTCCGATGAGGATCTCGACGAGACCAGCGAGTTCCTCGTGGTCGCGGCGACGCTGCTCGACATGAAGGTCGCCGGGCTCCTGCCGCAGGGCGAGCTCGTGGATGCGGAGTCCGTCGCGCTGCTGGAGGCCAGGGATCTGCTGTTCGCGCGGCTGCTGCAGTACCGCGCGTTCAAGGAGGTCTCCGTCTGGTTCGCCCGCAGCCTGCAGTACGAGGATCGGCGCCACGCCCGCGCCGTGCGGCTGGACGAGAAGCATCGCGCGCGCACTCCGGAGCTGGTGTGGACGCTCAGTGCCGCCGATTTCGGCACGCTCGCGCTCCTCGCGTTCGCTCCGAAGGAGATCCCCACGGTCGGCCTCGACCACCTGCATGCGCCGCTCGTCAGCATCCGCGAGCAGGCCGCGATCGTGGTGACGCTGCTGCGCAGCGCCGAATCCGTGACGTTCCGCGAGATCGTGGCGGGTGCGGTGGAGCCCGGGGTCGTGGTGGCGCGATTCCTCTCCGTGCTCGAGTTGTACCGGCACGCGGCACTGAGCTTCGAGCAGCTGGAGCCGCTGGGCGAGCTGACCCTGCGCTGGTCGGCCGAGCACTGGACCGACGAGATGCTGGCGACGTTGGGAGCCGACTATGACCGATGAGACCATGACCGATGACGCCGTGACCGTGGAGCTGCCGCTGACGGAGAAGCTCGAGGCGATCCTGCTCATCATCGATGAGCCGCACAGCCTCGTCTCCCTCGCGGCCGCCGTCGGTGCGCCGGTGCCGGCGGTGCGGCAGGCGATCGAGTCCCTCGTCGACGAGTACGACGGTCGAGGGCAGGGACCGCGGCGCGGCTTCGAGCTGCGCGAGGTCGGCGGGGGCTGGCGGCTCTACGTGCGCGAGGACTACGACGACCTGGTCGCCGACTTCGTGGGCGGGCAGGCGCCGGCAAGGCTGTCGCAGGCCGCGCTCGAGACGCTCGCCGTGATCGCCTACAAGCAGCCCGTGACCCGCAGCCAGGTGGCCTCGATCCGTGCCGTCAACGTCGACTCGGTGGTGCGCACGCTGCTGGGCCGCGGGCTCATCACCGAGCTCTTCCAGGACTCCGAGACCGGCGCCATCAACTACGGCACGACCGACGCCCTGCTGCAGAACCTCGGCATCAACTCGCTCGACGAGCTGCCGCCGATCTCCCCGCTGCTGGACGACGGCTCCGAAGGCTTCGACGAGAGGATCGCCCGATGACCCCCGCCCCCGCAGACCCGTTCGCCGCCCCTGAGGGCGTGCGCCTGCAGAAAGTGCTGGCGAACGCCGGCGTCGCGTCGCGACGCGTGATCGAGCAGTACATCGTCGAGGGACGGATCCGCGTGAACGGATCCGTCGTCACCGAGCTCGGCCGACGGATCGACCCGGAGAACGATCTCGTCGACGTGGACGGCACGGCCGTGCAGCTGGACACCGGCAAGCGCTACGTCATGCTGAACAAGCCCACCGGCGTGGTCTCCTCGATGAAGGACGAGAAGGGGCGGCCGGATCTGCGCCGCTTCACGAAGGACTACGAGGAGCGCCTCTACAACGTCGGGCGGCTGGACGCCGAGACCAGCGGACTGCTCATCCTCACGAACGACGGAGACCTCGCCCACGTGCTCGCGCACCCCTCGTTCGGGGTGACCAAGGTCTACATCGCGAAGGTCGAGGGCGTGGTGACCGCGCAGACGATCGCGAAGCTCACGCGGGGCATCGAGCTCGAGGACGGACCGATCGCCGCGGACAAAGCCCGTCTGCTGGACTCGTCCGCGAGCTCCAGTCTCGTCGAGCTCACCCTGCACTCCGGACGCAACCGGATCGTGCGACGGATGCTCGCGGCGGTCGGGCATCCGGTCACCGAGCTCGTGCGGCGCCAGTTCGGTCCGCTGCACCTGGGAACCCTCCCGGCGGGGAAGTCGCGCGAACTGACTAAAATCGAACTCGGCGCGCTTCTGACCCTGTCGCGCCAGGAATCCCCGGAGGACGACGCTTCGAATGCGTCGGCGGACGACCGGGGAGACGCGCAGGAGAACGAGTGAGCGACACGAGCAGGACGCCGAACGAGCGTGCCGCGCGGCTGTCCGGAACCATCCGGATCGTCGGCGCGGGGCTTCTCGGCGCCAGCATCGGGCACGCCCTGACTGCGAAGGGCGTCGATGTCGCCCTCGCCGACACCTCTCCCGCGCAGCTGCGCCTCGCGATCGACTACGGCGCGGGCCGCGCCGCGCGGGCCGACGACACCCCGTCGCTCGTGGTCGTGGCCGTGCCGCCGGATGTGACGGCCGATGTCATCGAGGCCGAGCTCTCGCGGTTCCCCGACGCGGTGGTCACCGATGTGGCGAGCGTCAAGCTCGAGCCGCTGCGCGTGCTCCGTGAGCGCGGCGTCGACCTCACACGCTACATCGGATCCCATCCGCTCGCGGGTCGCGAGCGCGGGGGAGCGATCTCGGCGCGGGCCGACATCTTCATCGGCCGACCGTGGGTGGTCTGCCGCGACGAGGAGACCCGGGCGGCGGACCTCGCGCTCGTCGAGGGCCTGGCTCTCGACCTCGAGGCGATGCCGCTCGAGATGACGCCCGAGGAGCACGACCGCGCGGTCGCGCTGACCTCGCACGTGCCGCAGGTCGTGGCGAGCCTGCTCGCGGCACGCCTCGCCGATGCTGAGGACGGCTCGCTCCGGCTGGCCGGGCAGGGCGTGCGCGACACGACACGCATCGCCGCCTCCGCGCCCGAGCTGTGGGTGCAGATCCTCGGCGCCAATGCGGCACCGGTCGTCTCGGTGCTCGACGCGCTCGCCGCGGACCTCGCCGAGGTCGCCGACGCGCTGCGCGACCCGGACCGCACCGGATCCCGGCGCACGGTCGCCGAAGCGATCCGGCACGGCAACGAGGGCGTGGAGCGCCTGCCCGGCAAGCACGGCCAGAACCGGCGCTTCGAGTCGTTCGTCGTGATGATCGACGACACCGCGGGCCAGCTCGGACGCCTGTTCGGCGAACTCGGCGAACTCGAGGTCAACGTCGAGGACCTGCGCCTGGAGCACTCCCCGGGCGCGCAGTTCGGTCTCGCCGAGATCAGCGTCACCCCGGCCGCGCTCCGCGGCGCGGTCGAAGGTCTCGAGGCCAGAGGCTGGCGGATTGCGAGCATGCCCGATGACTGACCCTTCGACGAGCTCCGGGACCGCGCCGCAGGCGCCGTTCATCGTCGCGATCGACGGCCCTGCCGGATCCGGCAAGTCCAGCGTGTCCAAGGCCGTCGCGCGACGCCTGGGCTACGGCTTCCTGGACACGGGCGCCGCGTACCGCGCTCTGGCCTGGCACGTGCTGGAGCGGGGCGACGACACCGCCGACGAGGCCGCCGTGCTGGCCGCGGCCGCCGACTTCCCGTTCGCGCAGGGGCTCGATCCGGACGACCGCCTCGTGCACGTCGGAGAGGCCGACGTGACCGACGCGATCCGCGAACCGCGCGTCTCGGGTGCCGTGAGCGGCGTGGCCCGCGTTCCGGCCGTGCGCGTGCAGGTGAACGACGCGTTCCGCAGGATCGCACGAGAGGCGGAGTACCCGGCCGTGGTGGTGGAAGGGCGCGACATCACGACCGTGGTGGCCCCGGATGCGCCCGTGCGGATCCTGCTCACCGCGGCGCCCGAGGTGCGTGCCGCGCGCCGGGCCGCGGAGCTGGATGCGGAGGACGCCGGTGCGGTCGCCGCCGCCCTGCACCACCGGGATGCCAAAGACAGTGCGGTGGTGGACTTCCTCACCGCCGCAGAGGGAGTGGAGGTCGTGGATTCGACCGACCTCGACTTCCAGGAGACCATCGATGCCGTGATCGCGGTGATCGAGCGACGTGCGCCAGGAGCGCAGCGAGGAGCCGAGAATGGCTGACGAAGAATACGAGGGCGGCGAAGACCGCCTCGCGGAGAAGCTGGACGCGATGGACGAGGAGCTCGTCGAATCGCGCGCCGCGACTCTGCGTGCGGGCCTCGACGACTACGACCTGGATGATGAGGACGCCGAGCTCCTCGCCGGCCTCATCGCCGGCGAGGACGGGATCGAGTACCTGCCCGCGCTGCCCGTGGTGGCGATCGTCGGGCGCCCGAACGTGGGCAAGTCCGCGCTCGTGAACCGGATCCTGGGTCGCCGCGAGGCGGTCGTCGAGGACACCCCCGGTGTCACGCGCGACCGCGTCACGTACAAGGCCGAGTGGATGGACCGGCGCTTCACGCTGGTCGACACCGGCGGCTGGGAGCCCGACGCGAAGGGCATCGACCGTTCGGTCGCCGCGCAGGCTGAGGTCGCCATCGACCTCAGCGACGTGGTGCTGTTCGTCGTCGACGCGATGGTCGGGGCCACCTCGACCGATGAGCACGTCGTGAAGCTGCTGCGCAAGAGCGGCAAGCCCGTCTTCCTCGTCGCGAACAAGATCGACGACGCCCGGCAGGAGCCCGAGGCTGCGGCGCTCTGGAACCTCGGCCTCGGCGAGCCGTATCCCGTGTCCGCGATCCACGGACGCGGCGTCGCCGACCTGCTCGACGCGATCATGGAGAAGCTGCCCGAGGTCTCCGCCGTCGCCAAGGGCGAGATCGGCGGACCGCGCCGCGTGGCGATCCTGGGCCGTCCGAACGTGGGCAAGTCCTCGCTGCTGAACAAGGCGGCGGGCGAGGAACGCGTCGTCGTCAACGACCTCGCCGGCACCACGCGCGATCCCGTGGACGAGATCGTGGAGCTGGGCGGCAAGCTGTGGCGCTTCGTGGACACGGCCGGTATCCGCCGCCGCGTACACCTGCAGCAGGGTGCGGACTTCTACGCCTCACTGCGCACGTCGACGGCGCTGGAGAAGGCCGAAGTCGCCGTCGTCGTGCTCGACGTGAGTCAGTCGATCAGCGTGCAGGATCTGAACATCATCGACATGGTGCTCGAGTCGGGCCGGGCCCTCGTGCTCGCGTTCAACAAGTGGGACCGCCTGTTCGACGACGACATGGAGAACCAGGACCGTCGCCGGTATCTGGAGCGCGAGATCGAGCAGGACCTGGCGCACGTCGCCTGGGCGCCGCGCGTGAACATCTCGGCGAAGACCGGCCGGCACCTGGACAAGCTGGTCCCGGCGCTGGAGACGGCGCTGGAGAACTGGGACCGCCGCATTCCGACGGGCAAGTTCAACGCGTTCCTCACCGAGCTTGTCGCCGCCCACCCGCACCCGCTGCGGGGCGGCAAGCAGCCCAGGATCCTCTTCGGCACGCAGGCGACCACGCGTCCGCCGACATTCGTGCTGTTCACGACCGGGTTCCTCGACCCGGGCTACCGCCGGTTCATCCAGCGGCGCCTGCGCGAGCTCTACGACTTCGAGGGCACCCCGATCGTGATCAACATGCGGGTGCGCGAGCGCCGGCAGCGCTGAGGGACACGGCGCCGACTTCCGAGTCGGCGCCGTTCCTGTCCGGTCAGCCCTGACGCGCGGCGCGCACCATCGCGGTGCGGTCGGGCTCGGTGAATCCGAACTGACGATAGAGGCCGTGCGCGTCGCTCGTGAACAGCGTCCAGCGCATGTCCGCACCCGGGCCGTCGTCGATCATGAGCTGCATCATGCGCTTGCCGAGGCCGTGGCCGCGGTGCGCGTGGTCGACGTAGACGTCGGCGAGGTAGGCGAACCCGACGCCGTCCGAGACCGCGCGGGCGAAACCCACCTGCTCGCCGGTGTCGGCGCGATAGACGCCGACGACGCGCCATGCGTTCGCGAGCTGGGTCTCGACGTCGGCGCGCGTGCGCCAGCGCCCCCAGTAGACCTCGGTCGAGAGCCAGATCCACACGGCTTCGGTCTGGATGCGGGAGGGATCGTCGTCCAGCTCGTAGGCGTCGTTCATGCCCACCATTCTCGCAACGGTGCGGGCGTGCAACGATCCGTCGCACGGAGCCATCGATCGGCGGCGTGTGAAAAGGTGGAGGAGTGACGATCGTCCCTCCGGAGCCTGGCGAGCCTCGCCGCCCACACGGTCCGCTGAACAGCGGCGACGCCTGGGTGGTGGCGCCGACGGGGGAGCGGTACTGGGGCAGGTACGGAGCCGCGGGGCTGCTCGCGTACGACCGCGAGCGCGGCGTGCTGCTGCAGCATCGGGTCGCGTGGTCGCACCACGGCGGAACCTGGGCGCTGCCCGGGGGAGCCCTGCATGACGGGGAGTCGGCCCGCGAGGGGGCGATCCGTGAGGCGCAGGAGGAGGCCGGCGTTCCGGACGGCGCCGTCCGTGCACGCTTCGAGAGTGTGCTGGATCTGGGGATCTGGAGCTACACGACCGTGGTGGCCGACGTGGTGGTGCCGTTCGAGCCGGTGATCAGCGATCCCGAGAGCCTGGCGCTGCAATGGGTGCCCGTCGATGAGGTGGATCGTCGCTCGCTGCATCCGGGCTTCGCCGCCGCGTGGCCGGAACTGCGCGCCCTGCTGGACCTGCGACCGGTGGTGGTCGTCGATGCCGCGAACGTCGTCGGATCCGTGCCGGACGGCTGGTGGAAGGACCGTGCCTCCGCGACGGCACGTCTCCGCGACCGGCTGGACGCCTGGGCGCGTCGAGGCGTCTCCGCCGATCGGGTCGCGCTGGATTCGACGCGCTGGCACCCACGGGTGGTGCTCGTCGCCGAAGGTGCGGCGCGGGACGTCTCGGATCCCGCCGACAGCGCCGATGTGGCGTGCGCCGTCGAGGTCGTGCGGGCTCCCGCAGCCGGTGATGACGCGATCGTCGACGTCGCCACCGAACACCTGGCTTCGGGCGACCGCGTGTTCGTCGTCACGAGCGATCGCGCCCTGACCGCCCGCATCGAGGCGCTGTCGGGCGAGGGAGATCCGGCCGAGGTGCGGCCGGTGCGCTGGCTGCTCGATCAGCTGGATGAGGCGACGCAGCCGGCGGGCGGGTAGCCTCGGCAGCCGCCGGCAGGGCACACGTCCGCGGCGTGAGTTCAGGCGAACATGACGCGGCGCGGTGCGTGGTCGTCGTACGTGCGGCCGATCGGACTCGTCCAGCGCAGGGTTCCATCGGGGAGCTGCCGAGCGGTCCAGCGGTGGCCGTCGTCGATATCGGGATGCTTCAGCGCGTGATGACCCCGACAGAAGTCGCTCAGATTGGTGATCTCCGTCGATCCGCCCCGGGCGAAGTCGTCGTTGTGATCGATCTCGCAGCGGCGGGCGGGAGTCTGGCACCCCGGGAAACGGCACCGCTGATCCCTTGCCCGGAGGAACCGCTTCATCGCCGTCGACGGCGTGTAGCGGTCGACCTTCGTGACCATTCCGGTGTCATCCAGGAACAGCCGGTTCCACCCGCCGGCCTCGCGGGCGAGATCCCGGGCGATGTCGGGGTGCAGCGGACCATGCCCGTCGAGCTCAGCGAGCCGGTCGTCCTCGCCGGCGAGCGTGGTGCCCGCGATCGTGACCTGCACGGTCGCGGTGATCCGACCCAGACCCGTGCCGAGCGCCTCGGAGGGCGTCGAGGCGAGCAGAAGATCGATGAAGGTGTCGGCTTCGATCTCACGGCGGGTCCGGCCGTCGGCCGCGACGAACTCGGGTCGGGCATCGGGGCCGACCTTGGTGGCTGCGCAGGTGTCGGTCTGGGGATCGTGCAGGTCATGGTCCGGGTCGAGGGCGTATGTTCCCGCTGCGGCGATGCGGTCGTACGTCTCCAGTCGAGGGTCGTCGGGGAGGAGATCCTCGGGGAGCGGGAACTCGTCGGGATCCGCGCCCGCGAAGCGCTCCGAGATCGGATCGGAGAAGATCAGATCGAGATCGTTCTCGCGGCGGGTCCGCCCCGCAGCCGCGACGGCCGTCGCGAGACTGCGAAGACGATCCATGATCGCGACGGCATACAACTCGGGCAGCACCGCCGTCAGCAGAGCCAGACCGTCATCGAGGGGCCGGATCGTGATCTGGCGTTCGGACTCAGCCCTGGCGTGACGCTCCCTGATGCTCTCCCCGGCGAGGGTCGCGGCGATCTGCCGAGCGTGCGGTCGGGTGCGTGCGGGTGTCTCGTGCTCGGCGATCGTGAGTGCGGCAGTCTCGTACACCGCGAGCGCATCGGCATCGAGGAGCCCGTTGAGCACCGCCTCGCGGACGGGAGCGGCAGCGGCGACGAGCACACGGACGTGCTGCGCTGTGATCGCGCCCCGTCGCAGGGCGTGCCGCAGCGCGGGGAAGAACTCGACCAGCGCCGCCGCGTCGTTGAAGCCGAGTTCCGCGGCGGTCTTCGAGATGCGCCCGGCAGCGGAGTACTCCGCGATCATCGACCGGCGGATCATGTCGCGGTGCTGAGGGTCGGCACGAACGTCCGCGTCGAAGCGCTCGGCCCTGGAGGCGAGCAGCTCGGATGCCTCGCCCTCGAGTCGCGCGATCTCGGCCCGCTTCGCCACCCACGCATCCAGGAGCGCGCCGCGTTCTGCGGTGGGCGGGAGCGGGGCTTCGGTCATGCCTCCAGTATAGAACAAATGTTCGATGAACGGAAGAGATGCGGGCGGACTTTCTCCCTGATCAAGGGAGAATTATCTATCACCACTCGGTGCGCTGTCCGTCGTGCTCGCGTCCGCGCAGGCGGTCGATGTCGCGGCGCTCGCGCTTCGTGGGCCGGCCCGCGCCGCGGTCTCGGAGGCCTGCGGCGGCGACCGGGTCGCGCGGGGGAGTGCGGTCCTCGGCAGCGACGGCGGCGAGGGGTGCGCCGACCCGTTTGACGAGCGTCTGGCGGACGATCAGGATCCGATCGAACCCGCTGATGCGGATCCGCAGCTCGTCGCCGATCTTCACGGTCTGCGCGGCCTTGACCCCATCGCCGTTGAGTCGCACATGTCCGGCGCGGCAGGCGGTCGTCGCGGCGGAGCGCGTCTTGAACACGCGCACTGCCCAGAGCCAGCTGTCGATGCGAACGGGCCCGCTCGCCCACGGTTCGACGCTCATGCGAGCGACTCCCTGTCGCGGTCGGCGAGTGCGACGCGGGCGTGCGCCGGGTCTGGATCCTCGTGACGCAGTGCGAGCAGCGCTCCGGCGACGATCAGGCCCTGTCCGATCGTGTACGTGACCATGACCGCGGGGCTGGTCCAGTCGGGCATCGCCTCGGGCTGGAACAGGCGGAACGCGAGGATCGAGTCGCTGGAGAGGAAGAAGACGCCTCCCCAGGCGATCATCGTCCGGCAGCGGGCGGACGTCGCCGCCGTGCCCGCCAGAACGATGCCGTACGCGCCGACGGCGACGAGCAGGGATCCGGTGTGCGGGCCGAGGATCGCGATCATGAACAGCCACCAGAGCACGAAGACGACGGTCCACATCGGCAGTCGGCGCACGCGGAGGTGACGCAGGAACAGCAGGATGTAGGCGATGTGCGCAAGGCCGAAGAAGCCCAGCATGAGCGGCAGTTCGGGCGCGAACGCGAAGAACAGGCCGGCCTCGTCGCCCAGCCAGGAGAAGGCCAACGCCGCCGTCAGCAGGACAGCGGCGCCCCGCGGTGCCAGCGTCTTCCACGCCAGCAGGACGGGCAGGGCCAGCAGCGGCATGAGGAGCGCCTTGGTCGGCGTCGTGAGCGGGCTGTGCGTCGCGTTCGCGATCACGTGGATCGCCGAGACGACGATGTACGGCGCGAACGGCCACAGGGCGCGAAGTCGGGTGCGGCTCTGCATCCCTCCATCGTAGGAGTGCGCTGACGTGCCGCTCGCCGTGACCGGATCCACCCGTATCGCTATGCGGCGACGTTCAGGGCCACCAGCGGACGCCCCGAGCGCAGCTCGCCGACGACGGAGAATCCTGCGGTGAGGAAGGTCGACAGCGCCCCGTGGAACAGGTCGTTCGATGACACCTTCACGGCGGAGGTGTCGACCGGGTAGCCCTCGATGACGCGCGCGCCCGACTCGCGGGCGTAGTCGACGGCCGCTGCCAGGAGCGCCGCGTTCAGCCCCTGGCCGCGCTGGTCGCGGCGCACCGAGAAGCAGCTCACCGCCCATACGTCGCCGTCGTCGAGCGGCTCCTGCGTCGCGGCGACGATGGTGCGCGTGTACCCGAGCCGGGCCTGCGCCGGTCGAGGACCGATGCGGATCCAGCCTGCGGCCTCGCCATCGACGTACGCGACGATTCCGGGCGGCGGGCCGGTCGTGATCTCATCGCGCAGGATCTCGACCCGCTGCTCCTTCGTGGTCGCGTTCCAGTCCTTGTTGCGGAGCACCGGCCAGACGCACTGGCATGAGGCACCGTCGCCGCCTCCGGTGAGCGTCTGCTGTACGTCGTCCCACTCCGTGGGCGTCGCTGCCTTCGTCGTGATCGTGGTCATGATCCCGACCCTACGCGGCGCCGTCGACATCCGCGCCGCGCCCGGACCGCGCCGGTTTCGCGGAGCCCTCAGGAGTCGGCTACGATAAGGGAGTTGCCCGCGCTCCGGCGCGGTCGTCCACGGGCTGTGGCGCAGCTTGGTAGCGCACTTGACTGGGGGTCAAGGGGTCGCAGGTTCAAATCCTGTCAGCCCGACCGAGAAGGGCCCGGTAGATCTGAGGATCTGCCGGGCCTTCTGCATGCCGTCCGGAGGCCGAGGACCCGAGAAAGACCCCGGTTATCCACGGGCATCCGTGGCGCGGCGGTCCTCGGGCATCGTTAGGCTGGGTGTGTGAACTCGGCCGAACCACTGTGGATAGTAGTTCTCGTCGGTGCACTCTCGGGCGTGATCGGTGCGGTCGTCGGCCCTATCATGCAGCGCGTGTTCGGACGAAATGACCGCGCCATCGACGCTCGTCAAGAGTGGGTTAGGCAAAAGCTGCAGACCGTGTTCGGCATCGGTGACGAATGGGTATCGAGCGACGGACCGCAGGTGGCCTTTATGCGCCTCGTGCCCCCGCACGGCGCTACGGCTCACCACTACGACATGCATTCGATCAACTGGGCGGTGCAGGAGTCCGTCGACCTGATGATGCTCCAGCCGCGTAGGAGTGCATGGGCGCGGCAGTGGATATATGACTGGCATTTCACGCTCCAACATGAGTTCAACATCCTGCACTCATGGATGCACTACACCCGCGATCACGAGACGTGGATGAACGACGAGTACCTCCAGGCTGATCGCGCCTATCAGCGACGTGTCCGTCGAGTCCAAAGTGCGCTTTCGATCTGGGGCACGGGCCAATGGCTGACGCATCCTAGTTGGCGGATGCGTCTATCTACCTCACGTCTCGGCTCAAAGATACGGGGACGGAAGATGTTGGCTCAGAGACTTGCTCCGGCCGAGGTCCTCGACCATTCGTACCCTCGCAACTGTGACTGTGGCGCTAAAGGTCTCGCCGCATGGTCGGAGATACGCAAGGCTGAGGCGAAATGGCGGAAAGAGAATCCCGCGACTGACTAGCGCTTCGGCCTCTCGGTGCTTTGTCAGACTCCGCTGATGCTTCGGATGGGAGCGGACGGCGCGTCCGACTCTTGCAGGAACGCCGAGAACGCTGCACGGCGGGCGGTGTGGTCGCGCTTGCGCAGGTGGGCATAGGTCTTGTTGGTGACCTTCTCGCTCTCGTGACCCATCGCGACGGACAGCTCGTACATGGTGAGCAAGCCGGACTCCAGCGCCAGCGTGGCGAAGGTGTGGCGGAGCTCGTGGAAGTGCAGGCCCGAGAGCCCTGCCGCGTCGCACGCCTTCTTGAAGGTGCTGCCGGTGAAGCCCTTCGGCCGGAACGCACATGCGTAGTTGATCTTCGAGGGTCCCCGGGTCTTCCCCGGCCACAGGTCCGCCTCCAGGTTGTCGCGGTGTGGGTGCTCTCGGAGATACACGGCGAGGTCTCGGAGCAGTCTGTGGTCCAGGATCGGCACGTCACGTCTGCCCGCACGGCTCTTGGGAGAGACGTTGTCGAGCCCTTCCGACGTCTCGACGCGGTTCAGGCGCACCTGGATCTCGCCGGGGCGCAGGTCGATGTCGCGAATGCGCAACGCGCCGACCTCGCCGATGCGCAGACCGGTGAAGGCGGCTACCCGCACGAGCACGGGGCAAACCAGATGAGACGGTGCTTGTGGGCGTAGGACAGCACCCGCCGCCACCGCCTTGTATGTCTGGAGCACCGATGTCTCCTGCGGAGATGGTGACGGCGTGGCGGTTGCCAACGCGAACAAGTCCGCGCGGTCAAGCAACTCCTTCGGATGCGTGACTGGTCGAACGTGGAGACGCGAGAGGCCTCCGTGCTGTTTCGTTGAGCTGGCTCCCGCCGCCGCGGGCCTAGCGGAACGACGGTGACGGCTTCGTTGTCTGAGGCATGAGTCAAACTGTGCGTATGTGGAAACCGACCACCGAGTCCGAGATTGAGCAGGCGATTGCTGAGGGCAACCTGGCCGAGAATGTCCATCTCGACGTCAAGCGCGAAGTCGGTGCTACCGACTCAGGCCGGGCGGAGACAGCCCGCGACCTCGCCAGCTTCGCCATCCACGGTGGCGCGCTTCTCATTGGCGTTGCCGAGGACAAGTCCACACGGCAGTTCTCCCTCGAACCTCAGCCGCTCGAGGGCCTGGCGGAGAAGATCGAGCAGATTGCTTCAAACCGGATTGATCCACCGCTGTTCATCCGCGTCCGAGATATCCCGAGCGAGACAGATCCAGCTGCCGGGTACGTGTTTGTCGAGGTGCCTCCGTCGAGCCAGGCACCGCACATGGTCGACGGGCGGTATCACGCTCGAGGAGACCGCACTAAACGAAGGTTGACGGACGCGGAGGTCGTCGCCTTGCACGCAGCGCGCGAGCCGGGGGACGCTCTCGTTGAGAGGACGCTCGCGGAGTGGGCGTCGCGGCCAGTCCTCCCGGAAGGACGGGCTCGGGAGCACGCTCATCTCCATCTCGTAGCGGTGCCGTTGACTTCGATCCCTGCCGGTTCCTTCCTCGACGTGTCCCGCGCGCAGAACAATACGCCTGCGTTTGAGTTGGTGGCCTGGGCCATGCGGGAGCTTCCTGCACCGTTCCGCAACTTCGAGCCATCGCTTGGCGCGGGGACCAATTGGGTGAGGCGGCGCGATGGGTCGGCGCTGACCTACCTGCAGCCCGGTGTACCCAAGCTCGACGGGAATGAGCGCGAGGAGTATCTGGTCGACTTCGAGCTCCGCGACGACGGCAGCTTCGGCATCCTCCTCGGCCGTCTTTCTGACGAGATCCAGGCGTACATGGGCGCAAAGCCATTCGAAGTCATCTTTGACTTTGGCGCGGTTGGCTACGCTTGGCAGGCGGCGCGAGTCGCCCAGTGGATCTCGTCACACACCGGGTATCGCGGCTCCTGGGGCTTCGGATTTCGAGCCGACGGGATTGCCGGGTGTTACAGCTATCAGGTGAGCCAACGGCAGGACTATTCGGTGTCGAATCACCCGTATTCGGCTGACGATTTCCAATCGATTACGACAGCACACATCGCCGAGATCGAAGACTCGCCCGAGGCGATCGTCGAACGGCTTGCCGGCGGCCTCCTTCACGGCCTTGGGAGTTTCAGTGCATTCAAGGCGGTGGCGACGCCGCAAGCATAGTTGCAGGTCCCTGGAGCTGGAGTGGAGGCTCGCGCGGCTCATCTGCGCCAGGTCAGCCCGGAGTGACTAACAGCTAATGTCGTCTGCTGCTCGTATTGTGTCGGGATGAGACACCTGGCGCCGGCGGGCGAACTACCCCCTGCCCGTCCTGCGAAAGAAGCGGCATCCGAGATCGCTGGGATGGCGACGATGGCGGTGTTCTTCTCGGCAGCCATCATCTTTACCTTTTCTGGCAGCATTGACAGCTTCGCGCGAGCCATAAGCTGCCTCCCAGCGATGGGCGAGACCGTGATGCAACACATTGGGTGGGCGTTCGGGGTCTACATCCCAGTCCTGCTCGGCTTCTACGCGATCGTGATCGGTGGGCAGCTGGTTGGTGACGCGACAACAGCCGGCCGGACTCGACGCATCCTCGGAGCCGTCGCCGAGGCGATGACAGCTGCGCTCGTTCCGGCGCTTGCGATCATTCTTGCCACTTGTATTGCGGATCCGGCTCAGGCGGGCGCGTTATTCGTGATCGTGCCCGTCTCGGGTGTCATGTTCTTCCTCGCGACCAAACTGGGTGCGTTTGTCGTCGCGGAGCACGCCTTGCGCCTGGCGATGGCTGAAAGCTCGCGAGACGGGGCGCGGCAGCGATTGCGCGACCTCGGAAACAGATCGCGAAAGCCAGTCTGGTTGGTAGTCATCGCCAACACTGTCGCCGGTGGCTTGATCGGGACGGCTATCGCTGTGGCCGTCGTTCCTCGGATTGGCTCCGTTGTCGTGTTGTTCTCGCTGCTTGCGGCGATTGCATTGGTCTTGAGTGCCGTCAGTGTGCAAGGCGTTCAGATCGGTCTGATCGCCCAGGACCGGTCAAGCAAGTTTGCCGGATGGGGTCTTCCAGGGGGCATGTATCTGCTCGCAGCAATCCTCGTAGCGAACGTCTTCAACGGGTCGGGGCCCGAGGCCGGGATCAGCGTTCTCTCGGTCATGTGTTTCTGTGCAGGATCCGCATCGTGGCGGCGCCGCAGTCCACGATTCTTGGTTGACTGGACGCTTCGAGGGGCCGCGACCAAGTCTGCCGCGCAGTCGGTGGCCAGGACCTATGCGCGTAACGTGCGGGAGATCCGAGAGCTAGGGGCGGTATCGGAGCGGGCGGCGCCAATTACGTTCCCGGAGCGAATCATCATTGCTGTGCGCGCCTTTCGAGATGCAGCTTCTTTTGATCGCGGCTAGCGAACAGTCCTGGAGGTCGGCAATACTCCTCGAGAAGAGGTCGGTGCAGGAGATGGCGGACGCGCTGACGTCAATATGACGATGGCTCGACGGCTCCACCCCCAGCAAGCTGGTGTCCCGACGCAAGCTCCCAAGATGGATGGCAACGAATCGGAGGCGCGACTGAGCCCGGCTTGGACGACGATCGCGTCGCGGCGGACTGGCCGTTGAGACTCGTCAAGGTGCGTTGGAAATACTCAACGTTGCGTCCTTGCCATGGTTGCAGAGCAAGTTCGCTCGCCTTGCGCCGCTTGAGGCGACGCGAATCATCATGAACCACGCCCAAAGTGGCCGGTGAGATGCTGGACCTTTCGCGCGGGCGACGCCACATCATCGGCTCACCACGCGTTGGAGAGTGCGGATAGCATCAGCGCGTGGAGGAATCGGATTTCTACGGCATCCGCGGAATGAAAGAAACGGTCTGCCTAAGCCACATCACAGACGACGTGTTGCGCGACGCTCTCGGCGAAGTCGCGGACCAGTTCGAATGCTCGTTCTGCGAGCGAACGTCCGAGCGCTCCGAGGAGCCTTTCGCCGTCGCCATGGACGAACTCGGAACTCGGGTGTGGGACGTGGTCACGTGGCTGTACCAGTGGACGGATGGGGGCGGGGACCCGTGGCAGTACGACGATGAGTACGACAACACCTATGTGGTCTACGAGACCGTCGAGGAAGCCATTGATCCTGCGTACGCCATGCAGATCGTCGAATGTCTGATTGCAGCAATCAACTCTTCGGATTCCTGGATTCCGAGCGGCACTATCGACCCGTCGATGCTGGGCTGGCACGCCTACTCCGCTACGGTCCGAACGGAGAGCCGGTTCGTCGTCATCGGAGCATCCGATCGGCCTGGCTTCGAGGACGAACCCCCCGCGAGAATCGGAAGGTTCCTCGAATCGCTGCTCGCATACGTCGAGTCCGACCTGGTGGTGGAGCTGTCGGCAGGATCGAGGCTGTACCGCGGACGCATGACCGACGATGCTCGCCGTCTACTCGACGAGGTGCGCGCTGAACCAAGTACCCAGCTAGGTCCCGCGCCATCCAACCTCGCGAAGAACGGTCGCCTTTCCCCGCCTGGGATCAGCCTCTTTTACTCAGCCGATGACCCACAAGTCGCAATCGCTGAGATCGCTCTACACTCCGACTACGACGAGGCCATCATGGGTGCGTTCAGAACTACGAAGGCACTGAGGATACTCGACTTCACTCGGCCGCTGACGACGTTGCCGAGCATCTTCGCAACGGATCACGACAGTAGGAGACGATGGATGTTCGCGCGCTTCAAGAAGCACTTCACAGACATGATCACTGCCCCTGTAGTGCTCGACGGAAGAGAAGCGTTCGACTACACGCCCACTCAAGTCGTCGCCGAGTGGCTGCGATGGGTTCCGGTCGATCACATCGACGGCATTGCGTGGCCGTCCCATCTCACAGAGAAGCTCAACGCCGAAGCCGGACCAGGCAAATCGTTCCTCCAAGAGGAGGGTAACGACGACAGTACAGGCCCCCGGAATATCGCGCTGTTCTTTGGTCACGGCGCAGACTTTCAGTCAGATCCACCGACTACAGCCGAACTGGCTCGTGTGAATCAGCGGCATCCGACGCTCACGCTATCGGCAGATGACATCACCATGCACAGGGTTGTCCGCAGCGTTCGAGCGCAAGAGATCGAGCAGGTCGACGAGGAGGGGGGAGACGATCCCAATCCGATGTTCATGACTTCTGGCTGGTAAGCACGTAGCCACGTCCCTCGAACGTGACAGTCGAAGGAGTTGCTCCGGCCGGTGTAGTGACTGGTTGGACAGCAGTTGGAAAACCGTTGAAGTCGTGTAGGAACGGCGTGCGCGGGTGCGGGGACGAACGGGCATCACAACGGCTTTTGCCAACAGCCCGACCGAGAAAGGCCCGGAGACTCACCAGAGTCTCCGGGCCTTCTGCATGCCGTCGGCCGTCGGGGCCCGGCTCAGCGGACCGCTTTGCTCACGCTGCCGCGCTGTCCTGGTCGTGCAGTGCGCGGTCCGTCTCTGCGGCGATCAGGTCCGCGTTGATGTGCGCCCCGGCCATGACTCCGGCCGCTGCGGACGCGCCGACCTGGGCGAACGGATCGGTGACGTTGCCCGCGACCCACACTCCGGCGACCGTGGTGGCGCCGGCCAGGCCGCTGAGGACGCGCCGTCCCGCGCCGCCCGGCAGGTCCTCCAGTGGCAAGGCGAGCCCGTCGAGTCCGGTCAGGCGGGGTTCGACGATGCTCGCGACGGTGATCGCGCGGCGGGGTTCGACGCTGCCGTCCGCGAGGCGAACGCCGGTGACGCCGTCCGCGGCGAACTCGACGGCCGCCACCGGGGCATCCACGATTCGGATGCCGCGTGCGGCGAACCGCGCCCGCGTGTCCGCGTCGAGGTCCCTGCCTGCGGCGTAGAAGACGACGTCGTCCGACAGCTGCCGGAACAGCAGCGCCTGGTGCACGGATCCGGCTGTGGTCGCGAGGACGCCGATCGGCTGCTCCCGCAGCTCCCAGCCGTGGCAGTACGGGCAGTGAACGACGCCTCGGCCCCAGTTCTCGGCCAGCCCGGGAATCTCCGGGAGGATGTCGCGGACTCCGGTCGCCACGAGCAGACGTCGCGCGCGGGCGATCCGCCCGTCGTCGAGCTCGACGGTGAACGGCTCTGCGCTGTCGGGGTCTCCGGGCAGCACGGATGCCACGGTCCCGTGCGTGACACTGCCGCCGTAGCCGCGCACCTCTTCTCGCCCCAGGGCCTGCAGCTCGAGCGGGGCGATACCCTCGCGGCCGAGCAGCACGTGCACGCCCTCTGCCGGGGCGTTGCGCGGCTCGCCGCTGTCGATCACGACGACCGATCGGCGTGATCGGGCGAGGGTGACCGCTCCGCTCAGGCCGGCGGGGCCGGCACCGATCACCACGGCATCCACGATCTCCTGGGGCAGCTCCTCGGTCTCCGTCATCCCATTCCTCTCCACGTTCTTCCTTGCTTATCCGGGCCATTCGGTCGATCGCCGACGGGTGGCTCGGCCCCTCAGGCTAGGACGGTGCATGCCTCAAGCGCATAGAGTCTTGCGTATGACGCAAGAAGATGGTTCGGTGGATGCCCTGGTGCGCCAGCGCCTTCGCGCGCTCCGGGTCGCGCAGGGCTGGTCGCTCGACGAGCTGGCCGAACGCTCTCACCTCAGCGCTTCGACATTGAGTCGCATCGAGAACGGACAGCGCCGCTTGGCGCTGGACCAGCTCGCGTCGCTCGCGCGAGCGCTCGACACCACTCTCGATCAGCTCGTCGAGACGGACGTCGCCGATGTGGTGATCCGACCCACCCGGGAGGAGGGCGGACGTCTGCTGCGCTGGCCGATGCGATCCGATCCGAACCTGACCGTCGTGCGCCGACGCCTCGTCGACCCGGTGCCCGATGGTCCGACCGGTCTGCGCGCGCACGCGGGCAAGGAGTGGCTGATGGTCCTCTCGGGAGCCGTCACCCTGCGCCTGGGTAACCGACGGTTCCTCATCGAGGCGGACCAGGCCGCCGAGTTCCCCACGATGATCCCGCACGCGATCGGCGCGGCCGGCGGACCGGCCGACATCCTCGGCGTATTCGACCGCGATGCCCGCCGCGGGCACAGCAGGCCGGTCGGCTGACCTGCCTCGACCCGCTGCGCCGTTCGCTGTTCCGTCGTCTGCGCGCGAGAATGGCGGCGATGGCATCTCGGCAGGCGCTCAGCGAGGCGGAACGGCGAGTCGTGGCTCTGTGGGCCGCGGACTGCGCCGAGCGCGTGCTCGGTCTGTTCGAGGCTGAGGCGCCCGATGACGACCGCCCGCGGGACGGGATCGCACGGGCCAGGGCGTTCGGGCGGGGCGAGCTCGATGCGGCGGGAGAGATCCGCCGACGCTTCGTTGCCGGCCGGGCGGCGCAGGCGGTGATCGGTCCCGCCGCGGTCGCCGCAGCGCGGGCAGCGGGCCAGGCGTCCGGTGTGGCGCACATGGGTGCGCACGCCCTCGGAGCGGCGGCCTACGCCGCGAAGGCGGCCGGCCTGGTGGCGCCCGATCGCGATAGTGCGCGGGAGGACGAGGTCCGCTGGCAGCTCGCGCACCTCACCGCGCCCGTCCGGGCGGCGCTCGCCCAGCTGCCTGCGCTGGGGGAGGACCGGGCGGGGCCGCTCGGTGCCGGACTGCTCGCGCGCGGAGATCTGGCTGTCACCATCCGCGAACTCCAGGCCGCGCTGACCGCGACCTGACCGCGGCGCGCGTCACGCGCCGTTCACCGGTCGCGCACGTCGTCCGTCGTGAAGCCCTCCCGTGCGGCGCGCTCCTCGAGCGTCTCGAGCTCCTGGAAGAAGGTCACCTGCCAGCCGGCAGGGCCCTGCACGCGGGCGTTGAGACTCTGGAAGGGCGTCTTCACGGGCGGGGCGATCACCTCGGCGCCGCCGTCTCGCGCGGCCGCGACGGCCTGTTCGGTGTCGGCGACCTCCAGGGCGATCCGCAGCACTCCCGGTGTGTGCGGCGCCCCCTCGACGTCATCGATGTTCTTCGCGTGCGTCGGCGTCGCCAGCTCGATCGTGGCGACGCCGGCATGCAGGATCGCCACTCGGTCGTCACCCTCGGTGGCGAAGGCGAGCTGCTCCGGCATCCCGAGCACGTCGCGATAGAACCGGATCGCGCTGTCGAAATCGTCGGTCTCGATGATCAGGCGCAGCTGCCGCGGGGAGGGGGTGTGCGATGTCATGCCCCCATCCTGCACGCCCGGCGGGACACCGGGCCGGGTTCGTGCCGCCGGATCCATCGTCCCGCGGCCGTCGCCCCTTCCGCCGTCCCCGCCTCGGTGGGACCATGGATCATGGGGACGGATGTCGACGATGGCACCGCCGACGCGGCCCTCGCGCGCCGGCTGCAGATACTCGCGACCGAGCACTGGGGGCTGCTCGCCGCGCGCAGCACGGCGCAGAGCGAAGTGCTCACCCGGATCACGATCCACCTGACGCTCGTCTCCGCCGGACTGGTCACGATCGGGCTCCTCGGCCAGGCGTCGCACTTCGCGGACTGGTTCCCTCCGGCCGCTCTCGGGATCCTCGGCTTCCTCGCCGCCGTCGGGCTGCTGACGCTGATGCGCGTGCTTGTGGTCTCGGAAGAGGACTTCATGTACGTCACGGCGATGAACCGGATCCGTGCCGGCTACGCGGACGTGGATCCGGGTTCCGCCGCCTACTTCCTCGCCTCGACGCATGACGACGAGCTGGGCATGAGGGTGACGTACTCGTTCTTCCGGCATCGCAGCGGGATCGAGCAGATCCTGGGCTCGTCGATGATGCTGAGCGTGCTCGTGAACGCGACCGTGACGGGGATGTTCGTCGGAGGGATGTGCACCGCGCTCGGCGCGCCAAAGGTCATCGCGGTCGTGGCCGGCGTGCTGATCGGGCTCTGCGTGGTGGCGCTGGCCGTCTGGTACGCCGGCTTCCGTTACGTCACTGCCTGGCGACGGTACGCCCCGCTCAGCCCGAGCGAGGGACCGCCCCCGCACTGGGGTCCTTGGACGCCGGACCGCCTGCCCGGCGGGTACCCGCGGGGCGCGGCGTCCCCACGGCGGGAGTGAGCCCCGCCGACCACGGACGGGCGGCGAGAATCCGGTGTTCCGCGTGGGCGCGACGGGCATAGTGTTCTCGCATGACCGACGTCGCACTGATCACAGGAACCTCCTCCGGCATGGGGCTGCACGCCGCGGTCGAACTCGCGCGCCGAGGGCTGCACGTGGTCGCCACGATGCGCGACGTGGGCCGCGCGGGGGAGCTGCGGGAGGCGGCCGCTGCGGCCGGCGTCGAGGTCGAGGTGCGCGCGCTCGATGTCGTGGATCATGCCGCCGCCGCACGGCTCGTCGCCGAGATCGAGGCGGAACACGGCGGAATCCACGTGCTGGTGAACAACGCCGGCCGCGGCAGCGTCGCCACGGCCGAGCAGCTCAGCATGCAGCAGGTGCAGGATCAGCTCGACGTCAACTACCTGGCGCCGGTGAACCTCACCAAGCTCGTACTGCCGGGCATGCGCGAGCGCGGCAGCGGCCGCATCCTCACCATCACGAGCGTAGGCGGCACCGTCGGGCAGCCCTTCGCGGACGCGTACTGCGGGGCGAAGTTCGCCGTCGAGGGGTTCATGCAGTCCCTCGCCGTCGTCGCCGAGCGCTTCGGCGTCCGCGTCAGCGTCATCGAGCCGGCGGCGGTCGCCAGCTCCTTCGTGGCGAACGTCGTCCGTCCCGAGGAGGGCGGCCCTTATGCATCCCTCCTCGCCGCCTACGTCGCGCGCTCGTCGGGGGCTTTCGCGAACGCGCAGACCGCGGAGTCCGCCGGTGCCGCGATCGCCGAAGCGGTCCTGGCGGACGAGTACCGCTTCCGCTGGCAGAGCTCGGAGGCGGCGACCGCATTCGTCGGCGTCTCGCTCGCGGATCTCGACGGCGAGCGCGTGCTCGGGTTCACCCGACCCTGGATCGCGGCGGGCTGACCCGCCGGGACGGCGCGAAGTCAGCGCGTCCTGGCGACGACGTCGCGGATGGCGTCGATCACGATCACGGGATTGTCCAGCGGGATGTCGTGTCCGCTGTGCGTGTCGGTGATGTGCACCGTGCCCGGGACGAGATGAGCCTGAAAGGCCTGCGAGACCTGCTGCGCCTTGTCCACCGCCGCGCCGAGATCGCTCGGCGTCCCGGGCGGCAGCTGGCCGGAGTCGATCATCGCCTGCCACTGCGGGGCGATGAGCCGGTCGGCGGACAGCACCGTGAGCGGCATCGGCCGGATCGGCGGTGCCGTGCGGAGCTCAGCGTTCACGGCCTCGGAATCCAGCCGTTCGATCCCCGGATATGCGGCGATGTCCTCCGCGGGCACCTGCTGGGACGTCTGCAGCTGCGCGTACTGTTCAGGCGACATCGCATCGGCGACCGCCTCGGAGAGCGCGTCGACCAGCACCATCCCTTTCACCTGGTCGGGGTAGGTCGACGCATACAACCGCGCGATGCAGCCGCCGTACGAATGGCCGACGAGCACGAACGGGCCGTGCACGTCGGCGGCGGCGAGGAGCGCATGGAGGTCGGCGACTGCCGAGCGCTCGCTGGAAGGCTGCGGGATCGGATCCGATCTGCTGAACGCGTTCCCCTCGCGCACGGTGCCGGGGCGGTCGTAGGCGCACACCCGCGCGCTCTCGCCGATGCCTTGCATCACCGTGATCGGCTTGGTGTCCGTGCGGTTCCAGTAATCGGCGGCGGCACGCAGTCCGCCGATCAGGACGACCGTCGCCGCTCCGCTCCCGCGGCACTCGAGATAGATCCTGCGGCCGCCGCCGACGTCGAAGAGACCCGCGATGGGAGCTGCCGGCGTCGCGGACGAGGTGGTCGTCGCGGACGGCTGCGGTCGAGCCTCACCGGCCGTGCACGCCGTCAGCAGCAGAGCGAGCACGACCAGGGTGCAGACGCCGTGTGCACGGGGGCGGATACGCAGGGCGCTCGGAACTCTGCCCATGACGACGTCCCCTCGTCCAGCCCCCGTACGCCGAATTCTGGCACCGGCAGGCCGTGCTGTCGATGCCGCGCGGCAGCGCGGGCGGGCCCACTGGCGCAGGACTCGATAGGGTGGCGCGGTGATGAGCGCTCAGGATCAGGGTGACGCGGTGCGGATCGCGAACCCCGCGGGCCCGCCGTGGCGTGAGCCCGGCATGCCCGCGCTGCTGGCGATGACGACGTTCGCCTTCGCAGGGTTCGCGGTGATGCTGCCGGTGGCGCCGATGCACATGGTCGCGCTCGGCGGTGACGAGCTCCTCGCGGGGCTCGTCAACGCGGTGCTGATGGCCGCCACGATCCTCACTCAGCTGGTAGTGGAGCGGATGCGTTCGTGGATGGGCTGGCGGGTCAGCCTCGCGCTCGCATGCCTGCTGCTCGGCCTGCCGGCGCTCGGTGAGATCCTCGCGACGACGCCCGGGCAGGTGCTGGCCCTCGCGGCGGTGCGCGGCATCGGGTTCGGCATCGTCACCGTCAGCGGGTCCTCCGCCATCGGCGCGCTGTTCCCGCCCGAGCGACGCGGACGGGCGATCGGCGCCTACGGGCTCGCGGTCGCAGGCGCCCAGCTCGTGCTCACCCCGATCTCGCCATGGATCGCAGATCAGGCCGGCATGCCGGTCGCCCTGACCGTCGCCGGGCTGCCGTTGGTCGGAGTCCCGTTCGCGCTCGCCGCGGGCGGCGCGATCGCGCGGCATGCGCGCGCCGCCGCAGCGGGAGGGCTCCGGCGCGGTGCCGGACCGGCGGCTGATCCACGGGAGAGCCCGTCCGAGGAGCGTCGCGCACTCGTGCGGCTCTGGCCCCCCATCCTCGCGCTCACCGCGGTCACGTGCGCCGGCGGTGCGATCACCACCTTCACGCCTCAGTTCGTGCCCGATGCGGCGCTCACGGTCGTCGTCCTGTTCCTCTACACCGCGGCCGCGGCGTTCGCGCGCTGGGCGGTCGGGGGCCCCGCCGACCGATTCGGCGCGGATCGGTTCGTGCTGCCCGGGCTCGCGATCGCGGCGCTCGGCCTCGGAGCCATCGCGGCCGCGATCTCGGGGGTGGCGGGTCCCGCGAGCCCGGTTCTTCTCATCGGCGGTGCGCTCCTCGTCGGCACGGCGTTCGGCACCATGCAGAACGTGACCCTGGTGCGTGCGTTCGAGGTCGCCGGGGAGCACGCGAAGGGCGTCGCCAGCACCGCGTGGAACGTCGCGTTCGACGCGGGCACCGGGATCGGTGCGCTGGCGATCGGCGCGCTCGCGGCGGGAACCTCGTTCACGCTGTCGTTCCTCGCCCTGACCGCCCTGTGCGTGCTGGTCTCGTTCACGCTGCTTCTCGCCGGCGGGCGCACGCCGAGGGATGCCGTCGGCGCGAGCGACTGAGCCGCGGGCCGGGAACTCACAGCAGGGCCACAGCTTCGCGGGACCAAATCCGCCGCGATCGTGGTTCTTCCTGATGACGCCGCAGCCAGCGGCGTCAGAGGAGGAGCATCACGATGAATCCCACCGACTATCGCAGGACCGATGAGGCGCTGAGCGCGCTCACCGCGCACCAGTACGCGGTGACGCAGGAGGGCGGCACCGAGCCGCCGTTCCGCAACGCCTACTGGGACAACCACGATCCCGGCATCTACGTCGACGTCGTCTCCGGACAGCCGCTGTTCTCGTCGACGGACAAGTTCGACAGCGGAACAGGGTGGCCGAGCTTCACCAGGCCGATCGACGCGGACGCCGTCACCACCAAGTCCGACCGCACCTTCGGCATGGTGCGCACGGAGGCGATCTCCGCCGGAGCCGGCAGCCACCTCGGTCACGTGTTCGACGACGGCCCGCGGGACGCCGGAGGGCTGAGATACTGCATGAACTCGGCTTCTCTCCGCTTCATCCCCGCCGCCGAGCTCGAGGAGCAGGGCTACGGCGCGTACCGTGGACTGTTCGAGACCACCCACCCCGCAGACCCCAGAGGAGAACGCATCATGACCAGCGGACCCGCCGACACCGGATCCATCGCCCAGGTTCCTGGCGCCGAGACCGCCGTCCTCGCCGGCGGCTGCTTCTGGGGGGTCGAGGATCTGATCCGCCGCCAGCCGGGTGTGCTCGGCACGCGCGTCGGCTACACGGGCGGCAGCAACGATCACGCCACCTACCGGAACCACCCGGGACACGCGGAGGCCGTGGAGATCGTCTTCGATCCGTCGAAGACCACGTACCGCGACATCCTCGCGTTCTTCTTCCAGATCCACGACCCGTCGACCATGAACCGCCAGGGCAACGACATCGGCACGAGCTACCGCTCGGCGATCTTCCCGCTCAGCCCCGAGCAGGAGCGCGTCGCCCGC
Source organism: Microbacterium sp. NPDC060117 (assembly GCF_042729315.1). Lineage (NCBI taxonomy): Bacteria > Bacillati > Actinomycetota > Actinomycetes > Micrococcales > Microbacteriaceae > Microbacterium > Microbacterium sp. NPDC060117. The sequence goes on from NZ_JBHWXR010000002.1 coordinate 50,672, forward strand.
GACACGATCGCCGACGTCGACGCCTCGGGACTGTGGCCGGCCAAGGCCGTGACGACGATCGAGCCGAAGGGCCCGTTCTGGGAGGCCGAGCCCGAGCATCAGGACTACCTCGTGAGGTACCCCGAAGGCTACACGTGCCACTTCCCGCGCGCGGGATGGGTGCTGCCGCGTCGGAACGAGGCTGTCGCGCAGTAGCGCGCCGTCCGCGCGTCGGGCCCGTCGGATCCTCCGGCGGGCCCGACGTTCTTCCCGGTTTGCCGCAGAGCCGCACCCGGCCTCAGGATGGACCGGTGCGAGTGAGCGGATCCGAATCGTGAGAGAGGTCTCCCGGCGCGGGGTCGCGCTCTCCCTGGCGCTCAGCGCCGTCGCCGGGTTCGTCGACGCCGTCGGCTTCATCGAGACCGGCGGGCTCTTCGTCTCGTTCATGAGCGGCAACTCCACGCAGGCGGGAGTCGAGATCTGGGCGGACGGCCCGCTGCGCGCCCTGCTCCCGCTCGCGCTCGTCGCCGCCTTCGTGGTCGGCGTCACCGCGGGCGGGGTCGTCGTGGGGCCGCGCGCTCGGCGTCGCGGCCTCGTGGTCGCGGCGAGCGCCGTCGCCGTGGCGGTGTGCGCGTCCGTCGGATTCGCGTTCCCGCACGCCGTGTGGCGTTTCGCGCTGCTGGCCGGTGCGATGGGCGCTCTGAACACCCTCTACCTGGCCGAGGGGAGGGCACGGATCGCGATCACCTACGCGACGGGCACGCTCGTCAGCCTCGGCCTCGCGCTCGCCGCCCTCGTCACGGGCCGTTCCGCGACCGCGTGGCGTCGTCCGCTGCTGCTCTGGGCCTCGCTGGCCGCCGGAGCCGTCGCCGGCGCGGCCGCGCATCAGTGGCTCGGCGATGGTGCGCTGCTCGGGGCGGCGGTGGTGCTGGCCGCACTCGCCGTGACGATCGGAGCGGCGTCACGGCGCGGACGGGCCGGACAGACCGGCTGAGTCCGTCCGGTCAGTCCGCAGCACGCTCCGCTCTGGCGCGGAGGAGCTGGTCCTGCCAGTCCGCCGGCAGACGCTCGGCCGGACCGGGTGCGGTCTGATTCTCGGGGTGGCTCCGCGGCGGGGCGAGTTCGGGACCGTCGACCACCTGCGCGGTGCGGTAGTCCCAGAACCAGTCCTCGCCGGGCTCGTAGCTCTGGATGAAGCGGTGGCCCGTCTGGGTGTAGTGCGCCGTGGCGTGCTGCCCGAGGGAGTCGTCGCAGCAGCCCACATGCCCGCATTCCATGCATCGGCGCAGGTGGAACCACCAGCCGGCGTCGCGCTCGCACTCGGCGCAACCCGGCCCTGACGGCGGTCGCCGCGTGTCGGTTCCCTGGATCATCTCCCACCTCCGAGGTGCGGATCAGCGGATGAGGTTGCCTTCGGCGTCGCGCGGGCGCACGGGATGCTCGCTGAGGATCGAGAGGCGGTTGAACATGTTGATGGTCAGCGCGACCCACTCGGCGGCGGCGAAGACGTCGTCGCCCAGCAGTCCGCGGGCGGCGGCGAGATCGGCCTTCGCCTCCTCGCCGAGCGGCATCCGGGTCGCGGCCTCGGCGATCGCGAGCACGGCCTTCTCCCGCTCGGTGTAGAGGTCGGACTCGCGCCACGCGGGCAGCGCATCGAGTTTCTGCTGGGTGATGCCGGCCCCCCGCGCCTCGCGGGCGTGCAGGTCGAGGCAGAACGCGCACGCGTTGATCTGCGACGCGCGCACCTTGATGAACTCGGCCTCGGCGGTGGTGAGGCCGCGAGCCGCCGTCGCCCTCGCGACCGCGTCCGAGTACTCGGACGCGGCCTTCCACGCGTCGGGGATCGCCTTGTCCAGGTAGGGGCGCATTCTGTTCCTCTCATGCGACGTCGATGCTCGACGAGTTCACCGTACCGCGCGTGGCGAGGTGTTCCCACGGCGCCGGCGCCTCCGGACCGGCCGGTGACCCGGCTACTCGTAGCGGAGCGACTCGACGGGATCCTGGCGCGCGGCCCGTGCCGCGGGGAGGGTGCCGGCGAGGAAGGCGATCACCATCACCAGCAGGATCACCGACACGATGGACCTCGCGTCGAATGCGACGAGCTGCAGTCCGGACAGATCGGACAGCAGCGTGCGCCCCAGGATCCGGCTCACGACGCTGCCGACCAGCATGCCGCCGAGCACGCCGAGGGCGCTGCCGAGGAAGCCGATGAACGTCGCCTCCAGGCTGAAGAGCCCGAACACGCGCCCGGAGCCCATGCCCATCGCCTTCATCAGACCGATCTCGCGGGTCCGTTCCTGCACCGACATGTAGAGGGTGTTGATGATGCCGAAGCTCGCGGCGAGCAGCGCGATGATCGCGAAGGCGTTGAGGACCAGCACGATCCCGTCGATCACCGCCTTGAAGGTGCCGAGCTGCTGCGCGACCGTCGTCGAACTGAAGCCGGCCGTGGTGAGGCGATGCTGCAGTGCGGTCACCTGCGCGGGGGAGGACGAGGGGGCGAACCAGGCCCTGGCCTGTGTGTAGCGGTTCTGCTGATCCGCGTGCACGCCCGTCTGCTGGGCATCGTAGAGCGCTCCGGTCAGCGCATCATTCGGCAGCATGCTCGCGGCACCCCCGGTCAGGCTGAAGGTCGATTCGGAGACGCCGGAGACCGTCGCCTCGATCGTGTGCTGCGTGCGGGTCGCATCCGTCACCGCGAGCGTCACGGTCTTGCCGACGGCATCTGCGGCGCTCGAGAAGCCGAGCGGAGTGACGAAATCGGTGGGCAGCGCGAGCTGCAGATCGCCGGTCGAATCGCTCGGCGCGGAGCCCGCGGCGAGCTTCACGGTCTGTCCTGCGACGAGACCGCCGGCGCTGATCATGTACTTCTTACCGTCGCCGAACTGCACGTAGTCGACCGAGACGGCGCGGACCGGCTTCACCGCGGTCACCCCGTCCACTCTCGCGAGCGCGTCCAGGTCGCTCTGCGTCAGAACGGCCACGGTGGTGGCGCCGCCTCGCCCTCCTCCCGCCGTCGCCGTGTTCGGGTCGTACTCCCTCGGCGCCGTGCTGCCCGGTGCGGTGCTGGAGTCGGCCTTCTTCGTGACGGTCAGGACGTCGCTCGCTCCGAAGCCGGAGACCGTGTCGTCGATGTACCTGTTGATTCCCGTGCCGAGCCCGTTGGTGATCGTCAGCGTGAAGGCGCCCACGAAGATCGCGAGAATGGTGAGCGTGGTGCGCGTCTTCGAGCGGAAGGTGCTCGAGATCGCGGTGCCGATGAGATCGAGCGTCCTCATGCCGCCGGCTCCTCGATCAGCCCGTCCTTGATATGCACGCGCCGGTCGCATTTCGCGGCGAGATCCTCGTCGTGGGTGACGATCACGAGGGTGATCCCGTGTTCCCGGTTCAGGGCGAACAGGATGTCCTCGACGACGCGTCCGGTCACGGAATCGAGGTTGCCGGTCGGCTCATCGGCGAAGATGATGCGCGGGTCGTTGACCAGCGCGCGAGCGATGACGGTGCGCTGCTTCTGCCCCCCGGAGAGGTTCACGGCCTTGTTCCTGGCCTTGTCGGCGAGATCGAGCTGCGTGAGGGCGGCCATGCCGCGTCGCCTCCGCTCACCTGCACCGACCCCGGCGATCTTCAGCGGCAGCACCACGTTCTCGAGAACGCTCTGATTCGGGGTCAGGAAGAACTGCTGGAAGACGAACCCGAAGGTCTTGTTGCGGATCCGGTTCAGCGCCGCCCCCTTCAACGTCGCCGTGTCCTGGCCGCTCAGCGCGATGGCCCCGGAGCTCGGTTCATCCATCAACGCCATCAGGTGCATGAGCGTGGACTTGCCGGATCCGCTCTTGCCGATGATCGCGATGCTCTCGCCGGCCGCGATGTCCAGGCTCACCCCCTTCAAGGCGTCGAAGCGACCGCTTCCGCGGCCGTAGGACTTCTGCACGTCGCGCACGGAGATCACCGGCGCAGACGGTGCGGGGGGAGTGGGGGCAGGGCTCGTCATTCGCGCTCCAGGACTCGGTGGCGGATCCGCCGCCTTCAGGATTCCTGATCGCCGGGGGACCCGCATCGTCTCACGGGATGCATTGCGTGTACTCCCAAGGCGGTATGCCGATGCCGGTGGGAGCGTCAGGCGCTCAGGAGCTTCTCCGCCTGTTCGACGACGCCCAGCGCCGCGGCCTGAGCGGCGGAGGATCTCCGCGTGACGTCGTTCCGACCGGTCTCTGCAACAGCCGCGGCCGACATAGGATCCGAACATGCCCGCCTACTTCGAGCGCATCGACGCGTCCGCCTTCCGCCCGACCGCCGCCGTCGAGGGCGCGTGGAGCACCACGGAGCAGCACATCGCCCCGTCGCTGGGCCTCATCGCGCATGCGATCGAGCGGGAGCATGCCGAGCGCCGGGGCGGCGACCTGCAGCTCGGACGGATCTCGTACGACATCCTCGGCACGATCCCGATAGAACGCGTCGACCTCGACATCCGGATCCTGCGCCCCGGCCGCACGATCGAGCTCGTGGAGGCGGTGCTGAGCCACGACGGGCGTGCCGCCGTGATCGCGCGGGCCTGGTTCATGCAGGCCGCGGACACCCGCGCGCTCACCGGCAGCGCGCTGCCCGCGATGCCGGGCCGCGACGAACTCGACCCGTGGGAGATGGGCGATCACTGGCAGGGCGGGGCCGTGCGCAGCGTGGACTTCCACCGCGGACAGCGGCAGCCGGGGCATGCCTGGGCATGGCTGCGGCCGCGGATCCCGCTCGTGCAGGGAGAGCCGATCGGCCGGATCGCCCGGCTGCTGGGCATGGTCGACTTCGCGAACGGCCTCACCCTGCGGCTGGCGCCGACGGAGGTCGCGTTCCCGAACGTTGATCTCACCTGCCATCTGTTCGCCGCACCCGAGGGCGACTGGATCGGCTTCGACACGACGGTCTCGATCGGTCCGACCGGGCTCGGCCTGACCGAGACCGTGCTGCACGACGAACGAGGCCCGGTCGGGACGGTGCAGCAGATCCTCACGGTTCGCCCGATGCGCGGCTGATCGAGCACTGGGTCGACACGACCGACACGCAAGGGGGCGGCAGGCCGGGATCTGCGAGCGGCCTCTTGAGATCCTGGGTCGCGATCAGGCGGGCGCCACGGGCTGACGCAGGATCGTGCGGCGCTTCTCGGGAGCCACCCGGCGGGCGTCGCTCAGATAGACCTCGTGGTGCAGGCCCGCCAGGCGCAGCCCCTGCTCCGGGATGATCTCGTCGTGCATGCGCTCGAGGAGCGGCGCCTCGTCGTCGAAGGTTCCGATGTGCAGCGTCTGCATGCAGAGCCCTTCCGACAGAGGAAGCACTCGAAGATCGTCGAGTCGCGCCGGTGCCTTCTTCGCACGGACGGCGGTGATCGAGTCGTCCACGAGCGCGCCCTGGATCCACTCGGGGATGAGGATCAGCATCGTCCAGTCCCAGCGCGACTTGTCGCGTGCGGTCGTGAACGCGTCCATCTCGTCCGCCCACCACAACCCTTCCAGCGGCGGAACGACGTAATCCCTGTCGAGCTCGCGCCTGCTGGCGAACTTGAGTGCGTAGGCCACCGGGTAGAGGGTCTCGAGGGCTTCGGCGTACGCGGGAGCCGTGTTGGGGTCGCCGTGCCCGTCGATCGCGAGATAGCGGCTCGCGGGCAGGTCCACGAGGCGGAACTCGCCGGTGCGGGCGCGGTAGCCGTCCAGGCTCTTGGCGAGATCGGTCTTGGTCCCCGTCGTCATGAGGTCATTCCAGCACGCGGGTCGGACATCGGATCGGAGCCGGCACCTCGAGAACGGGCATACCGTTGAGGGTGGGCACCAGCGCTGTGCCCCCGGCAACGACAGAGAGAAGCACGATGAGCACCCCCGGTCTGGAAGAGGACGTCACCGAGAAGTTCAAGGGAGCGTTCCGGCATCACCCCGCCGGAGTCGCGCTGGTGACGGGAATCGCCCCGGACGGTCCCGTGGGCCTCACGCTGTCGAGTGTCGCCTCGGTGAGCGCCGACCCCGCCGTGCTCGTCTTCTCGGTCACGCGTGCGACCGGAAGCGCGGGCGGGATCCTCTCGGCGCCCAGCGTGCTCGTGCACTTCCTGGTCGCGGGTCAGGAGCCCATCGCCGACGCCTTCGCCCGGTCGGGTCAGCCTCGATTCACCCCCGAGCAGGGGTTCCGGATGCTGCCCACCGGCGAGCCCTTCCTGCCGTCGGCCCGGGTCGCCGTGCGCGGGACCATCCGGGAGACGCACCCGGTCGGGCCCTCGGCGCTCGTGCTGCTCGATGTGCTCGATGTGGTCGAGGGCACTCCCGGTGCGCCGCTGCTCTATGTCGACCGGCACTACGACAGCCTCGTCTCGGCGAGCGCGCAGGCGCCGGCACCGCAGGGCTGAGCGCATCCGGCCGACGTCGAGGCGCTTGCCCCTGCAGCCGTTCTGAACGAAGGTGGAGCCATGGCCGTCACGCTGATCCTCCCTCTGACCGCGCCGCTCGGCGTCGGCCGCATCATCACGGTCGATGAGGAGAGCGGCACGGTGCGGATCCGCGACCTGACCACGGGGATCGTCTACCGCGTGCCCGGATCCGTCCTGCCGGAGCTCGGGGCGCTGCCCTGGCGCGGCCGGGTGGAGGCCTGCACGGTGCTGGCGACGGAGGAGGGCGTGGTCACGGAGCTCGTGCTCGACGCCAACCCGGTGGGTGCGGAGCGTCGCGGCGCGGCCGACGCGCTCCGCGGGGCGCAGCGAGCGGCGGACGACGCCCGGGACCAGGCCGCGAACTGGGGAGGCACCGATCGGCGCGCGCACGAGGTGCCCGAGCGCTTCTGGTGAGCGTGGCAGGGGCAGGGGCGCGGACGAGCGCCTCAGAACCACTCCATCCGGGGACCGGGTCCCTGTTCATTGAAAGTCCCGCGAGTGGTGCGTCACGCCCACCGCGAGCTGCTCGAACGCATCGGCCAGCAGATTGGTGACGCCCTCGGGGGAGCGCTCCAGGATGCCGCGCACGATCAGCGCGGGCGACTCCCGGGCGATCCGGCGATAGCGCAGCCACACGCCCTGCGTGCAGATGACGTTCACCAGGCCGTGCTCGTCCTCGAGGTTGAGGAAGGTCACACCGCCCGCGGTGGACGGACGCTGACGATGGGTCACGAGGCCCGCCGTCTCGACCCGCCGGCCGTTCTCGTATGTGCGCAGTGCGGAGGAGGTCAGCACCCCGCGCGCGTCGAGCCCCGGGCGGAAATGCGCGAGCGGGTGGTCGTCGGTGGACACCCCGGTCGCCCAGAGGTCGGCGGTGAGGATCTCGTAGCTGGTCTGGTCGCCGAACAGAGGCGGCTGCACCGCGACCACCGTGTCGGGCAGGTAGCGGGCGCGATCCTCCGCCGCGGAGCCGGCCAGCCAGATCGCCTCCCGGCGCTGCAGCCCGAGGGAGTCGAAGGCCCCGGCGGTGGCGAGGGCCTCCACCTGTGAGGCGGTGAGGTCGGTGCGGCGCACGAGGTCGTTCAGATCTCGGTACGGACCGCGGGTGTCGCGTTCGGCGACGATCCGCTCGGCCGTCTTCTCGCCGATCCCGGTGACGCCGGCGAGCCCGAGACGCACGGCGAAGCGGCCGTCCCTGCGGTGCGCGGCGGTCTCGTCGGGAGCCTTGGGGTCGAACGGATCCGCCTTCACTCCAGGAGGCCTCGCCGGGAGCTGATGCGTGCAGGCCTCCAGCCCCGTCATCCCTGCCACGGCCGGATCCACCGGCTCCAGGGTCTCCGTCGCTCCGGAGAGGCGGATGTCGGGCCGACGCACCTCGACCCCGTGCCGGCGGGCGTCGCCGGTGAGGGTCGCGGCGGAGTAGAACCCCATGGGCTGGGAGCGCAGGAGCCCGGCGAGGAACGCGGCGGGGTAGTGCAGCTTGAGCCAGGAGCTGGCGTACACGAGCAGCGCGAACGAGAGCGAGTGGGATTCCGCGAAGCCGAAGTCGGAGAAGGCCTGGATCTGTGCGTAGATGCGGTCCGAGGTCTCCGCGTCCAGTCCGTGCCGGCGCATGCCTGTGTACAGGCTCTCCCTGATGCTGTCGATCTTCTCCAGCCCCCGCTTGGACCCCATCGCCCGACGCAGCGTGTCGGCCTCGTCGGCGGTGCAGTCGCCGAGCGTGGTCGCCATCTGGATGAGCTGCTCCTGGAAGACCGGGATGCCCAGCGTGCGGCTCAGCACCGGCTCCAGCACCGGATGCGCATAGGTCACGGTCTCCTGGCCGAGCTTGCGCCGCACGAACGGGTGCACCGCGCCGCCCTGGATGGGACCGGGGCGGATGAGGGCGATCTGGACCGCCAGCTCGTAGAACTCCCTCGGCTGCAGGCGGGGGAGCAGCCCCATCTGCGCGCGGGACTCGACCTGGAAGACCCCGATCGTGTCGGCGCGGCAGAGCATGTCGTAGACCGCGGGCTCCTCTTTCGGCAGGGAGTCCAGCGTCCACTCCTCGCCGGTGGCGTCGCGGACCAGGTCGAAGCAGTGCCGCAGGGCGGAGAGCATCCCGATCCCGAGCAGATCGAACTTCACCAGGCCCATCCACGCCGCCGCGTCCTTGTCCCATTGGATGACGGTGCGCTTCTCCATCCGGGCGTGCTCGACGGGGACGACCTCGCCGACCGGGCGCCGGGTGAGCACCATGCCGCCGGAGTGGATCCCCAGATGGCGGGGCGCGCGCAGCAGCTCGTCGGCGTAGGCGACCACCTGCTCCGGGATGTCGTGGTCGGGCACGGGGCTCAGATCCAGCCCCCAGCGCTCCACCTGGCGCGACCAGGCGTCCTGCTGTCCCGGGGAATGCCCGAGAGCCCGGGCCATGTCCCGCACCGCGTTCTTCGGCCGGTACTGGATGACGTTCGCGACCTGCGCCGCGTTCTCCCGACCGTATTCGTCATAGACCCACTGGATGATCTCCTCGCGGCGCCCCGAGTCGAAGTCGACGTCGATGTCGGGCTCCTCGGTGCGGGTCGTGGCGAGGAAGCGCTCGAAGGGCAGGCCGTAGAGGATCGGATCCACCGCGGTGATGCCGAGCAGATAGCAGACCACGCTCGCCGCCGCCGATCCGCGGCCCTGACAGAGGATCCCGCGGTCCTTCGCCTCTTTGACGATCCCGTGCACGATGAGGAAGTAGCCGGGGAAATCCTTCTCCTCGATCACGTTCAGCTCCCGTTCGATGCGGCGCCTCCCCTCGTCGGTGAGCTCTTTCGGGGTGCCGTCGGGGTAGGCCGAGGGTGCCGCCGCCCAGACCAGCGCCCGCAGGTGGCTCATCGGGGTCTCGCCCTCGGGCACCCTCATGGTCGGCAGGGCGGGCTTGGCGCGGCGCAACGGGAAGGCGCAGGCCTCGGCGATCTCGAGGCCCGCTGCGATCGCCCCGGGATATCGGGCGAAGCGCGCCGTCATCTCCGCCCCCGAACGCAGATGCGCGGTGCCATGCGCGGGCAGCCACCCCTCGAGCTCGCGCATGCTGCGGGTGGCGCGCACGGCGGCGATCGCCTCGGCGAGCTGGGCACGTTCCGGTGCGGCGTAGTGCACGTTGTTCGTCGCGACCACGGGCAGGCCGTAGCGGAGCGCGAGGGCGGCGAGGGCGTCGTTGCGACGGCTGTCGAGCGGATCGCCGTGGTCGATGAGCTCGACGGCGACCCGGTCGGTGCCGAACAGGTCGACGAGGGTGAGCAGTGCCCGCTCCGCACCCTCCGGTCCCTCCCGTTCGAGAGCGCTGCGGACGCCTCCCTTGCGGCAGCCGGTGAGGATCGTCCAATGCCCCCCGGCGCGGTTCGCCAGCGACTCGATCTCGTAGAACGGCCGCCCCTTCTCGCCCCCGCGCAGCTGCGCCTCGGTGATCGCGGCGGAGAGGCGGTGGTAGCCCTCCTCGCCACGGGCCAGCACGAGCAGGTGCTCGCCGAGCGGATCCGGCAGTCCCCGGCGCTCCGGGGGCGGGAGGAGACCGGCGCGACCTCGTGCGCCGGGACCACGCGCCTCCGGGCCGGGGAGTGACAGCTCCGCTCCGAACACGGTCTGCAGCGGCGGCCCGGCGTCCTCGGTGCTCTCCGCCTTCGTGTTCTTCTCCGGATCCGTGAGGGACGCGGCGGCCTCGGCGAAGCTCGCGGCACCGTAGAAGCCGTCATGATCGGTGATCGCGAGGGCCGTGAGGCCGAGCCGCTGAGCCTCGGCGATGAGGTCCTCGGGGGAGGAGGCGCCGTCGAGGAAGGAGTACGAGGAGTGCACGTGCAGCTCGGCGTAGGGGACGGCGTTCTTCGGACGCTCGATCCCGTCCAGCCGGATGGGCGGGCGCTTGTGCATGCGGGAGGGAGCGTCGATCGCGATCTGCTGATGCAGCGGACCGGCACCGTCTCTGCCGCTGAGGGTGCGCTCCAGCGCGGCCCACGACATGTCGGGGTTGTGGAAGCCCATCAGTGATACCTCCCCTCGGCCCACCACTGCGCGCCACCGGCTCCGCCGGCGTCGGCAACATGGAGCACCAGCCAGGCCCGCTCCTGCTCGTCGACGAGCTGCAGGCGCTCGCCGCGGAACGAGCCCGCCGGATCCCCGCGCCGGTCCCGCACCGGCCAGGGGCCCGCCCAGGACAGCACCGCGCACTCATCCACGGCGGCAGGGTCGGCAGTGAGCAGCCCGCGGCCGTCGATGTCGATCGGGCTGCCGTCGGCTGCGGTCACTGTGATCGGCCGTGGCGGGGCGAACACCTCGGCCGGCAGCGGATCCGGCAGCTGCCCCGGCCAGGGCTGATCCGCAGGGCGGGCCGGCACGACCCGCTCGCCCCAGGGCGTCAGCTGCTGCCGGTCGGAGACGAGGCGCCCGCCGGCCACGACGGCGGTGACCACGCCCTCGTGCCCGAGCAGGGTCTGCACGCGGGAGACGGCGTGGTGCAGCCGCTCATCGGTACCGGATCCGAACAGGCCGGGCTGGTGGTGCGCGGCGTCGTCGACGGCGATGGGGGCGATCCGCACCCGGACGATGCCGCGGAACCGGTGCGCCTCGTCGTCGTCGCCCGCGGCGGCGGTCTCGGCGGCCAGCGACTCCAGCTGCCAGCGCACCCGGTCGACCAGGTCGGAGGCCTCGAAGCAGGTGGGGTGCAGCCAGGTGCGCGACGTCACCTGCTCGTCGTCGTCCGTGAGGTCGATGCGCACCTCGGTGCACACCAGCGAGGCCTTCGCGAGGGCGAGGATGACGGCGTCGGCACTCTGCCGGACGGCGAATGCGATCTGATCGGACTGTCCCAGGGGTGACTCGAACTCGACCTCCGCCACCAGCTCCGGGTCCGGTGGGCGCGGCACGACGGGGCGGGAGTCCGCGCCCGCGGCCAAGGCGTGCAGGCGCGCGCCGTGCTCGCCGAACCGAGCCCGCAGTCGTTCCGCGCCGAGGGCGGTGAGCTCGCCGAGGGTGCGCACGCCGAGGCGGAGCAGCAGCGCCGTCACCTCCGGATCCTGCAGGGCCTGCACGGGCAGCGGAGCGAGGAAGGCGGCGGAGGCTCCCGCCCCGACCACGAGCACCGGATCCGCGCCGCGCGCCGCGAGCTCGGCGGTGAACGGCCCGTCCGCGATCCCGATCCGCACCTCGGGGTGTCCCTCGTCCGTGAGTCGGACGTGCAGAGCGCGCGCCGCCTCGTCCTCCCCGCCGTGGAAGCGTGCGACACCGCGGGCGCGGAGCAGGGCGAGCCCCGGCCGGAGCAGCTGCGCCCCGGGCGCCTGCTCCTCGATCAGACGCAGGACGGGCAGGAACGCCCGTTCGTCCCTGGCCGGATCCGCGGGCAGGATGCGCAGGTTCGGTAGCAGCCCCTGCGCCTCCCTGCGGCGCTGCCCGACCCGCACGCCCTGTGCGCGTGCGGCCACGCTGCAGGCGACGACCCTGTTCGCATGCAGGATCGCCGCGGGCTCACCCGCCTCGGCGCCCAGGGCCGCGCGCAGCGGCCAGTCCGGGAACCACAGCACGATCACCCGGACCGGCTCCCGCACCGCGGGGCTCATCCCGCCACCGCCAGGAGCGCGGGCGCATCGACGAGCGGACGCGGGGCGACGTGCATGGAGGGGAGCGGGATGAGGCGGGGCGCCGCGGGGGCGACGGCCTCGACCATGCCGTTGATGCCGGGAAGTCGCACGCGCACGCTCTGCGGCGCGGGGGAGCGCCGGGTGCGCGCGGTGACCGTCACCTCGCACTCCTCCAGCGCACCCCAGCCGGATCCCAGCCCTCGCCAGTGCGGATCGTGCACCTGAAGGGATCCCTCGCTCTGCGGCCAGGCGGCGCCCGGCCCTCCGGAGACGACCAGCAGCGTGCAGCCGCGATCGCGGAGCCGGGCGCTCAGTCGGCTCAGTTCCGCGTCCCGCACCGCGGAGGAGGGGCGGATCGCGATGAGCGGGATCACCTCGCTCAGCGCCGAGACGACGGAGAGCCAGCGCGACCCCGGGGCGGGGACGAGGAGGAGACGGTCCAGATCCACGCCGTGCCCGGCCAGCGCCTCCACGCCCAGAGTGGGCATGCCGACGGCGGCGCACCACGCGCCGGTGCGCGAGGCCCCGGCGAGGAGCGCTCCGATGAGCCCGGGGGAGGGGGAGAGCGTATACGTCGTGCCGACCTGCAGACCGCCTTCGGGAAGGATCGCCTCGAGGGGAGGGGGGACCGGGATCAGCGGCAGGTCGCTGCGCCGGCGCTGCATGCGGGTGATCTCGCGGCGCAGCCGCAGCACATCCTCGGCGCGGGTGTCGGCGTCGGGGGCGATCATGGAAGCGAGCGTCATCCCCATGAACTCCATTCTCGAAGATCTCTTCTAATAATGCAACAGCAGAGACGACGATAACTCGTACATCCGACATGGATGCCGAGAGCGGGAGAGGGGTCGAGCACGGACCGCCTGCCGGTCGGCAGACGGCGATCCGCATCCTCAGACGACGGGGCGGGCCTCCTGGCGCACGTCCTCGTGCAGGTGCGCGATGCGCAGCGCGCCGTCCTGTCGGCGCTGCAGCACGGCGGTGTTGCGGGACAGCTCGGGGGAGATCGCGGCGCCGTGAGAATCCGTCCCGTCCACACGCAGCCACCAGGTCGCGATGAGGATGTCGCCGACCTCGCGCACACGGAGATCCTCGACGGTCAGGGAGTTCTCCGTCCAGGCCCACGGCGGCGGAGCAGCCGGCGCGGAGGTGCGGGCCCGGCGAAGGGCGGCGAGCTCCTCGAGTCCCGTCACCAGGGCGTCGGCGGCGGAGTCGAAGATCGTCACGTCCTCCGCGAGGCGGTCGTCGATCGCGGTGGAGTCGCCGCGCAGATAGTCGTCGTACATCCCCGTCAGCAGGCGATGCACGTCCTCGAGGGGCAGGGAGCGGGCGGTCGGGTCCATCGCGGCGAGGCTATCAGCTCGCGCAGCACCCGCTGCCCGTCCAGCCGTTGACCCCTGCCGACCGCGGGGGTAGACAGGAGGTTCCCACGGCACGGTGCGGAGGAGCGATCCATGCGAGTGACAGCGGCGATGCAGTCCCTGATCCGGACGATCGGGAGGAGCAGGGGACTCGATCCCGCGGCGGAGACGCTGAGCGGCTGGGTCGACGCCGCCACCCGCCCCACGCCCGTGAAGAACGCGCTGTCCGGTTCCTGGCTGGGCCACCAGGTGCATCCCATGCTCTCGGATCTGCCGATCGGGGCGTGGGGCGCGGCCACGGTGCTCGATCTCACCGGGGCGGATCCGGCCGCATCGCGGCGCCTCGTCGGCCTCGGCATCCTCGCCTCCGCGCCGACTGCGGCGGCGGGCGCCTCCGACTGGTCGGCCCTGTACGGTCCCGCCAAACGGGTCGGCCTGATCCACGCCGCCGCGAACGCGACCGCGTCCGTGCTGCAGATCACCTCCTGGCTCGTGCGCCGGCGCGGGCACCACGGCGCCGGCGCCGCGCTCAGCCTGCTCGGGCTGAGCCTCACCCTGGGGTCGTCGTATCTCGGCGGGCACCTCTCCTTCGTCCGCGGCACCGGCGTGAACCACACGGCGTTCCAGGGCTCGGTGCGGCGCTGGACGGACGTCGGCGCGGACGCCGACCTCGCCGAGGGGACGCGATCGCGGGTGCTCGTGGGTGACGTCCCCGTGCTGCTCATCCGCGTCAACAGCGAACTGCGCGCGATCTCCGCCGTCTGCAGCCACGCCGGCGGCCCCCTCGACGAGGGGAGGCTCGGCGCGGACGGCTGCGTCACCTGTCCCTGGCACGGCAGCAGGTTCCGCATCGAGGACGGGTCCGTGCAGCGAGGTCCGGCGAGCGTGCCGCAACCGCGCTGGGAGGCGAAGGTCGAGGACGGCCGGATCCTGCTCCGATCCGCCTGAGAAGCGACGTCGGGCGGTCCTCCGACGGGTTGTCCACAGGCTAATCACGCCGCTCGGGTCGATCCTCTACGGTCGGGGGCATGGATCCTGCTGCGGTGATCGTCGTGCTGGCGCACCTCGCGCTGCTCGGGATCGGGGCCCGGCTGATCGCCGTCGACATCGCGACGCACCGGCTCCCCGACCGGATCGTGCTGCCGACGCTGGCGGGCGCTCTCCTGCTCGCGCTCGCCGACGCCGTGCTCGCGGGCGGGGGTGCGCGGCTCCTCGGAGCGCTGTGGGGGATGCTGATCCTCGGCGGCTTCTACGCCCTGCTGCGGGCGCTGAGTCGCGAGGGCATGGGCGGCGGCGATGTGAAGCTCGCAGCCCTCATCGGCCTGGTCCTGGGATGGCACGGATGGCAGGCGCTCGTGGTCGGCGCCGCTGCGGCGTTCGTGCTGGGCGCCGTGCATGCGCTCGGACTCATCGTGCTGCGCCGTGCGACCGGTTCGACGCACATCGCGTTCGGGCCGTGGATGATCATGGGCGGCGCCCTCGGCGTGGCAGTGGTGTGAGGACCCGGTGCCGGCGGGCGCGAAGAACGAGGAACGCGTCCCGCGGGTGGCCGGGGGATTAGGGTGAGCACATGGCACTCGCACGGCTTCACGGCGGCCCGCTGGACGGGCAGATCATCCCCCTCGGGTCGGCGGACGACGAGATCGCCGTCCCTTACAGCGAGACGCTGCTCGTCTACAACAAGCGCGGCGAACCCACGCACACGGGGGAGCACGACGGGCCCACCGAGTACGCGTACTGGTACCAGGGGTCTCAGGACGATCTCAATCCCGCGGATGTCTGAGCCGTCCCGCACCGTCGAGGTCGAGCGCAAGTACGACGTCGACGGCAGCACGCCGCTGCCGTCGTGGGATGCGGTCCCCGGCGTGGACTCGGTGACGGAGGGTGAGGCCCGAGCGCTGGACGCCCGCTACTTCGACACGGCCGCGGGCGATCTCGCCCGTGCGGGCGTGGCGCTGCGGCGTCGTACCGGAGGACCGGACGAGGGATGGCACGTGAAAGGCCCTCGCAGCGGCGACGGTCGCGTCGAGCTGGGCTGGCCGCTCGGCGAGGACGAGGAGATGCCGTCGGCCGTCGCGGAGATCGTCGCCCAGTGGACGTCGCACCCCGTCCTCCCGCTCGCGCGCATCGAGAACGCCCGCACTGCCTACCTGCTCATCGGTCCCGGTGGCGTGGTGGCGGAGTTCGTGGACGATCGCGTCCGCGGCACGGACCTGCGTCACGGCGGCCAGCGGGAATGGCGCGAGTGGGAGATGGAGCTGGGCCCTGCGGCCCCGGCGGACGAGGCGGGGCGGGTGGCCTTCTTCCACGCGGTGGAGCAGGCGGTCATCGCCGCGGGCGGCCGGAAGTCCCCCTCCGGATCCAAGCTCGGTCGCGCGCTCGGGTTCTGAACGGAACATCTCGCAGGCCTCTGGGCTCCGCTGGGGGAGCCGGCCGCCGTCATCCGGCGATGTCGCAGAGTCGACGGGGATCCGCAAGCCCCTTCCCGCCACGCGGACGGCATGCTTGAGTGTCACCATGAGCAGCCCGGCGGTGCTGAGGTCCCTGCAGACGGTGGTGCCGGACACGGTCCTGCATCAGAGCGAGGTGCGCGACGTCTTCGCGGCGCAGCCGGACCTGAGCCGGCTCGCCCGCCGCATCGTCACCGCCTCCTTCGACGGATCCGGCATCGACACCCGCCGCACCGTGCTCGACGAGCTGACGCTCGCGGCGACCGATGCGGAGCCGGTGTTCTTCGATCACGCGACGGGGGAACTGCTGTCCCCGGCCACCGGCGTCCGCAACGATGTCTACGTCCGCGAGGCCGGGCGGCTGTTCGTCGCCGCGGCCCGGGCCGCTCTCGACGCCGACCCCGAGGTCGGGCCCGCAGACATCACCCATGTCGTCACGGTCTCCTGCACGGGGTTCCACGCCCCGGGACCGGAGTACGGGATCGTGCGCGCGCTGGGCCTCTCCGACTCCGTGCAGCGCTATCATCTCGGCTTCATGGGCTGCTACGCCTCGATGCCGGCGCTGCGTGCGGCGAGCCAGTTCTGCGCCGCGGATCCGGACGCCGTGGTGCTGGTGGTCAGCGTCGAGCTGTGCACCCTGCATCTGCGCTCGTCCGAGGATCCGGACGTGATCGTCGCCTCCTCCCTGTTCGCCGACGGAGCGGCGGCCGGCATCGTCACCGCCCGCCCGTCCGCCGGCCCCGGGCTGCGCCTCGACCGGTTCCACACTGCGATCGCCCCGCAGGGGGAGAAGGACATGGCGTGGACCATCGGGGACCACGGCTTCGAGATGACCCTGTCCACCGCCGTGCCGCAGATCATCGGCGAGACGATCGTCGATGCGCTGCACCCGCTGTACGCGGGGGAGCTGGAGGTGCCCTTCGAGGACGGCAGGATCGGCGACGAGATCCGGCACTGGGCGATCCATCCCGGCGGACGCAGCATCCTGGACCGCGTCCAGGACCGCCTCGGCCTCAGCGACCTGCAGCTGCACCCCGCCAGGGAGACGCTGCGGACGCACGGCAACATGTCCAGCGCGACGATCCTGTTCGTGCTGCAGCGGATCCTGGAGGAGGAGGGCGCGCGCGACGGCGACCGTGTGTCGGCGATGGCGTTCGGGCCCGGTCTGACGGCGGAGAGCGCGCTGATGACGGTCGTCGGCGCGGAGGGCGATGGGCGCTGACCTGTCGGCTCGCGCCGTCGACGTGCGCGAGCTGATGGACGACCCCGCCGCGGATGCGCAGATGCTCGCGCGCACCTACCGGCGCTTCGGCGCGGTGAACGCCGTGGTGTCCCGCCCCGGTGCGCTGTACCGGCGCGACATCCGACCGCGGGCCAGAACGGGGCGGGTGCGGATCCTGGATGTCGGCGCGGGCGGCGGGGATCTCTGCCGCGCTCTCGCGTCGCGGCTCTCCCGAGATCGGCTCGCCGTCGAGATCACGGCGCTGGATGCCGATGCGCGGGCCACGGCCTGGGCAGCCGCGCATGACGACGGCGCCGGCGTCGTCTACCGATGCGCGTTCGTCGCCGACCTGGTCCGAGCCGGCGAGACCTACGACATCGTGCTGTCCAATCACGTGCTGCACCACCTGGGGCGGATACAGCTGCAGGAGATGCTCGCCGACACCGCGCGTCTCGCCGGCAGGACCGGGCTCGTCGTGCACCGCGACATCGCGCGCAGCCGCGCCGCGTACGCGCTGTTCGCGACGGGGACGTGGCCGTTCGCCGCGAATCTGCTGGCCGGATCCTTCATCCGCGCCGATGGGCTGACCAGCATCCGGCGCTCCTACACGGCCAGGGAGCTCGCGGCCGTCGCGCCGGCGGGGTGGGTCGTGCGGCGCGGGGTCCCCGCACGACTGGAATTGCGCCGGGAGCCGGGCGATGACAGACCCTGAGGTCCCGCGGGAGCGCGCCACGCTGCTCGACCATGACATCGTGATCGTCGGGGCGGGCCCGGTGGGGCTGCTCCTGGCCTGCCTGCTCGCCCAGGACGGCATCGATGTCGCCGTCTGCGAACGCCGCCAAGGAGATGATCCGCGCAGCCGGGCGATCGGAGTGCACGCCCCAGGCCTGCAGATGCTCGACCGCGCCGGCGTGGGGGCGATGGTGCGCTCCGCGTCGCTCGCGCTCGAGGGCGGCGATGTGCTCTGCCGAGGCCGGATCCTCGCGTCGCTCGACTTCTCCGCGCACCGCCCTGTGCGCGTGCTCCCGCAGCAGCGCACCCACGCGCTGCTGCGGGAGAGACTGCAGTCGCTGTCCGCCGGCGCCCTGCGTCCCGGCTGCAGCGTGCGGGCGGTGCGGGACGAGGGGGAGTTCGTGCGGCTCGCCGTGGAGCGGCCGGCCGGCCGGCAGGAGGTCACCGCGGCGTTCGTCGTGCTCGCGGACGGCGTGCACAGCGCGCTGCGGCACCAGGTCGGCCTCGGCTGGCGGCGCCGCCCTGGCCGCGCGGCGTACACGATGGCCGACGTCCCTGACCCCGCGGCCGGAGTGCGCGCCCAGCTGCACTGCGAGCCCGGGGGGATCGTCGAGGCGTTCCCTCTGCCCGGCGGCATGCGGCGCTGGGTGCTGCGCGGCAGCGGAGTGCACACCGGGGCGGAGTTCCGGGAGGCGATCGCAGAGCGGATCGGGCGGGATCCGGAGATCGAGGATGACATCCAGCCCACCGGTTTCGTCGCGACCCAGCATCTGAGCCGTACCGTCGTCCGTGGCCGCGTGGCGCTGCTCGGCGATGCCGCGCACGAGATCAGCCCGATCGGCGGGCAGGGCATGAACCTCGGCTGGGTGAACGCGGGAAGGCTGGCGACGGCACTGCGCGCCGCGCTGGTCGAGGGCGAGGCTGATCTCGGCGGCTATGCGCGCGGGGCGCTGCGCGCCGCCCGCGCCGCCCAGCGACGCAGCGCCTTCTACATGACCATGGGCGCCCCCGCACGGGGCGTGCCGATGGTCGCGAAGGAGACGCTCATCCGGGCCCTGGGCTCGGCGCCGCTGCGTCCATGGGCAGCGGGTCTGGTGACGATGCACGGCGTCTGAGGCTCCGGTCGGAGCCTCATCCGGGCGCTTCACGACAGGGGCCGGGACTCGGATGTCGCCCGCTCATCAGCGATAGGGCGGTCGGCGGGACGGCAGAGGGCCGGCCACGCCCATGGCGTGACCGGCCCTCAGCTCGATCGGATCCGATCAGAGGTTGATCATGTGGCCCGCGAGCCCGTGGAACGCCTCCTGCAGCGCCTCCGACAGGGTCGGGTGCGTGTGCACGTTGCGGGCGGCTTCGAGTGCCGTGAGGTCCCACTTCTGCGCGAGGGTCAGCTCGGGCAGGAGCTCGGACACGTCCGGGCCGATCAGGTGGCCGCCGATGAGCTCGAGGTGCTCGGCATCCGCGATGAGCTTGACGAAGCCCACGGGCTCGCCGAGGCCGTTCGCCTTGCCGTTCGCGCTGAACGGGAACTTCGCGACCTTGATCTCGCGGCCCTCGGCCCTGGCCTGCTCCTCGGTGAGACCGAAGCTGGCGACCTGCGGCTGGCAGAACGTCGCACGTGGCATCATCCTGTAGTCGCCCAGCGTCATGGTCTCCGCCTTGCCGATGGTCTCGGCGGCGACGACGGCCTGCGCCTCGGCGACGTGGGCGAGCTGCAGCTTGGCGGTCACGTCGCCGATGGCGTAGATGCCCTCGACGTTGGTGCGCATGTGGTCGTCGATGTCGATCGCGCCGCGGTCGGTGAGAGCCACGCCCGTGTTCTCCAGGCCGTAGCCGTTCACGTTCGGGGCGAAGCCGACGGACATGAGGACCTTGCCCGCGGTGATCTCGCCCGGCTGGCCGTCACGGGTCTCATAGGTGACGTGCACGGAGGAGCCGTTGTCGGTCACCGTCTTCACCGCGGTCGAGGTGAGGATGTCGACGCCGAGCTTCTTGTACTGCTTCTGGATCTCCTTGGAGACCTCGACGTCCTCGTTGGGCAGCGCCCGGTCGAGGAACTCGATGATGGTGACCTTCACGCCGTAGTTGGTCAGCACGTAGCCGAACTCCATGCCGATGGCGCCGGCGCCCACGATGACGATCGACTCGGGCAGGTCGCGCGTGAGGATCTGCTCCTCGAAGGTGACGACGTTGTCGCTCAGCTGCACGCCCGGCAGCAGACGGACGGTGGATCCGGTCGCGATGATGACGTTGTCGAACGTGACCTCTTCGGTCGTGCCGTCGGACTTCGCCACGGAGATCGCCTTGGGGCCCGTGAAGGTGCCTCGGCCGTCGTACTCGACGACCTTGTTCTTCTTCATCAGGAAGTGGATGCCCTTGACATGGGTGTCCGCGACCTTGCGGCTGCGGTCGAACGCCGCACCGAAGTCGAAGTGCACGTCGCCCGAGATGCCGAAGAACTCGGCCTTGTGGTTGAACGTGTGCGCGATCTCCGCGTTCTTGAGGAGCGACTTCGAGGGGATGCACCCCACGTTGAGGCAGATGCCGCCCCAGTACTTCTCCTCGATGATCGCGGTGGAAAGGCCGAGCTGGGCGCTGCGGACGGCGGCGACGTAGCCGCCGGGGCCAGCGCCGAGGATGACGACGTCGTAGTGTGGCATGCTTCCAGCCTATCGTCCGCGCGGGCGGGCTCGGGCAGGTGAGACAGCGCGGATCCGGCTCCCGGGGGGCGCGCGCTTCCGATAGGCTGGAACGCCAGAGGAGGGGGAGAACAGTGACTGAGAACGACGTTCCCGAAGGCGCCGTCCGCCGCGGCGGTGAGCCCCTGCACGACACCACGCAGACGTTCGGCCACGACTCCGACCTGTCGTTCGTCCCGTTCGGCGCCGAGCTGACCGAGGTCGAGCTGGCGGCGATCGCCGCGCTTCCTTCGGGTTCCGCGCTGCTGCTGGTCCGCTCCGGTGCGCTCGCGGGCGCCCGCTACCTGCTCGACACGGCGGTCACCACGGTCGGCCGCCACCCCGAGGCGGACATCTTCTTCGACGACGTGACGGTCTCCCGGCGGCATGCCGAGGTCATCCGCACCGGCACGGCGTTCGAGATCGTCGACCAGCGCTCGCTGAACGGAACCTACGTCAACGGCGAGCGGGTCGATCGCAGCGAGCTTCACAACGGCTACGAGGTGCGCGTCGGCAAGTTCCGGCTGAACTTCTTCGCCTCGCCCGTGGATCTCGCGCAGGCGAACGACTGATGGCGGCGTCGGCCGCCGAGCGTTCCGCCCCCACCGGGTTGCTGAGCATCGGCCAGGTGCTCGCACGCCTCACGCCGGAGTTCCCCGACGTGCGCGCCTCCAAGCTCCGCTTCCTGGAGGAGAAGGGGATCGTCAACCCGGTGCGCACCGCATCCGGGTACCGCAAGTTCTCCGCCGCCGACCTGGAGCGGATCCGCATCGCGCTCACGCTGCAGCGCGATCAGTACCTGCCGCTCAAGGTCATCCGCGAGCACCTCGACGCGCTCGAGGAGTCCGGCGGCTCGCCGGAGCTGCCCGCGTCGATCGTGCAGGGGCCGCGGCGGTACCGTCGCGACGAGCTGATCCATGCGGCGGGTGCGTCGCACGCGCTCCTCGGCGACGCGGTGTCCAGCGGCATGCTGCCCGCGGCCGAGACCTATCCCGAATCCGCGGTGTCCCTGCTGCGCGCGCTCGCTGCCCTGGACGGCCACGGCATCGGGCCGCGCCACCTGCGGCCGCTGCGTCAGAGCGCCGAACGCGACATCGCCCTGGTCCAGTCGGCGCTGTCCGCTCTGCTGCGCCGCACCGACACCCCGTCGCGGGCGCGCGCCAGCGAGATGGCCCCCGAACTGGCGTCCCGCCTGGACGAGGTGCGCTCGCTCCTGGTCAAGGACGGCATCGGCCGACTGCTGTCGTAACGAACTGATTGCGACACACCCCCCTCCCGGGACGGATGTCGTTGTCGGGGGGTCCGCGCTGTTCTAGCGTGGAGTCATCGACTTTCAGGTTGTGGTTGAAGGATGCTGTGCCTTCAGGATGAGGAGGATGCCATGAGCGCCGAGGAACGGGGCGATGCACCGTCGTTCGGGGACGATCTCCTCTTCACCGACGGGCTTCCCGCGATGGACGACGAGGTCGGCTATCGCGGTGCCGTGGCCGCCCGCGCGGCCGGCATCACGTATCGCCAGCTGGACTACTGGGCGCGCACCGAGCTGGTCGTCCCCACCGTCCGCGGCGCGAGCGGATCCGGATCCCAGCGGCTCTACGGCTTCCGCGACATCCTCGTGCTGAAGCTCGTCAAGGAGCTGCTGAACACCGGCATCTCGCTGCAGCAGATCCGCACCGCCGTCGACCAGCTCCGCGCTGCCGGCATCCGCGACCTCGCCGGCACCACGCTCATGAGCGATGGCGCCTCGGTCTACCTGTGCACCTCGAACGACGAGGTGATCGACCTGCTCAGCCGCGGCCAGGGCGTCTTCGGCATCGCCGTGGGCAAGGTGTTCCACGAGGTCGAGGCGACGCTCGTCGAGTTCGACGCCCTCGCGCCGGAGCCGATGGACGACCTCGCCGCACGCCGCTCCCGTCGCACCGCCTGACCGCGCGGCGCGACAGACGGAAAGAGCCGGCCCCTCGGGGACCGGCTCTCGTCGTCTCGGGGGTTCCTGCGAACCGCGGAGTCCGCTCAGACGCGGGTGTCGTCGGGCAGGGCGATGCGCCCGGTGCGGATCACCCGGTCCAGCAGCGTGTCGAAGTCGGCGGCGAGCTCCTGCGCGGAGTCGCCGGGCCAGATGTGCAGCGGCTTCGCGGCGCCCTGTGCCTGCTGCAGAGAGGTGCGCTCCGGCAGCTGGGGCGAGAGCACGAGCGGGCCGAACATGTCGCGCAGCTCCTTGATGCGGAACTGGTGCTCGATCGACTGCGGGCGCACGCGG
Organism: Microbacterium sp. NPDC060117; assembly: GCF_042729315.1. Classification (NCBI taxonomy): domain Bacteria; kingdom Bacillati; phylum Actinomycetota; class Actinomycetes; order Micrococcales; family Microbacteriaceae; genus Microbacterium; species Microbacterium sp. NPDC060117. The sequence goes on from NZ_JBHWXR010000002.1 coordinate 73,348, forward strand.
TTGACCACGATGCCGAGCGGCTGCAGTCGGGGGGAGAGGCCGCGGCGGATCTCCTCGATCGCGCGCAGGGCGCGGTCGGCGGCGGCCACCGAGAACAGTCCGGGCTCGGTCACGACCATGACACGGTCGCTCGCGGCCCATGCGGTGCGCGTGAGCGCGTTCAGCGACGGGGCGCAGTCGATCAGCACGAGGTCGTAGTCGGCCTCGACGGCGGCGAGTGCCTCCTCGAGCTTCCAGACGTCGCGCACGCTCGGGTGCGGGCCGTCGAAGTTGATCGCGGACGGGCTGCCGATCAGCACGTCGATCGTGCCGGGGTGCACCTTGGCCCAGCCCGAGGACGTGATCGCCTGTCGGACCACCTTCTCCTTCGGGTTCGCCAGGACATCGGCGATGTTGAGGCGCCCGGCGACCTGGATGTCCATGCCGGTGGAGACGTCGGACTGCGGGTCGAGGTCGACCACGAGGGTCCGGACGCCGCGGGCGAACGCCGCCGAGGCGAGGCCGAGGGTCACGGTCGTCTTGCCGACACCGCCCTTGAGGGAACTGACGCTGAGTACGTGCACGGAGACCACGTTACCTTCCTCTAGGCTGAGGAAACACTCAGCCCCCCGATGCGCGTCGTTGCGCAACCAGTGTTCGAGGTGCCATGTTCCAGAAGATCCTTGTGGCCAATCGTGGAGAGATCGCGATCCGGGCCTTCAGAGCCGCGTTCGAGGTAGGGGCCAGGACCGTCGCGGTCTTCCCCTGGGAGGATCGCGGATCCATCCACCGGCAGAAAGCCGATGAGTCGTATCAGATCGGCGAGGTCGGGCACCCGGTGCGGGCCTACCTCGACGTGGAGGAGATCATCCGGGTGGCACGCGAGTGCGGCGCGGACGCGATCTACCCCGGCTACGGCTTCCTCTCCGAGAACCCGGAGCTGGCGGCGCGCGCGGCCGAGAACGGCATCGCCTTCATCGGGCCTCCGGCGCATGTGCTGGAGATGGCCGGCAACAAGGTCACCGCGAAGCAGCACGCGGTCGCCGCAGGCGTGCCGGTGCTGCGCTCGACCGGCGCCTCGGACGACGTGGACGAGCTGGTCGCGCAGGCCGAGGGGATCGGGTTCCCGATCTTCGTCAAGGCCGTCGCGGGCGGCGGAGGCCGCGGGATGCGCCGGGTGGAGACGATCGGCGAGCTGGCTCCCGCCCTGGCCGAGGCCATGCGCGAGGCGGGGAGCGCGTTCGGCGACGCCCGCGTCTTCCTCGAACAGGCCGTGCAGCGGCCGCGGCACATCGAGGTGCAGGTGCTCGCAGACGGCACGGGCCATACCGTGCACCTGTTCGAGCGGGACTGCTCGGTGCAGCGCCGCCATCAGAAGGTGGTCGAGATCGCCCCGGCGCCGAACCTCGACGACACGATCCGCAAGGCTCTGCACGGCTACGCGGTGGCGTTCGCGAAGTCCATCGGCTACGAGAACGCCGGCACCGTCGAGTTCCTCCTGGAGACGGCCGGCGAGCGGGCCGGCGAGGTCGTCTTCATCGAGATGAACCCACGGATCCAGGTCGAGCACACCGTGACGGAGGAGGTCACCGACGTCGACCTCGTGCAGTCGCAGATCAGGATCGCGGCCGGCGAGACGCTCGCCGACCTGGGCCTCGAGCAGGACCAGATCCAGCTGCGCGGAGCCGCGCTGCAGTGCCGCATCACGACCGAGGACCCGGCGCAGGGTTTCCGCCCCGACACCGGGCGGATCACGACCTACCGGTCGCCCGGCGGTGCCGGCATCCGACTCGACGGCGGCACCACCGCGGCCGGCTCGCAGATCAGCCCGCATTTCGACTCGATGCTCGCGAAGCTCACCTGCCGAGGCCGGGACTTCCCGGCGGCGGTGGCCCGGGCGAAGCGTGCCCTCGCCGAGTTCCGCATCCGCGGGGTCGCGACCAACATCCCGTTCCTGCGCGCCGTGCTGGACGATCCGGCGTTCGTCGCCGGCGACGTGTCGACGCTCTTCATCGAGGAGCGGCCGCAGCTGCTCACCAGCAACCCCTCGAGGGACCGGGCGACGCGACTGCTGAATTGGCTCGGCGATGTCACGGTGAACAAGCAGTACGGACCGAAGCCGTTGTCGCCGTCGCCCGGCAGCAAGCTCCCGAAGATCGATCTGAGCGTCGAGCCGCCCGCCGGAGCCCGCGAGCGGCTGCTCCGCCTCGGGCCGGCAGGGTTCGCCCGTGCGCTCCGCGAGCAGACCGCGCTCGCCGTCACCGAGACCACCTACCGCGACGCGCACCAGTCGCTGCTGGCCACGCGCGTGCGCACCCGGGACCTGGTGCGCGTGGGCCCGCACGCGGCGCGCATGACGCCGCAGCTGCTCTCGATCGAGGCCTGGGGCGGGGCGACCTACGACGTCGCGCTGCGCTTCCTCGCGGAGGACCCGTGGGAGCGCCTCGAGGCGCTGCGCACCGCCATCCCGAACATCCCGCTGCAGATGCTGCTGCGCGGCCGCAACACGGTCGGGTACACGCCGCGGCCGGTCGAGGTGACGAACACGTTCGTGCGCGAGGCGGCGTCGACGGGGGTGGACATCTTCCGCATCTTCGACGCGCTCAACGACGTGTCGCAGATGCGTCCCGCGATCGACGCCGTGCTGGAGACGGGCACCGCGGTCGCCGAGGTGGCGCTCTGCTACACCGGGGATCTGCTGGACCCCGCGGAACAGCTCTACACGCTGGACTACTACCTGCGCCTCGCTGAGCAGATCGTGGAGTCCGGCGCGCACATCCTCGCGATCAAGGACATGGCGGGTCTCCTCCGGCCCGCGGCGGCGGCGCGTCTCGTGGCCGCGTTGCGCGAGCGGTTCGATCTGCCCGTCCAGGTGCACACGCACGACACCGCGGGCGGGCAGCTCGCGACGCTGCTGGCCGCCAGTGCCGCCGGCGCCGACGCGGTGGACGCGGCCGCCGCACCGATGTCCGGCACGACGAGCCAGCCGTCGCTGTCGGCCCTCGTGGCGGCACTTGCGCACACCGACCGCGACACCGGGCTGGATCTGCAGGCGATCGGCGATCTGGAGCCGTACTGGGAGGGCGTGCGCCAGCTCTACCGCCCCTTCGAATCGGGTTTGCCCGCGCCCACGGGACGCGTGTACCACCACGAGATCCCCGGTGGCCAGCTCTCCAACCTGCGCCAGCAGGCCATCGCGCTGGGCCTCGCGGACGATTTCGAGCGCATCGAGGACATGTACGCCGCAGCGGACCGGATCCTCGGCCGGATCCCCAAGGTGACCCCGTCTTCGAAGGTCGTCGGCGATCTCGCCCTGGCGCTCGTCGCGGCGGGAGCGGATCCGGCGGACTTCGAGCAGAATCCGCAGAACTACGACATCCCCGACTCGGTGATCGGCTTCATGGCCGGAGAGTTGGGAGACCTGCCCGGCGGATGGCCGGAGCCGTTCCGCACGAAGGTGCTGGCGGGACGACAGGTGTCGATCGACGTCGTCCCGATCTCACCGGACGAGCAGCGCGCACTCGACGGCGAGAGCCTCGAGCGGCGGCAGGCGCTGAACCGTCTGCTCTTCCCGGGACCTGCCGCGGAGTTCGAACGCAACCGCGCCGCGTTCGGCGATCTGTCCGCGCTCGGCACGCCGGACTACCTCTACGGCCTGGTCCCCGGCGAGGAGCACGTCGCCGAGATCGATCCGGGGGTGCAGCTCTACGTGGGTCTCGAGGCCATCGGCGAAGCGGACGAGAAGGGCTTCCGCACCGTCATGACGACGCTGAACGGTCAGCTCCGGCCGGTGTTCGTGCGGGATCGCTCCCTCAAGATCACCGTGCACGAGGTCGAGAAGGCGGACACCTCGAAGCCGGGGCAGGTGGCTGCGCCGTTCTCGGGCGTGGTGACCCTGAAGGCCGAGGTCGGTGATGCCGTCCGCGCCGGCGAGGCGGTCGCCTCCATCGAGGCGATGAAGATGGAGGCGGCGATCACGGCCCCCGTGGACGGCGTCGTCGAGCGCCTCGCGATCGGCGCCACGCAGCAGGTCGATGCGGGCGATCTCCTGGTCGTGATCCGCCCGTCGCACACGGACTGAGAGCGGCGGAGGGCCCCGCACGTCGGACGCCCTCCGCCCCGGCCCGCCGCGTCGGGGCGCGGCGATGTGCACTAACCTTGGGCGTTGTGATGCGCGCCGACAGGGCGTATCACGGGGGAGAAGCATCATGAGCACAGAACGCAGGAATACACAGAGCGAGGATGCCGAGGACGCCCTCGGTGTCCTCGACAGCACCGGCGCCATCGGCACGGCGGACATCGGGCTGCTCGGAGAACCGAACGCCCAGGTCTCCGTCGCGCTGCCGGTCCAGGACGACGATGATCTCGTCGACGACGACGTCACCGACGGGGAGGCGTTCGCCGACCTCGTCCTCGACGCCGACCCCGCCGACCTCGTCCGCCCGGACGACGGCATCGGGAGGATCCATCAGGGCGCGGGCATCTCGGACATCGTGATCGAGATCCCGGCGGTCGCCGCCGAGGACGTCCTCGTCGCAGAGCTCGTCGAGGAGGCTCCTGCCCCCGAGCACGACGACGAGCACGGGCACGACGTCGTCGGGGAGGTCGAGGATCCCGACGGCCCGTCGCGGCTGACGCCATCCTCTGAAGCACTCGATGCGGTCGTGGAGACGGTCGTGGAGTCCGCCGCCGACGGAGCCGATCACCGGATCCCTGACGTCGTACTCGAGGCCACCGCCGACGAGCACGTGGACGCGGGAGAGCCCGAGATCCAGGTCGCGGCGGTCGCTGAGGACGCAGAGGTCCATGAGGACGTCGAGAGCGCTGCCGAAGTCCACGAAGACGTCGAGAGCGCTGCCGAGGGCGACGACGCCACCACCGAGAGCGACACGGACGCCGTCGCGGGCGCAGAAGGCCCCGCGGGATCTCTCGACGAAGAGGGCGCTTCCTGGGTCCGCCGCGCGGATGCCGGAGCGGAGCCCGACCCGGTGCCGCCGCAGGACTCGTACCCGCTGCCGGTGCGCACCTTCGCCGCCACTCGCGAGCCCGAGAGGACCGACGGTCCTGCGGCATCGGTCCGCCCCGAGGAGCCGGTGCTCCGCGCCGTCGACGGATCGGGGCCCGCGCCGGTCCGGGTGCTCGATAGGAACACCGTGCCCGCCGCAGCTGCGGAGGAAGAGATCATGACCGACGACCAGGCCCGCACGTCCGACCCCGACCTCACCTCGCGCCGGCTGGATCAGCTCGGCGACCGGGAACGGGAGAGCGCGGACCTGCTCACCGCCGACCGGCTGCTGGACGCGAGCAGACTCGCCGGTCCCGAGCCGGAGGGCCTGTGGAGCCATCTGCTCTACACGGTGTCCGGCCGCCGCATCAACCTCGGCGACGGCAAACGCGCCCAGCAGCGCAAGGCTCTGAGCGCGCGCATCGCCGCGCCGCTGTCGGGTACGGCCCGGTTCGTCCCGGTGCTGAGCCGCAAGGGCGGCGTCGGCAAGACCACGGTGACGGCGCTGCTCGGGATGGCTCTCGCCGACGCACGGGAGGACAGGGTCATCGCGGTCGACGCGAACCCCGACCGCGGCACGCTTGCCGACCGCATCGCACGCACGAACAGCAAGACCGTGCGCGACCTGGTGCGCATCCACGATCAGGTCACCGGCTATCACGACATCTCCGCCGTGGTCTCGCGCGATGCCACGCGCCTCGATGTGCTGGCCTCGGACGCCGACCCTCGCGTCTCCGAGGCGTTCAGCGACGAGGATTACGACCAGGTCGCCTCCGTCGCCGCGCACTACTACTCGCTCGTGCTGACCGACACCGGCACCGGCATCGTGCATTCGGTGATGGGCGCGACCCTGGACCGCGCGGACACGCTCGTGATCGTCGCGGGGCTCAGCGTCGACGAGGCGCGCCTCGCGTCCGAGACGCTCACCTGGCTCGAGACGAACGGCTATGCCGGCAAGGTCCGCGAGGCGGTCGTGGTGCTCAACCAGTCGACCCCGGGGTCTCCCATGGTGCGCCTGGGAGAACTGGAGGCGCACTTCCGCACCCGTGTCGCGCACGTGCTGCGCATCCCGTACGACGCCCGCATCGCGGCAGGCAGCGCGATCACCTTCGCTGCCCTGCAGCCCGAGACGCGCCAGGCCGCGCGGGAGCTCGCCGCGATCGTGGTCGAGGGCCTGAGAGCGCAGGCGGCCTGATGGCGGTCCGTGAGATCAGGCTCTTCGGAGACCCTGTGCTGCGCACGGTGTGCGCGGAGATCGGGACGATCGATGACGGCGTCCGTGCGCTCGTCGCCGACCTGGTCGACAGTGTCGAGCTGCCCGGTCGTGCCGGAGTCGCGGCGCCGCAGATCGGTGTGGCGCTGCGCGCGTTCAGCTACAACATCGACGGCGACATCGGCTACGTGCTGAACCCGGTGCTGGTCGAGGTGCGCGGCGAGCCGGTGCCCACCGGTGAGGGCTGCCTCTCCGTGCCCGGCCTCTGGCACGACGCACTGCGCCACCCGTGGGCGCGCGTGGAGGGGATCGACCTCGACGGCGAGCCCGTGGTGCTGGAGGGGGAGGGGCTGCTCGCCCAGGCGCTGCAGCACGAGACCGACCACCTGGACGGCACGGTGTACCTCTCCCGGCTGGATCCCGAGACCCGCAAGATCGCGATGCGTGAGGTCCGCGAGAGCTCCTGGTTCTGAGAACGGGGATCTGAGAACGGAGAAGGGCCCCGGGGAAGATCCCGGGGCCCTTCTCCGTTGTCCTGCGATCAGCCCAGCGGCACCGTCGTGGTGGCCGTGGTCTCGTTGTAGATCTCGGCGACCTGCGGTGCGAAGTCCTTCATGATCACGTTGCGCTTGATCGAGAGCTTGGGCGTGAGGTGCCCGCTCGCCTCGGTCCACTCGGAGGGCAGGATCGTGAACTTGCGGATCGACTCGGCGCGCGACACGCGGGTGTTGGCGACGTCGATGGCGCGCTGCACCTCTGCGCGGACAGCGTCGTTCGTGGCGGCATCGGCGAGCGACATGCCCGCGTCCAGACCGTTGTTCGCCAGCCAGGACGGCAGCATCTCCGGGTCGAGCGTGACGAGCGCCGCGATGAACGGCTTCTGGTCGCCGACCACGACCACCTGGCCGACGATCGGGTTGGCGCGGATCGGATCCTCGAGCGCGGCGGGGGAGACGTTCTTGCCGCCTGCGGTGACGATGATCTCCTTCTTGCGGCCGGTGATGGTCAGGAAACCCTCGTCGTCGAAGGAGCCGAGGTCACCGGTGCGGAACCAGCTGTCGTGGAACGCGGCCTCGGTGGCCTCCGGGTTGTTCCAGTACTCCTTGAAGACGTTGATGCCGCGCACCTCGATCTCGCCGTCGTCGGCGAGGCGGATGCCCACTCCGGGCAGCGCGGGACCGACGGTGCCGATCTTCGCCTTGTGCGCGGTGTTCACGGTCGCGGGGGCCGTGGTCTCGGTGAGCCCGTAGCCCTCCAGGATCGTGATCCCCAGGCTGTGGAAGAAGTGGCCGAGGCGCGCCCCGAGCGGCGCGGATCCGGAGATCGCATACTGCACGTTGCCGCCCATCGCCTCACGCAGCTTCGCGTAGACGAGCCTGTCGAACAGGGCGAACTTGATCCTCATGCCGAGCGGGATCTTCGCGCCCTCCTCGACGAGGCGGGAGTGCTCGATGGCGGTCGCCGCGGCGGCGCGGAAGATCTTGCCCTTGCCACCGGCCTCGGCCTTCTGCTCGGCCGAGTTGTAGACCTTCTCGAAGACGCGCGGCACGGCGAGGAGGAAGGTGGGCTTGAAGGATCCGAGCGCGGGGAGCAGCTGCTTGGTGTCCGGCTGGTGGCCGGTGCGGACGCCGGCGTGGATGTCGAGGATGGAGATGAAGCGCGCGAACACGTGTGCGGTCGTGATGAACAGCACGGTCGACGCGCCCTGGATCGACACGACGTCGTCGAGCGACTTCGCCGCATTGCGGGACAGCTCGACGAAGTTGCTGTGCGTGAGGACGCAACCCTTGGGGCGCCCGGTCGAACCCGAGGTGTAGATGAGCGTGGCGATGTCCGCGCCGTTGGCGATGACGCGGCGGCGCTCGATCTCCTCGTCGGGCACGTCGACCCCCTGCGCGGTGAGCTGCGCGATCGCGCCGAGGTGCATCTGCCAGACGTCGCGGACCAGCGGCAGGTCGCCGCGGACCTCGTCGAAGCGGGTGAAGTGCTCGGGGGACTCGACCATGAGCGAGATCGCCGCCGAGTCCTCGAGGATCCACTGGATCTGCGACGGGGAGCTGGTCTCGTAGATCGGCACCATGACGGCACCGGCGTAGAACAGGGCGAAGTCGACCAGGGTCCACTCATACGTCGTGCGCGCGAGGAAGCCCACCTTCTCGCCGGGCTGGATGCCGGCCGCCACGAAGCCCTTCGCGAGGGCGATCACCGCCGTGCGGAACTCGGCGGCGGTGATGTCGCGCCAGCCGGCACCCTCCGGCACGGAGAACAGTGCGAGATTCGGGGTCTTCTGCACCCGCTGCTCGAGGAGGTCGGTGATGTTGTCCTCGGGTGCGGCTTTGACGATCGCGGGGACTTCGAACTGGACCACGGCAACTCCTTCGGGGCCGGACGGGTACATGCTTCCCAGGAGTCTATGCCATGCGGCGTCTGGGGTCGGGGCATCCACGGTGAGATTCAGTCGCACGATCGGTGAAACTGCGTCGCACCCTGCGGACGCGGCTCTCGTCCTCGTCCCTGCAGCGGGATAGACTGCGGGCGATGATCTACTGGTTCATGAAGTACATCGCCATCGGGCCGCTGGTGAAGGCGATCTTCCGCCCGTGGATCGTGGGCAGGGCGCATGTTCCGGTGACGGGTGCCGCGATCATGGCGAGCAACCACCTGTCCTTCTCCGACTCGATCTTCCTGCCGCTGATGCTGGATCGGAAGATGTCGTTCCTCGCCAAGAGCGACTACTTCACCGGCCGCGGCCTCAAAGGCTGGGCCACGCGGATGTTCATGAAGGGCACAGGTCAGCTGCCCATCGACCGCTCGGGCGGCAAAGCCTCCGAGGCTTCGCTGAACACCGGGCTCGGCGTGCTCGGCCGCGGCGACCTGCTCGGCATCTACCCCGAGGGCACGCGCAGCCCCGACGGCAAGCTGTACCGCGGTCGCACCGGCATCGCGCGGATGGCGCTGGAGGCGAAGGTCCCGGTGGTCCCTGTCGTGATGGTCGACACCGACGTCGCGATGCCAACCGGGCAGCGCATCCCCAAGATCATGCGCGTGGGCATCGTGATCGGGGAGCCTCTGGACTTCTCCCGATATGCGGGCATGGAGAACGACCGCTACATCCTGCGCTCGGTGACCGACGAGATCATGATCGCGCTGCAGCGGCTGGGCGAGCAGCACTACGAGGACGTCTACGCCTCCACCGTCAAGGACCGCCTCGCCGCGCAGGCGTCGTAGCCGGCGCCGTGCGGGCTTCATAGAGCGATCCGCCCCCGTCCCCGCACCCTAGGATGGGGGGATGCCTCAGCCTCTCGATCTCGACTCGTGGCGCGCCCTCCCGATCAAGCAGCAGCCCCAGTGGCCCGACGCCGAGCGCGTCGCCGAGGTCTCCTCGCAGATCGCCGCACTTCCGCCGCTCGTGTTCGCCGGTGAGGTGGACAACCTCCGCGAGCGTCTCGCCCGTGCTGCCTCCGGGCAGGCGTTCCTGCTGCAGGGCGGCGACTGCGCCGAGACGTTCGCCGGTGCCACCGCCGACCAGATCCGCAACCGCATCAAGACGGTGCTGCAGATGGCGGTCGTGCTCACCTACGGCGCGTCCATGCCCGTGGTGAAGATGGGACGCATGGCCGGGCAGTTCGCCAAGCCGCGTTCGAGCGACACGGAGACCCGCGGCGACGTGACGCTGCCCGCGTACCGCGGCGACATCGTCAACGGCTACGACTTCACGGAGGGCTCCCGCGAGGCGAACCCCTCGCGACTGCTGCAGGGCTACCACACGGCCGCCTCGACGCTGAACCTCATCCGCGCCTTCACCCAGGGTGGATTCGCGGACCTCCGCGAGGTGCACTCCTGGAACCAGGGCTTCGCGAAGAACCCCGCCAACCAGCGCTACGAGCGCATGGCGGCCGAGATTGACCGCGCCATCAAGTTCATGGAGGCGGCGGGCGCCGACTTCGATGAGCTCAAGCGCGTCGAGTTCTTCACCGGCCATGAGGGTCTACTCATGGACTACGAGCGCCCGATGACCCGCATCGACTCCCGCACCCTGACGCCGTACAACACCTCGGCGCACTTCCTCTGGATCGGGGAGCGCACCCGCGAGCTGGACGGTGCGCACGTCGACTACTTCTCGAAGGTCCGCAACCCCATCGGCGTGAAGCTCGGTCCCACCACGACGACCGACACCGCGCTCGCCCTCATCGACAAGCTCGACCCGAATCGCGAGCCCGGCCGGCTCACGTTCATCACGCGCATGGGTGCGGGCAAGATCCGCGAGGCGCTGCCGCCGCTGCTGCAGGCCGTGAAGGACTCCGGCGCGCAGCCGCTGTGGGTCACCGACCCGATGCACGGCAACGGCATCACCACGCCGACCGGATACAAGACCCGGCGCTTCGATGACGTGGTCGACGAGGTGCGCGGCTTCTTCGAGGCGCACCGCGCCGTCGGCACCTTCCCCGGCGGGATCCACGTGGAGCTCACCGGCGATGACGTGACCGAGTGCCTGGGCGGATCCGAGCAGATCGACGAGGCCGCGCTCGCGACGCGCTACGAGTCGCTGTGCGACCCGCGCCTGAACCACATGCAGTCGCTCGAGCTCGCGTTCCTCGTCGCCGAGGAGCTCGAGAAGCGCTGACATCGTCCGAAGGCCCGGCACTGCGCGCAGCGGATCCGGGCCTTCGTCGTGACCGGGACGGGCCGGTCATCCGGCTGAGGACGCTCCGATCAGCCGGAGACCTTGACCCGGATCGTCGAGTTCTTCTCCACGCTGTCGCCGGCCTTCGGATCCGTCCCGGTCACCTGGAACAGGCTCCACGCGATCTCGGGCACGCTGGTCTGCGGGTTCAGACCCGCATTCGTGAGGGTCTGCATGGCCTCGGCGAGGTTCTTCCCGACGACGTCGGGCACCGTCACGGGCTCCGGCCCCTTGGACACGTTCAGCACGATGGTGTCGCCCGGTCGCCAGTTGCCGCCGCCCTCGCGATCACCGATGCCGATCACGCGACCCTTCGGCACGCTGTCGCTGTAGGAGGAGACCGAGCCGGAGTCGACGCCGAGACCCACGGCCTTGAGCTTGCTCGTGGCGTCGTCCACGGTCAGGCCCGTCACGTCCGGAACCGGACCCAGGGAGGTCAGGAGGCGGATCTGGTCGCCCTCGAAGACGCTGCAGCCTCCGCCGCACTCGTAGGCGTCGCCGCCCGCGCGCGGGGTGACCTCGGCGTTGATGACGAGTCCGCTGTCGGCCCCGGAGAACAGCGCCACGGAATCCTGCAGCTTCAGGTGGAACGGTGCGAGCGCCTTCTTCGCCTGGTCCTCGGTCATCGCGTCGAGCTTCGGGAGATCGTGCTTGGCGGGACCGGTCGAGATCAACACGGTGACCTTGGCCTTCTTGTCCACGCGTGACCCCGCGGGCGGATCCGTGCGGATCGCCTGGCCCTGCGGCACATTGAGCGAGTTCTCCCCGCCCTGGACGGGGGTGAGCCCCTCCTTCGTGATCGCCGCGGCGGCGACCTCCCAGGTCTTTCCCGCGACCTCCGGAACCGAGAGCTTCGAGCCGGGACCGGATCCGAACCACCAGCCGGTCCCACCCGCCGCCACGGCCAGCAGCAGCACGAGCATCAGCAGCAGCGCGCCGCGGGAGCGCCGGTGCGCGGTGCGGCGGCGCAGTAGCGTCGCGTTGTCGAGCGGCGCCTCTGCCGCGGGGGCTGGGGCGGTCGTGGCCGGGATGCCTGGCAGCACGAGGGTCTGATCCCCGGTGTCGCGCATCGGCACGACCGTCGTCTTCGCGGTGGTCGGGGCGGGCGTCACGCCCAGCTCGCGTTCGATCACGCGCAACCGGTCGAGCATCGCCTGCGCGTCGTCCGGCCGTTCGTCCGGTGTCTTCTCGGTCGCCCACAGCACGAGCTCGTCGAGCTGCTCCGGCACCCCGGGATTGCGCACGCTGGGGCGGGGGACCGAATCGGTGGCGTGCTGGAACGCGATCTGCATCGGCTGCTCGCCCTTGTAGGGCTGCTCGCCGACGAGCATCTCGTACAGCATGATCCCGAGCGCGTAGATGTCACTGCGGGCGTCCGCGGTGCCGCGCGTGACGAGCTCCGGGGCGAGGTAGGCGATCGTGCCCATCAGCTGGGCACCCGAGGCGGTGTTCGCCGTGGTCGCACGCGCCAGGCCGAAGTCGCCGATCTTGATCCGGCCGTCCTCCGCCAGCAGCACGTTCTCCGGCTTGACGTCCCGGTGCACGATGCCGGCGCGATGCGCGGCCGCGAGACCCGACAGCACCGCGTCCATGATCGTGATGGTCTGCGGGACGGTGAGGCGGCGCTGCTCGCGCATGAGCTCGCGCAGCGTGATGCCGGGCAGATACTCCATGACGAGATAGGCGAGCTCGCCGTCCTGACCCTGGTCGAAGACGTTGACGACGTGCGGATCGGCGAGTCGCGCGGCCGCGCGGGCCTCCTGGATGAAGCGGCTCTGGAACACGGAGTCGTCGCTGAGGTGGCCGTGCATGACCTTCAGGGCGATGCGGCGTTCGAGCCGCAGGTCGGTGGCGACGTACACGGTGGCCATGCCGCCACGCGCGATCCGTGCGCGGACGCGGTAGCGACCGTCGACGAGCCGCCCGATGAGGGGGTCGGCTTGTTGGCTGGTCGTCACGGCAAGAGTCTATGGAGAACTCGCTGAGAGCCCGGGGAACGGCTCGCGTGCGGGGGCTTTTCCGTTCACCGGGGGAGCGATCCGCAGCCGCTCAGCCGAGTGCGGCGAGCCAGCCGTCGGCCTGCGGTTCCCACAGTCCGTAGCGGGCGGGGAACGCGGAGATCTGCACCTCCTGGGCGGCCTCGCTGAAGCCGAGGCTCTCCCAGCCGGGGATGTCCAGCAGGCCGTTGGTGTGCGCGGTGCCCACGTAGAACGCCCTGATCGCGTAGTCCGCGTCGGCGATCTGCTCCGGGGATCCCCAGCCGGTGCTGGGGCGCTGCTGGAACAGTCCGATCGAGTCGCGATCTCCGGACGGCGTGTTCACCAGACCGGATTCGACCATCGCCGTGGCCAGGGCGATCGCGATTCCACGGTCGCTCACGCCCAGCTCGCGGCCGACGCGGATGATGTGCTGCGCGTTGGCCGTCTGCACATCGTCGAGCACGACCTGCGGGGCGGTGTAGGTGTCCGGTGCAGGCTGAGGCGCAGGATCGGCCGCAGCGGGTGCGGGAGCAGGCGCAGGCGCGGGCGCAGCGAATCGCAGAGTCTGGCCGGGGTAGATGATCGAGTCGGGGGAGAGCCCGTTGGCCGCGTAGAGCTCGGCGAGGGAGATCCCGTGCTCGTGCGCGATCGACCACAGCGTGTCGCCGGCGACCACGGCGTACCCGGGACCGGCGGCGTCCGCTGCGGGGGCCGGCGTCGCCGACTCGGACGCGGCGGGGGAGGGGGCCGGCGCCGTGCCGCCCAGGGCGAGCACCTGGCCGGGGTAGATGATCGAATCGGATCCGAGCCCGTTGGCCGCGTAGAGGGCCGCGACGCTGGTTCCGTGGGCCCGAGCGATGTCCCACAGCGTGTCGCCGTCCTGCACCGTGTAGGCGGTCACCGGGGCGAGCTCGACCGGCACGGTCCTCGCTGCGAGAGCAGCCGCGGCCGCTCCGGTCGGCAACGCGGTCAGCCCAGGCGCGGGGACGCGAGCGGGCGTGTGCGCCTGAGCGGGCGTCGCGACGAGCGCGGTCGCCACCGTGGTCAGCAGCACGGTCGGTACGGCGAGGCCGAGAGCACGGCGCGTACTCGGTGTGGTCGTCATGGATCCCCCGATTCTGACGTCTGGCACCGGTGCGCGGCATCGCGCGTCGGCCCTACGACGTTGTCACGGATGTAAAGGCAAGTCAACTGAAGTGACAAATGTGAAAGATGAGATCAGCGTGGGAAATGGGCGCCGTGACCGCCGCCCCGGCCGGGGGATGAGAACATTGCTGGGTGTCTGAAACGGAAACGGCGGCCCCCGCGGCCGAATGGCTGACCCTTCCTGAACTCGTCGAGATCCTCGGCGAGCCGCTGGGGCGTGTGCACCGGCTCTTCGACGAGCAGCATCTCGTCGGCTCCCGGCGCAACGGGCCGCTCGCGGTTCCGGCCGTCTTCCTGAAGGACGACCAGCCGCTGGGCTCGCTGCGTGGCACCATCATCGTGCTCAAGGACGCCGGGTTCAGCGACGACGAGGTCATCGACTGGCTGCTCGCCGAGGAGGAGTCCATCGGTCGCGCACCGATCGCGGCTCTTCGCGATGGCCACAAGAGCGAGGTCCGGCGGGTCGCACGCGCCCTGGCCTGACACCGCAGAGCCCAGGTCGGGTCCGCCGAGCCTGATCGGGCTCGTGCCGAGCTCGATCAGCACGGCGGTCGGCGGGACCTCCGGCCGGTCGTCGCCGCGGTCAGGCCGTGCGCTGTGTCGCGTCGCGGGCGAGCCCGCGCAGCAGGTCGAGCGCCCCGGCATCCAGCGGCGCCTCCCGTAGGGCGGCTTCGCCGGCTTCGGCGTATTCCACGATGAGCTGTTCCATGCGGGTGAGTGCTCCGGACTCCATGATGATCGCCTGCAGGCTCGCGATCTGATCCGCGGTCAGCTGGGGATCGCCCAGCAGCTCGTCGACGAGACGCCGGCCCTGGGGTGCGAGCGCCTGCCGGGTCCACGCGATGAGCAGGGTGCGCTTGCCCTCGCGCAGGTCGTCGCCGGCCGGCTTGCCGGTGACCTGCTCGTCGCCGAAGACGCCGAGCACGTCGTCGCGCAGCTGGAAGGCCATGCCGAGCGGGTGCCCGAAGGCGCGCAGGGCGGCCTGCTGGGCCTGATCGGCGCCGGCGATCACCGCTCCGATCAGCAGCGGCTGCTCGACGCTGTACCGCGCCGCCTTCAACGAGACGACGCGCAGGGCGCGTTCGGAATGGCCGTCGTCGAGGTTCACACTCCACGCCGACTCCTCGGCGATGTCGAGGAACTGTCCGATCGTGACGTCACGGCGCATCCGGGCGTACTCCGCGCGGACGGCGCCGGCGTGCGGACTCGTCGAGATCCCGGCCTCCAGCAGGTCATCGCTCCACGCCACGAGCAGGTCGCCGAGCAGTACGGCGGCGGCGCGACCGAATTCGACGGCGTTGCCGCTCCATCCCTGTCCGACGTGCGCGGCCTCCAGGGCGCGGTGCGCCGAGGGCCGGCCTCGGCGCGTGTCGGAGTTGTCGATCAGATCGTCATGCACGAGTGCGGCGGACTGGAACGCCTCGAGCGCGGCGCAGGCGTCCCAGAGCGCGGTCGGCGGAGCGTCGATCCCGTCAAGGCCCGCAACCGAGGCCCATCCCGCATGGCAGAACCGCGCACGCAGGCGCTTGCCGCCGCGCAGGGTCGCCTCGGCGGACGAGACGAAGGCCGAGGCATCGGGGCCGTACGTCGCGGTCTCCTCGCGCATCCGGGCGACGAAGGCGTCGAGACGGGCGGAGACCTGGTCGATCACAGCGGATGAGGATGCCACCGGATCAGCCTACTCAGCGCGATCGAGCCGGACGGGCACGCATTCTGCAAGGTGATGCGCAACTCCCAGGCGAATCCCTACCCCGGGGCATCCCGGCGCGCGTAGACTGGGCGGAAGACCACCCGAGGGGGACGAAATGCCACTCTCCGAACAGGAGCAGCGCCTGCTCGATGAGATGGAGCGCCATCTCATGCAGAACGACGCCGACGTCGTTTCCGCGCACGCAGGAGACCGCGCGCTCAGCTATCGCAATCTCATCTACGGAGCCGTGCTGCTGCTCGCCGGCGTCGGCGGCCTGATCGTGGGCGTCGTGGTGGGCAACATCGGCGGGATCATCATCGGCGTGGTCGCCTTCGCCGCCATGCTCGGGGGGCTGATGCTCGCCCTCACGCCGGTGCACCACAGCGGCGGACGCGACGCGGGCCCCAGCTCCAAGAGCAAAGAGCCGTCCCCGTCGTTCATGGACCGCATGAACGATCGGTGGGACCGTCGGCACGAGGAGCGCTGATCTCCTCACTGTGATCTCCTGAGGGTCCGGCGGCTTCGGCCGCCGGACCCTCCGTCGTCCGCGGGTCAGATCGGCCCCGGCATCCTCCCCTTCGCTCCACCACTCCCTCCACTTCACTCCACAGGCCTCGGTTCCGCGTGATCTCGCGGAACCGGGGCCTTCGTCGTGCCCCGCGCGGTGCCCGCCGAGACACGAATAGGTATCGAAATGGAGGGAAGTGGAGTAAAGTGGAGGAAACGGCGGCGAAAGGGGGATAGGCGCATGTTGCTCGGCACGCATTCCCCCAAGCTCGACGACAAGGGCCGCGTCATCCTCCCCGCCAAATTCCGCGAGGATCTGGCCGGCGGCATCGTCGTCACTCGCGGACAGGACCGCTGTCTGTACGTGTTCAGCACGGCGGAGTTCGAGAGCGTGCACGAACGCATCCGGCAGGCGCCTCTCGCGAACAAGGAGGCGCGCGCGTTCCTGCGCATGTTCCTCTCGGGGGCGAGCGCGGAGATGCCGGACAGCCAGAACCGCATCACCATCCCCGCTCACCTGCGCACGTACGCGGGCCTGGGCAAGGAGCTCATCGTCACCGGCGTCGGCGCGCACGCCGAGATCTGGGACGCGGCGGCGTGGAACGCGTACGCCGAAGGACACGAAGACGCCTTCGCCGAACTCGAGGAGGAGGTGATCCCCGGCCTGTTCTGAACCGGCCCCTGGCTGTGACTCCCAGCCGCTCCCGCCCCGGCGCACCTTCCCCGGTGCCGGGTCGAGCGGATGGGGATCAGGGTCAGGGACCGGAAGGCCGAAGGAACCATGGACATCCGTCGCATACACACCCCCGTGATGCTCGAGCGCTGCGTCGAGCTGCTGGCTCCTGCGCTGCAGCACGACGGTGCGGTCCTCGTCGACGCCACGCTCGGAATGGGCGGGCACTCCGAGGCGTTTCTCGAGCGTCTGCCGAACATCCGCCTGGTCGGACTCGACCGCGACACGGACGCGCTGCGGATCGCGGGGGAGCGGCTGGCCCGCTTCGGCGACCGCGTGACCCTCGTGCACACCGTCTACGACGCGATCGGCACCCACGCCCAGGGTGCGTCGGGGATCCTGTTCGACCTGGGGGTCTCCTCACTGCAACTGGACGAGGCCGAGCGCGGCTTCGCCTACGCCAAGGACGCGCCGCTGGACATGCGGATGGACCAGTCGAGCGGCGTCACCGCCGCCGAGGTGCTCGCGACCTACAGCGAGGGGCAGCTGCGCCGCATCTTCGAGCGCTACGGCGAGGAGAAGCTCGCCGGCCGCTATGCCCGCGCGATCGTGCAGGCCCGCCAGTCCGCGCCGCTGGAGCGCTCCGGACGCTTGGTCGAGGTGCTGCAGGACGCCACCCCGGCAGCGGTGGCGCGCGCAGGGCACCCCGCGAAGCGCGTGTTCCAGGCGCTGCGCATCGAAGTGAACCGCGAACTGAACGTGCTCGCCGACGCGATCCCCGCCGCCATGGACGCGCTCGTCCTGGGCGGGCGGATCGTCGTCATGTCCTACCAATCCCTGGAGGACCGGCTGGTCAAGCAGGCGTTCGCCGCGGCTTCGGCATCGACGGCTCCGGCGGGCCTGCCGGTCGAGCTGCCGGAGCACGCGCCGCGATTCAAGAACCTGACGAAGGGCGCGGAGCTCGCCGACGAGGAGGAGCGCGCGGCCAACCCCCGCGCCATCCCGGTGCGCCTGCGCGCCGCAGAACGTGTGAGAGACGATCAGAGGAGCGCCGCGCGATGAGCCTGGCCGAGAACGCCCTGCTGCAGCCCGAGTTCGACGACCCGCAGCGGTCGCGCCACCTCCGTGCGATCGAACGCCCCGCCCGACGCCGCCGTCCGCGTCTGGCGTACGCCGTCGTGGCGCTGGCCGGAGCGGCCCTCATCGCCGGCGCGCAGATCGCGCTGACCATCGCGACCACGCAGGACTCGTTCGCGGTCGCGAAGCTGACCCAGCAGAACAAGCAGCTGACCTGGCAGGCGCAGGCCGCGGCTCAGGACCTCGACGGGATCAGCTCGCCGCAGTCCCTCGCCGCGGAGGCGAGCAAGCTCGGGCTGGTGGTCGGCGGCAGTGCGAGCTACCTGCGGCTGAGCGACGGCGGCGTCATCGGCGCCGCGGGCCCCGCGCCGTGGGCCTCCACGGTCAACCCCACCGGCGGGAACGCCGTGCCGAACGCCCTGGTCCGCGACACGCCGCCCACCACCGCGACGAAGCCGGGGGGAGCAGGCGTAGAACCGAAGACACAGGAGAAGGCTCCCGTGCAGGTGGAGGCCCCGCCGACGGCAGAGGGCCTGCCGAGTCCGACCATCCGCTGACCCGAGCCGCCGACGATCAGCCCGAGACGATGACAGACCGCGAGCCCCGGACGGAGATCCGATGACACCCCGAGCCAGCCGGACACCGCGCCGGCGGACCGTCCTCGCCCTCGCTGTGATCGCCGCGATCATCTGCGGCTTCCTGGTCCGACTGGTCGACATCCAGGTCGTCAGCGCCTCCGCGAACGTCAAGGAATCGATGGACTGGAGCCTCGGCACCACGCGCGACATCGACGGCGCGCGGGGCACGATCGTGGACTCGAACGGCACCGTCCTCGCCGAGAGTCAGCTGGTGTACGACATCACCATGGATCCCTCGGCGATGAAGGGGCTGGAGGAGGCGAAGTCGAAGCCGAAGCTCCCTTGGGCGAAAGCCTCGGAGAAGATCGCCGAGATCATCGGCGAGAGCGGCGACACCGTGCGCAAGGAAGTCTCCGACTCGCTCAAGGCGAACCCGGAGTCGCAGTACGTCGAGCTGAAGAAGGGCGTCGACACCGACCAGTTCCTCAAGCTCCGCGCGCTCGATCTGGCCTACCTCTGGCCGAAGCCGCGCTCGATCAGGGTCTATCCGAACGGCGCCGTCGCAGGCAACCTCCTCGGGTTCATCTCGGGCGACGGCGAGCTCACCGGACTCGAACAGACGCAGAACAGCTGCCTGAGCGCCACCAAGGGCAAGGAGAGCTACCTCCAGGGCAAGGACGGCGTCGTCATCCCCGGCAGTCAGAGCGAGACGCCCGCGGTCGACGGCGGCACGGTGCAGCTCACGATCAATACGGAGCTGCAGTGGTACCTGCAGCAGATGATCTCCGAAGAGGTCAAGACGCAGGCGGCCAAAGCGGGCACGGTGACGGTCGTCGAGGTCGGCACGGGCAAGATCCGCGCGGCCGCCGAGTTCCCGAGCGTCGACCCCAACGACCCCGGCGCCGCGAACCCCGAGGACCGAGGATCCCGGATCTTCTCGACGAGCTTCGAGCCCGGATCCACCTTCAAGGCCATCACCGCCGCATCGGTCATGGAGTATGCGAACGCGAACGCCTCGACGAGGATCACGGGAGCCTCCAGCCATGAGGAGTTCCCGAACGGCGCCGTGATCAACGACGCGTTCGAGCACCCGGCCTACGACTACACGCTCGCGGGCGCCCTGATCGACTCCTCGAACGTGGCGCTGTCTAAATTCGGCGACATGGTCACCGACCAGCAGCGCTATGACGAGCTGGTCAAGTTCGGGGTGGGCAGCAAGACCGCCATCGACTTCCCCGGCGAAGCCTCCGGCGTCATCCACCCGGTCAAGGACTGGGACTACCAGTCGCACTACACGACCACCTTCGGGCAGTACTACACGGTCACCGCGCCGCAGGTCGCGAGCGCGTACCAGGCCATCGCGAACGGCGGGGTGAAGGTCCCGCTGTCCCTGGTGGAGTCCTGCACCGACGCGGCGGGCAAGGTCACGAAAGCGCCGGCGCCCAAGCCGCAGCGCGTGTTCGACGCGACCAAGGACGCCGAACTCAGCCGCATGATCGAGAACGTCGCCGAGCAGGGCAGCGTCTCCGACCTGATCAAGGTCCCCGGCTACCGCATCGCGGCCAAGACCGGAACCGCCCAGAAGCCGGATCCGGAGACGGGCGCCTACAAGGAGGGGATCTACTTCACCAGCATGGTGGGATACGCCCCCGCCGACCACCCCGAGTACGTCGTCGTGGTCACCCTCGACGAGCCCACTAGGGTAACCTCGTCTGCGGCCACCGCGCCCGCCTTCCAGAAGGCGATGACGCAGGTGCTGAAGACCTATCGCGTGCAGCCGTCCACCACCCCCATGGAACCGCTGCTGCCCAAGTACTAGTGATGGCTGCCGTCGCCTCGAGGTGGCGGCATCGCCCTCGGAGGATCCCTTCCCATGATCGGTCTGTCCCTCGCGGAGATCGCCGAGATCGTCGGCGGTGATCTGCGCCCCGCTGCAGGTCACGATCCCGCATCGATCGTCTCCGGTGTCGTCGACACCGACTCGCGCCAGATGACCCAGGGCGGTGTCTTCGTCGCCAAGCCCGGTGAGCACACCGACGGCCACCGGTTCGTGGGCGCGGCGCTGGAGAACGGTGCGGTGCTGGCGCTCGTCGAGCACCCCGTCGCCGAGGCGATCTCGCAGATCGTCGTGCCCGATGTCGTCGACGCCATCGCGGAGCTCGCCCGTGCGGTCGTCGCCAGGGTCCGTGCCGCCGGCGGCCTGCGCATCGTCGGCGTGACCGGATCCAACGGCAAGACCACGACGAAGAACTTCCTGGCGCGGATCCTTCAGGACGAGGGCGAGACGATCGCTCCGATCGCGTCGTACAACAACGAGGTCGGCGCGCCGCTCACGATGCTGCGGATCACCGACACCACGCGCTTCCTGGTATGCGAGTTCGGCGCCAGCGCGCCGCGGGAGATCGCCCGCCTGGCCGGTCTCGTGACCCCCGACGTCGTGATCGAGCTCATGGTCGGGCTCGCGCACGCCGGCGGCTTCGGCGGCATCGAGGAGACCGCGCGGGCAAAGGCCGAACTGGTCGAGGCCGCCGCGCCCGGCGGCACCGCGGTGCTGAACCTGGACGACCCGCGCGTGGCGGGCATGGCGTCCCTCGCCGAGGAGCGCGGACTGCGGATCGTCGGCTTCGGCCAGGGGACCGCGGCAGACGTGCGCGCCGCCGAGATCGACGTCACCCCGTCCGGCACGTCGTGCATCGTCCACGTGGACGGGCAGGCGCTGCCGTTGCGCCTGCAGGTGCTCGGGGCGCATCACGTGAACAACGCGATCGCGGCGATCGCGGCGACCGGCGCCCTCGGCGTCGCACCCGCTGACGCCATCGCGCGCCTGGAGACCGTGCAGCTGGCCGAACGGTGGCGCATGCAGCCCATGGGCGGCACGGACGTGCGCATCATCAACGACGCGTACAACGCGAGCCCGGACTCGATGGCCGCCGCCCTGCGCACGCTCGCGCAGATCACCGGTCCCGACGAGCGCACGGTCGCCGTGCTGGGTGCGATGAGCGAGCTCGGCGAGACGGCCGGCGACGAGCACGACCGGATCGGCCTGCTCGCCGTGCGTCTGAACATCCAGCGCATCGTCGTGGTCGGCGCCGAGGCGCGCCGGCTCTACCTGGCCGCCGTGGGCGAGGGCTCGTGGGACGGCGAAGCCGTGCATCTTGCGGACGCCGACGCCGCCTTCGAGTACCTCCAGCGCGAGCTGCGCCCCGGTGATCGGGTGCTCGTGAAGTCGTCCAATTCCGCCGGGCTCCGGTTCCTCGGCGATCGTCTGGGAGAATCGTTCTCGTGAGATCCCTGCTTACCTCCGCCGCGATCTCCCTCGCGTTCACGCTCCTGCTGACGCCGGTGTTCCTCCGGCTGTTCCGGAAGTGGGGCTGGGGGCAGGTCATCCGCACGCCGGAATCGATCAGCAACCCCAGCCATCAGGCGAAGCGGGGCACGCCGACCATGGGCGGCGTCATCTTCATCCTCGGCACCGTCGTCGGGTACGGCGTCGGCACCTTCACCGGAGGCAGCTATCCGACGGTCTCCGGACTGCTGGTCATCTGGCTCATGCTGGGCTTCGGCGCGGTCGGCTTCATCGACGACTACATGAAGCTGCGACAGCGCAACAGCCTCGGGCTCTCGGGCTGGCGCAAGATCCTCGGCCAGGTGCTGGTCATGGTCCCGTTCGGCATCGTGGCGCTCACGGTGCGCAGCCCGTCGGGCAACACCCCGGCCAGCGGGTTCGTGTCGCTCTTCCGCGACATCCCCGTGCTGTGGCTGTTCGCCCTGGGCCCCATCGTCGGCTGGCTGCTGTACCTGCTCTGGATCTCGGTGATCGGCATCGCCACCTCCAACAGCGTCAACCTCACCGACGGCCTGGACGGCCTCGCCGCGGGGTGCGCAGTGTTCGTGATCGGCGCGTACAGCCTCATCTCGTTCTGGCAGTTCAAGCAGTCCTGCGCCGCCGAGTCGCTCTCGCCGTCGTCGCTGGCCGGCTGCTACGACGTCGCGCACCCGTTCGATCTGGCCGTCATCTCCGCGTCCTTCGTCGGCGCGCTGATCGGCTTCCTGTGGTGGAACGCGCCCAAGGCGAAGGTCTTCATGGGCGACGTCGGATCCATGTCCATCGGCGGCGTGATCGCCGCACTCGCGATCCTCACCCGCACCGAGCTGCTGCTCGTGCTGCTCGCGGGCGTCTTCATCATCGCGTCGGGCTCGGTCATCGTGCAGCTGGCCTACTTCAAGCTCACCCGTGGCAAGCGCCTGTTCCTGCAGAGCCCGTTCCATCATCATCTCGAGATGCGCGGCTGGCCGGAGGCGACGATCGTGGTCCGCATGTGGATCATCGCCGGTCTGCTCTCCGTGTCGGCGTTCGGCCTGTTCTACGTCGAGTGGCTGAGGCTGACCAGCTCATGACGCGCGATCTCGATGCCCTGACCAGCTGGCACGCCGACTGGCGGGGGCTGCGGGTCGCGGTGCTCGGGCTGTCCGTGACCGGATTCTCGGTCGCCGACACCCTGACCGAGCTCGGCGCGGAGGTGCTGGTGCTCTCCGAGAGCGCCACCGAGGAGTACGAGCGCCTGGTGCCGCTGATCGGCGCCGAGCTGTGGATCGGAGACCTCGGCTCCGTCCCCGAGCGACTCGTCGAGTTCGCACCGGAGGTCGTCATCGCGTCGCCGGGGTTCGCGCCCGCGCATCCGGTCATCGCATGGACCCGCGCGGGCTCGATCGCGCTGTGGGGCGACATCGAGCTCGCCTGGCGGGTGCGGGACAAGGTCCTCCGTGACGACGGCACCCCCGCGGAATGGGTGCTGATCACGGGGACGAACGGCAAGACCACGACGACCCAGCTCACCGCGACGATGCTCGTGGCGGGCGGCCTGCGCGCTGCTCCCTGCGGCAACATCGGCGTGCCCGTGCTCGACGCGGTGCGCGACCCGGGCGGCTTCGACGTGCTCGTGGTCGAGCTGTCCAGCCACCAGCTCTGGTACCTGGGGCTCTCCGACGCGGTCGGTCAGCCGGTGCCGTGGGCGGCCACGTGCCTCAATCTCGCCGACGACCACCTCGTGTGGCACGGCAGTGCGGAGGCGTACCGCGAAGCCAAGGCCGTCGTGTACCGCAACACCCGCATCGCCTGCGTATACAACAAGGCCGATGCGGCCACGCAGCGCATGGTCGAGGACGCCGACGTCATCGACGGCGCCCGTGCGATCGGATTCGGGCTCGGAATCCCCGGCCCCAGCGACCTGGGCGTGGTGGAGGGGATCCTCGCCGACCGCGCCTTCCTCGACGACCGCCATCACAGCGCCCTCGAGCTCACGACTGTGGCGGATCTCGCCGCGCACGGGCTGAACGCCCCGCACATCGTGCAGAACATCCTCGCCGCGGCGGCTCTCAGCCGGTCGCTCAGCGTCGAGCCCGCCGCGATCAGGACGGCGCTCGACGGCTTTCGCCTCGATGCGCATCGCATCGAGGTCGTCGCCCGTTCTGCGGGGATCACCTGGGTGGACGATTCGAAGGCGACGAACCCGCACGCCGCGCAGTCGTCGCTGCGGGCGTTCCCGGGCGCGATCTGGGTCGTCGGCGGTGACCTGAAGGGCGTCGACCTGTCGGAGCTCGTGGCCGGAGCGGGGGCGACCGCCCGCGCGGCCCTCGTCATCGGCGTCGACCGGACGCATCTGCTCGAGGCGTTCGCACGACACGCGCCCGCGGTGCAGGTCCTGGAGGTCGTCCCCGGCGACACTGAAGAGGTCATGACCCGGGTGGTGGAACTGGCCGCGGGCATCGCCCAGGAGGGGGACACCGTGCTCCTCGCTCCTGCGGCGGCGTCCTTCGATCAGTTCGCCAGCTATGCGGATCGTGGCCACCGCTTCGCCGAGGCGGTGCGGCAGTGGATCGATCAGGGGAGTGCCGGTGACGCAGGTGGGAGCACGTCCGGCGTCGACGCCTGAGCCGCGCGTCGACGGGCTCGCCGCGCGAGTGAGGCTCGGTCGCGTGTTCCGCCCGGTGTCCACCGAGTTCGCGCTGATCACGTCGACGTCGCTGCTGTTGACGGTGTTCGGTCTGGTGATGATCCTGTCGGCGTCGAGCGCGAACGCGGTCGACCAGGGACTGGGCCCGTTCTCGATCGTCCTGACCCAGGCGATCGTGGCGGCCCTCGGCGTGCCGATGATGTTCCTCGTGAGCCGGCTGCCCGTCCTGTTCTGGAAGCGCATGGCATGGGTCGTGCTGATCGGGGCCGTGGCTCTGCAGATGCTGATCTACACGCCCCTGGGCTGGACCAACGACGGCAATACCAACTGGGTGAGGATCGCCGGGCAGGTGATCCAGCCCTCGGAGTTCATCAAGCTGTCGCTGGCCATCTGGGCCGGGTTCATCCTGTGGCGCAAGCAGGATCTGCTCGGCCGCTGGCAGCACGTCTACATCCCGCTTCTGCCCGTTGCATTCCTCGCCATCGGATCCGTCTACGGCGGCGGCGATCTCGGCACATCGATGGTGCTGTTCCTGATCCTGCTGGGAGCGATGTTCTTCGCCGGCGTCCGGGTGCGGGTCATCCTGATGCCGCTGCTGGCTATCGGCACCGCGGTGCTGCTTTTCGCCCTGACCGACGAACGGCGGCGGCTGCTCATCCTCAGTATGTTCAGCAGCAAGAGCGACACCAGTTGCTACCTCACCACGTGTTACCAGCAGGTGCACGCGATCTGGGGCATGGCCAACGGTGGCATCTTCGGGCTCGGTCTGGGCAACTCGCGCGAGAAGTACGGCTGGCTCCCCGCCGCGTCCAACGACTACATCTTCGCGATCGTGGGGGAGGAGCTGGGGCTGATCGGCTGTGCGCTCGTGCTGGCGCTGTTCGTGCTCTTCGCTGTCGCCGTCTTCCGGATGATCCGCAAGACGGACGACCTGTTCGTCCGCATCACATCCGGCGGCATCGTCGTGTGGATCCTCTCCCAGGCGCTCATCAACATCGGCGTCGTCCTGCGCGTGTTCCCGGTTCTGGGTGTCCCGCTGCCGTTCATGTCTCAGGGCGGCACGTCGCTGCTGTCCGTACTGCTGGCCTGCGGTGTGCTGCTGTCATTCGCGCGGACGCTGCCGGCGCCCGCGCAGGGATCGGCCGCAGGTCGGTCCGGTACCCTCCTGAAGTGACCACGTATCTTCTGGCCGGCGGCGGGACCGCCGGGCATGTCAACCCGCTGCTCGCCGTCGCCGACGGCCTGCGCGCCCGTGATCCCGAGGCGACCGTGCTGGTCCTCGGCACCCGCGAAGGCCTCGAGGCGCGGCTGGTGCCGCAGCGCGGGTACGAGCTGCTCACGATCGACAAGGTCCCCTTCCCTCGCCGCCCGAACGGTGCGGCCCTGGCGTTCCCGGCGCGGTTCGCACGTGCCGTCAAGCAGGTGCGCACCTACATCCGCGAGCACGGCGTCGAGGCGGTGATCGGCTTCGGCGGCTACGCCTCGGCCCCCGCGTACGTGGCCGCGCGGCGCGAACGCGTCCCGTTCGTCGTGCACGAGGCCAACGCCCGTCCTGGCATGGCGAACGTGCTGGGCGCCCGCACCGCGGCGGCGGTCGGCGTCGCATTCCCCGGCACGCCTCTGCGCCGGGGCGAGCTCGTCGGCATGCCGTTGCGCCGGGAGATCGTCGATCTGGACCGCGCCGCTCTCCGCGCGGAGGCTGCGGCGGAGTTCGGTCTGGATCCGGAGCGGCCCGTGCTGCTCGTGTTCGGCGGCTCGCTCGGCGCGCAGCGCCTGAACGAGGCGATCGCCGGATCCTGGCGGGACATCCTCGACGCGGGGTGGCAGATCCTGCATGCGACCGGCGACCGCTCGGACATGCCGGATCCTGGCGCTTCGGGTTATGCGATGCGTCGCTACCTGGATCGGATGGATCTGGCGTTCGCCATGGCGGATCTGATCCTGTCCCGCTCCGGTTCGGCGACCGTCAGCGAGATCAGCGCTCTCGGGATCCCTGCCGTCTACGTGCCCTACGCCGTCGGCAACGGCGAGCAGCGTCTGAATGCGGCGGCCGCGATCGAGGCGGGCGCCGCCGTGCTGATCGAGGACGGCCAGCTCACCCCGGAGCGCGTACGGAGCGAGGTGGTCCCGCTGCTGGGCGACGACGTCCGCCGTGCCTCGATGCGGCAGGCTGCCGAGCTCGTCGGATCGCGCACCGGGACCGAGGACCTCATCGCCCTCGCCGACCGCGCACTCGCACACTGAGAGCCGCCCCCGCCCTGACCCGGCGAGCCAGGCCTCCGGCCCGCTCGCCCCGACTTAGGATGATTCAGCCATGATCAGACCCGACCTCTCCCTGCCGATCCCGGAAGACATCACCGCCGCGCACTTCATCGGCATCGGCGGATCCGGCATGTCGGGCCTCGCCCGCATGTTCATCGACGCGGGGATCCGCGTGTCCGGCAGCGATCGCGCGGACAGCGCCAACCTCCAGGCCCTGGCCGCACTCGGCGCCGACGTGCATGTCGGCCACGACGCAGCGAACCTGGGCGATGCCGACACGGTCGTGCACACCGGTGCGATCTGGCCGGAGAACCCGGAATTCGTGCTGGCCAAAGAGCGTGGACTGCACGTCATCCACCGGTCGCAGGCGCTGCACTGGCTGATCCGCGGACGTCGCCTCGTCTCGGTGGCGGGCGCCCACGGCAAGACCAGCTCGACGGGCATGATCGTGACCGCGCTGCGCGAGCTCGGCGCCGATCCGAACTTCGTCAACGGCGGTGTGATCGAGCAGCTGGGCGCTTCCAGCTCCTCCGGTGCCGACGACCTCTTCGTGATCGAGGCCGACGAGTCCGACGGCACCTTCCTGCTCTACGACACCTCGGTCGCGCTGATCACGAACGTCGATCCCGACCACCTGGACCACTACGGATCCGACGAGGCCTTCCACGACGCGTTCGTGACCTTCGCGAACGCCGCGAGCGAGGCCGTCGTGATCTCCAGCGACGACCCCGGCGCCCTCCGCGTCCGGGCGGGGATCACTCATCCGAACGTGATCTCGTTCGGTCTCGCGGAGGATGCGGATCTGCGGGTCACCGACATCGTCACGGACGGCCCGGTCGCCGCGACGCTGACAATGCACGGCTCCTCGGCCCGCATGCAGCTCGCGGTTCCCGGCGTGCACAACGCGATCAACGCGGCCGGTGCCGTGGCGGTGCTCACGACGCTCGGCTACGGGCTCGCGGACGCCGCCGGCGCGATGGAGGGCTTCGCTGGCACCGTCCGCCGCCTCGAGCTGCACGGCAGCGCACGCGGGGTGAGCGTCTACGACGACTACTCGCACCATCCGACCGAGGTCCGCGCCGCGCTGGATGCCATGCGCACGATCGTCGGCGACGGCCGCATCATCGCGATCCAGCAGCCGCACACGTACTCGCGGACCCAGCACATGTACCGCGAATTCGCGGAGGTGCTGGAGTCCGGTGCGGACCACACCGTGATGCTGGACGTCTACGGTGCGCGCGAGGATCCGGTTCCGGGCGTCACCGGCGAGCTGGTCAGCGGCGCGTTCGCGGACCCGCACCACGTGCACTACGTCGCGGACTGGCAGCAGGCCGCGGACTACACCGCGTCCGTGGCGCGCGAGGGAGACTACGTGATCACCCTGGGCTGCGGCAACGTCTACCAGATCATCCCGCAGGTGCTGGACGCGCTGCGCGCCACCGCCGAAGGCTGACCGTGCGCCGGCCGTCCGCGATCCCCGCTTCGGCGCCTCCGGTCGAGCCGGAGCGCCCGGTCCGCGCGCAGCCGTCCGGTGGCGCGCCGACGCGTGCGTGGGGGGCGCGGGCAGGTACGGGGAACGATCCGGTGGAGTCCGAGGCGGTCACGGGCCTGCCGGACGAGGAGAACGCGACCGCGCCGATCCTTCTCAGGCGCGGGGCGGCTGATCCGACGATCGCGCCGGACCGCACGGAGGAGGCGGACCGTTCGACGTCCCAGGATGACGCGCCCCTGACCGCGCGCGACCTCTGGCAGGCCACCCGTGCGCGCCGGAAGGCGCTGCGCACGGAGATCCGCCGCTTCACCCAGCGCTCCCGACGCCGCCGGATCGGCTGGGTCATCGCTGCCGCTCTGGCACTCCTCATCGTGGGAGGCAGCGTCGGCGCGGCGTACAGCCCGCTGTTCGCGGTGCAGACCATCACCGTGGAGGGGGCGAGC
Source organism: Microbacterium sp. NPDC060117 (assembly GCF_042729315.1). Classification (NCBI taxonomy): domain Bacteria; kingdom Bacillati; phylum Actinomycetota; class Actinomycetes; order Micrococcales; family Microbacteriaceae; genus Microbacterium; species Microbacterium sp. NPDC060117. The sequence continues at coordinate 102,030 of NZ_JBHWXR010000002.1, forward strand.
TCCCTCAAGGCCGCCGATGTGCAGAAGGCGCTCTCGGAGCAGGTGGGCCGGCCGCTCGCGCTCGTGGACGCCAGTGCGGTCAAGGCCGCGCTGGTCAGATTCCCGCTGATCGAGACGTACCGCCTCGAGGCGCACCCTCCGCACGACCTCGTGGTGCGGATCGTGGAGCGCACGCCCGTCGGCGTGATCCAGCAGAGCGACGGGCGCTTCACCGTCGTCGACGCCGCGGGGGTCGTGCTCTCGACCAGTGAAGGACGGCCGGCCGGATACGCGTTGATCGACGTCAGCGGCGGCACGGCATCCCCGGCGTTCGCGGCGGTGGGCACCGCGCTGCGCACGCTGCCCGCCGAGTTGCGCGCGCAGGTCGACGGCGCCACCGCGTCCACTCCGGACGACATCGTCCTGCAGCTGACCGGCGGCGCCAAGGTGGTGTGGGGGAGTGCCGAGCAGTCGGCGCTCAAGACCCGCTCCCTGCAGGCCCTGATGAAGGCGAACCCCGCCGCCGCGTCGTACGACGTGTCCTCCCCGGGCGTCGGCGTCGTCGGCTGAGCACGAATATCCGCCTCGATCGCGCGCAGGTGCGTGTCGCTTGGCTCCTGGGTGCCATGCGCCGCTTACCTTCGATCCAAGAGAAAGCAATACCGGGAAATACTTTAACCTTCTGCTTGAGGTTTAAGGTTTCCGGCCCGGGGCTCGACAACATCGGAGGACGGGATGAGCCAGAACCAGAACTACCTTGCCGTGATCAAGGTCGTCGGTGTCGGCGGTGGCGGCGTCAATGCCGTCAATCGCATGATCGATCTCGGCCTGCGCGGCGTCGAGTTCATCGCGATCAACACCGATGCGCAGGCGCTGCTCATGAGTGACGCGGACGTCAAGCTCGACGTCGGCCGCGACCTCACCCGCGGCCTCGGAGCCGGCGCCGACCCGGAGGTCGGCCGACGCGCCGCCGAGGACCACGCGGAGGAGATCGAGCAGGCCCTGACCGGCGCAGACATGGTCTTCGTCACCGCGGGCGAGGGCGGCGGCACCGGCACCGGCGGCGCGCCGATCGTGGCGCGCATCGCGAAGTCGATCGGCGCCCTGACCATCGGTGTCGTGACCAAGCCGTTCTCGTTCGAGGGCCGCCGTCGGCAGAGCCAGGCCGACGCCGGCGTGGCGAAGCTGAAGGAAGAGGTCGACACCCTCATCGTGGTGCCGAACGACCGTCTGCTCGAGATCAGCGATCGCGGTATCTCGATGATCGAGGCGTTCGCGACCGCCGATCAGGTGCTCCTCGCCGGTGTGCAGGGCATCACGGACCTCATCACGACGCCCGGTCTCATCAACCTGGACTTCAACGACGTCAAGTCGGTCATGCAGGGAGCCGGTTCCGCGCTCATGGGCATCGGCTCGGCGCGCGGTGCGGACCGTGCGATCAAGGCCGCTGAGCTCGCCGTCGAGTCGCCTCTGCTGGAGGCGTCGATCGAAGGCGCGCACGGCGTGCTGCTGTCGATCCAGGGCGGATCGAACCTCGGCATCTTCGAGATCCACGACGCCGCGGATCTGGTCAAGGAAGCCGCGCACCCCGAGGCCAACATCATCTTCGGAACGGTCATCGACGACACCCTCGGCGACGAGGTGCGCGTCACGGTGATCGCGGCCGGCTTCGACAGCGGCGAACCCACGCTGCGTCTCGACCCGCAGATCTTCTCGCGTACGACGGCACCCGCCGTCACCGAGAAGCCCTCCGTCGAGGAGCGCGAGGACTCGGCGCAGACAGAGGAGGCGCCGCGGGAGACGGTTTCGGTGACCGCGCCGTCGATTCCGCCGGTGCACACCAGCATCGAGCCGGCCTTCGATGAGAGCGACCTCGACATCCCCGAGTTCCTGAAGTGAGCTCCGTCGCCGGGCGGCTGTCCGCGATCGATGCAGCGATCGCGGACGCCGCGCGGCGCGCGGGACGCGATCCCGTGGAGATCACCCGCATCGTCGTGACGAAGTTCCACCCGGTTTCGCTCGTGAGCGAGCTGTACGATCTCGGGGTCCGGGAAGTGGGGGAGAACCGGCAGCAGGAGCTCTCCGCCAAGGCGACCTCCCTGGCCGCCCTCGACGGCCTGCGCTGGCACTTCATCGGCCAGGCGCAGACGAACAAGGCCGGCGCGATCCGCCGCGCGGCCCAGGCGGTCCATTCGGTGGATCGCCTGCGCATCGCCGAAGCGCTCGACCGCGCCGCGGTCGACGATCAGTTGCTCGACGTGCTGCTGCAGATCAACCTCACCGACGATCCCGGTCGTGGCGGAGTCGCGCCGGGAGAGCTCGAGGAGCTCGCCGAGCAGGTGCTCGCACTGCCGACGCTGCGGCTGCGCGGCGTGATGGCCGTCGCACCGCTCGACGAGGACCCTGCGGCGGCCTTCGCCCGCGTGCATGAGTATGCGGAGCGGGTGCGCGCCGTGGCGCCCGGAGCCGACTGGATCTCCGCAGGCATGACGGGAGATTTCGCCGAGGCGATCGCCGCCGGCGCGACACACCTTCGCATCGGCTCGGCAATCACGGGGCCACGACCCGCCCAGGGTTAGCCTCGAAACAGAACCACCCCTACACGTTCGGAGGACACGATGGGGAACCCGTTGAAGAAGACCATGGTGTACCTCGGCCTCGCCGATGAGGAAGAGGTCTACGAGGAGGCTGCCCCGGCCGCGCACAGCGCGCGCCAGGAGCAGATCCGTCACGAGCCCGTCCGCCGGGATGAGGTGCGCCGTGAGCGCGAGGAGGCCAAGCCCGCCCCGGTGACGCCGCTGCGTCGTCCGACGGCTGTGCGTCAGCCCTCCGCCGGGGCCGTGAACGAGATCCTCACCGTGCATCCGAAGCAGTACCGCGACGCCCAGGTCATCGCGGAGAGCTTCCGTGACGGGATTCCGGTGATCATCAACCTCTCGCAGATGAGCGACGCCGACGCGCGCCGTCTGATCGACTTCGCGAGCGGGCTCTCGCTCGGCCTCTACGGGCGCATCGAGCGCGTGACGAGCAAGGTCTTCCTGCTGTCGCCGGAGAGCATCGCGGTGTCGGGACAGGGCGGGATCGCCGGGGGCGACGAGCCCGCGCTCGCGCACTCCTGACACGTGGTGGTGCCGCCCGCGGTCTCTGTGATCGCAGCGATCCTCAACATCCTGCTGCTGCTGTACCTGCTCACGCTGTTCGCACGGTTGATCCTGGAGTACATCCCCATCTTCAACCGCTCGTGGCGCCCGCGTGGCGCGGGGTTGATCGCGGCCGAGATCATCTACACGCTCACGGATCCGCCGATCAGGATGTTCCGACGCCTCATTCCTCCGCTGAGGATCGGACCTGTCGCGCTCGACCTGGGCTTCACCCTCACGATGATCATCGTGCTCATCCTGATGTCGATCACCAGATCGTTCATCTGACCGCCGGTTCCCGTGCGCCTTCGCGGCGCAGGGATCGGACGGCTATGCTTTTCTGAAGGTGCACGCCGAGGGGCAGGCGCCATTTCCACCCGGCCACCGAGAACTCATCGAAAGAGGAGCCACCCATGGCACTGACCCCGGATGACGTCGTCACCAAGCAGTTCCAGCACGTCCGATTCAAGGACGGCTTCGACCCGGACGAGGTCGACGACTTCCTCGACGAGGTCGTGCTCGAGTGGCGCAAGGCCCTCGACGAGAACGCCGAGCTGAAGGCGAAGCTCGCCGCCTACGAGTCGGGCGAGAAGGCCGCTCCCGTGGCCGAGGCCCCGGCTGCAGCAGCCCCCGCGCCCGTCGCCGCTCCGATCGCGGAGACCGGTGCGCCGGCTGCCGCGACCGCCGGCATCATCGAGCTGGCCCAGCGTCTGCACGACGAGCACGTCGCCGAGGGCAAGTCGCAGCGCGACCAGCTCATCGCCGACGCGAAGGCCCAGGCCTCGAAGATCCTCGCCGACGCGGAGCAGAAGCAGCGCGAGGAGACCGCACGTCTCGAGCGCGAGCGCAATGTGCTCGAGGGCAAGATCACCGAGCTGCACGACTTCGAGCGTTCGTACCGCACGCAGCTGCGCAGCTACATCGAGGGTCAGCTCCGCGACCTCGACGAGAAGGGCGGCCCCAACGGGGACGCCTCCTCCGCGCAGTAAGGGGCCCCGTTGACCCGGCGTCAACCGCTTCACGGTTCGGCGGCCGGCGCGATCATTGCGATTCTCGCAGTGCTCGTGCTGGCCGCCGACCAGTTTGTGAAGTACCTCACCATCGCCCACCTGCCCCAGGAGCAGGTCGTTCCCGTGCTCGGGGGCTTCCTGCAACTCTTCTACATCCGCAATTCCGGGGCGGCGTTCTCGATCGGCGCGGGCTACACCTGGATCTTCACGATCGCGCTGGCCGTGGTCGCGTGCGTGATCGTGTGGAAGGCGTTCTCGGTGCGCGCGCGGCTGTGGGCCGTCGTGCTCGGAGCGCTGCTGGGCGGCGTGCTCGGGAACCTCACCGACCGGATCTTCCGTGAACCGGGATTCGGCGTCGGACACGTCGTCGACATGATCTCGATGCCGTGGATGCTTCCGGCGATCTTCAACGTCGCCGACATCTTCATCGTCAGCGGCATGATCTCGATCGCGCTGCTGATCATCACGGGTCTCCGCCTCGACGGCACCCGCGAGCGCGACCACAAGGACGAGCCGGTCTCCGATTCCTCCGCCGGCGAGACGTCCGGACTCGCCGGTGTCGAAGAGGGCTCCTCCGGCATCGAGACCTCCTCCGCGCACATCGTCGCGGATGACGTCGCGACGAGCGCGGATCCGAAGAGTCCTGCGCCGCGCGAAGGCGCCGGATCAGAGGGCTGATCATGGAATCCCGTTCTCTGCCCGTTCCGGACGGACTCGACGGCGTCCGCGTCGATGCGGCGCTGGCCAAGATGCTGGGCTTCTCCCGCACCTTCGCGGCAGAGGTCACCGAAGCCGGAGGTGCGGCGCTCGACGGCGTCGTCCTGGGCAAATCGGACAAGCTGCGCGCCGGTGGCTGGCTCGACGTGGAATGGGCCCCCAAGCAGGAGGTCCGGATCGAACCCATCGCGGTGCCGGACCTCGGCATCGTCTACGACGATGACGACATCGTGGTGGTCGACAAGCCCACCGGCGTCGCCGCGCACCCGTCTGTGGGCTGGGAGGGGCCGACCGTGGTCGGCGCTCTCGCGGCGGCCGGCTTCCGGATCGCCACCAGCGGCGCCCCGGAACGGCAGGGCGTCGTGCATCGCCTCGACGTGGGAACCAGCGGGCTCATGGTGGTCGCGAAGACCGAGGACGCCTACTCGGCTCTCAAGCGCGCCTTCAAGGAGCGGACGGTCGAGAAGATCTACCACGCTGTCGTGCAGGGACACCCGGATCCGCTCGCCGGCACGATCGACGCGCCGATCGGGCGGCACCCGAGCCACTCCTGGAAGTTCGCCGTGATCCCCGACGGCAAGCCCTCGGTCACGCACTACGAGACGCTCGAGGCCTTCCCGGGCGCATCGCTGCTGGAGATCCACCTCGAGACCGGCCGGACGCACCAGATCCGGGTGCACATGGCCGCCCATCGCCATCCGTGCGTGGGTGATCCGCTGTACGGCGCGGACCCGACCCTGTCGGCGCGGCTGGGCCTGACGAGGCAGTGGCTGCACGCGCACCGGCTCGGGTTCGCCCATCCGATCACCGGGGAGTGGGTGCAGACGGAATCGCCATACCCCGCCGACTTCCAGCATGCGCTGGACGTGCTCCGCGACGAGGACTGAGCAGCGCGGTCTGACACCTCGGGGTCAGAGGGGCAGTTCACCCGTCGCCGAGACCACGCCGTCGAGGGTCGCCTCCAGGAACCGGACGACCACCTCCGGATTCTCATCCCGGTCGATGACCAGGCTGATCAGGGTCTCCTCGGTGAACGACACCCACGAGCGCAGAGCGACGCGCAGCCCCGGCGTGTCCGGGGCGCCGAGCTCGGTGAACGCGTCGAGAAGACGCTCGGCATTGAGGTCACGCGATTCGTCCACCACCCGGCGGACGGCGGGATCTCCGCTCGCGATGCCGCGCACGAGAGAGTGGAACGTGCCCTGGTGCTGGCGCACGAACTCCGTGATACGCAGGAGCGTGTCGCGCACGCGCGCCCGGGGTTCCAGGTCGTCGCGCGGCTCCGAGGCGAGCAGCAGGCTGTCCCTCGCCATGGTCACCACCGCGAGGTGCATGCCCTGCCGGGTCTCGAAGTAGTGGAACAGCAGAGGCCGCGACACTCCGGCGCGCTGGGCGAGCACGTCCATCGTGAGCTCGTCCAGGGAATGCTCGGCGAGGAAGTTCACTCCTGTCGCGACGAGCTGCGCACGACGCTCCTCGGGCGTGAGTCGGGCACGTCGCAGGTCGGGCATGTCCCGAGCCTAGTGGGGCGGGGCGGCCGCCGCGTCCAGTATTGACTCTGAGTCAACGGGCAATATACTCGACCAGTGAGCGTCGCCACCGCAGTCGGCGCACTGGAGGAGGATCGATGAAGTTCCCGAAGTCCGAACGCGTCCGCAAGCTCGGGTCGTCCCACGCCGGTCGTATCGCTCTTGTCGCGATTCCGGCGGGAGTGGTCGCCGCAGCGTTGATGGGCGGTGTCGCTCAGGGCGCCGTGCCCGTGTCGTTCGCCGTCTCGGGAAGCCAGTTCCAGATCGGAGCCTCCCAACTGGAGGGATCCGGCTTCTCGCAGTACGCAGGCGTCGCGAAGGACACGGAGGGCAAGGAGCACACCGTCGCCATCGCGAACATCAAGAGTGCGACCCTCAGCGACCTCTGCCAGTCCGTGATCACCGACACGCCCCTCGGCAAGGTCGGGGTGCTCATCAAGGCGGGCGGCAACGGAAACCCGGCATCCGCCAGCGATCTGCAGATCGGCATGACCGGGCTCAAGGGCGACGCCTCCTTCGGAGCGATCCGCATCGGCGTGGACGCGTCCACCGTGAACACCGAGGCGAAGGGGACGGCGGGCGACTTCGCTCAGGACGCCGACACCGTCTCGATCAAGAATCTGCAGCAGACGGCCTGGAGCACCCAGGCTTCGGTGTTCACCCTCACGGGTATGACGCTGGAGCTGACGGACGGTTCGCAGGGATGCTTCTGAACGGCACTCCGATGACCGATGAGACGAGCGCGTCGGGGTCCGCGCGGCGCGATCGTCGTGATGCCGAGGCTCCGGGGTTGAGGCCGGTGCGTCCCGAGCCCTCGCCCGATGTCGATCCCCACGGCGCCGACGATTCCGTGGATGCGGCCAGCATGTCCGCGGATGAGACGGCCGTACGGGGGTTCCGGCACTGGCGGCGTCAACGCCCCTTCATCGGGGGGCTGCTGGTGGCGATCGGCGGCGTGGAGATGTTCTTCTCCGGGCAGCTCGACATCGGCCATCTGCACGTGCAGCTCGGCATCGAGGGACTGCAGGCGACGATCATCCCGATCGCACTGCTGCTGCTCGGGATCCTCGCGATCACGATGCCCGCTCACCACGTCTTCTACGGCATCCTCGCGCTCGTCGTCGCCATCTACTCGCTGATCGGGGTGAATCTCGGCGGCTTCATCGTGGGGATGCTCCTGGCGGGCACCGGGGCTGTGCTGGTCGTCGCCTGGATGGGGCCCCGCGATCCTGCGCCCGCGGGCGAGCCAGAGGAGGGCGCATCGTGAGGCCGCGGCGTCGCCACGCTGCCGTGCTCCTGGCATCGCTCGCCCTCGTCGCCCCACTGACCCTGGGGGCCGCCACGGCTCCGGCGTCAGAGCCGACAGGGCTGTGCATCCCGTTGCTCTGGTGCCCCTCGCCGAGCCCGTCGCCGACGACGCCCCCTCCGACGTCGGGAACGCCCGGTTCTCCGGTGCCGGGACTGCCGGCGCTACCGGGAGCTCCGGCGACGCCCGGTGCCACGGCGCCCGGCGCTCCGGGTGCAGCGGCGCCCACACCTGCACCGACGCCGGTCATCGCCGCCAAGGACGAGAGCGCGCCGGTCTTCACGAAGACCCCGGCCTCCATGGGCTCCCAAGGGCTGTCGTTCACCGGGCTGAGCGGCATCGCGATCGTGGATGTACCGACGATCGACGGCGGCACGGTGCGCGCGCTGAAGATCTCTGCGGACTCGATCACGATCACCGGGTTCTCACTCACGGTCCGTCCGCCGGACAAGGCCGGACTGGTGACGAACGCCGACACCATGACCCTCACCGGGCATGTGAGCGTGTACCTGGGCTCGATCACGGCGACCACGCAGGACGGCCGTGGACTGACCCTGGGGACCGACACGCCTCCGCCCCTGGACGATGTCAAACCCGGCCTGCTGCGCGTCACGATGGGCCTCGTGGGCACCGTCGCGGACTCGATCAGTTACACGAACACCGACCAGCGCATCGTCGAGCCGTGATGTCGGCCCTCCGGGGCAGACTGGGAACATGAACATCGAGGTTCGCCCCGCCACCGTCTTCGACGACGTCGCGACGCTCGTGGGGCCGAAGAACCCGACATCGCAGTCCTGTTTCTGCCTGAGTTATCGGATCCCCAGCAAGGAGAGCCAGGCGCTGCGCGGCGAGGCCAGAGCAGCGAGGGTTCGCGAGCTGTGCGAACAGGATCCCTCTCCGGGCGTGATCGCGTACCTGGACGACGAGCCGGTCGGCTGGGCGGCGGTGCACCCGCGCAGGGACACGTCGTTCGCACGAAACCGACTGATCCCACACGTCGACGATCTCGACGTCTGGTCGCTGTGGTGCTTCCGCGTGCGCCCCGGTCACAGGAAGCAGGGGATCTCACACGCGCTCATCGAGGGAGCCGTCGACTATGCACGGGGCCGCGGCGCGCCGGCGATCGAGGGATACCCGGTCGACAACCAGGGTGCCAAGGTCGATCTCACCATGGCCTACGTCGGTACCCGCGCGCTGTTCGAGTCCGCCGGCTTCACCAAGGCGTCCGACACCGGATCCGTGATCAACGGGTTCCCCCGGGTGCTGATGCGTCTTGATCTGCGTTAGGCATCGAGCGGCGGGGAGTGCTCAGGTCCGCGGCGGGCGCCCGCCGCGGAAGTGCGCGGGGTCGTCCTCGGCCACGGCGAGGGCGATCTTGCGGACGTGGGCATCGTCGACGTCGCCCATCGCGGCGAGGTCGTAGAAGCCGACCTCGGTGAGTTCGCCGTCGGCAGGGTGCGGTTCGCCCGAGATCCAGGCGCAGCGGAACACCAGATCCAGGTAGTCGACCTCGTCGCCGTTCGCATAGGTCACCCGAGGGAGCTGCTGCACGAGGGCGAGCCGCTCGACTTTCACCACCACGCCGGCCTCCTCGAGGCACTCCCGCGCGGCGGCGTCGGCGGGTTCTTCGCCCGGCTCGACGATTCCGGACACCGCCTGCCAGGCGCCGTTGTCGGCCCGCCTGCCGAGCAGCACCTTCTCGTCGCGGAACACGATCGCGGTAACGCCGACGAGGCTCAGCGGGGCGTGGCCGATGTGCTTCCGAAGCGCCAGGACGAAGTCGGGGGTGGTCATCGGTTCAGCGTATCCGGTGTCTTCTGAACCGATTGGCTGGCGGAATACCGTTCGGCGGGCGGAATCGGCCCGATCCGCCTGCCGAACGGCACAACTCCAGCCAGACGGATGTGGATCGCCGGAGCGCATCCTTCCCCAGGCCTTCAGCCCGGGTGGGGACGTCTCAAAGTCTGACCAGAAACGTAGACTCGAAGGCATGGCATCAGACTCCTTCGTCCACCTGCACGTGCACAGCGAGTACTCGATGCTGGACGGGGCTGCGCGCATCGGGCCGCTCGTGCAGGAGGCCGTCGCGCAGGGCATGCCGGCCGTCGCGGTCACCGACCATGGCAACACGTTCGCCGCGTTCGAGTTCTACAAGGCGGCCCAGGCTGCCGGCGTCAAGCCGATCATCGGCATCGAGGCCTACGTCACCCCCGGCACGCACCGCAGCGACAAGTCGCGCGTGCAGTGGGGCTCGCCCGAGCAGCGTCGCGACGACGTCTCCGGATCCGGCGCATACACGCACATGACGCTGCTCTCCGAGACGACCGAGGGCATGCACAACCTGTTCCGCCTCTCCTCGACCTCGAGCCTGGAGGGCTACTACTTCAAGCCGCGCATGGACCGCGAGATCCTGCAGAAGTACTCCAAGGGTCTGATCGCCACCACCGGTTGCCCCTCGGGCGAGATCCAGACCCGGTTGCGTCTGGGGCAGTACGACGCGGCCCGCGCCGCCGCCGCAGAGTTCCAGGACATCTTCGGCAAGGAGAACTACTTCGCCGAGATCATGGATCACGGCCTCGAGATCGAGCGTCGCGTCACCGGCGACCTGCTGAAGATCGCGAAGGACCTGGGGATCCCGCTCGTCGGGACGAACGACCTGCACTACACGCACCAGCACGACTCGACCAGTCACGCCGCACTGCTCTGCGTGCAGTCGGGCTCGACCCTCGACGACCCGAACCGGTTCAAATTCGACGGCGACGGCTACTACGTGAAGTCCGCCGCGGAGATGCGCCAGGTCTTCCGCGATCACCCAGAGGCATGCGACAACACGCTGCTCATCGCCGAGCGCTGCGACGTCTCGTTCAACACCAGTGCCAACTTCATGCCGCGCTTCCCGGTCCCGCCCGGAGAGACGGAGGAGAGCTGGTTCATCAAGGAGGTGGAGAAGGGCCTCCAGTTCCGCTACCCGGGCGGCATCTCCGATGCGGTGCGCAAGCAGGCGAACTACGAGGTCGAGGTCATCTCGTCCATGGGGTTCCCTGGCTACTTCCTCGTCGTCGCCGACTTCATCAACTGGGCCAAGGACAACGGCGTGCGCGTGGGTCCCGGACGTGGATCCGGCGCCGGATCCATGGCGGCCTACGCGATGAAGATCACCGACCTCGACCCGCTCGAGCACGGCCTGATCTTCGAGCGCTTCCTCAACCCCGACCGCGTCTCGATGCCCGACTTCGACGTCGACTTCGACGACCGTCGTCGTGGTGAGGTGATCCAGTACGTCACCGAGAAGTACGGCGACGAGCGCGTCGCGCAGATCGTCACATACGGCACGATCAAGGCCAAGCAGGCCCTGAAGGACGCGGGCCGCGTGCTCGGCTTCCCGTTCAGCATGGGGGAGAAGCTCACCAAGGCGATGCCGCCCGCGGTGATGGGCAAGGACATGCCGCTGGACGGCATGTTCGATCCGCAGCACCCGCGGTACAAGGAAGCCAGCGAGTTCCGCGTGGTCATCGAGTCGGACCCCGAGGCGAAGACCGTGTTCGACACGGCCCTGGGCCTCGAGAACCTGAAGCGCCAGTGGGGCGTGCACGCGGCCGGCGTGATCATGTCCTCGCACCCGCTGATCGACATCATCCCGATCATGAAGCGCGAGCAGGACGGCCAGATCGTCACGCAGTTCGACTATCCATCCTGCGAGTCCCTCGGCCTGATCAAGATGGACTTCCTGGGGCTCCGCAACCTCACGATCATCTCCGACGCCCTTGCGAACATCCGGATGAACCGGGGTGAGGAGCTCGTGCTCGAGGACCTCGCACTCGATGACCGGCCGTCCTACGACCTGCTCACCCGCGGTGACTCGCTGGGCGTGTTCCAGCTCGACGGCGGTCCGATGCGCGCACTCATGCGTCTGATGAAGCCGGACAACTTCGGCGACATCTCGGCCCTCATCGCGCTGTACCGCCCGGGCCCGATGGGCGCCAACTCCCACACGAACTACGCGCTGCGCAAGAACGGTCTGCAGGAGATCACCCCGATCCACCCGGAGTTCGCCGAATCGCTCAAGGACATCCTGGAGGAGAGCTACGGCCTCATCATCTACCAGGAGCAGGTGATGGCGATCGCGCAGCGCGTGGCAGGGTTCTCCCTCGGTCAAGCCGACATCCTGCGCCGCGCGATGGGCAAGAAGAAGAAGTCGGAGCTGGACAAGCAGTTCGAGGGCTTCCAGGCCGGAATGCACGCGAACGGCTACTCGGACGGGGCCGTGAACGCGCTCTGGGAGATCCTGCTGCCGTTCTCCGACTACGCCTTCAACAAAGCCCACTCCGCGGCGTACGGCGTCATCTCGTACTGGACCGCGTACCTCAAAGCGCACTATCCCGCCGAGTACATGGCCGCGCTGCTCACGAGCGTCGGCGACTCCAAGGACAAGATGGCGCTGTACCTGAACGAGTGCCGGCGGATGGGCATCAAGGTGCTGCCGCCCGATGTGCGCGAGTCGATCAACTTCTTCGCGGCCGTCGGCGAGGACATCCGCTTCGGCCTCGGCGCGGTGCGCAACGTCGGATCCAACGTCGTCGAGGGCATCGTCCAGGGGCGTCAGGAGGAGAACTTCGCGTCGTTCCACGACTTCCTCAAGAAGGTGCCGCTGCACGTCGCGAATAAGCGCACGGTCGAGTCTCTGATCAAGGCCGGGGCGTTCGATTCGATGGGCGACACCCGCCGGGCGCTGGTGGAGATCCATGAGGACGCCGTCGAAGCGTCCGTGGGGCAGAAGCGCAACGAGGCGCAGGGCGCGATCGGGTTCGATTTCGACAGCCTCTACGACGAGATCGAGGAAGTCGCGCCGCCCAAGGTACCGGTTCGTCCGGAATGGACGAAGAAGGACAAGCTCGCGTTCGAACGCGAGATGCTCGGGTTGTACGTCTCCGACCATCCGCTCGCCGGGCTCGAGGTGCCGCTCGCGAAGCATGCCTCGATCGCCATCAACAGCCTGCTGGAGTCGGAGGATCTGCAGGACGGCGACCAGGTCACCGTCGCAGGGCTCGTCACGAGCGTCCAGCACCGCGTGGCCAAGGCGAGCGGCAACCCCTACGGCATGATCACCGTCGAGGACTTCGGCGGCGAGATCACCATCATGTTCATGGGCAAGACGTATCTGGAGTTCCAGAGCACGCTCCAGCAGGACACGATCCTCGCGGTGCGCGGGCGCGTCTCCCGCCGCGACGACGGCATGAACCTGCATGCGCAGTCGGCGTTCACTCCCGACATCGGGTCCTTCGACGCCGCCGGCCCGCTGTCTCTGCTCGTCCCGGAGCAGCGCGCCACGGAGCGGGTCATCGAGGATCTGGCCGACGTGCTGCGCCGGCATGCCGGCGAGACCGAGGTCATGCTGAAGATGCATCGCGGCGGCCGCGCGAAGGTGTTCGAAGTGCCCATGCCGGTGACTGTCACGGCGGACCTGTTCGGCGACCTGAAGTCGCTGCTCGGCCCGCAGTGCCTGGGCTGAGCCGGGAACCGCGCTTCTCTGCCCGAGCACGCGCCCGCTGTCGCGCAGGCGCAGGCCGCTCAGGGGGTCCCCACCGCCGCCAGGTAGTATCTGGTCCCGTTCGACGGCCGAAGTCCCCAGCGGCCGCACGACGAAAGGAAGTACTGATGACCGGCGACGTCCCCTTCGCTGAGATGGCGCAGGACGAACAGGATCCGACATCGAGCACTCTCGCTCCGTCCGACACGGAAGTCGACGACGCGCCCCTGCCGGCTGCGGCTCCGCAGCAGGGCTGGTTCGGTTTCACGCTGCGCGAGTTGATCGTGATCGCCGCATGGGTGATCGCGTTCGCGCTGTCCTTCGTGCCTGGTGCCGGCAGCGTCCTCGACGCCTCGGCGACCGTCTGGACGATGAACGGCGCCTGGGCACTGGCGATCGGCGTGCCCACCGCGGCGGCGTTCCTCATCGTGCTGCGACGCCTCTCGCCCGAGGGGATCCGCCGGGTCGGCTCCCTCGGCATCGATCAGTTCGCCTCGGTGGCCTTCTCCGTCGCCCTGGTCAGCTGGGCCGTGATGCTGTGGCAGCAGCTGGATCTCGTCGCCGCGACCCGGCGGTCTGCGCTGGTCACGTGGCCGCTGTGGCTGGAGATCCTGCTGATGCTGGTGCTCGTCGGCGTCACCGTGTTCGCAACGCTCATCCCCGGGATCCGCGAGGACTTCGAGGACCGCATCGAGACCCTCGCGCACCGCAACGCGAACCCGGTGCGTCCGGTGTTCACCCGACCGCGGCCGGTGCGGGCGAGGGGAAGCATCTCCGACCCGCAGAACGAGGACGACGTGGATCCGGGTCTGCTGCACGAGAACGAGGTCGGAGCCGCAGGGCATCTCTCCGCCACCGGGGTCACCGGCGCGGTGGTCCAGGGAGAGGCGGGCTACGTGCCGGAGCACCATCGTGAGTCCTTCCTCGTGTCGGAAGAGAACGACGTTGCGGCGTCTGCGCACGGGGAGACATCGGTCGCGGTGGAGACGGCGATGCCGGCCGCCGACGCCCCGTCCGATGTCGTGCCGGCCGACGATGCGCCGACCGAGGCGATTCTGGACTCGGCTCCCGTGGATCGCCAGGCCTCCGTGGCGCCGGCCTCCGCGGAGGACCCGCAGGAGCAGGGCGAGCCCGCCACCCGGGCGGACGCCCGGCGCGCCGTCGCCGATGTCGAGGAAGCGACGGAGTCGGGGCCCGAAACGGACGCCGCTCGCGGATCCGAGCAGGAGCCGGACGCGGCGACCGCGCCGCACGACCTGTCCGACACCATGACCGAGGTGCTCGGCGAGCTGCTCGAACCTTCGGCGGACGAGGTCGCCACGCACGCGGTCGACGTCGTGCCGCAGAACGACGGCCGCGAGGTCGCTTCGGGGTCGGCGGGGCAGGGTGAGCAGCCCCAGCCGTTCTGGGCGCTCGCGCCCGACACGCGGGCAGTTCATGACGCACGCGGAGACACGATTTTCACGATCGGGCCCGATGCGTGGATCCTTGTTCTCGAGGATCGCGGCGGCGCCTTCGTGGTGCGCCACGACGACGGTCGCGTGGGCTACCTGCACGACACCGAGAACATGACCCGAGGCTGAGGACGCATGCAGACGATCGACCTGAGGGGTCGCACCCTCTCCACCGCCGAGATGCTGGCCGCCGTGCCGCGCGCCACGGCTGCCCGCGCCGAGGCCCTGGCGACCGCCACCGCGATCGTGGAGGACGTGCGCGTCCGCGGCGAAGAGGCGCTGCGCGAGCAGGCCGAGCGCTTCGACCGGGTCAGCGGGCACGCGATCCGAGTCCCTCGAGAGCACCTCGACGAGGCGCTCGCCGGAGTCGACCCGCAGGTGCGCGAGGCGCTGGAGGCTGCGATCGATCGCGTGCGCCAGGGTTCTGCCGCGCAGGTGCCCGCGTCACAGGTCACCGAAATCGGTCCGGGCGCGCGCATCGTCCAGCGCTGGCAGCCGGTCGGCCGGGTCGGTGTCTACATCCCCGGCGGCAAGGCGCCGCTCGCCTCGAGCGTCGTGATGAACGTGGTCCCTGCCCAGGTCGCCGGCGTCGACAGCATCGCGCTGGCCTCCCCGCCGCAGGCGGACGAGGACGGCCGCATCCACCCGACCATCCTGGCCGCGGCGGCTCTGCTCGACGTGGACGAGGTCTATGCGATCGGCGGCGCCGGCGCGATCGGCGCGCTCGCACACGGCGTCGCGGCGATCGGACTCGACCCGGTCGACGTGATCTCCGGCCCGGGCAACAACTATGTCGCCTCCGCCAAGCGCGCCGTCGCCGGTGTCGTCGGGACGGACTCCGAGGCGGGTGCGACCGAGATCCTCGTCGTCGCCGACGCCAAGGCCGACCCTCGTCTCATCGCTGCCGACCTGATCAGCCAGGCCGAGCACGATGAGCAGGCCTCCGCCGTTCTCGTTACGGACTCGGCGGAGCTCGCGGACCGCGTCGCGGCCGAGGTCGCGACGGCCGCTGCCGTCACCCGGCACAGCGTGCGCGTGCAGACGGCGCTCGACGGCCCCCAGTCGGCGATCGTCCTGGTCGACGATCGTGCTGCCGCCGTGGCGTTCAGCAACGCCTACGCCCCCGAGCACCTCGAACTGCACCTCGTCGACGCCGAGGAGGCGGCCGCCGCCTTCACGAGCGCCGGCGCCGTGTTCGTCGGAGACCAGACGCCGGTGAGCCTGGGCGACTACATGGCGGGCAGCAATCACGTGCTCCCGACCGGGGGACAGGCGCGCTACGCGTCCGGCCTCGGCGCCTACACGTTCCTCCGCCCGCAACAGGTGATCTCGTACGACCGTGATGCGCTGGCGCGTGCTCGCAAGGGCGTCGTGGCGCTCGCCGACGCCGAGATCCTCCCGGCCCACGGCGAGGCCGTCGAGGCCCGGTTCACAGCCGCGGCCGCGCCCGCCGCGGTGGCCGGGGCGTAGGCTTTCTCGAATGCACTGCCCGTTCTGCCGTCACCCGGACTCCCGCGTCATCGACTCGCGCACGAGCGATGACGGTCTGTCGATCCGTCGTCGCCGTCAGTGCCCGGAGTGCGGCGGACGCTTCTCGACGACCGAGACCGCGAGCCTCAACGTCATCAAGCGCTCCGGCGTGATGGAGCCGTTCAGCCGCGAGAAGGTGATCTCCGGCGTCCGCAAGGCCTGCCAGGGCCGCCCCGTCACCGAGGCGGATCTGGCGATCCTCGCGCAGCGCGTCGAGGAGGCCGTGCGTCAGACCGGCGTGTCTCAACTGGACACCAACGAGATCGGCCTGGCCATCCTCGGCCCGCTGCGGGATCTGGACGAAGTCGCCTACCTCCGTTTCGCGAGCGTCTACCAGGCGTTCGACTCCCTCGAGGACTTCGAGGCGTCGATCGCCGAACTGCGTGCCGACCATCACAGGACGGCCGCGCACACCGCGCTCTGAGCGACAGGTCGGGATCAGGGTCCGGACCCCGGTAGCCTGGCAGGGATGTATCCTCTGCTCTTCCGCCTCGTCCTCGCGCGCTTCGATCCCGAATTCGCCCACCATGCCGGCATGGTCGTGGTGCGGATCCTCGGCGTGCCGCCATTCTCCTGGGTGGCGCGTGCGCTGACCCGCCCCGCCGCGGGCGACGAGGTGCACGCGCTCGGGCTCACGTTCCCCACCCCGTTCGGCATCGCCGCCGGATTCGACAAGAACGCCGTCGGCGTGCGCGGGCTGTCCGCGCTCGGCTTCGGGCATGTGGAGGTCGGGACGATCACGGCCATTCCGCAGCCGGGCAATCCCAAGCCCCGCCTGTTCCGCCTCATCCCCGACCGCGCCGTGGTGAACCGCATGGGCTTCAACAACGCCGGTGCGGAGGCTGCGGAGAAGCGGCTCTGGAAGCTGCGGCGGCGCCGGCCCTCCGCCGTCATCGGCGTCAACATCGGCAAGAGCCGCGTGGTCGCCGTCGAGGACGCCACCGCGGACTACGTCGCATCGGCCGTGCGCCTCGCGCCGCTCGCCGACTATCTCGCGATCAATGTCTCGTCTCCGAACACGCCGGGCCTGCGCGGGCTGCAGGCCGTCGAGACCCTCGCGCCGCTGCTGCGCGCGGTGAAGGTCGCGGCGGGTGCGACCCCGCTTCTGGTGAAGATCGCCCCCGATCTTCCCGACGACGAGGTCACCGCGATCGCGGAGCTGGCCGTCGCCGAAGGGCTGGATGGGCTCATCGCCACCAACACCACGATCTCGCGCGAAGGCCTCACCACGGATCCGGCGAAGGTCGTCGCGGCGGGGGAGGGCGGTCTCTCCGGCGCGCCGCTCAAGGAGCGTTCGCTCGCCGTCCTGCGCCTCGTGCGCGACGCCGTGCCCGCCGACTTCTGCGTGATCTCGGTGGGCGGCATCGAGACGGGAGCCGAGGTGCGGGAGCGACTCGACGCCGGTGCGACCCTCGTGCAGGGCTACACGGCGTTCCTGTACCGGGGGCCGCTCTGGGCACGCCAGATCCGCGCGGGACTTTCCGGCCGCTGATCCCGTTCGGCGAGCGGTGCGGGCCACGCCGTACACGAAGAAGGATCCCGGCGCGTCGCGCACGGGATCCTTCTCTCATGTCGAGGGGGTCCGGATCAATCCGGGTACTGCCCGCGCTTCACCTGGGGCTTCGGCAGCCGCATGAAGCGCATCTGCAGCGACCGCATGGCGGCATACCAGGCCAGGCCGCGCTCGCGCTTGTCCTTGCCGAACTTGTCGGCGATCCGACGGTTCACGCGGATGCCGAGGAAGACCATGTCGATGATCGCGATCGCGATGAAGCCCCACAGGCCGATGAACGCCCAGTAGGCGACCAGGGTGTTCGGGATCAGAGACACGACGATCACGACGACCATGAGGGCCATGATCCACTCGCTGACGTGCCAGCCGGCGTCGACGTAGTCCCGCACCCAGCGCCGCTGCGGGCCGCGGTCGCGGACGGGGAGGTACTTCTCCTCGCCGTTGGCCATGCCGACGCGCTGGCGCTCCTGACGGACGCGCAGGTCGGCGCGGGCCTGCGCCTTGGCCTCCTTGGTGTCCGGCACGAGAGGGCGGCGTCGGGCGGCCTCCTGCTCGGCCCGCGTCGGCGTACGGCGCCCCTTGCCGCTCGCGTCGGCGGAGGAGGAGTCCTCTGGTGCGGGGGTGGGAGTGCTGGGCACGAAGGCTCCTGATGTCGAGAGAGCGGGAAAAGGGTGTTCTCTAAGATTACCTGCATGACTTCTCCCTCCTCCTCGGTCACCGCACCCGGTGACGTCGAAGCCGCCGTCACCGCAGCCGTGAGCACCGGGATCCCCGCCGCGCTCAGCGATCTCGGCACCCTCGTGCGCATTCCCGGGGTCGCCTGGCCCGCGTTCGATCAGACCCAGCTCGTGCGCAGCGCCGCGGCGATCTCCGAGCTCGTCGAAGCCACCGGCGTGTTCGACAGCGTGCGCGTGCTGCGGGCCGCGATCCCCGGCACCGACGAGGTCGGGCAGCCTGCGATCCTGGCGCGCCGCGCCGCGCGCAACGGCAAGCCCACGATCCTGCTCTACGCGCACCACGACGTGCAGCCCCCCGGCGACGACGAGCTGTGGGAGACCCCGCCGTTCGAGCCCACCGTCCGTGACGGACGTCTGTACGGTCGCGGCGCCGCCGACGACAAGGCCGGGATCATGGCGCACATCGCGTCCATCCGCGCGGTCGCGGAGACGCTCGGCGACGACCTGGACCTCGGGATCGCGATGTTCATCGAGGGCGAAGAGGAGTACGGATCCCGTTCGTTCGCGCAGTTCCTCAGCGACAACGAGGACGCCCTGCGCGCCGACGCGATCGTCGTGGCCGATTCGGGCAACTGGGACTCCGCCACGCCGGGTCTGACGGTCTCACTGCGCGGCGCCGTGCGATTCACCCTGACTGTGCGCACGCTCGACCACGCCTCGCACTCCGGCATGTTCGGGGGAGCGGTGCCCGATGCCATGCTCGCGACCATCCGGCTGCTGAACACGCTCTGGGACGAGAACGGATCCGTCGCGGTCGAGGGCCTCACGGTGCGCGACGCCGCCACGCCCGAGTACAGCGAGGAGACGCTGCGCGACGAGACCGGGCTGCTGCCGGGCGTCACGCCCATCGGCGACGGCACGATCCTCAGCCGCATCTGGAACAAGCCCTCGGTCACCGTGATCGGGGTGGACGCCACCTCCGTGGCCGCCGCGTCCAACACGCTCGCACCGGAGACCACCGTCGTGCTGAGCTGCCGCATCGCGCCGGGGCAGAGTGCGGACGACGCCTACGCCGCGCTGCAGACACACCTGCGCGCCCATGCGCCCTTCGGTGCGGAGCTCTCCTTCTCCGACGCCGATCTCGGCAACCCGTTCCTGGTCGACACGAGCGGCTGGGCCGTGGGGCTGGTGCGCGGCGCCATGGCGGACGGCTACGGCACCGCACCCGTCGACCTCGGCATCGGCGGATCCATCCCGTTCATCGCGGACCTCGTGGAGCGCTTCCCCGGCGCGGAGATCCTCGTCACCGGCGTGGAGGATCCCCACTCGCGCGCCCACAGCCCCAACGAGTCGCTGCATCTGGACACCTTCCGCCACGCCGTGGCCACCGAGGCGCTGCTGCTCACCCGGATGAACGAGATCACCCTCTGACGAGTCAGGGCGCATCGATCGCGGTCACGGCCGGTCGCGATCGATGCCGCCCTCGTGCGCGGCGGTAGACTCGAAGCACGGGAACCGTGCCAGTGCACGGCCGATCCAAGGAGCGACATGAGCGACATCACCCTCACCCCCGAGACCACCGCCCACGGCGTGAAGCTCACCGACGCCGCCGCGGCGAAGGTGAAGAGCCTGCTGGAGCAGGAGGGTCGCGACGACCTCCGCCTGCGCGTCGCCGTGCAGCCCGGCGGATGCTCCGGCCTGATCTATCAGCTCTACTTCGACGAGCGCTACCTCGAAGGCGACGAGACCGTCGATTTCGACGGCGTCGAGGTGATCGTCGACAACATGAGCGTGCCGTATCTCGACGGCGCTGCGATCGACTTCAAGGACACCATCTCGGAGCAGGGGTTCACGATCGACAACCCCAACGCGCAGGGCTCCTGCGCCTGCGGCGACAGCTTCCACTGACCCGCGGAATCCCTTCTTCCACCCCTGCGCCAACCACGCCGAACCTGCGTGGATGGCGTGAATCGGGTGTGAGGTTGCCCTAGACTGGGGTAGCCCACGTCCGTGATCTGAAAGGTGCATCGTGCCCTCGAAACGCCGCCTTCGTTGGGCCGCACTCCCCTTGGGAGTAGCGGCAGCCGTGGCCCTCGCGGGATGCTCTCCCACAGAGCTCCACGGATTCCTTCCGGGCTTCGTCGCCGATGGCACACCGGCCACCAACCAGACCGATCGGGTCGCCGCGCTCTGGGTCAACTCCTGGATCGTCCTGCTCATCGTCGGCCTCATCACCTGGGGTCTGATGGGCTGGGCCGCGATCGCCTACCGGCGTCGCAAGGGGCAGACCGGCCTGCCGGTGCAGCTGCGCTACAACATGCCGATCGAGATCTTCTACACCCTCGTTCCGCTGATCCTGATCTTCGGCATGTTCGCCTTCACGGCGCGTGATCAGACGATCATCGAGACGCAGTACGACAAGCCCGATGTGTCGATCACCGCGATCGGCAAGCAGTGGGCGTGGGACTTCCAGTACGACGGCACGGAGAAGGACAACTCCGACGCCGTCTGGACCATGGGCGTCCAGGCCCAGCCCGACAAGGCCGGCAACATCGATCAGGCCGCCCTGCCCACTCTGTACCTGCCGGTCGACAAGAAGGTGAAGATCACCCTCCAGTCGCGCGATGTCATCCACTCGTTCTGGATCATCGACTTCCTCTACAAGAAGGACATGTACATCGGCAAGGACAACTCCTGGTCGTTCACGCCGACCCGTGAGGGCACCTACCAGGGCAAGTGCGCCGAACTCTGCGGCGAGTACCACTCGATGATGCTCTTCAACGTGAAGGTCGTCAGCGACGCGGAATACCAGTCGTACCTGACCAAGCTCAAGGACGAGGGCAACACCGGCGACATCACCGACGCCTACGACCGCCTCACCAACTTCCCCGGCACCGGGAAGCCCGCGACTGACTCGGAAGCGAAGTAAGCAGAATGACGAGCACTCTTCCCGACACGTCAGAGACCGGCGCGCGTCCGACGACGATCCCGCCGCGTCAGGCGGCTCTGCTCAGCTCGACCCGCGTCGAGCAGAAGGGCAACATCGTCGTCAAGTGGATCACCTCCACGGACCACAAGACGATCGGATACATGTATCTGATCGCTTCGGTGCTGTTCTTCCTCCTCGGTGGCGTGATGGCCCTCATCATCCGCGCTGAGCTGTTCTCGCCGGGCATGCAGATCGTGCCGACGAAGGAGCAGTACAACCAGCTGTTCACGATGCACGGCACGATCATGCTGCTGATGTTCGCGACCCCGCTGTTCGCGGGCTTCGCGAACGCGATCCTCCCGCTGCAGATCGGCGCCCCCGACGTCGCGTTCCCGCGTCTGAACGCCTTCGCGTTCTGGCTCTTCCTGTTCGGCTCGACCATCGCGGTCGCGGGCTTCCTCACGCCGCAGGGCGCTGCCTCGTTCGGCTGGTTCGCCTATCAGCCGCTCGCGAGCGCGTCGTTCACCCCTGGCGCCGGCGGCAACCTGTGGATGCTGGGACTCGGCATGTCCGGTTTCGGCACGATCCTCGGCGCCGTGAACTTCATCACCACGATCATCACCATGCGCGCGCCGGGCATGACCATGTGGCGCATGCCGATCTTCTCGTGGAACACGCTGATCACCAGCCTCCTGGTCCTGATGGCGTTCCCGGTGCTGGCCGCCGCCATGCTGGCCGCCGCGGCCGACCGCGTGCTCGGCGCGCACATCTACGACCCCGCCAATGGTGGCGTCCTCCTCTGGCAGCACCTGTTCTGGTTCTTCGGCCACCCCGAGGTCTACATCATCGCGCTGCCGTTCTTCGGCATCGTCTCGGAGATCTTCCCGGTGTTCAGCCGCAAGCCGATCTTCGGATACAAGACCCTCGTCTACGCGACGATCGCGATCGCCGCGCTGTCCGTGGCGGTGTGGGCGCACCACATGTACGTCACCGGCGGTGTGCTGCTGCCGTTCTTCGCACTGATGACCATGCTCATCGCGGTCCCCACGGGCGTGAAGATCTTCAACTGGATCGGCACGCTCTGGCGAGGATCGGTCACCTTCGAGACGCCGATGGTGTTCGCCCTCGGCTTCCTGGTTTCGTTCGTCTTCGGCGGTCTGACCGGCGTGATCCTGGCGTCGCCGCCGCTGGACTTCTTCCTCTCCGACTCGTACTTCGTCGTCGCGCACTTCCACTACGTGGTGTTCGGCACGGTCGTGTTCGCCATGTTCGCCGGCTTCTACTTCTGGTGGCCGAAGTGGACCGGCCGCATGCTCAACGAGCGCCTCGGCTACGTGCACTTCTGGATGCTGTTCATCGGCTTCCACATGACGTTCCTCATCCAGCACTGGCTGGGCGTCGACGGCATGCCGCGTCGTTACGCCGACTACTCGGCGTACGACAACTGGACGTGGGAGAACCAGGTCTCGACGATCGGCGCCATCATCCTGGGCGCCTCGATGCTGCCGTTCTTCCTGAACGTGTGGCTGACCGCGCGCAAGGCTCCGAAGGTGACCGTGAACGACCCGTGGGGCTACGGCGCCTCGCTCGAGTGGGCGACGTCCTGCCCGCCGCCTCGGCACAACTTCACCTCGATCCCGCGTATCCGCAGCGAGCGTCCGGCGTTCGACCTCAACCACCCGGAGGCCGCCGAGCACCCGGTTGCTGCGGCCGCTGACGGAAAGGCCCACTGACCCATGCGCGACAACATCGTCCTGTGGTGGATCCTCACCGCGTTCTTCGCCTTCGTGGGCGTGACCTACACGGTCTGGAACCTGGTCGCGCACGCCGGTGAGCCGCCCGTGAAGGCGATCGAGTGGGTCGGCACCGTCGCCCTGTTCTTTGCCGCGTTCATGGGCGCTATGATCGCGTTCTACCTCGACCGCACGCACAAGGCCCAGGGCGGCACGCTGCCCGAGGACATCCTCACGAGCGACATCGATGACGGCGACCCGGAGCTCGGAGAGTTCAGCCCGTGGTCCTGGTGGCCGATCGTGCTCGCCGGTGCGGCCGCGGTCGGAATGATCGCGCTGGCTGTGGGCGTGTTCCTCTTCCCGGTCGCGCTGGCCATCTTCGTGGTCGCGATCGTCGGGTGGGTCTACGAGTACTACCGCGGGCACTTCGCCCGCTGAGCGGACTGCCGTGTGAGAAGGCCCTGGAGCACCGCTCCAGGGCCTTCTTCGTGTGTCAGCATCTTTTCCGGGTCCATGCAGCCGCTACGGATGCGGTGGTGTGAAGCCGTGGGAGCGCCGCCCGGGTGTGCTTCAGTGGAGAGTCAGGGCGTTGGCGCGATGTGCGTCCCCTGGTGGAAGCGCAGACGCCACTCCAGGCCGTCGTGCTCCCACAGGGACGAATGGCGGCTCGCGCCGGACGCTCCGGAGATCGTGTAGGTCAGCAGGGCATGCCGCCGTCCGAGACGCTCGATCGTCCAGTCTCGGGTCTCCTCGGGTGCAGCGCCGCGCTCTTCCGCGACGAGTGCGCCGATGATCGCCGATCGGGTCCAGAGCCTGCCGCTGCGACCGATCTCCCGGAAGTCCTGATGCAGGATCCGGTCCAGGGCGGCTGCATCGCCTCGGACCGCAGGGGAGTGCAGTGCGCTCTCCCGGGCACGGAGAGACTCCCGCAGCTCATCGTCGGGCTTGTGCGCCGCTGCGGCGTCTTCGGACTCGTCCGCCGCTGCGGTCCGGGCGTCGTGGATGTCAGGCACGTGAGCGCACGCGGGCCACCCCGGTGAGGGGATCCACAGGGCGCCGGTGCACGCCATCGGCGTCCGCGACGGGGTAGCCTTCGCGGACCCAGTACTCGAAGCCGCCGATCATGAGCTTCACGTCGTAGCCGAGCTTGGCGAACTCGAGGGCTCCCTTGTCTGCGGCGTTGCACCCGGGGCTCCAGCAGTAGACCACCACGGAGGTGCCCGGGGGGATCTCCCGCGGCGCCCTCTCGGCGATCTCGCTGTAGTGCATGTGGATCGCATCGACGACGCGTCCCTGCGCCCAGGCCTCGTCGCTGCGGACGTCGACGACGGCGAGCTGTTCGCCGGCCCTGCGGGCGGCGTGCACGTCGCTCGCATCGGTCTCGTGAGCGAGCCTTGCGGCGAAGTGATCCATGGCAGAAGTCATGCGGCCAGGCTACTCCGGGGACAGGTCCGGGAACGACGAAGGCCCCGTCGTGTGACGGGGCCTTCGATCGAGGTGGGGGAGCGGCCTACTCGCCGCCCTCCTTCGTCGGCAGCGACTCCGGGGCGAGCGCGGAGCTCGGCGTGTTCGGCGTCTCGCTGACGTGCGTGGTGTCGACCGGTGCGATCTGGTCCTCGCTCACACCGGCACGGGTGTGGGACGCCACGATCTCGTCGTGCGCGGCCTCGTCCGTGTCGTGCAGCGCGTGACGCTGGTGCGCGTCAGCTGCAGCGACCTCGGTCTGAGTGAGCGGCGAGAGACGATCCTCGAAGAACCAGCGCGACATCGAGGAACGCAGGTTCTGCGTCCACGGGATGCGGCCCTTGGCGTTCGGGCGGACCACGAGAGGCTCGTACACCTCGGTGTCGATGAGCTTCCAGCGGTCGTACACGTCGACCGGCTTGTGGACCTCGATGAACTCGCCTCCGGGGAGGCGCACGATCCGACCGGACTCGTAGCCGTGCAGGACGATCTCGCGGTCCTTCTTCTGCAGGGCGATGCAGATGCGCTTCGTGACGAAGTAGCCGAGCACCGGGCCGATGAACAGCAGAGCCTGGAGCGTGTGGATCACGCCCTCCATCGTCAGCGAGAAGTGCGTCGCGATCAGGTCGGACGAGGCCGCAGCCCACAGCGTCGCGTAGAAGATCACACCGGCCACGCCGATCGCGGTACGCGTGGCGGAGGTGCGAGGACGCTGCGCGATGTGGTGCTCGCGCTTGTCGCCCGTGATCCACGCCTCGATGAAGGGGTAGACGGCGACCAGCACGATGAACAGGCCCAGCACCAGCACCGGGAGGATGATCCCGAACGACCATGTGTGGTCGAGGAACACGACATCGAGGTTCGACGGCGCCAGACGCAGAGCGCCGTCCGCGAATCCGATGTACCAGTCCGGCTGGGTACCCGCCGACACGGGGGAGGGATCGTAGGGGCCGTAGTTCCAGATGGGGTTGATCTGGAACAGCGAGGCGATCAGCACGATCACGCCGAACGTGATGAACAGGAAACCGCCCATCTTCGACATGTAGATCGGCATCATCGGGTAGCCCACGACGTTCTCGTCCGTGCGGCCGGGGCCGGCGAACTGCGTGTGCTTGTTGATCACCATGAGCATGAGGTGCAGTACGACCAGGCCGATCACCAGGAGCGGCAGGATCAGGATGTGCAGCGTGTAGAGGCGTCCCACGATCTGGTCGCCCGGGAACTCGCCGCCGAACAGCATGAACGAGGTCCAGGTGCCGATCAAGGGCAGGCCCTTGATCATGCCGTCGATGATGCGGAGGCCGTTGCCCGAGAGCAGGTCGTCGGGGAGCGAGTATCCGGTGAAGCCCTCGGCCATGGCGAGGACGAACAGCACGAAGCCGATCACCCAGTTCAGCTCACGCGGCTTGCGGAACGCGCCCGTGAAGAACACGCGCAGCATGTGGACGCCGATGCCGGCCACGAACGTCAGCGCCGCCCAGTGGTGGATCTGACGGACCAGCAGGCCGCCGCGCAGATCGAACGAGATGCGCAGTGTCGAGTCGAGTGCGGCGGACATCTCCACGCCCCGCATGGGCGCGTAGGCCCCGGCGTAGTGCGTGGGCACCATCGACGCTTGGAAGAAGAACGTCAGGAAGGTGCCGGACAGCAGCACCACGACGAAGCTCCACAGAGCGATCTCGCCGAGCATGAACGACCAGTGATCGGGGAAGATCTTCCGGCCGAGCTCCTTGACGAAACCGGAGAGGCTCGTCCGCTCATCGATGTAGTTGGAGAGACCGCCGACGAATCGGCCGCCCAGGGGCGCCTCCGAAGGCTTCTCCGAGGACTTCTGCTCGGTAACAGTTGCGGTGCTCAATGACGCTCCCAGAAGCTCGGACCGACGGGTTCGTGGAAATCGCTCTGCGCGACGAGGTAGCCCTCGTCATCGACCGTGATTGGCAGCTGCGGCAGCGGGCGCGCCGCCGGACCGAAGATGACCTTGGCCTCTTCGGTGATGTCGAACTGCGACTGGTGGCAGGGGCAGAGCAGGTGGTGCGTCTGCTGCTCGTACAGCGCGACGGGGCAGCCGACGTGGGTGCAGACCTTGGAGTACGCGACGATGCCGTTGTACGCCCAGTCCTTGCGCGCCTCGGAGGGGTGGAGCTGCTCGGGAAGCAGGCGGACGAGCAGCACGATCGCCTTGGCCTTCTCCTCGAGGTAGCCGTCCTCGTGGCCGACCTTGCTGAGCGGCTCGGGGATCACGTGCACGGCGGAGCCCAGCACGATGTCCGCAGCGCGGATCGGCGTGCCGTCGGGGTCGTGCGCGAGACGCATGCCCTTCTCCCACATGGTGTGCTTGAGCAGCTGCACCGGGTCGCCCGCGATCGGGTTCTCGGGGGTGCTGTGCGGAGCCAGGCCGCGGAAGAGGGCAAGGCCGGGGACGACCGAGGCGACCACCGCGGCGATGAGCGAGTTGCGGATCATCACGCGGCGTCCGAAACCGGACTCCTCGTTCGCGTCGGCGAAGGCCTTGATCGCAGCCTCGCGGGTGGAGTCGCGGCCACGAGTGGGGTGGCGGTACTCGATGTGCTCGTGGTCCGCCATGATCGCCTTCGACCAGTGGATCGCGCCGATACCCAGCGCGAGCAGGGCGAGGGCGATTCCGAGGCCGATGAACAGGTTGTTGTAGCGCACATCGATGAGCGAGCCGCTCTCGATCGGGAACAACATGTAGGCGGCGACCGCCCAGATGCTGCCCGCGAGGGAGAGGTAGAAGAGCGTGTAGACCGTGCGGACCGCGGCGTTCATCGCCTTCGGATCCTGGTCGGTGATGCGCTCGCGGTGCGCGGGCAGCCCCGGGTTGTGCGCGGGGTCGCTGACGTCGACGCTCAGCCCGGCCGGTGCCTGATAGGTCCGGTCAAGAGCGTGCGGGTCGTCGTGTGCCATGGTTCTCCTCGTACGTTCTGCGATATGCCGGCGTCAGTTGGACTTCGCCGTGATCCACACGGTGATGGCGACCAATGCGCCGATGCCGAAGATCCAGATGAACAGACCTTCCGAGACGGGTCCGAGGGATCCGAGGTCCATGCCGCCGACCTGCGGCGCGTTCTGCTGGAAGAGCAGCGCCGAGATGATGTCGCGCTTGTCTTCGGCCGAAAGGTTCATGTTGCCGAAGACCGGCATGTTCTGAGGTCCAGTGACCATGGCCGCGTACATGTGCAGCGCGCTGGTCTTCATCAGGCCCGGTGCGTACTTGCCCTCGGTCAGGGCGCCGCCGGCGCCGGCGACGTTGTGGCACATCGCGCAGTTGATGCGGAACAGCTCGGCGCCGTGCGCCACGTCGCCCTTGCCGTCGAGGATCTTCTCCTCGGGGTAGGTCGGGCCGGGAGCCACGGACTGCACCCACGCGGCGACGTTCTTGATCTGCTCCTCGGAGAACTGCGGGTGCTTCTGCGGAGCCTGCGGGCCCTGCATCTGCAGCGGCATGCGCCCGGTGGACATCTGGAACTCGACCGCGAGCTCGCCGACGCCGTACAGGCTGGGCCCGGTGGCGGTGCCCTGCAGGTTCATGCCGTGACAGGTGGCGCAGTTCGCCTGGAACAGCTTCTGCCCGTCCTCGGTCGAGACCGCGGCGGTGACGGACGCCGGCTCGGTCGCGGCGAACGCCGCACTCGCACCGGCGTAGACGCCGCCGGTGATCATCAGGCCTGCGCCGATCAGTGCCGCGGCAGCCAGGGGGCTGCGACGGCCGGTACGGCGCTTCTTCTCACGTGCCATGTCGGGAATCCGCTCCGCTTCTTACTTGAGGAAATAGATGACGAAGAACAGCACGATCCAGACGACGTCGACGAAGTGCCAGTAGTAGGACACCACGATCGCGGTCGTCGCCTCCTTGTGCGTGAAGTTCTTGACGGCGAAGGCCCGGCCGAGGGTCAGCAGGAACGCGACCAGACCGCCGGTGACGTGCAGGGCGTGGAAGCCGGTGGTGATGTAGAACGCCGAGGCGTAGGAGTCGGCCGAGATCGGCATCCCCTCGGCCACCAGCGTCGAGTACTCCCAGACCTGACCCGACACGAAGAAGGCGCCCATGGCGAAGGTCAGCCAGAACCACTCGACCATGCCCCAACCGAACAGGTAGCGCTTGCCAGCGAGGTTCTTCTGTCCCTTCGCAAGCCGGTAGGGCTGCATGTCCTCAGCTGCGAACACGCCCATCTGGCACGCCACGGAGGAGAGCACCAGCACCAAGGTGTTGATCGCGGCGAACGGCACGTTCAGCTGCTCGGTTCGCGCGGCCCACAGCTCCGGAGAGGTGCTGCGCAGGGTGAAGTAGATCGCGAAGAGTCCCGCGAAGAACATCACCTCACTGCCGAGCCAGACAATGGTTCCCACAGCCACCGGGTTGGGGCGCTTGATCGTTCTCGCCACCGGGGCATACGTCGCTGAGGTCGTCACCTGTCCATTATGGCCGATCCGAGACGCCGATTGTCGCACCGGCGACGGCGGTTCAGCTCGTCCGGGCCTCGGTGTGACCTCGGAACCAGCCGCGAATCCCCTGAGAGACGCGGGCTTGCGGGCGGGTCGCGGATTGCCGGAGCGGGGATCACGACTGCATCACATCGCTAGGATCGCTGGCATGGCGGATGCTCTGACCTGGCCCGATGTCCTCTCCACGCTCCTCGCCGGACGCGATCTGAGCGTCTACGAGTCGACCTGGGCGATGCGTCAGGTGATGCGCGGGCAGGCGACCCAGGCGCAGCTGGCCGGTTTCCTCGTCGGGCTGCGTGCGAAGGGGGAGACCATCGATGAGGTGGTCGGTTTCCGCGACGCCATCCTGGAGGCGGCCGTGCCACTCCCCGTGTCCTCGGACGTGCTGGACATCGTGGGCACCGGGGGAGACCGGATCGGGACCGTGAACGTGTCAACGACGGCCGCCATCATCATCGGGGCGACCGGCATCCCCGTCGTCAAGCACGGGAACCGCGCGGCGAGCTCGGCATCCGGGTCCTCCGACGTCCTCGGCGCGTTGGGACTCCAGCTCACGCTCGACCCCCAGGCAGTCGCCGAGATCCTCGACCGCACGGGCATCACCTTCGCCTGGGCGGGGGCCTTCCATCCCGGGTTCAAGAACGCGGGCGGCGTGCGAGCGGAGCTCGGCGTGCCGACCGTGTTCAACATGCTGGGCCCGCTCTGCAATCCGGCGCGTGCGGAGGCGAACGCCGTGGGCGTCGCACAGCTCGACCGGGTGCCGCTGATCACGGGCGTGTTCCGTACCCGCGGTGCCACGGCGCTCGTGTTCCGCGGCGATGACGGGCTGGATGAGCTCACGACCACCGGGCACAGCCGCATCTGGGAGGTCACCCGCGGTGACATCCACGAGCACGACCTCGATCCGCGCGACCTGGGGATCCCGCTCGCGGAGCTGACCGACCTGATCGGCGGATCCCCGGAGCACAATGCCGGCGTGCTGCGCCGCACGCTGGAAGGCGAGCGCGGTGCGGTGCGCGACATCGTGCTGCTGAACGCGGCGGCGGGCATCGTCGCCTACGAGCTGTCCCACGACCCCGCACAGGCGCAGGTCGCGATCGTGGACCGTCTGCGTGCGGCACTCGTGCGAGCGGAGGCCGCCGTCGACGACGGGCGCGCGATCGCGAAGCTGGACGCATGGGTCGCGGCGTCCCAGGAGCTCGCCGCGAGCTGACGGGCCGGGGAGGGCCGACATGGATCCGCAGGAGGCGCTGCTCGAGATCGCCAGGCTGCTCGAGCGCGAGCGGGCCTCGCGCTACCGGGCCAAGGCGTTCCGCGCCGCCGCGGCCACGTATGCCGAACTCCCCGAGGACGCCAGGTCGGATCTGAACCGGATCCAACAGGCGAAGGGAATCGGATCCTCGACGTTCGAGGTCATCCGACAGGCGCTCGACGGGCGGACGCCGTCCTATCTCGTCGAGCTGCGCGGCGAGGTCGAGCCGGAGATCGCGTCGGAGCTGCGGTCCCGGCTGCGCGGCGATCTGCATGCGCACACGGAGTGGTCGGACGGCACGACGCCGATCGCCGCGATGGCCGATGCCGCGCGCGCCCTGGGGCACGAGTACCTCGCGATCACCGACCACTCTCCGCGGCTGCGCGTCGCGCGCGGGCTCAGCTCCGAGCGGCTGCGCACGCAGCTGCCCCAGGTGCGCGCGCTCAGCGGCGACGGGCTCACGATGCTCACCGGGATCGAGGTCGACATCCTCGATGACGGGGGTCTGGATCAGGAGGACGGACTGCTCGGGGAACTCGACATCGTGGTCGCGTCCGTGCATTCCAAGCTGGCCATGGATCCGGGGCCGATGACGCGGCGCATGGTCGCCGCGGTCTCGAACCCGCGCGTGAGCGTGCTCGGACATGTCACGGGGCAGCTCGTGCAGGGTGAGCGAGGCACCCGGCCGCCGTCGAGGTTCGACGCCCGTGCCGTCTTCGAGGCGTGCGCCGAGAACGGCGTCGCGGTCGAGATCAACTCCCGACCGGAGCGCCATGATCCGCCGGACGATCTGCTCGCGCTCGCCCTGGACCTCGGCTGCCTGTTCTCGATCGACTCCGACGCGCACGCGCCGGGGCAGCTTTCGCTGCTGGATCACGGCGCCGAGCGGGCCGAGCGCGCCGGGATTCCGACGGAGCGGATCGTGACGACCTGGGGGCTCGAGCGGCTGCTGCGCTGGGCGGGCTGAACGCGGGCTGCCGGCGGACGCCCTCACGCGGTGCGGCTGAGCGCCTCCAGCGCGCGGGCCATCGAGGTGCCGAGGTTCCACCGCTCGGCCACGCCGACGGCGGCGGCGGTCTCGGCGGCGTCGAGCGGCCGCAGCGGCTCGGCGGGGACGGAGATCGGCAACGCGGTCGCGACGCGCACCACGGTGGGGGCGACATCGAGGTAGTCCGAGGCGGCGAGGATCTTCTTCGCCACGCCCGCCGACATGCCCTCCGCGCTCTCGGCGGCGGCGCGGATCGCGACAAGGTCGCCGTGCACGGCGAGGAGGTTCGCCGCGGTCTTCTCGCCGACCCCGGCCACGCCGGGGAGCCCATCGGAGGCGTCGCCGCGCATCGTCGCGAAGTCGGCGTACTGGCTCGGGAGCACCCCGTGCTTGCGCACCACCGCCTCCTCGGTGAGGTCCTCGAGGTTGCTCATGCCGCGACCGGTATAGATCACCCGGACGCCTCGGGCGTCGTCCACGAGCTGGAACAGGTCCCGGTCCCCGGTGATGATGTCGACGGGCATCTCCGCGACGGTCGCCAGCGTGCCGATCACGTCGTCGGCCTCATGTGCGGCGACCCCGATGATAGGGATCCGGAGTGCGCCGAGCGCTTCCCGGATGATCGGGATCTGCGCCTCGAGCGGATCCGGCACCTCCTCGACGTCGGCTCCGCCCGAGACCACCTCGACGACGCGGTGCGCCTTGTAGCTGGGAATGAGGTCGACCCGCCACTGCGGACGCCAGTCGTCGTCCCAGCAGGCGACGAGGTGAGTGGGCCGGTAGGCCGTGACGAGCCTCGCGATCATGTCCAGCAGCCCGCGGGCTGCGTTCACCGAGGTGCCGTCCGGCGCCTTGACCGCGTCGGGCACGCCGTAGAAGGCGCGGAAGTAGAGGCTGGCGGTGTCGAGGAGGAGCAGCTTCGGAGCGGCGTCGGTCATCCCCACAGTCTGCCAGGGCCGTCATCGCATCCGTCCAGGAGCGCGGGAAGCCGGCCCCGGGGAACATCACGCGGAAGCGCGGCGTTGGTCACTGCTGTGCCGGACGGTCGAGGGGCGCGGGCCGCGAGAATGCGGTCACCGGAACGCTCAGCGACCTGATAGCATGAGGTGTCACCGGTGGGGGGTTCCTCCTGCGTGCGTGACGACCAAGACACATTCAATTCGCCGCGGTGCGATCCTGTGCTCTGCTGAGCGCGTGCCGCGGCCCGAGTATCCATCAACAAGGACAACCCACTACATGACTACCGCAACGGCCGCCCCGGCCACCAAGCAGGTCGCGATCAACGACATCGGATCTGCCGAGGACTTCCTGGCTGCGGTCGAGAAGACCCTGAAGTTCTTCAACGACGGCGACATCATCGAGGGCACGATCGTCAAGATCGACCGCGACGAGGTCCTCCTCGACGTCGGCTACAAGACCGAGGGCGTCATCCCCTCGCGTGAGCTGAGCATCAAGCACGACGTCGACCCCAACGAGGTCGTCTCCGTCGGCGACCAGGTCGAGGCCCTCGTCCTCCAGAAGGAGGACAAGGAAGGCCGTCTGATCCTGTCCAAGAAGCGCGCCCAGTACGAGCGCGCCTGGGGCGACGTGGAGAAGATCAAGGAGAACGACGGCGTCGTCACCGGTCAGGTCATCGAGGTCGTCAAGGGTGGACTCATCGTCGACATCGGCCTCCGCGGCTTCCTGCCGGCATCGCTCATCGAGCTGCGCCGCGTCCGCGACCTGACGCCGTACCTCGGTCAGGAGCTCGAGGCCAAGATCCTCGAGCTCGACAAGAACCGCAACAACGTGGTCCTCTCGCGCCGCGCCCTGCTCGAGCAGACGCAGTCCGAGTCGCGCACCACGTTCCTCAACAACCTGCACAAGGGTCAGGTCCGCAAGGGCGTCGTGTCGTCGATCGTGAACTTCGGTGCGTTCGTCGACCTCGGTGGCGTGGACGGCCTCGTGCACGTCTCCGAGCTGTCCTGGAAGCACATCGAGCACGCCTCCGAGGTCGTCGAGGTGGGCCAGGAGGTCACCGTCGAGATCCTCGAGGTCGACCTCGACCGCGAGCGCGTCTCCCTGTCGCTGAAGGCGACGCAGGAGGACCCGTGGCAGGTCTTCGCCCGCACCCACGCCATCGGCCAGGTCACCCCGGGCAAGGTCACCAAGCTCGTTCCGTTCGGTGCGTTCGTGCGCGTCGCGGACGGCATCGAGGGCCTCGTGCACATCTCGGAGCTGTCCAGCAAGCACGTCGAGCTGGCCGAGCAGG
Organism: Microbacterium sp. NPDC060117; assembly: GCF_042729315.1. Taxonomy (NCBI): domain Bacteria; kingdom Bacillati; phylum Actinomycetota; class Actinomycetes; order Micrococcales; family Microbacteriaceae; genus Microbacterium; species Microbacterium sp. NPDC060117. Next base: position 135,496 of record NZ_JBHWXR010000002.1, read on the forward strand.
TCGTCTCGGTGGGCGAAGAGGTCTTCGTCAAGGTCATCGACATCGACCTCGAGCGTCGCCGCATCTCGCTGTCGCTGAAGCAGGCCAACGAGTCGGTCGACCCGTACGGCACCGAGTTCGACCCGGCCCTGTACGGCATGCTCGCCGAGTACGACGAGAACGGCGAGTACAAGTACCCGGAGGGCTTCGACGCCGAGACCGGTGCGTGGAAGGACGGCTTCGACGCCCAGCGGGAGGCATGGGAGCAGGAGTACGCGGCTGCCCAGGCTCGCTGGGAGGCGCACAAGGCGCAGGTCATCAAGGCCGCCGAGGCCGAGGCCGCTGCGGGCGACGACTTCAGCGCGAGCGCGCAGTCGTTCTCGAGCGACTCCGCCGGCGCCGGCACGCTGGCCGACGACGAGGCTCTCGCGGCTCTGCGCGAGAAGCTCTCGGGCGGCAACGCGTAAGCGTCACCCTTCGACGAACGGGCCGTCACCTCGCCTCCGGGCAGGTGGCGGCCCGTTCCGCATGTGCTGGAAACACGGCCCAGTGCCTTCGCCGGCTCGCCGCGGACGACGCCCCGCGGACGTGTGAGGATGGAGGACATGGATCCGATCGCGCTGCGTCCCCGAGCTGCGCGACGTCGGATCCGCGTTCGGTGACGTTCGTCGGTCACGCCCCGGGATCCCCTGCGTACCGGCGGCTCATCCTCGGCCTGTTCTTCGCGGGCATCGCGACGTTCGCGCAGTTGTATGCGCCGCAGGCGGTGCTGCCGCAGCTTGCCCGCGACCTCGCCGTGGATCCGGCGACCGCCGCGTTGAGCGTCTCCGCCGCCACGCTGGGGTTGGCGGCGTCGGTGATCGGCTGGTCCGTCGTCGCGGACCGGATCGGCAGAGTGCCCGCGATGGCGGTCGGAGTGATCACGGCGACCACGCTGGGGATGCTCGCGCCTTTCGGCGGCGACATCGTCGTCCTGCTCGCCCTGCGCTGCGCCGAGGGGGTGGCGCTGGGGGCCGTGCCCGCCGTCGCGCTCGCCTACCTCGCCGAGGAGGTGGGTCCCCGCCACGCGGCCGCGGCCGCGGGCAGCTACATCGCGGGCACGACGGTCGGAGGGCTCGCAGGGCGGATCGTGTCGGGTCTCGTCGCCGAGGCCACGGGGTGGCAGGCGGGAGTGTGGGCCGCGACGGGACTCTGCGCGGTGGCCGCCGGCCTGTTCCTGTGGCTCGCGCCGCGGTCGCAGGGCTTCGTGCCGCTGCGGCTGGGCGCGGACCGCGGTTCCGGCGTCGCGACACGACTGCTCGCCCTGCTGCGCTCTCCCCGCCAGCTGGCGCTGTACGCCCAGGCGTTCCTGCTGATGGGTGCGTTCGTGGCGGTGTACAACTACCTCGGCTTCCATCTCTCCGCTGCGCCATTCGCGCTGCCCGCATGGTTCGTGACGCTGCTCTTCCTCGCCTATCTCGCGGGGACGGCATCGTCGCCGTGGGCCGGCGTCCTGGCCTCGCGGGCGGGGCGGTACCCCGTACTGCTGGGATCGATCGCGGTGATGGCCGGCGGCGCCGCGCTCATGCTGGTGCCGCTGACGGCTGTCGTGCTGCTCGGCCTGGTGCTCTTCACGGCGGGATTCTTCGGCGCCCACGCGGTGGCATCCGGGTGGACTCCGGTCGCCGCCTCCGCGGAGAGCCGCGCGCAGGCGTCGTCGCTCTACTACTTCGCCTACTACGCGGGCTCGAGCCTGTTCGGGTGGGCGCTCGGCATCGCGTTCGCGGCATGGGGTTGGGCGTGGTTCGGGGGGATCGTGATCGGGATGTGCGCGTCTGCCGCCCTGGCCGCGGTCATCGCACTGCGCGCGGCGGATCCATCGGCCGGAGTGCGGAACGGGCGTCCCTGACGGCGGGTGCGGATCCCGTGCGAGACTGGCAGCATGCCCCTCATCGCGCTCACCGGCGGCATCGCGTCGGGCAAGTCCACGATCGCGGCGCGGCTCGCCGCGCACGGCGCCGTCGTCATCGACGCCGATCGGATCGTCCGCGACGTGCAAGCACCGGGCTCGCCCGTGCTCGCGCGCATCGCGGCCGAGTTCGGCACCGAGATGATCCAGGCCGACGGGGCTCTGGACCGGGCGAGACTCGGAGCGCGGGTCTTCGGCGACGCGGATGCGCTCGGCCGTCTGAACGCCATCGTGCATCCCGCCGTGAAGGCGGAGTCGCAGCGGCGGTTCGCCGAGGCGCTGACCGCGGATCCTTCCGCCGTCGTGGTGTACGACGTCCCGCTGCTGGTGGAGGCGCGCGTGGACGACCCCTGGGACCTGATCGTGGTCGCCGACGCCCCGGCCTCCGAGCGCGAGGACCGGCTCGTGCGGGAACGTGGTCTCGACCGCGACGAGGCGCGGAAGCGGATCGCGTCGCAGGTGCCGGACGAGCGTCGTCGCGAGATCGCGGACGTTCTCGTCGACACGGCGGGGTCGCTGGCGGATACTCTCCGGCAGGCGGACGAGCTGTGGCAGCGGCTGCAGACCGAGTCTCGGGCGTGACCCCATTGCTGGCTGAGTACGACCGGCAGCTGCGCGGCGAGGCGGAGCTGGCGGGCGCCGAGAGCATCCGGAGGATCGGTCCGGCCTGGGTCGGCGTGTTCCCGGGCGGCGCCGGTTTCGCGAGCTATGCCGATCTCGCGGGGCTGGGGGAGCGCCGCATCCGATCGCTGGTTCAGGAGGTGCGCGCGCATTTCGAGGCGCTCCCCGGAGTGGGCTCGGCGGAGTGGAAGACCCGCGGACACGACGTCGCACCCGGCCTCGAGACCGCGCTGCGTGATGCCGGTTTCTTCCCGGAGGAGGTCGAGTCGGTGATGCTCGGGGAGGCAGCCGCCCTCGCGGTCGACGTGCCGGTGCCCGAGGGCGTGGTGCTGCGCGAGGTGCGCGACGACGAGGGCATCGTCGCGATGGAGCGGATGCAGGCGGCCGTGTTCGGGCACGGCGACGGCGAGCAGCGGGCGCAGCACATGATCGCCCGTGTCGCGGCCGGCGACGATGTCGTGCTCTGGGTCGCGGAGGCCGAGGGGCGCGTGATCAGTGCCGGGCGCCTCGAACCTGTCGGCGGAACCGAGTTCGCAGGGGTCTGGGGTGGTGCGACCGTGCCGGAGTGGCGGGGCCGAGGCGTGTACCGGGCCCTGACGGCGAAGCGCGCCCAGGCTGCTCTGCAGCGCGGGCTGCGCTATCTGCACTCCGATTCGACCGAGTTCTCCCGACCGATCCTCGAGCGGTCCGGCATGCGCAAGGTCACGACCACCACGCCGTACGTCTGGACGCGCGGGGGCTGACGGCTATTCGGCGACCGCACGGGCGCGGCGCCGTCGGGATCGTCGGCGCACCACGACGGCGATCCCGACGATCAGGGCGACCAGCAGGATCGCGGCGACCACCGGCACGATGATCGCCGCCGCGCTCAGGAGGAACGCCGCGATGTCCTCCGTCGTGCTGAGCACGGGGGCGGCGACGCCCGCCGTGGCCACGTTCGCGGCGACTCGCCCAGTCGCCTTGACCGCGTGCACGGCGAGGGCGATGACGATTCCGGCGACGATGGGGATCCAGGTGTGCTCGGAGAAGAACGTGCCGGGGTCGTCGACGGCGACGGTCCGCGCGCTCGCGCCGGCACCGAACGCGATGCCGCCGGCGGCGGGCCGGACGATGCTGTGCACGATGTCGTTCAGCGAGTCCAGCGCGGGGATCTTGTCCGCCACGATCTCCAGGACGAGCAGGGCGCCGATGATCCAGAGTGCGATGTCGCTGCCCAGCCAGGACCAGCCCGCGGGGAGGGCCACGGCGGGCAGGAGCTTCGCCGCCAGGCCGAGCAGGAACAGCGGGATCCAGGCGTTCAGGCCGGCGGCCGCGGCAAGGCTGGATCCGATCACGAACTCGATCACGGCACCACTGTAGGGGACCACCGGTGATATGCCACATATTGCCCGCTGATCAGGATGTACTGACGTCGACGATCGGAGGAGCCAACCGATCGAACAGTTTGTTCATATGGTTTGCAATATTCGAGAGGATCATATATCTTCGCTCGTGGGGCAGTGCGGGGAAGCGCTGTGGGGACAATGGGGAAAGGCTCTGGGGAAGTCTGGGGGCTGGACGCATTGCGTCTCCGTCGTGCGCGTCGAACCCGCGCCGTGCGCGATCTCGGTTTCTGAGCCACCGCTCAACCGATATCTGGAGTGCAATCATGACCGACGTCAAGAGCGGCCTCTCGCGCCGCACCGTGATCAAGGGCGCAGCGTGGTCGGTGCCTGTCATCGCCATCGCCGCTGCCGCACCGATGGCAGCGGCCAGCGGCCAGCCGACGAGCGTGGGCTCGCTCGTGGAGTCCTCACCCAACATCAAGGACACGACGCTGTCCGCATCGAGTTCTCGAGTCGAGAGCTGCTTCGCCACCGACAACTTCCAGAACGTCACGTTCAACCTCACGGCGACCGTGGCATGGGACGGCACGGCGGATGGCGTCCCCGGCTTCACGCTGGCGGGCAGCGGTGTCCGGTCCGCCGGCAACGTCTGGCGGATCGTATCGGCCACGGCCACGCTCGTCACGCTCGCGTCCACTCAGGCGGTGTCGTGCTTCAGCGGGATCACTGGCTTCGAGCTGGACTACAACAACGTGCTGGGCTCGCAGCCGGGGCTGAAGTCGATGACGCTCAACATCTCGGGCGTGAGCGCCGACGGCACGCGGAAGATCGACGGTCTCGTCTCCGCGCTCGACGGGTACACGCCGGTCGTCGGTCCGAAGGTGCACGACGTCTGATCCGCCCGATCCGATGAGGAGCCTCCGACGCCGATGTCGGAGGCTCCTCGTAGTGTTAAGGGATGCAACCCACGCGTTCGGTCCGACCGTTCGAAGTCGTCTCGGAATATGTGCCCGCCGGTGATCAGCCGCAGGCCATCGCCGAGCTCGCTGCGCGCATCAACGCCGGGGAGACCGACGTGGTGCTGCTCGGTGCGACCGGAACCGGCAAGTCCGCGACGACGGCATGGCTCATCGAGCAGGTGCAGCGGCCCACCCTCGTGCTCGCGCACAACAAGACGCTCGCCGCACAGCTCGCGAATGAGTTCCGCGACCTGATGCCGAACAACGCGGTCGAGTACTTCGTCTCGTACTACGACTACTACCAGCCCGAGGCGTACGTCCCGCAGACGGACACGTTCATCGAGAAGGACTCGTCGGTCAACGCCGAGGTGGAGCGACTGCGCCACTCCACGACGAACTCGCTGCTCAGTCGCCGTGACGTGGTGGTCGTCTCGACGGTCTCCTGCATCTACGGCCTCGGCGCGCCTGAGGAGTATCTGCGCGCCATGGTCGCGCTGCAGGTGGGGGAGAGGTACGACCGCGACGCGCTGATCCGGCAGTTCATCGCCATGCAGTACAACCGCAACGACGTCGACTTCTCGCGCGGCAACTTCCGCGTGCGCGGGGACACGATCGAGATCATCCCCGTCTACGAGGAGCACGCGATTCGCATCGAGCTGTTCGGCGATGAGATCGAGGCCCTGTACTCGCTGCATCCGCTCACCGGAGAGGTGATCGCCAAGCTCGACTCCGTGCCGATCTTCCCGGCGTCGCACTACGTCGCGGGCACCGACGTCGTGCAGCGCGCGATCGGTCAGATCGAGGACGAGCTGACGGAGCGGCTCGCCGAGCTCGAGCGTCAGGGCAAGCTGCTCGAGGCGCAGCGCCTGCGCATGCGGACGTCGTTCGACCTGGAGATGCTGCAGCAGCTCGGATTCTGCTCCGGCATCGAGAACTACTCGCGGCACATGGACGGCCGCGAGGCGGGCGAGCCGCCGCACACGCTGTTGGACTTCTTCCCCGACGACTTCCTCCTCGTCATCGACGAGTCGCACGCGACAGTTCCCCAGATCGGCGCGATGTACGAGGGCGATGCGTCTCGCAAGCGCACCCTCGTCGATCACGGCTTCCGTCTGCCCAGTGCGCTGGACAACAGGCCGTTGCGGTGGGACGAGTTCAAGAATCGGATCGGGCAGACGGTCTACCTCTCCGCCACGCCCGGCAAGTACGAGATGGGCATCGCTGACGGCGTCGTCGAGCAGATCATCCGCCCGACCGGCCTGGTGGATCCGCAGATCGTCGTGAAGCCCTCGAAGGGTCAGATCGACGACCTGCTGGAGGAGATCCGCCTGCGTGTGGAACGCGACGAACGCGTGCTGGTCACCACGCTCACGAAGAAGATGGCCGAGGAGCTCACCGACTTCCTTGGAGAGCACGGGGTCCGGGTCCGCTACCTGCACTCTGATGTCGACACCCTCCGACGCGTCGAACTGCTCACCGAGCTGCGCGCAGGCGTCTATGACGTGCTCGTCGGTATCAACCTGCTCCGTGAGGGCCTCGACCTGCCGGAGGTGTCTCTGGTCGCGATCCTCGACGCCGACAAGGAGGGGTTCCTCCGCAGCGGCACATCGCTCATCCAGACCATCGGCCGAGCGGCGCGCAACGTGTCCGGCCAGGTGCACATGTACGCCGACAACATGACGGATTCAATGCGGAACGCGATCGAGGAGACCGAGCGGCGCCGCGAGAAGCAGATCGCGTACAACACCGCGAACGGCATCGATCCGCAGCCGCTGCGGAAGCGCATCGCAGACATCACCGATGTGCTCGCGCGCGAAGGCGCCGACACGGCGGAGATGCTCGCCAAACGCACCAAATCGGGGCGAGGCAAGTCGCCGACTCCGAACCTGCGGCGCGTGGGCATCGCGGCGGAGGGCGCGGAGCAGCTCGAGGACACGATCGCGGATCTGTCCGCTCAGATGCTGGCGGCGGCGGGAGAGCTCAAGTTCGAGCTGGCCGCGCGCCTGCGGGATGAAGTGCAGGACCTGAAGAAGGAGCTGCGCGCCATGGAGCGGGCCGGGCATGCCTGACCCGCGTCGTGCGGGGTGACGGAGGAGGCGACTTGGTGGACGCGGCGGTGGTCGAACTGGCGGATCGGATCCGCGCGCTGCTCGGCGGTGCGGGTGAGATCGAGGAGCGCGGGATGTTCGGCAGTCGCGCCTTCCTGAGCGAAGGGCGGATCCTGGTCGGAGCGCGCAAGGGCGGGACGCTGCTGGTGCGCGTCGGCGCGGAGCGCGCCGCCGTGCTGCTGACCGAGCCGGGAGTCGCTCGCGCCGTCATGGGTGCGCGCACGATGAGTGAGAACTGGCTCGACGTGGCACCCGAGGTCGTCTCGGACGATAGGGCGCTCATGGAGTGGATCGATCTCGCTCGGGAGGATGCCGGCGCGGCCTGATGTGCGGCGCGCCGCGCTCGGCCGGCGAGCCGGTCGCGTCATCGGCGGCCGGGCTCAGGGGCAGTGCATGAGCGGTTTCGGCCCGCTGCGGTCGATCTCGTGCGCCGTCATCGGCGCGCCGCACAGCGGGCAGCCGCGTTGCGCGCGCTCCGCGGCCGACGGGGGCGGCGTCGCCTCATAGGGACCGACCGAGGCGGGGCCGGCGAAGCGGATGAGGTTCGTGTTGATCCATGCGTAGAGGCCACCCGCCTCGCGGATGCGCTGGCGGAGCGGCGGGTGCTCCACAGGACTGTTCGTCATGATAATTAGTGTACTAATGATTAGGGTGATTGGTAACATCGCGAGGTGACCGATCCCAGCCCCGATGATCTGCTCCGCCTGGACAACCAGTTGTGCTTCGCCCTCGTGACGGCGGCGCGCAACGTGGTCGGCGTCTACCGTCCGATCCTCGAGCCGCTCGGTCTCACGCATCCCCAGTATCTGGCGATGCTGGCGCTGTGGGAGCGGTCGCCGCGATCGCTCGGCGAGTTGGCGACGGCTTTGGCCATGGATCCGGCGACGGCCTCGCCGCTTGTGAAGCGGCTCGAGTCCGACGGGCTGATCGAGCGGCAGCGCAGCGCCGCCGACGAACGCCGCCTCGACATCGCCCTCACGCCGAAGGGGGCGGCCCTCAGGGCACGGGCCCTGGACGTGCCCCGGCAGGTGATGGCGCGGCTCGGCATGACGGTGCCGGAGGTGGAGGCCGTGCGCGACGCCTTGAACCGGTTCGCCGGCGCCGTCGACCTCTGATGTGCTCGGCGTGAGGACTCCCGCGGCGATCGGCGGCTCACGATGATCGCCGCGGCCGGCGGCAGCGCATAGGGTGAGGGAATGGTCCGCGACGACCCGCTCGTTCGCACCCCGCCGCTTTCCGGAATGTTCGTGGGTGTGGTGCTTCTCGCCGCGCTGCTCATGGCCATCGCGTCCTTGCAGGGCGTTCCCCGGTTCGGTGACATCGCGTTCGAGCATCGGATCCCGGCACCCACGCCCACAGCCGGCACGCAGACGCCCGGCGCCGGAGAGACTGGGCTTCTCGACAGCCCGATCCTGGGTGTCATCGTCGTCGTGATCGAGCTCGTCATCGCTCTCGGCTTCCTTCTGCTGCTCGGGTGGCTGTTCTGGCGTATGGCTCGCGCGCTCTGGATCGCCCGTCCGATGAGCCGCGAGGCAGGCAGCGCGGTCGAGGTCGGCGAGGCCTCGGCCACCGGGGAGGAGGCGGTGGACGCCGGGACGATCCGCACCGCGGCGGCGAGCGCACAGGAGGAGATCGACGCGCACCGCGACCCCGGCGACGCGATCGTCGCCGCATGGGTGCAGCTGGAGGAGGCATCGGCGCGCGCCGGGCGCGCCCGCGTGCCCTCCGAGACCCCGGGGGAGTTCGCTCTGCGGATCCTGCGCCGGAGGCCGGGGCTGGACGGCGAGCTGGAGACGCTGCTCGGACTGTACGAATCCGTGCGCTTCGGCGGCGAGCGGGCCGACGAGGCCGCACGCGCGACCGCGCGCCGGTGCCTCGCGACCATCGAGGAGGCCTGGCGGTGAAGCGCTGGATCGTGCTGGTCGTGCTGTGGATCGTCGTCGGCGTTCCGGTCGTGCTGCTTCTCGGATTCCTCGGTGTCCCGCTCCCGTTCGGAATCGCCTGGATCCTCGCCTTCGCCGCAGCGCTGCTGATCGCTCAGCAGAGCTTCCTGGACGAGTCCGGTCCGTGGCCGCCGCCTCCTCCTGAGCAGTTCCAGCGCGGATCCGATGTCTCCCGTCTCGCCTGGGCCGTGGACGCGCGCACCGGAGTCGTGGGGATGGCCCTGCGCCGTCGGGTGACCGCGCTCGCCGATCGGCGTCTGGGGGAGTACGGGCTGTCGGCGCACGACGCGGACGCCGACGAGGTCGACGCGATCCTCGGACCCGGCGCGCACGCCGCGCTCGTGGCCGCCGAGATGCGCCGTCCCGATCTGGAGCGGCTCCTGCGCGCCCTGGAGGAACCGCCCGTCCGCCCGAAACGATCCCCGTCCGCCACCACGACCCCGGAGCGAGCATGAGCATCGATCACACGAGAGACGGCGACATCGCCGCCATCACCGACACGGCGGCGCGGGTCCTCGCGGGCGTGCGCACCGCCGTCGTCGGCATGGACGAGCCGCTGACACTCGCCCTGGCCACGATCCTCGCCGGTGGCCATGTGCTGTTCGAGGACGTCCCGGGCCTGGGCAAGACGCTCGCCGCGCGCAGCCTCGCGGCGGCGCTCGGGTTGGAGTTCCGCCGGTTGCAGTGCACGCCCGACATGCTCCCGGGCGATGTCACCGGATCCTTCGTCTATGCGCCCGACTCGGGGGAGTTCCGGTTCCGCCCCGGTCCGATCTTCACCGGCTTGCTGCTCGCGGATGAGATCAACCGCACCACCCCGAAGACCCAGTCCGCGATGCTGGAGGCGATGGCGGAGCGCCAGGTGACGGTCGAGGGACGGCGGTACGCCCTGCCCGAGCCGTTCCACGTGATCGCGACGTCCAACCCCATCGAGTACGAGGGCACGTACGCGCTGCCCGAAGCGCAACTGGACCGGTTCATGGTCCGGCTCGCGGTCGGGTATCCGGAGCCCGAGAACGAGGCCGGCATCGTCGAGCAGCGCATCCGGCGGCAGCGGGAGCACACCGAAGTGGACTCCGTGATCGACACCACGGAACTGCTCGCGCTCCAGGCGGCGGTCGAGCGGATCCACGTCGAGGACGACCTGATCCGCTACGCCGTCCATCTCGCGCGGGGGACCCGCACCGCGCAGAACGTCGCGGTGGGGGCCTCGCCGCGCGGATCCCAGGCGCTGATCCTGCTCGCACGAGCCGTCGCGGCCATCGAGGGTCGCGGCTACGTGCGCCCCGACGACGTCAAGCGCATCGCGATCCCCGTGCTCGCGCACCGGCTGACCCTGACCCCTCAGGCCTGGGCGCAGGGCGTGGATCCGACCGGCGTCGTCGCCGGGGTCGTGAACGCGACGCCCGCACCTCCGACGGTGGCGGAGACCGGTGCGATCCGCACATGACCGAGACCCGCTCGACGCTGCGCGCGTGGTTGGACTGGCAGCGCACGCCCATCCTGGCGGCGGCGTTCGCCGGATCCGTGCTTCTCGCGGGCGCGGGCCTGGTGTTCGGCCGTCCTGATGTGATCGCGGCGGGTCTTCCGCTCGCGCTCGCCGCCGTCTGGGCGCTGTGGCGGCCCCCGGGCGCGTCTTCGGTGGAGATCGTGCTGCGCGTGGGCGCTGCTGCGGACCGGGAGGCGGTCCAGGGTGGGATCGAGGTCGTCACGACGGCGGAATGGATCCAGCTCGCCGTCGATCAGGGCGGCGAGCGCACGGGCGAGGTCGAGACGCCTCCGGGGGAGGTGCCGCGCACGCGCACCCGCACCCTGCATTCCGGTCCGTCCGAAGCGCTGGCCGTCTCGGCTCGCGCCCTGCACCATGACGGCGCCTGGGCCAGCGCGCCGACGCCGCGGCTCTCCGCGGTCTGGGCCGCGTCGCCGCGGACGAGACGCATCGCCGAGCTGCCGCTCTCATCTCGGCTGATCGGTCTGCACGGAGCCCATGACGGGCGCCGCGGAGGCACAGGCGGGGACTTTCGCGACATCCATCCGTACGCGCCGGGTGATGAGCTGCGCCGTATCGACTGGCGGGCGACGGCGCGGGTGGCGCGGCGTCCCGGTGAGCTGCTGGTGCGACGCACGAACGCGCTGAGCGACAGCGCTGTCGTCATCGCACTGGACACCGCGGATGACCTGGGGGCCGTGGTTGCCACCTGGGGCAGCGGCGCGACCGCGCACAGCGGACCCACGTCGATGGACCTCGGCCGGGAGGCCGCGCTGTCGGTCGCGGCAGCGGCGATCGGGGCGGGTGACCGCGTCGCGTTCCATGCCCTGTCACCCGGCGGCCGCTCCCTGCGCAGCGGTTCCGGAGCCCGGCACCTGGAGCGGCTGCGCGGCGTGATCGCGGGCACCGGCGCGGACGGCGACGGCACGCGGTACCGGCGCACGCCGCCGGTGCCGCCGGGGTCGATCGTGTTCGTGCTGTCGACGTTCTTCGACGGGGCAGCGGCGGATCTGGCGCTGCGCTGGAGCGCGGGGGGACAGGCCGTCGTGGCGATCGACGTGCTGCCGGCACCGCGGACGCAGCGGCTGACCCCGGCGCAGAACCTCGCCATGCGCACGCTGCTGCTCGAGCGCGCCGGCGTGCTCGACGACCTCCGCGGCGCCGGGGTCGAGGTGGTCTCCTGGGACGCGGACGATCCGATGGCGGCGCTGCGGATCGCGGCTCGCACCGGTCGGCGCGATCGCGGCCGAGGAGCGCGACGATGAGGGGGCCGCACGAGCTGATCGCACCGGGTTCCCTCCCTGCCCCGGTGCTGAGGATCGGCGCCGCGGTGATCATCGTCGGGGGCGTCGTGCTGCTGAACCCGTATCCGCTGTGGTGGTGGGTCGCCGGAGGTGCATCGCTCGTGTCCGTGCTGGCCCCGCGATCGATGGGGTCATGGATCGGCATCGCCTGCATGGCGGTGGGCATGGTCCTGACCGAGCCGTCGGCGGCGCGTACGGCGCTGGCGATCCTGCTGATCCACGCGGCGCACGTCCTCGCCGCCTGGGCATGGGCCGTGCCGTGGCGCTCCCGCATCCGGCCTGCCGTGCTGCTTCCCGGCGTGCGCCGTCTGCTTCTGATCCAGGCGATCGCGCAGTCGGTCGCGGCGCTCATGCTGCTCGCCGTGCCACCGCTGCACGGACCGGGATTCGCGTGGCTGGCGCCGCTCGGGGCCGCTGTCCTCACCGGAGTGAGCGCCGCCGTCCTGCGGGTGTCATGGGGACCGGGGCCCGCGTCGAGGAGGCCGTCCGGCTCCCCGCCGGGAGGCGCTGAGGGGCCTGCCGGATCCAATGTCGGTGGCCGCTCCTAGACTTGACGGGTGCCGATCGTACCCGTAACCAGCCCTGGAAGACTCAGCGTCCGAGGCGCTCGTGTCCATAACCTCCGCAACGTCGACCTCGAGATCCCGCGCGACTCGCTGGTGGTCTTCACCGGGCTTTCCGGGTCCGGCAAGTCGAGCCTCGCGTTCGACACGATCTTCGCGGAGGGGCAACGCCGCTACGTCGAGTCCCTGAGCGCTTACGCCCGCCAGTTCCTCGGCCAGGTCGACCGGCCCGACGTCGACTTCATCGAGGGGCTGAGCCCTGCGGTGTCGATCGACCAGAAGTCGACGAACCGCAACCCGCGCTCCACGGTCGGCACGATCACCGAGATCTACGACTACATGCGCCTGCTGTGGGCGCGCATCGGCGTGCCGCACTGCCCGCAGTGCGGCGAGCGGATCCAGCGCCAGACGGTGCAGCAGATCGCGGACCAGCTCATGGAGCTGCCCGAGCGCACGCGGTACCAGATCGTCGCACCCGTGGTGAGCCAGAAGAAGGGCGAGTTCGTCGACTTGTTCCGCGAGCTCGGAGCCAAGGGCTATGCGCGCGCGATCGTCGACGGCGAGCTCGTGCAGCTGGCCGAGCCCCCCGTGCTGAAGAAGAGCTACAAGCACGACATCGGCGTGGTCGTGGACCGCCTCGTGGCCGCGCCCGACATCCTGGGCAGGGTCACCGACTCGGTGGAGACCGCGCTGGGTCTTGCGGGGGGCGTCGTCCAGGTGAACTTCGTGGACGAGGACGGCGACGACGCCTGGCAGTCGTTCTCCGAGAAGCTCGCGTGTCCCAACGGGCACGCGATCACGCTCACCGAGATCGAGCCGCGCACGTTCTCCTTCAATGCGCCGTTCGGCGCCTGCCCCGCCTGCTCCGGTCTCGGCACCCGGATGTCGGTGGACCCGGAGCTCATGCTCGGCGACGAGAGCCTGTCGATTCGCGAGGGCGCGATCATCCCCTGGACGACGCAGGGCAAGGGCCTGTTCCAGTACTACGAGCGCCTGCTCGAGGGACTCGCCGTGGATCTCGACTTCTCGCTCGACACGCCCTGGCACAAGCTGCACTCCGATGTGAAGGAGGCGGTGCTGCACGGTGAGAACTACAAGGTCACCGTGAAGTGGAAGAATCGGTACGGCCGCGAGATGCGCTACTCGTCCGGTTTCGAGGGCGTGGTGCCCTACATCGAGCGGCAGTACCAGCAGGCCGAGAGCGACACCCAGCGCAGCCGCTGGGGCGAGTACCTGCGCGAGGTGCCCTGCCCGGTGTGCGATGGCGACCGGCTCAAGCCCGAGGTGCTCGCGGTGCAGGTGCACGGGCACTCGATCGCCGAGGTCTCGCACAAGAGCCTCGCCGAGGCGCAGGAGTTCATGCAGCGTCTCGAGCTGACACCTCGCGAGGCCAAGATCGCGGCGCAGGTGCTGCGCGAGATCCGCCTGAGGCTGGACTTCCTGCTCCAGGTTGGCCTGTCCTACCTGAACCTGAGCCGTTCGGCCGGTTCGCTCTCCGGCGGCGAGGCGCAGCGCATCCGCCTCGCGACGCAGATCGGCTCCGGGCTCACGGGCGTGCTCTACGTGCTCGACGAGCCGTCGATCGGCCTGCACCAGCGCGACAACCGGCGGCTGATCGAGACGCTGCTGACGCTCCGAGACCTCGGCAACACCCTCATCGTCGTCGAGCACGACGAGGAGACGATCGAGGCCGCGGACTGGGTGGTGGACATCGGCCCCGGCGCCGGCGTGAACGGCGGTCTGGTCGTTCACTCCGGCCCGTACGAGGCGCTGCTGCGCGAGAGGGCCTCGATGACGAGTGACTATCTGGCGGGTCGTCGTGAGATCGTCACGCCGAAGAAGCGCCGCCGGATCGACCGCAAGCGCATGCTCAGCGTGGTCGGGGCGAAGGAGAACAACCTCCGCAACGTCACCGCGGACTTCCCGCTCGGGGTGCTCACCGCCGTGACCGGTGTGAGCGGATCCGGCAAGTCCTCCCTCGTGAACGACATCCTGTACCGGGTGCTCGCATCGCGGCTGAACGGGGCGCGCAAAGTCCCGGGCAAGCACACGAGGGTCACCGGCCTCGACAACCTGGACAAGGTCGTGCACGTCGACCAGGCGCCGATCGGACGCACCCCGCGGTCGAACCCGGCCACCTACACGGGCGTCTTCGACAGGATCCGCACGCTGTTCAGCGAGACGCCCGAGGCCAAGGTGCGCGGCTATCAGCCGGGCCGATTCAGTTTCAACGTCAAGGGCGGGCGCTGCGAGGCGTGCTCGGGCGACGGCACGATCAAGATCGAGATGAACTTCCTGCCCGACGTGTACGTCGACTGCGAGGTCTGCCACGGCAAGCGCTACAACCGCGACACCCTGGCGGTGCACTACAAGGGCAAGAACATCGCCGAGGTGCTGGAGATGCCGATCGAGGAGGCCGCGGAGTTCTTCGAGCCGATCCAGGCGATCCACCGCTACATGAAGACGCTCGTCGACGTCGGACTCGGCTATGTGCGCCTGGGCCAGTCGGCGACGACGCTCTCGGGCGGTGAGGCGCAGCGCGTCAAGCTCGCCACCGAGCTCCAGCGCCGCAGCAACGGCCGTTCGATCTACGTGCTCGACGAGCCCACCACGGGCCTGCACTTCGAGGACGTGCGCAAGCTCCTCGAGGTGCTGAACGGGCTCGTGGACAAGGGCAACACCGTCATCGTCATCGAGCACAACCTCGACGTCATCAAGTCGGCGGACTGGGTGATCGACCTCGGCCCCGAGGGCGGATCCGGCGGCGGGCAGGTCATCGCGACCGGCACGCCGGAGCAGGTGGCGCGCAACGCCGACAGCCACACTGGCGTGTTCCTCGCGGAGATCCTCGGCACGGCGCCCGCGGGGGCGCGTCCCGGCGCGCAGCGGGTGCTCGAGCGCAAGGCGGGTTGATGGCCGAGGAACTCCCGTACAAGCCGCGGCAGGGGGAGATCCCCACCGACCCCGGGGTGTACCGGTTCCGCGATGCGCAGGGCCGGGTGCTCTACGTCGGGAAGGCGAAGAACCTGCGTCAGCGGCTGTCGAACTACTTCGCGCCGCTGCGCACCCTGCACGAGCGCACCCGGCGCATGGTCACCACGGCCGCGTCGGTGGAGTGGACGGTGGTGCCGACCGACGTCGACTCGCTGCAGCTCGAGTACATGTGGATCAAGGAGTTCGATCCGCCGTTCAACGTGCGCTATAAGGACGACAAGTCCTACCCGTTCATGGCGATCACCCTCGCAGACGAGGCCCCGAGAGTCATCGTGACGCGCAACCGGCGGATCCCCGGGGCGAAGTACTTCGGCCCATATCCGAAGGTCTGGACCGTCCACGACACCATCGACCAGATGATCAAGGTCTTCCCGATCCGAACCTGCAGCGATGCGAGCTACCGCAAGGCGATGGCGACCGGCCGGCCGTGCTTTCCGGGCCAGATCGGCAAGTGCGGCGGCCCCTGTTCGATGACGGTCACGATCGCCGAGCACCGCGCGATGGTCGATGACTTCATCGCCTTCATGGAGGGCGGAGACGAGCGGTTCACCCGCGACCTGACCCGGCGCATGCATGAGGCGTCGGCGGCGATGGACTACGAGAACGCCGCGAAGCACCGTGACCGGCTCGCCTCGATCGACGCGGTGCTGGGCCGCAGCGCCCTGGTGCTGCCGCAGGACGAGGACGCCGATCTGTTCGGCATCGCGGAGGACGAGCTGTCGGCGGCCATCCAGCACTTCGTGATCCGCGGCGGCCGCGTGCGCGGTGTGCGTGCATCGACGCTCGACAAGGAGATCGACATCTCCGGCGCCGAGCTCGTGGATCAGATCCTGCAGCGGGTGTACGGCGAGGCGAGCGGCGAGCAGGTTCCGCGACGCGTGCTGGTGCCGTCGCTGCCGGACGACACCGCCGAGCTCGAGGAGTGGCTGCGGGATCGCCGCGGCAAGAAGGTGGAGATCGCGGTGGCGCAGCGCGGTCAGCGGGCGGAGCTCATGCGCAACGCCACCCTCAATGCGCAGCAGGCTCTCATCCGCCACAAGACCCGGCGCTCCAGTGACTACACGACGCGCACACAGGCCCTCACCGACCTGCAGGACGCACTCGGCCTCGATGAGGCGCCGCTGCGGATCGAGTGCTACGACATCTCCCACCTGGGCGGCACGAACGTGGTGGCCTCGATGGTGGTCTTCGAGGACGGGCTTCCCCGCAAGGATCAGTACCGCTCGTTCAACATCGCCGAGACCACCGACGACACCGATTCGATGTACCAGGTGCTCACCCGCCGCCTCGCGCACATCGACGCACCCGAGGAGACCGCGGACGCGCCGACGCTCGACGCGGACGGCGATGAACTCGTCGTCACGGAGCGCCGCAGGCCCCGCTTCGCCTACCCGCCGCAACTGCTCATCGTCGACGGCGGCAAGCCGCAGGTCGAGGCGGCCGCGCGTGCGCTCCGCGACGCCGGCCGCAGCGACATCGGCCTGTGCGGCATCGCCAAGCGGCTCGAGGAGCTGTGGCTCCCGGGGGAGGACTACCCGGTGATCCTGCCCCGCACCAGCGAGGCCCTCTACCTGGTGCAGCGTCTGCGCGACGAGGCTCACCGCTTCGCGATCACCCATCAGCGCAAACGGCGCCGGCGTGACATCGCGTCGATCCTGGGCGAGGTACCCGGGCTGGGAGCCGCGCGGATCAAGTCGCTGCTGCGGCACTTCGGATCCGTCGCCGCGCTTCGGCGTGCGGCAACCGAGGAGATCCAGGAGGTGCAGGGCATCGGCCCGGCCCTCGCCGAGGCGATCCGGGTGCACCTGGCGGGAACCTCGACCACATCCGGATCCGAGAACAGGCGGGAATCGGTGGTCGCCGGAGGCGGATCCGATTCCGATGCCTCGGAGACTCCGCCTTCTGGCTAGGCTGGATCCGAGCGAGGAGGAGAGCACATGAGCGCCGACCAGGGTGAGTTCCTGATCGTCACCGGAATGTCGGGCGCCGGGCGCTCGACAGTCGCGAATGCGCTCGAGGACCTGGGCTGGTACGTGGTCGACAACCTCCCGCCCCAGATGCTCCGTCCGCTGCTGGATCTCGCCAACCTCGGCGGAGCGGCTCTGCCCAAGGTGGCGGCGGTCGTGGATGTGCGCGGGCGTGATCTCTTCGACGGCTTCCCCGGAGTGGCCCGCGCGCTGCGCGAGCACGGATCCGTGCAGGTGGTGTTCCTGGATGCGGCCGACGACGTGCTGGTGCGCCGTTTCGAGTCGGTCCGACGTCCGCACCCGCTGCAGGCCGACGGGACACTCCTCGACGGCATCCGCACGGAGCGGACCAGGGTCGCGCCTCTGCGCGAAGCCGCCGACATCATCATCGACACCTCGAGCCTGAACGTCCATCAGCTGGCCACCAAGGTCAACGAGGTGTTCGCGGAGGAGGGTGCCGCGCGCCACAAGCTGACCGTCATGAGCTTCGGGTTCAAGTACGGTCTGCCCTCGGACGCGGACCTGGTCGCCGACATGCGCTTCCTGCCCAACCCGTTCTGGATCGATGAGCTGCGCGGCTCGACGGGCCTGGACTCCGAGGTGCGCGACTACGTGCTCACCCGCGACGGCGCGCAGGAGTTCCTGGACGCCTACACGGCCGCACTGCGCCCCGTGCTGGAGGGATACCAGCGCGAGAACAAGAGCCACTCGATGGTCGCCATCGGCTGCACGGGCGGCAAGCACCGTTCGGTCGCGATGGTCGAGGAGCTCGCCGCACGCCTGGGGCAGATCCCGGGAGTCGCGGTGACCGTCCGTCACCGCGATCTCGGGCGAGAGTGAGGCCGGCCCGGCCGGTGGTGAGCGCCGCGGCCGGGTAAGCTGATCCCTTGTGCCGAGATCCGGCGCCGCCCGTGAGAAGGAGACCCGTGGCACTCACCACCGACGTCAAGGCCGAGCTCGTCAGCATCCGGAACGCACCCCCCTCGGTGCGCGTCGCGGAGGTGACGGCCGTGCTGAGGTTCGCCGGCGGGCTGCACCAGATCGCCAACCGCATCGCGGTTGAGGCGGAGGTGGACGCGGAGCTGCTCGCACGGCGCGTCGCGCGTGACCTCGCCGAGCTGTTCGGCGTCCGTCCCGAGATCGCCCCGATCCAGGGCGCTTCCAGCCACGACGGCGCCAAGTACGCCGTGCGGGTGATCGCCGCGGGCGAGACCCTCGCCCGTCAGACGGGTCTGCTCGACCAGCGCCGCCGTCCCGTGCGCGGCCTCCCCAACCGTCTCACCACCGGATCGCGCGAAGAGCTCGCCGGCCTGTGGCGCGGAGCGTTCCTCGCCGCCGGATCGCTCAGCGAGCCCGGCCGTTCCGCGGTGCTCGAGGTGGCGTGCCCCTCGTCCGAGGCCGCCATGGCGCTCGTGGGCGCCGCACACCGGATCGGTATCGCCGCCAAGGCGCGCGAGGTGCGCGGGATGCCGCGCGTGGTGATCCGCGAGCCCGAGGGCATCCGTGCCGTGCTCGCCCTGATGGGTGCGTCCAAGACCGCCGCCGCGTGGGAGGAGATGCGACAGCGCCGCGAGGTGCGCGCCGGCGTCAACCGCCTGGTGAACTTCGACGACGCGAACCTGCGCCGTTCCGCGCAGGCCGCGGTCGCCGCCTGCGCGCGCGTCGAGCGCGCACTCGAGATCCTCGGCGAGGACGTCCCGGAGCACCTCCGCACGGCCGGCGCGCTGCGCCTCGCCCACCGCGACGCCAGCCTCGACGAGCTCGGCCATCACGCCGATCCGCCCCTGACCAAGGACGCCGTCGCCGGCCGGATCCGTCGCCTTCTCGCGATGGCCGACAAGCGCGCGCAGACCGACGGGATCCCCGGCACCGAGGCCGCCGTGCCCGCCGGTCTCGACGTCTGAGGCGCGCCAGCGGGGGCCAGCGTTCCGGTCTGCGGAAACACGCCCGGAACGGCCCTCGCGATGGCGTCACATCCGGAAGGATCCGGACATTCCGCGCGTTGCCGTCATTAGGATGAAAGACGTCCGCCCCGTGCGCACCACCGCGCTTCGGGGGACCGGCAAGCGCCGCGAGCGCGGCGCGGATTGGATGACATCGACATGGCGATCTACACGCTGCCCGACCTTCCCTACGACTTCGCGGCTCTCGAGCCGCACATCAGCGGCAAGATCATGGAGCTGCACCATGACAAGCACCACGCCGCCTACGTCGCGGGAGCGAACGCGGCGCTCGAGTCCCTCGCCGAGGCCCGCGAGAGCGGAAACCTCGCGAACGTGAACAAGCTCGAGAAGGACCTCGCGTTCAACCTCGGCGGACACGTCAACCACTCGATCTTCTGGACCAACCTGTCGCCCAACGGAGGCGGTCAGCCCGAGGGCGAGCTGAAGGCGGCCATCGACGAGTTCTTCGGCTCTTTCGAGAAGTTCCAGGCGCACTTCACCGCGGCCGCGATGGGCATCCAGGGATCCGGCTGGTCGGTCCTGAGCTGGGACCCGATCGGCGCCCGCCTCATCATCCAGCAGCTCTTCGACCAGCAGGGCAACACGGCGCAAGGCACGGTGCCGCTGTTCCAGCTGGACATGTGGGAGCACGCGTTCTACCTGGACTACCTGAACGTCAAGGCCGACTACGTCAAGGCCGCCTGGAACATCGCGAACTGGGAGAACGTCGCCCAGCGCCTCGCTGCTGCGCGCGAGAAGACCAACGGACTGCTGGTACTGTCGTAAAAGATGGGCGTCCTGATGGGCGATATTCCCATCAGGACGCCGTTGTCCGCGCAATCTGCAAGAATCACGCTTTTCCTTGAGTAAGAACCAGGAGACTTTCGTGTCTGTCAAGATCGGTATCAACGGCTTCGGCCGAATCGGACGCAACTACTTCCGCGCAGCCCTCGAGCAGGGCGCCGACCTCGAGATCGTTGCGGTCAACGACCTCACCGACAACAAGACCCTCGCCCACCTGCTGAAGTACGACTCCGTGGGTGGCGTGCTCAAGGCTGACGTGAGCTACGACGACGAGAGCATCACCGTCGACGGGCACCACATCAAGGCTTTCGCCGAGCGCGACCCCGCGAACCTGCCGTGGGGCGAACTGGGCGTCGACATCGTCATCGAGTCGACCGGATTCTTCACCAAGGCCGAGCTCGCGAAGAAGCACATCGAGGCCGGCGCCAAGAAGGTGCTGATCTCCGCTCCCGCGACCGGCGACGACGCGACCATCGTGATGGGCGTGAACGAAGAGACGTACAACCCGGAGACCGACCACATCATCTCCAACGCGTCCTGCACCACGAACTGCCTCGCGCCGCTGGCCAAGGTGTTCAACGACGAGTTCGGCATCGTCCGCGGCTTCATGATGACGGCGCACGCGTACACCGCCGACCAGAACCTGCAGGACGGCCCGCACAGTGACCTGCGTCGCGCCCGCGCTGCCGCGATCAACATCGTCCCGGCCTCGACCGGAGCCGCCAAGGCCATCGGCCTGGTGCTGCCGGAGCTGAACGGCAAGCTCAGCGGTTCCTCCTACCGCGTGCCCGTTCCCACCGGCTCGATCGTCGACCTGACGCTCATCACCGAGCGCGAGGACCTGACGGCCGACGAGGTCAACGCCGCCTACGCGAAGGCCGCGGCCGAGGGGCGCCTCAACGGCTACCTGCAGTACAACGAGGACCAGATCGTCTCGAGCGACATCCAGGGCAACCCGTTCTCGTCGATCTTCGACTCGACCCTCACCAACGTCTCCGGCAACCTGGTCAAGGTCTCCAGCTGGTACGACAACGAGTGGGGCTACTCGAACCGTCTGGTCGACCTCACCGAGTACGTGGCCGAGCGCCTCTAAGCTCATATCCATGACTCTGCGCACCCTCGAATCCCTGAAGGAATCGGTCGGTTCGCTCGACGGAACGCGCGTCATCGTCCGTTGTGACCTCAACGTCCCCCTGCGGGACGGGGTCATCACGGACGATGGCCGTGTTCGTGCGTCGGTGCCGACTCTCAAGGCCCTCATCGACCAGGGGGCTCGCGTGATCGTGTGCTCCCACCTCGGTCGTCCTGAGGGCGCCCCGGATCCGCAGTACAGCCTGGCCCCCGTCGCGGTGCGCCTCGGCGAACTGCTCGGGCAGCCGGTCGCGTTCGCGGCCGACACTGTCGGCGCCGCGGCGCAGGACGCCGTCGCGGCCCTGCCGTCCGGCGGTGTCGTCGTGCTGGAGAACCTCCGTTTCAACCCGGGGGAGACCTCCAAGGACGACGCCGAGCGCCGTGCCTTCGCCGAGCAGCTCGCCGCACTCGGCGACGCGCTCGTCTCGGACGGCTTCGGTGTCGTGCACCGCAAGCAGGCCAGCGTCTACGACCTCGCGCAGATCCTGCCGTCCGCGGCCGGCCTGCTCATCGAGGCCGAGCTCACCGTGCTCGACCGCCTCACCGAGAACCCCGAGCGCCCCTACACGGTCGTGCTCGGCGGCTCGAAGGTCTCGGACAAGCTCGGTGTGATCTCGCACCTGCTTCCGCGTGTCGACCGTCTGCTCGTCGGCGGCGGGATGCTGTTCACCTTCCTCGCGGCCCAGGGCCACGCGGTCGCCTCCAGCCTGCTGGAGAAGGACCAGCTCGACACCGTGCGCGGGTACATCGCCGAAGCGGCCGAGCGCGGTGTGGAGCTCGTGCTCCCGACCGACGTGGTGGTCGCGGCCTCGTTCTCCGCGGATGCGGCGCACGAGATCGCCGCGGCCGACGCGATCGAGGCGACGTCGTTCGGCGCCGCCGGCATCGGGCTCGACATCGGCCCCGACACTGCGGCGCGCTTCGCGGACGCGATCCGCGGATCCAAGACCGTGTTCTGGAACGGCCCGATGGGTGTGTTCGAGTTCCCGGCGTTCGCCGCCGGCACCAAGGCGGTCGCGCAGGCGCTCACCGAGACCGACGGCCTGAGTGTCGTCGGCGGCGGCGACTCCGCCGCGGCCGTGCGCCAGCTCGGTTTCGCGGACGACCAGTTCGGTCACATCTCGACGGGCGGAGGCGCGAGCCTCGAGTTCCTCGAGGGCAAGAAGCTTCCCGGACTGGAGGTCCTCGGATGGGCGTAACGACCCGCACCCCGCTTATTGCGGGCAACTGGAAGATGAACCTCGACCACCTGCAGGCGGTCGCGTTCGTGCAGAAGCTGCACTGGACGCTCAAGGATGCGAAGCACGAGGACGGAACGGTCGAGGTGGCGGTGTTCCCGCCGTTCACCGACCTGCGCAGCGTCCAGACGCTGATCGACGCGGACAAGATCCCGTTCGCGTTCGGCGCGCAGGATCTGTCCGAGCACGACGCCGGAGCGTACACCGGCGAGATCTCCGGCGCGTTTCTGGCCAAGCTCGACGCGAGCTACGTCATCATCGGTCACTCCGAGCGGCGCGAGTACCACGCGGAGAGCGATGAGGTCGTGGCGGCCAAGACCAGGGCCGCGCTCAAGCACGGTCTGGTGCCGGTGATCTGCGTCGGTGAGACCGCGGAGGACCTGGAGAAGTTCGGCGCGAGCGCCGTTCCCGCCGGTCAGCTCGAGGCGGCGCTGCAGGGTCTGGATGCGAAGGCGGACATCGTCGTCGCGTACGAGCCGGTCTGGGCGATCGGCTCGGGACAGGCGGCGACCCCGCAGCAGGCGCAGGACGTCTGCGCCGTGCTGCGCGGCGTGATCGCGACCGTTCTCGGCGACGACGCCGCCGCGCGAACCCGGATCCTGTACGGCGGCTCGGTGAAGTCCACGAACATCGCCGGCTTCATGCGCGAGCCCGACGTCGACGGTGCGCTGGTGGGCGGAGCGAGCCTGGTCGTCGACGAGTTCGCCGCGATCGTGCGCTATCAGAAGCACGTCGGCGTGTGACACGCGTCCCCGCCCCGAGGGGCGGGGACGTCTCGACGTATAATTGACCGTTACCCGGGATCCCGCACGCCCGTGCGGGCCCGAGCGAAAGGCCGATCCGTGGATATTCTCCAGTTCATCCTGCAGGTGCTGCTGGGCATCACCAGCGTCCTGCTGACCCTTCTGATCCTGCTCCACAAGGGGCGCGGCGGAGGCCTCTCCGACATGTTCGGCGGCGGCATGTCCTCCGCTGTCGGGTCCAGCGGTCTCGCCGAGCGGAACCTCAACCGGTTCACGGTCGTGCTCGCCCTGGCCTGGTTCGTCGCGGTCGTCGGACTCGGCCTCATCACGAAGTTCGAGGCCATCTGATGGCGACCGGTGGCAACGCGATCCGTGGAACGAGGGTCGGATCCGGCCCCATGGGCGAGCAGGACCACGGCTATCACGCCGACCGCATCGCGATCTCGTATTGGGACGGACTCGGCAACGAGACCGTGCGGTACTTCGCGGCGGGCCTGCCCGAGGAAGAGATCCCCGACATCATCGACCACCCGCACTCCGGCCTTCCCGCCGGGCGGGACAAGGAGAACCCGCCGGAGATCGCGAAGGCGGAGCCCTACAAGACCCACCTCGCGTACGTGAAGGAGCGCCGTACCGACGAGGAGGCCGAGCAGCTTCTCGGCGACGCCCTCGCACAGCTGCGCGAGCGGCGCGGTCAGTCCTGATCCTGCACGCACCGGATACGACGAGAGCCCCTGCTTCGGCAGGGGCTCTCGTCGTATCCGCGCGCTATCCGGAGCGCCGGAGCGAGACCGTGCCGGTTCAGCGGCAGGCGGACGCGGTCTGGATCAGCGAATCGGGGGGAGAGCCGTACGCGGAGGTGCCGTTGGCATCGGATGTGAAGCCCATGCTGATCGCCCATGCGGTGGCCCAAGCCTCCGCCGTCTGATCGTTCGTGGTGTCGTACATCGTGCGACAGCGAATCGTGATGGCGTGCCCGACCTCGTGGGCGACGATCGCATGCGCGGCGTCGCTCGGCCAGTCCTGGGCGATCGAGTTCGACAGCCGGATGGTGGCGTACCCGCCCCGGTCGTACCACCACGCGGTCTCTCCGGAGAGGTAGCCGTTGGATTCGCCCAGGCCGTTGATGAGATCGGCCCATTCGAAGTCCATGAGGATGCCCGGTGCGAGAGACCGGGCGAATGCCTCCAGGTCGAGGCGCGACTGCTCCAGGGGACCCGATTCGGCTGCGAGGGTGGCGGTGTGGGAATCCTGCAGCTTCTGAACGGCTGCGACGAGTGTCGTGTACTCCGCAGCGGCGTAGGGCCGGAAGACGGACGCGTGCTGCTTCACCTGCGTCGCAGCGGCTCGGAGGTCGAGCACGGCGTCGTTGTCGGCGGGCACATTCGCGGCTTCCGCGCCGGCGGCGCGGTCGGCGGCTGTGGTCAGCGTGGTCGACGCGATGGTGCGCACCGTCTCCGTGGCGGATCGCAGCGGTCCCTCGGCGGCGTCGAGCTTCTTCGCCCGCTCGTGCGCGTTCGCGCCGAGCTTCTCGAGTCTCGCGGTGTCGGCATTCACCTCCCAGAACCAGAATCTCCGGGGGCTCGTATGAGGTCGGCTGCCGGGGAGCAGGGCGGAGGCGGCCTTGGAGCGCTCGGCGGCCTGATGGGCGGCGTCGGCGAGGGCCGTGCGGTCCTCGCCGGTGAGCAGGCCGCCGTCCTGAACGGCGAGCACGGCGGTCGCCGCGTCACTCACACTGCGCGACCCGGCCAGCGCTCCCTGCACCTGGCGTGCGGCCTCGTCCTGATCGTCGAGGGCTTTGCTCAGCGCAGCGCTCTCGTGCTCGAAGCTCTGCCACGCGGTGAGCTCGAGTATCGCGAGCGCACCCAGGACCAGTACGGCGGCCACCGGAGGGAGCACCCAGGCGAGGACGCGGCGCCGGCGGCGCGTTCGCGCCGCGGAGTCGGACGGAGAAGCCGGTGGCGCATCGGCGTCCTGCGCACCCGGTACGAGGTCCGAGGTGCTCGGGCCCGGTGACCGGGCATCGTCGGCGTCCGGCATGGCGACGCCGGCCGCCGTCGTGCCGAGGTCTTCATCCGGTGCGGCATCGTCGCGGTGCGGCGGGCGGGGCTCTTCCATCACGGTCCTGTCGCTCGGGGCCGAGGGGCCGGGTGATGCGGGTGCGACGGCTCGACGTCGTCGCACGTGCGGACATCCTCTCATGCGGACCGGGCGGGCCCTGGGTGTATGCGGAGCCGTGCCGTCGCGGCGATCTCAGAGGAACGGGACGAAGCTCGCCGGCACCGAGACGTTGGCGGGCAGGCCGACGAATGCGGGCGCGACCTGATCCGGTGCGTAGCCGGCGATCCCGCACCCGACCGGGGTCAGCAGAAACCGCAGAGCGGGATGCGCGGTCGCGTAGGCCACGAACGTCTGCGCCTCGGCGGCGAGGACGTCGAGGCCGCTCATCGTGTCGATGGCATACGTCTGACCATGATGACCGTGCCCCTCACCCCAGACCGCTCCGAAGGTCTCGTACGCGATCCGGGCGGCACCGCCGCCATGACGGCCGTCCGCATTCGAGCCGAAGACGAACACCTGGTCCGCATCGAGCGCGGTGATGCGCGTCGGAGTGATCTCCATGTCCGCTCCCATCGACGGAGCGAACTCTACGCCGACCGCCCGGGAACGAAGGCGTCGCGACGCGACCGCATCACGGCGTCGAGCTGCAGGATCGGACCTCGCGTTCCTCTGCAGAACGGGGGAGAAAGTGTGGAGGGGGTGACGGGAATCGAACCCGCGCAATCAGTTTGGAAGACTGAGACTCTACCATTGAGCTACACCCCCGGGCCCCTCGGCGAGCGAGGGGACCGGCCCGCGATACGACGCCGCGGGACATCCACGAGCATACCTGACTGCCGGGGGTGCTCTGTTCCGTTAGACTCGTGGAGGCCGTTCCCGCGCGCGCGGGTCCTATCCGGGGCGTAGCTCAGCTTGGTAGAGCGCCCGCTTTGGGAGCGGGAGGTCGCAGGTTCAAATCCTGTCGCCCCGACGTTCAGATACGTCGCACTCGCGTGGATCTCCGCGCGGGACATTCACAAGGAGACACACCAGCATGGCGAACAGCACCGTCGAGAAGCTTGCCCCGACCCGGGTCAAGCTGCACATCACGGTCACCCCCGAGGACCTCAAGCCCAGCATCGCTCACGCGTACGAGCACATCGCGCAGGACGTGCAGATCCCGGGCTTCCGCAAGGGCAAGGTGCCCGCGCCGATCATCGACCAGCGCGTCGGCCGCGGTGCGGTCATCGAGCACGCCGTCAACGAGGGCCTGGACACCTTCTTCCGTGAGGCATCGCTCGAGCACAACCTCCGCATCGTCGGCCGCCCCTCGGCCGAGGTCATCGAGTGGCCCAATGAAAAGGACTTCTCCGGCGACCTCAAGGTCGAGGTCGAGGTCGACGTCCGTCCCGAGATCGAGGTCCCCTCGCTCGAGGGCATCACCGTGACCGTCGACGCCGTCGAGGCCGATGACGCCGCGCTGGACGCAGAGCTCGACCGCCTGCGCGCCCGCTTCGGAACCCTGGTCCCCGTCGACCGTCCCGCGAAGGCCGGCGACTTCGTCGAGCTGGACCTCGTCGCCGCGATCGACGACGCCGAGATCGACCGCGCTGAGGGCGTCTCCTACGAGATCGGCTCCGGCGAGCTGCTCGAGGGCATCGACGACGCGATCGACTCGCTCACCGCCGGCGAGGACACCACCTTCCGTTCGAAGCTCGTGGGCGGCGACCACGCCGGCGAGGAGGCCGAGGTCTCCGTGACCGTCAAGGCCGTCAAGGAGCGCGAGCTGCCCGAGGCGGACGACGACTTCGCGCAGATCGCGAGCGAGTTCGACACGATCGCCGAGCTGCGCGACAGCCTGCGCGAGTCGGTCGAGCAGCAGGGCGTGTTCACGCAGGCGTCCGCCGCGCGCGACAAGCTCGTCGAGACGCTGCTCGAGCAGATCGACATCCCCGTCCCGCCGCAGCTCATCGAGGACGAGGTGCACAACCACCTCGAGGGCGAGGGTCGCCTGGAGGACGACGAGCACCGCGCCGAGGTCACGGAGGCGAGCACCAAGCAGTTCCGCACCCAGGTGCTGCTCGACTCCATCGCCGAGGACGCGAACGTCCAGGTCTCGCAGGACGAGCTCAGCCAGTACCTGATCCAGTCCGCCGCGCAGTACGGCATGGCTCCCCAGGAGTTCGTCGAGGCGCTCCAGTCCGCGAACCAGCTGCCCGTGCTGGTCGGCGAGGTCGCCCGCAACAAGGCGCTGGCAGTCGCGCTGGGCAAGGTCACCGTGGTCGACTCCAACGGCAAGGCCGTGGACCTGACCGGCTTCGTCGCCACCGACGACGAGGCCGAGGACTCCGCGGAGGCCCCGGCCGAGGAGAAGCCCGCGAAGAAGGCTCCGGCCAAGAAGGCTCTCGCCAAGAAGGCTCCGGCCAAGAAGGTCGCCGAGGCCGACGAGGCTCCTGCCGCCGAGGCCGCCGCCGAGGAGAAGCCCGCCGCCAAGAAGCCGGCCGCGCGCAAGGCTCCGGCGAAGAAGGCCGCCGACAAGACTGCTGACGCCGAGTAAGCACCGGATCCACGATCCGGAAGAGGGCGGGTGCGACATGCACCCGCCCTCTTCGCATCCACCGACGATGAGACCGAGGACAGACATGAACGACTGGCAGGAGCGGATCGACGCCGTGTGGGAGGCCGCCTCGGGCGGTCTTGTCGACGACGAGGTGATCACGCGGATCGACGCGATCGCGGCGGAGCGCGGCCCCGATGATGCCGAAGCCGCCTTCGAACGTGCCGGCGCCCGCGACTCGGCGGGACGGCCCGACGAGGCCGTGCCGCTCTACCGGCGTGCGCTCGAGCTCGGGCTCGACGACGACCGGCGCGCCCAGGCGACGATCCAGCTGGCCAGTTCGCTGCGCAATCTCGGCGACGTGCCGGGCGCGCTCGAACTCATCGAGGCCGAGCATGCCGCGCACCCTGATTCCGTCTACCGCGATGCGATCGCCGCCATGCACGCGCTCGCGCTGGCCAGCAGCGGACAGCCCGAGCGCGGGCTCGCCGTGGCCGTTCTGGCCCTCGTGCCGCACATGCCCCGCTACCACCGGTCGATGACGGCCTACGCGCACGAGATCGCGGGCCGCGACGCCTGATATGCCGACGGCGAACACGGCCGGGCACGCGCGTTGTCGCCGGTAGATTCGAATCACCGAACACGGAAACAGGAGCGGAAATGGCTGAACCCCTGGTCGCGACGAGCGTCTTCGACAGGCTGCTCAAGGATCGCATCATCTGGCTGGGATCCGAGGTGCGGGACGAGAACGCCAACGAGATCTGCGCCAAGATCCTCCTTCTCGCCGCTGAGGACCCCGAGAAGGACATCTACCTCTACATCAACTCGCCCGGCGGATCCATCACCGCCGGTATGGCGATCTACGACACGATGCAGTTCGTGCCGAACGACATCGTCACGGTGGGCATCGGCATGGCGGCCTCGATGGGGCAGCTGCTGCTGACCAGCGGCACCAAGGGCAAGCGCTACATCACGCCCAACGCGCGCGTGCTGCTGCACCAGCCGCACGGCGGCTTCGGCGGCACGTCCAGCGACATCCAGACGCAGGCGCAGCTCATCCTGTCGATGAAGCAGCGCCTCGCCGAGATCACGGCCTCGCAGACCGGCAAGTCGGTCGAGCAGATCAACGAGGACGGCGACCGCGACCGCTGGTTCACCGCCACCGAGGCCCTCGAGTACGGCTTCGTCGACCACATGCGCGAGCACGCCAGCGACGTGCACGGCGGCGGCGGCACGGGCGCGGACAAGTAAGGCTGGAGAGGACACTCATGTACACACCCACGTTCCGGTCCGCCGGCACCCTGCCCTCGAGCCGCTACGTCCTTCCTCAGTTCGAGGAGCGCACCGCCTACGGCTTCAAGCGTCAGGACCCGTACAACAAGCTGTTCGAGGATCGCGTGATCTTCCTCGGCGTGCAGGTCGACGACGCGTCGGCCGATGACGTGATGGCCCAGCTGCTGGTCCTGGAGAGCCAGGACTCCGAGCGCGACATCACGATGTACATCAACTCGCCCGGTGGATCCTTCACGGCGATGACGGCGATCTACGACACGATGCAGTACGTCGCGCCGCAGATCCAGACCGTCGTGCTCGGACAGGCGGCCTCGGCCGCGTCCGTCCTGCTCGCCGCGGGTGCGCCCGGCAAGCGTCTCGCCCTGCCGAACGCTCGCGTCCTCATGCACCAGCCCGCCATGGGTGAAGCCGGTCAGGGGCAGGCCTCGGACATCGAGATCCAGGCCGCGGAGATCCTGCGCATGCGCACCTGGCTCGAGGAGACCATGGCCAAGCACACCGGGCAGCCGGTCGAGAAGGTGAACCGCGACATCGATCGCGACAACATCCTCTCCGCCGAGCAGGCCAGGGCCTACGGCATCGTCGACCAGGTGCTCACCAGCCGCAAGCGCCAGTCGCTGAGCTGACCTGCTGACGTCCCGCGAGAGGGCGGTCCGGATCCGATTCCGGCCCGCCCTTTCCCGTCCCCGCTCCCGTTGCGCGAGTGAGTGGGGCGGCCTGCTCATATGAGCATTGCCGTGCGCGTGCGCGTGGCGAGGGGTACTCTCGGAGCATGCCCCGATCCGCCATCGACGACGACGAGCTGCTCGCCGTCCGCGTTGCGGAGCTCTACTACGACGAGGACAAGACCCAGGACGAGATCGGCGGTCTGCTCGGCGTCTCGCGCTGGAAGGTCGGGCGGCTCCTGCAGCAGGCGCGAACCTCCGGGATCGTGCGGATCGAGATCGTGCACCCGCGCGCTCGCAAGCTCGGCATCGAGCGGGAGCTGCGCGAGCGTTTCGGGCTCGCGGACGCGGTCGTCGTCCCGAACGGGCCGAGCGATGCCGAGACGCTCGGACGAGTCGCGCAGGGCGCTGCCGACCACCTCGCCGCCCTCCGGCCGGTGCCGAAGACCCTCGCCGTGAGCTGGGGGCGCACGCTCACCGCGATCGCCGACCGCATGGCGGAGGGGTGGGCCCGCGGCGTCACCGTGGTGCAGATGAACGGCGGCGTGAGCGTGAATCGCCGCCCCGGAGGTGCCGCCTCGCTCGCCGCGACGATCGCGCAGCGCGCCTCGGGGCACGTCGCGCTGCTGCCCAGCCCCGCGATCCTGGAGCGACTCGAGACCAAGCAGGCCATCGAGCGCGACCGCACCGTCGCAGGAGTGCTCGAGCAGGCGGCGCAGGCCGACGCCTACCTCTTCACCGCGGGTGTCTGCGACGCGGGGTCCGCCCACGTCGAGAACGGCTACCTGAGCGTCCGGGACATCGACGAACTGGGCCGCCGCGGTGCGGTCGGCGACGTCCTTGGTCGCTACATCGATGCGGACGGCAACATCGTCGATCCCGAACTCGACGCCCGCACCGTCGGACTCAGCCTGGAGCGACTGCGCGAGGCGCGCACCTCCGTCTTCGTCACGGCCGGAGAGGCGAAGCACGACATCGCCCGCACGGTCGTGACCGCGAACCTGTGCACCATGGTGGTCACCGACGAGGCGACCGCCCGGACCCTCTTGGAGGACCAGTGACGACGACCGAACTCGCACGGCGCACGGCGCTGGAGGTGCTCGGTGGCGACCCCGACGACCTCACGCTGCGCCGATTCCTGCACGGCCTGCCCGGCGTGGACGCGGTGGGCCTGGAGCAGCGCTCCGCCGCGCTCGGCACGCGCTCGATCAAGACGACGTCGAAGGCCTGGGCTCTCGACACGATCGTGCGGCTCATCGACCTCACGACGCTGGAGGGCGCGGACACCCCGGGAAAGGTGCGCTCGCTGGTCTCCAAGGCCAAGCAGCCCGACGCCTCGGATCCGACTTGTCCGTCCGTGGCCGCGGTCTGCGTGTACGGCGACATGGTGCCCTATGCCGTCGAGGCACTGGGCGCCCGGCACGGTGATCCGGATGACGGCGCGATCTCCGTCGCGGCGGTCGCCACCGCGTTCCCGAGCGGCCGCGCGTCCCTCGCGGTGAAGCTGGCCGACACCCGTGACGCCGTGGAGGCCGGCGCCGACGAGATCGACATGGTGATCGACAGAGGTGCGTTCCTCGCCGGGCGCTACGGCCAGGTGTTCGACCAGATCGTGGCCGTAAAGGACGCCTGCCGTCGAGAGGACGGCACCTCCGCCTCGCTCAAGATCATCCTCGAGACCGGAGAGCTGAACACCTACGACAACATCAAGCGCGCGTCGTGGCTGGGCATGCTGGCCGGCGGCGACTTCATCAAGACGTCCACCGGAAAGGTCGCCCCGGCGGCCACGCTGCCGGTCACGCTCCTCATGCTCGAAGCCGTGCGCGATTGGCACCGGCTCACGGGCGAGAAGATCGGCGTGAAGCCCGCGGGCGGGATCCGGTCCTCGAAGGACGCGGTGAAGTACCTCGTGCACGTCGCGGAGACCGCGGGGGAGGAGTGGCTGCAGCCGCACCTGTTCCGCTTCGGCGCTTCGAGCCTGCTGAACGACGTGCTGCTGCAGCGGCAGAAGCTGACCACCGGCCACTACTCCGGCCCCGACTACGTCACGATCGACTGACGAAGGACTGTTCATGGGATTCCTGGAATACGCGCCCGCGCCCGAGTCGCGGAGCATCCTCAACCTGAAGGACGAGTACGGGCTCTTCATCGACGGCGAGTTCGTCGAGGGCCGCGGCGCCTCGTTCGGCACGATCTCCCCGGCGGACGAGTCGCGCATCGCGACGATCGCGCACGCGTCCGATGAGGACGTCGACCTCGCCGTCGCCGCCGCGCGTCGCGCCTACACCAAGGTGTGGTCGAAGATGAGCGGCCGCGACCGCGGCAAGTACCTGTTCCGCATCGCGCGCCTCGTGCAGGAGCGCGCCCGCGAGCTCGCGGTGGCGGAGAGCCTCGACAACGGCAAGCCGATCAAGGAGTCCCGCGACGTCGACGTGCCGCTCGTCGCCTCCTGGTTCTTCTATTACGCAGGCTGGGCGGACAAGCTCGACTACGCCGGAGCGGGACCGGATCCGGCCGCGCACGGCGTCGCGGGTCAGGTCATCCCGTGGAACTTCCCGCTGCTCATGCTCGCGTGGAAGGTCGCCCCGGCCCTCGCCGCAGGCAACACGGTGGTGCTGAAGCCCGCGGAGACGACGTCGCTCACCGCGCTGATCTTCGCCGAGATCCTGCAGCAGGCGGACCTGCCTGCAGGCGTGGTGAACATCGTCACGGGCGCCGGTGCGACCGGCGCCGCGCTGGTG
Organism: Microbacterium sp. NPDC060117; assembly: GCF_042729315.1. NCBI lineage: Bacteria > Bacillati > Actinomycetota > Actinomycetes > Micrococcales > Microbacteriaceae > Microbacterium > Microbacterium sp. NPDC060117. The sequence continues at coordinate 167,851 of NZ_JBHWXR010000002.1, forward strand.
CGCCACCCCGACGTCGACAAGGTGGCCTTCACCGGTTCCACCGCGGTGGGTCGCGAGATCGCCCGCGCCGTGGCCGGCACCGGAAAGGCACTCACCCTCGAGCTCGGCGGCAAGGCCGCGAACATCGTGTTCGACGACGCCCCGATCGATCAGGCGATCGAGGGGATCGTCAACGGGATCTTCTTCAACCAGGGCCATGTGTGCTGCGCCGGCAGCCGGCTGCTGGTGCAGGAGTCCATCCACGACGAGGTGATCGACCGGCTGAAGGAGCGCCTGTCGACGCTGCGCCTGGGCGATCCGCTCGACAAGAACACCGACATCGGCGCCATCAACTCCGCCGAGCAGCTCGCCCGCATCAGGGAGCTCAGCCAGATCGGTGAGGACGAGGGTGCCGAACGCTGGACTGCCGACTGCGCGATTCCGGAGAAGGGGTTCTGGTTCGCCCCGACGATCTTCACCGGTGTCGAGGCATCGCATCGCATCGCCCGCGAGGAGGTGTTCGGCCCCGTGCTGTCGGTGCTCACCTTCCGCACTCCGGCCGAGGCGATCGCGAAGGCGAACAACACCCCCTACGGTCTGTCTGCGGGGATCTGGAGCGACAAGGGATCCCGGATCCTCGCCGTCGCCGATCGCCTGCGCGCCGGCGTGGTGTGGGCGAACACGTTCAACCGGTTCGATCCGTCCAGCCCGTTCGGCGGCTACAAGGAGTCCGGCTACGGCCGCGAGGGCGGCAAGCAGGGCTTGACCGCGTACCTGCGTCCGTCCGGGGTCGCCCGCCAGATCGAGGCCAAGGCACCGAAGAAGGGATCTGCCGCATGAGCGCGCGACTCACCGTTCCCAAGACCTACAAGCTCGCGATCGGCGGCGCGTTCCCGCGCAGCGAATCGGGACGCACCTACGAGGTCACCACGCCCAAGGGCGCGTTCCTGGCGAACGCCGCCCAGGCCTCGCGCAAGGATGCGCGCGACGCGGTCAAGGCCGCGCGCACCGCGCAGGCCGGCTGGGCAAAGGCCACCGCGTACAACCGGGGACAGGTGCTGTACCGCGTCGCCGAGGTGCTGGAGGGCCGCAAGGCGCAGTTCGTCGACGAGATCGTCGCGCAGCAGGGCGTGTCGGCCGCCGCGGCGGGAGCGCAGGTCGACGAGGCGATCGATCTGTGGGTCTGGTACGCGGGCTGGTGCGACAAGTACGCCCAGATCGCCGGAAACCTGAACCCGGTCGCGGGGGCCTACTTCAACATCTCCGCGCCCGAGCCGACCGGCGTCGTCGCGATCGTCGCGCCGCAGGAGGACGCGCTGCTGGGCCTCGTCTCGGTCGTCGCGCCGGCGCTCGTCGCCGGGAACACGGTGGTCGTCGTGGCGAGCGAGCAGTACCCGCTGTCGGCGATCAGCCTGGCCGAGGTGCTCGCGACGAGCGATGTTCCCGGCGGTGTGGTGAACGTGCTCACCGGAGCCCCGGCGGAGCTCGCGCCGTGGCTCGCCTCGCACGCCGACGTCAACGCGCTGGATCTGGCGGGCGCAGGCGGCATCGACTGGATCGACCTGCAGATCGCCGCCGCCGACACGCTCAAGCGCGTGCTGGCCCCGGGTGAGGTCGTCGCCTCTCCGCAGCGGATCGCCGCCTTCACCGAGGTGAAGACCGTGTGGCATCCGAAGGCTCTTTTGTAGTCTTCGTCGCCAGTTCGTTGCATCGCCCGCTCGGATCCGGATGACGCGGCCGGGCGGGCGATTCTCATTCGGGCATCGGTCCATCCCGGGCTCGTAACGAATCGGAGCACCCGGCTAGGTTCAGGGCATGAGCAGAACCGCGAAGTTCGTCACCTGGTCCGGAGCCGGGCTTGTCGTCGTCGGGCTTGCCGTCGGCGCTGGCTCCGCACTCGCGACCGTTTCTGCCGCCAGCCCCCACCACGTCGTCCAGCCTTCGCTTGCCCCGAATGCGCCATCCAGGAGACCTACGCCCGAGCCGTCAGCGGTGTTCCCGACCTCTGAGCAGCAGCGCGTCGGAGGTGCGGAGAACTGCCATCCGCTCGCGTGGGTCGAGATTCAGTCGGACACGGTCGACGCCGACGGCCACGCCACCGACTTCCACGGCAAGCTGATCGGGGAGCCGATCGACTTCGGGCCTCGCGAAGGCGCGAACGGCACCGTGAATCTCGACGATCAGGGTCGCATCGTGAGCTACACGACCGTCACCGGCGACAACCTCGACGGGCATCGAGAAGCGTCTATGCATGGACATGACGTCCGCGGCCATGTACAACAGGGTCGGCTGGGGTCCTGGTGAGCACCCCTGGAGCATCGGCGACACATTCGTTCTCCGCCCCGATCCCGCGGCTGCGTGGATCCCAGCTCGAACGTGACGTCGACCCGCGGACTCCCGGCGTTCACGTTGGATCCATGTGTCGGCTGGTTGGCGCTCTCCGGGTTGGTCTGGGAACTGTAGGTGCCAGAAGGATGCCGCCGACGGTGATGGAGCCGGGTGCACGGGGCGGGCCATTCGTCATGCAAGGGTGGGTGGGAGCCTGTTCGCCGCGCGCGGAGCGACGCGTCGTGGGGGATCCGTGGCGATGCGGCCGGATGTCGGATGCAGCGGTTAGGCTCGAACAGCGGCATCGCCGCACGGTGTTCCCACGCCGCGATCGCCCGTCGTGACAGCACGGAGGCGACCGCGGACCACGTCTCGAAGGAGGACGCACATGGCACGCATCGGTGAGAGCGCCGACCTGTTCAAGTGCTCGTTCTGCGGCAAGAGTCAGAAGCAGGTGCAGCAGCTCATCGCCGGTCCCGGCGTGTACATCTGCGACGAGTGCGTCGAGCTCTGCAACGAGATCATCGAAGAGCGGATGGCGGAGTCCGCGAACGGCGAGGTCGCCGAGTTCGATCTGCCCAAGCCCCGCGAGATCTTCTCCTTCCTCGAGGAGTACGTGGTCGGTCAGGAGCCGGCCAAGAAGGCCCTCGCCGTCGCGGTCTACAACCACTACAAGCGGGTTCGCGCCCGCGGCACCCTGCAGCCGGCCGAGCAGAAGGCCGAGGACATCGAGATCGCCAAGAGCAACATCCTGATGATCGGCCCGACCGGGTGCGGCAAGACCTACCTCGCGCAGACGCTCGCGAAGCGCCTGAACGTCCCGTTCGCGGTCGCCGACGCCACGGCGCTCACCGAGGCCGGCTATGTCGGCGAGGACGTGGAGAACATCCTTCTCAAGCTGATTCAGGCGGCCGACTACGACGTCAAGCGCGCGGAGCAGGGCATCATCTACATCGACGAGATCGACAAGATCGCGCGCAAGGCGGAGAACCCGTCGATCACCCGCGACGTCTCGGGAGAGGGCGTGCAGCAGGCGCTGCTCAAGATCCTCGAGGGCACGGTCGCGTCGGTGCCCCCGCAGGGCGGTCGCAAGCACCCGCACCAGGAGTTCCTGCAGATCGACACCACGAACGTCCTGTTCATCGTCGCCGGCGCCTTCGCCGGCCTCGAGGACATCGTCTCCTCCCGCGTCGGCAAGCACGGCGTCGGATTCGGCGCACCGCTGCACGACAAGGGCAAGGACCTGGATCTGTTCAGCGAGGTGCTGCCGGAGGATCTGCACAAGTTCGGTCTCATCCCCGAGTTCATCGGCCGGCTGCCGGTCGTGGCCTCGGTCTCGCCGCTCGACCAGGCGGCTCTGATCGACATCCTCACCGGGCCGCGCAACGCGCTGGTCAAGCAGTATCAGCGCATGTTCCAGCTCGACGGCGTGGAGCTGGAGTTCGAGGACGACGCGTTGAAGTCGATCGCCGACCTCGCCGTGCTGCGCAAGACCGGCGCGCGCGGACTCCGGGCGATCCTCGAGGACGTCCTCGGGCCGATCATGTTCGAGATCCCCTCCGCGGAGGACGTGCAGAAGGTCGTCGTCACGCGCGCGGCGGTCGAGGAAGGCGCGGCACCGACGCTCGTGCTCGCGCGCAAGCGCAAGAGCGCCTGACGGTCCCGTCCGGCATCACCGACACAGCCCCGCCGAGGACCTCGCCCCACCGCAGCGGCGTGTCGGTGCGTCAGACCGTGCGCAGCACCAGATCCGTGCGCAGCTCGGCCGGCGCGGCGCTCCGCGGATCCGTGACGTAGATCTCGATCCAATCGCCCGTTCCCCGACGCAGGCGCTGCGCAACGTCACCGTACAGGCGTCCCCATGCGGGGCCGAGCCCGTCGTAGGCGCCGATGTGACTGGCGGCGAGAGCAGGCCCCGCGGGCAGCGCAGAGGGAGCGATCTCGACGCCGTCGACCGAGAGGACCTCGCTGATCGGTGCGGTCACCGGGTATCCGATCTCCAGGTCGAAGACGCCCATGGGGTCGCCGTGATAGACGGCCAGCGCCGGACCCGCCGGAGAGAACGAGGCATCGGCGATCGCCCGACCGAGCGCGGCGTAGGCGGGATCGAAGACGTCCGGGAGGCTGCTCAGGCGGAGTCCGGAATGCCGCACGACCGCGAGCGGTGCGGCCTCGACGATGATCTCCTGAACGCCGTCGAACGGCTCGGCGGGGAACGCGGTCATGGGGACTCCTCCTCGATCGGGCACGTCCGATGCGCGCACGCCGTGCTCAGCATGCGCGATGCCCGCTCGGGGCGCAAGAGCGCAGCGGACCGCCGTGACCGGCGCCGTCAGCTGTCCAGCCCGCGGCGTTTGAGCAGTGGGGTGATCTCGGCGGCACGGCCGCGGAAGTCTCGATAGGCCTCGAGCGGATCCTTCGACCCGCCGACGCCCAGCAGACGACGCCGGAAGCGCTCCCCGTTCTCCCGGGTGAGCCCGCCGTTCTCGCGGAACCACTCCACGGTGTCGGCATCGAGCACCTCGCTCCAGATGTACGAGTAGTAGCCGGCGCTGTAGCCGCCGGAGAACACGTGCGCGAAATACGCCGAGGAGTATCGGGTGGGCACCGCCGGATCGTTCAGCCCGATGTCGGCGAGGGCCGCTGCCTCGAACGCCGCGACATCGTCGATCGAGCCGCCCGCCGGCAGTGTGTGCAGCGCCTGGTCGAGCCAGGCTGCGGCGATGTACTCGCTGGTCTCGAACCCCTGGTTGAAGGTCCCGGTCGACTGCAGACGGTCGATGAGACCGACCGGGAGCGGCTCTCCGGTCTCGTGATGCCGTGCGTACGAGCCGACGAGCTCGGGCCAGAGCATCCACATCTCGTTGACCTGACTGGGGAACTCGACGAAGTCGCGGAAAACGTTCGTGCCGGAGAAGTGCGGGTAGGTCACGTCGGAGAAGAGACCGTGCAGCGCATGACCGAACTCGTGGAACAACGTGTTCACCTCGTCGAGCGTGAGCAGCGTCGGTTGACCGTCGGCGGGCTTGGCCACGTTGAGATTGTTCGCAACGACCGGCAGAGTGCCACGCAGCGCGGACTGGCTGACGATCGGATTCATCCACGCACCGCCGCGTTTGCTGTCGCGGGTGTACAGATCCAGCACGAAGAGCCCGAGCGCGGACCCGTCCTCCTGGAACACCTCGAAGGTCCGCGCGCCGGGGTGGTAGACGGGCAGGTCGGGGCGCTCCGTGAACGAGAGCCCGTACAGTCGGCCGGCGGCGGCGAACACGCCGTCGCGGAGCACTCGCTCCGCCTCGAACCAGGGGCGCAGGGCCGCGGTGTCGATCTCGTACTGCGCCGTGCGCAGCCTCTCGGTGTAGAAGGCCCAGTCGTGCGCCTCCAGGGGGAACGGCTCGGGCTCGGTCTCGTCGATGAGTCCCTGCAGGGCGGCTCGCTCCGCTGTCGCGTTGCGTGCGGCCGGTGCGGCGAGATCTCGCAGCATGCGCTCCACGGCTTCGGGCGTGCCCGCGGTCTCGTCGGCGGTCACGGCGCCGGCATGCGAGGGGTAGCCGAGCAGATCCGCGCGCTCGGCGCGGAGGCGGGCGATCTCGACGAGGACACCGCGGTTGTCGTGGTCGCCCCCTCGCGCGCCGCGAGAGAGCGATGCCGCCATGATCCGACGACGGCTCTCGCGGTTCGTCAGCGCCGCCAGGGCGGGGTGGCCGGTGAAGAGCGGGAGCGTGAGCAGATGCTTGCCGTCGAGGCCGCGCTCGACGGCGGCGCGCGCGGCAGCGGACAGCTCACCGTCGCTCAGGCCGTCGAGTTCGATCGCGTCGTCGAACACGACGGCCAGTTCGTTCGTGTCGGCGAGCAGGTTCCTCTCGAAGGTCGTGCTCAGCGAGGAGATCCGCTGGTTCAGCTCGGTGAGTCGAGCCTTCGCCTCGTCGTCGAGCGCCGCCCCGGCCAGCGTCATCTCGCGATGCCAGCGCTCGACGAGCCGATGCTGCTCAGGATCCAGCGACAGTGCGCCGATCTGCTCGTGCAGCTGCGAGATGCGCCAGTACAGGGCGGCGTCGAGCAGGATCGCATCCTGGTGCGCCGCCATCAGCGGGGCGAGTTCCTCATCGATCGCCTGGATCTCAGGGGTCGCATCGGCGGAGCTCACGGTGTAGAACGCGTGCGAGGTCCGGTCCAGAAGCTCTCCGCTGCGCTCCAGCGCGACCATCGTGTTCTCGAACGTCGGCATCGACCGCACCATCGTGATCCGGCGGATCTGGACGAGCTGCTCCTCGAATCCCTGCCGGAATGCGGGGAGATAGTGCTCCGCGCGGATCAATCCGTAGTCGGGTAGCGCATACGGGAGGGTGGAGGGCGTGAGCAGCGGGTTGGTCTCGACCGTCATGGTCCGAGCCTAGAAGATGGCTCGGACCAGAGGGAGTGCCCGGCCGCGCGGCGCTCAGCCGGTCAGATCCGCCATGACCCGGCGCAGCGCGTCGGACACGAGACGCACGGAACGCCGGCGCAGGTTCTCCGGCCGGGCGAGCACGTCGATCATCCGGTTGGTGCTGACGTACTGCAGCGGGCGGCGCACGACGGCGTCGGTGCCCGGCGAGGTGTAGCGGGGGAGGACCCCGATCACGTCGCCCGTCGCGATCACGGAGGCGGCGACGCCGTAGTCGTTGATGCGATGCACGATCTCGGCAGGCTGGTTCGTGATGGCGGAGATCGTGCGCAGCACGTCGTCGGGGGAGTAGCCGGCTCGGCTCGTCACCCAGCGCTCGCCCACCACATCGGCCGGGCGCAGTGAGGCACGCTGCGCGAGCGGGTGCTCAGGGGAGAGCGCCACGTCCAGCGGCTCGGCGGCGAGCGTCAGCACGCGGATCCCGGTCTTGGGCCAGGGCGGACTGTGCTCCATGCGGTGCGCGAGCACGAGGTCGTAGCGTGCGGTGAGGGCAGGGAAGTCGCTCTGCGCGACATCCTCGTCGGTGAAGCGGATCGCCGGGACGTCGGGTCCGGATCCGAGCGCCCGGATCAGAGGGCCGAACAGCGCCTGCGCGGCGCTGAGGAAGCCGCTGACCGTGACGACACCGCCCTCGGTCGCCTCGAACTCGTCCACCGCCGATCGCGCCGCGGCCATCGCGTCGAGCGCCGCGGCACCGGCCTCGGCGAGAGCTTCTCCGGCGGGCGTCAGCACGAGCGTGCGGCCCTGCTTCCTCGTCAGCGGCGCCCGGACTCCGCGCTGCAGCGCGGCGAGCTGCTGGGAGACGGCGGACGGCGTGACGCGCAGGGCCTCTGCGACGGCGGTCACGCTGCCGAGCGCGCCGAGCTCGCGGAGGATCTGAAGCTGCTGCAACTGCATATGTCCAGTCAAGCATGTAGCGATGCTTAAAGCTCAGTCCAGACAGTGGGGATTGATCTACAGGGTTGTTCGCGGTGGGATCGAAGCATGAAGGCTCTCTACAAGGACGGCCCGCACGCGGGCCTCGCGCTCGTCGACCGTCCCGACCCCGTGGCCGGACCCGACGAAGTGGTCATCCGCGTGCTGCGCACCGGCATCTGCGGCACCGATCTGCACATCCAGCGCTGGGACGACTGGGCCGCCTCCGCGGTGAAGGCGCCGCTCATTCCCGGGCACGAGTTCTACGGCGAGGTCGTCGAGGTGGGCCCGCTGGTGCACGACATCTCGGTCGGCGACCGCGTCTCCGGCGAGGGGCACATCGTGTGCGGAATGTGCCGCAACTGCCGCGCCGGCCGCCGGCAGATGTGCATCCGCACGATCGGACTCGGCGTGCAGCGCGACGGCGCGTATGCGGAGTACCTCACCCTTCCCGCCACGAACGTCTGGGTGCATCACGCCGATGTGACGCCCGAGCTCGGCGCGATCTTCGACCCTCTCGGCAACGCCGTACACACCGCGCTCGCCTTCCCGCTCGTCGGAGAGGACGTGCTCGTCACCGGCTGCGGCCCGATCGGCCTCATGGCGATCGCGATCGCCCGGCACGTGGGTGCGCGCTTCATCACCGCGACCGATGTGAGCGCACCGCGACTGCAGCTTGCGCGTGAGATGGGCGCCGACGCCGTCGTCGACGTCTCCCGCGAGGACATCGCGGACGCGCAGCGCGCGCTCGGCATGCGCGAGGGCTTCGACATCGGCTTCGAGATGAGCGGAGCGCCGAGCGCGCTGCCCGCGATGATCGACAACATGAACCACGGCGGCCGGATCGCCATGCTCGGCCTGCCGACCGGACCGTTCAGCGTGGACTGGGGCAAGATCGTCACCCACATGCTCACCGTGAAGGGCATCTACGGTCGGGAGATGTTCGAGACCTGGAACGCGATGGGCGCGATGCTGCAGACCAGTCCCGTGCTGCGCGGCTCGATCACCCGCATCATCGCCGAGGTCCTTCCGGCCCGCGACTGGGAGAAGGGCTTCGCGGCCGCTGCATCGGCGGGCACGGGCAAGATCATCCTCGACTGGACCGAACTGTAGGAGACGACGATGTACGGAGCATTCCAGCAGCACCTCGCCGGCGAACTCGCCGGTATCGACGAGGCAGGGCTCACCAAGCACGAGCGCGGGATCCGCGGTCCGCAGCGCGCCGAGATCATCGCGGACGGCGCCGAGGTGCTGAACTTCTGCGCCAACAACTACCTGGGGCTCGCCGACGACGAGCGCCTCGTCGCTGCCGCCAAGGGCGCGCTCGACGAGTGGGGCTACGGCCTGGCGAGCGTGCGCTTCATCTGCGGCACGCAGGAGCAGCACCTCGAGCTCGAGCGGCGTCTGTCGACGTTCCTCGGCACCGACGACGCGATCCTGTTCTCATCCTGCTTTGATGCGAACGGCGGCGTCTTCGAGACGCTGTTCGCGGCCGAGGACGCGATCATCTCGGACGAGCTCAATCATGCGTCGATCATCGACGGGATCCGGCTCTCCAAGGCGCGCCGGCTGCGCTACCGGAACCGCGACATGGGCGAACTCGAGGAGCAGCTCCAGGCCGCGGCCGACGCCCGATTCAGAGTGATCGTGACCGACGGCGTGTTTTCCATGGACGGGTACATCGCGCCGCTCGCCGAGATCTGCGACCTCGCGGAGCGCTACGACGCCCTGGTCTTCGTGGACGACTCGCACGCGGTCGGATTCATCGGCGAGCACGGACGCGGCACGCCGGAGCTGTGCGGCGTCGAGGGTCGTGTGGACATCTACACCGGCACCTTCGGCAAGGCGCTCGGCGGCGCGAGCGGCGGCTACGTCGCGGGTCACCGCGACATCGTGGCTCTGCTGCGCCAGCGTGCCCGGCCGTACCTGTTCTCCAACACGCTCGCCCCGTCGATCGTCGCGGGCACCCTGCGCGCGCTCGACCTCGTCGAGGGATCCGGGTCCCTGCGCGCGCAGCTGCAGTCCAACGCCGCGCTGTTCCGGCGTCGCATGACCGAGGAGGGGTTCGACCTGCTCCCGGGGGAGCACGCGATCGTCCCCGTCATGTTCGGCGATGCCGCGCTGACCGCACGGGTCGCCTCGGAGATGCAGAAGCAGGGCGTGTACGTGACCGCGTTCAGTTTCCCGGTGGTGCCGCGCGGTCTCGCTCGCATCCGGGTGCAGCTCTCCGCCGCGCACACCCCGGAGCAGGTCGAGCGCTGCGTCGCGGCGTTCGTCGCCGCACGCGCTGCCGCCTGACCGGTGTCCTCGCCCCCTCGCAGCGTCGGCGCCTCCTCCGAGCGCCGTTGCCGCGAGGGGGCGTTGGCGCTGCGAGAGATGTCGGCGAGAGACTCTCCGTGGATTCCTCGGAGATGGAGAGGAACGCACGTCAGACTCTGCTCATGACGCACTCTGCAGAGGTGGGCTGGACCCTCGACGGCATCGATATGTTCGGCACGATCATGGCGCCGGACGGAGACGGCCCGTTCCCCGCAGTCGTCCTCGTCGCCGGCAGCGGGCCGACGGACCGGGACTGGAACTCGCCGATGCTGCCCGGGACGAACGGATCCGGCAGGCTGCTCGCCGAGTCGTTCGCCGAGAGCGGCTTCATCACGCTGCGCTACGACAAGCGGGCGTCGGGCCCGCACGTCGTCGAGAACCTGCCGCGCCTCGCGGGCACGTTCAGCATGGCGTCGCATCTCGCTGAGCTTGCCGCGGCGGTCGACGTGCTCGTCGCCGATCCTCGGGTGGATCGGAGCCGCATCGTGGGGCTGGGCAACAGCGAGGGGTGCGTGCACGTGCTGCACTATGCGCTCGCGCAGGCAGAGCAGCGGCTTCCGATCCCGTTCTGCGGGCTTGTGCTCGCCGCGCCTCCCGGGCGCAGCGTCGGCGCGGTGCTGGGCATGCAGCTGAGCGCGCAGCTCTCGGCGGTACCCGGGGGAGAGAAGATCCTCGCTCTCGTACGAGAGGCGACGACCCGTTTCTCGGCGGGCGGTGCGATGGATCCGGACGAAGCCATCCCCGACACCGTCGCGAACGTGCTGCGGAGCTTCGACAGTCCCGTGAACCTCCCGTTCGCACGTGAACTGTGGAGCGAGAGCGTCGCTGACCGCATCGGGGAGGTCGCGATCCCCGCGCTCGTGCTCATCGGGGAGAAGGACCTGCAGATCGATGCTGCCGCCGACGGGGAGCCACTGCGGATGGCCGCCGCGGGCAATCCGCTGGTGACGTTCTCGTTCCCCGCGAACGCGAACCACGTGCTCAAGCACGAACTCCGCCCGCGCGCCGAGATCGTCCCGGGGACGAACTACAACGAGGAGGGGACGAGGCTCGACCCCGACGCGGTCATGGCGATCCTGGCCTGGACGCGGCACGTGACCGCAGGCTGAGTCGCCGACGGGGAAACGTGCAAAGAAGTACTTGCAAAGAATCTCTTGCAAAGGTATCTTTGCAAGTATGACGGAGAACGACGCACCCCGCAAGGACACGACGTCCGAGGAGCGAATGCTTGACGCGGGCGCCCTGAAGGCTCTCGCGCATCCGCTGCGGGTTCGGATCCTCGATCTGCTCGCAGAGCGCGGACCTCAGACGGCGAGCTCCCTCGCCGCATTGATCGGGGAGAGTTCTGGCGCCACCAGTTATCACCTCCGTGCACTCGCGGCGCAGGATCTGATTCGGGAGGTCGCCGGTCGCGGCACCGCGCGAGAGCGGTGGTGGGAGCGGCCTCGCGGTCGCATGTCCTTTCCCGGCCCGAACGACGAGATGACGCCGTCCGGTCGGGCTGCGGCGCAGATCGTGGAGGACGAGTTCTTCCGCAACCGCCATCAGCGGCTCATGGACCATCTGCACCGGCCGCAGTCCGAGGTTCCGCAGGAATGGCGTGAGGCTGCGCACCACATGACGACGATGCTCGACCTGACGGCATCGCAGCTGCAGGAGCTCACGGGACGCATTGACGCCGTGATCGGCGAGGCCGTGCAGCGCTACCGTGGCCAGACCGGACCCGGCGTGCGTCGAGTCACTGTCCGCGCAGACCTGTTCGACCTTCCCGACGCTCGCCCCCGCGGCGCCGTGGAACACCGCACCACCGAGACCGAGGAGCTGTCATGACCGCCGCGACGCTGCACATCGCCGCCCCCACCTTCGTCGAGCGCACAGGGCTCCGCGTCGCCGACGCGATCACCGCTCACGTCCGCCGGCGCGTCGAGCGCCGGGCGGAGCGACGCGCGCTCGCCATCGACATGCTTCGCGAGCAGCAGGCGCGCAGGACCCGCGGATCCGTACGTCCTCGAGCAGGCGCTGCAGATGATTGGCTCACGCTCGCGCTGAGAGCCCCGCGCGGGCGGCGTCTCGTCTCGCTCCGACTGCGTCGGTGCTCGCTCGACGTCCGCGGGAGGGGACCGATCAGTCCTCGAACGGACGGACCACGACCTCGCCCGAGGCGGTGCGCGAGACCTCCCAGCCCGTGTCGAGCTCGGCGATCGGCCGGCCCTCCAGCCAGGTGAGGGTCCAAGTCCCGCGCAGCAGGTTCAGCGCCCCGGTGTGCAGGCTCAGCGTGCCGCCCGCGACGCTGCGCGCCTCGGCGTCGGCGATGGCCGGGCGCAGGGCCGCGGGAACCGATGCCGGCGGCTCGGATCCGGCGGCCCAGCGCGTCCCGAGCTGCATCATGCCTCCTCGGCCGGTGCCAGCTCGATGGCTGTGACCTCGAGCGCGTCCGCCTCGACGAAGGCGATCTCCGAGATGCGACCCACGGCCCGGAGGTCGTCGGCTGCGGCCTCGAGGGCCGCGATCTCGGCCGGCGGGGCGGCGATCGTCGCGGACGACACCGGGGTCTTCTGGGAAGCCTTGGCCTCGGTCTTCGCCCGGCGGATGCCGATCAGCGCCTTGCTCGCGGTCGCGAGGACGACGGGGTCGCCGGCTTCGGTCGATCCCGGCACGGGGCCGAGCGGCTCAGGCCAGGCCGCGTTGTGCACCGAGCCGTCCTCGAACCAGCTCCAGGCCTCCTCGGTCGCGAACGAGACGATCGGGGCGAGCAGGCGCAGCAGCGTGGACAGCGCGAGACGCAGCGCGAGGGCCGCGGACGCCTGACCGACGTTCGTGCGGTCGTAGGCGCGCTCCTTTACGAGCTCGAGATAGTCGTCGCAGAACGTCCAGAAGAACGCCTCGGTGATCTCCAGCGCCCTGGCCTGGTCGTAGTTCTCGAACGCCGTCGTCGCATCGCGCACCACGCCGTCCAGGGTGGCGAGCATCGAGGCGTCCAGGGCATGCGTGATCTCGGCGCCCTCGGGCACCGGGAAGGACAGCACGAACTTCGCGGCGTTGAGGATCTTGATCGCCAGGCGGCGACCGATCTTCACCTGCGTCGGGTTCTGCGGGTCGAACGCGGCGTCGGCCCCGAGCCGGCTGGAAGCCGACCAGTACCGCACCGCATCGGATCCGTGCGCGTCGAGGATGTCGGCGGGGGTGACCACGTTGCCCTTGGACTTGGACATCTTCTTGCGGTCGGGGTCGACGATGAAGCCGCTGATCGCGGCGTTCCGCCAGGGGGCGCGGCCGTCCTCGAGCGTCGAGCGCAGCATGGTCGAGAACAGCCAGGTGCGGATGATGTCCTGTCCCTGCGGACGCAGGTCCATCGGCGACACGAGATCCCAGAGTTCCCTGTCGCGCTCCCAGCCGCCCGCGAGCTGGGGGGTGAGCGACGAGGTCGCCCAGGTGTCGAGGATGTCCGCTTCGGCGTCGAAACCGCCCGGCACGCCGCGCTGGTCCGCGGTGTAGCCGGCGGGCACGTCGCTCGTGGGATCGATCGGCAGGGTCGCGTGCGCGGGGGTCAGGACGCGGTCGTAGTCGCGCTCGCCGTTCTCGTCGAGCGCGTACCACAGCGGGATCGGCACGCCGAAGAAGCGCTGCCGGGAGACCAGCCAGTCGCCGGTCAGGCCGCCCACCCAGTTCTCGTAGCGCACGCGCATGAACTCCGGGTGCCAGCACAGCTCGGCGCCGTGCGCGAGCAGCTGGTCGCGGAGCCCGGCGTCGCGCGCGCCGTTGCGGATGTACCACTGGCGGGTGGAGACGATCTCGAGCGGGCGGTCGCCCTTCTCGAAGAACTTCACCGCGTGGTTGAACGGCTTGCCGACCGCGGTCATGGCCCCGGTCTCCTGCAGCTTCTCCACGAGCGCCTTGCGGGCCGAGAACACCGTCTTGCCGGCCATGTTCTCCACGTACCAGGCGGCCGCGTCCGCGTGGCCCACCGAGGCGGGGGCGTCGGGCAGGAAGCGCCCGTCGAGGCCGATCGTGGTCATGTTCGGCAGGTCGCGGCCGTCGGTCGTGCGCAGCTCGCGCCACCACACGATGTCGGTCACGTCGCCGAAGGTGCAGACCATGGCGGCGCCGGTGCCCTTGTCGGGCTGGGCGAGGTGGTGGCCGTGGATCTCGATGTCGGCGTCGAAGAAGGGTGTGCGCACCTTCGTGCCGATGAGGTGTTTGTGCGGGCCCTCCGGGTGCGTGACGATCGCCACGCACGCGGGCAGCAGCTCGGGACGCGTCGTCTCGATCGTGATGTGGCCCGATCCGTCCGCGAACGGGAAATCGATGGTGTGATACGCGGCCTGCTGGTCGCGGTCCTCGAGCTCGGCCTGCGCGATCGCGGAGCGGAAATCGACGTCCCACAGGGTCGGTGCGAGGGACTGATAGGCCTCACCGCGCTCGAGGTTGCGCAGGAACGCCAGCTGGCTCTGCCGGATCGACTCGTTCGAGATGGTGCGGTATGTCTGGGTCCAGTCGACGCTCAGTCCGAGCTGACGGAAGAGGGCCTCGAAGTGCTTCTCATCCTCCTCGGTGAGCTTCTCGCACAGCTCGATGAAGTTGCGCCGGCTGATGGGCAGCTGATCCGCTGCCCGGGAGGACTTGTTGTCGCCACCCTCGAACGGGGGAGTGAAGTCGGGGTCGTAGCCCAGCGACGGGTCGCAGCGCACGCCGTAGTAGTTCTGCACGCGGCGCTCGGTGGGCAGGCCGTTGTCGTCCCAGCCCATCGGGTAGAACACGTTCTTGCCGCGCATGCGCTCGAAGCGCGCCTTGATGTCGGTGTGCGTGTAGGAGAACACGTGGCCGATGTGCAGGCTGCCGCTCGCCGTCGGCGGCGGAGTGTCGATCGAGTAGACGCCGTCACGGCCGTCCTGCGCGGCGCGGAGGCGATCGAAGAGGAACGTGCCGTCCGTGGACCAGCGCTCACCCCACTTCGCTTCGAGGCCTTCCAGTGCGGGCTTGTCCGGGATGGCGTTCAACGACGACATGGATCTCCTCGTTCGATGTGTGCGGCACTGTGTGAGCGTGCCTGAGTGTGGGGTGTGGCGACAGTCTACCGGGCAGGCCTGCACGGAACGCCACCGATAGATCCACCCCGTCCACAAACCGGTAGCCTGGAGTGTCCCGCACTCAGCACCCCTCACCGCACCCCGAGGATCCCTCATGCCTTCTCCGCTTCGGCGTCGACTCCTGCCCTTCACCGCGCTCGCCGCGGCCGCCGCGCTCGCTCTCAGCGCCTGCTCCGCCTCGAGCGGATCCGGATCCGGTGACGCGAACGGCGAGCTCGTCTGGGGTGTCGACGGCAGCCTGCTCTCCAGCGGCAAGATGGATCCGCAGACCAGCCAGCTCGACGTGACCGCCATGGTGCAGCGCGCCGTGCTGGACTCGCTGGTGTTCCAGAAGGCGGACGGAACCTTCGTGCCGTGGCTCGCGAAGAAGTGGGAGGTCTCCGTGGATGGGACCGTCTACACGTTCCACCTGCGCGACGATGTCACCTTCACCGACGGCGAGAAGTTCGACGCGGCGGCCGTGAAGGCGAACTTCGACCGCATCGCCGATCCCGCGACCAAGTCCGCGCAGGCCGCGAGCATGCTCGGCGGCGACCTCTACAAGGGCACCGAAGTGGTGGACCCGACCACCGTGAAGGTCACCTTCTCGCAGCCCTACGCGCCGTTCCTGCAGGCGGCGAGCACCGCGCAGCTCGGCTTCTACGCGCCGAAATCGCTCACCGAGCACTCGGCGGATCTCGCCGCCGGCGGCAAGGGCATCACCGTGGGCACCGGCCCGTTCCAGATCTCGTCGTACACGCCCGATCAGGAGATCGTGTACTCCCGCAACGCGAAGTACGCCTGGGCGCCGGAGGGGCAGAAGGCGCCCGCGTTCAAGACGCTGCGGGTCCAGATCCTGCCGGAGGCGTCCGTGCGCAGCGGATCCGTGACCTCGGGCGAGATCGACCTCGCCTCGCAGCTGCCGCCGAACCTCGTGTCGCAGATCAAGGGATCCGCGACCGTGAAGTCCGTGCAGGTGCCCGGCCTGCCGTACTCGCTCTTCCTCAACGAGCGCAACGGGGTGTTCGCGGATCAGAAGGTGCGCGAGGCCTTCACCCGGGCGATCGACGTGGACGCCGCTGTCGACAAGATCTTCTTCGGCCAGTTCCCGCGCGCGTGGAGCATCCTCGGACCGACCACGCCCGGCTACGACAAGAGCCTCGAGAAGAGCTGGCCCTTCGACAAGGATCTCGCGAACAAGCTCCTCGACGAGGCCGGCTGGACCCAGCGCGGAGCGGACGGCATCCGCATCAAGGACGGGAAGCGCCTCACCGCGAACTGGATCGCCTGGACCCCCGTCTCCGATGACCACGCGGCCCTCGCGAACGCGATCCAGTCGGACCTCAAGTCCGTCGGGTTCGAGGTCACGCGGGAGACGCTGGAACCGGGCGCCTACAACGAGAAGTACGGCCCCAAGACCTTCGACATCACCGACTGGGACTTCTCCGGCGTCGACCCCGATCTGCTGCGCAGCCATCTGGCGACCGACGGCTTCCAGAACGCGTCCTCGGTGAGCGACCCGAAGCTCGACGAGCTCCTGAAGGACGGCATCGCCACGACCGATGCGACCAAGCGGGCCGACGTCTACGCGCAGATCCAGCAGTGGAACGCGAAGGACGACGCGATCGTCCCGCTGTACGTCACCTCCGCGATCACGGCCGTGGGTGACAAGGTGACGGGTCTCGGCTTCGACATCTACGGGCGGCCGCTGTTCTTCGGCACCAGCGTGAAGTGAGCGCGGTTCGCGATATCGTCCGCTCGTGAGGGATCGACAGCGACTCCGGAACAGGTCCGCCCGCCGATCCGGTGCCGTGTTGCGCCGGATCGGCGGGACGGCGCTGTCGGTCGTGCTCGTGCTGTGGGGCGCGGCGACCCTCTCGTTCCTCGCGTTCCGGGTGCTGCCCGGCGACCCTGTGAGCGTCATGCTCGGCCCGCAGGCCCAGGTGGGCGAGGCGGTCAAGGAGCGGATCCGGGCGGAACTCGGGCTGGACCGGCCGCTCTGGCAGCAATATCTGTCGATGCTGTCCGATCTGCTGCACGGTGATCTCGGCACGTCCTATCAGCTGCGGATGCCGGTGAGCGAGGTGATCGGCCGTCAGCTGGGCGCCACGCTGCAGCTCACGGCGCTCGCCCTCGCGATCGCGGTGCTGCTCGCGCTCGCCGGAGTGCTGATCGCCCGCCGGCCGTTCGCCCGAGGGCTCGTCGCGGCAGGGGAGCTGATCGTGCTGTCCTCGCCCGTGTTCTGGATCGGGCTGCTGCTGCTCACGGTGTTCGCCTTCGGGCTGGGCTGGTTCCCCGTCGCGGGCTCACGGACCGGGGCGAGCCTCGTGCTGCCGGCGGTCACCCTGGCGCTGCCCGTCGCGGCGCTGCTCGGCCAGGTGCTTCGCGACGGCGTGGAGGCGGCCGAGCGGCAGCCGTGGGCGCTGACGGTGCGCGCACGCGGCGCCGACCATGCCCGGCTCACGCTGCGGCACACCCTGCGGCACGGCTCGATCGGGGCGCTGACCCTGAGCGCATACCTCGTGGGGTCGCTGCTGGGCGGTGCGGTGCTGGTGGAGACGGTGTTCGCCCGGCCGGGACTGGGGCGGGTGACGCTGGCGGCGATCACCGGGCGCGACCTGCCGGTGGTGACCGGGATCATCCTGTTCAGCGCCCTCGTGTACGTGATCGTGAACACCCTCGTCGAGCTCGCGGCGCCGTTCCTGGATCCGCGCCTGCGGGCATCCGCCGGTCGCCCGGCCGAGGCTGCACCCGCGCGCCCGGAGGCCGCGGCATGAGGCCGGTGCGGCGCGCCCTGCTCGCGATCGCCGTGCTCGTGTTGGCCGCGTTCGTGCTGGCCGCCCTCGTGCCGTCCCTGCTCGCCCCGGCGGATCCGCTGCAGACCCACGTGCGCGACGCGTTGCTGCCGCCGGGACCGGGGCACCCGTTCGGTACGGATCAGAGCGGGCGCGACGTGTACGCCAGGGTCGTGCATGGGGCCGGGCGCTCGCTCGGCATCGGTGTCCTGGCCACTTCTCTGGCACTCGTGGTCGGTCTGATCGTCGGTGCGCTCGCCGGGGTGGCGCCGCGGCCGGTCGACGCCGCGCTGATGCGCACGAACGACGTGCTGATGGCGTTCCCCGAGTTCCTGCTGGCCCTGGTCGTCGTGGCGATCCTCGGTCCCGGAGTCGCCAACGTCGCCATCGGCGTGACGCTCGCCGCGATCCCCGTGTACGTGCGGCTCGCCCGCGCGCAGACCCAGGTGCTGCGGCGCGCCGAGCATGTCGAGGCGGCGCGCATCCTCGGCGTCGGAGCGTTCACGACGTTTCGACGGCACGTCGCGCCCGGTGTGCTCGGCGCGCTCAGCGTGCTCGCAACGATCGGGCTCGGTTCCAGCATCCTCGCCGCCGCGGGCCTCAGCTTCCTCGGGCTCGGCCCCGCGGAGCCGTCGCCCGAGTGGGGGCTGATGCTCGCGGGCGGGCGCAACGTGCTCGGCCAGGCCTGGTGGATCGCCGTGTTCCCCGGGCTGGCGATCACGCTGACCGTGCTCGCGGCGACGTTCCTCGGGCGCACGCTGCGGGCCCGAGCCGAGGGGAGGCGCGCATGAGCGCCGAGGCTCCCGCGGGCGGCGCCCGCTCCAGTCTCCGGGTGGAGGGCCTGCGCATCCGCATCGACCGGCGAGTGCTCGTGGACGACGTCGCGTTCACGGTCGCGCCGGGGGAGTGCGTCGCGCTCGTCGGGGAGTCGGGGGCCGGCAAGTCGCTCACGGTCCGGGCGCTGCTCGGCCTGCTGCCGGAGCACGCCGTGGTCTCCGCGGCGACGCTCGAGGTGGACGGTGTCGATGCCGTGGCGCTGCCCGAGCGCGGATGGCGGACGCTCCGCGGAGCACGCATCGCCCTGGTCTCGCAGGATGCGCTCGTGTCCCTGGATCCGCTGCGCCGCATCGGCGCCGAGGTCGCCGAGCCGCTGGAGATCCATGGATCCGTTCCGCGTGCGGCACGGGGCGCGCGGGTGCGGGAGCTGCTCGCCGACGTCGCCATTCCGGACCCGGAGCGTCGCGCCCGGCAGCGACCGCACGAGCTCTCCGGCGGGCTGCGTCAACGGGCCCTCATCGCGAGCGCCCTCGCCGCCGCGCCCACGGTGCTGGTCGCCGACGAACCGACCACGGCGCTGGACGCCACCGTGCAGGCGCGGGTGCTGACGCTTCTGCGCCGGATCGCCGACGACGGCACTGCGGTCGTGTTCGTGAGTCACGACATGGCGGCGGTGCGCCGGATCGCCGACCGCGTGGTGGTGCTCAAGGACGGGCGCGTCGTCGAGCACGGGGCGGCGGGCCAGGTGCTCGCCGCCCCGAAGGACGCGTACACGCGAGACCTCGTGCTCGCCTCGACCCCGGCACCGCGCACCGCGCCCCTCGGCGACGCGCCGCTGCTCGCGACCGTGGCCGCCGTCGGCAAGAGCTTCGACCGGCCCGCGCTCCGTGCCATCTCCTTCGAGTGGCGTCGCGGACGCACACTCGGCGTGGTCGGGGAATCCGGGTCGGGGAAGACCACGCTGGCCCGTGTCCTCCTCGGGGTCGAGCGCGCCGACACCGGCACGGTCACCTGGGCCGCCGGTGCGCGGCCGCGGATCCAGCTCGTGCATCAGAACCCGCTGGGCGCGTTCGACCCGCGCTGGTCGATCGGACGCTCGCTCCGCGAGGCGCTCGCCGCCGGGGGTGTTGCCCGCGGGCAGCGGGTGGCGCGCGCAGCCGACCTGCTGCGCGAGGTCGGCCTGGATCCCGCGCTCGCGGCACGGCGCCCTGCCGCGCTGTCGGGCGGTCAACGGCAGCGGGCCGCGATCGCCCGTGCGCTCGCGGCGGAACCCGAGGTGCTCGTGCTCGATGAGCCGGTGTCGGCTCTGGACGCGACCGTGCGGGCGCGCATCCTCGCGCTGCTGGACCGCCTGCAGCGCGACCGCGGGCTGACGATGCTCCTCGTCTCGCACGACCTCGGCGTGATCGCCTCCGTGGCCGACGATCTGCTCGTGATGCAGGACGGGGCGATCGTCGAACAGGGCCCGGCCGCCCAGGTGCTGGCCAAGCCGCAGCACCCGTTCACGCGGGAGCTGCTCGCCGCGTCGTCCTCCTCCGACTAGTCCTGGACGTCGATGCCGGCCGCGCGGGCGAAGACCGGGGCGAGCAGCTCGACCTGCCGTGCCGACAGCGTGGTGCCGCGCAGGGCCGTCACGTCGAGGAACGCGAGGGCGTCGAGCCCGCGCAGATCGAGAGCGTCGGCCCTGAGGCCCCGA
The DNA here is from genome assembly GCF_042729315.1 of Microbacterium sp. NPDC060117. NCBI lineage: Bacteria > Bacillati > Actinomycetota > Actinomycetes > Micrococcales > Microbacteriaceae > Microbacterium > Microbacterium sp. NPDC060117. The sequence continues at coordinate 188,170 of NZ_JBHWXR010000002.1, forward strand.
GTATCGACCTCGTCTGCGCTGCAGCGCTCGAATCTCACGCGGGTGGCCGTGGCCGACGGGAGATCCACGGTGGCGAGCGTGCAGTCGGCGATGACGGAGTCCTGGATCTTCGCTGCCGCGAGCGACAGATAGTCGATACGGGCGTGCTCGAGCATCAGCTCCGCGACGTGCGCGCCGGACAGGTCGAGCGTGCCGATCCGCCCGCCCGCGATGCGCAGCCGCCGGATCGTCGCATCCTTGAGCGACAGCACAGGCGTGCGCGCGTCCACGATCTCGACATCCAGCAGCGTCGCCCCGGTCAGGTCGACGCGGTCCGCCGCGCCCGACAGCGAGCACTGTTCGAACTGCGCGTGCGCGAGATCCTCGGCGAGCGGGATCCTCTGGCCGACGTGGTCGCCGTGACGACGGCCGACCGCGTCTTCGAGCTCGTCCGGCAGATCGGGCGGCGAGGCGCGGGGCGGCTGGGGTCGTTCGGTGCTGCGGGCCATGCCACGACCCTAGGACCCCTCGCCGACAGCGGCTCATGGTTCGATGCCCTACCCGGCCCTCTTCCGCACGGCGGCGCGGCGGCCCGAGAGGCGGCGTTAGACTGGACAGCACGAGCATCGATCCGGCCATCACCGGGGAGCTCTCGGAAGAACGTTCCGCCCTGCGGTCGCTGAGCCTGTCGAAGCGCCGGAGCCGGAATCAGTAGAACCGAGCGGGGCAGGCCCGTCACAGCCGCAGTGAAAGTGGTCCGAGCTGTCAACCGACAGGTTCATGGTTCGGGCAATGCAGGGTGGTACCGCGGTCCCTTCGCCTGAACCGGCGCAGGATCGTCCCGGCGCGCAGCTCCCGCCCGCCACCGACACTGCGAGACACGATGACCTACCCGCGCACCTCTTCCGCCGGATCCTTCGGCCCCGCCGCCGACGCCGTCACCCCGAGCCCGCGCTTCCCCGAGATCGAGCGCGACGTGCTCGCGTTCTGGGAGGCCGACGACACCTTCCGCGCCTCGATCGCCCAGCGCGACGGCGCCGAGGAGTGGGTCTTCTACGACGGCCCGCCGTTCGCCAACGGCCTGCCGCACTACGGCCACCTGCTCACGGGCTACGCGAAGGACCTGTTCCCGCGCTTCCAGACCATGCTCGGCAAGAAGGTCGACCGCGTGTTCGGGTGGGACACGCACGGCCTCCCGGCCGAGCTCGAGGCGATGAAGCAGCTCGGGATCACCGAGAAGGACGAGATCGAGCAGATGGGGATCGACGTCTTCAACGCGAAGGCTCGCGAGTCGGTGCTCGCCTACACGCACGAGTGGCAGGACTACGTCACCCGCCAGGCGCGCTGGGTCGACTTCGAGCGCGGCTACAAGACGCTCGACCTCGGCTACATGGAGAGCGTGCTCTGGGCCTTCAAGACCCTGCACGACAAGGGCCTCGCCTATGAGGGGTACCGGGTGCTCCCGTACTGCTGGCGCGACGAGACGCCGCTCAGCGCGCACGAGCTGCGCATGGACGACGACGTCTACAAGGAGCGCCAGGATCCCTCCGTCACCGTGAGCTTCCCGCTCTCCGGGGAGAAGGCGGCGGCCCTCGGCCTCGAGGGAGCCAGGGCACTGGCCTGGACCACGACCCCTTGGACCCTGCCGACCAACCTCGCGCTCGCGGTGGGGCCGGAGATCGTCTACGCCGTGCTGCCCGCGGGGCCGAACGGAACCTCGGAGGGGGCGCAGGGCGACCGCTTCCTGCTCGCGCAGGACCTGCTCGGCGGCTACGCGAAGGACCTCGGCTACGACACCGCGGAGGACGCGCTGGCCGCGGTCGCCACCACCGTGACCGGCGCCGAGCTGGGGGGCGTGACGTACGACCGCCTCTTCGACTACTACGCCGACACCGAGACCTGGGGCACCGAGAACGCCTGGCAGATCCTCGTCGACGACTACGTCACGACGAGCGACGGAACCGGCATCGTGCACCAGGCGCCCGCCTACGGTGAGGACGACCAGCGCGTCGCCGGCGCCGCGGGGATCCCCACGATCCTCTCGCTCGACGAGGGCGGGCGGTTCCTGCCGAACGTCACCGACGTGGCGGGAGAGCTCTGGATGGACGCGAACACGCCGCTCGTACGCCTGCTGCGTGCGAACGGGCGCCTGCTGCGCCTGCAGAGCTACCTGCACTCCTACCCGCACTGCTGGCGGTGCCGGAACCCTCTCATCTACAAGGCGGTGTCCAGCTGGTTCGTGCGCGTCACTGACTTCAAGGACGACATGCTCGCGAACAACGAGCAGATCACCTGGGTGCCGGAGAACGTCAAGCACGGCCAGTTCGGCAAGTGGCTCGAGGGCGCACGAGACTGGTCGATCAGCCGCAACCGCTACTGGGGATCCCCGATCCCGATCTGGAAGAGCGACGACCCTGAGTACCCGCGCGTCGACGCCTACGGATCCCTCGCGGACATGGAGCGCGACTTCGGTCGCCTGCCGCGCAACGCCGAGGGACAGGTGGATCTGCACCGTCCGTACATCGACGAGCTGACGCGGCCGAACCCCGATGACCCCACCGGGCGGAGCACGATGCGGCGCATCGAGGACGTCTTCGACGTGTGGTTCGACTCGGGGTCCATGCCGTTCGCGCAGGTGCACTACCCGTTCGAGAACCAGGAGTGGTTCGACTCGCACTCGCCCGCCGACTTCATCGTCGAGTACATCGGGCAGACCCGCGGCTGGTTCTACCTCATGCACGTGCTGTCGACCGCGCTGTTCGACCGCCCCGCTTTCACGGGCGTGAGCTGCCACGGCATCGTGTTGGGATCCGACGGCTACAAGATGTCGAAGTCGCTGCGCAACTACCCCGACGTCTCCGAGGTGTTCGACCGGGACGGATCCGACGCGATGCGCTGGTTCCTGATGTCGAGCTCGGTGCTGCGCGGCGGCAACCTGTCCGTGACGGAGGAGGGGATCCGCGCCGGCGTGCGCGAGTTCATCCTGCCGCTGTGGAACTCGTGGTACTTCTTCGCCACCTACGCCAACGCCGCGGCAGGGCCCGACGGCTCGGGCTATGAGGCGCGGTGGCGCACGGATTCGACCGACGTGCTGGACCGGTACATCCTGGCGCGCACCGGTGATCTCGTCCGCGGCGTGCAGGAGGACCTGGAGGGCCTCGACTCGACCACCGCGGCCTCGCGCCTGCGCGAATTCGCCGAGGTGCTCACGAACTGGTACATCCGCCGCTCGCGCGATCGGTTCTGGGTGGGCGTCGACCCGTCCGACCCCACGACCACCGAGGCCTTCGACACGCTCTACACCGTGCTGGAGACGCTGACCCGCGTGGCGGCGCCGCTCGTGCCGCTCATCGGCGAGCGCGTCTGGCAGGGGCTCACCGGCGGGCGCAGCGTGCACCTGACCGACTGGCCCGATGCCGAGCTGTTCCCGCACGCGGACGACGTGCGCGACGCGATGGACGCGGTGCGCGAGCTGTCCAGCGTCGGCAACGCGCTGCGCAAGAAGGAGAAGCTGCGCGTGCGCCTGCCGCTGGCCCGCTTCACCGTCGTCTCGCCGCAGGCGGCTGCGCTGGCGCCGTTCGAGGACATCCTCCGCGAAGAGCTGAACGTGAAGAGCGTCGAGCTGGTCGCCCAGGGCGAGGGAACGGCGGCGGACTACGGCATCAGTCACCGCCTCAGCGTCAACGCCCGCGCCGCTGGTCCGCGCCTCGGCAAGGACGTGCAGCGCGTGATCCGCGCCGCGAAGGACGGCTTCTGGACCGAGGAATCCGGCGTGGTGACGGCGGATGGCATCGCCCTCGAACCGCACGAGTACGAGCTCGCGCTGGAGACCACGGGGCGCCCGGAGGGCGAGGCGCTGGCCGTCGTCCCGACCGGCGGCTTCGTGCTGCTCGACACCGCGACCACCCCTGAGCTCGAGGCGGAGGGTCTGGCGCGCGACGTGATCCGCGCCGTGCAGGACACCCGCAAGAACGCCGGCTTCGACGTGAGCGACCGTATTCGCCTGCAGCTGCGCTTCGCCGATGCGGAGGATGCCGCGGCGGTCCGTTCGGCGTTCGATGTCGCGGCGGTGGCCGAGGAGACGCTCGCGATCGAGGCGGACGTGCTGGACGCGGCCGCCGAGTTCGCCACGGCGGAGTTCGTGGCCGACATCGACCAGGGCACCTACGCGAACCGCGGCGGATTCGCCGTCGCCGTGAGCCGGATCGGAGATGCATCGTGACCGATGACCGCGAACGCGCGGACGCCGTCTACTCCGCACTGCTGGAGCGGGCGGGGGAGCGGTGGGTGCAGCCTCGCAAGGAGCGCACGGCCCGTCTGCTCGAGCTCATGGACGACCCGCAGAAGACGTACCGGGTGGTGCACCTGACCGGCACGAACGGCAAGACCTCGACCGCGCGCATGATCGAGAGCCTGCTACGCGCGCACGGTCTGCGCACCGGCCTGTTCACGAGCCCGCACCTGGAGCGGTTCACCGAGCGGATCATGATCGACGGCGAGCCGATCGCCGATGCCGCCGTCGCCGATGCGTGGGAGGAGGTCGAGCCCTTCGTCGGGATCGTCGACGCCGAGCTCGAGGCCTCCGGCGACGCGCCGCTGACCTTCTTCGAGCTGCTCACCGTGCTGGCCTTCGTGGCCTGCGCGGACGCCCCCATCGACGTGCTCGTGCTCGAGGTGGGTATGGGCGGATCGTGGGATTCCACGAACACCGCCGACGGCGATGTGGCGGTCTTCACCCCGATCGACCTCGACCACGCCGACCGCCTGGGCGACACGATCGCGAAGATCGCGGAGGTCAAGGCCGGGATCATCAAGGACGGCGCCGCCGTGGTCTCCTCGCGGCAGACGCCCGAGGCCGAGGCCGTGCTGCGCCGGGTCGCGGCGGAGCGGGGCGCGAGCATCGCCTTCGAGGGGCAGGACTTCGCCCTCGTCGAGCAGCGCCTCGCCGTGGGCGGCCAGCAGATCACGGTGCGGGGCCTCGCGGGGCAGTATGCCGAGGAGTACCTGCCCTTGTACGGCGAGCACCAGGGGTTCAACGCGGCCCTCGCGATCGCGGCCGTCGAGTCGCTCATCGGCGGAGCGCAGCACGCGATCGTCGGCGACGTGCTCGCCGAGGGGCTGCAGGGCGCCACCTCGCCCGGCCGCCTCCAGCTGCTGGGCATCGCCCCGACCGTGGTCGTGGACGCGGCGCACAACCCGCACGGCGCACGCGCCCTCGCGGCCGCGCTGAAGGACAGCTTCGACTTCGACGAGTGGGGCCTCGTGCTCGGCGTGCTCGGAGACAAGGACGCGGCGGGCATCGTCCAGACGCTGCTGCCGTCCGTCGAGCACGTGTTCGCGACCGCCCCCGACTCCGACCGGGCGAGCGAACCCGACGCGATCGCCGATCTGGTGGAGCGCGCCGGCGGCCGGGCCACGGTGCATCCGACCCTGGCCGAGGCTGCAGACGCGGCCCGTGAATGGGCAGCCTCCGCGGATCGTCGCGCGGTCGTGATCGCAGGATCCGTCGTGCTCGCGGGCGAGGCGATCTCGCTCGCCGCCGATGAGGACTGGAAGAGCGGATGGCGCGCGTGACCGACCACTCCGCGACCGACGCGCGCGCTGTGCGTCCCCGCCGCACCCGGAAACCGCGGGGGCTCGCGCAGAAGCTCGGGTCGATCATCCTCGCGTTCGAGGCGATCGTCGTGGGCCTGGCAGGGCTCACCGTCTACGGGCTGAAGGCGCTCGGCCCCGACATCGAGCCGTGGTGGGGCATCGTGGGCGGCGCCGTGGTCGGCGTCGCGATGCTCGCCGCCGCGGGGATGATGGGCAGCAGGACCGGAATCGTGATGGGATGGATCCTGCAGGTCATCGTCCTGCTGTCCGCCATCCTGGTGCCCGCGATCCTGCTGGTCGCGATCGTGTTCGGCGGCATGTGGGCCTACGCGATGATCGTCGGCGGACGCGCGGACCGCGCCGCCGCCTCCGCCCACCGCGCGGATCCCACCACCCCCACCACCTCCTCCACCGACACCGCTGGAAAGACGACAGAGAGTGACTGACATGCCCACCGAAGAGACCCTCGTCCTGGTCAAGCCCGACGGCGTCGCCCGCGGCCTCACCGGCGCGATCCTCGCCCGCATCGAGGCGAAGGGCTACGCCCTCGTCGACATCCGCCTCGTCGACCCCGACCGCGACCTCCTCGCCGCGCACTACGCCGAGCACGAGGGCAAGCCGTTCTACGAGCCGCTCCTCGAGTTCATGCTCTCGGGCCCGTCCGTCGCGATCCGCCTAGCCGGGAACCGCGTCATCGAGGGCTTCCGCTCGCTGGCCGGCACCACCGACCCGACCACGGCCGCGCCCGGCACGATCCGCGGCGACTTCGGTCGCGACTGGGGCCTGAAGGTGCAGCAGAACCTGGTGCACGGCTCCGACTCGCCCGAGTCCGCCGCGCGCGAGCTCGGAATCTGGTTCGGCTGATCCCCACAGCTCCGCAGACGTGAACGCCCCGGTCCTCTCATCGAGGACCGGGGCGTTCTGCTCGCCGGATCCGGCGGTGCGACCGGGCTCAGAACATCCGGACGACCTCGCCGATCAGATCCACTCCGGCGATCTGGGCGAGCAGCACCACGATCGCGAACGCCAGGATCGATGCGAGCGGCACCCAGGAGCCGAGTCGACGCGCCGCCTGCTGGGCGCCCCGGCTGATCGGGAACGTCCCGTTCGCGAAGAGCTGCTGGACGGTCGCCAGGAACGTGGGGATCACCACGAGGTACGTCAGGCCGCACCAGGGGCACAGCGTGTGCAGATCGAAGAAGCTCTGCCAGATCAGCCATGCGATGAAGACGAAGGCGCCGGTGATGCCGAGGCCGAAGAGCCCCCAGAACCAGCGGGGGAAGCGGGCGCCCGCGAGGATCGCCACGCCCACGACGAGCGGGGCCATCCACCCGGTGAGGCCGATGAGCGGGTTCGGGAAGCCGAACACCGAGCCCTGCCAGGAATCCAGGTTCTTCCCGCACTGCACGAACACGCTGACGTTGCAGCTGAGATCGGCGGTCGGATTCTCCAGGGTGGCGAACTTGTCGAGGGTGAGCTGGAAGGCGGCCCACCACCCGACGACGCTCGCGACGATGAGCCAGATGGCGTAGCCGACGGGCCTGGTCCCCGCGAGGTTGCGCTGTGCAGACATGCCGCGATTATCGCAGTCGCCGTTCTGTGCGGGATGCATGCGGATGCATCGGTTCGCGTCAAGGCGGGCATCCGGCCGCGATGGTGCGATAATGGACGGGTCGCGTCGCCGTGATGGCGGCCGACGGATACAGACTTCGGGGGCTCCTGCCCCCAGCGATCAGAGCACATGCCGATCGCAGACCGATTGAGTTCGCGACGCCGAGGGTGTCGCACGAGAGAATTCACGACGGCCCGGCCGTCGTGCAGGGAGTACGCCAGAGATGGCCGACGAGAACAATGACAACGCCCCTACCCTCGACCTCGACGCGCTGCAGGCGCCGGTAGCTCCCGAGCCCGCGGAGCCGACGCCCGCGCCGACGGACGAGGACACCGCTTCCGCCGAGGTCGTGGACGAGGCGGTGACCCCGGCCGCATCCGACGAGGACGCAGCCGTGCCCGCCGATGTCGACAGCGCCGCGGAGCCCGCCGCCGAGAGCGCCGCGGAGCCCGCCGCCGAGAGCGCCGCGGAGCCCGCTGCCGCGAGCGCGGCTCCCGTGGAGCCCGAGGCCGAGTCCGTCACCGAGGTCGAGACGGCCGCTGAGCCCGAGCTCGTGGCGGAGCCGCTCGTGGAGTCCGAGCCCGAGACCGCCCCGGCGAACGAGCCCGCGACTGACGGCGCCGCCGGATCCGCCCCGGAGGCGGAGCCCGAGGCCGTCACCGCCGTGAGCCTCGGTCTGCTGCCGGAGATCTTCGTCTCCCGTGTCTCGACGCAGCTGCACTTCCACGCTCCCACGATCGTCCCGCTCCCGGCCCGCTCCTCCCGCGGTGCGCGCGACAGCCGCGACGCACGGGACGACAACGACGCCGACGACTCCTTCGGACGGCGTTCGCGCGGCCGCGGCGGCGATATCGAGCAGCCGCGTCAGCGCCAGCGGGTCGTCGAGTACATCACGGAGCCGAAGGCGATCAAGGGATCCACCCGGCTCGAGGCCAAGAAGCAGCGCCGCCGAGACGGCCGCGATGCCGGCCGTCGTCGCCCCGTCGTCACCGAGGCCGAGTTCCTCGCCCGCCGCGAGGCCGTCGATCGCGAGATGATCGTGCGCTCCAAGAACGGCCGCACCCAGATCGCCGTTCTCGAGGACAACGTGCTCGTCGAGCACTACGTCGCCCGCAACCAGGACGCGTCCCTCATCGGCAACGTGTACCTGGGCCGCGTGCAGAACGTCCTGCCCAGCATGGAGGCCGCGTTCGTCGACATCGGTCGCGGCCGCAACGCCGTGCTGTACTCGGGCGAGGTGGACTGGGACGGCGTGGAGACCGGCAACCAGCCGCGCCGTATCGAGCTCGCCCTCAAGGCTGGCGATCGCGTGCTGGTGCAGGTCACCAAGGACCCGGTGGGCCACAAGGGCGCCCGCCTCACCAGCCAGATCTCGCTGCCCGGCCGCTACCTCGTGTACGTGCCGAACGGATCCATGAACGGCATCTCGCGCAAGCTGCCCGACACCGAGCGCGCGCGCCTCAAGCGCATCCTCAAGGAGGTGCTCCCGGAGTCCAGCGGCGTGATCGTGCGCACGGCGGCTGAGGGCGCCACCGAGGAGCAGCTGACCAACGACGTGCAGCGCCTGACCGCGCAGTGGAGCTACATCCAGAAGCAGGTCGAGACCCAGCAGGCGCCTGCGCTGCTGCATGCCGAGCCCGACCTGCTCGTCAAGATCGTCCGCGACGTCTTCAACGAGGACTTCACGCGGATGCGCATCCAGGGCGCCGACGCCGGCCGCACCATCCGCTCGTACCTGGAGAGCGTCGCGCCCGACCTGCTGGATCGTGTCGAGGCGTACGAGGACACCAGCGACCCGTTCGACGTCTACCGGGTGACCGAGCAGATCGAGAAGGCGCTGGACCGCAAGGTGTGGCTGCCGTCGGGGGGATCCCTCGTGATCGACCGCACCGAGGCCATGACCGTCGTCGACGTCAACACCGGCAAGTTCGTCGGCTCGGGGGGAAACCTCGAGGAGACGGTCACCAAGAACAACCTCGAGGCCGCGGAGGAGATCGTCCGCCAGCTGCGCCTGCGCGACATCGGCGGCATCATCGTCGTCGACTTCATCGACATGGTGCTCGAGTCCAACCGCGACCTCGTGCTGCGCCGTCTGGTGGAGTGCCTGAGCCGCGACCGCACCAAGCACCAGGTCGCCGAGGTGACCTCGCTGGGGCTCGTGCAGATGACGCGCAAGAAGTTGGGCCTCGGTCTGCTGGAGACCTTCAGCGAGCCCTGCGAGGTATGCGCGGGCCGCGGAGTGATCGTGCACCATGACCCCGTCGTGAAGCACCGCGCGGCGGCCCCCCAGCAGAGCTCCAACCGTCGCCAGCGCGGCGGCGGCAACGCCCCCTCGAACGGCAACGGGAACGGGAACGGCAACGGCTCCACGCCGGCCGCGTCCGCCGCGCCCGCGAACGGCGGCACGCACGTCATTCCGGAGGGCGCGAAGTCCGCTCTCGCCCAGATCGCCGCCTCCAGCCGCGCCGCGGGGGAGACGCCAGCGGCCGCCGGCGACGCGCCCGCGGAGCCGGTGGCGGATGCTCCGGCCGAGCGCTCGGCACAGGAACGATCCAAGAAGCCGCGGAAGAAGCGCGGTTCCGACCGCAGCAAGGCGCCCAGGACGGAGGCCGAGCAGCTGCTCGACTCGGTGCTGGATGCGCTTCCCGAGCCCAAGGCGCCGGGACAAGGCCGCAACCGTCGCCGGGTGACCACCGCCGCGCTTTCCGCGGGCACGGCCGTCGTGCACACCACCGAGGCCGCACCCCAGGCGGAGCAGGGCTGACCCGGCCGCAGGACCACGTCAGGAGGGCTCGGCGCTACGGCGCCGGGTCCTCCTCGTCGTCGGCGGCCCGCTCCGAGACATCGGTCGCGTGCGTGCGCAGGTATCGCTCGACGCGCCGGTCCGGCGCCAGCCAGACCACGGCGACGATGACATAGGGGATCAGGCCCAGCCATGGAACGACGAACGACAGGCCCAGACCGCTCAGATACAGCAGCGGCGAGATGATGCCCTTGACATCGTGCCCGAACGCCTCGCGGATCCTGTTCCCGCCGGGCTGACGCGCGATCGTGCGCTGCAGGATCGTGTACGCGATGGCGGCGCCGAGCAGGTTGAGCCCGTAGACGATGGTGGGAACCTGGGCGACGCGGGTCTCGGTCAGCCACGCGGTCGTGAAGGGGTACAGCGACAGCCAGAGCAGCAGGTGCAGGTTGGCCCAGAGCACGGCGCCGTTCACCGTGGGACGCAACTGGAACAGGTGGTGGTGGTTGCTCCAGTAGATCCCGACGTAGACGAAGCTCAGCAGATAGGTGAGCAGACCCAGCCCGGAGGTGTGCACGAGGTCTGTCCAGGTCGAGCCCTTCGGAACGGCGAGCCCGAGCACCATCACGGTGATGATGATCGCGAGCACCCCGTCGCTGAACGCCTCCAGCCTGCTCGAGGTCATCGCGGGATCCTCGTGTCGTGGTCGTGCCCGCCGGTGCGATCGCGGGCCGGGACGCGCAGGCCGGATGCGATCAGCCGGCGGGTGAGCTCCTTGCCCCCCACGCGCTCCGCGCCGCCTGCGACGAGCCGGTCCAGGGCGTCGGCGGGGACGTCGTAGTGGTCCAGGTCGAACGCCCGAGGCGGGATCTCGTGACGCGCGGCGAACGCGTGCAGTTCGGCGACGCTGGTGTCGCTGACCATGTGCGCCCAGAGGCGGCCGTGCGCCGGCCAGATCGCGTCGTCCACGAGGATCGCCATTCCGCGATCCTAGACGCGACGACGGGTGCCGGGGCTCATGCGCCCGGCGATCGGATCCGGATCCCGACACGGCCGCGCTCGCTTTGCGAGGCGAGGGCGCATCCGGTAAAGTAGCTCCTTGGTGCACCGCGCCGGACGCCCCACTCGGCCGCCGCGGGATCATGCAACTCGCGCCCGCCACTGCGGATCCCTCTGCTGTGGCGCGATGCACGCACAGTCTTCCCGTGAGATTACGGAGCGGTCCCGCTCCCCAACGAAACAGGTATGAAGTGGTTTACGCAGTAGTGCGCGCCGGTGGACGCCAGGAGAAGGTCGAGGTCGGCACGATCGTTCAGCTCGACCGTCTGAAGGCGGCCCAGGGCGACAAGGTCGAGCTGGCCGCGGTGCTCCTCGTCGACGGTGACAAGATCACCACCGACGCCGACAAGCTCGCGAAGGTCAAGGTCACGGCAGAGGTCGTCAGCCACCTCCGTGGCCCGAAGATCGTCATCCAGAAGTTCAAGAACAAGACCGGTTACAAGAAGCGCCAGGGCCACCGTCAGGACCTCACGCGCGTCAAGATCACCGGCATCAAGTAAGCACGAAGAGGAGCTGAGAAATGGCACACAAAAAGGGTGCGAGCTCGACCCGCAACGGTCGTGACTCCAACGCACAGCGACTCGGCGTGAAGCGCTTCGGCGGTCAGACCGTCAGCGCCGGCGAGATCCTCGTCCGTCAGCGCGGCACGCACTTCCACCCCGGCGTGAACGTCGGCCGTGGTGGCGACGACACGCTGTTCGCCCTCGCCGCCGGCGCGGTCGAGTTCGGCGCGAAGGGCGGCCGCAAGGTCGTCAACATCGTCGTAGCTGCCGAGTAATCGCAGCGCAGACTTTCGGCAACGGGGCGGGCTTCGGCTCGCCCCGTTTCCATATCCCGGCACGCTTCGGTCAGTGCCATCCCGCAACCCAGGAGGATCCGCATGGTCACGTTCGTCGACAGGGTGACGCTGCACCTGCGCGCGGGCAAGGGCGGCAATGGCTGCGTGTCGGTGCACCGGGAGAAGTTCAAGCCCCTCGGCGGCCCTGACGGCGGCAAGGGCGGCGACGGCGGCGACATCGTGCTCGTCGCCGACCCCCAGACCGGCACGCTGTTGTCCTACCACCACTCGCCGCACCGCACGTCGCAGAACGGCGGCTTCGGCATGGGCGACCACCGCGCCGGCTACGACGGTGAGGACCTCGAGCTGCTCGTGCCGGTCGGCACGGTCGTCAAGGCGCCCGACGGTACGGTCCTGGCCGACCTGGTCACCCCGGGCGAGCGCTATGTGGCCGCTGCGGGAGGCCACGGCGGGCTCGGCAACGCCGCACTGGCGACGCCCAAGCGCAAGGCTCCCGGATTCGCACTGCTGGGCACGCCCGGCTTCGAGGGCGACGTCGTTCTCGAGCTCAAGACCGTCGCCGACGTCGCGCTGGTCGGCTACCCGTCGGCCGGCAAGTCGAGCCTCATCGCGGCGATCTCCGCCGCACGGCCGAAGATCGCCGACTACCCGTTCACCACGCTGCACCCCAACCTCGGCGTCGTGCAGGCCGGCGACTCCCGCTACACCGTGGCCGACGTGCCCGGCCTCATCGAGGGCGCGAGCGAGGGGCGTGGGCTCGGTCTGCAGTTCCTCCGGCACGTGGAGCGATGCTCCGCGCTCCTGCATGTGCTCGACTGCGCCACGCTCGAGCCCGGTCGCGACCCGCTCAGCGATCTCGACGTGATCCTCGCCGAGCTCGCCGCCTACGAGGTTCCGGAAGGACAGGTGCCGCTGCTGGAACGGCCGCAGGTGGTGGCTCTCAACAAGATCGATGTGCCGGAGGCGCGCGAGCTCGCGGACTTCGTGCGCCCGGAGCTGGAGCAGCGCGGGTTCCGCGTGTTCGAGATCTCCACGGTCTCGCACGAGGGCCTGCGTCCGCTGACCTTCGCGCTCGGCGAGATCGTCGACGAACACCGCGCGGAACTGGCTGCGGCCGCCGCCGCACCGAAGGAGCGCATCGTCATCCGGCCCCGAGGGTCGAAGCGCGAGTTCGAGATCCGCGTCGAGGGCGGCAGCTACGGCAACGTGTACCGGATCCTCGGCGACAAGCCGGTGCGCTGGGTGCAGCAGACCGACTTCCAGAACGAGGAGGCCGTGGGCTACCTGGCCGACCGTCTCGAGAAGCTCGGCGTCGAGGACGAGCTGTTCCGCCTGGGCGCGGAGCGCGGATCCACGGTCGTGATCGGCCCCGGCGAGAGCATCGTGTTCGACTGGGAGCCGCAGATGTCCTCCGCGGCAGAGCTGATCACCTCGCCGCGCGGTCTGGACTCGCGCTTCGACCCGAACACGCGACGCACCACCAACGAGCGCCGCGAGCGGTACCACGAGCGCATGGACGCGAAGGCGGCGGCGCGCGCCGAGCTCGAGGAGCAGCGCCTCGCCCGGGGTACCGCAGCCGGAGAGGACGCCGGCAGCGAGGACGTCGAATGACGGCGCTGACGCGGGCGGATCTGCCCGCGGCGGCGCGCATCGTCGTGAAGGTCGGATCGTCGTCGATCAGCGGCGAGGCCGCCTGGCGCATCCCCCTGCTGGTGGAGGCACTGGCTGCGGCGCACGCGCGCGGCACCGAGATCGTGCTCGTCTCCTCCGGCGCGATCGCCACAGGGATCCCGTTCCTCCAGCTCGACGCGCGGCCCACCGACCTTGCCACGCAGCAGGCCGCGGCCGCTGTCGGCCAGAACCTCCTCATCTACCGCTACCAGGAGGCCCTGCGCCCGCACGGCATCGTGGCCGGGCAGGTGCTGCTGACCACCGGCGATCTGGAGCATCCGACCTCCCGCAGCAACGCCCGCCGCGCCATGGAGCGTCTGCTCGGGCTGCGGGTGCTGCCGATCGTGAACGAGAACGACACCGTCGCCACGCAGGAGATCCGCTTCGGCGACAACGACCGGCTCGGCGCGCTGGTGGCGCAACTGACCGGGGCCGACGCGCTCGTGCTCCTCAGCGACGTCGAGTCGCTGTACACCCGACCGCCCTCAGACCCGGCGGCAGAGCCGCTCGACGTCGTGGCCGCGGGCGCCGATCTTTCCGGTCTCGAGTTCGGCGCGACCGTGGTGAACGGCGTCGGCACCGGGGGAGCGGCGACCAAGGTGTCCGCCGCGCGCCTGGCCGCGGCCAGCGGCATCGGCGTGCTGGTGACCAGCGCGGATCTGGTCTCCGAGGCGCTCTCCGGCGCGGAGATCGGCACCTGGTTCGAGCCGGCGGTCTGAATCCGTCATCCGGGCCGCCCGGGTGTGTGGCGTCGGTACACTGACCGCATGTCCACCCTGATCGCCGACTTCGCCGTGCCCGCCGACGCCTCCGCGCAGGACGGGCCGGATTCCCCTGAGGCGCGGATGCGCGCGGCGAAGGAGGCGTCGCGCGAGACCGCACGGCTCACGAGCGACGGCAAGGTCGCAGCGCTGCAGGCGATCGCCGCCGCACTCGTGGCCGCCGCGGACGACATCATCGCCGCCAACGCCCGTGACCTCGCCCGCGGTGCGGCAGAGGGCATCGGCGATGCCCTCCTGGACCGCCTGCGCCTGGACGAGAAGCGGATCGAGGCTCTCGCCGCCGCGGTGCGCGAGGTGGCGGCCCTGCCGGATCCGGTCGGCCGTGTCGTCGGCGGGCACCGGATGCCCAATGGCGTCGCCTTGGAGCAGGTGCGGGTGCCGTTCGGCGTGGTCGGCGCGATCTACGAGGCGCGCCCGAACGTCACGGTCGACATCGCCGCGCTCGCCCTGCGCTCCGGCAACGCGGCCGTGCTGCGCGGGGGCAGTGCCGCCAGGGAGAGCAACACGGTGCTGGTGCGCGTGATGCGCGACGCACTGGTGTCGGCCGGGGTCACCGCCGAGGCGATCCAGACCGTGGACGACTTCGGCCGTGCGGGCGCCACCGCGATGATGCACGCCCGAGGACTCATCGACGTGCTCGTGCCGCGCGGCAGTGCGGGGCTCATCGAGACCGTGGTGACGGAGTCGACCGTGCCCGTCATCGAGACCGGCGCCGGTGTGGTGCACATCGTGCTCGACGACACGGCGCCGCTGGATTGGGCGCGCGACATCGTCGTGAATGCGAAGGTGCAGCGTCCGAGCGTGTGCAACGCCGTGGAGACGGTGCTCGTGCTCCGCGGTGCCGCCGGCCGGCTCGTCCCCGAGGTCGCGGAGGCGCTGATCGCGCAGGGCGTCACGATCCACGGCGACGAGGACATCCGCCGGCTCGTGCCGGAGGCCGTGGCGACGACGGACGAGGACTGGGCGACCGAGCACATGAGCCTCGATCTGTCGATGCGCGTGGTGGAGGATCTCGACGAGGCGCTCGCGCATATCCGGCGGTACAGCACCGGGCACACCGAATCGATCATCAGCACGGACGCCCTTGTGATCGAGCGCTTCCTGGCCGAGGTCGACTCCGCGGTCGTGATGGCGAACGCGTCGACGCGGTTCACGGACGGCGGCGAGTTCGGCTTCGGCGCCGAGGTCGGCATCTCCACGCAGAAGCTGCACGCCAGAGGCCCGATGGGACTCGCCGAGCTGACCAGCACCAAGTGGCTGGCGCGCGGGTCGGGGCAGACCCGCGCCTGAGGGCTAGACTGAGGAGCTGAGATCCACCCTGATCACTCTGGAGAATCGATGAACCTCGTCGCACAGTTCGTGCAGGCCGCCGCAGAGACCACGGAGCACCACGGCAACGTGACGCTGCAGACCCTTCCGTTCTTCTTCATCGCTGCCGGCGTGTTCGCACTTCTCGGCCTGGTCGCGCTCTCCTACCGCAACGTCGCCAACCGTCACGCCCGCAAGGCGGAGGCGTGGGCCGCGGAGCACGGACACGAAGGACACGGGGCCGGACACGGTCACTGAGCTGATCCGATGACGACCACTCCGGTGCCGCGGATCGGTGTGATGGGCGGGACGTTCGATCCCATCCATCACGGGCACCTCGTCGCCGCGAGCGAGGTGGCGCACTCGTTCGGACTGGACGAGGTCGTCTTCGTGCCCACCGGGCAGCCCTGGCAGAAGAGCGGTGTGTCGGACAGCGAGCATCGCTACCTGATGACGGTGATCGCGACGGCGTCGAACCCGTCGTTCACGGTCAGCCGCGTGGACATCGACCGTGACGGGCCCACCTACACGATCGACACGCTGCGGGATCTGAAGGCCCAGCGTCCCGAGGCGGAGTTCTTCTTCATCACCGGCGCGGACGCCGTGGCGCAGATTCTCAGCTGGAGGGATCATGATGAACTGTGGGACCTGGCCCATTTCGTCGCCGTATCCCGACCCGGTCACGTGCTGAGCACGGACGGTCTGCCCCCCGGTGACGTCAGCCAACTGGAAGTCCCCGCCCTCGCGATCTCGTCGACGGATTGTCGATCCCGTGTCCGCGAGGGGGATCCGGTCTGGTACCTCGTGCCGGATGGAGTGGTCCAGTACATCGCGAAGCATCATCTTTATCGGAGCACGTCATGAGCACATCGGATCAGCACGGTCAGCTGACCCGCAAGCAGATGCGGGAGGCCCGCCTCACCGGATCGACCCCGATCGTCACTCCGGAGGAGGCCGAGGCTGCGCGCCAGCAGGCCGAAGCCGCACCGTCCGCTCCGGCGGTCCCGGCTGCTCCGGAGCCCGTCGCCGAGACGCCGGCTGCGCCGGCGGCGGACACCGTCGCCGAGAGCACGGCTGGGCCGAGCGCCGTCGAACCCCAGGACTCCGTCGCGGGCGAGGAGCCGCTCACCCGCCGCCAGGTGCGGGAGCAGGAGCGGATCCGCACCGGCGCGGTTCCGGTGTCCGATCCGTCATCCCAGAGCGCCCCGCCGGCACCGGCGCCCGTCACGCCCGCCCCACCTGCCGGCACCACGCCCGAGTCGGCGGGGATGATCACGGACGTGCCCCGGCCCAGTTATCCGAGCCGTCGCCGCTCCTACGAGACCTCGACGACTCCCGTGCAGACGCGGGTCCCCGACGAGCAGGACGGTGTGGACGACGCCGAACAGGGCGTCGCGCCCGTCTCGGTCTCCTCGGTCATGCGCGCCGAGGAGGAGACCGGACGCACCTGGCACGCCGATCCCGTCTCGGCCGTGCCCGAGACCACACCCGAAGAGCGTCTCGTCGTTCCCGCCCGTCCGGCAGAGCCCTCTTCCGCGCCGCTGCTGCCCGCGGTTCCCGCCGCCGCACCGGCTGCCGAGCCCGATCCCGCACCCGTCGCGCTGCCGTTCTCGTCCGAGCAGACCGCACTGTGGTCCGCCGCGACCGAACCCGAGCCGGCGGCAGCTGCTGCTCCGGCGGCAGCTGCTGCTCCGGCGTCGGCTGCTCCGGCCGAAGAGGCGCCGCGCCCCCTGCCGCAGGCGGCTCCCGCCGGCGGGGTCGGCTCCACGGTCAACCCGGGCTTCGGCGAGCGGGTGCTCGCTCAGCAGCCTCGCACGCCGCAGGCCGACTCGTTCGACGCGCTCATCGGCGACTCCACGGGGTCGCACCACGCGGCGCCGAACGCCCTGATCTTCCAGCAGGCGCCGGCCGGGCTGTCGCTGTCGGGCCCCGTCGCCTCGACCGGTGAGATCCTCGTCACCGGCAGCTACGAGCTGCCCTCGGGTCTCGGCTCGCGCGGTCACGCCGACGGCGTCGCCGACGGCAAGGAGGTCGACGCGGTCCTCGTCGACGGCGAACTCGCCCCTGCCTCTTCCCCCACGCCGATCGCCGCCAGCGCGGCGATCGGAACGATCAAGCCTGCCGGCGAGGTCATCCGCCCGCCCGAGCCCGAAAAGGGCAACAAGCTCATGCTCGCACTGACCATCACCGCTGGCGCGCTCGCCGTCGCCCTGGTCGGGGCGCTCATCGTCGCCATCACCACAGGAGCCTTCTCTTGATGCAGTCGCCCTCCGCCGCAGACATGCTGCAGATCGCCGCCGACGCGGCCCGTTCCAAGGGCGGAGAGGACCTGCTCGCGCTGAACGTGTCCGAGCCGCTGCCGCTCGTGGACATCTTCCTGCTCGTCACCGGCAACAGCGAGCGCAACGTCGCCGCGATCGCCGATGAGGTCGAGGACAAGATGATCGAGGCGGGCTACAAGCGCGTGCGCCGCGAGGGGCGCAGCGAAGCCCGTTGGGTTCTGCTGGACTTCGGTGACCTGATCGTGCACGTCTTCCACGAGGAGGAGCGCACCTACTACGGTCTCGAGCGCCTCTGGAAGGACTGCCCGGTCGTGCCGATCGCGGAGCCCACGCCTCTGGGCGCGTCCTCCGAGCGGGACTGACCGCACCAGAAGATCGGCGCCGTCCGCACCATCGGTGCTTCCGGAGCGCCGCGGATCCATGCCTCGCGCGCACCTGCGCACGCGGGATCGGGGTCGATGAGCTGTGCCCGAGCACCGTGTCGTCGCACGGATCGACGAACACCCGCTGCTCGGGCCCGCGGACACCGGATCCGCGAGTAGGGTCGAGCCGTGGGACGGATCACGACGCTGCGGCCGGTCACCCGGATCGCTCTGGGAGAGGGCGTGCGTCGTCGCGCCGACACGCTCGCGGTCGAGGAGCCGCTGGAGATCCGGATCGCGGGTGCTCCGCTCGCGGTCACGATGCGCACGCCTGGCCATGACGTCGAGCTCGCCATCGGATTCCTCGTCTCAGAGGGTGTGATCTCGAAGAGCTCCGACTTCCGTGCGGCGATCCACTGCGGTGGTCCGGGCACCGGCGGAGCGGAGAACACGTACAACGTGCTCGATGCGACACTCGCACCGGGCGTGCGGCTTCCCGGCGCCGACGAGGCGCGCCGTTTCTACACGACCAGCTCGTGCGGCGTGTGCGGCAAGGCCAGCATCGACGCCGTGCGCACGACCTCGCATCACGCCGTGTCGCACGACGACCTCGAGGTCGATGCCGCGTGGATCGCGGAGCTGCCCGACCGGCTCCGCGCCGAGCAGGCCGCCTTCGACAAGACCGGTGGACTGCACGCGGCCGCACTCTTCGACGCCGCCACGGGCGAGCTGCTGGTGATCCGCGAGGACGTCGGCCGGCACAACGCCGTGGACAAGGTGATCGGCTGGGCGCTCCAGGCGGACCGGCTGCCGTTGCGGTCGACCGTGCTGCAGGTATCGGGCAGGGCGAGCTTCGAACTGGTGCAGAAGGCCGTCATGGCGGGCATACCGGTGCTCTCCGCGGTCTCTGCGCCCTCCTCGCTCGCCGTCGAGCTGGCGGACGAGTCGGGGCTCACGCTGATCGGCTTCGTCCGAGGGAACTCCATGAACGTGTACGCGCACGTGCAGCGCGTGCGGATCGATGCGGCGACGCGCGGGGAGATCGCCGCGCGGGAAGGACGGGCGGAACGATGAGCGACGACGTGGACGCACGCGGAGGAACGGCCTTCGGCCTCATGCCGCGAGAGCCCCGGCAGGGCGGATACGGGCCGCGCACGACCGCTCCCTGGTCTCGCAAGCCGTATCACCACCCGGCGGCGGGCTGGGGCGCCGCGAAGTCGGTCGGTCAGGTTCTGCTCCGCGAGCGCGAACCGATCGCGGGCTCCGGCGCGATGCTCATCATGAACCATGGCAGGTCGGGATACGACTGCCCCGGCTGCGCCTGGCCGGACGATCTCGGCAACCTGCGGCTGGACATCTGCGAGAACGGGATCAAGCACGTCACGTGGGAGATGACGCACAAGCGCGTGGACCGGCAATTCTTCGCCTCGCACACGGTCGCGGAGCTCTCCGGGTGGACGGACTTCGATCTCGAGGACCAGGGGCGCCTCACGGAGCCGATGAGCTATGACGCCGCGACCGATCGGTACGTGCCGATCAGCTGGGATGACGCGTTCGCCCTGATCGGAGAGGAGCTGCGCGGTCTGGACAGCCCGGACGAGGCCAGCTTCTACACCTCCGGCCGGCTGAGCAACGAAGCGACGTTCCTGTACCAGCTCATGGTGCGCGAGTACGGCACCAACAACCTCCCGGACTGCTCGAACATGTGCCACGAGGCCTCCGGTCGCGCGCTGAAGGCGTCGCTGGCCACGGGCAAGGGCACGGCGGATCTGCGCGACTGGGAGGAGTGCGACGCGCTCTTCGTCCTCGGCGTGAACGCGGCGTCGAACGCCCCGCGCATGCTGACCGCGCTGTCCGACGCGGTCCGCCGCGGCGCGCAGGTGGTGCACGTGAACCCCCTGGTCGAGGCCGGTGCGACGCGCACGATCGTGCCGCACGAGTTCGTCGACATGGCGCTGTTCAAGAGCACCGACACCAGCACGATGAACCTTCAGGTGCGCCTCGGCGGTGACCTCGCCCTGATCCGCGGCATGTCCAAGGTCGTGTTCGAGGCGGCCCGGACGGATCCGACCGTCCTGGACACTGCGTTCCTGCGCGAGTACACCAACGGGCTCGAGGACTACAGGGCGCTCGTCGAGGCGACGCCCTGGGCCGAGCTCGTGCGTCAGTCCGGCCTCAGCGAGGAGCGGATCCGCGAGGCGGCCGCCGTCTACCTCGGCTCGGAGCGCACGATCATCAGCTGGTGCCTCGGCGTGAGCCAGCACGAGCACGGCGTGGACACGGTGCGCGAGATCGTGAACCTGCTGCTGCTGCGCGGCAACATCGGGCGCCCGGGAACCGGGCCGTCCCCCGTGCGCGGGCACAGCAACGTGCAGGGCAACCGCACCTGCGGCATCGACCACCGGCCGCCCGCCTGGACGGATCGGCTGGCGGAGGTCTGCCGCATCGACCCGCCCCGCCACCAGGGCCTGGACACGGTCAAGACGATCCGCGGCATGCACGACGGCACGGTCAAGGTGTTCGTCGGCATGGGTGGCAACTTCGTGCTCGCCGCCCCCGACACGCCGTACACCGCGGAGGGTCTCAGCCGCTGCGCGCTGACGGTGCAGGTGAGCACCAAGCTCAACCGCAGCCACCTCGTGCACGGGGAGAAGGCGCTGATCCTGCCGTGCCTCGGACGCACCGAGCGCGACCAGCAGGAAGCCGGGCCGCAGGGCGTCACCGTCGAGGATGCGATGAGCATGGTGCACCTCTCCGTGGGGCGCAAACGCCCCGCGTCCGCGTATCTGCGCTCCGAGCCCGCGATCATCGCAGGGATCGCGAAGGCGACGCTCCCCGAGACGCAGACCCCGTGGGACGCCTACATCGCGGACTACGACCGTATTCGCGATGTGATGGCTCAGGTTCTTCCGGGCTTCGAGGATTTCAACCAGCGCGTGCAGAGCCGACACGGCTTCCGGATCCCGCAGCCCGCCCGCGAGCGCGTGTTCGAGACGGATTCCGGGCAGGCCGAGTTCTCGCATGCCCCGCTGCCCGATGTGATCCCGGCCTCCGCCGAGACCCTGGTGCTGCAGACCATGCGGTCCCACGACCAGTGGAACACGACGATCTACTCCAACAACGATCGGTACCGCGGCGTGAAGAACCTGCGCGAGCTGGTCTTCCTGCACCGCGACGACATGCGCGAGCGCGGCATCGCCGAGGGGGATCTGGTCGACATCCGCTCGACGTCGAAGGACGGATCCACCCGGATCGTGCACGGCTTCCGCGCGGTGCCGTACGACCTGCCCCAGGGGTGCGCCGCCGGCTACATGCCCGAGATGAACGTGCTCATCGGGCACGCCGACTTCAGCGTGCAGAGCGACCAGCCGCTCATGAAGAGCATCCAGGTCACGGTCACTCCGTCGGCGGCCTGAGCGCCCGACAGCGCGGAGGGGCCGGTCGCGCAGGACGCGCGCCGGCCCTCCGCGCTGTGCATGCGGAACGGTAGGGGTCAGAGATCCCGGTCGAAGAGGTCGGCCCAGGTCTCCCGGCGGATGACCGCGCGCGCCTGGCCGTCGCGCACGAAGACGACCGGAGGCCGTCGATAGCCGTTGTAGTTGTTCGCCATGGTGTGCGTGTAGGCGCCCGTCGCGGGCACCGCGAGGAGGTCGCCCACGCGGACCTCGGGAAGGCGCAGCGGGTCGATGAGGACGTCGCCCGACTCGCAGTGCCGGCCGACCACCACGACGTCCTCCGCCGCCTCCTCGTCGAGGCGGGTGGCGAGCGCGCCTTCGTAGCGCTGCGAGAACAGCGCCACCTCGAGGTTGTCGCCCATCCCGCCGTCGACGGCCACGAACGTGCGCGCGTCGCGCTTCACCGTCGTGACGGAGTACAGCGTCATGGCGGAGCCGTTCACCATGCTGCGGCCGGGCTCGATGATGAGCTCGGCGTCGGCGGGAAGGTGCTCCCGCGCGGCGGCGAGCAGGGCCTCGACGTACTCGGCGACGCTCGCGGGGTGCTCGTCGTAGGTGTAGCGCGCGCCGAGCCCGCCGCCCAGGTCGTACACCGGGAAGGTGCCGAGCTCGGCGAGCGGGGCGACGGCAGCGGCGAGCTCCGACGGGTCCATGATCTGCGAGCCGACGTGCGCATGCACGCCGCGCATCGCGAGCTTCGGACTGGCTTCGATCCGGGTGATGAGCTCCTTCGCGGCGGGAACCGTGAGCCCGAACTTGGATCCGATCTGCCCGGTCTGCACATGCGGGTGGGTGGAGGACTCGACCTCGGGGATGATCCGCACGAGCACGTCCTGCCGGCGGCCCTCGGGCACCAGCTGCTCGAGCCGGTCGACATCGTCCGCGTTGTCGACCACGACCAGGCCGAGGCCGGCCTCCACCGCGATCTGCAGCTCCTCGGTCGACTTGGCGTTGCCGTGCAGGACGAGGAGGGCCGGATCCACACCCGCGCGGAGCGCACTGAGGATCTCGCCGCCGCCGGCGACGTCGAGCCCGAGCCCCTCCTCGACCATGACACGCTGCACGGCGGTCGCCGGGAAGGACTTCGAGGCGAACACGACGCGCGCCTTCGGCCAGCGCGAGGTCAGCTCGGTGCGGTACTCCCTGGCGCGGGCGCGCAGGGCGGTCTCGTCGACCACGATCGCGGGGGTGCCGAACTCGCGCGCCAGGTCGTCGACCCGGCACCCCCCGAAGCGCAGGGTGCCGTCGGGGTCCACGGTGGTCCCGGCGGGGAACAGGTCGAGGATCGGGTGCGGCATGGTCTGCGTCCTTCGCGTCGGTGTGGCCAGGTCAGGCGGGCGGTGTCAGGCGGGATCCAGGGCCCGGCGCGGGACGACCACGACCGGTACGGGGGAGTGCCGCACGACCTTGGTCGCGTTGGATCCGAGGAAGACCCGGGCGATCGGCCCGAGACTGCTCGATCCTACGACCAGCACCTCGTCCGCGTCCCACTCCACGTCGTCCACGGCGGACTCCCACGTGTCGCCGAGGCCGATCACGGTGCCGGCGAGTTCGGGCGCGCCCGGCAGCGCGGACACCTCCGAGAGCAGCTGCGCGGCGTGGGCCTGAATGTCGTCGGCCCACTGCTCGGCGATGCTCCGCTCGGCGTCGAACCCCGCCCCGGCCGTGCCGGAGACGTTCGGCACGATGGCGAACGACGCGATGCGCAAGGCTGCCCCGACCGAGCCCGCCACGGTCGCCGCGCCGAACACGAGGTCCGCCGACGAGTCCGTGCCACGGTAGGCCGCGGTGACGCGACCGACCCGGACATCGCCCTTGGTGCGGAAGCCGCGCGGTGCGATCGCGACCGGAACCGCCGCCGCGTGCAGCAGCGCATCGCTCTCGGATCCCAGGGCGATCCGCCCGAGCGGGGCCGCGGAGGAGGAGCCGATCACGATCATGCCGACGTCGCGCCTCTCGGCGAGCTCGAGCAGCCCGCGCCGGGCGGACGATGCCTCGTGCAGGACGAACTGCGCGGGTACCGATCCGCCGAGCACGGCGGCGGCGTGGTCGAGCACGGTGTTGGCGGCGTCGTGGGTGTAGGCCTGCCATTCGGCGTCGTCGCGGGCGGTCGCCGCGCGCGGCCAGGTCTCCGGGATCACCGTCGTGACGATCAGGTCGGTGTCCGCAGACCGCGCCAGCATCGCCGCGAGGTGCAGCACCGACGCCGAGCGGCTCGCAGGATTCAGGCCGACGAGGAGGCTCATCGCTCGCCGTCCGTCCGGCGTTCGGCTGCAGCCTGGCGCACCTCGCCCGTGCTGGGCTGGGCGACGGCGGTGGTGTACGGGACGTCCGGGGCGGCGACGACGGGGTGGCCGACCGCCAGCGCCGAGCGCTTGCGCCCGTAGAACCAGTAGAAGACGAGGAACACGGCCGCCCACGCGAGGAACACCAGGATCGTGATGAGGCGCAGCTGCGTGATGATCGCGATGCAGCCGATGATCGACAGGATCGGGATCGTCCAGCCGAGCGGCAGGCGGAAGCCGCGCTCCAGCTCGGGCTCGCGCACGCGCAGGATGATCACGCCGATCGACACCACGAGGAACGCGACCAGGGTGCCGATACTGGTCATCTCGGCGAGGAAGTTGATCGGGACCACCGCGGCGAGGACGCTCGTCGCGATCACCACGATGATCGTGTTGTTCACGGGGGAGAGGGTGCGCGGGTCGACCTTCGCGAACACCGGGGGGATCATGCCGTCGCGCGACATCGCGAACAGGATCCGCGTCTGGCCGTAGAGGCAGACCAGCGTGACCGAGAAGATCGAGATGATCGCGCCGACAGCCACGACGGTGCCCGGCCAGCTGGATCCGATGATGTTCTGCAGGATCGCGGACAGGCCGGCGTCCTGGTTCTCGAACTTCGCCGGCGCCTGCGCGCCGAGCGCCGCGAGGCAGGTGAGCACGTACAGCGTGATGATGATGCCGAGGGCGAAGATGATGGCGAGGGGCAAATTGCGCTTCGGGTTCTTCGCCTCGTCACCGGCGGTCGAGACGGCGTCGAGACCGACGAACGAGAAGAAGATGATGCCGGCGCCGCCGACGATGCCGGCGAAGCCCGCAGGGGCGAAGTTCTGGAAGTGGTCCGAGTTCCAGCCGGTGAAGGCGACCGCGCAGAAGAACAGCACGACCGAGATCTTGATGACCACCATCACACTGTTGACCAGGGTCGACTCGCGGGCGCCGCGCATCAGCAGCAGTCCGCACAGCACGATGACGATGACGGCGGGGACGTTGATGATGCCGCCCTGCTCGGGAGCCTGCGACAGCTGCACCGGGATCTGCCAGCCGAACAGGTTCTGCAGCAGCTGATTGACGTACTGGGACCAGCCGACTGCGACCGCCGCCGTCGAGACGCCGTATTCGAGCAGCAGGCACGCGCCGACCGCCATGGCCGTTCCCTCGCCGAGCGTCGCGTAGGCGTAGGAGTAGGTCGATCCGGACACCGGCACGGCGCCCGCCATCTCGGCGTAGCAGAGGGCGGTGAGGCCCGCCACGACGCCGCCGATCACGAACGACCAGATCACGGCCGGGCCGGCCACGGGCACGGCCTGAGACAGGATGAAGAAGATTCCCGTACCGAGCGTGCCGCCGACGCCGATCATGGTCAGCGAGAACAGCCCGATGCTTCGTTTCAGGTGGACTTCGCCGGTGCCGACCGGCGTGGTCGGCTTACGGCGCAGCAACTGCTGGGCGATGGTGGTCATTCCAGTCTCCTTTGATTGGATGTGTGATCCTGCACGATCCGGGTTCGGCAGGATCGGGAGTCAGTCTTCTCTCGTCACCCGGAATCGCGCGACATCGGGATCGACCGCGCCGCGGACGTATCCGCTCGGTGACGCGGCCACGGCCTGAAGGAAGGCCACGGTCTGCGCCGTGATCTCCTCGCCCGGGATGACGTTCGGGATCCCCGGGGGGTAGGCGGCGAGGGTGTCGGCCGAGACGCGGCCGATCGCCTGCGCGGCGGGGACGAGTTCTGTCGCCGCGAAGTACGCATCGCGGGGGAGCATGCGCAGGGCGCCGGAGGGCGGCAGCGGGGGGAAGGCGGCGGTGTCGGCCTGGGCGCGCTCGGCGTGCGCCTCGTCGGAGTCGACCGCCGCCGACAGCACGCGGTGCACGTGCTCCAGGTCGGGCGTCTTGCCGGCGCCGATGAGGGCGACGAGGGCGGTGGCGGTCGAGATCTCGAAGTAGATGCCCTCGACCTCGAGCAGATGCTGGCGCAGCCAGTGCCCGCTCACGCCGGTGGCCGACACGTCGATCGGCACGCGGAGCGGATCGGTCGCGACGATGTCGTCGAAGGCGCCGAAGCCGTCGCTGACGACCGCGAACCGCGGATCCTCGCGCAACGCGGCGCGGAAGGCGTTCGCCCCGGCGATCGACCGGCCGATCGTGTCCGTCTCGGTCATGAGCGCGTGCCGGGCGATGTCGAGGGATGCCGTGAGCAGCGCCGAGGAGGACGTCGAGGACGTGGTGGAGACGGCGCGCTCGATGAGCGGTTCGAGGCGTTCCGCGAAGGGGCCGTCACCGAGGTGCAGCATGGCCGACTGGGTGAGGGATCCGGCGAGCTTGTGGGTGCTCGACACGACCAGATCTGCGCCGAGACGGGTGGGTGATTCCGGCAGGTCGGGATGGAAGCCGAAATGCGGTCCCCAGGCCCCGTCCACGATCAGCGGGGCGCCGTGCGCGTGCGCGACCTCGGCGAGGCCTGCGACGTCGGCCACCGATCCGAAGTAGCTCGGCGACACGATGTACACGGCGTTCGCCGGCTGGCCGCGGTCGGCCGCACTGGTCAGGGCGTCGTCGAGGGCGGCGGGAGAGACGCCGTGCGCGATCCCGTACCGGGCATCCACCGAGGGCAGCACGAAGGAGGGCGTGAGCCCTGCGGTGAGCACGCCGTCGCTGAAGCTCGAGTGCGCGCTGCGCTGGGAGAGGATGTTGGCGCCGAGGCCGCGGACCGCGAGCGCCGCGATCCGATTGGCCTGCGAAGCGCCGCCGGCGAGGAACCAGGTGCGCCGCGCGCCCCAGGCGTCGGCCGCGAGCTCGAGCGCCTGGGAGAGGGGTGAGTTCTCGCCGAGGTCGATGTCGTCGAGGAGCATCGGCACGTCGAGCTGCAGCACGCGCTCGCCGAAGTACTCCGCCAGGCGTGCGCTGATGCCGCGGCCGTTGCCGCTGTGACCCGGGACCATCAGCTGGATCGGCGACCGGCTCGCGTGGCGCTCGAGCGCGTCGGCGTACGGGGTCTCGCGGTGGCGGGCATCCGCGATCGGCGTTGCGGACGGGTCGAGGGCGAGTGAGGCGGGGGACGGCATTGGTCCATGGTGCGGCCTGCCCGGCGAGGACGGAATCCCCGTAAATTCTCCTGGCTCACATACTCTGTATGTGACGAAGCGCCGTATCACACGTTCGCTGACATAGGAGGTTGGTGCCCATGCTCGATCTGCGACAGCTGGAAGCGCTCCGTGCGGTGCACGCCGAGGGCTCGGTGACCGCGGCGGCGCGACGCCTCGGCTGGGGGCAGCCGACCGTCGATTACCACCTCAAGAACCTCGAACGCCTCGTCGGCTCGCCCGTGCTGATCCGCTCGTCGCGCGGCAGCAGGCTGACCCCCGTCGGCACACTGCTGCTCGAACGCGCGCAGGAGATCCTGACCCTGGGCGAGCGCGCGATCCGGGATGCCAGAGAACTGACGTCGATGGGGCGGGTGCGCCTGCGATTCGGGACCTTCCCGACCGCCGCGGCGAAGATCCTCCCGGCAGTCGTGGGCCGTGTCGACGACCTGGGGATCGAGGTCGACGCGATGCTCGAGGAGGTGCCGACGCTCGTGGACAGGATCAACCGCGGAGGACTGGATGCCGCGCTCGTGTACACCGTGCCCGGATACGAACTGCCGTTCCGGACGCAGGTCGCGACGAGGGAGGTGCATCGCGATCCGCTCCTGCTGGCCCTCCCGGCCGGGCATTCGCTCGCGACGCCGAGACCGATCGACGTGCCGACGCTGCTGACGCTGTGGCAGGAGCGCTGGCTCTTCGCTGCGGCGGGGAACGATCCGATGGACACGATCGTGATCGATGCCTTCGCCGCACGCGGGCACACGCTCGATGTCGCGATCCGCACGGACGACTTCCAGGTCATGCTCGGGATGATCGCGGCCCGCCTCGCCGTCGGGCTGCTGCCCAGCCTTGCCGTCGGCGGATCCCATCCCGGGATCGTCCTGCGCCCGATCGAGGATCCGTCCTTCGTACGCTCCGTGCTCGTCGCGACCTCGGCGGAGGGCTCGACGCGCGGGCCGTCCACCGCGGTCCGTCAACTGGTGCTGGCGATCCGCGACGCCTTCAGCGCGCTGCCCTCCACATGACCGCCGCGCCCGCGTGACACGCCCGGCGGCCCGCACGTGCCGCCTCGATTGGCGCGGTGAGACAGCCATGTTGTAGGCTGAATGAGTTGTCGCGGGAAGCCGCGAACAGCATCTGGGCCTGTGGCGCAGCTGGTAGCGCACCTGCATGGCATGCAGGGGGTCAGGGGTTCGAGTCCCCTCAGGTCCACCAATGAAAGCCCTCGGTTCGCCGGGGGCTTTCGTCGTCCGGCGACGAGGTCGTGCACGTTCTCGTCGTCGCGACCGGTGCACCGGACGGATGGGCAGCCCGGAGCGTATGGGCGTCAGCCGTGAGGGAGCGATCGTGACCGGAAGCAGGGCAGAGGGCGCCTATCTGCGCGCCCTTGCGGCGTTCAAGACGCCGACGCTCGATCTGCTGCACGGCCGGTACGCGCCCTTCGTCGTCGCGGCGCTCAGTCAGATGTTCTCCGCCGACCGGCCGACCGTCGCGGTCGCCGACGCGCATGTCGAGGTCGGTGAGATGCTGGACCAGCTGCGCGCAGCGGGCTACGAGCGCGAAGACCGGAGACTGCCCGCCACGTCCGGCCGCGAGGTCTGCCGGTACTGGGTCAAGGTCGGCTGGCTCGGGCAGCAGATCGAGGGCGAGAGCGAGGTCTACCGGCTGACGGCGCACGCCGTGCGCGCGCTCGAGATCGCCGACCTCACCGGCGGCGGCTCGCGCGTCTCCAACTCCCGGGTGCGCACCCTGCTCGAGGCGGTGGAGCGCCTCGCGGGGAACGCGGACGACGACCCGGCGCGGCGCCTGAGGCGACTTCGGGCGGAGCGGGCGGCGCTCGACGCCCAGATCGCTGCGCTCGAGGACGGTCCCGCGGATCCCGTCCCGGACGACGAGCTGCTCGAAGAGGCTGAGAACGTGCTGCACCTCTCCCGAGGGCTGCCCGCGGACTTCACGCGGGTCGCGGAGTCGATCAAGGCCATGCAGCGCGACGTGATCCGCGATCTGCGTCGCGACGAGCGTCCGACCGGCGAGGTGCTGCGCGAATACCTGCTGCGCGGCCAGCAGGTCATGCAGTCCACACGCGAAGGGCAGGCGTTCGCCGGCGCGCTGCGGCTCATCGGCGACCCGGAGCGGATCGACGAGCTCACCGATCAGCTGCACGGGCTCCTCTCGCGCCCGTTCGCGCGGCTGCTCGACGGCACGCAGCGCACGGAACTCGACATGATCGGCCGTCGCATGGAACTCGGCGTGCAGGAGGTGCTGACGGCCCAGCGCCGCGCCTCGCACGTCATCGCGGGCCAGGTGCGCACGCACGACCCCGCACGCGACCGCCAGGTGGACGAGCTGCTGCGCGACGTCATCGCGGGGATGCAGGCCTGGACGCAGACGCGAACGCCCGAGACTCCCGTGGATCCGCTCCGCCGCCTACCGGTGGCGAACATCGGCCACCTGCGCCAGTCGCTCGGCGACATCCGTCCTCCCGGGGCGCCGGCGGCGCTGATCACCCAGGGCCAGGACGTCGAGTTCGTCGATGCGGACACGCGCGCCTGGGGCGGCCCGCACTACGCCGAGCTCGAGGCGCACGTCTCCGGACTCGGCGAGACGTTCGATCTCGGCGAGGCGTTCCAGGCCATCGCCGAGCAGGGCACCCGTCGCCCGGTGGATCTGCTCGGCCTGCTCGAGATCGCCCACCGCAACGGCCTCACCGAAGCGGACGGGGTCTCGGTCGTCGAGGCCGTGCGTCCGGATGGCACCGCGCGCCGATTCGCCTTCGGATCCGTGACCGCGCATGCGAGGAAGGAAGAGGAACGATGACCTCCGATGCCACAGAGACCTCCGGGTTCATCGAGCCCGTCGCGATGGAGGACGACCTCGCCGAGCTGTTCCCGGGCGACCGCGGCGTGCTCGACCCCGAGGTGCGGCGCACGCTCGCGCTGATCCTGCACCGGCGCTTCCTGCTCGCCGATCGCAACCGCACCGAGTGGCGCACCCTGCTCGACCACCAGACGGTGATCGAGTCGCGCCTCAACGACCTGTACATCCGGCTGATCGTCGACCACGACCATGGCCTGGCGTACAAGCAGCAGATCCGCATCGATGAGCTCGACATCCCGATCCTGCTGCGCGATACGCCGTACACCCGCTCGGAGACTCTCGTGCTCGTGCACCTGCGCACCGTCTACGAACGGGAGAGCGTCGTCGGCGAGGCCGCGCCGCGCATCGACATCGAGGACGTCGAGCAGACCGTGCTCAGTTACTTCACCGACGCGGACGGCGATATCTCGCGACGCCAGAAGGCCGTGCGCGATGCGATGCGCAAGCTCTCGAACGACGGGATCATCAGCGAGGAGACCACCGGCCGATACCGGATCGGCCCGCTCGTCGAGGTCGTGCTGAGCGCCGAGAAGCTCACCGAGCTGCGCGACTGGCTGCGCGAGACCGCGGCCGAACGACGTGCCGGCACGGGTGCCGTCGGGCTCGACGCTGCTGAGGAAGACCTGGAGGACGTCCTGTCATGACCATGATCGACACGCTCTTCGGGCTCATCCCCGAAGCCTCCCGCGGCCAGCAATGGGTCGCCGAGGACCTCCAGCTCGTGAACTGGGGCGGCTACGACGGCGGGCCGCACCGCGTGCGATTCTCGCCCGCTGCCACCCTCCTCTGCGGCGGATCCGGATCCGGCAAGTCGACGTTGATGGACGCGTACATCGCGCTGATGATGCCCCACACGACGCCGTTCAACGGCGCCTCGAACGGCGGCGTCACGGGGCGTCCGCGTGGCGACGAGCAGCGCAACGTGCTCTCCTACGGTCGCGGCAAGCTCGACGAGACGCGCACCGAGGAGGGCACGAAGGTGCAGGTGCTCCGCGGTGACGGCGAGGACACCTGGACCGCGATCGCGATGACGTGGCGCGACCACGACGGTTCGCGCTTCACCGCCGTGCGCGCCTGGTACATCCCGGCCGGCGCGCGCGTGCTCGAGGACACGGTGCGCGTGCGCGCCACGACGAACGCCGCGTTCGACCTGGCGTCGCTCGAGCGAGCCGCCGCGCAGCGCCTGACGGACGCCTCCGTGCGCGCCGCGGGACTGGAGCCCGTGGGCACGGACCGCGAGTTCTCGGCGCGGCTGCACTCGGTGCTGGGCATCGGGGCCGCGGGAGCAGGCGCGAATGCGATGAGCCTGCTCGCCCGCATCCAGGCGGGGCAGCAGATCACCACGGTCGACGACCTGTACAAGCGACTCGTGCTCGAGGAGCCCGAGACCATGCGCACCGCGGATGCGGTGGTCGTGCATTTCGACGAGCTCGAGAGCACGAAGCAGCGCATGCTCGTCGCGCGCCAGCAGGTCGCGGCACTCGAACCGATCCGTGATCTGCGTCACCGCATCGATGCGGCGGCGGCGCGGATGTCCCTCATCGACGCGGTGGGCGTGTTCGAGGATCCCGGCTCGATCGCCTCCCTCTGGCGTGCCGAGCGGCGCATGGACCTGCTCCGCGATGTCGAGGACGAACTGCGCGACCGCACGCACACCCTCGATGTGCTCGTACGGGAGAAGCGCGTGCAGGCCGAGGTCGCGGAGGTCGAGCACGACGGCCTGCGCGATCTGCTGCGCGAACGCGGCGGCGACAGGCTGGAGACCGCCCAGCGCGAGCTGCGCGGCGTGGAACGACGCCTTGAGGAGGCACAGGCGCTGCGTGCGAGGCTCGACGACGATGTGCGCGGGCTCGGCGTCGAGGTGCACAGCCGGGCGCAGTTCGAGAAGCTCGTGGCCCGCGCCCGCGCCGCCCTCTCCGACGCGAATGCGAAGGGCAGCGCCCGCGACGCGTGGGCGGAGGCACGTCGCACGAGGGACGCGCTCAGAGCCGAGTTCGCGCAGCGGGAGCGGGCGCTCGACGAGGCTTCCGCGTTCGCCGGCAACATCCCGGGCGATCTGTACCGCTCGCGCGAGCTGCTCGCCGCGGCAGCGGGGCTCGAGCCGCATCAGCTCCCGTTCGTGGGTGAGCTCATCGAGGTCCGCACGGAGTACGAGCCGTGGCGGGAGGCCTTCAACCTCGCACTCGGCGGCTTCGCGACGACCGTGCTCCTCGACCTGGCTGACGTCGATCGGTTCCGCACCGCGATCGACGGCGTGCGCACCCCGCGCAGGCTCACCTACCACGGCGTGCACACCGGACTCCGGGCGAGCGGCGGGGGAGCGGATGACCGGCTTCCGGGCCGGCTCGACTACGCCGACACCCCGTTCACGGGCTGGCTGCAGGTGCGGCTCGCCGAACGGTTCGGCTTCGTGTGCGTGACCACCGCCGCCGATCTCGCCGCGCATGAGCAGGCGCTCACGATCACCGGCCAGGTTTCGCGCGGCGATCAGGGCGCGCACGGCGGTCACGGCCGCACTAACGTGCTCGGATTCTCCAACCGCACCCGGCTGCGCGAGCTGGAAGAAGCGGTGGACGAGCTGCGGCCCGGCCTGGAGCGCGCCGAGGAGGCGGTCGCCGCGGCCGAGTCCGCACTCGACCGGTTCGACGTCGAACGAGCGGCCTTCGCCCGCATCTCGGACGTCGTCTGGGACCGGGTCGACGTCGAGGCGCTCGTCGCCGAACAGGAGCGCTGGCGCAGCGTGGAGGCCGAGGTCGCCGAGAAGAACCCCGACATCGCCGGGATCGGTGCGCAGATCGAGAAGGCCAAGCGGCTCGCCGGACGGCTGCGGGAGGAGATCGGCGCGGCCGTCGCGGAACGCCACCAGGTCGAGGAACGCTGGGGCGAGGTCACCGACGACGTGGACGCCGGGCAGACCCTCATCGCGTCGGCGGCCGGATCCGATCGCACGGTGGATGCCGAGCAGGCGCAGTATCTCGACGCCCGCTTCGCCACGCCCGTGTCGGCCAAGGCGGCGCCCTCCGTGCTGCTGGAGCGCTTCGACGGCGCACTGCAGACCGCCGGCGCCCGGCTCACCGAGGACCGCACGGCGGCATTCGACGCCCACCACGAGCAGCGCGAGGCCATGCGCCGGCTGATGAGCGGTTTCCTGGAGCGCTGGGAGAACCCGAACCTGCTCCCGGATCCGGACCTGTACGTCGACGACTTCGAGAGCATCCTCACCGCCCTCGAGACGAGCGGGATGCACCGTCTGGAGAGCGAGTGGCGGGACAGCCTGGTGCACCTCTCGGGCAACGATCTGACCAATCTCGACTCCACACTCGGCCGGGCGCTGCGGGAGATCCGCGAGCGGATCGAGCCGATCAACCGGATCATGCAGGACCTGCCGTTCTACGACGATCACCACCGCCTGCAGATCACCACCCGCGAGAGCCAGTCCGAGGCGCGCAAGCGCTTCCGTCGTGATCTGCGCGAGGTGCGCGGGCTCATCGAGGCCGCCTCCACCGATCAGGAGCGCGAGCAGGCCTATCGCCGGATGTCCCGGCTGATCGGCCACCTGCGGCGCTCCGCGCCCGACTTCGCCGATCTCATCGACGTGCGCAACCACGTGCGGGTGAGCGCCGAGCGGGTCACCGCCGATGCGAAGGTCCACGTCGCGCTGTACGACCACATCGGCGAGAAGTCCGGGGGCGAGTCGCAGGAGCTCATCGCCTTCATCGTCGGCGCGGCGCTCCGGTATCAGCTCGGCGACGCCGGGGCCGAGCGTCCGCGCTACGCCCCGGTGTTCATGGACGAGGCCCTCATCAAGGCCGACGCGCACTTCACCAAGCGCGCGATCGGCGCGTGGCGTGGGCTCGGGTTCCAGCTCGTCATCGGTGCGCCCAACGACAAGTACAGCGCGATCGAACCGCACGTCGACGTGGAGTACGACATCCTGAAGGACACCCAGGGGCGGTCCTGGGCGAAGCTCAAGGTCGCGATGCCCGAGGCGCGCTGAGCGACCGGCGCGTCGGCTCGATGGCGGCGCCCGCGAGCGGCAGCGCCGTCACCACTCGCTGCGGTCCTGCACGGCCCGCAGGTCGCGCAGCGCGCGCTCGTCCTCGCGGGTGAAGGTCGCTCCGCGACGCAGGACTGCCCGAGGCAGCCACGCCGGCAGAGTGCGGCGCGAACGGCGCGGCGCGGCCTCCGTCGCGGGTCGCGGGGAGGCGTCCACGCGGGTCAGGGGGATGCGGAAAGGGGCGGGGTTCGTCGCGGTCTCGGTCATGGCTTCAAAGCTACGAGCGACAGGATCCTGCCACCAGATGGCGGAAAGACTTTCGGCATAAAGATCCAGCCAGTACAATCGACCCATGCTGCAGAGCGTCACTCTTCCCGTGATCGACGGGCTCGCCGTGTTCGAGTTCGGCCTCCTCAGCGAGGTGTTCGGGCTCGACCGCAGCGTCTACTCGGACGTGCCGGCCTTCGACTTCCGCGTGTGCGGCGTCGAGGCGGGCAAGCCGGTGAGCACGGAAGTGGGTGCGCAGGTCATCCCCGCTCACGGGCTCGAGGCGATGGAGCACGCCGACGTGATCGCGGTGCCGGCGGCGCGTGTGCGCCCGGCGGACGAGTATCCGGCGGAGCTGCTGCAGGCGCTGCGCCGAGCCGCCGACCGTGGTGCGATCCTGCTGAGCGCGTGCTCCGGTGCGTTCGTGCTGGGTGCCGCCGGGCTGCTCGACGGCAGGCCGTGCACCACGCACTGGCGGTACGCCGAGGAGCTGCAGCGTCGCTACCCGACGGCCCGCATCGATCCCGATGTGCTCTTCGTGGACGACGGGGACCTGATCACGAGCGCCGGGACCGCGGCGGGCATCGACGCCAGCCTGCACCTCGTGCGCCGTGAGCTGGGAAGCGCGATCGCGAACGTGATCGCCCGGAACATGGTCGTGCCGCCGCAGCGCGACGGGGGGCAGCGGCAGTACATCGAGCGCCCGGTCCCGCAGGCGGACTCCGACGCGCTGGGCGACGTCCTGGCGTACATGAGCGACCGTCTCGGCGCCCCGCACTCGGTCGCGACGCTCGCGCAGCGCGCCCACATGTCCACCCGCACCTTCGCGCGGAGGTTCGTCGCGGAGACCGGTGTGACGCCGATGCAGTGGCTCATCGCCCAGCGCGTGCTGCACGCCCGGCTGGCACTCGAGACGAGCGATGCGTCGATCGAGGAGATCGCCGCGACCTGCGGGTTCGGAAGTGCGACGCTGTTCCGGCATCACTTCACGCGTGAGGTCGGGATCGCCCCGAGCGCCTATCGTCGGTCGTACGCGTGCGACGCATCTGCCGTGGATCCGGATCCGGTCTCGGTCGCGACGCCGCGCGATCTGCTGATGACGCACTAGACGAGGAGAGCGACATGTCCCGGGGAGGGAGCATGCCCGAAGACCGCAGCGATGCGGACCTGCTGGATGCGATGAGATCGGGAGACCCGCACGCCTACGAAGAGCTCTGGCACCGGCACTTCGATTCCGGTCTGAGATATGCGCGCCGCCTCTTCCCGTCGCGCGCGGAGGATCTGGTCTCCGAGTCCTTCCTGTCGATCTATCAGCAGGTCGGCGTGGCGGGCACGGGCCCCGAGTCGGTGTTCCGGCCCTATCTGAAGGCCGTGATCCGCAACACGGCGGCCCACTGGCGCCGAGACGCGGCCCGGCTGGTCGACACGGAAGATCTGGAGCCGGTGGACCACAGGGACGGGCTCAGCCGGGTGGAGCGGCAGGCGGAGTCCGCGGAGATCCTGGCGACGTTCGGCGAGCTCCCGGACCGGTGGCAGCGCGTGCTCTGGCTCTCCGAGGTCGAGGAGGCCGGGCGCTCCGCCATCGCACGGGAGCTCGGAATCAGACCGAACGCGGTGTCGGCGCTGCAGCGCCGCGCACGAACCGGCATGAAGCTCCGCTGGCTCGACCGGCAGGTGCCGAGCGCGCTGCGCCACGATCCCGCCCATGTGGCCCGGCTGCTTCCGCGGCACCTGTCCGATCCCGCGGATGCGGCGCTCGCGACCGCGGTCGCCGTGCACGTCGTCGGCTGCCTCGACTGCGACGATCTGCTCAGGGGGATGCGCGGATCCGTGACCCGGGTGCAGGGCGGGGCGCTCTCGGTCGTTCTGCTCGGGGCGCTCGGCGCCGGCCTGCCCGTCGCCGCGTCCTTGTCGACGACGACCGCGGCGGCGGCCGTGGTCACCACCGCAGGGTCTGGCTTCGCTGCCTGGGCGATCGGCGCGGGGGTGGCCACGGCCACAGTGGGCGGGCTCGTGCTGACATCGCTGTTCACCGTCTCCGCGCCGCCCGAGCAGCCGACGGCGCTGGTGACCCCGGTGCCGGTACCCGCGCCGGACGACGTGCCGGTTCCGGACGATCCTGCGGCACTTCCCGTGCCCGTCGGCGCGCCCGCGCCTCCGCCCGCGCAGTCGGGAGGCCCGGATGCGGTGCCCGTCCCGACGGTGCTTCCTGACGGTCCCGAGCTCGCGCCCGCCGTGCCGGGCACACTCCCCGCGACGGTGACCTCGAACCTCCGCGCCATCGGGTCCGTTCCCGGAGTTCAGGCGGCTTTCGCCGCCGAAGCCGGCCTGGTACCGGCGGTTGCGGAGGCGGACGGATCCCTCCCTCCCGCCGGCGCCTTTGCCGCCACGGTCTCGGCCGCGATGGAGGCGTCGGCGCCGTCGAGTACCGGATCGATGGAGGCGGAGTCGGACGGATCCCTGCCGGCCGGACTCCCGCTGGTCGGATCGCCGCTGATCGGATCCGTGCCGGACGGATCCGTGCTCGGCGGGGACCTTTGGGGCGTGGTCACGTTCGCGACTCCCTCCGCGGGATGCCCGGGCGTCACCGTCGAGCTCCAGATCGATCTTCCCTAGCGGCGCGACCCGCGGGCTTCCGATCGCTCCGTCCAGGGGCCGGCGAGCCGCCCCGCTGCGGGTGGACCGCGGCTCCGGCGTCGTCCGCAATGGCGATCTCGTCCGCGGCGATCACGGCGGCGATCACGGACAGGTTCCAGGCCGCGCTCGGCCGGAGCCGACGCACGTTCGCGGACGCTTCGATCTCGGGGGCCGCCGGGCCCGACGTCGAGCGTCCTGCGTCGGCCGTCTCGTGTTCGCTCATGTTCACTCCTGTCCCGCCCGTCCGTGCCGGGCGTCGCACCCTCGCGGAGGCTGCCGACTCTGGAGAGTCCAAAAGGACTCGGAAGTGACGCGTGGGAGCCTGGGAATCTCCTGGGTGTGGCGGTGCCGTCGGGGAACAGCGGAGGGCTCCGGGACGTTGCACATGCCGTGGACATCCTCGACAGCATCGTGATCGGAGCCGGCCAGGCCGGCCTGTCGAGTTCGCACCATCTGCGCCGGCTCGGTATCGAGCACGTGGTCCTGGACGCGGACGAGGCGCCGGGCGGGGCGTGGCAGCACCGCTGGGACGCCCTCACCATGCAGGACGTGCACGGCGTCGCAGAGCTTCCCGGAGAAGTCCCGCCGCCGCGTACCACGGAGCAGGCGAACCGTGCGGTGCCGTCGTACTTCGCCGCCTACGAGCGCGCCCAGGAGCTGCCGGTGATCCGGCCGGTGCGCGTCGATCGTGTGACGGATGAGGACGGCATCCTCGTGGTGCACGCCGGGGAGCGGGCATGGTTCTCGCGCACCCTGGTCAACGCCACCGGCACATGGACGCAGCCCTTCCTGCCGCACTACCCCGGCATGGAGACCTTCCTCGGCGAGCAGTTCCACACGGTCGACTACCCCGGGCCGGAGCACTTCCGCGGCAAGCGGGTGCTCGTGGTCGGAGGGGGCGCCTCGGCCGTGCAGTTCCTCGGCGCGCTCGCCCCGCTCACCGATGTGCTGTGGGCCACGCGTCGTCCACCGGTGTGGCGCACCGACGACTTCACCCCCGAGGCGGGCGCTGCGGCGGTGGCGCTCGTCGAGCAGCGCGTCGCACAGGGGCTCGCTCCGCAGAGCGTCGTCAGCGTGACCGGCCTCATGCTGCGGCCGCAGGAGCAGGCGGCGGCCCGACTCGGCGTCTACGCCGCGCGCCGGCCCATGTTCGAGCGCGTCGAGCCCGACGGCGTGCGCTGGGCGGACGGTTCGTTCGAGCCGGTGGACGCGATCCTGTGGGCCACGGGGTTCCGACCCGCGATCGGACACCTCGCACCGCTGCACCTGCGCAGCGACCGCGGCGGGATCCGACTCGATCACGACGGGCGCGGCACCACGGCCGTCAAGGACCCTCGGATCCAACTCGTCGGGTACGGCCCGTCCGCGAGCACGATCGGAGCGAACCGTGCGGGACGAGTCGCGGCGCGCGGCGTGCAGCGGTACCTCGCCCGGACATCGGTGGCGGTCGGGGTCGGCTGATCCGGCGACGGGCTCAGCGGATGATGCGGATCGACCCCGTCATGGTGGTCGGGGAGACGGGGCGGGTGATCCGCAGCGCATCGGCGAGAAGCGCTCCGACCTTCGTCCCGATGCACAGGCTGATGAAGATCATCGGGGCGGCTGCAAGTGCCGCCGCATCGAACGACGCGAGCGCCACGAGCCCGACCGTACCGGGGACGAGCAGCAGGAACGCGGGCTGGAACGAGACCGTCGCTGGCACCGCCAGCGTCATCCGCTCCAGCACGCGCGCGGCGAGGAACAGCAGCCCCGCCGTGATGCCGGTGGCGATGGTGCTCCCCGTGAACGGGCTCAGCAGCATGAGCGCCCCGTAGGTGCAGATCATCACGATCACCGTCGCGATCGTGAGCCGGAACCCGGATCCGAAGCTCAGCCCGATCCCGATCGCGAGCACCACCACGCCGACCCAGCTCCAGGCGAGCGGCGGCACCGCCTCCCAGCCGTTGTGACCGGTGACCAGCGAGGTCTCCCCGACCAGGGCGGCGGAGTGCGGATCCACGCGCAGGCCGGTCGCCGCAGCGCCGGTGAAGATCCCCGCGGCCATGAACGTGAGCATGATCAGGCCGTACACGAGACGCGACGCCCCGGTGACGATGTCTGCGGCGGTGAGCTCCAGCAGCGCGTTCGTGATCAGCGCGCCCGGGACCAGGAGCGCCACCGGCGCGCACACGGCGAACAGCGGCACGGCGCCGAGATCGAGCCGGTCGGCGACCACCCCGACGACGAGGGTGGAGATGAGCGAGGCGACGAACGGGATGACCGCGGCCGCGGCCCGGATCCGCTCCGTCGCCATCACGATGGCGGCGACGAGACCGCCGACCACGAGGGCGAGCACCACGGCCCACCACGGGCAGCGGAACAGCACGGCGAGCCCGGCGGCCAGCAGCCCGCCGCCGAGGGCCGTCTGCAAGACCGGGTGGCGCCGCTGCAGACCCCGGATGTGCGCGATGTGCGCCGGCACCTGATCCAGGGTGACGCGGCCGGCCTCCAGCCGCCGGGCGAGACGCGAGGCGTGCGCGGTCTGGCGGAAGGTCAGCCCTGGTCCGCCGCCGGCCGAGATCGTGGTCGCGCCTGGCACGCCGGGACGGCTCACGAACACGTGCTCGGGGAGGACGGCGAATGCGAGCTCGGCGCCGGGAACGGTGGCGTCGCGGGCGCGCTCGAGCGTGCCGCGCACGTCGGTCACGGACACGCCGGCGTCCAGCAGCAGCGCGCCGAGATCGCCGAGCGCGACGTCGGGGGAGATCGGGTCGGACATCACTTGAAATCGTAGAACCTGTGTCCGGTCCTCGCGATGAAGGCGCTCAGGACGGCGGCCTTAGGCTGGAGGGATGCGGCTGCTCCCGGTACGTCCCGTTGCGCCGCACCCGGCGCGGCGCGCGGGCGCGGCGCTCCTGCTGCTCACGACGCTGCTCGCCGTCACGGCGTGCGGATCGGGCGTCGCCTCGGACGGTCTCCGCACGACGACGCCCTCCGCGCAGACGCAGGGCCCCGCGCCGTCGCCCGGCGCCGACGGACGATCCCGCGTGCGGGAGATCGTGAACCGGATGGATCTCGCCCAGCAGGCGTCCAGCGTGGTGATGGGCAACGTGCCGGGAACGGATCCGGCATCGATGCGCGCGATGATGAGCGGCGGCTTCGGGGTGTTCATCCTGATGGGCTCCAACATGCCCGGCACCCCCGAGGAGCTGCATGCGATGACCGCGGCGCTCACGACCGACCCCTCGCTGCCGCCGCTGATCGCGACGGACGAGGAAGGCGGCGACGTGGTCCGCCTGCCCTGGGACGACCAGCCCGGCGCGGACGTGCTCAAAGCGCAACCGGCGGACGCCACCCGAGCCGCGTTCGCCCAGCGCGGGCAGCTGCTCGCGCAATCCGGCGTGACCGTCAACTTCGGCGTGGTCGCGGACGTCGCCGGATCGCCGGAGTCGTTCATCTACGACCGGTCGTTCGGGACGGATCCTGCCGCAGCGGCCGAACGGGTCGACGCCGCCGTGCGCGGGCAGGCGCCCTGGGTCTCCGCCACCCTCAAGCACTTCCCGGGGCACGGCGCCGCCGAGGGCGACTCGCACCACATGATCCCGAGCACCGGGATGGACCTCGCCACCTGGCGCGCTCAGGTGGCACCGCCGTTCCTCGCCGGAATCCGTGCGGGCGCGCCGATCGTGATGATGGGGCATCTCGCGTACACCGCCGTCGACGCCCAGCCGGCGTCCCTGTCACCGCGCTGGCATCAGATCCTGCGCGACGAGCTCGGCTTCCAGGGCGTCATCGTCACCGATGACCTCGACATGCTCGTCGACTCCGGTGACGCGGCCTATGCCGACGAGGTGGCCGACGCCGTGCGCTCGGTCGCCGCCGGAAGCGACCTCGTGCTGGCCCTGGACGGCGCGGGGCCGGACACGGCGCAGAAGATCGCTGACGGACTGGTCGCGGCCGTGCACAGCGGAGCGCTCCCCGCAGCGCGCCTCAGCGACGCCGCCTCCCGGGTGGTCGCGCTCCGCCTGGACATCGCCGATCGCAGCCGCTGACGGGTCCGGCGCCGCGGGCGGTGTTCGTCAGTCCGCTGCACCCAGCCAGGCCTCGAGGATCCGGAGGCGCAGCGCGGTGCTCCGCTCGGCGAAGTCGCGCTGCCGGCGCACGTACTCGGCCTTGCCGTCCGCGGTCTCGATCCGCACGGGGACCACGCCCCACGCGCTCAGATCGTAGGGGGCGGCCTCCATGTCCAGGATCCGGATGTCCCGGGCCAGCTCGAAGGCGTCCAGCAGGATCTCACCCGGCACGAGCGGGCCGAGCTTCATCGCCCACTTGTACACGTCCATGCCTGCATGCAGGCATCCGGGCTGCTCCGTCAGCGGCTGCGTCTCGCGGGTCGGGACGAGCCGGTTGCGCGGCGCCGCCTCCGGGGTGAAGAACCGGTACGCGTCGATGTGCGTGCAGCGCAGCTCGCCCTGTTCCACGACGGCATCGGTGCCCGCCTGGCCGAGTCGCAGCGGCACCTCGTGCCGGTGCTCCGGGGTGCGATAGACCATCGCCCATTCGTGCAGACCGAAGCAGCCGAACTGGCCGGGACGGGCGGCCGTGCGGGCGAGCATCGCGTGCACGAGGCGCGCGAGCTCGGGCTTCTCCGCGGCGAAAGCGGTGGCATCGGGCATCACGGATACGGTGCCGGGCTCCGTCGCGGGCGCAGGGGAGTACCAGCGCCACTCCGCGCGCTCGGGGGCGTCGTCCAGCACCACGCCGGCACCGGGGTGCCAGCGCCGCAGCTGCCCCGGCTTGTAGCCGTAGTACGTGAACAGGAAATCGTGGACCGGGTGCTTCTCGCGCCGCGCCTGACGGTCGCGATGCTCCGCGGTCAGCGCATCGGCGCGCTCCGCGTGGGCCTCGGCGCGTGCCGACCACGTGGCGCGATCGAGGCGCGGGGGTGCGACCGTGGCGGCGACCGTGATCTCCGATGGCAGGGGAGCGAGGGCCGGTTCGCCGTCGGCGGGGCTCATGGCTCCGAGCGCACGACGCCGGCGTCGATGAGCTCGTCGAGGATCCCGGCGCCGTCCTCCGCGCTCACCCACGGCGCGAGGTCCTCGTCCCGTGCCTCCGTGTCGGCGGCGTCACCGTCGGCCCGGGCCGCGGCACGACGTCCGGCGAGCACGCCTTCCGCGGGGAGCAGACGACGGATCGCGACCGCCGCGACGTTCTCGGGGTGATCGACGAGGAACTGTCCGTAGATGGCCTCGTCGTGCTGCCCGTCGTCGCCGATCAGCAGCCACCGCATGTGCGGGAACTCCTCGGCGAGCCGTCCGAGGTTCTGCAGCTTGTGCTCGCGCCCGCTGCGGAACCAGCGCTCGTGCGTCGGGCCCCAGTCGGTGAGCAGCATGGATCCGGCCGGGAACAGATGCCGGGAGAGGAAGCGGTTGAGCGTCGGCGCCACGTTCCAGGCGCCCGTGGAGAGGTAGATCATCGGCGAGCCCGGATTGTCCCGCATGAGACGTTCGAGCAGCACCGCCATTCCGGGGACCGGGGTGCGGGCGTGCTCGTCGACGACGAAGGAGTTCCAGGCCGCGATCAGCGGGCGCGGCAGGGCGGTCACCATCACGGTGTCGTCGACATCGGATACGACGCCGAAGCGCACGTCGTCGGCGACGACGAACACCCGTGCGGGGATCGGATCCTGTCCCTCGACCGCCATCGTGACCTGCTGCCACCCGCTGGACAGGTCGGCCTCGATGCGGCAGTCGATCACTCCGCCGCGATCGGCGGCGACCTCGTGCGTGCGTCCCGCGACAGTGATCGTGACGGTCGCGAAGCTCACCGGGATACCCACGAAGCTGCGCCAGCCGCGCACGCTTGCGTCCTTGCCCCGCCCGCGCGTCTTCGGCAGGATCAGCACGCGGCCGACCACCCGGATCCAGCCGGGTCCGCCGTAGCCGGGGAAGGGCACGACACTCGCGGTGCGGCCCCGTCTGCGGGCGCGCCGTTCACGCCACGCGTGGAAGCGGTGCTCCAGGCGGGCGAACCAGTGGATCCGCTCCGGTCGGGATGAGGACGAGGGCATAGCGGCTCTAGTCTTTCACGTTCCGCCGCAGACGCCTCCTCCGGGACGGAACGCGCCCCCTCGCGGGCTGGGATAATCTGGAGGTTGCCCTGTTCGGGGCATTCTTTTCCCCTGCCGCAGAGAATGGTCGTCGCGTTGTCTGAGAACCCGTCCCACGCCGCATCCCCGTCGAATGACGACGAGTCGCAGTCGGCGCACGAGCTTCAGGCGCACCAGGTGCAGCGGCTTCAGGCCAAATGGCAGAAGTACTGGGCCGAGAACGAGACCTTCAAGGCGGGCGGCGTCGAGGACGTGCGTCCGCGCAAGTACGTGCTGGCGATGTTCCCATACCCGTCCGGCGACCTGCACATGGGGCACGCCGAGAACTACCTCTACAGCGACATCGTGGCGCGCTTCTGGCGGCACCGCGGGCACAACGTCCTCAACCCCATCGGCTGGGACTCGTTCGGCCTGCCGGCAGAGAACGCCGCCATCCGCCGTGGAGCGGATCCGCGCGAATGGACGTACCAGAACATCGCGCAGCAGAAGGCGAGCTTCCAGACCTACGGCGTCTCGTTCGACTGGTCGCGCGAGCTGCACACTTCCGACGAGGAGTACTACCGCTGGAACCAGTGGCTGTTCCTGAAGCTGTACGAGCGGGGACTGGCGTACCGCAAGAAGAGCCCGGTGAACTGGTGCCCGAACGACCAGACGGTGCTGGCCAACGAGCAGGTCGTCGACGGGCGCTGCGAGCGCTGCGGCGCCGAGGTCGTGAAGAAGAACCTCACCCAGTGGTACTTCAAGATCACCGACTACGCCGACCGTCTGCTCGACGACCTGAACCAGCTCGAGGGCTTCTGGCCGCACAAGGTGCTGCAGATGCAGCGCAACTGGATCGGCCGTTCGGTGGGCGCCGACGTCGACTTCGCGATCGAGGGTCGCGAAGGCGTCGTCACCGTGTTCTCCACTCGTCCGGACACCCTGCACGGCGCCACCTTCATGGTCGTCGCCCCCGATTCGGATCTGGCCGCGGAGCTGGCCGCCGGCTCGTCGGCCGAGGTGCGGACGCGCTTCGCGGAGTACCTCGCGCAGGTGCAGAAGACGAGCGAGATCGACCGGCAGGCGACCGACCGGCCGAAGACCGGCGTGTTCCTGGACCGCTTCGCGATCAATCCCGTCAACGGCGAACGGCTGCCGATCTGGGCTGCCGACTATGTGCTGGCCGACTACGGACACGGCGCGGTCATGGCCGTGCCCGCGCACGACCAGCGCGACCTCGACTTCGCCCGTGCCTTCGACCTGCCCGTGAAGGTCGTGGTCGACACGACCGCCCCGATCACCGGCGCGCTGCCGGTGATCGAGGTCGACGAGGACGGCGTGCCGATCGAGCCGCTGGAATCGCTCGACGACCAGCATCCGGCGAAGACCGGGATCGCTCTGACCGGCGACGGGCGGATGATCAACTCCGGTGAACTGAACGGCCTGTCCAAGCGCAACGCGATCGCCCGCGCGATCGAGCAGCTGGAGGCGGCCGGCACCGGACGTGCCGCGAAGAACTACCGTCTGCGCGACTGGCTGATCTCCCGCCAGCGCTTCTGGGGCACCCCGATCCCGATGCTGCACACGCAGGACGGCGAGATCGTCCCGGTTCCGGAGGAGCACCTGCCGGTGCGCCTGCCCAGCATCGAGGGCCTGGACCTGTCGCCGAAGGGTTCCTCGCCGCTGGGCGCCGCCACCAGCTGGGTGCAGACGACCGTGCCCGGCACCGGCGAGCCGGCGCTGCGCGATCCGGACACCATGGACA
This sequence comes from Microbacterium sp. NPDC060117, assembly GCF_042729315.1. Classification (NCBI taxonomy): domain Bacteria; kingdom Bacillati; phylum Actinomycetota; class Actinomycetes; order Micrococcales; family Microbacteriaceae; genus Microbacterium; species Microbacterium sp. NPDC060117. The sequence continues at coordinate 232,798 of NZ_JBHWXR010000002.1, forward strand.
CGTTCGTGGACAGCTCCTGGTACTACCTGCGCTTCCTCTCGCCGAACAGCGACACCGTCGCCTTCGACCCGGACGAGGCGCGCCGGTGGGCGCCCATCGACTCCTACATCGGCGGAGTCGAGCACGCGATCCTGCACCTGCTGTACGCCCGGTTCATCACCAAGGTCCTCTTCGACATGGGCCTGATCGACTTCACCGAGCCGTTCTCCAGCCTCATCAACCAGGGCATGGTGATCCTCGACGGGGCGAAGATGTCGAAGAGCAAGGGGAACCTGGTGCTCTTCCAGGAGGAGCTCGACGCCTACGGCGCCGACGCCCTGCGCGTGGCGCTGGCCTTCGCCGGCCCCGTGGAGGACGACAAGGACTGGAAGGACGTCTCGACCACTGGCGCGCAGAAGTTCCTGGCTCGTGCGCTGCGTGCGGCGCACGACGTCGCGAGCCCCGTGGACGTCGTCTTCGACGGCGGGGATGCGGCGCTGCGCCGGGTCACTCACCATCTGCTGGCCGACGCGCCCGCGCTCGTGGAGCAGACCAAGTTCAACGTGCTCGTCGCGCGCCTGATGGAGCTCGTGAACGCGATCCGCAAGACGATCGACGCCGGATCCGGCCCCGCCGACCCCGCCGTGCGCGAGGCCGCCGAGACGGTCGCCGTCATGCTGGACCTCGTCGCGCCGCACACGGCCGAGGAAATCTGGGAGATCCTCGGGCACGAGCCGTCCGTCGGACTCGTGACGTGGCGCCAGGCCGACCCCCTGCTGCTCGTCGAGGACACCGCCACCTGCGCGGTGCAGGTCAACGGCAAGGTGCGCGCGACGCTCGAGGTGCCGGCCAAGATCGGCGACGCGGACCTCGAGGCGCTGGCCCGCGCGGACGAGAAGGTGCAGCGCGCGTTGGACGGCAAGGAGATCGTGCGCGTCATCGTCCGCGCCCCGAAGATCGTGAACTTCGCCGTCAAGGGCTGAGTTCCGTTGCGCTCCGGGGGGAAGGGAGCGCGCGCCCTCCGGGTGATGCGGCGCGTGCTCGGCACGATGGTCCTGGTCGCCGTGCTCGCCGGCGCTGGTCTGCTGCTGGCGTGGCAGCTGCCGCGTCCGGTCAGCACCACCAGCGCGATCGGCGTGCTCTGGCACCACCACGATGACGAGCTCGGCGCCGCATGGAACCACGAGACGTGCAGGGCGGGAGTGTGCCGGCAGGACTTCCGCGCGGGCACGATCTACGCGGCTGTGAACGGCTTCGCGCACATCGTGCGGGCCGGCGCGGTCGGCGCGGCGTTCGACGAGCTCGGCGGGGTGGCGAGGCTGGGGCTGCCGATCGCGGAGCAGAGCGGATCCGCCGACCGGCCGTGGCAGGCGTTCCAGCACGCCGGCATCTTCGCGAACGGCGACGATGCCCCGATCCTGGTGCGCGGCGCGCTCTGGCGGTCGTGGCTGCGTTACTCCCAGGAGCGCGGCGGGCTCGGGTTCCCGAAGGGGGCTGAGCACGCGGACCGGCGTGGCACGGTCGTCCAGGAGTTCGTGAACGGCACGATCTACATGCGCGACGGCAGGGCCGTGCCCACCGTCTCGGACATCGCAGACGCTCATCGTCGCGCGGCGGGCGCGTCCGGACCGCTGGGCTACCCGAAGAGCACGCAGCGGGCGGTCGGCGATCGTCTTGTGCAGGAGTTCGACGGCGGCGAGGTGTGGTGGTCCGCCGGCACCGGCGCGGCCTCGGTGCAAGCGCCGTTCCTGGCCGCGTACCACGATCGCGGCGGGGCGGGCGGTGCGCTCGGCCTGCCGACGGCCGACGCGTCACGGCTCCAGGGCGGCTCGATGCAGACGTTCCAGGGCGGCGCGCTGTACCGCTCCGACAAGGACGGGGCGGTCCTCGCGACCGCGGCGGGCGACATCCAGAACCGGTACCAGGAGCTGGGCGGTCCTGAGGGCGAGCTCGGCCTGCCGACGGGGGAGAAGATCGACGTCGCGGGCGGCCGCTATCAGGCCTTCACAGGTGGTGTGCTGGTATGGCACGAGGGCGCCGGGGTGTTCCGCCTCGATGCGGAGAACTTCGCGATCTGGGCGGCGGATCCGGCCCGTTTCGGCTGGCCGACGAAGGACACGCGGGTCGATGACCGCGGCGCGCACCAGGACTGGGAGAAGGCGCAGACGGTGCTGCGCGCGGGGCGCCTGCTCACGGTCCCCGCGACGGCGGTCGACGGATCCACCGCCGTGCTCATCTGCGACTCCCAGTGCTCGGGCGACTCCTGGATCGATCAGGGCGCGCGCAGCGCGGGGTTCCCGAACATCGCGAAGTTCGGATATCCGGGATCCGGTTACCTTGCTCCGATCGCGGGAAGCACAGCGGGCGTCGTCGAGAGCGTGGCGCGCAACCGCGTGCTGCTGCCCGAAGGAGACCCGGGCGTCGTGATCGTCACCCTGGGCGGCAACGACACGGCGCAGAAGCGCCCCGCGGCCGAGGTCGTCGCCGCAGAGGACCAGCTGATCGGTCTGCTGAGGCAGGCCTACCCGAACGCCCCGATCGTCGTGAACGGAGTCATGAGTCGCAGCGACGCCGCGCACGCCGCACGGCGCGCGATGGACGCCGTGGTCACCGAGGAGGCGCGGAACCAGGGCGTCGCCGCGATCTCGGTCGCAGGCTGGGTCAGTGACTACTCCGCGCCCCAGGCGGATGCGGTGCATCTGACGCCAGCAGGTCATGCGCGGATCGCTCCGCACTTCGCGGAGGCTCTGCGCGCGGCGCTCGGGCGCTGACCGTCGGTCCGCGGGCCGCACGTGTCGCCGAACGCGGACGGGCAGTCCGGAGAGAGCGTGCCGCGGGCATGCGCACCAGCAGCTGCGCCGATCGCCGCACGCGGACGGGAGTGGATCCGGTCAGATCCGCTCGAGCGGGTTGTCGGCGAGCTTGCCCAGCAGGCCGCCGTCGACGAGGCGTCGCGCGTGGCTGTGCGGCTTGCGCGCCGACTGCTGCTGGACGCGGTCGCCGAACTCCTCGGCGAGGCCGAGCCGGGGGAACGCCGCGAGCACCTCGCGGCGGAACTCGAGGGGGATCTCCTCGTCGCGGCGCCCTGAGATGTCGAGCCCCGTCGACGTCTCGAGCAGGTATCCCTCGAGGTCCTCGTCGGGGTCCACGGACGGCCAGTTGTGCCGCACGATGATCTCGTTGACGCGGCGCTGCCGTCCGGCGGACCATCCTGCTCCGGCCGCCAGCGCCTCGCCGACGAAGCCACCCGCCTCCTCGTAGCCGAGGACGTGGTTGTCGTATGCAGGGGCGAGCCCGATGTCGTGCAGCACGGCTCCGGTGTACAGAAGCTCGTGATCGATACCGCGGCGCCCCTCGACGACGGCGAACGCCTCGGCCCACAGCCAGCTGCGCAGCACGTGGTTGACGAGCGCAGGGGACTGGAACCGCATCACCAGTTCGTGCGCCCCACGGGCGGCAGCAGTGTCGGGCGGGAGGAAGTCGTGCAGGCGCATGGCGGCTCCGGGTCGATCGATCGGTGCGATCAGCGTATCGGTCGACGCGGGTCGAGGAGCCCGTGCGCCGTGCACTCTCGTCCTCCACAGCACGAGAGCCTCCCGGGTTGTGCACGGGTTGCGCAGGGCACGTTCCGCGCGCCGCCCCGCGCACCTAGCGTCGGCGTGTGAGCGAGCAATCGGAGTCCGAGAGCGCGTCGCCGACGGTGGTCGTGCGTACGCCACGACGGCTCCGCCTGGGGCTCGGCGCGGCAGTGGTGGTGGCGCTCGTGGCCGTCTCGGTCACGGTCGGCATCGGCCTGCTGAGCCGGTCCACGGCGCCGGAGAGCATCGCCGTGACACCGGAGCCCCGCTCGAGCGGATCCGGGATCTCCGCGGGCTCGGTCTACGTGCACGTCCTGGGCGAGGTGGCGAAGCCCGGGCTGTACGTGCTCGATGACGGGGCGCGCGTGGCCGAGGGGCTGGCCGCGGCGGGCGGCACGCTGCCGACCGCGGATCTGGCGGCGGTGAACCTCGCGCGCCCCGTGGCCGACGGCGAGCAGATCCTGGTACCGGCCGTCGGCGCGGCCGGCGCGTTGCCGGGTCCGGGCGCCGGCGGATCCGGTCCGCCGGGCGGGGACGTTTCCGGCCCCGGCGCAGGCGGACTCATCGACCTCAACACGGCCGACGCCGCTGCTCTCGAGCAGCTGCCGCGTATCGGTCCCGCGCTCGCCCAGCGCATCATCGAATGGCGCACGAGCAATGGGCGGTTCACGAGCGTGGACGACCTCCTGGGGGTCTCCGGCATCGGCGAGAAGATGCTGGCAGGGATCCGCGACCTGGTGCGGGTATGAGCGCCTCCCGCCCGGTCGCACGGGCAGCGGCCCGGGGCGGCGTCGTGCCGTCGGAAGCCCTCTCCGATGAACCGGCTCTCCCGGTCGGGCTTCGGCTCAGGGACGTGCGGATGGTGCCGGTCGCCGTCACCGCCTGGGCGGTCGCACTGCTGGTCTCGTTCCTTCCCGGTGCCGCGGGAATCGTGATCGCGACGGCGGCGCCGGCCGCCGTGACCGCGCTCGCCATCCGCCGCTGCCGGACCCGCGCGGGCGGAGGGGAGCGGTGGTCACCGCGTCTCGCGAAGAGGACGGATCCGTCTCCTGAGGTTCGAGGAACGGCATCCGCGGGTTCCCGGCCGGGCTCTCCCCGGCCGGGCTCTCCCTCGCTCGGCGCGAGAACGCTCGACGCCATCGCCCGGGCGGCGCCGCTCGCGATCGTGTGCCTCGCCATCGCGGCCGCCATCGCCGGCGCTGCCGCCGCGGCGGCACCGGCCCGCGATCAGGCAGCGGGGCTGGCGGGGCATGCGGTGACCGCAGAGGTGAGCGTGCGGTCGCTGCCCTCGTTCGGTGCCGACGGCCGGCTGTGGGCCGATGCGGACACGCTCCGGCTCGGGCCGGGGGAGGATCCCGGGCCGCTGCAGGTGCCGGTGCGGATCGGGATCCCGCCCGACGCGCACGCCGCCACGCTGGGGCCTGGAACCGTGCTGCGGCTCATGGCGGAGGCGAAAGGCACGGATCCGGGCGAGCGCGCGGCGCTGGTGCTGTTCGCGAACGGCGACGTCGAGCAGCTGTCGCGCGGAGGCCCGGTCGAGCGACTCGCAGGGGACGTGCGCGCGGCTTTCATCGAGCGCAGCCAGCGCCTGCCGGAACCGGGTTCCGAGCTGCTCCCGGGTCTCGCCGTGGGCGACGTGCGCGCGGTGAGCGACGACCTCGACACGGCCATGAAAGCCAGCGGGCTCTCGCACCTGACCGCCGTGAGCGGCAGCAACCTCGCGCTCGTGGCCGCCGCGGGTTTCGGGATCGTCGCGCTGTGCGGTGGCGGCCGGACGACGCGCATCGTGGTGGCGGCTCTCGCCCTCGCCGGATTCGTGGTGCTGGTCACGCCGCAGCCGAGCGTCATCCGGGCCGCGGCCATGGCCGGGGTCGCCATGGCCGCACTGCTGCTCGGGCGTCCGCGTGCCGGCCTCTCGGTGCTGCTGCTCGCGGTCACCGTGCTGCTGCTCGCGGATCCGCGCCTGGCTGCGGCTCCCGGGTTCGCGTTGTCGGCCGCTGCCACCGCGGGGCTCATCGTGCTCGCCCCGCCGCTGGCCGCCGGGCTCGGGCGCCGGCTTCCTGGGCCGGTCGCACTGGCGATCGCGGTCCCGCTGTCGGCGCAGCTCGCGTGCGGGCCGATCATCGCGCTGTTCGCGACGCAGCAGTCGCTGGTCTCCGTGATCGCGAATCTCCTGGCGGAACCCGCCTCGCCGATCGCGACGGTGCTGGGTCTGCTCGCCTGCCTGGCCATGCCGGTCCCGCCGCTCGCCGACCTGTTCGCCGCCGCGGCGTGGCTGCCGTCCGCGTGGATCGCGCAGACCGCCGTGACCACGGCCGCGCTGCCGCTCGCGACGATCGAGGCCCCCGCCGGCATCGGCACGGCCTTCGCCGTGGCGGCGCTCAGCGCGGGCGTCTTCTGGGTGATCGTGCGGCGGCGACCGCTCCGCGGTCCATGGCGGGTCCTCGTCGGCGGCCTCCTGGCCGTGGCGATCGGTGCGGCCGCCGGCTGGGGCATCGTGACCGGCCCGGTCGCCCTGCTGCAGCGCCCCGCGGACTGGGCGATCGCGATGTGCGACATCGGGCAGGGCGACGCCGTGCTGGTGCGCTCCTCCGGACGCACCATGCTCATCGACACCGGTCCGGATCCGGAACCGCTGCGGCGCTGTCTCGACGACCTCGGGGTCACGCGACTCGACCTGCTGGTGCTGACCCACTTCGATCACGATCACGCCGGCGCGTCGGACGTGGCCGTGGGCCGGGCCGACGTCGTGCTGCACGGACCGGTCGACACGGCCGCGCACCAGCACCAGCTCGACCGACTCGAGCGCGGAGGGGCAGAGATCCTCGAAGCGGCGGCGGGAACGACCGGACGCCTGGGCGGGGCGGACTGGCGCGTGCTCTGGCCCCGCCGCGCCGAGAAGGTCTTCCCGCCGGGCAACGACGCGGGCGTGATCCTGCAGATCTCCGGTGGTGGCGTGCCGCGGAGCCTGTTCCTTGCGGATCTCTCGGCGACCTCGCAGGGCATGCTGCGTCGTCTCGCGCACCCGCACGACGAGACGGTCGTCAAGGTCGCCCATCACGGCAGTGCCGATCAGGATCCGCAGCTCTACGCGGATCTGGATCCCGCGCTGGCGCTGATCTCGGTAGGCGCGGGCAACGACTACGGGCACCCGCGTGCGAGCACCCTGGACATGCTGCGCGCCCTACGCACGCCGATCGTGCGGACCGACCAGCGCGGCACGATCCTCGTGTCGGAGGGGGAGGAGGGGCTGCGCGTCTGGACCCAGCGCCCCGCACCGACGGACAGTGGCCCGCCGGGCGGACACGCTACGTCGGCGCCGACCGAGAGCCCGACCAGGGGGCCCGCCACGAGTACGGGTCGCGCCGGGCAGCCGGCGCCGGAACCCCTGGCGACCTCGACAGCGCGGGCGCCGTGAACGTCCGCGCCCGCCGGTACGCTGGGGGTATGCCCGCACCGCGCTCGACTTCTGCCGCACGACGCGGAGGGAAGGCGACGAACATCCCGCAGGTGTCGTGGCGCGATCCCCGGCCGGCGCCGATCGTGCTGGTATCCGGTCCCGAGGAGATCTGCGCCGAGCGCGCGATCGCCGGCGTGCGCGCCTACCTGCGCGCCGAGGACCCGGCGCTCGAGGTCAGCGATCTGGTGGCCTCCGATTACGAGTCGGGTAGCCTGCTCGGTCTCGCCTCGCCGTCGCTGTTCGGCGAGCCGCGCCTGCTGCGCATCTCCGGCGTCGAGCGCTGCACGGACGCGTTCCTCGCCGAGGCCATCGCCTACCTCGAGCATCCGCAGGAAGGTGCCACCGTCGTGCTCCGCCACACCGGTGCGACCGTACGCGGCAAGAAGCTGCTCGATGCGATCCGCGCCGGCACCGGCGGCGGGATCGAGATCGCCTGCCCCGCCATCAAGCGCGATGACGAGAAGGCCGATTTCGCCGCGGGCGAGTTCCGCGCCGCAGGCCGACGCATCCAGCCGCAGGCGCTGCGCGCCCTGGTCTCCGCGTTCTCCGACGACATCACCGAACTCGCCGCGGCCTGCCAGCAGCTCATCAACGACGTGCAGGGCGACGTCACGCCCGATCTCGTCGAGCGCTACTACGGCGGACGCGTCGAGGTCTCCGCGTTCGTCGTCGCCGACACCGCGATCGCGGGGCGCCTGGGCGAGGCGCTCATCGCGCTCCGACACGCCCTGTCCTCCGGCGCCGATCCGGTGCCCATGGTCGCGGCGTTCGCGATGAAGCTGCGGTCGATGGCGCGGGTGGCGGGATCCCGGGAGTCGAACGCGGCGCTGGCCGCCCGCCTCGGGATGAAGGACTGGCAGGTGGACCGTGCCCGCCGCGATCTGAGCGGCTGGAACGAGCGCACCCTGGGGCTCGCGATCCAGGCGACCGCGCGGGCCGACGCCGACGTCAAGGGCGCCGCCCGCGACCCGATCTTCGCGCTCGAGCGCATGATCACGGTGATCGCGACCCGCACCCCGTACGGCGGCTGACCGCGGGTCCGCTGACGCTACGCGGGAACCCTCTCCGTTTGGGGCGCATTCTCACGTTTTGGGGCGTGCCAGGCCACGATTCGGTGGCGGTGTGCGCCCCAAACGGGGTAGCGCGCCCCAAAACCTGCTCAATTCGGACCAGAGGCCCGGACGCGGCATCCAGTAACGGGGAGGGACCCGGCAACGACGAAGGCCCGCCCCGGATCGGGACGGGCCTTCGGAAGTTCCGGCTCAGAGAGCGGAGACCTGCTTCGCGATCGACGACTTGCGGTTCGCGGCCTGGTTCGAGTGGATGACGCCCTTGCTGACGGCCTTGTCGAGCTTCTTCGACGCCGTCTTCAGCGCGGCCTCGGCGGCGGCCTTGTCGCCACCGGCGATGGCCTTGCGGGTGTTGCGGACGGCGGTCTTCAGCTCGCTCTTGACGGCCTTGTTGCGCTCGTGCGCCTTCTCGTTGGTCTTGTTGCGCTTGATCTGCGACTTGATGTTCGCCACGGATGGAACCTTCGTTCGAGTGATGGATGGTCATGCCGGCCTGGCGGTAGAGGGGCGCCTCCGGCAGCGTGCAGGGGTGGGACCTGACACGCAAGCCAATCACCGATCTTATCAGGGATCCGGTCCGATGCCGAACCGGCCCGTGCGTCCGGGATGCGCGCAGTCAAGACGCCCGCCACGTATCCGATGCCGAGCCGGCGACACACCTCGGACCCGGCGAATCCCGGGCGCGTCGCGTGCAGGGCGGCAGCAGTGGATGGTGCATGCTGGCGAAGGACCCGAAGGAGTCGTCCATGCCCGAACCCGTCACCGCTGACGTGCCCGCGCTCGATCGTGCCCTGCTGCGCCGGCTGCGCTTCTCCGCCGCGACGGCGGCGTTCCAGATCGAGGGGGCGAGAACCGAGGACGGTCGGGGCAGATCCATCTGGGACGACTTCGTCGACGCCCCGGGCCGGGTGCGCGACGCCGGCACGGCGGATCCAGGGCCCGACAGCTACCACCGCGCTGCCGAGGACGTCGCGCTGCTGGCCCGACTCGGCGTCGACGAGTACCGGTTCTCGATCTCCTGGGTGCGCGTGCTGCCCGACGGACGGCCGAGTCCGCAGGGGCTCGCCTACTACGACCGGCTCGTGGATCGACTTCTCGACGCCGGGATCGTGCCCACGCCGACGCTGTACCACTGGGATCTGCCGTCCCGCCTCGAGGAGGCCGGCGGCTGGCTGAACCGCTCCACCGCCGAACGGTTCGCGCAATACACCGAGGTGGTCGCCGATGCGCTCGGCGACCGGGTGCGGCAGTGGTACACGATCAACGAGCCCGTCTCCACGACTCTGCAGGGCTACGCGATCGGTGAACTCGCGCCGGGGCGCACGCTGCTCTTCGACGCGCTTCCGACGGTGCATCATCAGCTTCTCGCACACGGTTACGCGGCGCGGATCCTGCACGCGCGCGGTGCGAACAGCGTCGGGATCGTCAACAACCACACGCAGGTGCTGCCGGCATCGGACTCCGAGGCCGACCAGCAGGCGGCGTACCTCTATGACCTCATCCACAACAGGATGTACGCGGATCCGGTGCTGCTCGGCCGCTACCCGGACCTGGAGCCGCTCGGGGTGACGCTCCCGGTGCAGGACGGCGACCTCGCATTGATCAGCGCGCCCTGCGAGGTCTACGGCGTGAACTACTACAACCCGACGACGGTGGCGGCGTCGGCGGGACCGATTCCCTTCGACGTGGTGCCGACGCCCGGTGCCCCGGTCACCGGATTCGGCCCGCTGTGGCCGATCGTGCCCGAGGCGCTGACCGCGTTCCTGGTCGATACGAGAGAGCGCTACGGCGCGTCGCTGCCCCCGGTAGTCATCGCCGAGAACGGCGCCTCGTTCCCCGAGCCCGACCACATCGACCAGCCGATCGACGACGCCGCGCGCGTCGCCTATCTGCGCGGACACCTCGCGGCGGTGCTCTCGGCGATGCGCGCGGGCGTGCGCATCGACGCGTACACCGTGTGGTCGCTACTGGACAACTTCGAATGGGCCGACGGGTACACGCAGCGGTTCGGGCTCGTGCACGTCGACATGGACACGGGGCAGCGCACCCCGAAGGCCTCGTACGCCTGGTACCGCGCGCTCATCGAGGAGGCACGCTCATGATCGAACACCCCGGCACCCCTGCTCCGAGTGCAGGGAAGCGGGTCGGCCCGATCTGGATGACCCTGTTCACGCTCGCGTGGCTGGCGATCTGGACGGTCCAGCTCACCCCGATCCAGCTCCTGCTGCCGCTGCAGCTCGACACCGGCGCCCCTGGTGAGAACTGGATCGCCGGCGTGGTCTGGGCCGGCGTCGTGCTGTCGGTGGGCGGACTCGTCGGCATCATCGCGGCGCCCGTCTCCGGTCGATGGTCGGATCGCACCCGTTCACGGTGGGGACGCCGGCGGCCGTGGGCGATCGGCGGATCCCTGCTCGCCGCGATCGGGCTGGTGCTGACCGGCATGGTGGCGGGGCCGGCCGCCGTCGGCGGCGCCTGGATCGTCGTCTCGGTCGGGGTCTCGGTCGCCTCGGCGGCCCTCACCGCGATGATCGCGGACCAGCTCACCACCCAGCGCGGTGCCGCCTCGGCGGCGGCGAGCTCGGCCCAGGCGGTCGGCATCGTCGTCGGCGTGGGCGCGGTCGTCCTGATCGGCCTGAACGTGCAGCAGTCCTACTTCCTGATGGCGGCCATCATCGCCGTGATCGGGACCGGAACGGCGCTGCTGCTGCCGGACGCGCCGGCGCACGAGCTCGCGCTGCCCGCCCCGCGCACGGCCGCGCGCCGCGCGTCGTGGCGCGATCGCGACTTCCTGTGGCTGCTCGTGAGCCGTCTCGTCGTGAACATCGGCAACGCGTTCGGCACCTCGCTGCTGCTGTTCTTCCTGCTCTACGGCGTCCGCGTCCCGTCGGCCGCGGCCCAGGACGACCTGCTCATCCTGATCGTGATCTACACGGTGTTCGTCGTGATCGCGTCGATCATCGCGGGCATGCTCTCCGACCGCCCGTCGGCGAGCCCGCTGCGCCGTCGCCGCACCATCACCGCGGTCTCCGCGGTCGTGCAGGCGGTCTCCGGCGTGGTGATCCTGATCAGCCCCTCGTTCGAGATGACCGCGGTCGCCGCCGGGATCATGGGCGCGGGGTACGGCGCGTACATGGCGGTGAGCCTGGCATTCGCGACGGATCTGCTGAAGGATCCGGACGACCACGCGCGAGACCTCGGGCTCGTGAACGTGTCGGCGCAGCTGGGGCAGCTGCTGGGGCCGCTGCTCGGCGCCGGCCTCGTCGCCCTGGTCGGCGGATTCGGGCTGCTGTTCGGCGCCGCGGCCGTGCTGTCGGTCGTGGGCGCCGCGATGACCTATGCGGTCAGGGCGCCGTCTCCAGCGTCGCCAGTGCCAGCTGCAGCACCGCATTGAACACCCGGGGCCGCATCGCAGTCACCAGGTGCGTCGTGCGCGGCACGATGATGAACTCCGCATCGGGCGCGAGCCGGCGGTACAGCGTCTCGTGGGTGCGGAGCTGGTCGAACTGCCCGTTCACGAACCAGGTGGGCACCCGGATGCGGGGTACGGCGGCGATCAGATCCAGCTCGACGAGCGAGCGCAGCGCGTCGTCCTGCGTGGCCATGGCGTATCCGCCCGCGCCGAAGTCCTCGCGCGTCGAGGCGGGCAACGTCGCGTCCAGCACCTGCCGACTCAGCCACATGCCGCGATCCGGCATCGCGTTCAAGGCGCCCGCCAGCACCCGATAGGCGGCGAGCCCTGCGCCGCGGGGGAGCGCCGTGCAGGAGGCCCCGACGAAGCCGGCGATCGGCGGGGCCGGATCCGCCCCGGCGTACGCGGTCGAGAGCAGGCCGCCCATCGAGTGCCCCACCAGCAGCACGGGACCGGCGGCGTCGCGCACGGCGGCATCGATCGTGCCCATCGCCTCATCGAGGGTGAACGGCTCGTCCATGCGGGTGCCGTGACCGGGCAGATCGACGGCGACCACCGGATTGCCGCGCTCGGCGAGGAACTCCTCCTGCGCGCGCCACATCGTCGCGGAGGTGCGGATCCCGTGCACGAGGACCACGGACACCGGGGAGCGGCTCATGGCCGCCAGTCTAAGAGGTGCGAACCGACAGGATCCCCGTTCGCATGCCGTGGAATCGCGCCCCGGACGCCACCACGGAGATCGGGAGCGCGGCCTCGCTGCCAGCCGGCGAACGACGAAGCGGGGCCGGTGGCGAACCACCGACCCCGCTCCGCAACAACAGAGGGTGGTGCTTACTTCTCCCAGCCCACGTTCTCGACCGGCTGGACGCCGAATCCGTCGAGGCCCACGTAGGGCTCCGGGGTCAGGTTGGAGAGACCCTTCTTGGCGGTCACGATCCACGGACCGTTGTAGAGCGGAATGACACCCCAGGTCTCCTTGATGATCTCAGGCTCGAGCTTCATCGCAGCCTTCGTCCACGTCTCGGCCGTCGTCTGCGACTCCACCTCGCTCTTGATCTTCTCGTCGATCGCGGGCGTGCTCGTGCCGGAGAGGTTCAGGGAGCTGTCCGAGCAGTAGAGCTGGCAGAAGTACGCCGGCCCGAAGGGGTCGCCGTCCGTGAACTGCAGCGAGAACGCATCCCAGTTCTTCGTCGTGAAGTCGGTCGAGAAGTCGGACGAGGGGCGCTGCTCGATCTTGATGTCGATGCCGATGGCCTTCTCCTGCTGCTGCAGGGCCTTCAGCATCGCGATCGTGGTCGGAGAGTCGTTGTGGTTGGGGAAGACGACGGAAAGCTTGACACCGTCCTTCTCGCGGACCCCGTCCTTGCTCTCCTTCCAGCCCGCCTCGTCGAGGAGCTTCTTGGCTCCTGCGGCGTCGAACTTCAGGCCGGCATCCTTGAAGGAGTCCTTGTAGCCGTCCTGGAAGCCGTAGAGGTTCAGCGAGCCGACAGGCTCCTCCGAGTAGCCGAGCCCGTTCCAGATGACCTTCTTCATCTCGTCGATGTTGGCGCCCATGAAGAACGCCTGACGCACCTTGATGTCCTTGAACTGGGGCTTGGAGGAATCGACGATGAGCACCGTCTTCGAGGTGCGCTGTGCACGATAGGTGACGACGTCCTTCATGCCGGCGACCTGGGCGAGAGCGTCCTTGTTCGGCGTCTCGGCGGCGTCGATCTCACCGTTCTTGAAGGCGTTGATGCGCGCCGTCGAGTCCAAGCCGGTAAAGGTGACCTTGTCGAGCAGGGGCTTGTCGCCCCACCACTTCTCGTTGGGCTCGAGCGTCGCGCTCTGCCCCTTCGTGTCGTACTTGGTGAGCTTGTACGGACCGGCACCCCATTCGGGGTGCGCGTTCTCCACGTAAGCGGTGTTGAACAGGTCGGCCGAGTTGACCTTCGGGTTGAGGATCGTCGAGAAGACGGCCTCGGGCCAGGCGAACTTGCCCTTGAAGGTGACGACGACATCCTTGTCGGTGGCGCCCTTGGTCACCGACTCGATGTTCTTCCAGTTGTCCGTCGAGCTCACCTTGTAGGCCTCGTCGGTGCCGTTGTTCGCCTTCCAGGTGGCCTCAAAGGCGGTCCAGTCGATCGGCGTGCCATCGTTCCAGACGGCCTTGTCGTTGATCTTGCCGGTGATGACGGTGTTGCCGTCCTTCTCGCCGATGTCCCACTTGTCGAGGTAGGCCGGGTTGGGCGAGACCTTGCCATCTGGCGAGATGAGCAGGACCTGGGGCGTGTACCAGTTCGCCAGGCGAGTGGTGTCCGCCGAGGCGTCCGCCTGGAACGGGTTCATCTGCGGAGTGATCTCGTTGATGCCGAAGTGGACCTCGCCACCCTGCTTGAGGTTCTCGCGAGGCTGCGGGTTGTAGTCCGCGGTCTTGGTCTCAGCGGGCTTGTCTGTGCCGCCGTTGGAGCCTCCGGCCGCCGAGCAACCGCTGATGGCGATTGCCAGCGCCCCTGTGAGAGCGATGACGCCCCACAGCTTGTGCTGCCTTTTCATGGTTCTCCTTCGATGCCTTTCGGCGTTTTGGGGACAGGGGACAGTTAACCGGCGTGAACCGGAACCTCCTGGTACATCGACCCAACCGTTACCGTTCCGATGTCAACGGAGATCTCCGGCTTCAGCGCCAGTGGCAGGCATTCGCGTGCGAATCCGTGCCGTGAAGGACGGGGGCCGCGGTCTCGCAGCGGGTGCGCTGGTCCTCCGGGAGCATCTTGTACAGCGGGCAGCGCGACGTGAAAGAACAGCCGTCGCGGCGGTCTGCCGGACTCGGCAGATCGCCTTGAAGGACGATGCGCTCTCGGGTGCGCTCGATGTCCGGGTCCGGGACCGGGATCGCTGACAGCAGCGCCTGGGTATACGGGTGCTGCGGGTTGTCGAAGATCTCGTCAACGTCGCCGTGCTCGACGAATTCGCCGAGGTACATGACTCCGACCCGGTCTGCGATGTGCCGGACGACGGACAGGTCGTGCGCGACGAAGAGGTACGAGAGCCCGAGCTTGACCTTGAGCTCGTCGAGCAGGTTGATCACGCCGGCTTGGATCGACACGTCCAGCGCCGAGACGGGCTCGTCGAGAACGACGATCTTCGGGTTTGTCGCGAGCGCGCGGGCGATGCCGATGCGCTGGCGCTGACCACCGGAGAACGCGCCGGGGAATCGGCTCGCGTGTGCCGGGTCGAGACCGACGAGATCCATGAGCTCGTCGACGCGGAGATCCGCCTCCGCCCGGGAGACGCCGATCGCGCGCAGTGGCTCGGCGATCACATCTGCGACGGTCAGACGCGGGTCGAGCGCGCCCATCGGATCCTGGAAGACGATCTGCAGGTCGCGGCGGACGGCGCGCTCCGCTTTGCCTCCGTGCAGCGTCGACACCGGGGTGCCGGCGATCGTGATCTCGCCGTCGGTCTGCTTCACCAGATCCATGATCTGCAGCAGAGTCGTGGTCTTGCCGCAGCCGGATTCGCCGACGATGGCCATGGTCTCGCCCTCGCGGACGTCGAAGGTGAGGCCCTTGACGGCGTGCACCTCGCCGACCTTGCGCTTGAGGAACGCGCCCTTGGTGAGGGGGAACGTCTTTTGCATGTTGCGCACGTCCAGCGTGACGGGACGCTCGGCGCGCGGGATGCGGTCGAGCGCGCTTGTCGGCACCTCGGGCACGGGATAGACCGGCGTGCCGCCGATGCGACCGTTCTCGATCTCGCCGGCCCGAACGCAGGCGACCTTGTGAGCGCCGCCCTCAGCCGTTGCGATCGGAAGCAGCTCGGGTTCGCGCGTCCGGCACGCTTCGGTGGCGATCGGGCAGCGGGCCACGAACGGGCACTCGTCGGGGAGGCCGATCAGCAACGGTGGGTTGCCCTTGATCGGCACCAGAGGCTGCTTCTCGGCCTTGTCCACCCGCGGGATCGCGCCCAGCAGGCCGATCGAGTAGGGCATCCGCGTCTCGTGGAACAGCTCACGCACCGGTGCCTGCTCCACGGGCTTGCCGGCGTACATCACGAGCACGTCGTCGGCGGTCTTCGCGACCACGCCCATGTCGTGCGTGATCATGATGACCGCGGCGCCGGTCTCGCGCTGTGCCGTGGCGATGAGATCCAGGATCTGCGCCTGGATCGTCACGTCGAGGGCCGTGGTGGGCTCGTCGGCGATGATCAGCTTGGGGTTGTTCGCCATGGCGATCGCGATCACGACGCGCTGGCGCATCCCGCCGGAGAACTCATGCGGGAACGACTTCAGGCGGCGTTCCGGGCTGGGGATGCCGACGAGTCGCAGCAGCTCGATCGCGCGCGCCGTGGCGTCCGCGTGCGACATGCTGCGGTGCACCGTGAGCGCCTCGATGAGCTGGTCGCCGACGGTGAACACGGGGGTGAGCGAGGTCAGCGGATCCTGGAAGATCATCGCGATGCCGTTTCCGCGCAGCGTCGACAGCTCCTTGTCACTCTTGCCGACGAGCTCGATGCCGTCGAACATGATCGATCCGGTGATCTTCGCGTTCTCATCGAGAAGACCCATGATCGCGAGCGATGTGACGGACTTGCCGGAGCCGGACTCGCCCACGATGCTGAGTGTGCGCCCCGGCTCGAGGTCGAAGGAGACGCCCCGGACGGCGTCGACGCGCCCGGACTCGGATGCGAAGCTGACGTGCAGGTCGCGGACGGAGAGAAGAGGAGTGGTCATGCGCGGCCTCCCGCCGCCGAGGTGGGATCAAGGGCGTCGCGCAGGCCGTCGGCGATCAGGGCCATCGACACCGTCAGCATGGTCAGCGCGAGGGCCGGGAAGTAGAACGTCCATGGGGCACTCGACACCGAGTTCGCGCCGATTCCGATGAGGGATCCGAGCGAGACGTCGGGGATCTTCACGCCGAAGCCGATGAACGACAGGCCCGTTTCCGTGATCACCGCCCCGACCACGCCGAGGGTGAAGTTGATCACCAGCAACGAGCCGATGTTGGGCAGCAGATGGCGCAGCACGATCTTCATGCCGGGGACGCCCATGTATCGTGCGGCCTGCACGTATTCGCGCTCGCGGAGCGACAGCGCCATCGTCCAGATGACGCGCGCCGGGAAGAACCAGCTGATGAAGATCATCGCGGCCGAGATCACGCGCCAGTCGCCTCCGGCATTCGAGGAGACCAGGGCGAGGATCAGGAACGTCGGCACGACCATGAGGAAGTGGATGATCAGCAGGATGATCCGCTCGGTCGTGCCTCCGAAGTACGCGGCGGCGGTGCCGACGATCGCGGAGATCACCGTGGTGCCGATCGAGACCGTGAGCGCGATCATCAGTGAGCGCTGCAGGCCGACGGCGGTCTGCGCGAACAGGTCGCCACCGTCGGCAGCCGTGCCGAACCAGTGCGTGCCATCGGGGGGTGTCCCCAACGACGCGAAATCGAGGTAGATCGGAGTGAACTGCGCGATCAGAGGTCCGACGATGGCGAACAGCACGAGGAACAAGAAGAGGAAGACGCCGGCGACGGCCGGGCGGTTGCGCACGAAGCGCCGGTAGTAGAGCCGGAACGTGCCGATGCGCTTGCGGGGGATGCGCGCAGCGGTGGTGTCGGGCCCGACCGGGGGCTGGATGGTCGCGGAAGTCATGTCAGCTCACCCTCACTCGCGGATCGAGGACCACCACGGCGATGTCGGCGAGGATCGCACCGATCGCGGTGAGCACGGCGGTGAAAGCCGCGATGGCCACCACACCGTGCACGTCGTTCTTGCTGATCGTGTCGATGAAGTACCGGCCCATGCCGTTCCACGCGAAGATCGTCTCGGTCAGCACCGCGCCGGTGAACACCGTCGGAATGCTGAAGGCCAGCTGCGTCGCCACCGGGATCAGCGATGTCCGCAGCGCGTGCTTGCGGATGGCCTGCTGCTTGGTCAGGCCCTTCGCGCGCGCAGTGCGGACGTAGTCGGCCTTGATGTTGTCCAGGAGTAGGGAGCGCTGCAGGAAGTGGTAGCTGGAGTAGCCGATGAACACGAGCGCGACGGTGGGCAGGATCAGGTGCTGCAGGCTGTCGATGAGGACGGGGAAGAATCCGCTCACACCGTCGGAGCTGGATCCGGTGACGTAGAAGAGACGGAAGCCGACGGCGTTGTTGATGCTGATCGCGATCAGGACGATGCCGAGGGCCGCGACGATGATCGGAATGTTCATCGTGACGATCGAGATGCCCTGCCACACCCGGTCCGCGACCTTGTACTGCCGCGACGCGGTGTAGACGCCGACCGCGACACCGAGCACCGCGGCGATGATCGTCGCGCCGAGCACCAGCTCGCCGGAGACCCACATGCGGTATGCGATCTGGTCGTTCACCGACTGGCCGACGGGGCTGACACCCCAATTCCAGTGCAGCACGATGTCGGAGATCCAGGTCCACCAGCGCTTCAGGAGCGGGATGCTGTCATCGAGATTGCGCGGTTCGAGCAGACGCGAGATCTGGTCGTGCGACAGTGGCGGCTTGCGACCGACGTAGTTGCTGCGCGGATCCAGGAAGGCCCACGCGAGGAAGTACGTGACGTTGGTCGCCACCACGATCATGAGAAGCCAGCCGAGAGTTCGGCGCAGCAGGTACTTGATCAAGATGGATGTTCTCTCTCTTGTCACGGACGCCGCGCGGGATCTCCGACGCAGCGCTGGGTCGATGCCATATCAACACCACCCGAAACCGGTGACGCGGTGCTCCGCCCCGCGCAGCGCGAGACGGAGTGCTGTCGCCGCTGAGACCCGGTTCCGGGACGCGGCAACTTCGCGAGACTATCACCGGCCGGACGCGAGGGGGGAAGTGGCACGCCTCGCCCGGCGCACGTTGACGGCGGCGGAGAGGCGCAGGGGACGGCCGCTCCGGGCGCTCCCGTAGAATCGTCGGGATACCCGGTTCACTCCCGGGACAGCCCGATCCGCCCGCCGGACCCCGCATCGTTCAGGACCTCATGTCACCTCGCGCCCTCACTCCGCTGCAGCCGGCCGCCACGCCCCCGCAGCAGATCCGCAATTTCTGCATCATCGCCCACATCGACCACGGCAAGTCGACGCTGGCCGACCGGATGCTCCAGATCACCGGCGTGGTCTCCGACCGCGACATGCGCGCCCAGTACCTCGACCGCATGGACATCGAGCGCGAACGCGGCATCACCATCAAGAGCCAGGCGGTGCGCATGCCCTGGCAGATCGACGGCGAGACGTTCGCGCTGAACATGATCGACACGCCAGGGCACGTCGACTTCACGTACGAGGTGTCGCGCTCGCTCGCCGCGTGCGAGGGCGCGATCCTTCTCGTCGACGCTGCGCAGGGCATCGAGGCCCAGACACTCGCGAACCTGTACCTCGCGCTCGAGAACGACCTCACGATCATCCCGGTGCTGAACAAGATCGACCTGCCGGCGGCCGAGCCGGAGAAGTACGCGAAGGAGCTCGCCGACCTCATCGGCGGCAGCCCCGATGACGTGCTGCGGGTCTCCGGCAAGACCGGTGCCGGCGTCGAAGAGCTGCTCGACCGTCTCGTCCAGGAGATCCCCGCGCCTGTCGGCGATGCCGACGCCCCCGCGCGGGCGATGATCTTCGACTCCGTCTACGACGCGTACCGCGGCGTCGTCACATACGTGCGCATGGTGGACGGCAAGCTCTCGCCGCGCGAGCGGATCCAGATGATGTCCACAGGGGCCAACCACGAGCTGCTCGAGATCGGCGTCTCGAGCCCGGAGCCGGTGCCCACCAAGGGCCTCGGCGTCGGCGAGGTGGGGTACCTCATCACGGGCGTGAAGGACGTGCGCCAGTCGAAGGTCGGTGACACCGTCACGACTGCACGCAAGCCGGCGACCGACGCCCTGGCCGGATACACCGACCCGAAGCCGATGGTGTTCAGCGGCATCTACCCGATCGACGGCAGCGACTACGCGGAGCTGCGCGAGGCGCTCGACAAGCTCAAGCTCTCCGACGCGTCGCTGCAGTACGAGCCGGAGACCTCGGTCGCGCTCGGCTTCGGTTTCCGCTGCGGCTTCCTCGGCCTGCTGCACCTGGAGATCATCACCGAACGGCTGTCCCGCGAGTTCGGGCTCGACCTCATCACGACCGCGCCGAGCGTGATCTACGAGGTCCTCACCTCCGACACGGGGGAGACGGTCACCGTCACGAACCCCAGCGAGTACCCGGACGGGCGGATCGGATCCGTCTCGGAGCCGATGGTGAAGGCGGCGATCCTGCTGCCCAAGGACTACGTCGGCACCGTCATGGAGCTCTGCCAGTCCCGCCGCGGGTCGCTGCTGGGCATGGAGTACTTCTCCGAAGAGCGCGTCGAGCTGCGCTACAACATCCCGCTCGGCGAGATCGTGTTCGACTTCTTCGACCAGCTGAAGTCGAAGACGCAGGGGTACGCCTCCCTCGACTACGAACCCGCCGGATCCCAGGAGGCGGACCTGGTCAAGGTCGACATCCTGCTGCAGGGTGACAAGGTCGATGCGTTCAGCTCGATCGTGCACCGCGACAAGGCTTACGCCTACGGCACGATGATGGCCGAGCGGCTGCGCAAGCTGATCCCGCGCCAGCAGTTCGAGGTGCCGATCCAGGCCGCGATCGGCGCCAGGATCATCGCCCGCGAGACCATCCGCGCCATCCGCAAGGACGTGCTCGCCAAGTGCTACGGCGGTGACATCACCCGTAAGCGCAAGCTCCTCGAGAAGCAGAAGGAGGGCAAGAAGCGCATGAAGATGGTCGGTCGCGTCGAGGTCCCCCAGGAGGCGTTCATCGCCGCGCTCTCCGGCGACGTCGAGGGCAAGGACAAGAAGTAGGCCCCGCGCGCGAAGCACTCCACCCTTGGGGGAACCTGGGTGGGGAGCCGGGACCAGCAAGTAGGGTGGTTGACATGCGTCGCGGGACATTCCGAGAAGGAACGGTGGATTATGCCGCCGTGGGCGCGACCCACGCGCCCGACCTGATGCAGTATCCGCCGGAGCGGAGCATCCCCGCCGAGGAGTCCTGGCGGCTCGGCAGCGGCGAGGAGCGGTTCCGCACCGCCGGTGACGCCCTGCTGGCCTGGACGGCACAGCGTGCGGCGGGTCTCCAGCTCACGGATGTGCGCCCTGCCGCGAGCCCCGGGTACGCCGGGGTCAGCTTCGATGCGGAGGGCGCCCCGATCGCTCCGAGTCGCACCGAGGTCGAGCCGCGCTACGACGAGGACGGCACGCCGTGGGTGGGCCCCGGGATGACGCTCAAGCTGCACGGGCGGGTGTCCGGCATGCGCGCGGACGCCGAACTGCGCGTGATCTCGGTGACCGAGCAGACGCACCGGATCGGCTTCGTGCTGGGCACGGTCGCAGGATCCGTCGTGAGCGGCGAGGAGTCCTTCGACATCGAGTGGAACGACGCCGACGAGGTGTGGTTCACTGTGCGCGCCTTCGACCGCCCGAACAGCTTCCTGTACCGCAGCTTCCCGTATCTGGTGAAGCGCCGCCGCCGCGAGCTGTTCGCCCGGTATCTGCGGGCGATCTCCCCGCTGTACGCGACGCCCGTCTGATGGGCGCGTGCTGATGGGGAGGGCGGCCTGATGGCCGGCCCCCTCCCGCTCGGGGACCCGGCCCCTTCGGACGGCAGGCTGCCCGTCGATCTGCGGATCGATCCGGATGCGCCGTTCTCCGCGTATCTGCACGTGCCCTTCTGCCGCGTGCGCTGCGGCTACTGCGATTTCAACACCTACACGGCTTCCGAGCTGCGCGGGGCACGTCAGGACGCGTACGCCGACACGCTGATCCAGGAGATCGACCTCGCGCGCGGCGTGCTCGCCGAACGGGGTGCCCTGCGTCCGCTCAGCACTGTGTTCTTCGGAGGCGGCACGCCGACGTTGCTGCCGGCGGGCGACCTCGGCCGCATGCTCGGCGCCGTCATCGGTGCGTTCGGCATCGCCGATGGCGCCGAGGTGACGGTCGAGGCCAACCCCGATACGGTGACGGCCGAGGTCGCCGAGGAGCTCGCGGCAGCCGGGGTGACGCGAATGTCGATCGGCATGCAGTCCGCGGTGCCGCACGTGCTGGCGGCGCTCGACCGCACGCACCGGCCGGAGAACGTGCACACCGCCGTCGAGGCTGCCCGGGCTGCGGGGCTCGCGGTCAGCGTCGATCTCATCTACGGCGCACCGGGGGAGTCGCTGGAGGACTGGCGCTCCTCGCTGACGACCGCGATCGACCTGGATCCGGATCACATCTCCGCGTATGCGCTGATCATCGAGGACGGCACCAAGCTCGCGCGTCAGATCCGCCGCGGGGAGGTGCCCGCTCTGGACGACGACCTGCAGGCCGACATGTACGAGCTCGCCGACGCCCTACTGGGCGAGGCCGGGTTCGACTGGTACGAGGTGAGCAACTGGGCTCGTCGACCGTCGGACCTCGGCGGCGCGGACCAGCGCTCGCGGCACAACATGGCGTACTGGCGCGGCACGGACTGGTGGGGCTTCGGGCCCGGTGCGCACAGCCACGTCACCGGACTGCGGTGGTGGAACGTGAAGCACCCCGCGGCGTATGCGCAGCGGCTGGCCGTGGGGGATTCGCCGGCCGCAGGCACCGAGCGGCCCGACGCCGAGGCAGCGCAACTGGAGCGGATCCTGCTGCGCTCGCGCATGGCGGAGGGCATGCCGTTGGATGCGATCGCGGCCGACGCCCGCACCAGGGTCGCAGGGCTGATCGCGGACGGCCTCGTCGAGGCCGGTCCCGCATTGCGCGGCACGCTCGTGCTCACGCTGCGCGGACGGCTGCTCGCCGATGCCGTGGTGCGCGCCCTGACCGATTGAGGCCGGCGTCGGCTGCAGGATCCCGCGACGGGTGCACGATCAATCCGGTCGTTGGGTCCTGCCGCCGTCGCACGGTCCTGCGGACGTCGCGTCGCAGCAGTCTCCAGCGGTCGGTGCCAGGAGCGCGTTCAGTCCCGGAGTGAGGGGAGCAGGTCCACCACGGCGGTCCGCCGTTGCGGGCCGACCACGGGCTCGTCGCCCGCACCATCGAACAGCGCTGCCGTGCGCTGCGCATCGAAGACCGGCCAGCCGGGATCCCCGCCGCGGATGAAGCGCACCCAGGCGTCGTGCATCGCGGTGGCGAGCGGCTGCGGGGGTGCAGCGCCGGCGATCTTGGCGCTCTCCGGGTCGTGCAACCGGTCGAACACGAACGGGATCTCCAGGGCGTGCGCGGCGCGCAGGTCGCGCACCGGGCTCGGCCACGAGAACTCGTACAGGAACGTCGGCGCGGTGCGGGCGCGGGCGACCCTGGTGGCCGGCGCGCGCAGCAGCAGGTCTGTCGCGAGCTGGCCGAACACCTCTCCGGTGCTCGCGCCGGGGTGGTCGGCGCGCACCGCCCTGGCGGCCGCGGCGGGTATCCGGAGAGCGAGGCGGGCGAGCAGGAGCTTCGACGGCCGGATCGCGGCGAGCGCGTTCGGCGGGAACCAGAGGCGGTACTCGTCGGTGTTGGTGCCGATCAGCACGGGCACGTCCCCGTCGACGAGCGCCTTATGCGGCGACTGCGGCAGCGAATCGGGATCCTGCACGAGCTGGAAGCCCGGGGCACCGCCGAGTGGGGAGGACCCGGCGGACTGGGCGCGCCTCGCCTCGAGCAGGGCGTCCGGAGCGATGGACGCGAAACCCTCGCGCGTCGCCGGGACGCCGAGGCGCTTCGCGAGCCGGCGGGTCACTCTTCCTCCGCGTTGCGGGGTCTGAGCGTCGAGCGGACCCGACTGGAGGATCCCACCGCGCACCAGGGCCCTGGTGTCCGGCCGGGAGAGCAGCGCGGCGACGAGTGCGCCGCCCGCGGACTCGCCCATGAGCGTGATCCGGCTCGGATCGCCGCCGAACGCGGCGATCTCGTCCCGCACCCAGTGCAGGGCGGCGGCGACGTCCTGCAGACCCAGATTGCGCGGCGCATCCTCGAGTACCGAGAAGCCCTCCGATCCCAGGCGGTAGCCGACGCTGACGAACACCACGCCGTCCCGTGCGAAGGCCGTGCCGTCGTACATCGACAGCGCCGCCGTGCCGCGCTCCAGCGCGCCGCCGTGGATCCACAGCACGACGGGGGCCGCGCTCGCGTCGGCCGGGGCCCAGACGTTCGCCGTGAGGATGTCGTCGCCGTCGATGCGGACGCTGCCCAGGATCTCCGCGGTGGCGCCGGCATAGGGCAGCTGCGGCGCCGTCGGGCCGAACTCCCCGGCGTCGCGCGGTGCGGACCACGGCTCCGGCGGCTGCGGGGGGCGGAAGCGGAGTCCACCGAAGGGCGGTGCCGCATAGGGCACGCCGAGATAGCGGTCGATGCCGTCGCTGCGTCGGCCGATCAGCTCGCCGGAGGAGATCCTGGTACGCGCGTCCTGACTCATGGCCACATCCTAGGGAGTGTCGCATCCTCGGCCCGCTCCCGGCCCGGCAGGATAGGATTGGCACTCAGGTCGCACGAGTGCCAACGGTGAGGAGGAGCGATGGTCTCAGAACGCGGACTCCAGGTGCTCCGCGCCATCGTCGAGGACTACGTGGAGACGAACGAGCCGGTCGGCAGCAAGTCGATCGTGGAGCGGCACGCGTTCGGCGTGTCCGCGGCCACGATCCGCAACGACATGGCCCAGCTCGAGGATGAGGACCTCATCGCGGCGCCGCACACGTCCTCGGGGCGGGTGCCGACCGACAAGGGCTACCGCGTCTTCGTCGATCACCTCGCTCAGGTGCGACCGCTCTCGGCGGCTCAGCGCAGCGCGATCACGGCCTTCCTCGCGGATCCCGCCGATCTCGACGATCTCATGGTGCGCACGGTGCGCGTGCTGACGCGCCTCACCGGACAGGTCGCGCTCGCGCAGTACCCGTCCTTCGCCCGTGCCCACGTCACGCACGTCGAGCTCGTGGCCCTCGGTCCCAGCCGGCTGCTGATCGTGCTGGTCACCGACGCCGGCGGCGTGTCGCAGCGCATCGTGCCGCTGCCGGTCGAGCTCGACGAGGCCGAGCTCGCCGTGCTCCGCGCAGTCATCACGGAGCTGCTGACCGGACGCTCCGTGCGGCGCGGCGCCGAGCGCGTGGAGGCGGCGGCGGACACGTCGTACGGCCCCCGCATCGACGCGGCCCGGGGCACTCTGCTGCGGGCGGTGGCCGAGGAGCTCGCGGAGTTCCGTCAGGAGCGGCTGGTGATGGCGGGAGCGGCGACCCTGGCCCGCCGCGAGCACGACTTCCGCGGCAGCATCCATCCGCTCCTCGAGGCCATCGAGGAGCAGGTCACGCTGCTGCGCCTGATGAGCGAGATGCACGTCGACGAGCACGGGCTCGCGGCGAGCATCGGCACGGAGAACGCCGCGTTCGGCCTCGGCGAGGCCTCGATCGTGGCGAGCGACTACCTGACGCACGGCGGTACCGCACGCGTAGGCGTGATGGGGCCGACCCGCATGGACTATCCGAGCAACCTCGCGGCGGCGCGGGCCGTGGCCCGCTACCTGTCGCAGCTGCTCGAAGAGGATGAGACCGGCCGCTGATCGGCCGCACGAACACGCATGCCGCCGACGGCGGCCCGGAAAGGCGATGGTGACGGATCACTACGAGGTCCTCGGCGTCTCGCGCGATGCGAGCGAGGACGAGATCAAGAAGGCGTACCGGCGGCTCGCACGTCAGCTGCACCCCGACGTGAACCCCAGCGAGGACGCGGCGGAGCGCTTCAAGCTCGTCACGCATGCGTACGACGTGCTGAGCGACGCCGACTCGCGACGCCGCTACGACATGGGCGGCGACCAGAACGGCAACGGCGGCTTCGGAGGGTTCGGCGGATTCGGCGACATCTTCGAGACCTTCTTCGGCGGCGGAGGGGCGCGCGCGGCGCGTCCTCGTTCGCGCCGGGAGCGCGGGCAGGACGCCCTGGTCCGTGTCACTCTCGAGCTCGGCGACGTCGTGTTCGGGGTGCACCGCGATATCGAGGTGGACACGGCGGTGCTCTGCGAGACCTGTCAGGGATCCTGCTGCCAGGAAGGCACCTCGCCGGTCACCTGCGACATCTGCGGCGGATCCGGCCACGTGCAGCAGCAGGTGCGCAGTCTCCTCGGCAACGTCATCACCACCGCGCCCTGCGGATCCTGCGAGGGCTTCGGCACGACGATCCCGTTCCCGTGCCAGACCTGCAACGGCCAGGGACGGGTGCGCTCGCGCCGCACGGTCGGGCTCGACATCCCGGCCGGCGTCGAGACGGGCCTGCGCCTGCAGCTGCCCGGATCCGGCGAGGTCGGCCGGGCGGGAGGACCGAACGGCGATCTGTACGTCGAGGTGACCGTGTCCCCGCACGCCCGCTTCAGCCGCGACGGCGATGACCTGCTCGCGACGCTCGAAGTGGCCATGAGCGACGCGATCCTCGGAGCGACGACGACCATCGAGTCGCTCGACGGGCCCGTCGACCTGGAGATCCGTCAGGGCCTGCAGTCGGGCGACGTGCTGACGATCAAGGGTCGCGGCGTGACGCCGTTGCGCGGAACCCAGCGCGGCGACCTGCGTGTGGGCGTCCAGGTGCTCACGCCGACCAAGCTCGACCACAAGGAGCGCCAGCTCATCGAGGACTTCGCCAAGCGCACCAAGGCGCCGGCGCCGAAGCTCGCCGAGTTCCATCAGGGGCTGTTCTCCAAGCTGCGCGACCGCTTCCGGGGCTGATCCGCGATGGCCCTGCACTTCGTGACGCCCGATGCGACGGCGGCCTCGGCGGGTTCCGTCGTCGCCCTCACCGGTGCGGAGGCCAAGCACGCCGCCGTGGTGCGCCGGGTGCGGCTGGGCGAGCCGATCACGCTCGGCGACGGGTCGGGCGTCTGGCTCGAGGGCGAGGTCGCCTCGGCGGCGCCCGCTCTCGTCGAGGTGCGCATCCTCGCGCGCCGGGAGGAACCGAGGCCTGATCCGCGGATCCTGCTCGCACAGGCACTCGCCAAGGGCGATCGCGACGAACTCGCGGTGCAGGCGGCGTGCGAGCTCGGTGTCGACGAGATCGTCCCGTGGCAGGCGACGCGCAGCGTCTCCCGGTGGGACGGCGCCAAGGCCGGGAAGGGCCGGGAGCGCTGGGCGAGCATCGTGCGCGAGGCCGCGAAGCAGGCGCACCGGGCCTGGATCCCGGAGGTCGCCGCCGTCGAGACGACCGGAGACCTGGCCCGCCGCGCGGCGACGCAGCGCGTGCTGATCCTCGATCCGACCGCGCCCGCGGCGCTGTCCGCCCTGATCCCGGACGAGCGCGACATCGTGCTGGTCGTGGGCCCGGAG
Source organism: Microbacterium sp. NPDC060117 (assembly GCF_042729315.1). NCBI lineage: Bacteria > Bacillati > Actinomycetota > Actinomycetes > Micrococcales > Microbacteriaceae > Microbacterium > Microbacterium sp. NPDC060117. The sequence goes on from NZ_JBHWXR010000002.1 coordinate 259,551, forward strand.
GGCGGGATCGCCCCCGAGGAGATCGAGCGACTCGTCGCTGCCGGGGCGGAGCGCGTGCTGCTGGGCAGCACGGTGCTGCGCACCTCGACCGCGGGTCCCGCCGCGATCGCCGTGCTGAACGTGGCGCGCGGGCGCTGGTAGCAGACGCCCGCCGGCACGGCGAGGATAGACTGATTCCATGAGCGAACCCTCGATCTTCACGCGCATCCTGAACGGGGAGATCCCCGGCGAGATCCTGCTGGAGACCGAGGACGTCTTCGCGATCCGCGACATCAACCCGCAGGCGCCGTTGCACGTGCTCGTGATCCCCAAGTCCGAGCAGTTCCGCGACGTCACCGAGCTCGCCGCGGGCGACCCGGGGCTCATGGCGAAGATGGTGGCCGCAGCGAAGGAGATCGCCGACGAGCACGCGAACGGCGAGTACCGCCTGATCTTCAACAACGGCGCGAGCGTCGCTCAATCCGTCTTCCACGTGCACGCCCATGTGCTCGGCAATCTCGAGGAGAACAAGCTCGTTGGCTTCTGACGACACGGCCGAGGGCATGGCGCCCTCCCAGACCGTGACCTCCGCCCGCATCGAGGTGGACGGGGTCGCGATGGTGCAGCTGCTCGGGCCCCAGGATCGGCTGCTGCGCATGCTCGAGAAGGAGCACCCTGCGGTCGACGTGCTGGTGCGCGGCAACGAGGTCACCCTCACCGGTGAGCCCGCCGCCGTGCGCTCGGCCCAGAAGCTCGTGGACGAGCTCATCGAGCTGACCCGCTCCGGGCACGCCCTCGCTCCCAGCGACGTCGCGCAGTCCGCGCGCATGCTGGAGCGCGAGGGGGTCCGCCCGAGCGAGGTCCTCGGGGAGGCGATCCTGTCCACGCGCGGTCGGGTGATCCGGCCGAAGACACTCGGTCAGAAGGAGTACGTCGACGCGATCGACGAGAACACGATCGTCTTCGGCATCGGCCCCGCCGGAACGGGCAAGACCTATCTCGCGATGGCGAAGGCGGTGCAGGCCCTGCAGCGCAAGGAGGTCGAGCGGATCATCCTCACCCGCCCCGCCGTCGAGGCGGGGGAGCGGCTCGGGTTCCTTCCCGGCACGCTCACCGACAAGATCGATCCGTATCTGCGCCCGCTCTACGACGCGCTGAACGAGATGATGGATCCCGAGATCGTCCCCAAGCTCATGGCGAGCGGCACGATCGAGGTCGCCCCGCTCGCGTACATGCGCGGCCGGACGCTGAACGACTCGTTCGTGGTGCTCGACGAGGCGCAGAACACCACGCCGGAGCAGATGAAGATGTTCCTCACCCGGCTCGGGTTCGGCACGCGCATGGTCGTCACCGGCGACATCACCCAGATCGATCTGCCGCAGGGGGCGTCCGGGCTCCGCGTGGTGACCCGGGTGCTGAAGGACATCGACGACATCCACTTCTCCCGGCTCACGAGCGACGACGTCGTGCGCCACTCGCTGGTCGGGCGCATCGTCGATGCGTACACCGAGTACGACGAGCAGCGCACGGCGGCCCGCACCGAGCGCGAGCAGGCGGCGGAGTTCGCCAACCGCGCGGAGCGCCGCGCGGGGCAGCAGCGCCCGGGACCCCGAGACCGCATGCCGAAACGAGGCCTGAAATGATCGAGATCAACAACGAGTCGGCCATCGCGATCGACGAGACGGTGCTCCTGCGCCTCACCGAGCGCAACCTCGGCCAGCTCAACGTGAGCGCGGATGCCGACGTCGCGATCGTCCTCGTCGACGAGGGCGCCATGGAGGCGCTGCACGTCCAGTGGATGGACGAGCCCGGTCCCACGGACGTGCTGAGCTTCCCGATGGACGAGCTTCGTCCCGGCACGATGGACCGCCCGACGCCGCCGGGACTGCTCGGCGACATCGTGCTGTGCCCGCAGGTCGCGGAGACCCAGGCCGCCACGGCCAAGCACACGCTCATGGACGAGTTGATCCTGCTCACGACGCACGGGCTGCTGCACCTCCTGGGCTTCGATCACGCCGAGCCCGAGGACGAGAAGGAGATGTTCGGCCTGCAGCGCGAGCTCATCGCCGGCTTCGCCGCCGACGAGCGCTCCCACGGTCGATGACTCCATTCCTGCTGCTCGCCGGCGCGATCCTGCTCGTCGCCTTCGGCGGGCTCATGGCCGCGATCGATGCGGCCCTGTCCGTGACCTCTCGGGCCGACCTGGAGGAGATGGGATCCGAGGGGCGCAACGCGCCGGCCCTCGCCAGGATCGCCGCGGATCCGGAACCCCACGCGAACGCGGTCGCCTTCATGCGCGTGTTCGTCGAGACGGCGGCGGCAGTGCTCGTCACCGTCGCCCTGGTGCTGCTGTTCGACGACCAGATCTGGTGGGCGATGCTCGCCGCCGCGGTGATCATGACCGGTATCACCTTCGTCCTCGTCGGAGCGAGCCCTCGCTCCTTCGGCCGGCAGCACGCGGACGCGATGCTGCGGGCGTGCGCTCCCACCATCCGGGCGGTCCGCGTCATCCTCGGCCCGATCGCGCAGGGACTCGCCGTCTTCGGCAGCCGGGTCACGCCGGGCGCCGGGCGGAGCACGTTCGCGACCGAGACCCAGCTGCTGAGCATGGTCGACGAGGCGGCCTCGCACGATCTCATCGAGGCGGATGATCGCGAGCTGATCCACTCCGTGTTCGACTTCACCGACCAGTTCGTGCGGGCCGTCATGGTGCCCCGCACCGACATGGTCACCGTCGACGCGACGGCGACGACGTCCGAGGCGATGGACCTCTTCCTGAGCCGGGGCGTCTCGCGGATCCCAGTCGTCGACGACGAGGCGGACGATGTTGTCGGGGTGCTCTATCTCAAGGATCTGGTGCAGTTCGCCTACCGTGACGATCGCAGCTGGCGGGCCGCCTCGGTGCGCAGGCTCGCTCGCCCCGCGGTGTTCGTGCCGGAATCGATGCGTGCGGAGACCCTGCTGCAGCAGATGAAGCGCGAGGCCGTCCACGTCTGCATCGTCATCGACGAGCACGGCGGGATCGCCGGGCTCGTCACGATGGAGGACCTGATCGAGGAGCTCGTCGGCGAGATCTCCGACGAGTACGACCGACCCGGTTCGGAGGTCGTGGAGCTCGAACCGGGGCACTACCGGGTGAGCGGTCGGATGAGCCTCGAGGATGTCGGCGAGCTGTTCGGCGTCGAGCTCGAGGACGACGATGTCGACTCCATCGGCGGGCTCCTGGGCAAGGAGCTCGGCCGCATCCCGACGCCCGGCGCGACGGCCGTCGTACGCGGGCTTCTCCTCACCGGCGGCGCCTCGCGGGGTCGCGGCCGCGGCATCGAACACGTCTTCGTGGAGCGGGCCGAGGAGCCGCTCGCGGGGGATCAGAACGGATCCGAGCGGTCCAGCAAGGAGAACCACGATGAGCGATGAGCGCGACACCGAGACCCCGACCCCGCACCGCAGCGGGTTCGTGACGTTCGTGGGTCGGCCGAACGTCGGCAAGTCCACACTCACCAACGCGCTGGTCGGCGAGAAGATCGCGATCACCAGCGAGAAGCCGCAGACGACGCGGCGCGCCATCCGCGGCATCGTGAACCGCCCGGACGGGCAGCTCGTGATCGTGGACACCCCGGGGATCCACCGTCCCCGCACCCTGCTGGGCGAGCGCCTCAACGACCTCGTCGGGCAGGTGCTCGGCGACGTCGACGTGATCGGCTTCTGCGTGCCGGCGACGGAGAAGGTCGGCCCGGGCGACAAGCGCATCGCCGCGTCTCTGGACGGCTACCCGAGGGCGAAGAAGATCGCGATCGTGACCAAGGTCGACATCGCCGAGCGCGACGAGATCACCGAACGGCTCATGGAGGTCGACTCCCTGCGCGAGGATTGGGCAGCGGTGATCCCGCTCTCCGCACTCACGCGGGTGCAACTGGACGTGCTCGCCGATGAGGTGCTCTCCCTCATGCCGGAGGGGCCGTCACTGTACGAGGACGACATCGTCACAGACGAGTCCACCGAGGACCGCATCGCCGAGATGATCCGCGAAGCGGCGCTCGAGGGCGTCCGCGACGAGCTGCCGCACTCGATCGCGGTCGTCGTCGACGACATCTCGCCGCGCGAGGACTCCGACCTGACCGACGTGCACGCCTCGATCGTCGTCGAGCGCGACAGCCAGAAGGCGATCATCATCGGACGCAAGGGCGCCCGACTCCGCGAGGTCGGCGCCACCGCTCGCGCAGGCATCGAGGAGCTGCTCGGCACCCGGGTGTTCCTCGGCCTTCACGTCAAGGTGGCCAAGGAATGGCAGCGCGACCCGAAGCAGCTCGGGCGGCTGGGGTTCTGACGTGGGCGTCGCCGCGCAGCAGTGGATCGCTGCGGAGTGGGGAGGCCCGCAGGGCTGGAGGCTCGAAGACACCACCGCACCGGATCCGCGACAGGGCGAGGTGACGATCCGCGTGCGCGCGGCAGGGATGAACCCCGCCGATCGCAAGCACGTCGCCGCGCCGAGGCCGGGTGTCGAGCTTCCCGTGCCGATCGGCTACGAGGTCTCCGGCGAGATCCTCGCGATCGGACCCGGCACCCGGATCGGGTCCGGTGAGGCGCGGGTCGGCGACGAGGTCGTGGCCTTCCGAGTGCAGGGCGGCTATGCGACCGCCCTCACGATCCCCGCGGACAAGGCGTTCCACAAGCCCGAACCGCTGTCGCACGCCGAGGCGGCGAACCTGCTTCTCGCCGGCACCACGGCGGCGGAGATGCTCGAGCGCGTGCACGCGCAGGCGGGGGAGACGATCCTGCTGCACGGCGCCTCCGGCGCGGTCGGCGTCATGGTGCTGCAGTTGGCCGCACTGGGGCGGCATCCGCGTCATCGGCACCACGAGTTCGGCCGGCGCCGAACGCGTGCGCCGGTTCGGCGGCATCCCCCTGGCCTACGGTGAGGGCCTTCTGGACCGGGTCCGCGCGACGGGCCCCGCCGTGCACGCGGCGCTGGACGCGGTCGGCACGGACGAGGCCGTCGACGTCTCCCTCGCGCTCGTCGAGGACCGCTCGCGGATCGTCACGATCGCTGCTCCCGGTCGTGCCGCAGAGCACGGCTTCGCGGCCATCGCGGGTTCCCAGCCCTCCAGCGCGGTCTTCCGCGACGGGATCCGCGCGGAACTCGTCCGACTCGCCGACCAGGGACGGCTGACGGTGCCGCTCGCGCGCACCTATCCGCTCGTCGAGGCCCTCGAAGCCACGCGATTCCTCGCGGAGGGGCACCCCGGCGGCAAGCTCGCGCTGATCCCCTAGGCGCCGCCCACGGGGCATCGAACGGCCCCGGCCGCGGGCCGAGCGAGACGAGACGCGGTGCTCTCGCATGCGGCGTCTCACCACCCGCCGGATGACCCGCCTCCGCCGCCCCCGCCGGAGAATCCGCCGCCGAAGGAGCCGCTGGAACTCGACGACGTGCTCGGCGTGGGCGTGGGGCTGAGTGAGCTGTTCATCCCGCTGAGCGAACCCGCGAAGCTCGCGCCCGTGTACCCGTAGTACCAGCCGGGCGTGACGCCGTCGTGCTCGTACTGCACGGCCAGCACCTGTCCCCATTCGCGTTCCATGCCGAACAGCATCGCGAAGGGGAGGAGGCGCTCGTACAGCACGATGACGTCCGCGGTGCCGTCCGCGCGGCGTTCGGCACCGCGGTAGGACTGGAGCATGCGGATCCGGTCCGCCTCCGCCAGTCGGATGTACTCGCGCACGCCGAGCAGGTACTCGCGCGTCTCGGCTCCCTGCGGCGTGAGCACGGCGCGGCGGGGCAGCGACACGAGGAGTGCCACGACCGCGACTACCGATGCGACGATCGCGACGACGAAGGTCGCGATGGCAGCAGGGCGTCCTACCGCCATGCCGGGCACGGCCAGCGCGACCGCGCCCAGGCCGGCGGCGAGCCCGACGGCGCTCAGCACCACCGCAGTCGTCGAGCGCTGCTTGGTGAGCAGGCCGCGCTCGAACGCGGCGACGTGCGCGGATCCGGACAGGGCCTTGAGCCGGGTGACCAGCGGATCGTTCGGCACCTCGAGATGCAGCGTCGTGCCGACGGGGTCGCCGGGGAAGAGCGCGTGCAGTGCCTCCGCGTCCAGGGCATCGGGGGCGATCGACGGGTCGAGCAGCTCCAGCACGGGCTTGCTCTCGCCGTCGGAGATGCGGATCGCCTTGTGGACGGCGAGGTGCACCATCTCCGCGGAGCCCGCGACAGGCTTGCGTCCCTCGATCTCGGCGGCGAGGACCGGCGGAAGCGCCTCGGGCACGTCGTACTGGGCGACCACGATGCCGCGGCCGCTACGGCGCCCGCTCCGGCGCAGCAGCCCGATGCCGAGGATCGGGCCGCCGATCGCCAGAAGAGCGGCGAGGGCGGCGACGGGGTACGGCGCCACATCGGTCATCGCATCCGGCTGCCGGGCGGGGGCCTGTGCGAAGGAGTCCGCCTTCATCGGGAACGCGACCGTGACGCCGGATCCGGCGGGGACGTCGTCCTGGGACACGGTGAACCCGTGGATCGCGGGCGCGGGGGAGAGGGTGCACGGCGTCGTGGAGCCGGCGGGTCCGGCGTAGCAGGAGGGATCGCCGATCCTGGCCGATTCGACCTCCGGGGCGAAGGACAGTTCGGCCGAGAAGTGCGTGATCGGCTGCGTGGAGTTCAACGGGAGCAGGTTCCAGTACCATTCGTCGATCGCCCGGTCCGTGGGGCGGTGTACGACGTCGCGCATCGTGTAGCGGATCACGTACGTGGTGCGTCCGTGCGCGAACGCGTCCGGATCACCGATCTTCAGCTGACGCTCGCCGTCGTCCGTCTCGCTGTCGTCGTACGGCACAGCCTTGCCGGCGCCGTCGGTGATCGAGACGACATGTAGCCCGAGCGGCGCGCCCTCGTACCAGGTGGGCAGTCCGCGGATGATCCCGTGGTTCTGGTCGAAGTCCGGGAAATCGGCGACCAGCGTCTCGGTCACCGCCAGCATCGCGCGGCCGTCGGCATCACGGCTGAGCAGATACTGCGCGTCCCAGGACGCATAGGAGAAGTCGTTCGTGTCGGCGTGCGCGGCGGGTGCCGCCAGCAGCGGGGCCAGCACGAAGGCGAGGGCGCCGAGCACGGCGAGCAGCCGGGCGCGCAGTCGAGCCGTCATGCCAGCCAGACTATCCGTCGCGCCCTTCGCTCCCCGCTCTCCGACGCGTTGTGCCGCGCGGCGTCGAACCCTGGATCGCGGCCGGTCAGTGCAGCGCGCTGGTCTCGATGATCGTGCGCAGCGTGGCTTCGTCGTTCGCGATCTCGGTGACGCGCTGCGGTGCGGCGAGCAGGGCCTTCAGCTCGTCCGACAGCGGCAGCTCGATGCCGAGCGCCTCGGTGATGGTCTCGCCGAACTTCTCCGGCTTGGCCGTCTCGAGCACGAGCATGGGCACGCCGTCCTCGAGGAACGACCCCGCCACCTTCACACCGTCGGCGGTGTGCGGATCGATGATCGTGCCGCTCGTCTCGTGCACGGCGCGGATCGTGGCGAGCCGGTCGGCGTGCGTGCTGGTGCCGCTCACGATGCCGAACTCGTCGGCGAAGCGCGGCAGATCCGCGGTGAAGTCGAACGCGCCGGTGCGGGCGAGGTCGTCCCATGCCTGGGCGACGCGCTGCGGGTCCCGGCCCACGAGGTCGTAGATGAAGCGCTCCAGGTTCGACGCCTTGGAGATGTCCATCGACGGGCTGGAGGTGGCGAGCGTCTGTGCGGCGCTGCGCGGACGGTAGACCCCGGTGCGGAAGAACTCGTCCAGTACGTTGTTCTCGTTCGCGGCGAGCACGAGACGGCGGATCGGCAGCCCCATGCCCCGGGCGAAGAAGCCCGAGAGGATGTTGCCGAAGTTCCCCGACGGCACCGCGAACGACACCTCGAAGCCCTCGCGCTCGGCGGAACCGAGGCCGTCGGTCGCGCGCAGCCATGCCCAGAAGTAGTAGACGACCTGCGCCGTGATCCGGGCGAGGTTGATCGAGTTGACCGCGCCGAGGTGCTGAGCGTTCTTGAAGTCGAGGTCGCCGGCGAGGTCCTTGACGAGGTTCTGGCAGTCGTCGAAGACGCCGTCGACCGCGATGTTGTGCACGTTCGCGTCCTGCAGCGAGTACATCTGCGCCCGCTGGAACGCGCTCATCCGTCCCTGCGGCGAGAGCATGAACACGCTGATCCGGTCCTTGCCGCGCAAGGCGTGCTCGGCTGCCGATCCGGTGTCGCCCGAGGTCGCGCCGACGATGTTCAGCACACCGCCGGTGCGCTCGAGCGCGTACTCGAGCGCCTGCCCGAGGAACTGCATCGCCATGTCCTTGAACGCGAGCGTCGGCCCCTCGGACAGCCCGACGAGGGTGATCCCGCCGCCGATCGGCGTGAGCGGCACGGGCGTCGCGAAGACCGAGGACGAGTAGGCGGCCGCGCAGAGCGCTGCGAGGTCATCGCGGGGGATGTCGGTGGCGAACAGGCCGAGGACCTCCGTCGCGAGGGCGGCGTAGTCGAGTCCGCGCCAGGACTCGAGGGTCGCCGCGTCGACCGTCGGCAACTGTTCCGGAACGAGCAGGCCGCCGTCGACGGCGAGCCCCTCCAGCAGTGCTTCGCTGTAGGTCTTCGGCTCCCCGCCACCGCGGGTGGAGATGTACTGCACGAGCTGCTCCTCGGAAGTCGGGCGTCTCGGATCCGTCCGCACGGGCGCGGATCCGCGTCCAACGATTCTCGCAGGTTCCGTCCACCCTCATGAGACGCGTGACGTCGCGTCGGCGGGCGTTCGGCATCGGGACAGGGCACCCGACACGCCGTGCTAGCATGGCGGCATGCGCGCAGGCGGTCTGCTCCTTCTTAGCTGCCGCGACGAGTCCCGTCTCTGAGGGCCCCACTCGTCGCGGTGTTCGTGTTGGCCCGCTCCCACACTTGAAGCGACGAGAAGAGCACCCCTCATGAAGAACAACCAGCGCCCCACTGCGATGCCGGTCCACAAGTACCGGCCGTTCCACGAGCAGATCCCCGTCGATCTGCCCGACCGCACCTGGCCGTCGGCCCGCATCACGAAGGCGCCGCGCTGGTGCGCGGTCGACCTGCGCGACGGCAACCAGGCGCTCATCGACCCGATGTCGCCCGAGCGCAAGCGCGTCATGTTCGAGCTGCTCGTCGGCATGGGCTACAAGGAGATCGAGGTCGGCTTCCCGTCCGCGAGCCAGACCGACTTCGATTTCGTGCGCCAGCTCATCGAAGAGGACCTGATTCCGGACGACGTCACGATCCAGGTCCTGACCCAGTGCCGCGAGCACCTCATCGAGCGCACCTACGAGGCGATCGCCGGCGCCAAGCAGGCGATCGTGCACTTCTACAACTCCACCAGCGTGCTGCAGCGCGAAGTCGTCTTCCGCTCCGACCGCGAGGGCGTCAAGCAGATCGCGCTCGAGGGTGCGCGTCTCTGCCGCGAGTTCGAGAAGCGGATCCCCGACACCGAGGTCTACTACGAGTACTCGCCCGAGAGCTACACCGGCACCGAACTCGAGTACGCGGTCGAGGTCTGCAACGAGGTGCTGGAGATCCTGGAGCCGAGCCCCGGCCGCAAGGTCATCATCAACCTGCCCGCCACCGTCGAGATGGCCACGCCCAACGTCTACGCCGACTCGATCGAGTGGATGAGCCGTCACCTGAACCACCGCGAGAACGTGATCCTCTCGCTGCATCCGCACAACGACCGCGGCACCGCGATCGCCGCCGCGGAGCTGGGCTACATGGCCGGAGCCGACCGCATCGAGGGATGCCTGTTCGGCAACGGGGAGCGCACCGGCAATGTCGACCTCGTCGCGCTGGGCATCAACCTGTTCACGCAGGGCATCGATCCCGAGATCGACTTCAGCGACATCGACCAGGTCAAGCGCACTGCCGAGTACTGCAACCAGCTGCCCGTGCCCGAGCGCAGCCCCTGGGCCGGCGACCTCGTCTTCACCGCGTTCAGCGGATCGCACCAGGATGCGATCAAGAAGGGCTTCGAGGCGATGGCCGCCAAGGCCGAGGCGCAGGGCGTGACGGTCGACGACATCGAGTGGGGTGTGCCCTACCTGCCGGTCGATCCCAAGGATCTGGGTCGATCCTACGAGGCGGTCATCCGTGTCAACTCGCAGTCCGGCAAGGGCGGCGTCGCCTACCTCCTGAAGACCGATCACGCGCTCGACCTGCCCCGCAAGCTGCAGATCGAGTTCTCCGGTGTCGTCCAGGGAAAGACCGACGCCGAGGGTGGCGAGGTCACCAGTGAGCAGATCTGGGAGATCTTCACCGACGAGTACCTGCCGGCGTCGGCCGACGACGCCAAGTGGGGTCGGTTCGAACTGCTGGGCACGCGGACCAACAGCGACATGTCCGGCGAGGTCACCCTCGATGTCGTGCTGCGCGACGATGAGGAGCGAGTCGAGGCCGAAGGCCGGGGCAACGGCCCTGTCGCGGCGTTCATCGAGGTGCTGCGTGAGCGCGGCTTCGAGATCTCGCTGTACGACTACGTCGAGCACACGCTCTCGACCGGCGGCGACGCCCAGGCGGCGGCCTACGTCGAGCTGCAGGTCGGAGACCAGCGCCTGTGGGGCGTCGGCATCGACGGGGACATCTCCACGGCGTCGCTCAAGGCCATCGTGTCCTGCGTGAACCGCTCCATCCGCGCGCGTCAGGCCGCCGAAGCGGACCTCGTCACCGCCTGAGCAGTCGCCCGAGAATTCTCCGCACCGGCACCCCGCGTGCGGAGGGCCTGTCCGCGGCACAACCGTCCGCGTGACTGAGCCTGCGCCCCGGCGCCCGGCAGAACATGCCGTGCCCCGGGGCGCAGTCATGTCTCAGGGACGGATGATCGGGATCATCCCGGTCTCCGCGGCGACGCGTCGGCGGTACAGGGCACGCTGCTCCGGAAGCGAGAGATCGAAGACCACGGCGAGCACGCGGATGACGGCCGTCAGGACGATGCCGATGATCGCCGCGAGCACGATCCCCATCCCGAGGGCATGCGCGACCACGATGAAGGCGCAGCCCGCACCGGCTGCGACCGCGTAGAGCGAGCCGACGTGCATGATCGACACCGGCAGCCCCATGAGCATGTCGCGGAGCACGCCTCCGCCGGCGGCGGCGCAGACGCCGATGAACACCGCCGGGACCTCGGGCAGCCCGAACGCGATCGCCTTGCTCGTGCCGAACGCGCCGAACATGCCGATCACGACGGCGTCGAGGCCGACGACCACGGCGTTCAGCCGCTGGAACACCCCCGCCAGCAGCATGCCGAACAGGGCGGCGCCGCCGGCGGTGAGCAGGTACCAGTTGCTGTGCAGCGATGCGGGAGGCTGGCCCAGCAGGATGTCGCGGATGAGCCCACCGCCCATTCCGATCATGATCCCGATGATGGCCACCCCGAGCAGATCCAGACGGCGTTCGCCTCGGAAGCCGCTCGCGAACATGGCGCCCTGCACGCCGCCCAGGCCCACGCCCAGCAGATCGGCCCACAGCGGGATGGTGAAGGTCGGTTCGGTCACAGCTCTATTGTCCCCGGGAGTGGGATGATCGAGGAATGCCCACCTACCGAGACGAAGCGGTGATCCTGCGCACCCACAAGCTCGGTGAGGCGGACCGGATCGTCACGATGCTCTCGCGTGCGCACGGCAAGGTCAGGGCCGTGGCGAAGGGAGTGCGCCGCACCTCATCGAAGTTCGGCTCGCGTCTCGAGCCGTTCATGGTCGCGGACGTGCAGCTGTACCAGGGCCGATCGCTCGACATCGTGCAGCAGGCCGAGTCGCTCGGATCCTACGGCGCCGACATCGCCCTGCACTACGACCGCTACACGGCGGCGAACGCCATGGTCGAGACGGCCGATCGGCTGAACGACGCCGAGGCGACGCCCGAGCAGTACCTGCTGCTCGTCGGCGGGCTGCGCGCCCTCGCGCGCGGCGAACATGCCGCCCGCAGCATCTTGGACTCCTATCTGCTGCGCGTCATGGCGCTGTCGGGCTGGGCGCCGTCGTTCGACGACTGCGCGCGCTGTGCGAAGCCCGGATCGCACACGGTGTTCGTCGCGCAGATGGGTGGCATCGTCTGCGACGACTGCGCTCCCGTCGGCAGTCCGCGGATCCCGGCCACCGCGCTGGATGTGCTCCGCGCGCTGATCGCGGGGGACTGGGACCGGGTCGATTCCGCCACCGTCCGCGACACCGCCGCGGCATCCGGCCTGATCGCCGCCTATGCGCAGTGGCATCTCGAGCGGGGGATCCGCTCGCTCTCGCTCCTGGAGGGAACACGTTGAGCCCCAAGCCGTACACGCACAAGGACGCGGTGCCGTATCGCCCGCTGGACTGGACCGGGGTGCTGCCGCCGGCGTTCCCCGCCGTTCCGAACCACATCGCGATCGTCATGGACGGCAACGGCCGCTGGGCGAACCGGCGGGGGCTCAACCGCATCGAGGGGCACAAGGCCGGGGAGGAGGTGCTGCTCGACGTGGTCGCCGGCGCGATCCAGGCGGGCGTCAAGCACCTCAGCGTGTACGCGTTCTCGACGGAGAACTGGGCGCGATCTCCGGAAGAGGTGCGCTTCCTCATGGGCTACAACCGCGATGTGCTGCACCGCCGCCGCGATCAGCTCAATGAGTGGGGCGTGCGGATCCGCTGGGCGGGTCGCAGGCCGCGGCTGTGGGGCTCCGTCATCAAGGAGCTGGAGTACGCGTCGGAGCTGACGCGCGGCAATGACACCCTCACGCTCACGATGTGCATCAACTACGGCGGCCGTGTGGAGCTCGTGGACGCGATGCGTGCGATCGCCGAGGATGTGAAGGCAGGGCGGATGCGCCCGAGCGCGATCACCGAGAAGGCCATCCGCCGGCACCTGTACATCCCGGACATGCCCGACGTGGATCTGTTCCTGCGCAGCTCGGGGGAGCAGCGCACGTCGAACTTCCTCCTGTGGCAGTCGGCCTACGCCGAGATGGTGTTCCTGGACACGCTGTGGCCGGACTTCTCCCGCGAGGAGCTGTGGCGCGCGATCGGGATCTACCTGTCCCGTGACCGTCGGTTCGGCGGCGCCGTGGACACGCCCGATGAGGTCGTCTCCGGTCGGTGAACCCGGGGAGGGGAGCGCCGTCGCGAACCGTGCTCAGTCGGGATCCGGTAGAATGGACCCCGCGAAGGGGAGTATTCCGACTTCACGCGATCGTCATCACGAGGCCCGCCGCCGGGCCTCCGGGCGCGTGACCGCTGATCTGCGGGGAAGAGACTTTCGGCCGTTGACCGACCCCCTCGAAAGGCCCCTGTGGACGTTCCCGTCTGGTTCGAAGTCGTCTCGCTCGCCGTCCTGCTGCTGATCCTGATCGGCGACCTGCTGATCGTGCGCTGGCGCCCGCACATCCCCTCGACCAAGGAGTCCACCCTCTGGGTGGTGTTCTACGTCGCCTTGGCGCTCGGATTCGCGGGCCTCCTGCTCGCCGTGGCCGGCGGCCAGCACGCGGGGGAGTTCCTCACCGGCTGGGCGCTGGAGTACAGCCTCTCGATCGACAACCTCTTCGTGTTCGTGCTGATCATGGCGCAGTTCTCGGTGCCGCGGAAGCTGCAGCAGGAGGTGCTGATGGTGGGCATCATCATCGCGCTCGTGCTGCGCGGCATCTTCATCCTGCTCGGCGTCACGATCATCGAGAACTTCGCCCCGGTGTTCTACCTCTTCGGCGCGTTCCTCATCTGGACCGCGATCCGTCAGGCGATGCCGGAGAGGGAGCAGGAGGACGAGACGGCTGCGAAGGAGGGCTTCGCCGTGCGTCTGGTGCGCCGACTCGTGCCCGTCAGCGATGAGTTCGACGGTCCGAAGCTGCGCACCACGGTCGACGGCAAGAAGATCTGGACCCCGATGATCATCGTGTTCGTCACGATCGGCGTGACGGATCTGATGTTCGCGATCGACTCGATCCCGGCGATCTTCAGCATCACGCAGAACAGCTTCCTGGTGTTCACGGCGAACATCTTCGCCTTGATGGGGCTGCGCCAGCTCTACTTCCTGCTCGGGGACCTCCTCGACCGGCTGCGCTACCTGCACTACGGCATCGCCGTGATCCTCGCGTTCATCGGTGTGAAGCTCGTGCTGCACGCAATGCACGAGAACAGCGTCCCGTTCATCAACGGCGGCAAGCCCATCGAATGGGCGCCCGATGTGCCGATCTGGCTGTCGCTCACCGTGATCGTGGTCGCCATGCTCGGCGCCACCGGGGCGAGCCTCATCGCCTCCGGTCGCGAGAAGCGCCGGGAGCGCGCCCTCGCGGAGTGAGCCGTCCGCCCTGCCTATTTCGGCTCAGGGTGGGTGGGAAACACCCACCCTGACCGGGGGTAAACTCGTGGCCATGCAGGCGGTGCAGCTTCTCCTTAGCAGCCGCGGCGAGACCTCGATCTAGGCCTCTCTCGCCGCGGAGTCGCGCCCTGCTCTTCAGGGGACGGCCGCACCACTACCCAGGAGAAGCAACGCATGAACGACGCATCCCCCCGACCCCGCACGCTGGCCGAGAAGGTCTGGGACGACCACCTCGTGGTGAAGGGCGAGAACGGCGAGCCCGACCTCATCTACATCGACCTCCACCTCGTGCACGAGGTCACCAGCCCGCAGGCCTTCGACGGTCTGCGCAGCGAAGGGCGCCCGCTGCGACGCCTCGATCTGACGATCGCCACCGAGGATCACAACACCCCGACCCTCGCCATCGACAAGCCCATCGCCGATCTCACGAGCCGCACCCAGATCGAGACGCTGCGCCGCAACGCCGCAGAGTTCGGTGTGCGGCTGCACTCGCTGGGCGACGCCGAGCAGGGGATCGTGCACGTCGTCGGCCCGCAGCTCGGCCTGACCATGCCCGGCATCACCGTCGTCTGCGGCGACTCGCACACGTCCACCCACGGCGCGTTCGGCGCCATGGCCTTCGGCATCGGCACGAGCGAGGTCGAGCATGTCATGGCCACGCAGACGCTGCCGCTGAAGCCGTTCAAGACCATGGCGATCACCGTCGAGGGCACGCTGCGCCCCGGTGTCACGGCGAAGGACATCATCCTCGCAGTGATCGCGAAGATCGGCACCGGCGGCGGGCAGGGCTACGTGCTCGAGTACCGCGGCAGTGCCATCCGCGCCCTCTCGATGGAGGGTCGGATGACGATCTGCAACATGTCGATCGAAGCCGGCGCGCGGGCGGGCATGGTCGCGCCGGACGAGACCACCTTCGCGTATGTGCAGGGCAAGCCCCACGCGCCGCAGGGGCAGGACTGGGACGACGCCGTCGCCTACTGGAAGACGCTGCCGACCGACGAGGGCGCGACGTTCGACGCCGAGGTGTTCATCGATGCGGATGAGCTGGAGCCGTTCGTGACGTGGGGCACCAACCCGGGCCAGGGCAGCTCGCTGTCCTCCACGGTCCCGGATCCGGCCCGGATCGCCGACCCGAACGAACGCAGCGCCGCCGAGCGGGCTCTCGAGTACATGGACCTGACTCCCGGCACTCCGTTGAAGGAGGTGAAGGTCGACGCGGTCTTCATGGGCTCCTGCACGAACAGCCGGATCGAGGATCTACGCGCCTTCGCGTCGGTCATCAAGGGCAAGACGAAGGCCGATGGCGTGCGCGTCATGGTCGTCCCCGGATCCGCCCGGGTGCGCCTGGAGGCGGAGGCCGAAGGGCTCGACAAGGTCTTCACCGACTTCGGTGCCGAGTGGCGGTTCGCCGGCTGCTCGATGTGCCTGGGCATGAATCCCGACCAGCTGGCTCCGGGGGAGCGCTGCGCGTCGACCTCGAACCGCAACTTCGAGGGCCGCCAGGGCAAGGGCGGTCGCACGCACCTCGTCTCGCCCCTCGTCGCCGCCGCCACCGCCGTGCGCGGCACCCTGTCCAGCCCGAGCGATCTGGAGGCCTGATCGTGGAGAAGTTCACTACCCATACGGGTGTCGCGGCGCCCCTGAAGCGCTCCAACGTCGACACGGACCAGATCATCCCGGCGGTGTTCCTCAAGCGGGTCACCAAGACCGGCTTCGAGGACGCGCTCTTCCACGCCTGGCGTCAGGACCCCGAGTTCGTGCTCAACCAGGACGCCTTCCGGAACGCGTCCGTGCTCGTGGCGGGTCCCGACTTCGGCACCGGATCCAGTCGCGAGCACGCGGTCTGGGCCTTGCGCGACTACGGCTTCGCCGTCGTGCTGAGCCCCCGCTTCGCCGACATCTTCCGCGGGAACTCCGGCAAGCAGGGCCTGCTCGCCGCGACCGTCGACGAGGCCGACATCGAGCGGATCTGGGCCCTGATCGACGAGGATCCCGGCCGGGAGATCACCGTCGACCTGGAGGCGCGCACCGCCACGATCGGCGACTTCCAGACCTCCATCGGGATCGACGATTACACTAGATGGCGGCTCCTCGAAGGGCTCGATGACATCGGGCTCACGCTGCGCAACGAAGACAAGATCGCGCAGTTCGAGGCCCGTCGCGAGTCGTGGCGGCCACGTACGCTTCCTGTTCTCTGAATCGGACGCGGCCGTGAGCCTAGGGCATCCGCCCGGCGGCTCCGGCCGCGCCCGTTCCACAAGAAGAGGCCCTGAATGACGACACCGCTGCACGAGACCACGCTCGCTTCGAAGCCTTCGGGCGATGTCCTGGCAATCCGCGGCGGACGGCCACTGCACGGCCGGGTGGACGTGAAGGGCGCGAAGAACCTCGCGACCAAGGCGATGGTGGCGACCCTCCTCGGGGAGACCGCGAGCACGCTCCGCGACGTCCCCGACCTCAGCGACGTCGCCGTGGTGCGCTCGCTGCTCGAAGTGCACGGTGTGCGGGTCACCGAGGGCGACGAGCCCGGGGCGCTGATCTTCGACCCGAGCGAGGTCGAGTCCGCGCACTTCGAGGAAATCGACGCCCACGCGGGCGCCTCGCGCATCCCGATCCTGTTCTGCGGCCCTCTGCTGCACCGGCTGGGACAGGCCTTCATCCCGGACCTCGGAGGCTGCCGCATCGGCGACCGCCCGATCGACTTCCACCTCGACGCGCTGCGCAAGTTCGGCGCGACCGTCGAGAAGCTGCCCAGCGGCATCCGGCTGTCCACGGGCGGCAGCCGCCTGCACGGCGCCAACATCCACCTGCCGTACCCGAGCGTCGGTGCGACCGAGCAGGTCCTCCTGACCGCGGTACGGGCCGAGGGCACGACCGAGCTGCGCAACGCGGCCATCGAGCCCGAGATCATGGATCTCATCGCCGTGCTGCAGAAGATGGGCGCGATCATCTCCTACGAGCCCAACCGCGTGATCCTCATCGAGGGCGTGGAGAAGCTGCGCGGTTACGACCACCGTTCGATCTTCGACCGCAACGAGGCCGCGTCCTGGGCCTCGGCGGCGCTCGCGACCGACGGCGAGATCTTCGTCGGCGGCGCCAAGCAGCAGGAGATGCTGACGTTCCTCAACGTGT
Source organism: Microbacterium sp. NPDC060117 (assembly GCF_042729315.1). Classification (NCBI taxonomy): domain Bacteria; kingdom Bacillati; phylum Actinomycetota; class Actinomycetes; order Micrococcales; family Microbacteriaceae; genus Microbacterium; species Microbacterium sp. NPDC060117. The sequence goes on from NZ_JBHWXR010000002.1 coordinate 276,965, forward strand.
TCCGCAAGGCGGGCGGCTGGTTCGACGTGCGCGAGGACGGGATCCTGTTCCGCCGCGACGGCGAGCTCAAGCCGGTGATCGTCGAGACCGACGTGCACCCGGGCTTCATGACCGACTGGCAGCAGCCGCTCGTTGTCGCGCTCACGCAGGCGCGCGGCCGTTCGGTGGTGCACGAGACCGTGTACGAGAACCGGATGGGCTTCACCGGCGCGCTGATCAAGATGGGCGCGGACATCGTCGTGCACCCGCACGGTCTGCAGGACGGCCCGCGTCGTGTGGCGCGTCGCGACCTCGAGCAGGCCGCGGTCATCACGGGCCCGACGCCGCTGCACGGCGCGGACATCGTGGTGCCCGACCTGCGCGGCGGCTACAGCCACGTCATCGCCGCGCTCACCGCGACCGGCGAGTCGAGAGTCTCCGGCGTCGACATCCTCAGCCGCGGCTACGAGAAGTTCCTCGACAAGCTCACCGCGCTGGGCGCCGACTTCGACGTGATCGGCTGAGATGCGCGCGACCGCCGAGAAGACCCGCCCGAGCCTGTTCTGGTTCCTGGCGGTCTTCGTGGTGCCGTTCGTCTCGTTCCTGGCGAAGATCCGGATCCGCGGCGCGGAGAAGCTGCCCCGCGCTGGCGCTTTCGTGCTGGCGCCGAACCACTACTCCGAGTTCGACCCGCTGATCGTCGCCGTCGCCGTGTGGCGGCTCGGCCGCGCGCCGCGCTTCATGGCGAAGGAGAGCCTGTTCCGCGTCCCCGTCCTGGGCTGGGCGCTGCGCGGCACGGGGATGATCCCGGTCGCCCGGGCCTCATCCGCCGCTGCGGCGAAGCAGACCCTGGTGCAGTCCGAGGAGCTCGTGGAGCACGGGCGCGGAGTCATCGTCTACCCGGAGGGCACCCTCACCCGGGATCCGGAGCTCTGGCCGATGCGCGGCAAGACGGGTGCCGTCCGCCTCGCCCTCGCCGGACGGATCCCGCTGATCCCGATGGCGCAGTGGGGCACCCAGAACATCATGGGCCGCTACCAGAAGGGGCTCAGTCTCTGGCCGCCGCGCAAGCAGGTCGACGTGCTCATCGGGGATCCGGTCGATCTCTCCGACCTCTACGGTCGAGGAGGGGAGCGTGCCGCGCTGGTGGAGGCGAACGACCGCCTCATGGCCGCCGTCACGGCGCTCCTGGAAGAACTCCGCGGCGAGAAGGCTCCCGCCGAGCGCTGGAACCCGGCCGAACACGGCCAGAAGGAGACGGGGCGTCTTGACTCCTAGGAACGCGGCCCCGCGCACCGCCTCGGTCCCGCTCGGCCCTCGCGTCACCGTGATCGGTGCCGGGAGCTGGGGCACGACCTTCGGCAAGATCCTGGCCGACGGCGGCGCACAGGTGACGATGTGGGCGCGCCGGCAGGAGCTGGCGCACGAGATCGCCGAGGCTAAGCGCAACTCGCAGTACCTGTCCGGCATCAACCTGCCACGCTCGATGACGGCCACGCATCACCTGGCCGAGGCGATCCAGGGCGCCGAGCAGGTGTACCTGTCGGTGCCCAGCCAGACGCTGCGGGAGAACCTCAAGGCGCTGCGCCCGCTGCTGCAGAACTCGGACATCCCCGTGGTCAGCCTCATGAAGGGCGTCGAGAAGCGCACCGGACTGCGGATGAGCCAGGTCATCGAGCAGGAGCTGCGCTGCGACCCCGACCGGATCGCCGTGGCGAGCGGACCGAACCTGGCGCTCGAGATCGCTCGTGAGCAGCCCACAGCCGCCGTCATCGCCTCCACCAGCCAGGAGACGGCCGACATCGTGGCGCGGACGGCGCGCAACCGCTACTTCCGCAGCTTCGTGAACACCGACGTGATCGGCACGGAGTTCGGCGGCGTGCTGAAGAATCTGATCGCGGTCGCCATCGGCATCGTCGACGGCGTCGGCTACGGCGAGAACACCAAGGCGTCGATCATCACCCGCGGCCTGGTCGAGATGACCGACTTCGCCGTGGCGAACGGCGCACAGCCGGGGACCCTGCAGGGTCTGGCCGGCCTCGGCGACCTGATCGCGACGTGCCAGTCGCCGCTCAGCCGCAACAACACGGCCGGGCGCCTGCTCGGTCAGGGATACAGCTTCCAGGACGTGGTCAAGCAGATGCAGCAGACAGCCGAGGGACTCGCGTCCGTCGCGCCGATCCTGCAGCTGGCCCGCGCCGCCGGCGTGGAGATGCCGATCGTCGAGCAGGTGAAGATGGTGCTGGACGGCGCCATGGATCCGCGTGACATCGCCCCCCATCTGACCACCGACGACGACACCCCGCAGGGGGAAGGGACGGGCAATGGACAAGCAGACGGTGGTGGTGCTCTTCGGAGGGCGCTCCAGCGAGCACTCGATCAGCTCCGCCACGGCGGGAGGGGTTCTGCGCGCCCTTGATCGAGAGCGCTACGACGTCATCCCCGTCGGGATCACTCGCGCCGGGGCTTTCGTGCTCGAAGACGACGAGCCGGAGAAGTTCCCGCTCGACGCGGCGCACCTGCCCGAGGTCGTGGACAACGGCACGCGGATCCAGTGGCCGGAGCCGGGCGGGATCCGCACGCTGCGCGTGACGCGTGCGGACGGATCGACCGAGGACCTCGGACCGATCGACGTGGTGCTGCCGCTGCTGCACGGACCGCACGGCGAGGACGGCACGCTGCAGGGCTACTTCGACACCCTCGAGGTCCCGTATGCCGGAGGCGGAGTGCTGGATTCCGCGCTGTGCATGGACAAGCACTTCATGAAGGTCGCGCTGCAGGCCGCCGGCATCGACGTGGCTCCCTGGATCACCGTGCGCGCGCGGGAATGGGCGCAGGATCCGGACGGCGTGCGCGCTGCCGCGGCCGGGCTCGGATCGCCGCTCTTCGTGAAGCCGGCCCGCGCAGGGTCGAGCGTCGGCGTCTCGAAGGTGACCGACCCGGCCGAGTTCGACGAGGCGATGCGGATCGCTCTCGCCGAGGACGACAAGGTGCTCGTGGAGACCGGGGTCGTCGGCCGCGAGATCGAGGTGGCGATCCTCGAGGGCGTGGAAGGGCCGCGTGCTTCCGTGCCGGGCGAGATCGTGCTGACGTCCCGGGGCTTCTACGATTTCGAGGGCAAGTACCTCGGCGGCGACGGTGTGGACGTGGTCTGCCCGGCCGAGCTGGGGGAGGCCGAGGTCGTCGCGATCCAGGACGCAGGCATCAAGGCGTTCGAGGCGGTCGACGGACGCGGTCTCGCTCGCGTCGACATGTTCCTCACGGCCGACGGCACCCTCGTCGTGAACGAGCTGAACACGATGCCCGGCTTCACGCCGATCTCGATGTTCCCGAAGTGCTGGATCGCCTCGGGGCTCAGCTACCGCGATCTCATCACCGAGCTGATCGAGGCGGGGCTGCGCCGCTGAGCCGCCTCTTGCGCGCCCCTCGGCGCAGCGGCATCCTGGCGTTCTGCCATGCCCGCGCCGAGGGGAGGATGCGATGGACATCATCGCGCTGACCGCCTTCCTCGCCGTGGTCCGCCATCGGCATTTCGGACACGCCGCGGCCGAGCTCGGGGTGTCGATCTCGGCGGTCACCAAACGGTTCAGCGGCTGGAGGCCGACCTCGGGATCCCGCTCATCGAGCGGGACTCCGGAGGCGTCATCGGGCTCACCGCGGCGGGGCGCCGGTTCCTCCAGTTCGCGCCCCGGGTGCTGGAAGCCGCTCAGGCCGCTCAGCTGGCGGCGGTCGCGGAGCCCGCGGAGCGGTTGCGCGTGGCGTTCCCCGCCGGAGTGGACGCGGTCGCTCCACTCATGCCGGCCGCGCTCGCAACGCTCGAGCTCGCGCTCTCGCACGCCCATCCTGGGGTCGGGGTCGTTCTCGTGCCGACCGCATTCGATCGGCTCGATCCGGACCTGACCGCCGGCGCGGTGGACGCCGTGCTCACGTTCGGTGTCGCGGAGGCCGCCGGGGTGACCTCCACTCGGCTCGGAGAGCTGCGGCGCGTCGGCCTCATCCCGACCGGGCATCCGTACACGCATCGGCGCCGCGTTCCCGTGGCCGAGTTCGCGCAGCAGCCGCTGCTGTACTCGCCGGAACTCCCGCCGAGCTACATGGATCCGTTCGTCCTCGCCGACGTCCGACCGCTCGCCGAAGCCTCGCTGGTCCGGCTGCCGGCGTCGCGGACATCGGACGTCGCCGGGCAGCTGCTCGTGGGGCCCGGGATCACGGTGGTTCCGGCGGCCCTGGCAGCGGCGCTTCCGCCCGCGTTGACCTGGGTCGAGCTCGACGGCGTTCCGGCGTGCTGGTACTACATGCACCATCGCTCGGCGGACGTCAGACCCGAGCTGCTGGCGATGATCGCGCTTTTCGCGGACTTCACCGAGGCGATCACCCGCGCGGCGCCGTCCGCGCGGCACTGAGCCGATCGGATCAGTCGCCTCCGTTTCCGCGGAGGAAACGATCCGACGGGAGACCCGCTTCCCTGGTAGAACGTCAGCATGATCCGACCGCGATGCGCGGTGCGGCGTCGTGGGGCGCGAGAAGGAGCGGTCATGGGCGCGACGATGCGAACACGGGTGGTGCTGCCGATCGTGGTCGGCGCCGTCGGCGGGCTCGCCTGGGCGGCATCGATGCGCGGCATGATGGCGCAGCTCGCAGGCTTCGAGTCGGAGTTCCACTGGCTGGGAACGTTCGGCTTCATCCTCGTGCCGGGGACGATCATGGGAGCCCTGTTCGGCTGGGCGTTCGCCCGCCGGATCGCCGGCGAACGCTGCGGGGCCGTGTGGCTGGTGTTCGCGCCGTTCGCGATGCTCGCGGATCCGGCGACGCTCCCGCTGCTCGCCGCCTTCGTCGGCGCGGGCTTCCTGTTCTCACGCCGCAGCCGGCGCGTGTTGCGGCTGCTCGCGGGGCTCCCCTCGCTGACCCTGCTCGTGGGCGTGCCCATCGGCGTCGCCGTCGTCTCCGGTGTGACGACGCCGCACGGGGCATGGCTGACCGTCCTGCTCGGCGCCCTCATCTGGGTGCCCGCGCTCGTCGAGATCGTCCTGCAGAGTCCCCGAGGAGCAGAGCGACCTGAAGCGGATCCGGAGGGGTCGAACGCGGCGGCCGTTCGGGCCGTGCGCGGCTCGGGCGTCTGAGCCGGTCGGAGCGAACGTGCGTCAGCCTGCCTTGTTCGGCGTCGGCGTCGGTGTGGCCGTGTCGGCGCCAGGGCGGTCGGTGCAGGCATGCGTGGCGGGGATCGTCGCGATCGCCGCGGCGAGGCTCTTGTTTCCGATCACATCGTTGGCGCTGACGCCCTTGTTCGGCTCATCGGGCTTGCTGTTGATGTAGAGCTGCACGGCGGGCTTCCGCCCGTAGGTGGTGAGCGTCAGATACGGGCTCTTCGAGTCGTCCACGAGCCAGTCGATGCCCTGCAGAGAGATGCACTGCAGGGCACTGGTCGGCTCCGCCTCCGGCAGACCGCAGGTGAGCAGTACCACGGAGGGGTCTCCCCAGGCCGCCGTCGCCTGCGCGTCCGTCCAGCGCCGGTCGTGCCCGTCGATCGACGGGACGTTGCTCAACCGCACCGAGACATCCGCGCAGCGCGGGTCGTTCGCATCGTCGGCGGGATTCAGATGCACCGTCGAACTGCACCCGGCCAGCAGCGCCGTCCCGAGCACGAGGACAGTGGCGACGGAGAGACGGCGGGGCATCCCTCCAGGCTACCGTTGAGAGCATGGTGGACCTTTCAGCTCCCGGATCCGTCCCGACCGCGGGGGCTCCGGCATCCGACGATCCGATGATCGGCGAAGTGAGCGAGGGGCGCGTGCTGCGCACGATCCTGGCGCGGACGCCCGCGGGGCGCGATGCGCTGCTGGGGCCGGGCGACGACGCCGCCGTGATCGCCGCGCCTTCCGGATCGGTCGTCGCGACCACCGACACCCTCGTGGAGGGGCCGGACTTCCGCGCGGCGTGGTCGAGCGGCTACGACCTGGGCTGGAAGTCGGCGGCCGTGAACCTCGCTGACGTCGCAGCGATGGGCGCGCGCCCGACGGCGCTGCTCGTGGCCCTCGCAGTGCCGAAGGACCGACGGCTCTCCTTCGTGGCGGCGCTCGCCGACGGCTTCCGCGATGCCTGCGCCGCACTCGCCCCGGGGTGCGCGGTCGTCGGCGGTGATCTGACCGTGTCAGCGACCCTGATGATCGCCGTGACGGCGCTCGGCGACCTGGAAGGTCGCCCTGCCGTCACCCGGGCCGGTGCTCGCGTGGGCGACGAGGTCGCGATCGCCGGGGAGATGGGTCTCGCCGGACACGGCCTCTCCGTGCTGTTCCGGCGCTTCCACCGCGACGGGGCGGCGGTGCCCGTGGTCGCCGCGGCGCTGACGGAGGGCGAAGCGGACGCGATCGCCGCTCAGTTGCGCCCCGCGCCGCCGATCGGGCTCGGCCCGATCGCCGCGATCGCCGGAGCCACCGCGATGATGGACGTCTCTGACGGCCTCGCCCTCGATGCGGGCCGCATGGCGGAGGCCTCCGGAGTGACGATCGCCCTGGAACGGTCGGCCCTCGGCGCGCATCCGCATCGGGCGCTCGCGGGCGGCGAGGATCACGCCCTGCTCGCCACGTTCTCCCCGGGGATGCTCCCGCCGGGATTCCGCCCGATCGGGGCCGTGATCTCCGCCGTCCCCGACGCCCCCGTGCTGTGCGACGGCGAGCCCGTGGGCCCTCTCGGCTGGGACCCCTACCGCGACGCGGGAGCCGACGCTCCGCACTGACGGACGTTCACGAAGCGGTGGGCTCCGCCCACCACAGGACGGTGTCGCCGTAGGCCTTCTCCCGGATGAGGGCGAGGCCGGCTGTGCTGAGTTCCGGCGGCGTGGAGCGTTTCGCCCGCTCGATGACGACGACGGCGTCGGGGGAGAGGAGCGGGGTGAGCGCCACCAGGTCCGCGGTCATCTCGGCATCGGACAGGTCGTAGGGCGGGTCGGTGAAGACCAGGTCGAACGGGCCCGCGGCCCGGACGAGATACCCGTGCACGGACGACTCCTGCACGGTCGTGCTCCCCGACGCGCCTGGGCCCAGCGCCCTGGAGACCGCGGACGCGTTGCGGCGGATCACCGCGGCGGCGCCGCGTCCCCTCTCGACGAGCACCGTGCTGCGGGCGCCTCGGCTGAGCGCCTCCAGGCCCAGGGCTCCGGATCCGGCGTACAGATCGAGCACGCGTGCATCGGCGATCGCATCCATCGATTCGAGAGCCCCGAACAGCGACTCGCGCACCCGATCGCTCGTGGGCCTCGTGCCCTGCCCCGGTACTTCCAGCCGGGTGCCGCCGGCGGGTCCGGCGATGATTCTCGTCACCCGTTCACCCTATTCGCCCGAGGATCTTCGACGCACGGCGCGGATCCGCCCGCCGGTCCGTGTCACAGAGGCCGCTCCAGGCCCCTCGGCGGGTGCGACAGGGGCAAGATGGACGAGTGGCCGAACCTCTTGCAGCACTGATCAGCATGCCCCGTCCGCAGATCATCGAGACGGGTGAGGGCGTGGGCCTCGCGACCTACACCTGGGGCGAGCCGGACGCTCCGGTCGTGCTGCTGGTGCACGGATTCGCCTCCAGCGCACGCGACAACTGGGTGCTGACGGGCTGGGCGCGCACGCTGGAGCGTGCCGGCTATCGTGTGCTGGCGGTCGACCAGCGCGGTCACGGCGCCAGTGAGAAGCCGCATCAGCCCGAGGACTACACCATGCGCACTCTCGCGGGCGACATCGAGCAGGTGCTCGACACCTACCTCGTCGACGAGGCGCTCTACATCGGCTACTCCCTGGGAGCCCGCGTGGGATGGGAGGTGCTGCGCGACCTCGGTGACAGGGTCCCGCGCGCCGTGCTCGGCGGCATCCCCGACGGACGTCCGCTGGAGCGGCTCGACGTCGCCGAGGTGCGCGCGTACATCACCGCGGGCACGCCGGTCACCGATCCCGCCACGCGGGACTACATCGCGCTCACCGAGCGCGTGCCGGGAAACGATCTCGACGTGATGCTCGCGCTCGCACTCGGCATGCGCGGCGAGGCGCGCACGATCGATCCGGATCCGGCGACCGCACCCGGCCAGCCGATCCTCTTCGCGACCGGATCCGAGGACCCCATCATCGACGGTTCGCGCCGCCTCGCCGAAGCGGCGCCGAACGGATCCTTCTTCGAGATCCCGGGTCGGCACCATTTCAACGCCCCGGGCTCGAAGGCCTTCCGCGATGCCGCGCTGGAGTTCCTCGGCAGCTGAGGAGCGCCTCGCCGCGGAGCGGACGTGTGCAAAGCGGGATCCGGCCGTCCGAGGCCCGTTCTAGACTTCTGAGCATGCCGCTCCGCCTCGATTCGCCGCTCGCTGTCGCGGTCGGCGACGGGAACGCGAAGGCGCTGCAGAAGGCCTTCGGCATGAGCACGGTCTGGGATCTGCTCTCGCACTACCCGCGCCGCTACGCCAACCGCGGTGAGCTCACACCGATCCTCGACCTCCCGAAGGGCGAGACGGTCACGATCGTCGCCGAGGTGATGAAGGTCGACGTGCGCGACATGAAGAACCGTCGCGGCGCGATGATGACGGTCGACATCGGCGACGGTGTCGGCCGCATGGTGCTGACGTTCTTCGCCAAGTACCGCGGTCAGCTCGAGTGGCGGGAGAAGGAGCTGCGGATCGGTCGCCGCGGGGTGTTCACCGGCAAGGTCGGCGACTACCGCGGCGTCACGCAGTTCGCGCACCCCCAGTACGAGATGTTCGACGACGAGCTGCGCGCGCGTACGCAGGCCGATGTGCTGGTGACCACACCGCTGCCCATCTACCCGGCCACGGCCGCTCTCACCACGTGGCAGATCGAGAAGATGGTCGGCACGGTCCTGGACGAGCTCGGACCGGTGCCGGAGCCCATCCCCGACGCCGTGCGCCTCCAGGAGGGCCTGCTCGATGCCCGTGCGGCGCTGGAGCGCATCCACCGGCCGAGCACCAAGGACGAGATCGCGCCGGCGATCCGCACGCTGCGCATGCACGAGGCGCTCACGCTGCAGAGCGCCCTCATGCAGCAGCGCTACCTCGTGCGCATGCTCGACGCCACGGCTCGGCCGGCGAGACCCGGAGGACTGCTGGAGCGCTTCGACGCCGCGCTGCCGTTCGAGCTCACACCCGATCAGGAGGCGGTCGGCGAGACGATCGCCGCGGACCTCGTCGGCGGGGCGCCGATGAACCGGCTGGTCCAGGGAGAGGTCGGATCCGGCAAGACGCTGGTCGCCCTGCGCGCCATGCTGCAGGTCGCGGAGTCGGGCGGCCAGGCGGCGCTCATCGCGCCGACCGAGGTGCTCGCCGGGCAGCACCTGCGCTCGATCACGAAGATGCTCGGGCCGAAGCTCGCCCCGCTCGTGATGCCCACGCTGCTCACGGGGCAGATGTCCGCGCCCGAACGGCGCAAGGCCGCGCTGCGCGTCGCGGCGGGGCAGGCGCTCATCGTGGTGGGCACGCACGCCCTGCTCGGGGAGAAGACGACCTTCGCCGACCTCGGGCTGGTCGTGGTCGACGAACAGCATCGCTTCGGCGTCGAGCAGCGTGAGGCGCTGCGCGCCAAGGGCACGAGTCCGCACGCACTGGTGCTCACGGCCACCCCGATCCCGCGCACCGTCGCGATGACCGTGTTCGGCGATCTCGACACCTCGGTGATTCGCACGATGCCGAGCGGGCGAGCGGGCATCGAGACGTTCGTCGCTCCGCTCGCCGACCACCCCGGTTGGTTCGCCCGGGTGTGGGAGCGCGCCGCGGAGGAAATCGAGAAAGGCCGTCAGGTGTTCGCCGTGTGCGCGGCGATCGACACCGACGATGGCGCCGAGGAGGCGGATCAGGAGCATTTCGCGGACGAGGAGGAGAGCCGCGGTCCGCGCTGGGGCGTGGTGCAGCTGCTGGCCGCACTCAGCACGCACCCGAAGCTGGGCTCCGTGCGTGTCGCCGGCCTGCACGGGCGCATGGCCGCGGATGAGAAGGACGCGATCATGCAGTCCTTCGCCCGCGGCGAGATCGACCTTCTCGTCGCGACGACCGTGATCGAGGTCGGCGTCGACGTGCCGAACGCCTCGACGATGATCGTGCTCGAGGCCGACCGGTTCGGCGTCTCCCAGCTGCACCAGCTGCGCGGCCGTATCGGGCGCGGCGGCGTGCCGGGCCTGTGCCTGTTGGTCACGGAGGCCGAGCAGGGCACCCCGGCCCGCGATCGGGTCGATGCGGTCGCCGCGACGCTCGACGGCTTCGTGCTCGCCGAGGTCGACCTCGATCTGCGCGGCGAGGGTGACGTGCTCGGAGCGCGTCAGTCCGGGGCGAAGTCGTCGCTGAAGCTGCTGCGCGTCATCAAGGACGCGGACCTGATCGCGCAGGCCCGCGCGATCGCCGAGGAGATCATCGAGGCCGATCCGGCGCTGCAGACGCACGACGGCCTGCGCGAGGCGATGGCGCAGCGACTCAGCATCGACGATCGTGCGGCGCTCGCCAAGAACTGAGCACGCTCTGCGGCGCCCGCTCGGCGGATGCAGAGATCCGCGCCGCTAGGGTTGAGGCATGAGCGCTCGGATCGCCGTCGTCCCCGGTTCCTTCGACCCGCCGACCCTCGGCCACCTGGACGTCATCCGACGCGCCGCCGCGCTCTACGACGAGTTGCACGTGCTGGTGGTGCACAACCCCGACAAGCAGGCCATGCTGCCGGTGGCTCAGCGCCTCGCGCTGCTGGAGGAGTCGATCGCCGAGGCCGGCGTCGCGGGAACCGTCATCGTCGGGTCCTGGAGCATGGGACTGCTGGTCGACTACGCCAGGGACGTGAACGCGAGCGTGCTGGTGAAGGGCATCCGGTCCCAGATCGACGTGGCCTACGAGTCGCCGATGGCGATCGTGAACCGGCACCTCGCCGACATCGAGACCGTGTTCCTGCTGCCTGATCCGGCGCACGCTCTCGTCTCCAGTTCGCTCGTGCGCCAGGTCGCCGCGCTCGGCGGCGACGTGTCCCCGTTCGTACCGCCGGCGGTCGCGCGCTTCCTCGACACCGGAGCCCGCGGCATCTGAACGCCCGCCCGCCGGTCCCTGAGCCCGTCGGAGGGCCCGGCCTCCGCCCAGGTGCGCCCGGTAGACTGAACCGGTGAAGACCCGACGCAAAGGACCATTCTCGCTGTCCGCGCACGACATCGTTCGTCGACCCGGTGAGATGCGGGAGTTCCGGATGGCCATTCCTCTGCCCGAGCAGTGGGGCGAGGGTCTCGTCTCGGTCGAGAAGGGCGAGGAACTCGATCTCGACGTCCGGCTGGAGTCCGTGCACGAGGGGATCCTCGTCACCGGCGAGGTCGATTCGACGTACCGCGGAGAGTGCGGTCGATGCCTGAATCCGATCGAAGAGCCTGTCGAAGTCGAGTTTCAAGAGCTTTTCGCGTACCCTGGAGAGGAAGCGAACGACTTCGAGGTTCAAGACGACCACGTGGATCTTGAAACTCTGGTCAGGGACGCGGTGGTTTTGGCGCTCCCGTTTCAGCCGGTGTGTCAGCCGGATTGCCCTGGACTCGATCCCGAGACCGGCGAGCGGCTGACCGGAAGCGCCGGGAAAGAGCAGGACGCTCCTGTCGATCCTCGATGGGCCGCGCTCCAGCAGATCACAGACCACGGAAACGCAGCGAAATAGCTGCGCGCCCAGAACACAGAAGGTAAGCAACCATGGCCGGTAACCCCCCGAAGCGCAAGGTCTCCCGTTCGAACACCCGCTCGCGTCGCGCGCAGTGGAAGGCGGAGGCTCCTGCCCTCGTCAAGACCATCGAGAACGGCAAGGTCGTCTACAGCCGTCCCCACCAGGCGAAGGTCGTCACCGACTCGCAGGGCACCGAGCTGTTCCTCGAGTACAAGGGCCGCAAGGTCGCCGACGTCTGATCGATCCTCGATCATGGCAGAAGTCCCCGTAGGGACGCGCCCTCTTTCTGAGCAGCTCGGAGTCGACATCGACCCCGAGCTGCTTCAGCTTGCGCTCACGCATCGCTCGTACGCGTACGAGAACGGCGCGCTCCCGCACAACGAGCGCCTCGAGTTCCTCGGCGACTCCGTGCTCGGCCAGGCCGTGACCGTGATGCTCTACACGACGCTTCCCGACCTCGACGAGGGTTCGCTGGCGAAGCGACGCGCGAGCGTGGTGTCGACCGTCGCTCTCGCGGAGGTCGCCCGTGGCATCGGGCTCGGCGCGCACATCCTGCTCGGAAACGGCGAGGAGCGCACCGGCGGTCGTGACAAGGACTCGATCCTCGCCGACACCATGGAGGCCGTGTTCGGGGCCACCTATCTGTCCGCGGGTCCCGAGGCGGCGACCGCGCTGGTGCTGCGACTCATCGAGCCGCTCCTCGCCGATCCGGAGAGGTACGGCGCGGCGATGGATCCGAAGACCGCGCTGCAGGAGCTGTCCGCGCATCTCGGGCTCAGCGCTCCCGCGTACGCGGTGGTCTCGACGGGTCCCGATCACGACCGGCGCTTCACCGCGACCGTGACGACGGGCGACCTGGCGAGCTCGGGCTCGGGCACGAGCAAGAAGACAGCCGAGATGGCCGCGGCGCTGGCCGCCTGGCACACGCTCAGCGACCGTGCCTGAGCTTCCCGAGGTGGAGGTCGTCCGCGCGGGCCTCGCGCCGGCGTTGACGGGCGCACGCATCCTCGCGGTGGCGGTGCACGACGAGCGCGCCCTCACGCGGCACGCAGCGGGTGCCGCCGACTTCGTCGCCCGGCTCGAAGGATCCGAGGTCGTCACGGTCGCGCGCCGAGGGAAGTTCCTCTGGATGCCGCTCGCGACCGCCGGGCCCGAAAGCAGCTCGGCGATCGTCGGACACCTGGGCATGTCGGGGCAGCTGCTGCTGCGCCGCCCCGACGCGCCTGCCGAACGGCACGAGCGGATCCGGCTCTTCGCCGAGCACCCGCAGCACGGCGAGCTCGCCGTCGTGTTCGCCGATCAGCGCACCTTCGGATCGCTCGCCGTCGATGCGCTGGTGCCGACATCCGACGGTCACGCTGCAGGCTGGGGGAGCGACGCGCCCCTCCTGCCATCGCAGGTCTCGCACATTGCGCGCGATCCCATGGACGAGGCGTTTCAGGAGAGCGTGTTCCGCCGCGCACTTCGGACGCGGTCGAGCGCCATCAAGCGCGTTCTGTTGGACCAGAACCTCATCAGCGGCGTCGGGAATATCTACGCCGACGAGTCGCTCTGGGCTGCCCGCATCCATCCCGAGACGCCGGCGTCCGTGCTGTCGACCGTGGCCGCGAACCGGCTGCTGGCCGAGGTGCGGGCCGTGCTGGAGAAAGCTCTGGCCGAAGGCGGCACGAGCTTCGACGCCCAGTACGTCAACGTGAACGGCGAGGCCGGCTATTTCGCGCACTCTCTCGAGGCGTACGGGCGCGAAGGAATCCCGTGTTCTCGCTGCGGAACACCGATCAAGCGCGTGTCGTTCATGAACCGCTCGTCGCACTTCTGCCCGAGGTGCCAGCGCCGACGATGACCGAATTCGCATCGAGCTTCGTCCGGCTTCCTCCCACGACTGCCGATATAGCAGAATAATCCTCGACATTCGTCTTGCTCCGCACCAGCCACCCATGTCGAAAGGCCCAACGCTCATGCGGTCCATCGAGAATTCCGGATCTCGCGCCGGCAGCCGGCTCTCCCGCACCGCTCTTCGCGCAGTTCCTGCCCTCGCCCTGGTTGCGGCGTGCACGCTGGGCATCGCAGCGCCCGCGAACGCCGTTCCGGCATCCGGAAATGCGCAGCCGACGGCATCCCTGCACCCGGCGAAAGGCCCGTCCAAGCCAGGCGGAACCACGACGACCTCGGCGGTGAAGGCATCCCTTTTCGCGACGAACAGCGATGCGAAGGCGGTCCCGAGCTGGGTCGGGACGCAGAGCACGTTCCACTCGGGGATCCACGACCTGGCCGTCGCCGATGGCAAGGTCTTCGCCGGCTACGGCGACTACAACATCAACACCGGGCCGGTGAGCCTGAACTCGTACTCGATCGCGACCGGAGCCGAGAAGCACGAGGTCATGGGCATGCCGGCCGAGGAGATCCACGCGCTGCGGGTGTGGGACGGCAAGGTCTACGCCCCGAACATGGACCCGCGGGTCAGCTGGACCTCGCCGGCGAACTACGGTCTGTACGACTCGGCGACGCATGCCGGCAGCTACGTGGCGAACACGCCGTTCGTGCACGTGTTCGACTCCGCCAAGCTCGGAGGCGAGCTGTTCCTGGCCGGGTCGATACAGAATCCGGACAAGACCGCGTACGGGCCGACCAACACCATCGCCGCGATCAAGAAGTCCGTCGACGGCGGTGCGACCTGGACCATCGAGCGCACGGCGGCGGACGACCCCGCGGTACTGGCGACCTATCCCGGTGACGGCGAGTACGCCCGCTACTACTGGATGTCCGTCGTGAACGGGAAGCTCTACACACGGGCGAGCACGATGTCGGCCACGGGCGCCGCCTCGCTCGCGTTCCAGTACCCGGGCAAGGACGGCGTGCAGCACACGGCGTACAACAACACGGGACTCGACGTCTACACGCCCGGATCCGGCTGGAGCACGGTGGACCCGGGCCCGGTGATCGCCACGCTGCCGCACCCGTACCATGCGGATGCGGTGGGCTCGAAGATCGTCTTCTCCAAGTCGACGCTCCGCGGCGACGTGATCTCTGTGAACGGCTCGGCCGGTCTCGCGGCCTTCGACACGGCCACGGGGAAGTACACCACCATCTCGGGCCCCGGTCTCAGCGCCGTCCTGGACACCTACCAGGACGGCAGCACCACGTACATGCTGGCGAACTCGCCGACCGTTCCCGCCGTCTACTCGTCCACCGACGGGTCGACCTGGACGAAGCGCGCGGACGTCAGCGGGATCACCGGCAACGCCGAGAGCATCGCCGTCTCGGGGAGCACGGTGTTCATCGGCACCGGCACGGCGACCATCTACAAGGCGACTCTGCCGAACTGAGGGTCCTGAGGGACATTCAGAACCGTGGTCAGAGCAGAAGAGCTCGCCCAGCGCAGCTAGTGCTCGCCCTTGATGACGAAGTAGGACCCGCGGATCTCGCCGGCGAGCTTCGACCGCTGCCGGGCGAACTTGAAGGCGGACAACTCCTCCGGGATCTCCATGCCGAGCGACAGCTTGAAACCGACCGCGCGCTTACCCGCGTCGGCGAGCGTGTACATCACGTTGATCGCGAGACCCGAGGCGTAGAAGACGTAGCCGAAGCGGATCCCGTCCGCCTCGAAGCCGGTCACCTCGAGTGCGGGACTCGCGATCACGATGTCACGCTCCTCGCGCAGGATCTCCGTTACCCAGTGCAGCGTCTCCGGATCCTCTTCGGGCGTGCTCACGGTGAACGGGGAGCCGTACTTGTTCGTGATGTACCGCGCCTCGTTCGCGCGCAGGCCTGCCAGCGCGTCCGGGATGGGAGAGGATTCGAGCCCGGCGGTCGAGACGGTCACGAAGTCGACGATGCTGCTCATTCGGTGCTCCTCGGGTCGCTGGCGGGACGGGTCCATTCTGTGACACATCCCTCTCGCTCGCACTCGCCGCGCGTGTCGGCATCCGTGGAGTGGTGCATGTCGACAACGCCACGACGGTCGCGGCCGTCGAGGAGTTCCTGACGGCCGCGACCCGATCCTGAGATCAGCCCGTTCAGCCGGCGAACGCACGCATCAGCAGCGGCCGGGTGAGTCGGGTCGCGGTCCACACGAGCGCGATGCCGGCGAGCAGCACCGCGGCGATCGTCGCGATGGACAGCGGCGCGGTGATGAGCGCCATGCCGAGCAGCGGGAAGATGAGCACGGCGGCGCAGAGGGCGGAGCCGAGGGCGGTGATCAGCAAGGGCGACATCACGGCGCGCCGTCGTGCGGAGTCCACGGTGTCGGCCGGAACGCCGAGGTAGTGCAGACTGCGGTGCAGGTCGCGCTGGTCGAGGATGTCGGAGGCCTGCGTCACGGCCACGGAGCATCCGACCATGAGGAACGATGCGACCAGCGTGATGATGAGGCCGGTGCGCATGTCCGCGACGAGCATCAGCTGCTGCGCCGAGGGCTCGCCCGAGCTGATCGCGTCCATGAGGGCGACGCCGGTGCCGGCGAACACGGCCATGAAGCTCGCCATCGCCACGCCGCTGACCTGACGCCACGCTGCTTTCGGATCGTCCAGCACGATGCGTGCTGCGAGCAGACGCGAGGGCGTCTTGGCGCCGCGCAGCTGCATCCTGGCGCCGATCTTCAGGACCCAAGGGCCGATCAGGTTCAATACCAGCAGCCCGAGACCGAAGATCGCGACCAGGCCGGTGATCATGGCGATCGCGCCGCCGATCCCGGGGACGACCCGGCCCGCCGCGAACCCCGCGGCGATGGCGACGATCGCGATGACCGCGCGCGCCCAGTGCGGTGTCGGCGGCGTGGTCCTGGTCCGGACACCGAGCGGCGAGATCACCACGCGGCGAAGCCCGAGCACCGCGCTCACGGTCGCGAGCAGCACGGTGCCGGTCGCGATGGCGGCGATGAGCCCCGGCGACAGCAGCACGGCCGTGCCCAGCGGGGCGCCGCGGAACGGGATGAGCCCGACGAGCGGCGCGAGGCCGAGCGCCAGCACGACTCCGCCCAGCACGCCGATCACCGCGACCAGGGTCGACTCGACCACGGCGACCACACCGACGCCGAACCCGGTGACGCCGAGGAGGCGCAGCGTCGACAGCCGCTCATCGCGACGACGGGCGGAGAGCCGCGCCGCGGCGCCGCCGAGCGTGGCGAGCGGAAGCACGAGCAGCACGAGGGCGACCGCCGCCAGGATCTGATAGATCATCGCGTCCTGGTCGGTCCACCGCCAGAACGCCTGCGCGCCGCCGACGACGGTCAGCACGAGCGCGGACACCACGGCGAACGCGATCATCGGGATCACCACGACCCCGGCGGACCCGGGGGCGGCGCGCAGCAGCAGGCGCAGCGTCGAGGCGTTCATGCGTTCACCACCGTGCCCAGCACCCGGCCGTCGCGGACCGCGACGGTCCGGGAGCATCGGGCGGCGACCTGTGGGTCGTGCGTGACGACCACGAGCGTGCGTCCCTGGCCGGTGGTCGACCACAGGAGAGCATCCATGACCTCAGAGGAGGTCGCCGAGTCCAGTGCGCCGGTCGGCTCGTCCGCGAAAACCACGCTCGCACCGGTGACCTGGGCGCGGGCGATGGCGACACGCTGCGCCTGTCCGCCGGAGAGCTCGCCGATGCGGCGGTCCTCCATGCCCTGCAGCCCGAGCGCCGCGAGCCACCCGGCTGCACGCTGGGTGGCGTCCGCGCGGGAGATCCCCGTGATCATCGCGGCGAGCGCGACGTTCTCCACCGCGGTGAGCTCCGGCATCAGCAGGCCCTGCTGGAACACGAAGCCGAACGACTCGCGGCGCAGGCGAGATCGCGCGGATTCGCCCAGCGCACTCACCTCGACGGATCCGCCGACGGGCGGCTGAAACGTCACGCGGCCCCCATCCGGCTTGGTGATCCCTGCGAGCACGTGCAGCAGGGTCGTCTTCCCGGATCCGGATGCCCCCATGATCGCGACCGATTCCCCGGAGGCGATCCGGAGGTCGACGCCGGCCAGGGCGCGGGTGGATCCGAACGACTTGATCAGACCGTGTGCTTCGATGACTGCTGTGCTCATGCCTCCAGCCTGGTCGGCCCCGCCCGGCGGATCATCGGTCGCCGGAGTGAGGATCGTGACGGAGCGTCATCCTCCGGGATGATCCTGGCCGATGGATCAGTCCAGCACCTTCTTCCACGCTCCGCCATAGGCGATCGGGACGAATCCGAGCTGCTCGTTGATCGACAGCATCGGACGGTTCTCCTCGGCGTTGTAGGTGACGACCCGAGTCGAGCGCGGATAGCGCTCATGCCAGGAGAGCAGGCCTGCGGCCTTCACGAGCAGGCCCAGCCGGTGGCCGCGGTGCTGGGCCAGCACCAGGGTGTCGTTCTGCTGGGTGACACTGTCGTCCACTCCCTTCAGCGAGAGCTCGTTGTACGCACAGAGCTCACCGGTCTCGATGTGCTCGGCTGCCGTCACCTGCACGGTGTGTCCCATGTCGATCCAGCGCGCATCCTGTTCGCGGACGCGATCGGCGTCCCACGTCTCCTCGGGAGAGTCCATCGCCGCGTCCGGCGCATCGGTCGACATGCGGGACTTCATCCACGCATACCCGTCGAGCCGCTCGTCCGGGGTCGGCAGCAGCCATTGCACGACGCGGTATCCGGGTGCCGCCTCCTCGGCGGCGGCCCGCAGCGCGGGCAGGTGCTCGTCCTCCCCCCAGCGGTACTCGCTGACGCGGTCGACCTGCTCGAGGGTCCAGCCCTGCGCGAGAAGGAAGCGTGCGGTGTGATCGCGCGGAATGCTGCCGAACCCCGTGGGCGGATCCAGCGTCGGTCCGCTCGATGCGAGGTGCTCCGTCCACATCTGCAGGGTGCGCACGCCCTCGCTGCGCGCGAGCGGTTCGAGATAGCCGGCGACGGAGGTCGCGATCCCGCGGCCCTGCTCGTCGCGGATCACGCTGATCGCCGACATTGCGGTGTCGCCGCCGCCGTCGCGCGAGATGTTCAGGAAGGCCACGCCGATCGTGCGCTCCCCGATGAGGATGCGCCATTGCCGGCGATTCGTGTAGGCGTCCGACGTGAGCAGCGGAAGCAGTTCCTCCGCGGTGAAGCTGTCGTCATCGCGGCCGGACGCCTCCTCGAGGACGCGGTTGCGCACCTCGGCGTAGTCGCGGAACGGGCCGGGCGCCCCCGCATCCGCCCGTGCGGGGAGCACGAGCGGACGCAGGGTCGCGCCGGCGGTGAGGGAGATGATCGGGTCGTCGGTGCGGGCGTCGATCATCAGAGCACCTGCCGCGGGGCGGTGCGGGTCAGGCGGTCGGCCTCGTACTGCTCGAGCAGGCGGAGGCGACGGGCCTCGGCCTGGGCGGCGTGAGCCCGGTCCTGCGTCGAAGGACGCGACCGCACGATGAGCTGCAGGGCGACACGCAGGGCCACTCGCTGGGCGAGTGACAGGTTGCGCAGCTCCTCCTCACGGGGAAGCTGGATGGACAGTTCGCGCTCGGCGGGAGCGCTGTGCGTCGACTCGGTGGGAGGCGAAGCGTGCAATGCGGTATTCACGGTGGTTCGCTTTCGTTGGTCGTGCCGGAAAGGCGGTTTCGCTCCACGTCACGGCCACCCGGTGGGGTGCCGCAACGTGTCACGGGTGTGGAGGCGGTCCGGGAAACGGAGTCAGGACCGTCAGGGATCCGGGGACGCGGAGTCCCGGATCGGGTGGGCGATCAGCCTGCGACGAGATGGTCGCGGATCGGATCGCAGACGCACGAAGCGTCAGGCCGGCCAGAAGCCGGGGCGAGGGAGAATGCGCCTGCTACGCGGCGTGGCGCGCGCGGAGGCCGGCGGAAGTCGCCGAGAGCGCATCGATCCCACGGAATGGGGTGATATCAGAGCGAATCATCATGTCGGCAACCTCCTTTCTCGGCTCAGGACCTGCAACGCTAGCGAAGTTTCACAGCAGACGTCAAGCGCGCACTCAGAAAAGCCTGGACCTCGGGCGTTTCCCTCGCGTTACGGGGGAGCCGCCGCGATAGCGTAGACGCCGTGAACTCCGCCGACTGCCGAGCGTGCCCATGCACCTGAAGAGCCTGACCCTCAAGGGGTTCAAGTCCTTCGCGCAGCCGACCACGTTCGCCTTCGAGCCGGGCGTCACCTGCATCGTCGGACCGAACGGATCCGGCAAGTCGAATGTCGTGGACGCGCTCGCCTGGGTCATGGGGGAGCAGGGGGCGAAGACCCTGCGCGGCGGCAAGATGGAGGACGTCATCTTCGCCGGCACCTCTACGCGTGGTCCGCTCGGACGCGCGGAGGTACAGCTGACGATCGACAACAGCGACGGCGCGCTGCCGATCGAGTACGCCGAGGTGACGATCAGTCGCACGCTGTTCCGCAATGGATCGAGCGAGTACGCGATCAACGGCGAGAACTGCCGCCTGCTCGACGTGCAGGAGCTGCTCAGCGACTCCGGGCTCGGCCGGGAGATGCACGTCATCGTCGGGCAGGGCCGGCTTGATACGGTGCTGCAGGCCTCGCCTGAGGATCGGCGCGGCTTCATCGAGGAGGCCGCAGGGATCCTCAAGCATCGGCGCCGCAAGGAGAAGACCCTCCGCAAGCTCGATGCGATGGAGACGAACCTGACGCGGCTCAGCGACCTCGCGGGAGAGATCCGCCGCCAGCTGAAGCCGCTCGGACGTCAGGCCGAGATCGCACGCGAGGCGCAGACCATCGCCGCGGTCGTGCGCGACGCCAAGGCGAGGCTCTTCGCCGACGATGTGGTGACGCTTCGGACAGCGCTCGCCGACCACACCCGCAATGAGCACGAGCGTCACGCCGAGCGCGTGGTGCTCAGCGAGCAGGGCGACCGGGTCCGTGCCGAGATCGTCCGGCTCGAGGCGCTGCAGAATTCCGCGGCCGTCGACGAGGCGCGGCGGATCTCCTTCGGGCTGGAACAGGTGCAGGAGCGCATGCGCGGCCTGTTCACGCTCGCCAACCAGAAGCTCGCGCTGCTCGGATCCGATGACGACGATGCCGCGGTCGCGGCCGTCACCGTCACGCAGACGACGATCGACGAGGCGAGGCACGAGGCCGAGGAGATCTCGTCAGGGATCGGCCGCGCACAGGATGCTGCGCACGAGGCGACCCGTGAGGTCGCGAACGCGCGGGCGGAGCTGGACGCGCTCGACGTCGACATCGCCGAACAGAGCGCCCTCGTCTCCGCGCACGACATGCGCCTCACGGCCCTGCGCGGGCAGGCGGAGGCGGCCGCGTCGGCGCTGGCCGCCGTCCGCGGCGCGGTGCTGCGTCAGGAGAACGCTCTGGAGGCCGCGCACGGGCGTCGGCGCGAAGCCGCGGAGGCGCGCGAGCGGATCGAGGAGGGCGAGGCGCCCGAGGGTACGGCCGCGGAGCACGCCGAGGCGTACGAGCGAGCGCAGGCCAGAGCCGTCGCGTCCGAGACGGCACTCGGCGAACTGCGCGAGCGGCTGCACGCCGCCGAGCGCGAATCCGAGGCGCTGACCGCGAAGGCCGCCGCTCTGGGCAGCGCCATCGCTGTCACCGGCGGCGCTGCGGAGATCGTCGCGGCCGGCATCGCCGGTGTGCGCGGACTCGTCGGCGACGCGGTGCAGGTGAAGCCGGGGTTCGAGGCGGCGATCGCCGCCGTGCTCGGCCCGCTCGCCGAGGGTGTGCTGGTGGACGACGTGGCCGCGGCCTTCCTCCTCGCCGGCGACGACGCGACGGCGGGTGCGTACGACATCGTCATCGCCGAGGGCGCGGCCGTGGCCGTCAGCGATGCGGGCATCGCCGGGGCGACGCCGGCCGTGCAGGTCGTGACCGCACCGGCCGGCATCCTGGGAATCCTCTCGCACGTCGTCGTCGTCGAGGATCTCGCCGCAGCCCGTGGCGCGCATGCCGCCGCCGCTGCGACCTCCGGGACGCCGCTCACGATCGTCACGCGCTCCGGTGAAGTGCTCACGGCGCACACCCTGCACACCGGATCCGGTGGGGAGCGCTCGCGCCTGGAGCTCATCGCGGAGCGCGACGCGGCCGTCGACCGCCTCGACGAGGTGCGGGTCGTCGTGGACTCGCTGCGCGAGGCGCGCGAGGATGCGACCGAGACGCTCGAGATCGCGCGACGCGTGTCCCGCGACGCGCTGCGGACGTTGCGCGAGCACGACGCCGCGCTGGCCGCGCACACCGAGCAGGTCAACAGGGTGGTCGTGCAGCACGAGTCGGCCGTCGCCGAATGCGAGCGCCTCGAGTCCGGTCTCGCTCAGGCGCAGTCGGCCGTCGCCGACGCCGAGGCCCACGCGGACACCGCGAAGAACGCCCTGGCCGGGGCCGAGGCCACGCCGCGCCCCGTGCTCGACGTCTCGGCGAGAGACGGTCTGCTGGAAGCCCTCGAGGCGTCCCGCGAAGCCGAGATCGAGGCGCGCCTCGGTGTCGAGACCCTGCGCGAGCGGGTCCGTGCCGCGGAGGCGAGGGTGGCGTCGCTGGAACGACAGCGCGAGCGGGAACGCGAGGCTGCGGCGGAAGCCGCACGACGCGCGGTCGTCCGCCGTGCCCAGCGGGAGACCGCCTCCGGGGTGGCCGCCGAGCTGCCGCGCATCCTGGACTCGTTGGACCGCTCGGTCGCGGAGGCACGTCTGGCACTCGCTGCCGCCGAGTCCGCCCGTTCGGCGCAGAACGAGGAGCTGGGCGAGCTGCGGCGGCAGGACTCCTCGATCCGCGAGCGCCTCGCGGGGCTCACCGAGAGCGTGCACGGTCTCGAGCTGCAGATCCACGAGAAGAAGCTGCACCTGTCCAGCCTGCTTGAGCGTGTCCAGTCCGAGCTCGCTCTGGACGAAGATATTCTGATTGCGGAATATGGACCTGAGCAGCTGGTTCCGCGCGATCCCGGTCCGACGCGCGATTCCAAGGACCTGCTCGCGGCCGCCATGGCGGAAGAGGCCGCTGAGGGCGACGACGCGGACGACGCCGGCGACCCGCCCCTTCGCGACGTGAGCGTCCCGATCGCGGACGGCATTCCGTTCGACCGCCGCATCCAGCAGCGCCGGCTGCAGGAGGCGGAGCGCAAGCTCGCCCAGCTCGGCCGGGTGAACCCGCTCGCCCTCGAGGAGTTCGCGGCGCTCGAGCAGCGCCACGCGTTCCTCACCGAACAACTCGCGGATCTCACGAAGACCCGGCAGGACCTGCTGACGATCATCGCCGAGCTCGACGAGCGCATGCAGACGATCTTCGCGTCCGCGTTCGAGGACACGCGGCAGGCCTTCGGCGAGGTTTTCCCGCTGCTGTTCCCCGGTGGCGCCGGCAGCATCTCGCTCACGAACCCCGACGATCTGCTGAACACCGGCATCGAGGTCGCCGTGCGCCCGGTCGGCAAGAAGATCGAGCGCCTCTCGCTGCTCTCCGGTGGGGAGCGATCGCTCGCCGCCGTCGCGCTGCTCGTCGCGATCTTCAAGGCCCGCCCCAGCCCGTTCTACATCCTGGACGAGGTCGAGGCGGCGCTCGATGACGCCAACCTCGGTCGCCTGCTCACGGTGTTCGAGCAGCTCCGCGCCAGCTCACAGCTGCTCGTCATCACGCACCAGAAGCGCACCATGGAGATCGCGGACGCGCTCTACGGCGTCTCGATGCGCCAGGACGGGGTGTCGGCCGTGGTCGGCCAGCGTGTCGGCGATCGCGCCGCCGCGACGGTCTAGGCAGCAGCTCCGGGCGGCAGCAGGCGACGGCCGCGCGCCATCGGCGAACACTCCGGATCCGACGGGCTCCTCCCCGTAGGCTGGAGGCATGGCGGAGAAGTCCTGGTCCCTCGGCCGCGCGCTGCGCGGCATGTTCGTCAAGCCCACGATCGATGAGGAGACCTGGGACGATCTCGAGACCGCGCTGCTCACCGCCGACTTCGGTCCGGACATCACCGAGCGACTCGTCGAGGAACTGCGCGCCAAGGTCGAGAAGTACCGCACGACCGATCCGAAGGATCTGCAGCGCATGCTGCGGGAGACGCTCGAGGAGCACTTCGCGAAGTTCGACACCACGCTCAAGCTCACCGAGCGTCCGGCTGTCGTGCTCGTCGTCGGAGTGAACGGCGTGGGCAAGACCACCACCATCGGCAAGTTCACGAAGTTCCTTCGCGGCTACCAGCGCTCGGTCGTGGTGGGCGCCGCCGACACCTTCCGTGCGGCGGCCGTCGAGCAGCTGGCGACCTGGGCGCAGCGCGCGGGCGCCGCGATCGTGCGCCCGCAGCAGCACGGGCAGGATCCCGCCTCTGTCGCTTTCCAGACCGTGGACTACGCCAAACGCGAGGGCACCGAGATCGTCATCATCGACACGGCAGGACGCCTGCACACCAAGGGCGGGCTGATGGACGAGCTGTCCAAGATCCGCCGGGTCGTGGAGAAGCAGGCGCCGATCAGTGAGGTGCTGCTCGTGCTGGACGCGACGACGGGGCAGAACGGCGTCATGCAGGCGGAGGCCTTTCTCGAGCACGCCGGGGTCACCGGCCTGGTGCTCACAAAGCTCGACGGCTCCGCGAAGGGCGGATTCGTGCTCGCCGTGCAGGAGCGCACCGGCATCCCGGTCAAGCTCCTCGGCCAGGGGGAGGGCATCGACGACCTGACCGGCTTCACGCCGCACGTGTTCGTGCAGGCGCTCGTCGGGTCCTGATCAGATGATGCGGAACAACCTGTCGGCGGCACGCGCGCGACGGACTACCGCCCTACGGACAAGGCTGGTTTTATAGCGGTATGGCGATCGAACACGACTTCTTCGGACTGCTGTCCTCGGGACCGGACGGATCGATCTTCTGGTCCGAGACGGTGGAGTTCGGCGACCATGCCCTCACCGTGGATCTGACCGCGCCCGACCAGGAGGACGTGTCCCGCGAGTCGCTCGACATCGCGGCCGCCTTCGTGTCCGGCCTGGAAGCCATCGACGACAAGGCCCGTCGCGGCATGCTCGCCGAGGTCGATGACCGCACCAGCGAGGTCACCGAGTACATCCTGCAGCAGCAGGAGGAATTCGGCGACGAGCTCACCGACTATCTCGTCGATGTGAGCGGTGACGCCGCCGTCGACATCATCCGTTCGCTCCGCCTGATGAGCATGACCCTGCTCGTCGACGAGCACGGCGGAAGCGAGCCGTTCGCGGTGCTCGAGTACGCCCTCGACGCGGACGGCGACGACGACGTTCTGCTGGTGAACTTCGGATCCGACGGCTCGGTGCTCTCGGTCATGAGCGCCGACTGAGTCTTATCGGGGTCGTTGAGCGAGGACGCCGAAGGCGACCGAGACGAAACGCCGCCGCATGAAAGTGACCGCGTTTCGTCTCGCTCCTCGCTGCGCTCGGGGCTCCCTCAACGACCGCGAGGAGGGCTGTCTCAGACGGCCTGCGCGAAGCCGAGGTCTGCGTTGGCGGCGATGTGCGCCAGGTGCGGCGGGATCTCGCGGCCCTTGGACGTCATCGACTGCGCCCACAGCCGCCCCGCGCGGTAGGACGAGCGCACGAGCGGGCCGGCGAGCACGCCGAGGAAGCCGATCCGCTCCGCCTCCTCCTTGAAGGCGACGAACTCGTCGGGCTTCACCCATCGCGACACCGGCAGGTGACGAGGCGTGGGGCGCAGGTACTGCGTGATCGTGATGATGTCGCAGCCGGCGTCGTGCAGGTCCTGCAGTGCCTGTACGACCTCCTCCGGCTCCTCGCCCATGCCGAGGATGAGGTTCGACTTCGTGATGAGACCGGCCTCATGGCCCTGCGTGATCACGTTGAGGGAGCGCTCGTACTTGAACGCCGGGCGGATCCGCTTGAAGATGCGCGGAACGGTCTCGACGTTGTGCGCGAAGACCTCCGGGCGGGCGTCGAAGATCTGGCCGAGGAACGCGGGGTCGGCGTTGTGCTCGTTCGCGAGCAGCTCGACACCGGTGTTCGGGTTGAGTTCGTGGATCTTGCGCACGGTCTCGGCGTTGAGCCATGCGCCGGTGTCGGGCAGGTCGTCGCGCGCGACGCTGGTGACCGTTGCGTAGCGCAGACCCATCTGCTGCACGCTCTCGGCCACGCGGCGGGGCTCATCGGTGTCGTAGGCGTCCGGCTTGCCGGTGTCGATCTGGCAGAAGTCGCAGCGGCGGGTGCACTGGGAGCCGCCGATGAGGAATGTGGCCTCCTTGTCCTCCCAGCACTCGAAGATGTTCGGGCAGCCGGCCTCCTGGCACACGGTGTGCAGACCCTCGTCCTTTACGAGCGAGTGCAGGGCCTTGTACTCCGGCCCCATCCGCGCCTTGGTCTTGATCCACTCCGGCTTGCGCTCGATCGGGGTCTCCGCATTGCGGATCTCCAGACGCAGCAGCTTGCGGCCCTCGGGAGCGGCGCTCATGCGGCCACCTCCGTCGCGTACTCCGCGGCGAACGCCATGGCGACCGCGTCGGCGATGTCGGCGGGGGCGACCTCTCGGCCGACCACCTCGCTCACCGTGGTGACACCGGCATCGGTGATGCCGCACGGGATGATGCCGCGGAATCCCGCGAGCGTGTTGTCGCAGTTGATCGCGAAGCCGTGCATGGTCACGCCCTGCTGCACGCGCACGCCGATCGCCGCCACCTTGTCCTCGCTGAGCGGTCGGCGCACCCACACACCGCTGCGGCCCTCGACCTGGTACCCGTCCACGCCCAGGGGACGCAGCACTTCGATCAGCAGCCGCTCCAGCCGGCGGACGTGAGCGACCACGTCCATGGGCTCCGTGAGGCGGACGATCGGATAGCCCACCAGCTGCCCCGGGCCGTGCCAGGTGATCTTGCCGCCGCGATCGACATCGACCACCGGCGTGCCGTCCTGGGGGCGCTCCTGCCGCTCCGTGCGCTTGCCGGCCGTGTAGACCGCTTCGTGCTCGAGGAGCAGCAGCGTGTCGGGGCGGGTGCCGGCGACGACCTCGGCATGAACACGGCGCTGCAGATCCCAGCCGTCGAGATACGGGACGAACGCGGGGGCGAGGCCCACCGTCTGGATGTCGAGCATGACCGATCCTTCTGATCGAGTTGTTGTATGCGGTTCAATAATAGGGGTGAATCGCCGGATCGGCGCATCGCGATACGGTGTCGTGGTGACCACCCCTGCCCGCGGCGTCGGCCGCCCCCGGGTCTCCTCGCGCGAGACGATCGCCGAGGCGGCCTGCGAGCTGTTCCTGGAGTCCGGGTACGAGGGCACGTCGATCGCCGGCATCGCGCAGCGCGCAGGGGTGAGCCGGTCGAGCTTCTTCAACTACTTCTCCTCCAAGAGCGATGTGCTCTGGTCGGGTTTCGACGAGCGTCTCGACCATGCCGTCGCGGCGCTCGCGGAGCCGGATGCGGGTGCCGACTCGGTCCGGATCGAGGCGGTGCTCGCCGC
This sequence comes from Microbacterium sp. NPDC060117, assembly GCF_042729315.1. Lineage (NCBI taxonomy): Bacteria > Bacillati > Actinomycetota > Actinomycetes > Micrococcales > Microbacteriaceae > Microbacterium > Microbacterium sp. NPDC060117. The sequence goes on from NZ_JBHWXR010000002.1 coordinate 303,904, forward strand.
GATCCTGCAGGGGCTCGAGCCGGATCCGCTGGCGCTCGCGTTCGGCAACGCGCAGGCCATGGGTCTCGGGGAGGAACTGCAGCGCGAATCCGCCCTTCGCCAGGGCCGGCTCGCCGTCGCCCTCTCCGAGGCCGCGCGCGGTGCCGGCGTCGAGCGGATCCGTGCGGACGTGCTCGGTGCCGCCTACGCGGTCGTCGTGCTCTCCTCGCTGCGGGTCTGGGCCGAAGGTGGCGCGGGCCACGGGTCGCCACTCGCGCAGCTGCAGCACGCGCTGCCTCGGATCGCCGATCTGCACTGGGGGTGACGGCGCCGCGAGCGGGGGATCCGCTCGCGTAGAATCGGAGCACCATGGCTACTTTTGGCACCCTCTCCGATCGGCTCACCGAGACCTTCCGCAACCTGCGCACGAAGGGCAAGCTGTCCGCCGCCGATGTCGACGGCACCGTCCGCGAGATCCGGCGCGCCCTGCTCGACGCCGACGTCGCGCTGCCGGTCGTCAAGGACTTCACGGCGAAGGTGCGCGAGCGCGCACTGGGCGACGAGGTCAACAAGGCGCTGAACCCCGCTCAGCAGGTGGTCCAGATCGTCAACGAGGAGCTCGTCGCGATCCTCGGCGGCGAGCAGCGCCGTCTCGAGTTCGCGAAGAACCCGCCGACCGTCATCATGCTCGCGGGACTCCAGGGCTCCGGAAAGACGACCTTCGCCGGAAAGCTCGCCAAGCAGCTGCAGGGCGAGGGGCACACGCCGCTGCTCGTCGCCGCCGACCTGCAGCGTCCGAACGCCGTGACGCAGCTCACCGTCGTCGCCGAGCAGGCCGGAGCGACCATCTACGCTCCGGAGCCCGGCAACGGCGTCGGTGACCCTGTTCGCGTCTCGCGCGACGGCGTGGAGCACGCGCGCCGGCAGCAGCACGACATCGTCATCATCGACACCGCAGGACGCCTCGGCGTCGACGCCGAGCTCATGAAGCAGGCCGCCGACATCCGCTCCGCGGTGAACCCCGACGAGGTGCTGTTCGTCATCGACGCGATGATCGGTCAGGACGCGGTCAACACCGCCAAGGCGTTCCAGGACGGCGTGGACTTCACCGGCGTCGTGCTCTCCAAGCTCGACGGCGACGCCCGCGGCGGCGCGGCGCTCTCGGTCGCCTCCGTCACGGGCCGTCCGATCATGTTCGCATCGACGGGCGAGGGCCTCGACGACCTCGAGCCGTTCCACCCCGACCGCATGGCGAGCCGGATCCTCGACCTCGGCGACATCCTCACCCTCATCGAGCAGGCGCAGAGCGCGTTCGATGAAGCTGAAGCGCTCAAGGTCGCAGAGAAGCTCGCGACCGAGACGTTCACGCTCGAGGACTTCCTCGAGCAGATGCAGCAGCTCAAGAAGATGGGCTCGATGAAGAAGATGCTCGGGATGCTCCCGGGCATGGGCCAGATGAAGCAGCAGCTCGAGGACTTCGACGAGCGCGAGATCGATCGCACCGAGGCGATCATCCGCTCGATGACGCCGGGGGAGCGCCGCAACCCCAAGGTCCTCAACGGCTCCCGCCGCCTGCGCATCGCGCGCGGTTCGGGTATGACCGTGACCGACGTGAACCAGCTCGTGCAGCGGTTCGATCAGGCGGCGAAGATGATGAAGACCGTCGCCCGCGGTGGTACCCCGAACATCCCCGGCATGGGGCCGGTGCCCGGGATGGGGCGGCCCGGAGCCTCCTCGAAGCGCGGCAAGAAGGGCAAGGGGTCCGGGTCCCGCTCCGGCAACCCGGCCAAGCGCGCCGCCGAGAACGCCGGCGTCGGCAGCGGCGAGGCCGCGACCGGGTCGGGCTTCGGCCTGGGTGGTCGTCCGGCGCCGAGCGAGGCCGACATGGCCGAGATCCAGAAGCTGTTCGGCAAGAACTGACACCGACGCGCGCGGGCGCCGTGGCCGATCCGGCCCGGCGCCCGCGTTGCGTGCGGCGACGGCGCCCGGCGCGGAGATGACGGATCTCCCGGCGACACGCGCCTCGACCCGCCGAGTCCGATCCTCGCACTCTGACACTAAAGCGTTATAGCCTTGGCGCGGCTTCGCGTCGCGTCACGGGCGCGGATCCGCCACGCAACGGAGCGCAACCTGGAGGGTGCACATGGCTGATCTGAATCGCAGAACATTCCTGACCGTCGGAGGTGTCGGGCTGGCGGCGCTGCTGACCGGTGCGCCCGGTCTCGCCGGCGCCGCAGAACGTCCCGCCGCCGGAACCGGCCCGGCCGCGCCCGTGCCGGCATCCGGAGGAACGCCGCCCGGCCCGTACACGTTCGGCTGGGCCGCCGACGACCTGCTCGCCTTCGACCCCGGCTCGACGCCGTGGGCGCGGCACCTGCGCTGTCTGATCCCACGGGCTGCACGCATCGCGCCCTTCGCCGCCACGCAGGCGCATCCCGATCTCGACCCCGCGGTGCAGCTGTCCACGCTCACGATCGACGATGCGGGGAGCATCTACGAGGGGCACAACCAGGCGATCGGCCTGGAGGCGCAGGTGTACACGCAGCGGTACTGGTCGTACATCGACATCTGGGGCACCTGGCACGGGCAGGTCAAGGGGTCGGCGCCCATCGAGATGATCGACGGGAAGCGCGCACCCGGACGACCGTACGGCGTGATCGACATCCCCAATCCGGGCTGGACCGAGGCGGCCCACAAGAACGGCGCCCGCTCCATCGGCGGCTGGTTCTGGCCTCGACCCGTCGACTTCGACGCGTTCCTCGTTCAGGCAGGTGACGGATCCTTCCCGGTCGCGGACAAGATGATCGAGATCCGCAAGTACTTCGGATTCGATGGGCTGTTCATCAATCAGGAGGGCAGCGTCAGTGCCGCGCAGATCAAGAAGTTCCAGGACTTCCTGCGCTATCTGAAGCGCACGGATCCCGACTTCTACCTGCAGGGCTACGACTCGGCGGACTTCGACAGCGGCGAGGTGAGCTACGAGAACAGGCTCAGCGAGAACAACCTGCGCTGGCTGGGCACTCCGGACGCGCCGATCTACGACTCGCTGTTCATGAACTACTGGTGGCAGGCGACGACCGGGGGCGCGGACCGCGATCTCAGCAAGAGCGCTGCATCGGCCGTCGCCGCCGGCCGCGATCCGCGCGTGGTGGGTTTCGCCGGCGTCGAGCATCAGAAGGGCGGGTTCCGGCCCGAGGAGGACTTCGGCAGCGTCGCCGGCCCAGGTCGGCCCGCGCCGACCTCGGTCGCACTGTTCGTGGACTCTCAGATCTGGCTGAACGGGTCGTGGGACGGCACCACGTCGACCGCGGATGGACGCGCGACGTATCGCGACCTGGAGCAGCGGTTCTGGTCCGGCCCCACGGGAAACCCTGGCACATCGGGGCGGCTCGAGCCCCGCACTCCTCCGTATCGGACCGACACGCTGAACTATCGGCAATGGGACGGCATCGCGCACTGGATCACCGAGCGCTCTCCCTACAGCGCGCTGCCGATCGCGACCGACTTCAACGTCGGCGTGGGATCCGCGTTCTTCCTCGAGGGCGCGAAGGTGCGCGATCGGGGCTGGGACAACATGGGCAGCGCCGACAGGGCGCTCACCTGGCAGTTCTGGACCGAGGGCGATGTCGTCGTCACGCTCGACGAGTCCACCAGCTACGGCAGCGGGCACAGCCTCGCTCTGCGCGGCGGGGGAGTGACGCACCTGTTCAAGACCGACCTGACGGCGGCGAAGGCGATGGCGGTCGACGTCCGCGCCCAGGGACTGTCGTCGATCGACCTCGGGATCACGTGGCAGGACGCGCCCGCGGAGATCGACTGGCGGCCGCTGACGACGTCGGCGTGGGCGGACTGGGACAGCTGGACGGGCGGGGTCGACGTTCGTGGCCGACGCATCGCGCGGATCTCGCTGCGGACCGGCGGGGACGGCCGTCTCGGACGGGTGTCGCTGCGAGAGGCCGGCAAGCCGCTGAAGCCCGCGACGCCGACCGGCTTCCAGGTCGCCGACGCGGGGGATGTCGGAGGCGGGCGACGGCACCTGAGCTTCGCGTGGGATCTGCAGTCCGACGCCGTCGGCTACGACGTGCTGCAGATCGGGGACGCCGGCACCGCCTGGCTGGGCCGGGTGCACCGTGATGTGTTCTTCGCCGAGGCGGTCGATCTCGCCGGCGGACGGCAGTTCCAGCTCGTCGCGTTCGGCGGCGACCTGCATCGCAGCGCCCCGGTCAAGGCGGCGCTGACTCTCTGACGGGTCCGGCGCATCCCGCAGCCCCGACGTGAAAGGCGGGCCCGGAGGATCGTTCCTCCGGGCCCGCCTTGTTCGTCTCAGGTCACTTCACGTCGTCGTCGACCCAGTCCATCGACTTGGTGACGGCCTTGTGCCACAGCCGCAGCTGGCGGTCGCGCTCGGCGCCGTCCATGCTCGGCTCCCAGCGGCGATCCTCCTGCCAGTTCGCGGACAGGTCGTCCAGGCCCGTCCAGAAGCCGACGGCGAGACCGGCGGCGTAGGCGGCGCCCAGGGCCGTGGTCTCGGCGACCACGGGGCGGACAACAGGCACTCCGAGCACGTCGGCCTGGAACTGCATGAGCGCATCGTTCGCGACCATGCCGCCGTCGACCTTGAGCTCGGTGAGGTCCACTCCGGCGTCGGCGTTGACCGCGTCGAGCACGTCGCGGGTCTGGAACGCCACAGCCTCGAGAGCCGCCCGCGCGATGTGGTTCTTGTTCGCGTAGCGGGTGAGGCCGACGATCGCACCACGGGCGTCGGGACGCCAGTACGGCGCGAACAGACCGGAGAACGCCGGGACGATGTACACGCCGCCGTTGTCCTCGACCTGACGGGCCAGCTCCTCCACCTCGGGGGCGGAGTCGATGATGCCGAGCTGGTCGCGCAGCCACTGGATGAGGGATCCGGTGACCGCGATCGAGCCCTCCAGCGCGTAGTGCGTGGGGCCGTCGCCGAGCTTGTAGCCGACGGTCGTCAGCAGCCCGTTCTTCGAGTGGACGATCTCCTCGCCCGTGTTGAAGATGAGGAAGCAGCCCGTGCCGTACGTGTTCTTGCTCTCACCGGAGTTGAACGCGGCCTGGCCGAACGTCGCCGCCTGCTGGTCGCCCAGGATACCCGCGATCGGGGTCTCCCGCAGCAGCGAGGAGTCCTCGGCCGCGCCGTACACCTCGGACGAGGAGCGGATCGAGGGCATCATCGACTTCGGCACGCCGAAGGCCTCGAGGATGTCGTCGCGCCACTGCAGGGTCTCGAGGTCCATGAACATGGTCCGCGAGGCGTTGGTGACGTCGGTCGCGTGCACGCCGCCGTGCACTCCGCCCGTGAGGTTCCACAGCACCCAGCAGTCGGTCGTGCCGAAGAGGAGGTCGCCCGCCTCAGCCTTCTCCCGCGCGCCCTCGACGTTCTCGAGGATCCACGCGATCTTCGTGCCGGAGAAGTAGGTCGCCAGGGGCAGCCCGACGATCTGCTTGAACCGCTCGACGCCGCCCTCCGCCGCCAGGCGGTCCACGATGGGCTGCGTGCGGGTGTCCTGCCAGACGATCGCGTTGTAGACCGGCTTGCCGGTGGTCTTGTCCCAGACGACCGCGGTCTCGCGCTGGTTGGTGATGCCGACCGCGGCGATGTCGTGGCGGGTCAGATGCGCGCGGGTGAGCGCGAGGCCGATGACCTCCTGGACGTTGGCCCAGATCTCGGCGGCGTCGTGCTCGACCCAGCCGGCCTGCGGCAGGATCTGCTCGTGCTCCTTCTGACCGGTGGCGATGATGCTGCCCTTGCGGTCGAAGATGATGGCGCGGCTCGAGGTCGTGCCCTGGTCGATGGCGAGGACGTAGTCAGCCATGTGCAGTTCTCCTTTGAATAGCGATCGGGTTACTTGGCGAAGTGCAGCAGCACCGGCGAGAGCAGAGCGGCGATGGTGCCGCCGAGGAGCGGGCCCACGACGGGCACCCAGGAGTACGCCCAGTCGCTCGAGCCCTTGCCCTTGATCGGGAGGATCGCGTGCGCGATCCGCGGGCCGAGGTCACGGGCGGGGTTGATCGCGTAGCCGGTCGGACCACCGAGCGAGGCGCCGATCGCGACGACGAGCAGAGCGACAGGAAGAGCCGTCAGTGGGCCCAGGGTGCCCGGGGTGCCGATCTTGATGTCGCCGTAATCGGCGAACGCGAAGATCACGAACACCAGGACGAAGGTGCCGATGATCTCGGTGACGAGGTTCCAACCGTAGGAGCGGATCGCCGGACCCGTGGAGAAGACGCCGAGCTTGTTCGCCGGCTCGGGCTCCTCGTCGAAGTGCTGCTTGTACGCGAGCCAGCACAGCACGGCGCCGATGATCGCGCCGAGCAGCTCCGCCGCCGTCGCGACCGCGTAGTGGGAGAAGTCGATCCCCTTCGCGGGGTCGAGCAGGTGCTGCACGAACAGCCCGATGCCGACCGCGGGGTTCAGGATCGCGCCGGAGTAGGCGGAGACGAGAACACCGGCGAAGACCGCCAGGCCCCATCCCCAGTTGACCATCAGGAAGCCGCCGTTGAAGCCCTTGTTCTTCACCAGGGCGACGTTCGCCACGACGCCGCAGCCGAGCAGCAGCAGCATCGCGGTGCCGACCAGCTCGGACACGAAGAAGAGACCCATGTTCACATCAGGCATGTCTCCATTGACCTTTCGCAGAGCATCGGCCCCTCTGCCGATGCGGTGTTCGAGTAGACGCCGAGAAGGGCGGCGGGGGAACCCCGTTACCCGCGGGTGCGGGCGACGAGGGACAGTCCGTGCCGGGTGTTGAGGAGTTCCCGGGTCAGTTCGACCTCACGTGCGGTACGCGCGTGGTCCCAGCCCTTGAACGGCGCCAGGGCTTCGGCGACCTCTTCGAGGATCTCCTCCGTGACGTCGCCGGTGAACGCGAGGCTCGTGCGGCGCAGGATCACGTCCTCGAGGCGCACGATCAGTTCGTTCTGCACCATCCATTCGAGTTCGCGCGTCGAGAGCTGACCGCCTGCCAATGCGGCGTCGGGTCCCTGCTCGACGAACTGCCACACCTCGGCGGCGCGGGTGCCGTAGCGCTTCAGCAGCGGTTCTGCCCTGTCTCCGGCGCCGGGCAGGTTCCGCGAGATCCAGGCCGTGCGCGCGGTGGCGTCCTGCGGGTAGTCCTTTCCTCCGCCGATCGCCCGACCCAGGGTCGACACGACGCGCGTACGGCCCAGCAGCTCGAGGATCCTGTCGGAGAGCGATTCGCCGAGGGCGCGGAAGGTGGTCCACTTGCCGCCGACGAGGCTGAGGTGCGGGACGGCGTGACTGTCGTCGAGTTCGACGCGGTAGTCGCGGGAGACGAATCCCGGGGCCGTGTCCTCATGCCGGGGGAGCGGGCGGATCCCGCTGAACCGGTACACGATCTGGTCGCGGTTCACGTCGATCGTCGGGAAGACGTGGTGCACGAGGTCGAAGAAGTAGTCGATCTCCTCCTCGGTGCACAGCGGCACCTCGCGCGGGTCCGCGTCGATGTCGGTGGTGCCGACCATCACCTTGCCCTTGAGCGGGTAGATCAGCACGATCCGGCCGTCGGAGTGCTCGAAGAAGATCTCGCGGCCGCGGGTCGCGGCGAGCAGCTCGGGGTTGTCCAGCACGATGTGCGAGCCCTTCGTGCCGCCCATGAACCGGGTCAGCTCGCCCATGGCCTCGTTGGTGAGGTCGGTCCAGGGGCCGGAGGTGTTCACGACGACGTCCGCGGCGATCGGGAACTCGGTGCCGCTCTCACGGTCGCGCACCAGCACCGCGTCGCCGTCGTGTCCGACGGCCTCGACGTAGTTCAGCGCCACGGCACCGGGATGCGCGGCGCGCCCGTCCTGCAGCACGTCCAGCGCGAGACGCTCCGGGTCGTGCATCGAGGCGTCGTAGTAGGTCGCGGTGTACTTGATCTTCGGATCCATCGCGGGAAGCTCGGCGAGCGACTTCTTGCGCCCGAGGAACTTGTGGCGCGGGACCATGCCGCCGTCCCGCGAGAACGTGTCGTAGATGGTCAGGCCCATCTTGATGAGGAACGCGCCGCGCTCCTGCGGCTTCCCGGACTTGTGCGTGAGGAACCGCAGCGGCGCGGACAGGATCCCCGAGAAGGTGGAGTAGATCGGGATCGTCGTCTCGAGGGGCTTGACGTAGTGCGGCGCGATCCGGAGCAGGCCGTTGCGCTCGGTGACCGACTCCTTGACCAGGCGGAACTCGCCGTTCTCGAGGTAGCGGATGCCGCCATGGATCATGTGGCTGGAGGCGGACGATGCTCCGGAGGCGAAGTCTCCGCGCTCGACGAGGACCACATCGATCCCCTGCAGGGCGAGGTCGCGGAAGGTGGAGATGCCGTTGATCCCGCCGCCGATCACCAGCACGGTGGTGCGGCCGGCCTCGCGGACGCGGCTCACCTCGGGACGTTCTGCGGCCTGGTGGATGTGGTCGGTCATCATCTTCTCCTTCCGGATTTCTCACAGCATTCCCCCAGCCGCCCGTATGGTCAAGCAAGCTGCACGAATGTGCAAGAATCGGTCGAATCGATACGCGAAGGATCCGAAATGGCTGAACGGAAGCGCCAGTCGAAGGCCGTCGCGGCTCTCACGGCGGCCCGGCTCTACTACCTCCAGGACAAGACGATGGACGTCATCGCCGAGGAGCTCGGGACATCCCGCTCCTCGGTGTCCCGCCTGCTGAGCTATGCACGCGAGGTGGGTCTCGTCGACATCCGGATCAACTCGCCGCTCGAGCATGCGGGGGAGCTGGAGCAGCAGCTGCACGACCGGCTCCAGGTCACCGCCCACGTGGTTCCCATGCCGGAGAGCGTCACCGAAGTGGAGCGCCTCGAGCGCGTGGCGCTGACGGCGGGCCGGCTGCTGACGCAGGTCATCGACTCGAACATGGTGGTCGGACTCGCCTGGGGATCCACGATCAGCGCGGTCAGTCGCGCGCTCGGACAGAAGGAGACCCGCGGCACGACCATCGTGCAGCTGAACGGCGCCGGCAACACGCTGACCAGCGGCGTGGAGTACTCGAGCGAGATCCTGCAGCGCTTCGGATCCGCCTTCGGTGCGCAGGTCCAGCAGTTCCCCGTTCCCGCCTTCTTCGACGACCCGCGCACGCGGGAGGCGATGTGGCGCGAGCGCAGCACGCTGCGGGTGCTGGACCTGCAGGCGAAGATGGATCTGGCCGTGTTCAGCGTGGGGTCGCCGAGCGCCGAAGTGCCCAGCCGCGTGTATGTGGGCGGATATCTGAGTCGGGAAGACTATCGGAGCCTGCGCGATGATCGGGCCATCGGGGACGTGGCGACCGTGTTCTTCCGCGCCGACGGCACCTGGAAGGACATCGCCGTGAACGCTCGTGCGACCGGGCCGGGCCTTGACCGGCTGCGCCGCGTCGCGCGGCGATTCTGCGTCGTGGCGGGGGCGCAGAAGCTGCCGTCCCTGCGGGCGGCGATCGGAGCGCGACTGGTCACCGACGTCGTGCTGGACGAAGGACTCGCTCGTCAGCTCGTGGAGGGCTGACCCTGCGATCGCGCCCGGAACGGATCCCCGGGCGCCTCGGGCGTCGCCGTCTCAGAGCGTCTCGGGACCGGAGCGGAACTCGCGGATCAGATGATCGACCACCTCGTGCAGGTCGCCTCCGGTCGCATCGGCCACGGCGACCTGGCGCTCGTAGCTGGCGCCGTCGCGCAGGATGTCGGCGACCCCGCCGAACTGCGCGGAGCACTGCAGGTCCGCCGCGACCGGTGCGAGCCGATCCAGCTCTTCGGCCAGATGCTCCCGCACCGAGCGCTGCGCGCCGGCGGTCGACACGATGACCTCGGCGTCGAGTCCGTAGCGGGCCGTGCGCCACTTGTTCTCGCGGTGGAACCACGGCGCGAGAGGCGTCAGCGTGCGCCCCTCGTCGAGGTCGCGGGAGAAGGACTCCACGAGCACCTGGGTGAGGGCGGCGACGGCTGCGAGCTCGCGCAGGGTGGACATGCCGTCGCAGGCACGCACCTCGATCGTGCCCCAGCGCGGGGCGGGACGGATGTCCCAGCGCACCTCTGTCGCGTCGGCCATCACGCCGGTGCGGACCATGTCGTCGAGGTAGCCCTCGTAGGCCGCCCAGTCCGGGAGCGGCCAGGGCAGTCCGGCCGTCGGCAGCTGCTGGAACACGAGAGCACGGTTCGAGGCGTAGCCCGTGCGCTCTCCGGCCCAGAACGGACTCGAGGCGGCGAGCGCCTGCAGATGGGGCAGATACGACGTGAGCGCGCCGATGATCGGCAGCACCTTGTCGCGGTCCTCGACCCCGACGTGCACGTGGATGCCCCAGATCATCATGTTGCGGCCCCACCACTGCGTCTTCTCGATGAGCGAGTGATAGCGGGTCTTGTCCGTGACCTGCTGGTCGTACCACTGCGCGAACGGGTGGCTGCCTGCCGAGAGCAGCTCGATGCCGGCCGGATCCGTCGCGCCGCGCACGGCCGCGATCGCGGCGGCGATGTCGGCCACCGCGGAGGACACGGTGGATCCGATGCCGCTCGTGACCTCGATCGTGTTGGTGAGCAGCTCTCCGGTGACGGTGTGCCGCTCGCCGGCGCTCGCCCCCTCGAGATCGCGCAGGAGTTCGGGCGCGCGCCCGACCAGATCGCCGGTGGCCGGATCGGCGAGCATGAGCTCCCACTCCAGTCCGACCGTGGAACGCGGCGAGGTGGCGAACTCGATCGGCATGGGGCCTCGATTCGGTGCAGGAGGTCGTCGGCCAATGATGGCATGCGCGGCGCTAGCATGTGCCGTATGACGTTTTGCGACGGGTGCCGGACATGAGCGCCGGCTCCATTCTCGTTCCTGCGGAGAGCCTGCGCGAGCAGGTCGAGCGCATGATCGGGGCACGGATCGTGTCGGGGGAGACGCCCCCGGGTGAGGTGCTGACCGTGCCCACCCTGGCCGGCGACTTCGGTGTGAGCGCCACGCCGGTGCGCGAGGCGATGCTCAACCTCGCGCGGCGCGGTTTCCTCCGCCCCATCCGCAACCGCGGCTTCGAGGTCACCGAGGTCTCCGCCGAGGAGCTGAACCAGCTCACGGACGTGCGGCTGCTGCTGGAGGCGCCGCCGATGCGCCGCGTGGCCGGTGCGATCGACGGCGCGCTCGAGAAGGAACTCCGCGAGCTCGCCGACCGCATCGTGGCGGCGGGAAAGGAGCGCCGGTTCGAGGAGTACCTCGAGGCGGACACTGCCTTCCACCTGCGCATCCTCGCGGTCACCGGAAACCAGAAGCTCGTCGACACCGTGCGGGAACTCAGGCAGCAGACGCGGCTGGTGGGGCTCGTGCGGCTGGCGGACTCCGACACCCTGGTGCCGACCGCGCAGGAGCACGCGGAGCTCGTCGACCTGCTGGTGGCCGGAGACGGCGACGGTGCGGAGGCGCTCATGCGCCGACACCTCGGTCACGTCGGCGGCGTGTGGAGCGGGCGCGACGAGGACTGAGCTCGGCGAGGCGTCCGCCGGTCACCTGCGCGAAGCCCGCGGATCACTGTAATATGTCACACGGTACGAACGCGGCGAGTCTTCGCTGCGAGAGCAGGAGGCGTGGATGAGGGTCGTCGTGATCGGCGCCGGGGCGATCGGCGCTGCGTGTGCGCTCACGCTGACCGAAGCCGGCGCCGAGGTGGTCGTGATCGACCGTGCGGGCGTGGCGGGGGAGACCTCGAGCCGATGCGAGGGCAACATCCTCGTCTCGGACAAGGAGCCGGGATCCGAGGCGGTTCTGGCGATCGAGGCGAACCGGGCCTGGCGTGCGCTCGCCGCACGGCTGGACGCCGAACGCGTGCCAGGGCAGCCCGCGACCGAATTCGAGGCGAAGGGCGGGATCGTCGTCGCGTTCGACCGCGGGGCCGAGGCGCTGCGCTCCTTCGCCGATTCCCAGCGCGGCATCGGCATCCGCTCCGAAGCGCTCGACGAGAGGGCGCTGCGCGCCGCCGAGCCGCACCTGAGTCCCGAGGTCGCGCTCGGCGTGCACTACCCCGATGACGCCCAGGTGCAGCCCAGCCTCGCGACGCAGGCGATGCTCGCTCGCGCCGTGCACCTGGGGACACGGCTCGTGCGGGATGAGGTCGTCGCCGGGGTCGTCCTCGCGGGGCGCGCCGCCGGCGTGCGCACGCGGACCGGCGTGATCGAGGCCGACGGCGTGGTGAACTGCGCGGGGCCGTGGGCGGGGGAGGCGGCGGCGCTGTTCGGCGCCGAGCTCGACATCCGGCCACGTCGCGGCACGATCCTCGTGACCACCGCCATGCCGCAGCGCGTGTTCCACAAAGTCTACGACGCGGACTACGTCAGCGCGGTCGGATCCGGAGACGCGGCGCTGCAGACGTCCACCGTGGTCGAGTCCACGCCGTCCGGCACCGTGCTGATCGGATCCAGCCGGGAGCGGGTCGGATTCTCCGACGAGGGGCTGCTCGCTCCGCTGTCCGAGATCGCGGCGAAGGCGGCGAGGGTGTTCCCGTTCCTGCGCGACACGATGCTGCTGCGGACGTATCACGGCTTCCGGCCGTACGCGCCCGACCATCTGCCGGCGATCGGGGCGGACGCGACGATCGCGGGGCTCTTCCACGCGGCCGGTCACGAGGGCGCGGGCATCGGGCTCGCCCCGACTACGGGCGCCCTCATCGCGCACGCCCTGCTGGGTACGCCGACGCCCCTGGACCCGGCACCGTTCCTGCCCTCGCGGGCGAGCCTGCAGGGGGCGGGCGGACGGGAGATCACGACCGCGTCGCAGGAGAACGGAGCAGCCGCATGAGCGTGACGATCAGCGTCGACGGAACCGACGTGACCGGGCGGGGCGGCCAGACGATCGCGGGCGTGCTGCTCGGTGCGGGGCACCGTACGTGGCGCACCGCGGCCGGCCAGGAGCGGGGCATCTTCTGCGGGATGGGTATCTGCCAGGACTGCGTGCTGACCGTCAACGGCGTCGAGGGCGTGCGGGCCTGTCAGCGTGCGGCATGTGAAGGAGACGTGGTGGAGCGGGAGGTGCGGGCGTGAGCGGGCGTCGAGTTGTCGTCATCGGTGCGGGGCCGGCGGGTCTCGCCGCCGCCGCGGCGGCGACGTCGGCCGGTGCGGAGGTCGTCCTGCTGGACGAGGGGGAGCGCGTCGGCGGACAGTTCTGGCGGCACCACCCCGAGCTCACGGATCCGCGGTTGCAGCATCAGACCGGTCGATTCCGCGAGTTGCAGGAGCAGCTCGCGGATGCGCGGATCGTATCGTCGGCGTCGGTCTGGCGGATCGAACCCGGAACGCCCTCGCGAGTGCACGCCCTGGTGGGGCCGGCGGATGCCGGACAGCGCCACGGCGAGACCTTCGACGCCGACGCACTCGTGATCGCCACCGGCGCACATGACCGTGTTCTCCCGGTTCCCGGCGGGCATCTGCCCGGCGTCACCTCGGCCGGCGCCGCGCAGGCACTGGCCAAGCGTGATGGGGTGCGGCTTGGTGCGCGCACCGTCGTTGCCGGCGCAGGCCCGTTCCTGCTGCCGGTCGCGCAGAGCATCGGACTCGTCGGGGGCGAGGTCGCCGAGGTCGTGGAAGCGGCGAGCGTCGGGACCATCCTGCGCGGATGGGGCCGTCGCCCCTGGGAGCTGACGGCGGCCGCGGGCAAGGCGGGCGAGCTGGCATCGTATCTGGGGTCTCTCGCCGGCCGACGCACGCCGTACCGGTTCGGCGCGGCGGTGACCCGGATCCACGGGGGCACCGCGGTGGAGGCGGTGACCGTGCAGCGCCTCGACGGCGACTGGCGTCCGATCCGCGGCACCGACCGGACGGTGGAGTGCGACTCGGTCGCACTCGGGCACGGCTTCACGCCGCGGCTCGAGGCCGCGATCCAGGTGGGTTGCGATATCGGCTCCGATCGGTTCGTGCGGGTCGGATCCCAGCAGGAGACGAGCGTGCCCGGCGTCTACGCCGCGGGTGAGATCACCGGGATCGGCGGGGCCGACGCGGCGCTCGCCGAGGGCGCGATCGCCGGACTGGCGGCGGCGGGCGTGGCCCCGGCCGACCTGCGCTATCGCGCACCGCTCGCCGATCGCCGCCGGATGCGCGCCTTCGCCGCGCGACTGGAGACGCATCGGATCGGATCCGGATGGACCGGATGGCTCGACGAGCACACCATCGTCTGCCGGTGCGAATCGGTGCGCAGGGGGACTCTCGACGCGTTCGTCGGGGCTTCCTCCCGGGGAATGCGGCTGGCCACTCGAGCGGGGCTCGGCGCCTGCCAGGGGCGTGCCTGCGGTCGCAGTGTGGAGGACATCCTCGGCGAACGGGTCGGCTACGACCGCCGTCCCGTACTGAGCTCGGTCCGCATCGGCGAGCTCGCCGCGGCGCGGACCAATCCCGACGCCTGAGGAGAAGGACATCGCTTGCCGACGTTGAGTAGTGGGTGATATGTTACGTACTATCGGTGACCACGCGACCACCGGCCGCCTTCCGGGGAGCAGCGCTGCCGCTGACTCCGCTCGGATCCCGCACGAGAACCGGCCCTTGCGGCCGCGAACCAGAGAGAATGGACATCGCAATGACTGAGCAGACCATGGACCTCGGCGGCGTCGTCGTCGCGACCACGCTGGCGTTCACCGAGGACGCCTCGGCCCCTGCCGGCCTCGCCGTCGACTACGACAAGTTCGGCGAGCACGTCGACTTCCTGATGTCCAACGGCTGCCGCGGGGTCGGCCCGAACGGCTCGCTGGGGGAGTACTCCTCACTCACGGATGAGGAGCGCCGCAAGGTCATCCAGGTCGCCGTCGAAGCCGTGGACGGTCGCGGCATCGTGATCGCCGGCGTGCACGGCGTGGGCAGCCACCAGGCGCGGAAGTGGGCGGAGCTCGCCCGCGAGGACGGCGCGGACGGCGTCCTGCTGCTGCCGCCCACGATCTACCGCGCCAACGAGGGCGAGGTCATCGCGCACTTCGAGGAGGTCGCGAAGGCCGGTCTGCCGATCATGGCGTACAACAACCCGTTCGACACCAAGGTGGACCTGGTCCCCTCGCTCGTCGCCAAGCTCGCGCAGATCCCCGAGGTCGTCGCGATCAAGGAGTTCTCCGGAGACGTGCGCCGCGTCTACGAGATCAAGGAGCTCTGCGACATCGACATCATCGCCGGGGCCGACGACGTGCTGTTCGAGCTGATGGTGAACGGCGCCGTCGGCTGGTTCGCGGGCTACCCGAACGCGTTCCCGCGCGAGGCCGTCGAACTCTACAACCTCTGCGCCGAAGGGAAGTGGCACGAGGCCAAGGCGCTGTACGAGCAGCTCGTGGCCGTGTTCCGCTGGGACTCGCGCACCGAGTTCGTGCAGGCGATCAAGCTCTCCATGGACATCTGCGGCAACTCGTACGGCGGCCCCACGCGCCCGCCGCGCGGCCCGCTCTCGGTCGAGCAGCGCGCGCAGGTCACCGCTGACACCGAACGCGCCCTCGCCGCGCTCGCTACGCGCCGCGCGGCGGTCGCGTGATGCGGGGGCTGCGCGGGCCGAAGCGTCCGTGCGCTCGATTCCCGCGCGCACGGGGAGCGCGCTGATGCGAGCTCGTCGGGTGATCCAGGCGGTCGATTCCCATACCGAGGGCATGCCGACCCGCGTCGTCACCGGCGGCGTGGGGAGGATCCCCGGCGCCACCATGAACGACCGTCGCCTCTATGCGATGGAGCATCTCGACGGTCTACGCGGGTTCCTGATGAACGAGCCGCGCGGGCACGCATCGATGTCGGGTGCGCTGCTGCAGCCCCCCGCGCGGGACGACGCGGACTGGGGGGTCGTGTTCATCGAGGCCTCCGGCTTCCTGCCCATGTGCGGGCACGGCACGATCGGGGTGGCGACGGTGCTCGTCGAGACAGGCATGGTCGAGGTGACCGAGCCGGTCACGGAGATCCGTCTGGACGTCCCGGCAGGACTCGTGATCGCACGGGTCGCCGTCGAGGACGGGCGTGCCGTGAACGTCACGATCGAGAACGTCCCGAGCTTCGTGGACCGTCTCGACGAGAGGATCCAGGTTCCGGGAATCGGCGAGATCACCTACTCCGTCGCGTTCGGGGGCAACTACTACGCGCTGGTCGATCTGGAGGAGGTCGGACTCCCGTTCGACCGTGCCCGCCAGGACGACATCGTCCGCGCCGGCCTCCAGATCATGGAGGCGATCAACACGCAGGCGCCGCCCGTGCACCCCGTGCTCGAGGGCGCGAACCACGTCCATCATGTGGAGTTCATCGCGCCGGGATCCGATGCCGTCCGCTCACGGCACGCGATGGCCATTCACCCCGGCTGGTTCGACCGGTCGCCCTGCGGCACCGGAACGAGTGCCCGCATGGCCGAGCTGCACGCCCGCGGCGAACTCGCGCTGGACACCCCGTTCGTGAACGAGTCGTTCATCGGCACGGAGTTCATCGGTCGCCTCGTCGGCGAGACCCGTGTGGGGGAGCGGCCCGCCGTCGTCCCCACGATCACGGGTCGGGCCTGGGTGACCGGGCTCGGCCAGTACATCCTCGACGGGGACGACCCGTTCCCCGAGGGCTTCGTCTTCTAGGAGGAGATGCATGAACGACTCCATCACCGCCGTGTCCGATGTCGCCGCACGGGCGGCATCCGCCGCTCGTGCCTTCGCGGCCAGCTCTCCGGCGGACCGCGGCGCGGCGCTCGTCGCGGTCGCCGACTCCCTCGACGCCCACGCGGGTGAGCTCATCGCGATCGCGATGCGGGAGACGGGTCTCACCGAGGCGCGGCTCACCGGCGAGGTGAAGCGCACCTCCTGGCAGCTGCGACTGTTCGCCGACACGATCGTCGACGGTGCCTACCTCGACGCCCGGATCGACGCCGCCGATCCCGAGTACGTGATCGGCCCGCGTCCGGACGTGCGCCGCGTGCTGGAGCCGGTCGGACCCGTGCTGAACTTCGCCGCATCGAACTTCCCGTTCGCGTTCTCCGTGGCCGGCGGCGACTCCGCCGCGGCCCTCGCCGCCGGCTGCCCGGTCGTGGTCAAGGCGCACTCGGGGCATCCCGAGCTGTCTCGCCGCACCGCGGCCATCGTGGCGGAAGCGCTCGAAGGCGCCGGAATGCCGGCCGGTGTGTTCCAGCTCATCGAGGGGCAGCAGAACGGCGTCGACCTGCTGAAGGACGAGCGGATCCGCGCGGGAGCCTTCACCGGTTCCACGCACGTCGGTCGCCTGCTCGCGGACATCGCCGCCGCCCGGCCCCGCCCGATCCCGTTCTACGGCGAGCTGGGCAGCGTCAATCCCGTGTACGCGACCTACGTCGATGCCGAGCTGCTGCAGGGGTTCGTCGCCTCCGTGGCCGGATCCGCCGGCCAGCTGTGCACCAAGCCCGGGTTCCTGTTCGTGCCGTCCGGGGCCGACCTGTCCTCTGTCGCGCCGGCGGTCGGCGGCGTGCCGGAGCACCGCCTGCTGAACCCCGGGATCGGGCGTGCGTTCGAGGGCCGGCGGACGGCCGTGCTCTCGGCGCAGGGTTCCGACGTGCTGGCCGCGGGGGAGATCCGCGAGGACGAGGACGGGCAGCGCTTCGCCACCCCGACCGTCGTCGCCGTGGATCTGGACACGCTGCGTGCGCACCGGGAGGAGCTGCTCGAGGAGTCGTTCGGTCCGCTGTCGGTCATCGTCCGCTACACCGACGCCGCGGAACTGCCCGCCGTGCACGAGGAACTCTTCCCCGGGAACCTCACCTCGACGCTGCACGCGCGCCCCGAGGAGTTCGCCGACGGATCCCTCGACGACCTGGTCGGCGCTCTCGCCGCCACGAGCGGGCGGGTGCTCTTCGGAGGCTGGCCCACCGGGGTGTCCGTGACTCCCGCGATGCAGCACGGCGGTCCGTACCCGGCGACCACGACCGACGCCACGAGCGTCGGGACCGCGGGCATCACCCGGTTCCTGCGCGGCGTCGCCTACCAGAACGCGCCTCAGGAGCTGCTCCCGGCGCCGTTGCGCGATGACAACCCGTGGGGAGTCCCGCAGCGACGCAGCGAGGCCGGTGGCTCGACGCAGTGGGGCGCGTTCGCGCACTGACCGCGCGGGGGCGCTGAGCGAGCACCGGGGAACCGGAGACGGACGAAACGTGGTCATCCTCTCGGATGACCACGTTTCGCGTCGGTCGCCGTGGCCGTCCCCGCACGACGACCCGGATCCGGCTCAGTCGACGGCGATCCCGCCGCGGATCACGAGGGTGCGGGCGTCCTGTTCCCAGAGTGCCGAGGGCTCCGTGAGCGGGTCCGCCGAGAGCAGCACGGCATCGCCGTACGCGCCGGCGTCCAGGTGGCCCGCGCGCGGGTCGCGGATGAGAGCGGCGTTGACCGTGGTCATCGAGCGCAGCGTCTCCGCGGCGCCGGCGGCCTCGATCTGCAGGCGCACGCCGCAGAGCTGGTCGTCCTCGAGCTCGCCCATGAGATCCGTGCCGAAGCCGACGCGCACGCCCGCCGCGTGCGCGAGCCGCACCGCCTCCTGCCCGTGGGAGAGCACCTCGGCGTTCTTCGCGAGCGAGACGGCGTTCAGACCGATCCCCGCGCCGCGCCGATCCATCGCGTCGTAGGCGGCGAGCGTGGGCACGAGGTAGGCGCCGGCGGCGGCCATGTTCGCGGCGGTCGCGGCATCGATGAGGTTGCCGTGCTCGATCGAGCGCACGCCGTTGTCGATCGCGTGCTGCACAGCCTCGGAGGAGTACGCGTGCGCGGCGACGTACGATCCGCGCCTCGTCGCCTCGTCGACGACCGCACGAAGCTCGTCGGCGGAGTACTGCGGAACGCGGATCGGGTCCGTGAGGGAGAAGACGCCGCCGGAGGCCATCACCTTGATCGCGTGCGCACCCGTGCGCAGGCGATTGCGCACGGCGACACGGAGGGGATCCACGCCGTCGACGATCTCGCTGAGGTGCCCGTGCGCGAAGCAGAGGTCGATATGCGCGGAACGCGGATCCCCGTGCCCGCCGGTCTGGCTCAGGGCGGGGCCGGTGAACAGGTAGCGCGGAGAGGAGAACAGGTCGGCGTCGATCGCACGGGCCAGTCCGATGTCGCCGCCGGCGACATCGCGGACGGTCGTGAAGCCGCGTCGCAGCGCGGCGTGCAGTCGCCGGGTGCCGTTGATGGCGGCAAAACTGAGCGGCCCCCGCTCGTCCTCGAAGCCGTCCTGGCTCGTCGCATAGGCGTGGAAGTGCGCATCGATGAGGCCGGGGATGAGCCATCGTCCGCGCCCGTCGATCGTCGCGGCCCCTGCCTCTCCGCGTTCTGACACAGCGCCGTCCACGATGTGCAGATCGCGGTCGACGAACTGTTCGCCGTTCCAGACGGCTGCTCCGAGGATGCTGACGGATCCGGTGCGCATGGACTGCTCCTTGGTGAGTGGTGTCGGGGGTGGTTCGCGGGGAGAGGGGCGAGGCCGCGGGACGCTCAGCGCAGGCTGAATCCTTCGGGCAGCGGGTCCGAATCGTCGAGCTCGAAGCTGCAGGATCCGACCCGGTGCGCGAGTCCGCGCACCTCGGGGATCACGCCGTCCGCGGTGCGAACGGCAACGGTGGCGTGGAAGCGCGTGCCGATGATGGAGTCGTGGGTGAGCTCCTCGCCGTCGGCCAGCTCGCCCGTCGTGGCCAGCAGCGCGACGCGGGCGGCCGTGCCGGATCCGCACGGGCTGCGATCCACCTCGCCGTCGGCGAACACGGTGACGTTGCGCTGCCACGGCCCGCGCTCGGTGCGTCCGAGGTCGTCGAACAGGATCGTGCCGTAGACGCCGCTCAGGCGCGGGTCGGCGAGCTGGGCGGCGGGATGGTCGTTCAGCGCCCACTTGATCTCGCGCCCGATGCGGATGAGGTCCGCGGTGTGCTCAGCGAGCACCGAGAGGCCGATCGCGGAGGCCGGCAGCGTCGCGTACACGGCCCCGCCGAAGATCAGGTCGACGTCGACGAACCCGCGCGACGTCGCGAGGGGGATGCCGCGCGCGAGCACCCGTGACTCGACGTTGCGGAACACGACCTCGGTGATCCGGCCGGCCTCCTGGCGGACGCGGGCCTGCACGCGGCCACTCGGCACGTCGATCGTGACCGTGGTCTCGCCGTCCGGGTCGGACGGGACCACGCCCATGCGCACGGCCCACGCGCCGAGCGCGATGGTGCCGTGACCGCAGGCGGTCGAGAAGCCGTCCTTGTGCCAGAACAGCACGCCGAAATCGGCGCCGTCGTCGTCCGGTTCGGTGACGAATCCGCCGTACATGTCGTCGTGGCCGCGCGGCTCGAGGCAGAGGAATCGTCGTACCGCGTCCGCCTCGCCACCGATCGCCTCGACGCGGCGCTCGGCGACGGTCGCGCCGTGCGTGGGCACGCCCGCCACGATGCGGAACGGCTCGCCTGCCGTGTGCCAGTCCTCGGTCGTCCACACCTGAGTCATCATCGCCCCTCTCCGCGGCGGACGGCCAGCGCGGCCACCGCGAGATCCTGCCAGCCCATGCCGCACGTCTTGATGACCCGCGGTCGATCGGACGCGGGGGCGATCGCCCCGCGGAACAGCTCGTGCATCGTGACGAGGTCCTCCGAGCGCACCGCACCGGCGGCGACCGCCCGAATGACATCCCCGGCCTCGGTCGCGGCGACGCGACGGCTCTCCACGATGACCTGGGCGCGGCCGAGGAGCTCTGCCGGCAGTTCGGCCTTCGCCGGCTCGTGCGAGCCGATCGCGACGACGGTCGCGTCGTCACGGACCGCGTCCGCGGACAGGAGCGGATCCGCCGCCGTCGTGGCGCAGACGATCAGGTCGGCGCCCGCGAGGTCACCGCGTCCTCCGGCCGCGATGTCTGCGGTCGGCACCAGGGTGCGCGCCTCGGCGACGGCGGCAGCGGTGCGTTGCGGGTCGCGCCCGATCATGCGCACGGACCGCAGCGCGCGAACCGCGCCGATCGCCTGCACATGCCGCACCGCCTGAGGGCCGGTCCCGAAGATGACGAGGTCGCCCGCGTGCGCCCCCGCGACGACATCGACGACAGCGGCGCTCACGGCCGGTGTGCGCAGCGAGGTGAGGGCCGTGCCGTCCATGACCGCGATCGGAGCGAGCGTCGCTCCGTCCAGCACCACGTAGACGCCCTGAATGCGCTCCAGGCCGCGGGCCGGGTTCTCCGGGGCGACCGAGGCGAGCTTCTGTCCGACCATGCCGTCGATCGCCGCCGGCATGAGCAGGAGCTGGCCGTGCGGAACGTCCAGGATGGTGCGGGGGAGGTCCTCTTCGGGGTCGAACCCGCCGCGCAGCACGTCGCCGATCGCACGGATCGCCGTGGGCATGTCCACGCGGGCGGAGAGGGACGGGGCGTCGACGAGGACGAGGTCGGCGATGACATCGGACATGCTGCCATCCTATTAGGTAATATGTCATGCAGTACAGATCGCTGGACGGTCAGGGCGACACGGATCCGCGTCGTTTCGCCTCAGCGCCGGGGATCTGGCAGAATGGACAGCTGGATCGCCGCTCGACCCTCTATCCGGCCGTGATCCACCCTTAGAGCTTCCACCGGGTGTGCACCCCACGCTTCTGGTGATCAGTTCGTCTTCCTTCCACACCATTCAGGAGAATCGTGGCTGTCAAGATCCGTCTCAAGCGCCTGGGCAAGATCCGTGCGCCCTACTACCGCATCGTCGTCGCCGACTCGCGCACCAAGCGCGATGGTCGCGTGATCGAGGAGATCGGCAAGTACCACCCCACCGAGGAGCCCTCGTTCATCGAGGTCGACTCCGAGCGGGCGCAGTACTGGCTGTCCGTCGGCGCGCAGCCGACCGAGCAGGTCGCCGCCATCCTCAAGATCACGGGCGACTGGGGCATCTTCAAGGGCGACAAGGACGCGAAGTCCACCCTCAAGGTCGCCGGCGAGAAGGTCGCCTTCGAGGCCGACTCCTCCAAGAAGTCGGTCATCAAGCCCAAGGTCGAGAAGAAGGAGACTCCCGCCGAGGAGGCTCCCGTCGAGACCCCCGCCGAGGACGCAGCGGACGCTGCGGCCGACGCGGAGTAATCCGTCGTGCTGGCTGCCGCGCTCGAGCACATCGTCTCGGGGATCGTCGATCACCCGGAGGATGTCACCATCACCGCCACCTCGTCGCCCCGCGGCGACGTCCTCGAGGTGCATGTGCACCCCGACGACAGGGGTCGCGTGATCGGGCGCGGCGGCCGCACCGCCAAGGCCCTGCGGACGCTGATCACCGCACTCGCGGACGGACGTCGCGTTCGCGTCGACGTCGCGGACGACTGAGCGTGGCCACCGCAGACCGCCCGTCAGGCCGCAACCAGCTGCGCGTGGGGCGCCTCGTCAAGGCGCACGGACTCAAGGGCGCGCTCAAGCTGGAGCTGTACACCGACGATCCGGCCGGCCGCTTCGTGCCCGGCGCCGAGTTCACGTTGCAGGTGCCCGAGGCATCTCCGTGGCACGGCAAGTCCATCACCGTCCGTGAGCACCGGGTGATGAACGGCAGCTCCGTCGTGTTCTTCGAGGGCGTCGACGATCGCACCGCGGCCGAGGGCCTGGTCAAGGCGATCCTCTGGATCGATCAGGACGAGACCGAGGAGCCCGAGGACGACGCCTGGTACGACCATCAGCTCACCGGGCTGGACGTCGTCCGCGATGATGTCGTCGTCGGGCGCGTGATCCGCGTGGATCACCTGCCCGCGCAGGATCTGCTCATCGTCCGGCCCGCATCGGGGACCGGCGAGATCATGGTCCCGTTCGTCTCGGCGATCGTGCCGACCGTGGACATCGGCGCGGGTCGGATCATCGTCACGCCTCCGGCCGGCCTCTTCGAGGAGCTCGTCGAGGACGACGCACCTGCGGACGCCTCCGAGCAGGACGCGCCCGGTGCGGATTGACGTCGTCTCGATCTTCCCGTCGTACTTCGACGGGCTGACCCTCTCCCTGCTCGGCAGGGCGCAGGGCGCCGGGATCCTGGATCTGAACGTCCACGATCTGCGCGACTGGACCAGCGACCGGCATCGCACCGTCGATGACACGCCGTACGGCGGCGGCGCAGGCATGGTTATGAAACCGGAGCCGTGGGGGCTCGCCCTCGATCAGCTCTCGGCGGCGCGCTCTGCGGACGCCGCCGAAGGGCGCCCCACCATCATCTTCCCCTCTCCGGCCGGCGAGGTGTTCCATCAGTCGACGGCCCGCGAGCTCGCGGACCGCGAGCACCTGATCTTCGGCTGCGGGCGCTACGAGGGCATCGACGAGCGCGTGTTCGAAGAGGCCGCGGGGCTCGGCGAGGTGCGGCTGATCAGTCTGGGCGACTACGTGCTCAACGGGGGAGAGGTCGCCGTCATGGCGATGGTCGAAGCGATCGGCCGGCTCATCCCCGGCGTCGTCGGCAATCCCGAGAGCCTCGTCGAGGAGTCGCACGAGGACGGCCTGCTCGAGTACCCGTCGTACACGAAGCCGTCCGTCTGGCGCGACCGCGAGGTGCCGCCGATCCTCCTGAGCGGCAACCACGGTGCGATCGCGGCCTGGCGGCGCGAGCAGCAGATCGAGCGCACCCGCCGCCGCCGCCCCGACCTGCTCCCCGACGACGAGGGCTGAGCGCCGCCCCGATCGCCGTATGCGGTCGGCGTGGACGACGCCCGGCCGGGATCAGTCGACGCCGAGGAAGGTGCGGTCGGTGAGGACGATCGGACCGTCCTCGGTGATCGCGACCGTGTGCTCCGAGTGCGAACCGCGGGAGCCGTCGACGCTGCGCAGCGTCCAGCCGTCCGGGTCGGTGATGAGCTCGTCCGTGGTCGCGAGGAACCAGGGCTCCAGGGCCATCACGAGGCCCGCGCGCAGCGGGAACCCGCGTCCAGGGCGGCCGTCGTTGGGCACGTGCGGATCGCCGTGCATGATGCGCCCGACGCCGTGCCCGCCGAAGTCGGTGTTGATCGAGTAGCCCTCGCCATGCGCGACGGCGGCGATCGAGGCCGAGATGTCGCCGATGCGGTTGCCGACCAGGGCCGCCGCGATCGCCGCATCCAGAGCGCGCTCGGTGGTGTCGATGAGACGCAGATCCTCATCGCGCGGGGTGCCCACCACGAACGACACGGCGGAGTCCGCGACCCAGCCGTCGACGGAGACCGCGAAATCGAGGGAGACGAGGTCGCCGTCGCGCAGCGTGTAGTCGTGCGGGAGTCCATGCAGCACCGCGTCGTTCACCGACGTGCAGATGACCTTCCCGAACGGGCTCGCGCCGAAGGAGGGGTGGTAGTCGATGTAGCAGGACTCGGCGCCGGCCTTGCGGATCATGTCGTGCGCGCGCCGGTCGATCGAGAGCAGGTTCGTGCCCACCTTGGTCTCGGCGCGCAGCGTCGCCAGCGTCTCCGCCACGAAGCGTCCGGCCGCCCGCATCTCCTCGATCTCGGCGGGGGTGCGCAGTTCGATCATTCCCAGTCCTCTCGTCGTGTCCATTCTCTCCTACTGCTCCACAGGCGACGCTCACAGCGAACGTGCGGATCCCGGCCGGTGCCGCCGACGTAGCATCGCGGTATGTGGATCCGGCGCGCTTTCTACTCCTGGCTGTTCCCGGCCGCCCTGGTGCTGCCGCTGTGGCTGTTCATCGGCTGGGGCGTGTTCCAGGCCGGCGGATGGGCCTTCCTCTGGGTGCTGTTCGTCGCGCTGCCCTCCGTGCTGGTCGGGGAGGTCGCGCTGGGGCTGCTCGTGCGCGCACGTCCGACCGTCCGCGAGGAGCGCGCGGTCTCCTGGCGCGACGTCGTGGGGTTCGCTGTCTGGCACGCCCTCACGATCGCCCTCGGCTTCTTCCCGAAGGACGCGTTCGGCTGGCTCCTCACCGGCACGATCGTCGCGTTCCTCGGCCTGTTCTGGTCGACTCTCCGGCAGCTCTGGAAGGACGTGGCGGAGCGCGGCAGGGCGGGCTTCGTCGTCGACGGCGACGCGATGCACGCCACCACATACGGCGATCAGAGCGACGCCGTCCGGGAACGGACGCGGCAGCACGCCGAGGTCATCGTCATCAGCGAGACGGGTCGCCCCGGGGACGGTCGTTCCGAGCACTGAGCCCACCGCTGCGGCATCGGATCCCGTTTTGGTGCGGATCCGGATCCATGGCAGAATGGTTCCTTGTGCCGTGACCCGGTTCTGCCTCAGGGGAGCCCGCGGACGCCTAGCGCTCCGTTCGGCACACACCACACCTTCATCCCTTCCTACATGCATGCGACCTGAGGCGAGTGCAGAGAGAGACGATCATGCAGATCCTCGACGTCGTCGATGCGGCTTCGCTCCGCTCCGACATCCCCGAGTTCTTCCCCGGCGACACCGTCAAGGTGCACGTCAACATCATCGAGGGCAGCCGCTCCCGTATCCAGGTCTTCCAGGGCGTCGTCATCGGCCGCTCGGGCGACGGCGTGCGCGAGACCTTCACGGTCCGCAAGATCAGCTTCCAGGTGGGCGTCGAGCGCACCTTCCCGGTGCACTCCCCGGTGATCGACCACATCGAGGTCGTCACCCGCGGTGACGTGCGCCGCGCCAAGCTGTACTACCTCCGCAACCTGCGCGGCAAGAAGGCGAAGATCAAGGAGAAGCGCGACGCGCGCTGACCCGATCCGCTTTCGAACAAGCGCCCCGAGACACGGTTCTCGGGGCGCTTGTTCGTCTCCGGACATGAGAAGCTGGAAGGCGCCGTCAGCCGACGGCCGAGGTCTGTGAAGGATGGCGCATGACGGAAGAGATCGCGGCGGCCGGAACCGCCGACGCGGTGCGGGAGCAGACGGCACCGCGACGACGCGGCTGGGTGATCTTCCTCCGCGACGTCGTCGTCATCCTGCTCATCGCGGTGCTGGTCTCCTTCCTCGTGAAGACCTTCGTCGTGCGCAGTTTCTACATCCCCTCCGGTTCGATGGAGAACACGCTGCTCATCAAGGACCGGATCCTCGTCGATGAGATCACCCCGCACTGGAACGGCTATCACCGCGGCGACGTCGTGGTCTTCAAGGATCCGGGTGGCTGGCTGCCGCCGGCGCCGCCGCAGCCGCCGCGATCCCCGCTGTTCGAGGCAGGGGAGTGGTTCCTCACCCTGATCGGGGTCGCCGCCCCCGACTCGGACGACCATCTCGTCAAGCGCCTCATCGGTCTGCCCGGCGACCATGTCGTGTGCTGCAACTCGCTGGGCCAGATCACCGTCAACGGCGCCCCGATCGATGAGTCGTCGTATCTCAAGCCGGGCGTGGGCGACGCGCGTGCCTCCAGCATCCCGTTCGATGTCACGGTGCCCAAGGGCGCCGTCTGGGTGCTCGGTGACAACCGCACCCGTTCCGAGGACTCCCGCTATCACCAGGATCAGCCCGGAGGCGGGTTCGTGCCGATGGGGAACATCGTCGGGCGTGCCTTCCTGACCACCTGGCCGTTCGACCGATTCGGCCTCATCGACGGCCACTACGCCGTGTTCAACGGGGTGTCCACTCCGAAGCAGCAGGGGCGCCGTCGTGGCGGTCGTCGAGCCTAGCCTCGTCCTCGAACGGCGACTGCTGCGAGAGCACCCGCATCTGATCGCCCTGGACGAGGTGGGGCGGGGCGCGCTGGCGGGACCCGTGGCCGTGGGCGCGACGGTCGTCGATGCCGCGGCTGCACGTCGACGCGTGCCACAGGGGCTGCGGGACTCGAAGCTCGTGCCGGAGAGACGCCGGCCCGAGGTCGCCGAGCGCGCCGGTGCATGGGCGCCGGCGAGCGCCGTGGGCTGGGCCTCGAGCGCGGAGATCGACGAGGTCGGCATCATGCGCGCGCTGGGACTCGCCGCATCCCGTGCGATCATCGCCGCCTGCGGAGACGCGTGGGAGGCGTCATCGGCGCTGGTGATCCTCGACGGCAACCACGACTACGTCTCGGCGGTGCACCCCGGCCGCCTGACCGTGCGTTCGATCATCAAGGCCGACCGGGACTGCGCCTCCGTGGCTGCCGCCTCGGTGCTGGCCAAGGTGGCCCGTGACGCTCTCATGGTCGACCTCGCCCCGGAGTTCCCCGACTACCAGTGGGAGCGGAACAAGGGCTACGCCAGCATCGAGCACCGCGAGGCGATCCGCCTGCGCGGTCTGACCCGCCACCACCGCTCATCCTGGGCGATCGCCGACGCGCCCACTCTGTTCTGACCGCGGCGCGAGGATGCGGCCTCGCGGATCCGGCTCTCGTAGGATGGGGGGATCATGGATGACGACGCCTTCGACGACTACGACCGTGAGCTCGAACTCGCTCTGTACCGCGAGTACCGCGACGTGGTCCTGCAGTTCCAGTACGTGGTCGAGACCGAGCGCCGCTTCTATCTCGCCAACGAGGTCAACGTCGTGCGCCGGGACACCGAGCACGACTTCTACTTCGAAGTGTCCATGAACGACGTCTGGGTGTGGGACATCTATCGCGCCGACCGCTTCGTGAAGTCCGTGCGCGTCCTCACGTTCAAGGACGTGAATGTCGAGGAGCTGTCGCGCCGCGAGTTCGAGCTGCCGCAGGAGCTCTCGCTCGACGGGGAGTGATGCGAGCGATGGCGCCGCGCGGTCGCGTCTGACGCGCCTGCCGCTCCGGGCGTGATCGTCCTCCCCAGGCGGATGATCCCGCCGATTGCGCACGGGTTGCGCGGACGGCGCTCCACGCCTGCATGGCGGCGACCAGGCTGTCGGTCATGGCAGCCAAGGACGATCTCGGACGCGCGGGGGAGGACCGCGCCGCCGCGCACCTGACCCGACTCGGATACCGGATCATCGACCGCAACTGGCGGTGCGATCAGGGCGAGCTCGACATCGTCGCGCAGCGCGGCGACGCGTTGGCGTTCGTCGAGGTGAAGACCCGGCGCACCCTCGACTACGGCCACCCGTTCGAGGCGATCGACGAGCGCAAACGACAGCGACTGTGGCGGCTCGTGCACGTGTGGGTGCGGGAGCACCCGATGGCGAGCAGGGGGCGGGCGCTGCGGCTCGAGGCCATCGGGATCGTGGGCGCGGACCCGGCGATCGGATCCCTCGAGCACCTGCAGGACCTGCGATGACCGCGCGCACCTGGGCGGTGGCCCTGACCGGGCTGAACGGCCACATGGTCGACGTCGAGGCCGACCTCTCCCAGCAGACCCCCGGGTTCGATCTCATCGGGCTGGCGGATCGCGCGCTCGGCGAGGCCGTGCGCCGCGTGCACAACGCCTGCCGCAACAGCGGTCTCGACCTGCCGCGGCGCAAACTCACGGTGAACCTGTCGCCTGCGAGCCTGCCCAAACACGGCTCGGCGTTCGACCTCGCTATCGCGATCGCGGCGTTCGGTACGACCGGGGCGCTCGACGAGGTCTCCCTCGCCCGCACCGTGCACCTCGGCGAACTCGGACTGGACGGGCGGCTGCGTCCGATTCCGGGCGTGCTGCCGGCCCTGCACGCGGCAAGGGAGGCCGGCTTCGAGCGGGCGGTGGTGCCCGTGGCGAACGAGGCGGAGGCGCGACTGGTGCCGGGCCTCGACGTGCACGCTGCGGTGAGCCTCGCTCACGTGGCGCTGCTGCACGGCGCCGACCTCGCAGACCTCGGTGAGCCGGAACCGGTGCTCGCCGCGGTCACTCCGGCGACGAGCGGCCCCGCGCCGGAGCTGGCGGATGTGATCGGGCAGGACGAGGCGGTCGCCGCCCTCGTGGCCGCAGCGGCGGGAGGGCACCATCTGCTCCTGTCCGGTCCGCCCGGTGCCGGCAAGACCATGCTCGCGCGCAGACTCGCGGGGATCCTGCCCGACCTCGACGAGGAACTGGCACTCGAGGCGGCGTCGATCCGCTCCTTGATGGGGGAGAACCTGACCCGGCTGGACCGGCGCCCGCCGTTCGTGGCGCCTCATCACAGCGCGTCGGTCGCGGCCATGATCGGGGGCGGATCCCGGGCGGCCCGGCCGGGTGCGATCGCCCGCGCGCACGGTGGGCTGCTCTTCCTCGACGAGGCGGCCGAGGCACCGGGCGGTGTTCTGGACGCACTCCGGCAGCCGCTGGAGGCGGGCATGATCGAGATCCATCGTGCGGAGTTCACCACGCGCTTCCCCGCGCGGTTCCAGCTCGTGCTTGCCACAAACCCGTGTCCGTGCGGGGTCTTCGGCGTGGTCGGTGAGGAGTGCATCTGCCCGCCCTCCGCGATCCGGCGCTATGCGGCGCGACTCTCCGGTCCAATCCGGGACCGGCTCGACATCGAGGTGCGGGTCGCCCGCGTCTCCGCCGCTCAGGTCAGCACGCAGGAGCGCGGCGCGCTCTCGACGGTCGACGCACGCGGGCGGGTCGAGGAGGCCCGCCACCGCGCGGCGCGGCGCTGGAAGGGCACGCCCTGGCGGCTCAACGCGCATGTGCCGGGGACATGGTTGCGGCAGGGCGACTTCCGGCTTCCGGTCGAGGCGCGTGCACCCCTGGACCGCGCGCTGCAGCGCGGGGCGCTCTCGCTGCGCGGATACGACAGGGTTCTACGGCTGGCATGGTCGGTGGCCGATCTGGCAGGGGCGGATGCTCCCGGGCTCGACCATGTGGGGCGCGCCCTGTTCCTGAAGAAGGGGATGACGGCATGAGCATGACGGAACGGGGCTCGACGGCGGCGAACGCGGCGGACGGGGCGAGGCGCGCACTCGGTGCCGCGGAGCTCGTGGCCCGGCTGCGCGCCGTGCGTGAGGACGAGCGCTTCCGCGAGGCGGCCGCCCGTGTCCGTCCCGATGCGGAACTGCCCGCGGTGCGGGACAGCCTGATCTGGAGCCTCATCACGGAGCCCGGTGATGGCGTCGCGGGCGCACTCGTGGCGGCGCTCGGAGCCGAGGAGGCGCTGGATGTCATGGCGAACGGCTACGGCGACGACGGGGCGGAGGACGAGGCTCGGCCCGCACGGGGAGCGCTGCGGGACGGGCGGCGCCGCTGGGCGCCCCGGCTCGACCCTCTGCTGCATCTCGGCGCGTTGCGCACCGCTGCGCGCATCGGTGCGACCCTGCTGCTGCCGTCTGACGCGGAGTGGCCGTCGCGCGCTGCAGACCTGGGCGCGCATGCTCCGCTCGCGCTGTGGCTGCGCGGAGATGCGGCGGTGCTGGCGAGCCACGGCGTCGCGCTCGTCGGCGCCAGGGCGTCCTCGAGCTACGGCGAGCACGTCGCGGGAGAACTGGCCGGGGAGCTCGCCGCCGAGGGGCGCGTGATCTTCTCAGGAGGGGCGTACGGGATCGACGGCACGGCGCACCGCGCGGCGCTTCGTGCCGGAGGAGAGACCGTGGCGGTGCTCGCGGGAGGGGTGGACCGGCCCTATCCGAGCGGGCATGCGCAGCTGTTCGAGCGGATCGTGTCGAGCGGTGCGCTGGTGACGGAGGTGGCTTGCGGCGTCGCGCCGACCAGATGGCGATTCCTGGCGCGCAACCGGCTGATCAGCGCGCTCTCGGCCGCGACCGTCGTGGTCGAGGCCGGACAGCGCAGCGGGTCGTTGAACACGGCGGGGCATGCGGCCGCGCTCGGCAGACCGCTCGGCGCCGTCCCGGGGCCGATCACGTCGACGGCGTCGGCGGGCTGCCACCGGCTGCTGCGGGACTACGACGCGCGCTGCATCACCTCTGTCGCCGACGTGCGCGAGCTGCTCGGAGTCGCCACGGCTGCGCCGCCGATGATCACCACCGAGGATCCGGACATGGTGCGCCTCGCGGATGCCCTGAACGTGCGCACGCCGCGCGGCATCGCCGAATTGGCGCAGCGCAGCGGACTGAGCGCGGATCGAGTCGAGGCGCTCCTCGGCATCCTGGAACTGGACGGCAGCGCGGTCCGCTCCGAGCGGGGGTGGCGCAGCATCGTGCAGTGAGGTCCTGCAGCGAGAGATCATGGGTCCCGCGCGTGCTCCCGTCGGTGCCGGGCTGCGGAGCGCATGCTGGAGCCATGCGCGTATCAGAAGCCGCCACGGCGTTCACGACGCACCTCGCTCAGGTGCGGCGGCTGTCACCTGCGACGGTGCGCGCGTACCGGTCGGATCTCGCCGACCTCGCGGCGGCGACGGCGGACGCTCCCCTCGGCGACGTGGATCTCGAGGCGCTGCGGGACTGGCTGTGGCGCGCCACGCAAAGAGGCGACGCGCGATCGACGCTGGCGCGTCGCACGGCGGCGGTGCGCTCGTTCTTCGCCTGGGCCACCGAGGCGGGGCTGGTCCCGCACGACCCCGCGCTGCGCCTCGTGACGCCCAAGCGCGGACGCACGCTGCCGGCGGTGGCGTCGGCCGACGCGATGCGCGTCCTGCTCGACGAGGCGCGCGACGCCGCCCTCGACGGGGATCCTGTCCGACTGCGGGACAGCGCGATCCTGGAGCTGCTGTACGGGTCGGGCATGCGCGTCTCCGAGTTGTGCGGGCTCGCCGTCGACGACATCGACCTCGACCGCGGCACCGCTCGCGTGCTCGGGAAGGGCGGCAGGGAGCGGGTCGTCCCCTTCGGCGCCCCGGCTCGTGATGCGGTCGCCTCGTACCTGCGCCGCGCCCGCCCCGTGCTCGTCGCTCGTGCGGAGGAGTCCGGTCCCGCGCTGTTCCGCGGCGCGCGCGGGGGAGCGCTGGGATCGCGCGCGGTGTACGAGCTGGTCGCCCGCGTGCTCGCGCCGGTCATCGGTGCGGAGACCGTCGGACCGCATGCGCTCCGTCATTCCGCTGCCACGCACCTGCTCGACGGGGGAGCAGACCTGCGAGCGGTGCAGGAGATCCTCGGTCACGCGAGTCTGGGGACCACCCAGATCTACACGCACGTCTCGGCGGAGCGCCTCGCGGCGAGTTACCGGCTCGCGCATCCACGGGCGTGACGGGGCGTCGAGAACGGCTCTCGTCGCGGCGGGACGATCGTCAGCAGCCACGGGAGCCGCAGGGCAGCAGCACCGCCCGCGGCACGTCGCCGAACAGCAGCATCGGATTGACGTAGACGCCGTTCCAGCGCACGCCGATATGCAGCGCCCCCGCCGGCGTGTGCCCGCCGGTGGATACCGTCGCGATCACGTCCCCGCGATGCACCGTCGCGCCGGGAGCGAGCGCCGACTGTGCGGGCTCGAGCGTGGTGACCAAGCCGTTGCCGTGGTCGATCGTCAGCAGCGGGCGATCGACGACCGTGCCCAGGTATGCGACCACGCCATCGGCCGGAGCCCTGACGTCGTCGATCGCGGCGATGTCCATGCCGCGGTGTCCCGGTCCGTAGTCGTGCGCGGGAGCTCGGAACGGCACGATCACCGAGCGGGCGCCCTCGGCGGGCCAGAGCCAGTCATGGTCCGGCAGGGGAGAGGGGGCGCTGCCCGAGCCGCGCCCCGCCGCAGAGCCCGACCCCGCCGCCGGGGTCAGACCAGGGGACGGCCCGCCTCTCTGGAGCGGGGCTCCGCCGTCCGCCCCGGCAGGATGCCCGCAAGCGGCCGCCGTGGGCGCCGCAGCCGGCAGCGTCACGGGGATGAGTCCGCCGAGCAGCGCGGCCGCGATCGCGAGCAGCCGGATCGGCCGGCGACGGATCGCCGCCGGGCAGCGAGGGGTGCGAAGGGAGCCCATCCCCTGATCCTGCGCCGCGCGGCGATCGCGCGGCGTGCGTTCCGCGCGATCGGTGCAGAGTCGGTGCGGCCGCCGGATTGTGCGGACGGATCGGGTGCGACCCCACGTCGCGACCCTGATATGCTTGCAGGGCATCCCGTCTATCGGGGTGACTACGCGTGCCCACAGCGTTCAACGTGGCGAACACTCCACAGGTCTCTCGGAAGAGAGCGGAGTGTGCGCCGGGCACCAGGATCGCCGATCGTCCGATCGGCAGCACAACCTCAACAAGCAAGGAGCACGACCATGGCCGTCGTCACCATCCGCCAGCTGCTCGACAGCGGCGTTCACTTCGGACACCAGACCCGCCGGTGGAACCCGAAGGTGAAGCGCTTCATCCTCACGGAGCGCAGCGGAATCCACATCATCGACCTGCAGCAGTCGCTCGGCTACATCGACAAGGCCTACGACTTCGTCAAGGAGACGGTCGCGCACGGCGGCACCATCCTCTTCGTGGGCACCAAGAAGCAGGCGCAGGAGATCCTCGCCGAGCAGGCCACCCGCGTGGGCCAGCCCTACGTCAACCAGCGCTGGCTCGGTGGTCTTCTCACGAACTTCACCACCATCGCGAAGCGTCTCGCCCGCATGAAGGAGCTCGAGGAGCTCGACTACGAGAACCCGGCCGCCTCGGGCTTCACGAAGAAGGAGCTGCTGCTCAAGAAGCGCGAGCTCGACAAGCTGCACAAGTCGCTGGGTGGCATCCGCAACCTGACCAAGACCCCGTCGGCCCTGTGGGTCGTCGACGCCAAGCGCGAGCACCTCGCCATCGACGAGGCCAAGAAGCTCGGCATCCCGGTGATCGGCATCCTCGACACCAACGCGGACCCGGATGACTTCCAGTACCCGATCCCCGGCAACGACGACGCGATCCGCTCCGTCTCGCTGCTGACCCGCATCATCGCCGACGCCGCGGCCGAGGGCCTGCAGCTCAAGCACAACCCGGACGCCGGCGACGCCGAGCCGCTCGCCGAGTGGGAGCAGGAGCTCCTCGAAGGCGCCGACGCGCAGACCGCCGCCACCGAGTCCGCTGCTGACGAGGCCGGCGCCGAGGCGCATGACGAGGCGATCGCCGCTGCTGCGGACGAGACGGCGACCGAGGTCGCCGACGCCGAGTCGGCCGACAAGTAATCGCGGTCCGTCGGAGGGCGTAAGCCCTCCGACCCGCAACCACCACGCACACATACGAAGCAAGGAGCCACCACAACATGGCCAACTTCACCATCGCCGACATCAAGGCGCTGCGTGAGCAGCTCGGAACGGGAATGGTCGACACCAAGAAGGCGCTCGAGGAGGCCGACGGAGACGTCGAGAAGGCCGTCGAGATCCTTCGCCTGAAGGGTGCGAAGGGCAACGCCAAGCGCGCTGACCGTTCCACCAGCGAGGGCCTGGTCGTCGCCCGCGAGCAGGACGGCGCCGTGACGCTCGTCGAGCTCGCCTGCGAGACGGA
This sequence comes from Microbacterium sp. NPDC060117, assembly GCF_042729315.1. Lineage (NCBI taxonomy): Bacteria > Bacillati > Actinomycetota > Actinomycetes > Micrococcales > Microbacteriaceae > Microbacterium > Microbacterium sp. NPDC060117. The sequence continues at coordinate 337,833 of NZ_JBHWXR010000002.1, forward strand.
CTTCGTCGCGAAGAACGAGCGTTTCATCGCGCTGGCCGACAAGGTCGCCGACGCCGCGGCCGCCATCAAGGCCGACTCCGTCGAGGCCGCCCTCGCGGCGGACGCCGGTGGTCAGACCGTCGAGCAGCTGATCTCGGACGAGGCGGCGATCATCGGCGAGAAGGTCGAGCTGCGTCGCGTCGCGACCATCTCGGGCGAGCGCACCGAGGTCTACCTGCACCGCACGAGCAAGGACCTCCCGCCGCAGATCGGCGTCGTCGTCGCCTACACGGGTGACGACGCGGAGACCGCTCGCAGCATCGCGCAGCACATCTCGTTCGCGAACCCGTCCTACCTCACCCGTGAGGACGTCCCGGCCGCGGACGTGGAGAAGGAGCGCGAGATCGTCACCGAGATCTCCCGCAACGAGGGCAAGCCCGAGGCCGCCCTGCCGAAGATCGTCGAGGGTCGCGTGACCGCGTTCTTCAAGCAGGTCGCCCTGCTCGAGCAGGACTACGCCAAGGACAACAAGCTGTCCGTGGGCCAGGTCGCGAAGGACGCCGGTCTGAACGTGACCGGCTTCGCCCGCTTCAAGGTCGGCGCGTAACAGCATCGAAGGGGTTCGGATCCACCAGGATCCGGACCCCTTCGTCATGCCCCCGCTCTTGTGCGGGGGCTGCAGACGATATCTTTTCCCAGACGAGAGGAAGTACTCCATGACCGAACGACAGGGGCGACGACGCGTCGTCCTCAAGCTCTCCGGTGAGGCCTTCGGCGGTGGCCAGCTCGGGGTCAACCCGGACATCGTCAGCCAGATCGCGCGAGAGATCGCAGCCGCCACCGACCGGGTCGAGATCGCGGTCGTCGTCGGCGGTGGCAACTTCTTCCGCGGAGCGGAGCTGAGCCAGCGCGGCATGGACCGGGCCCGTGCCGACTACATGGGAATGCTCGGCACCGTCATGAACGCGCTCGCCCTGCAGGACTTCCTCGAGCAGGCGGGAGCGTCGCCGCGCGTGCAGTCCGCGATCGCCATGACCCAGGTCGCCGAGCCGTACCTGCCACTGCGTGCCGAACGGCACATGGAGAAGAGCCGCGTCGTGATCTTCGGCGCCGGCGCCGGCCTGCCGTACTTCTCCACGGACACCGTCGCGGCTCAGCGCGCGCTGGAGATCGGCGCCGACGAGGTCCTGGTCGCCAAGAACGGCGTGGACGCGATCTACACCGCCGACCCCAAGAAGGACGCCTCGGCGGAGCGGATCGAGGAGATCACCTTCCAGGATGCGCTCGTGCGCGGCCTCAAGGTCGTCGATTCCACGGCGTTCAGCCTGTGCATGGACAACGGCATGGACATGCGCGTCTTCGGCATGGAGCCCGCCGGCAACATCACCCGCGCGCTCCTGGGCGAGCCGATCGGAACCCGCGTCATCGCCTGAGGCCATCGGATCCCCGGGCCGCGCCGCTGGGCGTCGGGCCGGGGATCCGCGCATCCTCCCCGATAGACTTGCATCGCAACCCCCTGACGAATAGGAGTCACCGTGATCGCGGATGTCCTCGCCGACACCACCTCCCGCATGCAGCGCGCCGTCGAGGCCGCCAAGGAGGACTTCAGCACGGTGCGCACCGGCCGTGCCAACCCGCAGATGTTCCAGAAGGTCCTGGTGGACTACTACGGCACGCCGACGCCTCTCGCGCAGCTCGCCTCGCTGGCCAACCCCGAGGCTCGCACGCTCAACGTCACGCCCTATGACAAGTCGGCGCTCAAGGCCATCGAGCAGGCCATCCGCGACATGCCGAACCTGGGGGCCAACCCCTCCAACGACGGCAACATCGTGCGCGTCACGATGCCGGAGCTCACCGCCGAGCGCCGCAAGGAGTACGTGAAGCTCGTGAAGAGCAAGGGCGAGGACGCGAAGGTGCACGTCCGCGGCATCCGTCGCAAGGCGAAGGATGAGCTGGACGCCCTGAAGAGCGATCTCGGCGAGGACGAGATCGCCCGCGGGGAGAAGGAGCTCGATGCCCTCACGCGCCAGCACGTCGACCTCATCGACGAGGCTGTCAAGCGCAAAGAGGCCGAGCTGCTCGAGGTCTGAGACCGCCTATGAGCACCCCGTCCGACGACGACGACGCGTCGAGGATCCCGCCACGACCGCCTCTTCCGCCGCGCACGCGCGACGCGCAGCGGCGGCGCGGTGACGAGACCCTGTCTTCGCGCGGCGAGGAGAACCCGCCTGCGCGCAGCGGTGAGAATCTGCAGGCGCAGTTCCGGGCGAAGAAGGCCGAGATCGAGACGCACGTCTCGCACGCCCGCGACCAGCTGGACCAGGCGAACGAGCGCATCAAGGAGCGCACCGGGCGCGACCTGGTGGTCGCGATCGGCGTGGGCCTCCTGATCGGCGGGGTGATCCTCGCCTCGCTGCTGTTCGCGAAATGGTCATTCGTGGTGATCGGCCTCGCCATCATCCTGATCGCCGTCTGGGAGCTCGTGCTCGCGCTGCGCACCGGCGGTCGCAAGGTCGACCTGTGGCCGCAGCTCGTGCTCGGCGCGGCACTGGCCGCGGGCGGGTATTTCGCCGAACCGTGGCTGACCTGGGTGATGCTGTTCGTCGCCGTGTTCGGCGTCGTCGTGTGGCGCCTGGTCGCGCAGATGGTCACGAAGGACGGACGCACCTACGGCGACGTCCTCACCGACGCACTCGCCGGCGGATTCATCCAGGTGTACGTGCCGTTCCTCGGTGCCCTCATGCTCATGCTGCTGCGTCAGCCGCGCGGCGAGTGGTGGGTGCTCTCGCTCATCGTCGTCGTCGTGGTGGCCGATACCTGCGCCTACGCGTCCGGCCTGCTGTTCGGGCGCGGCGGGCGGCATCCGATGGCGCCGCGCGTCAGCCCGAAGAAGACGTGGGAGGGCTTCGCCGGCGCGGTGGTCGGATCCCTGCTCGCCGGCGCCCTGGTCGGCGTCTACCTCCTGGGCGTGCCGTGGTGGGCCGGCCTCATCTTCGGCGCCGTCCTCGTGGCCTCCGCGACCATCGGAGACCTGGGGGAGTCGCTGCTCAAGCGCGATCTCGGCATCAAGGACATGAGCTCCTGGATCCCGGGACATGGCGGTCTGCTGGACCGGCTCGACAGCATGCTTCCCTCGGCCGTGGTCGCCCTCGCCCTGTACCTCCTCCTCACCCCTCTGGCGGCAGCATGACCGATTCCGCACGATCCGACCGCGACGCCTCGGCCGTCGCGCCGAGCTTCCCCGTGCTCCCGCGAAGGGAGAAGGGCTATCAGCGCGCCGCCGTCGACACGTTCCTGGCCCGTGCGCGTCGCGCGTTCGAGGACGATGCCGAGGGGATCGGATCCGCCGACATCCGCGCGGCCTCGTTTCCGATGGTGCGCGGCGGCTATGACGTACCCGCCGTGGATGCGGCGCTGGCCAGGGTCGAGGAGGCGTTCGCACAGCGCGAGCGCGCCCTCGTCGTCTCCACGGACGGCGCCTCGGCGTGGGTCGGGCGTGCGCGCAGCGACGCGCAGGTGATCCTGGATCACCTCACCCGGGCCCCCGGGCACAAGTTCGCACGGACCGGGATGCTGACCTTCGGCTACCGCATCGACGAGGTCGATCACGTGGCCAAGCGCATCGTGCGCTTTCTCCGCGACGGCGACGCGCTGACGGCGGAGCAGGTGCGGCAGACCGCGTTCCGGATGCAGCGTCGCGGGTATCGCGAGGAGCAGGTCGACGCGCTGCTCGACGCCACGATCGACGTCCTGCTGGCAATCCGTTGAGCGATTCTCATGGCGAATTCAGGTTCGGCTGGCTAAACTCGGAGCCATTGTGACTCCCGATAACGATTCGATTGCGGCGCGCCCCCGAACCGCCGTGCAGAACGCAGCAGCCACAGCACCCCGACCGACCTCGAAGGCGCACCCTCATCGGCGGGGGACTTCCGCGGTGCTGGCAGGGCTGGCCGTCGTGGGATTCTCCGTCGCGATCGTGGCGCCCGCAGGGTTCGCGATGTCGGCCTCCGAGCCGGCGCACGCCGCGGTGACCACCGCGTACTCACTGGCGGCGCGCGACGCGCAGAACATCACCGTCTCGGTGCACGGTGCGACGCCGACGTCGCAGACGCGCGACGCGTTCGAGGTGTACGTCACCCCGAAGCCGACCCCGACGCCTGAGCCCGTGGTCGCCTCCAGCGACTCGTCCTCCTCGTCCTCCGGCTCATCGGGCGACGCGGGCCCGATGTACTACAGCGGCGGCGGCGCACCTGCGGAGTGGATGGCCGCGGCGGGCATCGCATCCAGCGACTGGGGTTACGTCGACTACATCGTGAGTCGCGAGAGCGGTTGGAACCCCAACGCCACCAACAGCGGATCCGGCGCGTGCGGTCTGGTGCAGGCGCTGCCGTGCAGCAAGGTGCCCGGCAACGGCTACGACCCCGTCGACAACCTGCGCTGGGGCAACGGCTACGCCGTCGGTCGCTACGGCAGCTGGGGCGCCGCGGTGGCGTTCTGGTCGGCCAACAACTGGTGGTGAGCAGCGCTCACCCATGCCACGCCCGCATCGACGACGTCAGGAGCGCCCGCACGAGGACTCCCTCGACCGGCTGATCGCCGGGTGGAAGCGCACCGAGGTGCGCGGGGGCGCGGAATGGTACGTCCAGCCGCTGACGGCGGCGCAGGCGCAGAAGGAGTACATCTGCCCGGGGTGCAGGGGCGCGATCTCCGCCGGCACGGCGCATGTCGTGGTCTGGCGCGCGGACGGCGTGCTGGGCGACGCGGCTGATCTGGCCGCTCGACGGCACTGGCACAACGGCTGCTGGAACAGGAGCTGAGGTGGAGATCCGAGGACCGCGCCCTCTGCCCGCACGGCGCGAGGACATCGAGCTGCGCACCGCCGATGGATTGCGACTGGTCGGAGAGCTCGCCCTGCCCGAGGAGGCGGCTCCCGTGGCGACGCTCGTCACCCTGCATCCGCTGCCCACGGCCGGCGGCTTCATGGACTCGCACATCCTGCGCAAGGCGGCGGCGAGGCTGCCGGCTCTCGCCGACCTCGCCGTACTGCGCTTCAACACGCGCGGCACGAGTTCGCCGCGCGGCACGAGCGACGGCGCGTTCGACGGCGGGACGGCGGAGCGCCACGATGTGGCGGCCGCCATGACATGCGTGCGCGAGCGCGGTCTGCCCCGGCCGTGGCTGGTGGGCTGGTCCTTCGGCACGGAACTGGCGCTCAAGTACGGCCGGGACCACGACGTCGAGGGCGTGATCCTGCTGTCGCCGCCCTTGCATCGCACCACGGCCGCAGAGGTGGCCGCCTGGGCGCACGACGACCGGCGCGTGGTGGTGCTGGTCCCCGAACTCGACGACTACCTGCGTCCGGCCGAGGCTGTGACGCGGTTCGCGGCGATCCCGCACGTCGAGCTCATCGCCGTGGACGGCGGCAAGCATCTCTGGGTGGGGGAGACCCAGACCCGTCGGGTGCTGGACGAGATCGTCGCGGCCGTGAACCCTGCCGCACTTCCGCTGGCGCGGGAATGGCCTGCGGCCTGAGAGCGGCTATCTCTCGTTCATCCGCGGGATGAGCACCTGGCGGTAGATGATCAGGACGCTGGCCGCGACCGGGATCGCGATGAGCGCGCCGAGCAGGCCGAGCAGTGCTCCGCCCGACAGCGCCGCAATCACGACCACGGCTCCGGGCACGGCGACCGCACGGTTCATCACGCGGGGCGAGATGACGTAGGCCTCGACCTGCATGTACACGAGGTAATAGGCCGCGGCGATCAGCCAGGCCCACGGAGGAGAGCCGAGCCCCGGGATGAGGCAGAGCAGGACGATGAGCGTCGATCCCGTCAGCGTGCCGACCAGAGGGATCAGGGAGAAGAAGAACGCGATCACGGCGAGCACGATCGGGAAGGGCGCTTGGATGATCGACAGGAAGATGAAGCTCAGCACGCCGTTGATCACGCCCATCGCGACCTGACCCATGACGTAGTGCCCGACCGAGGCCGTGATCTGCTCGGCGAGGTCGATGAAGCGGTCGCGCTTGGAGGCCGGAACCACCTGGTAGACGGCGCCCTTGAGCGAGGGGATCGCCGCCGTGAAGTAGATCGTCAGGATCAGCACGATGAACGTGCCGCTGATCCCCGCGAAGAGGGCGCCCCCGACCACGATCACGCCCTGTCCGATCGAGCTGCTGATGTCGCCGAGGTTCTTGTTCAGCCAGTCGTTGATGTAGCCGAACACGGTGTCGACGTCGAGATTCGGCAGCAGCCCCTCCAGCCAGTGCTTGAAATCGGCCAACGCGGTGCCGCTGTTCACGATCTGCGTGATCTGCTGGACGAGCTGAGAGATCTGGCTCACCAGGATCGGGATCACCATCAGCACGATGCCGGCGAACACGCCGAGCACGACCAGGATCGTGATGAGCACCGCCGCCCAGCGAGGCAGACGACGACGGGTCAGCCAGCTCACCATCGGATCCAGGCCGAGACTCAGGAACAAGGCGGTTCCGACATACAGGAGGATCGTCGACAGGGACTGCACGCCCTGGATGAGCATGATGCCCAGGCCCACGCCGAGGGTCGCCACGAGGGCGGTGCGGAACGGGTTGTGCAGCTTCATGGGATCCTTCGGGTTCGGTCCTCCAGCGTAACGGGCGCGTCCCGCCGTGCCCCTGAGCATCGCCGCACGGCCGCGGCTGAGCGCGCCGAGGGGCCTCTCGTGGCATCCATACAGGTCGTTTCGCTAGTCTGAAACGTCGAGCGGAGATCCCGGGCGCCTGCCCGTGGATCGCGGAGGAGACTTTTCGTGCGTTTTGTATGGGCTGTTCTGGCCTTCGTGCTGGCGGCCGTCCTGATCGGGACGGGCATCGCGCAGCGGACCATCTTCCTCGGCCCCAAGGACGTCGCGGCCGAGTTGACCGTCAAGGCACCCCAGACGTACACGGTGATCGACTCCGCCGTCCTCCGCGCGCACCCGGGGGAGCAGACGCTCGTCGCACACGGCGATGGCACGATCTTCGTCGCCCAGGCCCGCACCGCCGATCTCGAAGCCTGGCTGAGCGACGCGAGCTACAACCGGATCACCCTGGCGAAGGACGGCACCACCACGGCGAAGGTGGTCGAGCCGACCGTCACGGGCGACGGCGCCGAGAACGCACAGCGCAACCCCGCCGGCTCCGATCTGTGGCTGGACAGCTTCACGGACAAGAACTCGCTGATCGATCGGATGCAGGTGCCGGACGGGGTGAGCGTGCTGGTCGCGTCCGACGGCAAGGCCGAAGCGCCGACCGACGTGGTGCTGAAATGGCCGCTCGACACGGCGACGCCGTGGGCCGGACCCCTCATGGTCGCGGGCGGCATCCTCCTCCTGGTCGGGCTGGTCCTGTACGTGCTCGCGATCCGGCATTCGCGCCGGGGCCGCGGCCCGCGTCGCAAGGCGCCGCCGCCCCTCCCCGTGACCGAGCCGATCGACGTGGCGGACCGCGCCGCCATCGACGCCGGCCCCGAGGCCGCCGCTCCGTCCGACGGCGAGACGCCGTCGGAGACCGATCCCGCGTCGTCGAACCGGGACGGCGCCGTGCGCGAGCGTCGTGCGGCGAGCCCGAAACGTCGGCGGGCGCTTCTGCTGCTCCCCGTCGTCGGCGTGACCGCCGCCCTGCTCAGCGGCTGCACGCCCGACATCTGGCCGCATTCCGCGACGACGCCGACGCCGACGCCCACCGAGACTCAGGCCGTCGAGGCGGGCCAGCAGGCTCCCGCCGTGACCGAGGCGCAGGCCGCACGGATCCTGGAGAGCATCTCCGGCACGCTGGCCGACGCCGACAAGAACATGGACGCGGCCAAGGCGGAGACCCGGTTGGAGGGCGCGGCCCTCGAGGCTCGCAAGACCGCGTACGCCGTCCGCAAGAGCGTCGCGGACTTCGCGCTGCCCGCGAAGATCCCGGCCGACAAGGTCAAGATCCTCGTGCCCCAGGCATACGACTCATGGCCGCGTACGGTGCTGATGCTCGTCGAGCACGGCAGCGACGACAAGGTCGCGCCGCTGATCATGATGATGACCCAGCCGGATCCGTGGTCCGACTACAAGATCTCCTCGGTCGCCGAGATGCAGGCGTCCGCGAAGCTGCCGAACATGGCTCCCGCCTGGCTGGGCGCCAAACTCACCCCGCCGGATTCACCGTTCCTCGTGGCCGCACCTGACGAGCTGGCCAAAGAGTTCGCGAACGTGATCGACCAGGGCGACAAGAGCGAGTTCTACGACAAGTTCGACAAGTCCGCGCTCGCCTTCGCCAAGGCCGTCCAGGACAGCCGCGCGACCGTGCTCCAGGCGCTGAAGGACAAGGGCGCGGACAGCACCTCGAGTCTCGCCTTCGCCGCGACCGCCGGCGCCGGGGCCCCCGTGTCGATGTCGAGCATCGACAGCGGCGCGATCGTCTCGGTGACCGTCGACGACTCGCAGACGATCAAGCCGACCAGCGCCGACGCCTCGATCAAGAACGTCGACACGAACGGCACCGTCGTGAACGCCCCCGCGAAGGCGCTGACAGGGGTGGACGAGTCGAAGACGGGCTTCGTGTCGGTGTACGGGATGCAGCTGTTCTTCGCGGTGCCCGCGCAGGGATCCGAGGCCAAGATCACGCTGCTGGCGGCCTCTCAGCAGCTTCAGAGTGTGACGGAGATCAAATGACCGAGCTGTCCGCCGCCGCCCTCCGCGGCGCCGTCGACCTGTCCTCACTGCGCAACCGTCCCGCCGCTCCGGCACCGGGCGCGCCGGAGCAGGGGCCGGCCAACGACACGGCCGTCCCTCTGATCGTCGACGTCACGGACGCCACGTTCGGGCAGGTGCTCGAACTGTCCCAGAGCGTGCCCGTCGTCGTCGATCTGTGGGCCGAGTGGTGCGGTCCCTGCAAGCAGCTCAGCCCGGTGCTGGAGAAGGTCGTCACCGAGCTCGCGGGCCGAGTGGTTCTCGCGAAGGTCGACGTGGACGCCAATCCGCAGCTCGCCCAGGGCTTCCGCGCGCAGTCCATCCCGATGGTGGTCGCGCTCGTGGCGGGTCAGCCCGTGCCGCTGTTCACGGGTGCGGTGCCGGAGGAGCAGGTGCGCGAGGTGTTCGCGCAGCTTCTGCAGCTGGCCGCACAGCACGGTGTGACGGGCACGATCCCGGTCGGTGAGCCGGCGGCGGATGACGAGTCGGCGGAGCCGGTCGAGCAGCCGCTCGCGCCGTTGCACCAGGCGGCGTTCGATGCGATCGAGCGCGGCGACTTCGCCGCGGCCATCGAGGCGTACGAGCAGGCTCTGGCGGAGAATCCGCGAGACGAGGATGCGCGTTCCGGTCTCGGACAGGTCCGTCTGCTGTTCCGCACGCAGGATCTCGACCTGAACGAGGCGCGCGCGGCGGCCGCGGCAGCGCCGACGGACATCGCCGCGCAGTTCGCGGTGGCGGACCTCGATGTCGCGGGTGGGCATGTCGCTGACGCGTTCGACCGGCTGCTCGACCTCTTCAGCGTGGTTCCGTCGGATGAGAAGGGCCTCGTCCGCGAGCGCCTCGTCGAGCTGTTCGGGTTGGTCGGCGACGCGGATGCGCGCGTCGCCGCGGCGCGCAGGCGCCTCGCCACGCTGCTGTTCTGACCGTTCCCGAACCGCTCAGGGACCGGGCCGCAGCGTCCGCATCCAGCGCTCCGCCTCACGGGGGTGCGCGAACCGCAGGATCGGAAGATCCGGATGTGCGGCGGCGATCGCGGGCATGCGGTCGCGCCATTTGTGCAGCGTCGTGGTCTGCCAACGCAGGATGTTCTCCTCGGGCCCGCGGCGGAGCATGTCCCAGAGCGGCCTCTCGCGGTTGCCGTTCCACAGGTCGGTGCGGCGCACGCTGCGGGACATCGTGCGCCAGATCAGGCGCGTGCGCACGATGCGATACGGGTAGTCGAGCCAGATCATCAGGTCCGCGCGCGGGGCGAGGATCGGATCCGTGCCCTTGCTCGAGTACTGCCACTCCGTCACCCAGCGGTCGGTCCGGACGAACTCCCGCACGTCGTCGAGGAACGCGGGCCGGGGCGTCCAGTCGGGCCCGTGGAACAGCGCGTCCATCTCGATGTGGGGCAACCCCCGGATCGCCCCCACGCGGCGCGCCAGCGTCGTCTTCCCGCTTCCGGTCACGCCCGCGATGAGGATCCGCTGCGGCGCGGCCGGAACGGGAGCGGCGTCGTCGGGCATCGGATGAGGCTAGCATCCGGAATATCCGTGGGAGTATGCGGTTGAATCGATGTGTGAGCGAACCCATCTCGATCGACATCTGGTCCGACATCGCCTGCCCCTGGTGCTACATCGGCAAGCGCAACCTCGAAGCGGGGCTCGCGGCCACCGCGGAGGATGACGACGCACCGCAGGTGTCGATCACGTTCCACTCGTTCGAACTCTCGCCGGACACACCCGTCGACTTCGAGGGCGACGAGGCCGACTTCCTCGCCGGTCACAAGGGCATGCCGCGCGCGCAGGTGGAGCAGATGCTCGACCGTGTGACCGGGGTCGCCAAGGAGGCCGGGCTCGATTACCGCTTCGACCTGCTGCAGCACACGAACACGGTCAAGGCGCACGAGCTGCTGCACCACGCGAAGGCGCAGGGTCGTCAGCACGACATGGAGGAGCGGCTGATGTCCGCGTACTTCATCGAGGGGCGCCATGTCGGTCGCATCGACGATCTTGCCGACCTCGCCGCAGAGATCGGCCTCGACCGGGAAGCGGCGCTCGAGGCGCTGCACACGGAGCGGCACCTCGCAGACGTGCGCGCGGACCAGGCTCAGGCCCAGGCGTACGGCATCCAGGGCGTGCCGTTCTTCGTGATCGACGGCCAGTACGGCGTCAGCGGCGCGCAGCCGCCCGAGGCGTTCGCCGGCGTGCTGCGCGAGCTGTGGGCGAAGCGCGGCGACACCGCAGAGGTGCTCGAGGGCTGACGGCGCGCCCTGGCCGCCGCCGCATCACCGCGCGGCGGCGTTCAGGCCAGGGCGTCCTCGATCGCGGCGAGGATCTCGGGGTCGTCGGGCACCTGGCGCGGGCGGAATCGCTGCACGGATCCGTCCGGCGAGACCAGGAACTTCTCGAAGTTCCACTCCACACGGCCCGCCTTGCCGTGACCGTCCTCGGTCTGCTTGAGGCTCTTGTAGAGGTCGGCCGCGCTGCGCCCGTTGACCTTGACCTTGTCGTTGATCGGGAACGAGATCCCGTACGTCGTGGAGCAGAACTCGAGGATCTGATCCATGGATCCGGGTTCCTGCCCGAAGAACTGGTTGCAGGGAAAGCCGACCACGGTGAGGCCCCGCTCGCCGAAACGGCGCTGCAGCTCCTCGAGCTGCGCGTACTGCGGGGTCAGCCCGCACTTGGAGGCGACGTTGACGACCAGCACGGGGCCGGTGCCGTAGTCGTCGAGGGTGCGGGTGCCGCCATCGGCATCGGTGAAGGGGATCTGGCGCAGCGCGGTGTCGGACATATCCCCAAGCCTAGGAGCGACGGGGATCGATGGCCTCGGATCTGGGACAATGGACAGGATATGACTCTCGCCCCTGCCTCCGTCCGGCCCCTGCAGATCGGCCCGCTGCGCATCGACGTCCCCGTCGTGCTCGCGCCGATGGCGGGCATCACCAACACCGCGTTCCGTCGCCTGTGCCGTGAGTACGGCGCCGGACTCTACGTGAGCGAGATGATCACCTCGCGGGCGCTCGTGGAGCGCAACGCGATCACCATGCGTCTCATCCAGCATCACGAGAGCGAGACGCCCCGATCGATCCAGCTCTACGGGGTGGATCCGGCCACGATCGCCGAGGCCGTGCGGATCATCGTCGCGGAGGACAGGGCCGACCACATCGATCTGAACTTCGGCTGTCCGGTGCCCAAGGTCACGCGCAAGGGCGGCGGAGCGGCGCTGCCCTGGAAGATCGGGCTGTTCGCCGACATCGTCGATCGCGCCGTGAAGGCGGCGGGCGACGTGCCGCTCACGGTCAAGATGCGCAAGGGCATCAACAAGGACCACCTCACGTTCCTCGATGCGGGACGTGCCGCGGAGGACGCCGGTGCGGCCGCGGTGGCGCTGCATGCGCGCACGGCCGGTGAGTACTACTCCGGCCACGCGGACTGGTCGGCGATCGGCGAGCTCAAGCAGGCGGTGACCACGATCCCGGTACTCGGCAACGGCGACATCTGGAGCGCGGACGACGCCATCCGGATGATGACGGAGACAGGCTGCGACGGTGTCGTGGTCGGACGCGGCTGCCTCGGCCGGCCGTGGCTCTTCGGCGAGCTCGCAGGAGCCTTCGGCGATGAGAACGCGGTCCAGGTCGACGCGACCCTGGGCTTCGTCAAGGACGCGTTCCGTCGGCATGCCGAGCTCCTGGTCGAGTTCTTCGAGGACGAGGACCGCGGCTGCAAGGACATCCGCAAGCACGTCGCCTGGTACTTCAAGGGCTACCCCGTCGGTGGCGAGACCCGATCGGCTCTCGCCCGCGTGTCGACCCTGCAGGAGATCGACGACATCCTGGGCACCCTCGGCGACGCGCCGTATCCGGGAGCCGCGGCCGAGGGGCAGCGTGGTCGCGCAGGCACGCCGAAGCGCACGGCGCTGCCGGACGGGTGGCTGGACTCGCGCGAGGTCGCCACCGATGTCACCGACATGATGCGCGGCGCAGAGGTCGAGAACAGTGGCGGCTGAGACCGCGGTGCGCGTCGACGGCTACGGTGCGCACGATGCTGCGCGCTTCTTCGCCGAGACCCACCGATCGGAACGGGACGACTTCGCCCGCGACCGCGCCCGCGTGCTGCACTCGGCGGGCCTGCGCCGCCTGGCGGCGAAGACCCAGGTGCTGAGCCCGGCGAGCACCGCGGACTTCGCACGCAACCGGCTCACGCACTCGCTCGAGGTGGCGCAGGTGGGCCGCGAACTCGCGGTTGCCCTCGGCGTCTCCGCCGACGTCGTCGACACCGCGTGTCTCAGCCACGACCTCGGGCATCCGCCGTTCGGGCACAACGGGGAACGCGCGCTCAACGACTGGGCCGAGGACATCGGGGGTTTCGAGGGCAACGCGCAGTCCCTGCGGATCCTCACGCGCCTCGAGGCGAAAGTGCTCGACGACCGTGATCGTTCGGTCGGTCTCAACCTCACCAGAGCCAGCCTCGACGCGACCTGCAAGTACCCGTGGACCGCGGACAGTCCGCTGCCCGATCCCGGCGGCCGGCTCAAGTTCGGCGTCTACCCCGAGGATGAGGACGTGTTCCGCTGGATGCGCGAGGGCGCCCCAGGGCGGCTGCGCTGCATCGAGGCCGAGATCATGGATCTCTCCGACGACATCGCCTACTCGGTGCACGACTTCGAGGACGCGATCGTCAACGGCTACCTGGACGTCGCTCAGCTGGCGGATCCGGCTGAGCATCATGCGCTCGTCGGGCGCGTCCAGCAGTGGGTCGGCTACGACTTCACCCGCGAGGATCTCGCGGATGCGCTGTACCGGCTCACCCGTCAGCCGATGTGGCTGAGTTCGTTCGACCGGTCCCGGCGCGATCTGGCGCGACTGAAGAACCTGACCAGTGACATGATCGGCCGTTTCGCGCGGGCCGCGGTGTCTGCGACGCGCGAGGCCTATCCAGGCCCGAGCCTCGCCCGGTACAGCGCGCACGTGGTGGTGCCGAAGGTCATCGAGGCCGAGATCGCCGTGCTCAAGGGGATCATGGGCCAGTCGATCGTCACGATCGACGCCCGTCGTGGCGTCTACAAGGAGCAGCGCAGGGTGCTCAAGCGCCTGGCCGACGCGCTGTGGTCGACGGACGCGCTGTGGACCGCAGGAGCCGATGTGCTCGAGCCCGCCTTCGCCGCGGACTTCCACGCGGCCGGATCCGATGCGGAGCGCGCCAGGGTGGTCGTCGACCAGGTCGCCAGCCTGACGGACCAGACCGCGGTGGACTGGCACAACCGACTGGTCGGGGACATCGACCCCGCCGAGGTCGGCATCTGGTCGCCCCGGCACGCGCGGCCGCGTCCGGCGCACTCTCCACGGGCCGCGCTGGTCGACGCAGAACACGGCGCGCGCTGATGCCCCGGATCCTGCAGGCCGACGTCGACGAGGTCAAGTCGCGCACCAACATCGCCGACATCGTGGGGGAGCGGGTCTCGCTGAAGTCCGCGGGCGTGGGTTCGATGAAGGGGCTGTGCCCGTTCCACGACGAGAAGAGCCCCAGCTTCCACGTGCGCCCGCAGGTCGGCTACTACCACTGCTTCGGCTGCGGCGCCTCGGGCGATGTGTACTCGTTCCTGCGCGAGATGGACCACGTCAGCTTCACCGAGGCGGTCGAGCGCCTCGCCGGCCGCGTCGGGTACACCCTGCACTACGAGGACGGCGGCCCCGCGCCCGAGACGAGCGGACGCAGCCGGCTCTACGCCGCGAACACGGCAGCCGCGGACTTCTTCCGCGGTCAGCTGCTCAGCCCGGAGGCCGAGTCGGCTCGCGCGTTCCTCGGCCAGCGCGGATTCGACGCGGGCGCCGCAGCCCATTTCGGTGTGGGCTATGCCCCGCGCGGCTGGGATGGCATGCTCAAGGCGCTCAGCTCGCAGGGGTTCACCCGCGACGAGCTCACCGCGGCCGGACTCGTTTCCGCAGGTCAGCGCGGGGTCTACGACCGGTTCCGTGGACGCGTGGTGTGGCCGATCCGCGACGTCACGGGCCAGACCATCGGGTTCGGCGCGCGCAAGCTCTACGACGACGATCAGGGTCCGAAGTACCTGAACACCCCGGAGACGCCGATCTACAAGAAGGCCCAGGTGCTCTACGGGCTGGATCTGGCCAAACGCGATATCTCCCGTGGCGATCCCAAGCGGGTCGTGGTGGTCGAGGGGTACACCGACGTGATGGCGTGCCACCTCGCCGGCGTCACCACGGCCATCGCCACCTGTGGCACGGCTTTCGGCGCCGAGCACATCAAGCTCCTGCGCCGGGTGATGGGCGACGACTCCGCGGCCGGCGAGGTCGTGTTCACGTTCGACGGCGACGAGGCAGGACAGAAGGCCGCACTGCGCGCCTTCACGGAGGACGACCGGTTCAACGCCCAGACCTTCGTCGCCGTGGCGCCAGACGGCCTGGATCCGTGCGACCTGCGTCTGCAGCGCGGCGATCAGGCCGTGCGCGGCCTCATGTCGGCCAAGGTGCCGATGTTCGAGTTCGTCATCGATCGGAAGATCGGGTCGTTCGATCTCGGCACCGCGGAGGGGCGCGTGGGTGCGCTGCGTGCGGCGGCGCCGATCGTCGCCGAGATCCGCGACGCTCTGCTGCGTCCCGAGTACGAGCGGATCCTCGCCCGCCGTCTCGGCATGGATCCCACGGACGTGCACGCGGAGGTGCGTCGTCATGAGCGCCGGCGGCAGAGCGACGCGGCGGCTCACGAGCAGCGGTCGGCGCCTCCGGCCGTCGGCTCGCGACCCGGCGCCCTCGACGGTCAGGCCGCCCCGGCCGCCGCTCCCGTCGTGACGCTCGCCACGCTTCCCCGCACCGGGGACGCTCCGCTCGAGCGCGACGCCCTCATGGGGGCGCTGCAGTACGGGCATCAGCTCGACGCGGAGCTGCTGCAGCGCGCGATGACCGCGCCGTTCTCCGTGCCGGCCCTGGATGCGGTGCGCGAGGCGGTCGCGCAGGTCCCGGACCGGCAGCGACCGGGCTGGGCGCTGCAGGCGGTGGATGCGGTGAGGGAGCCGTACCGTGCCCTGGGCGGAGAGCTCCTGATGGCGGCTTTTCCCGCGCGTGACGAGCAGGGTGCGAGGGCCTCGGCGACGGATCTGTGCCGCCGGCTCATCGTGAAGGGGCTGGAGCGGGAGAAGCACGAGCTGCTGGGAGCGATCCAGCGGCTGCCCGCCGACTCGGAGGGCGCGCGTTCGATCGCACGCCGCATCGTCGAGATCGACGCCGAGCGACAGCGCTTCATCGAGTACTGAGGCCCGCCGCGGAACGGGGCCCGGCGCCGGCGGCCATCGGGCAGGATGGGTGCATGGCACGTGCGACGGCGGATGCATCCACAGCGATCGTCTGCGAGGACATCGTGATCGACCGGATCGGGCACTCCGCGCCCACCAGGGCGATCGACGGCGTGACGTTCGCGTTGCCCGCGGGGGAGTTGATGTGCATCGCCGGTGCCACCGGGGCCGGGAAGTCGACGCTGGTCGGTGCCCTCGCCGGCGCCGCCGACCCCTCGATCCGGGTCGTCGGAGGCTCCGCGACCGTGTGCGGCGTCTCTGTACGCCACCCCGGACGCCGGTTGCGAGAGCTCACCTATCGTGCGGGCTACCTTCCGCAGAACGCCGGGGCGCTGCTCACGCCTCAGCTGACCGTGCAGGAGATCATCGCGGAGCCGATCCTGCAGCGCGAGCGCCGCGTGAACGTGAAGGCGCTGGCGATCCGGGTGGCGACGCTGCTCGACGAGCTGCACCTGCCGCTGGGTCTCGCCGCCTCGTTCCCCTACGAGCTCAGCGCGGGCATGCGTCAGCGTGTCGCGATCGCCCGGGCTCTGGTGCTCGATCCGACCGTGCTGATCGCCGACGAGCCCCTCGCGAACCTCGATCTGGAGGTGCGGCCGGTGGTGTTCGCGGCGATCACGCGGCGCCGCACCGAACGGGGGATGGCGGCGCTGCTGGTCAGCAACGACGCCGCGTTCGCGCGAGAGCTGGGCGCGGAGACGCTCATGATCCGCGAGGGCCACGTGGTCGCACGCGGCGCGGGGGCGGATCTGCTCTGGACCCCTGGCGCCGAGCACGCGCGCTGATCGTCGACAGAGCTTCGCACGGTCACTCGACGACGCCGCGTCGGACATCGGTTCCGGCGCTATGCATCGGGCGGGTTGCGGACCATGATGTGATCGGCGCCTTCGACCGCCCTGGTGACATTCCGCGTCATCGGCGGTGCGGCCGGCGCTAGGCCGGCCGCACCTGCCACCCCCCTTGGCGTTCGCACGGCCCTGGGTGGCACTGATCGGCGTCTGGGAACCTCGCAGCGCGGACTCCGTGCACTGGAGAGACGGGGCCGATGCGCCTGCATTACGCGAACTGCTCATCCTCTGCGGAGAGTGACGCGCGACAGGGTGAATCTATGTCGCTGTTCATCTGTTCCGTGCGCCTTCCGACGTCACGAAGAGATGCCAGTTCTCTGCGCGTATCGCAACAGCCGCACCACAGCCTGGAGCCGCCGCGAAGCGCGATCAGGGCACGGTATGCGTCCGATGCGGCGAAGATGGCGTGGTGGCCCCGGGAGACCCCGGGAACGACGAAGGCCCCGTCATGAGACGGGGCCTTCGGGGGATTGCTCCCCGGCTTGGACTCGAACCAAGAACCTGCCGGTTAACAGCCGGCTGCTCTGCCAATTGAGCTACCGAGGAATGCTTCCCGCTGCGCGGGCAACTCGTCAACTATAGCAAAGGTTGGGTCATGACTCCGCCACGGCGCGACGCCCGGGCGCGTCGGCGCCCGCGGCGGAGACGACGGAGGGGCCCGCCGTGGCGAGCCCCTCCGGAAGACGCGGGATCCGGCCTGCTCAGCGCGCGGAGCCCTTGAGGGAGCCGGTGGTCTGCCCGGCCGGGTCGCTCACGATGCACTGCACGAGACGGTCGTTCATCTCGTCCCAGGTGTCCTTCGTGGGCGTCATGTAGGCGACGTCGAGGGTGGAGTCGTCGAAGGCGATGCCGATGAACGTCGTGAAGGCGTCACCGGCACACTTCTCGACCTCCTTGTCGATCGCGGCGGAGTCGTACTCGGCGCCTTCGAGCTTGAACTCGTAGAAGACCTCTTCGTCGTGCGGCTTGTCGCAGGGGACGACGTCGGTGTCGCTGACGGTGGTCCCCGAGTCGCTCATCTTGCAGTCGCCGAGCTTGAGATTGAAGATGCCGATGCTCGAGCTCTCGGTCACCTCGGCCTTGTCGTTACGCGGCGCATCGCCGCCCCCGTTGCCGAGGACGCTGTTGAGCACGCTGCAGCCGCTGAGCCCGGCTGCCAGCGCCAGCGCGGCGCCGACGACGGCGGCGCGACGGAGAAGAGCGCGGTCGTTCATGGGAATTCCCCCTCTAGAAGCTATGAATCCACGCAGAACGCGGGACCGCTACGAACGTACCGGTGTCGAAGAGGAAATCTCAAACCTGCGTGAAAACCCCGCTGTACCGGGGAATTTCTGTGCAGAGTGGAACTTCTCGGGGGTCAGCCCTCGAGATCGTCCACGCCGGGCAGCCAGCTGGCGCCGGGGCGGCCCCAGCCGCGCTTGCGGGCGATCTTCTGCACGGTCTTCCAGTCGCCGTCGTCGAGGCGGTCGACATAGAGAATGCCGTCGAGATGATCGAACTCGTGCTGCATGATGCGGGCGCGCCACCCGTCGACCTCGATGCGCACGGCGTCGCCGTTCAGATCCACGCCCGTCACCAGCACGCGCTCCGAGCGGCGCAGGGGGAACCGCTCGCCGGGGAAGGAGAGGCAGCCTTCGGACTCGAGGTCGGGGTCGGGGGAGCCGGGCGACAGGGGCGCCATCCACAGCACGGGGTTGATGATCTCGCCACGCCACGGGTTCTCGTCGTCGTCGACGTACGAGTAGACGTAGATCCGCAGGCCGACACCGACCTGCGGCGCGGCGAGCCCGACGCCGGGGGCCACGTCCATCGTCTCGTGCATGTCCGCCACCAGGGTGCGGATCTCATTGGTGATCTCGCCGACGGGGTCGGCGGGGGAATGCAGGACGGGATCGCCCATGATGCGAATCGGAAGCACAGCCACGCGTCAACCCTAGTCGGCGCATCACGGCAGGTAGGCTCGAAGGGTGCTTGAGGACCTGACGAGGGAAATGGGGGCCGCGGACGTCGGCGAACACCTCGCCGGCGTGTTCGCGAACCCTGGCCTGCTGATGGGCATCCCGCTGGCCCTCGCCGGGGCCGTGTTCATGTCGCTCGGTGCGCAGTATCAGCACCGCGGCGTCGAGAAGGTGGAGCGCCTGAGCGGATCGGACGCGGCGACCGGGCTCAGCTGGGTGCAGGTCAAAGGCCTGCTGACGCGCCCGTCCTGGATCGTCGGCACGCTCATGCTGGCCCTGGCGATCGTCTGCCAGCTCGCAGCGCTCACCAAGGCGCCCCTGATCGTGGTCCAGCCGCTCGGTGCCATCGCGCTCGTGATCACCACGCTGCTCAACGCGCGGGTGAGCGGCGTCGCGCCGACGAAGCGCTCCGTGGTGTCGATCTTCGCGTGCGTGGGCGGCATCTTCATCTTCGTGCTGTTCGCCGCACTGTTCGCCGTCGAGCGGAAGATCAGCGAGACCCAGCTGTTCACGATCCTCACGATCCTGCTGCTCGTGATCATCCTGCTCGGCACGTGCTGGCTGATCCTCCGGCATCGCATGCGCGCGCTCTTCTACGTCACCGGTGCGGGCATCCTGTACGGTTTCGTGGCGACGCTCGCGAAGGCGGTGATCAGCCGCATCCAGTCCGGTCAGTTCGACTGGCTGACCGCCGTGTGCGTGATCGCGCTGATCGCGGCCGGCGCCGCGGGCGCCTATTTCGTGCAGACCGCGTACGGATCCGGTCCGCCGGACCTGGTCATCGCCGGGCTCACCGTGATCGATCCGATGGTGGCCGTGCTGATCGGCCTGCTCGTGCTGGAGGAGGGCGCCGCCGCACCCGTCTGGGTGTTCGTCGCCTTCGGGGTCTCTGGCCTGATCGCAGGGTGGGGCGTCGTCACGCTCGCCCGCTACCATCCGCAGGTCGTCAGCGAGAGCCAGGAGCTGCCGATCGAGCGGGGGAGCTCCGGTGGGGTCAGCGCATCCGGGGCCGCTGGGATCGATGCCCCGGCGCCGCGCGTCTCCTCCGACGACACAGTGCCCCCCACGCCCCCCGCGAGTCCGCTCGAGGAGTCCGGGTGGCCGTCGAACGTCGCGCCGATACGCCGCGAGGACCCGCCCCGCACCGGCGGCGACGCCGACGAGCGCGGAAACGGATCCTCGCGGATCTGACGTGCGCCGGACCGGGTCCGGCGATGTCCATCAGTAGTCGACGTCGATGAGCTCGGGCGCGACCTCGGAGGCCGCTGCCTCATCGACGAAGAACACGGTGCGCTTGCGTCCCTTGGCGCCCGCGGCCGGTACGTTCTCGTAGTTCGCGCCCGCCAGGGCGAGCCCGAGAGCCGATGCCTTCTCGGCGCCGGTGAGCACGAGCCACACCCGCTTCGAGGAGTTGATCACCGGGCGGGTCAACGTGATCCGCTCCGGCGGCGGCTTCGGCGAGTTCCGCACGGGCAGCACCGCGGCATCGGTCACTCTGATCTCCGCGTGGTCCGGGAAGAGCGAGGCGATGTGTCCGTCCGGCCCGACTCCGAGGAAGCACACGGCGAACGAGGGCCAGGCGCGCTCCGCATCGCCGAAGCGCGCGAGCTCTGCGGCGTAGGCCGCGGCGCCCTCATCCAGGCTCAGCCCTGCGTCGCTCGCGACCATCTCGTGCACGTTCTCCGCAGGCACAGGGATCCTGTCCAGCAGCGCCGTCCTGGCCTGTCCTGCGTTGCGGTCGGGGTCCTGCGCCGGCACGAAACGTTCATCGCCCCACCAGAAGTGCACGAGCGACCAGTCCACCTGGGCCGTGCGCGCGTCCTCCGCGACGGCCCTCAGCACGGCGGATCCCATGCTGCCGCCGGTGAGTGCGACGTGGGCGATTCGTCCGTCCCTGATCCGCGCCTGCACGCGGACGAGGAACCGGTCGGCGACGAGCCGCGCGAGCGACGCCGGGTCTTCGCCGATGACGACCCGCTTGGCGGGCGAATCCGCAGCCATCGTCAGGCCACCGGCTCCGGAGCCTCGAGCCGCTCCCAGCCCTCGGTGATCACGCGCCCGTAGAGCACGTCGGGGTCGAGGCGACGCAGCTCCTCCGCCAAGCACTCGCGGAGGGTGCGCCGCGGCAGGTGCAGCTCATGGTCGGGCTGCCCGGGCTGCGTGAGCACGGCCGAACCCGGCACGGGCCGCTCCAGCAGGATGTCACCGTTCGCACGGGTCAGACGCACCGACTTGATGCCCTCCTGCCACACCTGCGGGCTCTCGTAGGCCCAGCGCACCGGCACGTCCAGCGCGAGACGCAGCCAGCCGGCCAGCAGCGCCGTGGACGGAGAAGCCGCGGATCCGCGCACCTCGACGGCGGTGACCTCTTCGTACGGCGGCTGATCCAGCACCGCCGCGAGCTGCTCCCGCCAGTGCGTGAGCCGGGTCCACGCGAGGTCGGTGTCGCCGGGCACGTGCGTGCGGCCGAGCACCTCGAGCTGGGCGCGCACGTCCTGCGCGGTCGCGGCATCGGTGATGCGGCGCTGCGCGATGCGGCCCAGGGGAGAGGCAGCCGGGGCCTCCGGAGCTTCGCGGGGCCACCACACCACCACGGGGGCGTCGGGCAGCAGCAGACCGGTGACGAGGCTCTCCTCGTTGCTCGCGGCGTCGCCGTAGGCGTGCAGCACCACGACTTCGCTCGCGCCCGCGTCGCCGCCGACGCGGATCTGCGCGTCGAGGCGCGAGTCCCCCTCGCTGGTGGTCAGCACGATCACGCGCATCGGGTGCTCGCGCGACGCGTCGTTGGCGGCGTCGATCGCGGATTCGGCGACGTCGTCCGTCGCAGCGATGATGAGCGTCAGCACGCGGCCGAGGGCGACGACGCCGCCCTCCTCGCGCGCCTTCACCAGGTTCTTCGCGACCTGGCTGGTGGTGGTGTCGGGCAGATCGATGATCACGGGCGCCTCCAGACACGTCCGTCGCGGGCGAGCAGGGCGTCGGCGGAGGCCGGACCCCAGGATCCGGGAGCATACTGCTCCACAGGGCCGCCCTCGGCGGCCCAGTACTGCTCCACCGGGTCGAGGATCTTCCAGCTGAGCTCGACCTCCTCATGGCGCGGGAACAGTGGCGGGTCGCCGAGCAGCACGTCCAGGATGAGCCGCTCGTACGCCTCGGGGCTGGCCTCGGTGAACGCGTGGCCGTAGCCGAAGTCCATCGTCACGTCACGGACGTTGCTGCCGCTGCCCGGAACCTTCGAACCGAATCGGAGGGTGACGCCCTCGTCCGGCTGCACGCGGATGACCAGCGCGTTCTGGCCGAGTTCGGAGGTCTGGCCGCTGCCGAACAGATGCTCCGGCGCGCGCTTGAAGACGACGGCGATCTCGGTGACACGACGGCCCAGGCGCTTGCCGGTGCGCAGGTAGAAGGGCACTTCCGCCCAGCGCCGGGTGTTGATCTCGAGCTTCACCGCGGCGTAGGTCTCGGTGGCGGATTCCGGATCCATGCCGTCCTCGTCGAGGAACCCGGTGACCTGCTCGCCGCCCTGCCAGCCACCCGCATACTGTCCACGAGCCGTCGCGAGGGAGAGATCGTCGGGCAGTGACACCGCCGCCAGCACCTTCTCCTTCTCGGCACGCAGGTGTTCGGCGGAAAGGCTGATCGGCTCCTCCATCGCGGTGAGCGCGAGCAGCTGCAGCAGATGGTTCTGGATGACGTCTCGGGCGGCGCCGATGCCGTCGTAGTATCCGGCACGGCCGCCGACGCCGATGTCCTCAGCCATCGTGATCTGCACGTGGTCGACGTAGTTGCGGTTCCAGATCGGCTCGTACAGCTCGTTCGCGAAGCGCAGTGCCAGGATGTTCTGCACCGTCTCCTTGCCGAGGTAGTGATCGATGCGGAAGATCGAGTCGGCGGGGAAGGTTCCCTCGAGCGCGTCGTTCAGCGCCCGGGCCGAAGCGAGGTCGTGCCCGAACGGCTTCTCGATCACCACGCGTCGCCAGTGATCCGCGTCCTCATGGCCCTCGACGAGTCCGGAGTCGCGCAGCTGCTGCGCCACGAGCGGGAACTGGTTCGGCGGGATCGACAGGTAGTACGCGTGATTGCCCATGGTGCCGCGTTCGACGTCGAGCTTCTCGACGGTCTCGCGCAGGCGCCGGAACGCGTCGGGATCGCCGAACTCGCCGGAGACGAAGCGGATGCCCTGCAGCAGCTGGGCCCACGTCTCCTCACGGAACGGGGTGCGCGCGTGCTCCTTGACGGCGTCGTAGACGACCTGGGCGAAGTCCTGGTCCTCCCAGTCGCGGCGGGCGAACCCGACCAGGGCGAACCCGGGGGGCAGGAGGCCGCGATTGGCGAGGTCGTAGACGGCGGGCATCAGCTTCTTGCGCGACAGGTCGCCGGTGACGCCGAAGATCACCAGAGCGCTGGGCCCTGCGATCCGGCTCAGCCGGCGGTCGTCGGGATCGCGCAGCGGGTTGCGGCCGCGGGAGACGGGAACAGTCATCGGTGGGGGATTCTCCTGAGTGCTCTCTGGGTGATGCCTACTGCGCGGCCTCGAAGAGGTCGAGCACATCGTCCTGTGGTTCGGTGATCGTCAGCGTGACGACGGGGCGGCCGTGCGCGGCGAGCACACCGGCATCGCCGGCGGCCTGTGCCTCGATGAGCTGGCCGAACGTGAACGGACGGCCGGGGATCTCCAGGTCCACGTCCGTGCGCTCCAGGATCTGCAGGAACACGCCTTGGGCGGGGCCGCCCTTGTGATACTGGCCCGTCGAATGCAGGAACCGCGGGCCCCAGCCGAACGTGGTGGGTCGGCCGGAGTCGGCGGCCACGAGCTCGCGGAGGCCCTGCAGCTGCGGCATCTCGAGGCGGTTCACGTAGGCCTGGATGGACACGTAGCCGTCTGCCGGCAGGGTCCGCCACAGGGCATCGAGCACCCCGGCGATCGTGCCCGGCGCGAGCAGAGCGGCGTCGGAGGCGCGCACCTCGACCCCGTCCTGCACGAAGGCCGCCGGCGACGGCTCCGGCCGCGCGTCCAGCAGGCCTCGGGTGGCGACCTTCGCCGACTCGACGTCGGGTTGGTCGAACGGGTTGATTCCGAGCAGGTAGCCCGCGATCGCGGTGGCGTGCTCCCAGACCACGAACTGCGCGCCGAGCGTGCCGCTGACGAGGATCTCGCCGGGGTGGCGTTCGCGGAGGTGGAACTCGTCGGCCTCGTCGACGAGGCGCACCAGCTGCAGGTCGGCGGGCCGCGCCTCCACCTCGGGGGAGACGGGGAGCAGCACGACGGGAAGGATCCCGGTGCCCTCCTTGCCGGTCGACTCGGCGACGAGCTGCTCGATCCAGTCGGGCAGACCCACGATGTGGGTGCCGTCGGTGATCAGCCCCAGCTTGTCCCGTCGCGGACCGTCCGGAGACTGCGCGCTGGCGGCGATCGCCGCACCCAGCAGAAGAGCCGGGTTCTCGGCGGAGTCGATCGCGACCTGCAGCAGCGTGGCCTCGGCCTCGTCGAGCAGCTCCGCGATGTCCACGCCGGCGAGACCAGACGGAACCAGTCCGAAGGCGGTGAGCGCGGAGTACCGGCCGCCGACGTTCGGGTCGGCGTTGAAGACCCGGTAGCCGGCGGCGCGCGCCGACGCGTCGAGGGGCGATCCGGGGTCGGTGACTACGACGATGCGCTCGACGGGGTCGATCCCGACATCGCGGAACGCAGCCTCGAAGGTGCGGCGCTGCGAGTCCGTCTCGACCGTGGATCCGGACTTGGACGACACCACCAGAACCACGTCGGAGAGTCCTGCGTCGATCGCGGCGAGCACTTGCCCCGGCGACGTCGAATCGAGGATCGTGAGGTCGATGCCGGCGGTCTGCGAGATGACCTCGGGGGCGAGCGAGGACCCTCCCATCCCGGCCAGCACGACCCGGGTGATGCCCTTGCCCGCCAGCTCGTCGCGCAGCGCGTGGATCTCCGGCAGCAGTGGACGCGACACCGAGACGGCGTCGACCCAGCCGAGGCGGATGCTCGCCTCGGCCTCGGCGGCCTCGCCCCAGACGGTGGGGTCGCCGCCGGTGATCCGGGACGCGATCAGTTCGCCCACCAGCCGGGGCACGACCTCATCGATCGCGGCCTTCGGCGCCCCGGACGTGTGGATCTGGAAACTCACCGCTGGGCGTCCAGACCCTCACGAACCTGGGTGAGCAGGCCGTGCCAGGAGTCGATGAACTTCTCGACTCCCTCGTCCTCGAGCACCTGGGTCACGTCGGCGAAGTCCACGCCGACGGCGGCGAGTCCCGCGAACACCACGCGGGACTCCTCGTACGCGCCCGTGACGGTGTCGCCGGTGATCACACCGTGGTCGTAGGTCGCTTCGAGGGTCTTCTCCGGCATCGTGTTGACGACGTTCGGGGCGACCAGCTCGGTGACGTAGAGGGTGTCCGGCAGTGCCGGGTCCTTCACGCCGGTGGAGGCCCAGAGCGGCCGCTGGCGGTTGGCGCCGGCGGCCAGCAGCGCGGCGGCGCGGTCGCCGGCGAAGGTCTGCTCGTAGAGCTCGTAGGCGAGGCGGGCGTTCGCGAGACCGGCCTTGCTCTTGAGGGCCGTGGCCTCATCGGTGCCGATCGCAGTGAGGCGCTTGTCCGTCTCGGTGTCGACGCGCGACACGAAGAACGAGGCGACCGAGTGGATCGTGGACAGGTCGTGGCCGGCCGCCGCGGCCTGCTCGAGGCCGGTGAGGTAGGCGTCGATGACCTCGGCGTAGCGCTCCAGGCTGAAGATCAGCGTGACGTTGATGCTGATCCCCTCCGCGATCGCCGCCGTGATCGCCGGAAGACCGGCCTTGGTGGCCGGGATC
The DNA here is from genome assembly GCF_042729315.1 of Microbacterium sp. NPDC060117. NCBI lineage: Bacteria > Bacillati > Actinomycetota > Actinomycetes > Micrococcales > Microbacteriaceae > Microbacterium > Microbacterium sp. NPDC060117. The sequence goes on from NZ_JBHWXR010000002.1 coordinate 363,426, forward strand.
TTCACGAGCAGGTTCGGCCGGTCGACCTTCGTCCACAGCTCCTTGGCCTGCGCGGTGGTGCCCTCGGTGTCGTGCGCGAGGTCGGGGGAGACCTCGATCGACACGCGGCCATCGACGTGCCCGGTCTGCTCCCACACGGGACGGAAGACGTCGAGCGCGTCGCGGACGTCCTGCGTGGTCGCCTCCAGGATGGCCTCCTCGGCGGTGGCGCCACGGGCGGCGAGCTCCGCGACCTGCGCGTCGTACGACGTGTCGGAGGGGTTCGTGATCGAGTTCGCGAAGATCGTCGGGTTCGTGGTCACGCCCACGACGTTGCGGGTGCCGATGAGTTCGGCGAGGTTGCCGGACTGGATCCGGGTGCGGGACAGGTCGTCCAGCCAGATCGAGACTCCGGCGTCGGCGAGTGCGGCGGTGGGGGTGGTCATGCGTTCTCCTCGGATCCGTGCTTATGCGGCCGCATTGGCGGCGATGGTCTCGTGGGCCGCGGCGACGACGGCCTCGGCGGTGATGCCGAACTTCTGGAACAGCGTCTTGTAGTCGGCCGAGGCTCCGAAGTGGTCGATGCCGACCGAGCGACCGGTCGAGCCCACGATGCCGTGCCAGGTCAGCGTGGAACCGGCCTCGACGGAGACGCGGGCCCTGACTCCGGACGGCAGCACCGACTCGCGGTAAGCCTCGTCCTGCTCGGCGAACCACTCCAGCGACGGCGCGGACACCACGCGGGCGTTGACGCCTTCCGCTGCCAGCGTCTCGCGGGCGGCGACGGCGAGCTGGACCTCGGAGCCGGTGGCGATGAGGATGACATCCGGGGTGCCGCTCGGCGCCTCGGCCAGGACGTATGCGCCCTTGACCGTGTTCGATGCAGCAGCGAACGTGTCGCCGGTGGCGTCTCCGGTGCCGCGCGCGAAGTTCGGGACGTTCTGTCGGGTCAGCGCGATGCCCGTGGGGCCGCCGTGGCGGCGCAGGATCTCCAGCCAGGCCGCCGCGGTCTCGTTGCCGTCGGCCGGGCGCACCACGGTGAGGTTGGGGATCGCCCGCAGCGAGGCGAGCTGCTCGATCGGCTGGTGCGTGGGGCCGTCCTCGCCGAGGGCGACCGAGTCGTGCGTCCACACGAACACGCTCGGCACGTTCATGAGCGCGGCCAGGCGCACGGCGGGACGCATGTAGTCGCTGAAGATCAGGAACGTGCCGCCGAACGGCCGGGTGGGGCCGTGCAGCACGATGCCGTTCAGGATCGAGCCCATCGCGTGCTCGCGGATGCCGAAGTGCAGCACGCGGCCGTAGGGGCTGCCGTTCCAGTCGTGCGTGGACCAGGTCTCGGGGATGAAGGACTTGGCACCCGCGATCGTGGTGTTGTTGGATCCGGCGAGGTCCGCGGATCCGCCCCACAGCTCGGGGAGCTCGGGCGCCAGCGCGTTGATGACCTTGCCGGAGGCCGCACGGGTCGCGAGCTCGGTCCCGGCCTCGAACACGGGGAGTGCGTCCTCGATGCCCTCGGGGAGCTCGTGCGCCTCGAGGCGGTCCAGCAGCGCCTTGCGCTCCGGGTTGGCCGCGGCCCAGGCATCGAAGTCCTGCTGCCAGGCGGCACGGCCCTCGGCCGCGCGTGCGCCGAGTTCGCGGGTGTGCTCGATCACCGCGTCCTCGACGACGAAGGACTTCTCGGGATCGAAGCCCAGGACGACCTTGGTCTCGGCGACCTCGTCCGCGCCCAGCGCGTTCCCGTGCACCGACTCGGTGCCCTTCTTGTTGGGCGCCGGCCAGCCGATGATCGTGTTCAGGATGATCAGGGACGGCTTGGAGGTCTCCGCCTTGGCCTGCTCGATCGCGTCGAAGAGCTCCTTCACGTCCTCGACGTAAGTGCCGGTGCGCACCCAGTCCACGTGCTGCACCTGCCAGCCGTAGGACTCGTAGCGCTCGCGGACGCCCTCGGTGAAGGCGACGTTCGTGTCGCCCTCGATCGAGATGCGGTTGGAGTCGTAGATGGCGATGAGGTTGCCGAGCTGCTGGTGGCCCGCGAGCGAGGACGCCTCGCTGGTCACGCCCTCCTGCAGGTCGCCGTCGCCGGCGATCACGTACACGTGGTGGTCGAACGGGCTCGTGCCCGCTGCGGCGTCCGGGTCGAACAGGCCGCGCTCGTAGCGGGCGGCGTAGGCGAAGCCCACGGCCGAGGCGAGTCCCTGGCCGAGCGGGCCGGTCGTGATCTCCACGCCCTTCGTGTGGCCGTACTCCGGGTGGCCCGGGGTCAGCGAGCCCCAGGTGCGGAGCGCCTCGAGGTCGGTCAGCTCGAGGCCGAATCCGCCCAGGTAGAGCTGGATGTATTGGGTGAGCGAGGAGTGCCCGACGGAGAGGACGAACCGGTCACGGCCGATCCAGTGGGTGTCGGCCGGGTCGTGACGCAGCACGCGCTGGTAGAGCAGATACGCCACGGGTGCCAGGCTCATGGCCGTGCCCGGATGGCCGTTGCCGACCTTCTGCACGGCGTCCGCCGCCAGAACCCGGGCGGTGTCCACCGCGCGCCGATCGATCTCTTCCCACAGCAGTTCCGACACTCCGGAGTCCTTTCCAAGACATGAGAGCGCCCGATCGTCTGCGCGCAGACCGCGACTTCACGGAAGGGCGAGGCACGTTGACGGGCGCGCGAGCGATTTCAGCATAGTGCGGACCCGCGCCGCACGGGTCTGGTCGCGACCAACTGTGTCGATGCGATCGAAGGGCGGTCCACTCATGCTTCGCGGGACGATGGTCGCCTCTGCGCGCGCCTCTCTCAGGCGGCGGAGTGTTACGCCCCGTGCCGTAGGATGAGACTGTTCCCTTGTGCGCATGAAGGAGGCGGTCAGCATCGCGACCACCATCGAGCCCGTCGCCGCTGAGCGCTCTCTGAAGCGGACCATCAAGGCCTACGTCGAACTGACCAAGCCCCGCGTTCTCGAGCTCCTGCTCGTCTCCACCGTGCCGGTGATGTTCCTCGCCCAGCACGGTCTGCCGAATCTGTGGCTGGTCGCCGCGACGGTGATCGGCGGGTCCATGAGCGCCGGATCCGCCGCGGCGTTCAACATGTACATCGACCGCGACATCGATGCGCACATGCACCGCACCGAGAAGCGCCCGCTGGTCACCGGCGAGGTCTCTCCGCGCGGCGCCCTGGTGTTCTCCTGGGTGCTCGCCGTCGCCTCCACCGGGTGGCTCTGGCTGACCACCAACTGGGTCGCCGCCGTGCTCTCGGCCGCCGCGATCTTCTTCTACGTCGTCATCTACACGATGATCCTCAAGCGTCGCACCGAGCAGAACATCATCTGGGGCGGCATCGCCGGGTGCTTCCCGGTCCTCATCGGCTGGGCGGCGGTGACCGGCTCGCTGGACTGGCCGGCCTTCGTGCTCTTCGTGCTGGTGTTCCTGTGGACCCCGGCGCACTACTGGCCGCTGTCGATGAAGTACAAGGACGACTACGACGACGTCGACGTGCCCATGCTCGGCGTCACCCGCTCCGCCTCGCAGGTGGGCCTGCAGGTCATCCTGTACGCGTGGGCGACGCTGGCGTGCTCACTGCTGCTGATCCCCGTGGCCGGCATGGGCCTGGTCTACACGGTGTCGGCGCTGGTCTTCGGCGGCTGGTTCGTGTACGAGTCGCACCGGCTGTACGCGCAGGCGGTGAAGGGCGCATCGGCCAAGCCGATGCGCGTCTTCCACGCCTCCATCACCTACTTGACGCTGATCTTCGTGGCCGTCGCGGTCGACCCGCTGCTGCCCTTCTGAGCCTCGTCGGCCGACGCGTCATCGACCTCGGCCCGATCCTGCCGCTGCTGCTTCTCGATCTCGTGCGGAGCGGCAGGAGCGTCGAGCGCTCCTTCGGGGTCGGTAGCCTCGGATCCGTTCTCGTCGTCTATGTCATCGACGTCCTCGAACGCGAGCGGCGCGATGTCGACCGGCCGTGCCGTGGCGGCGCCGAGCAGCGTCGAGACGACCGCGAGCGCGAGCGCGAGCAGAACGCCCAGCGCTCCCGCTCCGATCAGGGCTGAACCGAGCACGATCCAGGACTGACCTCCGTAAACCTCGAGTCCGGTCGCGCTGCCGTCCTTGAGGGTGGCGGTCATGGTGGCGAGGTGATCCAGGACGGTGAGAAGCCCTGCGGCGACGAGGCCGATCGAGGCGATCACGAGGATCCAGAACGGGAGGCTGCGATTCAATGCGCGTGTCATGGATCCAGCCTCACCGGCGAACTCGTGCGTCCGATCTGCGTCGCCTATGAGGGCGGTATGTGTCCGTCGCGTCGGCGAGGCCCGCCCGGTGCGTCGACTGCCGCCCCGGGGGAGACGAGGTGAGGTCCCGGCGTCCCTGCGCCGGGACCCGCGTCCCCAGCATGCAGGTGCGGATCCGTCCCTGATCCCGTGCCTCCTGCTAGCGTCCAGGACATATTCCAACTGACCTGATCAGGACGGCGCAAGGACCGATACGTGCACTGTCCGCAAGAGGACATGAGATGACCGACGACGAACTGCTGGATCTGCTGCTGCGGGAGCGGCTCTTCGACGTGGATGCGGTCGTCGCGCGTTCAGGACTCGATCACGGTCCGGTGCGGACGAGCCTGGAGCGGCTCGCGGACGTGGGAGCCCTGTCCCTGCAGGACGGGGTGATCCTGCTCAATCCTCCGGTTCACGCCGCGGCGATCGCGATCGAGCGGGTGCTTCAGTCGGAACGCGCCCAGGCGCAGGCCCGCAGCGATCAGCTCGCGACGATCCTGGACGCCGTCGCGCGCCGCACCTCGTCCTGGAACTTCGGTGAGGCGGTCGCCCAGGACCGGCTCTCACTGCAGAGCGCGCACGGTCCGCACGCCGCTGAGGACCTGTGGTTCGCCGTCCAGGCATCCCGGGTGGGGTCCGGTGGCCGGGTGAGGGCGGTGCTGACCGACCTCGATCGATATCGTGCGAGCAGCCCCGAGCGCAGCAGGGCGTTCGCCACGGCGATGTCGACCTATTCCTCGGTGCAGGCGATCATCCCGGCGATGCCGCTCGACGAGCACCTGACCGGCATGGTGCGCGCCTTCCGCGACTCCGGCGTGGAGTTCCGCATGCTGCCGGACCCTCCGGGCTGGTTCTGGGTGGACGACCTGGATGTCACAGGGGTCCCGCTGGTGTGGGGCGAGGCGGCGCCGCAGAGCGTGCTGGCGGTCGCGAGCCCGGTGATCGCCGAGCTCGCGAAGGCCTATTTCGCGGAGCTCTGGCAGCAGGCCAGTCCCGTCGAGAGGGATCCCGGCGGGTACGGTCAGCTGCTGCACCGGATGCGGCGGGGAATGACCCTCGATGCGGCGTCCCGCTCGCTCGGCATCACGCCGCGCACCGGGAGGCGCAGGATCGCGGCGGCGATGGAGCGCTACGGTGTCGCCACGCTGTTCGCCCTCGGGGTCGCCTGGGCGCAGGACGGCAGTCCGGGCGCCGATCGGAGCGCCGGCTGACGGACGAGCAGCTCAGCCGAGAGAGCTCGAGGACTCGGTGTCCGCGGCAGCGGCGCCCTGCACGCTCGCCGCTGCGGGCCAGGTCGCGGCGGGGCGCTTCAGCCGCAGCACGAGGGCCGTGCAGGCCGCGACGAGGATCGCGGCGAGCACCATGTGCACGCCCACGGCGAGCGGGGGCAGGGCGTTGCGCGCCTGGTAGAGGCCGACGGCGATCTGGACCAGCTCGATCGCGAGCAGCGTGATCACCGCGTTGCGGATCGCGGTGAGCGAGTTCGTCAGCGCGATCACGAGCAGCGTCAGGGTCAGCGCGAACAGCGCGTAGGCGGGCCACGAGTGCACGTGCTCGAGGATCGTCGCGTCGAAGCCGTTCCGCAGCGTCACCGCAGGGTCGCCGGAGTGCGGTCCCGCGCCGGTCGTGAGCACGCCGAAGATCACCGTCAGCGCCAGGACGAAGGAGGTGACGTGCACCAGGATGGCGACGCCCTTGGGCACGGCGCGCTCCCGCGCGCCCCGAGGCTGTCCCATCCTCACCACGAATGCCGCCGACACCGCGACGAGCACCAGCGAGACCAGGTAGTGGAAGGCGACCATGTTCGGGTGCAGCTGGAAGATCACCAGGATCCCGCCGACGACGGCCTGAACGAGCACGCCCGCGAAGACGATCCAGGACATGATCCAGAGATCACGGCGCTCGGATCGGAGGCGCGAGACGAGCACGATCACGGCGATCGCGGCGAGGCCCACGAAGAAGCTGAGCCCGCGGTTCCCGAACTCGATGAGCGAGTGGTAGCTCTGTGCGGCAGTGGGGAAGAGCGAGTCCGGCGTGCACAGCGGCCACTCGCAGCCGAGACCCGAATCGGTGAGGCGCACGGCGCCTCCGGTGCCGACGATCGCGACCTCGAGGATGAGCGAGACCCAGGCCGCGATCCGCACGCGGAGGTCGACGCGATCGGGGAGCCAATCATGGACTCGGCCCAGGAATCCGGAGCGGGTGCGGGGGGCGGGCTGTGGTGCGATCTCGGGCATGGCTCCTCCGGAACCCTTCCGGCGGGCGCACTGCGGCCCGGATGTCGGAGGGAACCTGTAGAATCTCAGGTGTTGGCGATGGTCGCAGGAGCGCGGAACGCGCATGGCTCTGCCATCGACAACACAGTTTAGGCGCGAATGCTTTGCGTCCATGATGAGGGCCCATGAGCGGCACCCGTTCCCCGCAGACTCGACGGGAGCGACGGTGTGCCGGGGCGGATGAACCGTTACGGCCCAAGAGGAGAGTGTGATGTCGGATGTGCTGATCGACCGCCCGGAGCTTGAAGGTCTGGGGGTGTACGAGTTCGGCTGGCACGACACGGATGCCGCCGGCGCGACCGCGCGACGCGGTCTGTCCGAGGATGTGGTGCGGGGCATCTCGGCGCTCAAGAGCGAACCGGAGTGGATGCTGAAGACCCGTCTGAAGGGTCTGCAGCTCTTCGGCCGCAAGCCGATGCCGACCTGGGGCGCCGACCTCAGTGAGATCGACTTCGACAACATCAAGTACTTCGTGCGCTCCACGGAGAAGCAGGCGCAGAGCTGGGAGGACCTCCCGGAGGACATCCGCGAGACCTACGAGCGCCTCGGCATCCCCGAGGCCGAGCGTCAGCGCCTCGTCGCCGGCGTCGCCGCGCAGTACGAGTCCGAGGTCGTCTACCACCAGATCCGCGAGGATCTGGAGGCGCAGGGCGTCATCTTCATGGACACCGACACCGCGCTGCGCGAGCATCCCGAGTTCTTCGAGGAGTACTTCGGCACGGTGATCCCGGCCGGCGACAACAAGTTCGCCGCGCTGAACACCGCGGTCTGGTCCGGCGGCTCGTTCGTCTACGTCCCCAAGGGCGTGCACGTGGAGATCCCGCTGCAGGCCTACTTCCGGATCAACACCGAGAACATGGGCCAGTTCGAGCGCACGTTGATCATCGCCGATGAGGACAGCTATGTGCACTACATCGAGGGCTGCACCGCTCCGATCTACAAGAGCGACTCGCTGCACTCCGCCGTCGTCGAGATCATCGTGAAGAAGAACGCCCGCGTGCGCTACACGACGATCCAGAACTGGTCGAACAACGTCTACAACCTGGTCACCAAGCGCGCGGTCGCGCACGAGGGCGCGACCATGGAGTGGGTGGACGGCAACATCGGCTCCAAGGTGACGATGAAGTACCCGTCGATCTACCTGATGGGCGAGCACGCCAAGGGCGAGACCCTCTCGGTGGCCTTCGCCGGTCCCGGTCAGCACCAGGACGCCGGCGCGAAGATGATCCACATGGCGCCCTACACGCAGTCCTCGATCGTGTCGAAGTCGATCGCCCGCGGCGGCGGGCGCGCCGGCTACCGCGGCGAGGTCAGGGTGGACGCGAACGCGCACCACTCGGCCAACACGGTGCGCTGCGACGCGCTGCTCGTGGACACGAAGTCCCGCAGCGACACCTACCCGGCGATCGACATCCGCGTCGACGACGTGCAGCTCGGCCACGAAGCCACCGTGTCGAAGGTCAGCGAGGAGCAGCTCTTCTACCTGCAGTCCCGCGGCATGCCCGAGGACGAGGCGATGGCGATGATCGTGCGCGGCTTTATCGAGCCGATCGCGCGCGAGCTGCCCATGGAGTACGCGATGGAACTGAACAAGCTCATCGAGATGGGCATGGAAGGATCGGTCGGCTGAGATGACGGCCCCCACTGCCGCGCCCGCGGAGGCGCAGGACACGCACGCCCACATCGACCCCGCGGCCCAGCTCGTGGCTGCGGACAAGACCGTCCCGGTGCAGACCCGCTCTGAGCGCCCGCACTCGTACGACCCGGCCGACTTCCGCGCTCCCACGGGGCGCGAGGTCAACTGGAAGCACACGCCGGTGGCCCAGCTCGCCGGGCTGCTGGCGGACGAGCCCGGCGATGACGACGCCGTGGCGATCGACCTGGACGGGGTCGAGGCCTTCCTCGTCCCCGACGAGGCCGACGCCTACGGCGAGTTCTTCCGTCCGGAGGATCTGCCCAGCGCCCTGGCCTGGAAGCACGCCCGCCGCGGCCTGCACCTGCGTATCCCGCAGAACGACGAGATCGACGCGCCGATCGTGCTCCACATCGACGGCACGGACGCGGGCAAGCGCGCGTTCGGCCAGATCCTCATCGAGGCGATGCCGAACTCCCGCGCGACGGTCGTGCTCGATCACCACGGCGCCGCGCAGTACGCGCAGAACGTGGAGATCATCGCCCGCGACGGCTCCCGGCTCACCGTGGTCAGCGTGCAGCGCTGGGCCGATGACGCGATCCACGCCGCCTCGCACCAGGCCCGGGTCGACCGCGACGCCACGCTCACGCACTTCGTCGTCAGCTTCGGCGGCGGCGTCGTCCGGGTCAACCCGAACGTGGAGCTCGCGGGGGCCGGATCCGAGACGCGTCTGTACGGCCTGTCCTACGCGGATGCCGGACAGCACCTGGAGAGCCAGGTCTACCTGCACCACAAGGGCGCTCACACGGTCGGCGACGTCCTGTACAAGGGCGCGCTGCAGGGCGAAGGCGCGCACAGCGTGTGGATCGGCGACGTGCTGATCGGCCCCGACGCGACGGGCACCGACTCGTACGAGGCCAACCGCAACCTGGTACTCACCGAGGGAGCACGCGCCGACTCGATCCCGAACCTCGAGATCGAGACCGGGGACATCCTCGGTGCGGGCCACGCGAGCGCGACCGGACGCTTCGACGACGAGCAGCTGTTCTACCTGCAGGCGCGGGGGATCACCGAGGAGGAGGCTCGTCGCCTCGTCGTCCTCGGCTTCCTCAGCGACATCGTGCAGCGTCTCGGCGTGCCCTCCCTGGAGGAGGAGCTGCTCGCCGCGATCGAGCTGGAGCTACAGGCGGTGAACGCGTGACCGCCCAGCGGGCCTGCGCCGTGAGCGACCTGCAGGAGGACACTCCGCTGCGCGTCGAGCTGGACGGCGTCCCGATCGCGGTCGTGCTCGATTCCGAGGGCGAGATCCACGCGATCGGCGACACCTGCACGCACGGCGACATCTCGCTGTCCGAGGGGTTCGTCGAGGGCACCACGCTGGAGTGCTGGGCGCACGGCTCGGCGTTCTCGCTGTGCTCGGGCAAGCCGCTGAACCTTCCGGCCTACGAGCCGGTCCCGGTGTACGTCACGGAGATCGTCGGAGACGACCTCATGATCGACCCCACCGTCACGAAGGACGTCAGCGGCCTCTGAGCCCGGCGCCCGTACACGAAGCTTCACGAATACGAAGGAACCATCCATGACTGTCCTGGAGATCACCGATCTGCACGTCACCGTCGAGACCGAGGCGGGCACCACGCCGATCCTCAACGGCATCACCCTCACCATGCGCACGGGGGAGACCCACGCGATCATGGGCCCGAACGGGTCCGGCAAGTCGACGCTCGCGTACACGATCGCCGGCCACCCCAAGTACACCGTCACCAGCGGTTCGATCACGCTCGACGGCGAGGACGTCCTCGCGATGAGCGTCGACGAGCGCGCCCGCGCCGGCCTGTTCCTCGCCATGCAGTACCCGGTCGAGATCCCCGGCGTCACGGTCACCAACTTCCTGCGCACGGCGAAGACCGCGCTGGATGGCGAGGCACCCTCCATCCGCCAGTGGACCAAGGACGTCAAGGCGTCGATGGCGAACCTGCGCATGGACCCGAAGTTCGCACAGCGCAACGTCAACGAGGGCTTCTCCGGTGGAGAGAAGAAGCGTCACGAGATCCTCCAGCTCGAGGTGCTCAAGCCGAAGATCGCCGTGCTCGACGAGACCGATTCCGGCCTCGATGTCGACGCTCTGAAGATCGTCTCCGAGGGTGTCAACCGCGCGAAGGAGCACACGAACCTCGGCGTGCTGCTGATCACGCACTACACGCGCATCCTGCGCTACATCCGCCCCGACTACGTGCACGTGGTCGTCGCCGGCAAGATCGTGGAAGAGGGCGGTGCGGAGCTCGCCGACCGTCTCGAGGATGAGGGCTACGACCGCTTCCTCGACCCCGCCGCTCCCATCGAAGCGTAGGCTGAAGGCATGACGGCAACGCTGACCGGAGAGAAGTACGACGAGGTCACCGAGGCGCTCAAGGACGTCGTGGACCCGGAGCTCGGGATCAACGTCGTCGACCTCGGCCTCATCTACGATCTCTCCTGGGACGAGGAGAACGACGCCCTCGTCATCCACATGACGCTCACGAGCGCCGGGTGCCCCCTGACCGATGTGCTCGAGGAGCAGACCGGTCAGGCGCTGGACGATGTCGTCGACCGATTCCGCATCAACTGGGTCTGGATGCCGCCGTGGGGTCCGGAGCGGATCACCGATGACGGCCGCGACCAGATGCGCGCGCTCGGCTTCGCGATCTGACACGCAGGATCGAAGGGTCTGACGCCGTATGACGGGGTCGGGCCCTTCGGCGTTCCCGCGTCGATAGGCTCGAAGGGTGACCTTCGCCGCCGCACGCACCGCAGCCCTCCGGGCGCTGCCGCTCGATCAGCTCCGCCGCCGCTCCAGCACCAAATGGCGCACGTATCCTGACGACGTGCTGCCGCTGTTCGTGGCGGAGACGGACTTCCCCCTCGCCGACGCGATCACCCGGCGCCTGCACGAAGCGGTCGAGCAGGGCGACACCGGGTACACCCCTCCGGACCCCGGTCTCCGGGATGCGTTCGTCGCGTATGCGCAGCGTCGCTTCGGCTGGAGTGTGCAGCCCGCCCACATCAGGTCCACGTGCGACGTGATGATGGGCGTCGTCGAGATCCTGCGTGCGGTGCTGGCTCCGGGAGACCGGGTGGTCGTGGCGCCGCCGGTGTACCCGCCGTTCTTCGACTGCATCGAGGAGGCCGGCGGCGTCGTCGAGCGCGTTCCGCTCGTCGACGCGGACGGATCCTGGACGCTCGACCTCGACGGCATCGATCGGGCTCTCGCCGACGGCGCGCGCGCCGTGCTGCTGTGCAACCCGCACAACCCCACCGGCACGGTGCACAGCCACGCCGTGCTGGCGCGCCTGGCGGAGATCGCCTCCGCGCACGGTGCCGTCGTGGTGAGCGACGAGATCCACGCGCCCCTGGTGCAGCCGGGGATCGACTACACCCCGTTCCTCGCCGCGTCGCCGCTCGCGGCGGAGGTCGGCTACACGGTCACCAGCGCGAGCAAGGCGTACAACCTCGCCGGCCTGAAGTGCGCGGTGATGGTCACCGCGAGTGAGCAGACCGCCGCCGTGGTGCGCGGGCTCCCGCCCGAGGTGGAGTGGCGCACAGGACTCTTCGGCGCGATGGCGGCCGTGGCTGCCTGGGACCCGGCGAGCGACGCCTGGCTGGACGGGCTCCTCGTCGCCCTCGACGACAACAGGCGCCTGCTCGGTCGTCTGCTCGCCGAGCACATCCCGGGCGCGCGCTACCGCCTGCCGGACGCGGGCTACCTCGCCTGGGTCGACCTCCGTGACCTCGGCTGGGGGGACGACCCTGCCGGCCGGATCCTTCGCGAGGCGAAGGTCGCGCTCAACCGCGGCCCGACCTTCGGCGTGGAAGGTCGTGGCCACGTCCGCATCAACCTGGGCTGCTCGCCGGAAGTGCTGAGCGAAGCAGTGCTCCGGATCGCAGCGCTGGTGCAGCGGTGACGGCACCGGTCGCCGCAGCGACCATCTGGGACCGGCATCGACTCGGCATCACGGTCGGGTCCGTCGTGCTCATCTTCCTCGGTGCGATCGAGGCGCTGGCCGTGACCACGGTCATGCCCCTGGTCGCGGCGGATCTGCACGGCGACGCGCTGTACGCGGTGGCCTTCGCCGGGACCCTCGCGACCGGGGTCATCGGCATGGTGGCGAGCGGGGCGTGGAGTGACAGAGCCGGACCGCGGGCGCCGTTGTACACCGCGGTCGCGCTGTTCATCGTGGGTCTGGTGATCGCGGGTGCCGCCACGGACATGTACACGCTGGTCCTGGGCCGGCTCATCCAGGGGCTCGGCGGCGGCGGACAGACGGTCGCGTTGTATGTCGTGGTGGCCCGCGTCTACCCGCCGTCGCTGCACGGGCGCATCTTCGCCGCCTTCGCGGCCGCCTGGGTCGTCCCGTCGATGATCGGCCCGTTCCTCGCCGGCGCCGTCGCGCAGTTCCTGCACTGGCGCTGGACCTTCCTCGGCGTCGCCGTGCTGAACGTGATCGCCTTCCTGCTGGTCATCGTCCGGCTCCGCGCGGTCGACCTGCGCACGCATCGGGACCCCAGCGGCGAGGATCCTGCGCCGCCGTCCGCCGGGCGGATCGGGGTGCGGATCCTGCTCGCCGTCGTCGTCGCAGTCGCCGCTGTCGCCGTGGGGTTCGCCTCCGACGCCGCCCCGGAGATCGGCTGGCCGGTCGCACTCGCGGCCATCGTCGCGATCGCTCTCGCGATCCGGCCGCTGCTGCCGGCCGGCACGCTGCGCGCGGCACCGGGGCTTCCCAGCGTCGTGCTGATGCGGGGGCTCGTCGCGGGCGCCTTCTTCGCGGCCGAGGCCTACGTTCCGAGGATGCTCATGGAGCGGTTCGAGTTCAGCCCCACGATCGCGGGACTCGCCCTGACCATGTCTGCGCTCGCCTGGTCGGGTGCGTCCGCGGTGCAGGGCCGGTACGGCGAGAGACTGGGCAGCCGGCGGATGGTCGTCATCGGCCTGGCGCTGCTGTCGGTCTCGCTCCTCGGGCTGATCGGCCTGGCCGTGTCGAGATCGATGCCGTGGGCCGTCGTGGCACTCTGGGGGATCGCGGGCGGCGGCGTCGGGCTGCTCTACCCCCGTCTGAACGTGCTCACTCTGGCCTACTCGACGCCGGTCGACGAGGGGTTCAACTCGTCGGCGCTCTCGATCTCGGATTCGACGGGCTCCGCGGTGACGATCGCCCTCGCCGGGCTGCTCTTCGTGAGCCTGCCGATCGCCGGCTCCGGATTCCCCGTGGTCTTCGCCGTCTCGGCTGCGGCGATCCTGATCGCGGTGCTCCCCGGACTGCGCATCGGGGACGGGCCCGGGGCAGCCCGTGCAGATGCCGTCAGCGCGGTGCCGGCGTCCGATCCGCTCCGCGGCTGAGCAGGGCGATGCCCGCATCGAACACCGCCGCGTCGCGGCCGTGCCCGTCCAGGGTCTCCGTGGAGCTCGCAGCGCCGTAGCTCTCGCCGTGCATGCGCTGCTGCACGAGTGTGGTGTGGCCCAGGACGAACTGCAGCACGGCCGTCGCCGCGAGGTCTGCATCGGGAACGGTCGGCGACAGCACGGCGCGGAGCGCGTCCTCCGCGCGAGAGTTCCCTGGGCGCAGCGCCGCGGAGCTCATCACGATCTCGGCGCCGTCGCGGTACGACAGCAGTGCATCCCGCACCGCGTGCGCTGCACCGAGCAGGTCGTCGCCGGGTGCCGGATCGGGGATGCCTGCGAGGATCCGGTCCGACACCGCCGCGAGCAGGTCCTGCTTGCTGTCGAAATGCCAGTAGAGGGCGCTGGGCTGCACGTCGAGCTCCGTGGCCAGACGGCGCATCGTGAGATCGGGCAAGCCGTAGCGGTCGAGCAGGTCGAGCGCGACGCCGATGATGTGATCGCGGTCGTGGCGTCCGGTGCGCGGGGGAGTCATGCGGATGAGTATACTGAACGGCGTTCAGGTGAACACTGTTCAGGTAGCGCGCCGGCCGGCCCGGATCCGTCGCGCATGCACATCCGAAGGGGAACCCATGACCTCGACCTCCCGGCCCTGGGGCGCGGACGCCGCCCGCATCGCCGTCTTCGCCGCACTGATCATCGCGTTGGGGCTGGTGATCGTGCCGCTGCCCGGGGGCGTGCCGATCACGGCGCAGACTCTCGGCGTGATGCTCGCAGGACTCATCCTCGGTCCGCGTCTGGCCCCGCTGTCGGTGCTCGCCGTGCTCGCTCTCGCCGCGGTCGGCCTCCCGGTGCTGGCGGGCGGACGAGGCGGCCTCGCGGTCTTCGCCGGGCCGAGCGCCGGCTACCTCCTCGGCTGGCTCGCGGGTGTCGTCGTGATCGGACTGATCATGGGCGCGCGACGTGTCACGTGGTGGCGAGCCGGTCTCGCCGCGGTGCTCGGCGGGATCGGCGTCGTGTATCTGTTCGGGATCCCCGTGCAGGCGTTCGCCACAGGGGTGCCGCTCGGGGTGACGGCGCTGTCGAGTCTCGCGTTCCTCCCGGGCGATCTCCTCAAGGCGGTCGTCGCCACCGTGCTGTGCGTCGCGCTGCAGCGCGCGTACCCGCGGGCATTCCTGCGGACGACCGCGCGTGTCGCCTGACGTCGAGCTGAGCGCGGTCTCGCTGCACCTCGACGGGCGGAGGATCCTTGAGGACGTCTCGCTGCGGCTGACCGCGCGACGGACCGCGGTGATCGGCGCGAACGGATCCGGCAAGTCGAGTCTGGTCCGGCTGCTGAACGGGCTTCATGTGGCGACCACCGGGTCGGTGCGCGTGGCCGGGCTCGATCCGGTGCGGAACACGCGGGACGTGCGACGCAGAGTGGGATTCGTGTTCGCGGATCCGGACGCGCAGATCCTGATGCCGACGCCCGCCGAGGACCTGGCGCTGTCGTTGCGCGATGTCCCCGCACCGGAGCGCACCGCGCGCGTGGAGGAGGCGCTGGAATGGTGCGGCCTGGGGGCGCTGCGCGACGCGCCGGCGACGGAGCTGTCCGGCGGCCAGAAGCAGCTGCTGGCGCTGGCGTCCGTGCTGATCGGCCGTCCGGATCTCGTGGTCGCCGACGAGCCCACCACGCGCTTGGACCTCCGCAACAGCCGTCGCATCGGCGATGCCCTGCTGGAGCTGGAGATGCCCCTCGTCCTGGTCACCCACGACCTCGACCTGGCCCGACGCTGCGATGAGGTCGTGCTGATCGAGCAGGGGCGGGTGCTCGCACAGGGCGCGCCCGACGATGTGATCTCGGCGTACCTGCAGGTCTGCGCCTGAGGCATCGCGATGATCTCGCTCTACCGTCCCGGATCCGGCTTCCTGCACCGGACACCCGCCGGAGTGAAGCTCGCGCTGCTGGCACTGAGCGCGCTCGTCCTCTCGTTCCTCCCGGCGACGCAGGGGGCCGCTGTCGTCGCATGCGGCGCGGTGGTGGCGGTCAGTGCGCTGTTCCTGCTCGCGGGACTCGGCCTGCGCGCCCTGGGACAGGCATGGTGGCGCCTGCGGTGGCTCGTGCTCATCCTCGGCGCGGCACTCGTGGTCTTCGTCGGGGTGCCGGCGGCGATCGTGAACACGGGAAGACTCGTGGCGCTCCTGCTGCTCGCGGAGCTGCTCACCCGTACTACCTCGACAAGCGCCCTGATGGCGGTCATCGCGCGGCTCCTCAGACCACTGCGGCCGCTCGGCGTCGATGCGGAATCGGTCGCGCTGGTGCTCTCGCTCACCCTCACCATGGTTCCGGTCGTCGGCGGTTTCGTGCGCGCCGTCCGCGAGGCCCAGGACGCCCGAGGCGTGCGACTGGGACCGAGGGTGGCGGTTCCGCTGCTCGTGCGCACCCTTCGGCACGCGGACGCGGTGGGGGAGGCTCTCGCGGCGCGCGGACTCGGATGAGCGTCCCTCCCGCCGCGGACACGCAGATCCGGTCCCGTCGCGCGTCCTATACTGGGGGGCTGGCCATCCGGCCGCTCACCCCCCTCTGAAGAACGGACGTCCGCTGTGCTCGCCGTGCACGACCTCGAGATCCGCGTGGGAGCGCGTCTCCTCATGGAGAACGTCTCCTTCCGCGTCGCCGATGGCGACAAGATCGGTCTCGTCGGCCGCAACGGCGCCGGCAAGACGACACTGACGAAGGTGCTGGCGGGGGACCTGATCTCCGCCGACGGCAAGGTCGAGCGCAGTGGCGAGCTGGGCTATCTGCCGCAGGACCCGCGTTCCGGAGACCCGGAGATGCTCGCGCGCACTCGGATCCTCGACGCGCGCGGCCTCGGCTCCCTGCAGCTGGGCATGCGCGAGGCGTCCGAGCAGATGGGCTCCGCCGACCCGGCCGTCGCCGAGAAGGCGATGAAGCGCTTCGGCAACCTCACCGAGCGGTTCGAGGCGCTGGGCGGGTACGCGGCCGAGGCCGAAGCCGCGTCGATCGCGAACAATCTCTCGCTGCCGGACCGGATCCTCGACCAGCCGCTGAAGACGCTCTCCGGTGGTCAGCGCCGGCGCATCGAGCTCGCCCGGATCCTGTTCTCGGACGCCGAGACGATGATCCTGGACGAGCCCACCAACCACCTCGACGCGGACAGTGTGGTCTGGCTGCGCGAGTTCCTCAAGGGCTACAAGGGCGGGCTGATCGTGATCAGCCACGACGTCGAGCTGGTCGGCGAGACCGTGAACCGGGTGTTCTACCTGGACGCGAACCGCCAGATGATCGACATCTACAACATGAACTGGAAGAACTACCTGCGCCAGCGGGTGGCAGACGAGGAGCGGCGCAAGAAGGAGCGCGCCAACGCCGAGAAGAAGGCGACGACTCTGCAGCAGCAGGCCGCGCGCTTCGGCGCGAAGGCCAGCAAGGCGGCCGCCGCGCATCAGATGGTCGCTCGCGCCGAGAAGCTGCTCGCCGGTCTCGAAGAGGTACGTCAGGTCGACCGCGTCGCCAAGCTGCGGTTCCCCAAGCCCGCCCCGTGCGGGAAGACCCCCCTCATGGCCTCAGGACTGTCGAAGTCGTACGGCTCGCTCGAGATCTTCACCGACGTCGACCTGGCGATCGACCGCGGCTCCAAGGTGGTCGTGCTGGGCCTCAACGGCGCCGGGAAGACGACACTGCTGCGGATCCTCGCCGGCGTCGACGAGCCCGACACCGGCCAGCTCGAACCGGGGCACGGCCTGAAGGTCGGCTACTACGCGCAGGAGCACGAGAACCTCGATGTGTCGCGCTCGGTGCTGGAGAACATGATGTCGGCCGCGCCCGACATCAACGAGACCGAGGCGCGCAAGGTGCTCGGATCCTTCCTGTTCACCGGTGATGACGTGCTCAAGCCCGCCGGCGTCCTCTCCGGAGGGGAGAAGACCCGCCTCTCCCTCGCGACGCTGGTCGTCTCCTCGGCCAACATGCTGCTCCTCGACGAGCCCACGAACAACCTCGACCCGGCGTCCCGCGAGGAGATCCTGGGTGCGCTCGCGCACTACGAGGGTGCCGTGGTGCTCGTCTCGCACGACCCGGGCGCCGTCGCCTCGCTGAACCCGGAGCGCGTCCTGATCCTGCCCGACGGCGTCGAGGACATCTGGTCGAAGGACTACCAGGACCTCATCGAGCTCGCCTGAGCCTCGCTCGCTGCCGACCCCCGGGGCGACCCGGGTGCGCAGGCGAGAGGATCAGCGCGGCTCCACGGCGTCCAGCAGCGCGTCCTCGTCGTCCATGTCGCGGTCGCGGCGGCGTCGGGGGCCCCGTGGGGGCCGTCCGGCCGCCTCGTCGCGGTGCTTGTGGACCTCGGTGCGGATCACGTAGCCGATGAAGATGAAGCCCATGATCGCGAACAGGATCCACTGGATCGCGTAGGACAGGAACGGGCCCGGGTCGTCGGACGGCGCCTCGAAGGCGTGCGGGCGCGTGGCGGGCGCGGGGGATTCGCTGACGAGTTCCCCGTAGGCCCCGGTGTCGACTGCGCTGCCGCCACCGATCTTGTCCGCCACGAGGGCGAGGTTGATGCTGGGCACCTGCCCTTCGGGCGCACCACGGCCGGACGGCGGGAGAGGCTCGGCCGGACGCAGCCGGGCGATGACCGTGGTCTCTCCCGAGGGTGGCGCGGGTATCGACGTCGGCACGTCGGATCCGTCTCCGGCGATGGCCCACCCGCGGTTCACGATGAAGACGCGCCCGTCATCCGTGCGGAACGGCACGAGCACCTCGAAGGCGCTGGTGCCGCCGTGCGGGCGGTTGCGCACCAGGAGCTGACCCGACGGCTCGTATCGCCCGTGCAGCTGCACGGGGTGCCACTGCGACTTCTCCGGGAGGGGCTCCCCGGGGGCGAGCAGCTGATCGAGGGGGACGGGCTTGGCGTCGTAGTTCTGCTGCACCAGTTCGAGCTGTGTCTGTCGGCCGTCGTTGCGCGAGAACTGCCAATTCGACAGATAGGCGCACACGATCGCGAAGACGATCGCGACGGCGAGGTAGGCGCTCCAGCGGAGCAGGCGCTGTCGCATCATTCGGGTTCGCCCTCACCCACGGCCGTGTCGATGCGCGCCGGGAAGTCGCGGGCGCGCAGGTAGTCGTACAGGAATCTCAGGTGCTCGCCGCACGCGAGCCAGACCTTCTCGCGCTCGGGTCCGTGTATTCGCGGGTTGCGCCACACGATGCGATGGGTCGCCGCCGCCCGGCAGCCGGCACGCGAGCATTTCAGGGCAGGATCCGGGGCGTTCACGAGCGCGGCTCGGCCGGATGCGCGACGGTCTCGGCGATCGTGATCACCGGGGGTTCCTGCGACGCGGAGGGCGCCGCTTCGGCGGGAGCCTCGATCTCGATCCGCGGGGACTCGACCCCGGTGGGCACGGAGTCGTCACCGGCGTTGGCGAAGACGACCGCGATATACGGCAGCACCGCGGCGGCGATCCCGAAAGCCCAGGTCCACCACCCCATCGGCTGCACCACGAACATCAGCACGAAGCAGATCATGCGGATCGACATCGTGATGACGTAATGGCGCACGCGGTCTCTCGCCTCGTCGCGCGGTGCGCGCGGCAGGGAGGTCACGGCGGCGTCAGGAGTCCTTCTCACGATGACTCCAGCCTACGCCGCCGCGACCGGGCCGGACGCCGCGGGGCATCGGATCAGTAGCTGCTGCCCTGCGAGATTCCGTAGGCGATGAGCAGCAGGAAGCCGACCCCGATGAGCAGGTTGAGGACCGCGCCGACGTAGCCGAGCACCAGGCCTGTGATGGCCAGCCCCTTGCCGCCGAGCGCGGCGTCGCGCTTGATCTTCCCGAGCGCCATGTGGCCCGTGATGATCGCGGTGACCGACGCGAGGAAGGGGATGACGATGTAGGCGAGCCAGCACAGGAGCACACCCGCGATGCCGCAGATGAGAGCCGTGATCGCGAGACCGTTCGACTTCAGCGGCGCGGGGTAGGGCTGCCCGTAGGGCTGCGCGTACGACGGCGCCGGATACCCGGGAGACGCCGGTGCGGCACCCGGATAGGACGGCGCGGCCGGCTGCTGCGGGGCGGCACCGGGGTAGGCGGGGGCGCCCGGCTGCTGGGGAGCCGAAGCCGGGTAGGCCGGAGCCGGCGGGACCGGTGACTGCGGGGCGGGCGCGGCGGCAGGGTAGGCCGGCTGCTGCGGGGGCACCGGCGCACCGGGATAGGCGGGGGGCTGCTGGCCTTGGGGCGGGATCCCGCCGTTGTCGTTGCTCATGCTGTTCCTCGCGGTCGATCACACGGATGGTCACCTCACAGATTTCCGTGCCACCGGTGCTCTGTCAATTCCTGCCGCCACTTCTGCTCGATAGGCTTGCGTGCCGTACACCTCGAATCTTGGGAGCCCCGCATGAGCACTGATCGCGTCGTCCTCGTCACCGGCGGAAACCGCGGCATCGGTCGCGCGATCGCCGAGCGCTTCGTGCGTGACGGCTACCGCGTCGCCGTCACCGCCCGCAGCGGGGAAGGACCCGAGGGCACGCTGACCGTGCGCGCCGACGTCACCGACGCCGCGGCCGTGGACACGGCGTTCACGGAGGTCGAGCAGAAGCTCGGACCTGTGGAGGTCGTCGTCGCCAACGCCGGCATCACCAAGGACACGCTCCTGCTGAGGATGAGCGAGGACGACTTCGACAGCGTCGTCTCGACGAACCTGGGCGGATCCTTCCGCGTCGTGAAGCGCGCGTCGAAGGGGATGCTCAAGGCGCGGTTCGGCCGGGTCATCCTCATCTCCAGCGTGGTCGGGCTCTACGGTTCCGCGGGTCAGATCAACTACGCCGCGTCGAAGAGCGCGCTGGTCGGCTTCGCCCGCTCCCTCACCCGCGAGCTCGGCGCCCGCGGCATCACCGCGAACGTGGTCGCGCCGGGATTCATCGAGACGGACATGACCTCCGAGCTGCCCGAGGACACGCAGAAGCAGTACAAGGCCAGCATCCCCGCGGGGCGCTTCGCCTCGGCCGACGAGGTGGCCGGGGTGGTCACCTGGCTCGCCTCCGACGACGCCGCATACATCTCCGGTGCGGTGATCCCCGTCGACGGCGGCCTCGGCATGGGGCACTGAACCCGCGGTCCGCGGGAAGCCCGGCGGTTCAGCGCGCGGACGCGACCAGCAGCTCCGCGAGCCGATCGGGGACCGAGTACTGCGGCCAGTGGCCGGATCCGATGCGCACGACCTCGGCGTCGCGGATGCTGCGGTACTCGTCGCCGTAGGAGCCCCACTGTTCGAGGTATGCCTCGAGCGCCTCCTGCGTGAGGGTGCCCATGAGCAGCGTCGCCGGGACGTCGTACCGACGCGGGTCGGAGAGCGCGATCGGATCCGTCGGCACACGCGCGGGCACGCTCCGCACCGTGCGCGCGGCGGCGGAGCGAGTGCTCGCGTCGAGATCGGCGACGTCCTCGGCGTCGAAGAAGTCCCAGCCGGGGAACGGGATCACGCCATCGCTCACGGGAAACTCGCTGATGCCGATTCCGTTCGGCGGAGGCACGGTGTCGACGAACACGGCGCGGCGGACACGATCGGGGCGGGCATCGACGGCGCCCCAGATGACGTTGCCGCCTCCGGAGTGGCCGACGAGCACCACCTCGCCGACGGACTCATCGATCGCGGCGACCACCGCATCGACCCAATCGCTCATGCGGATCTCGGACGAGTCCGCCGCAGGGGCTCCGACCCCGGGCATGGTCAGCGGCCGCGGTGCGTGTCCCGCGGCGCGGAGCGGTGCGAGCACCGGCTCCCACGAATCGGCGTCGAGCCACAGGCCGGGAACGAGGATGATGTCCATGCGTCCACGCTAGGCAGGTCCGCCGACAAAGCGCCAGAGTCGATGCCGCCAGGCCGGGGGCGTGGGCGTGCTCAGGGGAGCAGCGGGATGACCTCGGACAGATCCACGCGCCCGACGACGAGCGAAGCCTTCGCGCGGACGGCGGGTTTGGCGTTGAAGGCGAGCCCGAGCCCGGCCGCTGCCATCATCTGCAGATCGTTCGCGCCGTCGCCGATCGCGATCGTGGCGCGGGGCGCGACGCCGAGCTCCGCGGCCCATTCCCGCAGCGAGGCCGCCTTGGCCGCGGCGTCCACGATGGCGCCGTCGACCCGCCCGGTCAGGGCCTCGCCCCGGACTTCGAGACGGTTCGCGCGCCACCGGTCCACACCGAGGGCGGGTGCGACGGCGTCGAGGATCTCGTGGAAACCCCCGGAGACCACGCCGACCACACCGCCGCGCGCGTGCACCGCCGCGGTGAGCTCCTGCACGCCGGGGGTGGGTTCGATACGGCTGCGCACACGCTCGAACGCCGCCGTGGGGACGCCCGCCAGTGCTTCGACGCGCGTGCGCAGGCTCGTCGCGAAGTCGACCTCGCCGCGCATGGCGGCCTCGGTCGCGGCCTGCACTTCCGCGCGGCGCCCCGCCTCCTCGGCGAGGAGCTCGATCACCTCGTTGCGGATCAGCGTGGAATCTGCATCGAGGACGACGAGGAAGCGCGCGGTGGTCACCCGACGAGCGTAGCGGCCGCGTCGGCAGGCCCGAGCCGCTGTGACGCTGCGGCAGGGGAGCGGTCACCGCTCGATGCGCTGGCCCTTCCCCACGACCGTGAGCCCGGTCTCCGTGATCGTGAAGCCGCGCTCGAGATCGCGTTCGCGATCGACGCCGACCGTCGCGCCGTCGAGCAGCACCACGTTCTTGTCGAGGATCGCCCGGTGCACTCGCGCGCCCTGACCCACTCGCACGCCATCGAAGAGCACCGAGTCGGTGATGGTCGATCCGCCGGCGGCGAGAGTCCAGGGGCCGACCACGCTGCGCTCCAGGTGCGTGCCGGAGAGCACGGATCCCAGCGAGACGATGGAGTCGATCGCATTGCCGATCCGCCCCACGGAGTCCCGCACGAACTTGGCCGGCGGCGAGTTCACCGCCTGGGAGTGGATGGGCCACTCCATGTTGTAGAGGTTGAAGATCGGCAGGGTCGAGATGAGATCCATGTGCGCGTCGAAGAAGGACTCGATCGTGCCCACGTCCCGCCAGTAGGAGCGGTCGCGCGGGGAGGATCCCGGTACCTCGTTCTGCTTCATGTCGTAGAACCCCGCCTCGCCGCGGTTCACGAAGTACGGGATGATGTCGCCGCCCATGTCATGGTCGGACCCGGCGAGCTCGCCGTCGGCCTCGACGGCCTCGATGAGAGCGTCGGCGTCGAAGACGTAGTTGCCCATCGACGCGAGCACCTCGTGCGGCGAGTCCGGCAGCCCCGTCGGATCGGAGGGCTTCTCCAGGAACTCGTTGATGCGGCCGGAGTCGCCTTCCGCGACGTCGATGACGCCGAACTGCGAGGCGAGCGCGAGCGGCTGACGGATGCCGGCGACCGTGGCCCGTGCGCCGGAGGCGATGTGCGCCTCGATCATCTGGGTGAAGTCCATCCGGTAGACGTGATCGGCGCCGATCACGACGACGATGTCCGGCTTCTCGTCCAGGATCAGATTCAGGCTCTGCAGGATCGCGTCGGCGGATCCGGAGAACCAGCGCTTACCGAGACGCTGCTGAGCGGGCACCGAGGTCACGTAGGAGTCGAGCAGAGCGGACATCCGCCACGTCTGCGAGATGTGCCGATCGAGGCTGTGCGACTTGTACTGGGTGAGCACCACGATCTGCCGCAGGCCCGAATTGATCAGGTTGGAGATCGCGAAATCGATCAGTCGGTACTGCCCGCCGAACGGGACCGCGGGCTTGGCCCGATCCGCCGTCAGAGGCATGAGTCGCTTGCCCTCGCCGCCGGCGAGGATGATCCCGAAAACCTTCTTTGGTGCCGACATGCGTCCACCATAGAGCCCCGTCGCCGCGATGTACTACCTTCAGGACATGCGCGTCGACATCATCACCAAGGAGTACCCGCCTGAGATCTACGGAGGGGCCGGGGTGCACGCCGCGGAACTGGTGAAAGCGCTGCGCGGAAGCGTGGATGTGCGGGTCAGGGCGTTCGGCGCGGACCGGGATGAACAGGGGGTTACGGCTTATCGGACACCCGTCGAACTCGCCGGTGCGAACGCCGCGCTGCAGACGCTCGGCACGGATCTCGACATGGTGCCGGACATCGCAGGAGCCGACGTCGTGCACAGTCACACCTGGTACGCGAACTTCGCCGGGCACATCGCCGCGCAGCTGCACGGCATCCCGCACGTCCTCACCGCGCACAGCCTGGAGCCACTGCGTCCTTGGAAGGCCGAGCAGCTCGGCGGGGGCTACGCCGTCTCGAGCGGCATCGAGCGGCTCGCCTACGAGAACGCGGCCGCGATCATCGCCGTGAGCGGGGGCATGCGCAACGACATCCTGCGGGCCTATCCGCAGGTCGACCCCGCGAAGGTGCACGTGATCTACAACGGGATCGACGTCGATGCGTGGCGGCCCGTCGAGGATCCGGGCGTGCTCGCGAAGCACGGCATCGATCCGTCGCGCCCTTCGGTCGTCTTCGTCGGTCGCATCACGAGGCAGAAGGGCCTGCCGTACTTCCTCCGCGCCGCCGAGAAGCTGCCGCCCGAGGTGCAGCTCGTGCTCTGCGCAGGGGCGCCGGACACTCCGGAGATCATGGACGAGGTGCGCGGTCTGGTGGCCGAACTCACCGCGACGCGCACCGGAGTGGTCTGGGTCGAGGAGTTCCTGCCGCGCCACGAGCTGTCCGCCATCCTCACGGCTGCGACGACGTTCGTCTGCCCGTCGGTGTACGAGCCGCTGGGCATCGTGAACCTGGAGGCGATGGCCTGCGGTGCCGCGGTCGTGGGCACCGCGACGGGCGGGATCCCCGAGGTCGTCGTCGACGGCGTGACGGGCCGGCTGGTGCCGATCGATCAGGTGCAGGACGGCACGGGGACGCCGGTGGATCCGGAGCGGTTCGTGGCGGATCTCGCGGCGGTGCTGACCGAGGTGGTGTCGGACCGGGAGCAGGCGCGCGCCTATGGCGAGGCCGGTCGGCGTCGCGCCGCGGAGGAGTTCAGCTGGGCTGCGATCGCCGACACGACGAGGGCGCTCTACGAGCAGCTCACGGCCTGACCGATAGGCTGGGCGCATGTCTGCCGTCCTCGAATTCTCGGACGTCGTGGTGCGCCGCGACGGCCGCAACATCGTCGATCATCTCTCCTGGACCGTCGAGGACGACCAGCGCTGGGTGGTGCTGGGACCCAACGGCGCAGGCAAGACGACGCTCCTGCAGCTCGCTGACACGCTGATGCACCCGACGCAGGGGAAGGTGGACATCCTGGGGGAGACCCTCGGCCGCACCGACGTGTTCGAGATCCGCCCCCGGATCGGCTTCGCCTCCTCGGCGATGGCGCGCCGGATCCCGGCGGACGAGACCGTGCTGAACACCGTCATGACCGCCGCATACTCGGTCATGGGTCGTTGGAACGAGTCGTACGAGTCGATCGACGAGCGCCGTGCGATGCGGGTGCTCGAGCAGTGGCACCTGGAGCACCTCGCCGAGCGCCATTTCGGCACGCTCAGCGATGGCGAGCAGAAGCGTGTGCAGATCGCCCGCGCCGTGATGACCGACCCCGAACTGCTGCTGCTGGACGAGCCCAGCGCGAGCCTCGATCTCGGCGCACGCGAGGAGCTGCTGGGCCTGCTCGGCGGATTCGCCCAGTCGCCGACGACGCCGGCCATGGTCATGGTGACGCATCACGTCGAGGAGATCCCCGTCGGATTCACGCATGTGCTGCTGCTGCGCGACGGTGCGATCGTCGCGGCGGGTCCGATCGAGCAGACGCTCACCGCGGAGGCTCTGAGCGAGGCGTTCGGCATGTCGATCTCTCTGGACCGGGCCGACGGGCGCTACGCGGCCCGCGCCGCCTGATCTGTTAGAATCGATCCTTGGTGCTCTCGGCACCGCAGACTTCCCTCGCCCCTGGCACAATCCAGGGCACCACGTAAGGAATCCCATGAAGACTGACATCCACCCCACGTACCAGGCCGTCGTGTTCCGCGACCTCGGCTCGGGCGACACCTTCCTGACCCGTTCGACGGTCACGAGCGACAAGACGATCGAGCTGGACGGCGTGGAGTACCCCGTCATCGACGTCGAGATCTCCTCGGCCTCGCACCCGTTCTACACGGGCAAGCAGCGCATCATGGACTCGGCCGGCCGCGTCGAGAAGTTCAACCAGCGCTTCAAGAACTTCGGCGGTTCCTCCAAGTAATCGCCTCTGCGAAGACCCCCGTCCTCGGTCGAGGCGGGGGTCTTCTGCTGTCTACGCCGAGCCCGGGCCGTCGATGGCGGGCGCCGTCGACCGGATCGTCTCGAGGGCGAACCGGATGCCGTCGATCTTGCCCTCGGCATGGCGGATCACGCGGCGGAAACGGTTCTTGCGCTTCGGCTCCTGGGCGAACGTCACCTGCAGGAAGTCGATGACGGTCTGCATCCTCTCGATCTCCTGTTCCAGGATCTCGATGCGTGCGGTGTCGGTCATCATGGCGGTCGCGCCTCCCTCGGTCGGGTAACCGCCCAGTTTACCGCGCGAGGATCTGCCGGTGCGGAACGTGCCGGTCAGAGGTCGATCCGGATCCTGTCGCCGTCGATGCCCCAGGGCGGGTCGCCGGGCGCCGGCGCGGGGGCGGTCCGCCTCGTCTGCCGGTCGCGTTCGGCCTCGGCCTCCATCGATGAAGGTGCGAACACGCTGTCGAAGGCGCCGCCGATCCCTCCTCCGCCTCCCACGTAGCGCTTCTCGAGCGGCCTGCGACGAACGAGCACCCAGGCGGCATAGCCGAGGACGTAGAGCCCGAGCGCGACCGGGAGGGCTGCCGTGCTCCAGCCCAGCACCGCGCTCAGGGTCGCATTCACCCCTGCAGGCTACGCCGCAGGGTCCGGATCTGTCAGAAGGACCCGGTGGGCGCGCTCTGACGGGCGGCGTCACCATCGCGCACCGGCCAGCGGCCGTCGACGCGTTCGGTGGGCTCGATCCGGCCGATCCGCACGAAATAGTCGGTCAGGCTCGCGGCCTGTGCACGGGCCCAGCCGATCTGGCGGGTGTGCAGCTCACCCGCGCTCGCCGGCAGGGGGAAACGCTGGGCCAGCGCCTGGGCGACCCGGCCTGCGGCGACGGCGTCGGCCGAGGCATCGTGCGCACCGGTCAGGTCGACACCGTAGTGCGCGGCCACGATCTCCAGCGTCCGCTTGCCGGGGCGATACCGGTCGTAGGTCTTGTCGATGATCAGAGGATCGATCACCGGGGCGGGGTTCTCCAGAGGGGCGATCCGGTGCCGGCGCGCCTCGTGCGCGAGCAGCGAGAAGTCGAAGGCGGCGTTGTACGCCACCACCGGCACACCCTGATCGAGCAGCGAACGCAGCGCGGTCACGACGCCGGCGATGACCTGTGCGGCGGGTGCGCCGTCGCGGTAGGCGCGTTCGGAGGTGATGCCGTGGATCGCCGTGGCGCCGGCGGGGATGGGGATTCCAGGGTCGGCCAGCCAGGTGCGGGCGGCGATCTCGGCGCCGTGGTGGTCGAGCACACCGACGTGCGCGGTGACGATGCGGTCCCGGGTGACGTCGATTCCCGTGGTCTCCAGGTCGAACACCCCGACGCGGGTCAACCAGGGCGGAAGCGGCGTCGAAGCGGTCATGACGCCACCGTAGGGTGCGGCCCGGACATCGCCGTCCCGGCACGCGGCAGTGCGCTCAGGCAGTACCGATCCCGCCCGTAGACTCGAACCATGCCCGCGCCCTCGCCCTATGCCGCACGCCTGGATCGCATCTCCGTGCGTCGGCAGGAGGCCGAGGTTCTCGGCGGACGCACGGCGTACTGGAGCTACGGCCCTGACGATGCCGAGCTCACCGTTCTCGCGGTGCACGGTTTCCGCGGCGAGCACCACGGATTGGAGCCGGTGGTCGCGCACCTGCCCGGCATTCGCGTGATCATGCCCGATCTGCCGGGATTCGGCGAGACCGCACCACTGCCGGGCCGCGTGCACGACATCGACGCCTACGCGCAGTGGCTCATCGACTTCGCCGCGGTGGCGGCCCCGGGCGCGGTCGTCCTCGGGCACTCGTTCGGCTCGATCGTGGCATCGGCTGCCGTCTCGCGCGGGCTGGAGACGCCGCGGCTGATCCTGGTCAATCCGATCGGCGCGCCGGCGTTGGAGGGCCCGAAGGCGGTGCTCACACGCCTCGCGATCCTCTACTACGCCCTCGGGGCGCGGCTTCCCGAGGGCATCGGCACCGAGCTCCTGCGCAACAGGATCATCGTGCGGGGCATGAGCATCGCGATGGCGAAGACCAGCGATCCGGAACTGCGCCGGTTCGTGCACGATCAGCACGACACCTACTTCTCACGGTTCGCGGACCGCGAGGTCCTGAGCCAGGCGTTCCGCACGAGCGTCTCCCATGACGTCCGAGAGTTCGCGCCGCGGATCACCGTGCCGACGCTGCTCGTCGCGGCGCAGCGCGACGACATCACGCCGATCGAGGCCGAGCGCCACCTGGCCACTCTCTTCCCCGACGCCGAGCTGGTCGAGATCGCCCATGTCGGGCACCTGATCCACTACGAGACCCCTGCCGAGGCGGCGGGCGCGATCAGGCGGTTCCTCCGGCCTCTCGCCGTGTCAGCCCCATGAGGCCGCCGACGCGGAACGGGATGACCTCGCCCATCGCGAGCGATGTCTCGGTCCGCTCGACGCCGTCGATCGAGAGGATCCGCGCGTCGGTGTCGAAGAGATGGCGGGCGTCGCGGCACGCGACCAGGGCGAGCAGATCGATCGAGCCGCTCAGCCCGTGCGCCTGCACGACCTCCGGCACGCGCGCCAGCTCGGCGATGATCCGCGGCAGCTCGGTCTGACGGACCCCGATGCTCACGAACGCCTGCAGCGGATAGCCGAGCACGGCGGGGGAGAAGGCCCGCTCGTACGGGAGGAACACCCCGGTCCCCTCGAGGCGGGCCATCCGGGCCTGGATCGTGTTGCGCGAGAGCCGCAGTTTCTCGGCCATCGCGACCACCGTGGTGCGGGGGTCGGCCGAGAGCATCTCGAGGATGTCGAGATCGGTGCGATCGAGAGTTGCCATGTTGCCAAAGGCTAGCACTCTGCCGTGGGCGCCTATTTGGCAACATGCTCAAGGCGATTGGGAATGCTTGAGCGACGTGTCAAGCGGACGTACTCTCAAGGCGTAGCGAAGACGCACCGGATCCTCCTCACGAGGGCGGATCCACTGAGGAGGACGAAGATGTCAACCCACCTTGATCCGATCACCGTCACCGGCGTCGGGCTCGACGAGCCCGCCGGCCTCATCGACGCCCACGGCCGGCGCCGCAACGACACGCGCTTGTCCCCGTACGCGGCCGACGTCAGCTCCGCGCAGCTGCTGTCACTGCTGCGAGACATGATCGTGCTGCGTCGCCTGGACACCGAGGGCGTGGCGCTGCAGCGGCAGGGGCAGCTGGGCCTGTGGGCACCGTGCCAGGGGCAGGAGGCCGCGCAGATCGGCTCCGCACGCGCTCTGAAGAACGGCGACGTGGTGTTCCCCAGCTACCGCGAGACCGGCGTGATGCTGGCGCGTGGCGCGCAGCCCGGCGACTACGTGCGGATGTGGCGCGGCGAGGAGGGGGCGTCCTACGACCCCGCCGTGATGCACATGGCGCCGCTGCAGATCATCATCGGCGCGCAGACTCTGCACGCCGTCGGCTACGCGCTCGGCATCCTCCACGACGGTTCCGACCAGGTCGCGGTCACCTACTTCGGCGACGGGGCCACCAGCCAGGGCGACGTCAACGAGGCCATGGTCTTCGCGTCCTCCTACCGCGCCCCGGTCGTCTTCATCTGCCAGAACAACCACTGGGCGATCTCCGAGCCGGTCGCCGTGCAGTCGCAGCACCCGATCGCCGGGCGAGCCCCGGGCTTCGGCATTCCCAGCATGCGCGTGGACGGCAACGACGTGCTCGCCGTGTTCGCCGCGACCCGCTGGGCACTGGAGCAGGCCCGCGGCGGCTCACCGGCGTTCCTCGAACTCGTCACCTATCGGATGGGCCCGCACACCACCGCCGACGACCCGACCCGCTACCGGGATCCTGCCGAGCTCGACTACTGGCGCGGCAAGGACCCGCTGGCTCGGGTCGAGGCCCTGCTGCGCGCCGAGGGCGCGCTCACCGACGAGATCGCCGCCGGTATCGCGGCGGAGGCGGACGAAGCCGCCATGCAGATGCGGGCGGCATGCCTCGGCCTCGAGACTCGCGGCCCGCTCGCCGTGTTCGACGGGGTGTACGCCGAGCCGCACACCGGCATCGCCGAGGAGCGCGCCGACTACGAGCGCTACCTCGCAACCCTCGCGGAGGCGTGACATGACGCAGATGACGATGGGTAAGGCGCTCGGCGCCGCCCTCTCGCAGGCACTGGCCGACGACCCGAAGGTCGTGCTGCTCGGCGAGGACATCGGCAAGCTCGGCGGCGTCTTCCGCATCACGGACGGGCTGCTGGACGAGTTCGGCGCGGAGCGGGTGATCGACACGCCGCTGGCCGAGTCCGGCATCGTCGGCACGGCGGTGGGCCTCGCGATGCGCGGCTACCGGCCCGTGGTCGAGATCCAGTTCGACGGATTCGTCTACCCCGCGTTCGACCAGATCGTGTCCCAGGTGGCCAAGCTGCACTACCGCACCCAGGGCACGGTTCCCATGCCGATCACCATCCGGATCCCCTGGGGCGGCGGGATCGGCGCCGCCGAGCACCACTCCGAGTCGCCCGAGGCCTACTTCGTGCACACGGCGGGCCTGCGTGTGGTCGCCGTGTCGAACCCGCAGGACGCGTACACCTGCCTGCGCCAGGCCATCGCGAGCGACGACCCCGTGATCTTCTTCGAGCCGAAGCGTCTGTATCACGCCAAGGGCGAGGTGGATCTGGAGACCCCGCTCGCGGACGCGCCGCCCATGGGGCTCGCCCGGGTGGTGCGCGAGGGCAACGACGTCACGGTCGTGACCTACGGGGCCATGGTCCGCACCGCGCTCGATGCCGCGGAAGCCGCGGAGGCGGAGGGGCGTTCGCTCGAGGTCATCGACCTGCGCTCGCTGTCACCAGTCGACTACGGCACGGTGTGCGCCTCGGTGCGCCGTACGGGCCGTGTCGTGGTCGTGCACGAGGCCGCGCGCGAGGCGGGTGTCGCCGCCGAGGTCATCGCCAGCATCACGGAGAAGTGCTTCACCTGGCTCGAGGCGGCGCCGCTTCGCGTCACCGGCCACGACATCCCCTACCCGCCGGCCAAGTTGGAGAAGTTCCATCTGCCGGACCTCGACAGGATCCTCGACGCGGTCGACCGCGTCTGCGACGACGAGCAGCTGCTGGAGGGAGTGGACCGATGAAGCAGGAGTTCCTTCTCCCCGACCTCGGCGAGGGCCTCACCGAGGCCGAGATCGTGCAGTGGCTCGTCGCCGAGGGCGACACCGTCACCCTGAACCAGACTCTCGCGGAGGTCGAAACCGCCAAGGCGATCGTCGAGCTGCCTTCGCCGCACGCCGGTGTGATCACCTCGCTGCACGCCGCGGCCGGCGACGTCGTGCTCGTGGGAGCACCGCTGGTCGGCTTCGAGATCGAGGGTCAGGCCGTGACGACGCCCGGGACTCCGGCGACCGCCGAGGTCGAGGAGGGCTCGGGGCCGAATCTCGTCGGCTACGGTGCCGCGCCGTCGACCGGTCGGCCGCAGCGTCGAGCACGCCGGGCCGTTGCCGGAGCCGCGTCCGCGGCGACCGCGGTCGCCTCCGACGTCGACGTGCGGGTCGCCGCGCCGCACGACGACATCGCCGTGGTGCCGGCCCCGCCCGTGCGCGGCGAGCGTCCGCGATCCACCCCGCCGGTACGCGCCTACGCGAAGGGCCTGGGCGTGGACCTCGTGCTCGTCTCCGCCGAACTCGGCGACCGGGTGATCACCCGTGCCGACGTGGACGCCTACCGTGAGCGCATCGGTCAGCGCGGCGCCGGCGGCCCCCTCGAAACGGTCGAGGTCTCGACTCCGTCCGCAGCGCCCGCCCAGGCGGTGCGGGGGGAGCGCGCCACCACCCGCATCCCCATCAGAGGCGTGCGCAAGCACACGGCCGAGGCGATGGTGCAGAGCGCGTTCACGGCTCCGCACGTGACCACGTTCCACACCGTCGACGTCACCGCGACGACCGACCTCATCGCCTCGCTGCGGGCGAGCGCCAAACCGGACGCGCCGCGGATCGGGGTGCTCACCGTGGTCGCGAAGGCCGTGTGCCTGGCGCTCTCCGCCTTCCCGGGGCTGAACTCGCGATGGGACGGCGAGGCGGGCGAGATCGTGCAGCAGCACTTCGTGGATCTGGGCATCGCCGCGGCCACGGAGCGCGGGCTGATCGTGCCGATCATCCGCGATGCCGAGCGCATGCCCCTGGGGGAGCTCGCGGCGGCGGTCGCCGAGCTCACCCGTACGGCGCGCAGCGGCAAGACTCCGCCGGCTGACCTCGTCGGGGGCACGTTCTCGCTCACCAACATCGGCGTGTTCGGGATCGATGCCGGCACCCCGATCCTGCCGCCGGGGCAGACTGGCATCCTCGCGCTCGGCGCGGTGCGGCGCCTGCCGTGGGAGCACAAGGGCGAGGTCGCGCTGCGCGATGTGATGACGCTCAGCCTGTCGTTCGATCACCGGATCGTGGACGGGGCCGAGGGTGCGCAGTTCCTCAAAGCTGTCGCCGATGTGCTGCAGGAGCCCGGCCGGGCGATGCTGCTCGGTTGAACGTCGCTGGCCGCGCGGTCGCTGATCGCGCGGTCAGTCGTTCCGGGGAGGGCGGTCCAGACCCAGGACCCGCCGGGTCAGGCGCCGCTCCCGCACGATGAAGACCGTGCCGAGCACCCAGAGCGGGATCTGGGTGAGGAACGCCCACCGGAACGCCTCCAGCGAGTAGGTGGTCGGCGTGCCCGCGCCCTGCAGATCGAGCGCGAGACCGATCAGGAAGATCGCGACGAGGGCGGCCAGGAAGCCGCCGCCGTTGACCACGCCGGTGGCGGTGCTCAGCCGATGCTGCGGATTGTGCGTGCGCGCGTGGTCGAACGCGACCATCGACGCGGGTCCGCCGGTGGCGAGTGCGATCGCCAGCAGGATGAGCAGCCACAGCGGCGCCGTGCCGGGCCACAGGATCACGGCGAGCCAGACGAGCACCTGGAGCGCGATCGTCGGCAGCACGAGCATGAGGGACCGGCTCGTCGGATGACGGGCGGACAGCGCACCGAGGACGGGACCGAACAGGATCCCGAAGATGACGTAGACCGTGGTCACCAGCGAGGCCGCGCCGATCGAGAGTCCCTCGCCGTTCGTGAGGAACGGGATGCCCCACAGCATCATGAAGGCCGTGCCGGCGAACGGGGTCGTGAAGTGTGTCCAGAAGCCCAGCCGGGTGCCGGGGTGGGCGAGTGCCTCGCGCAGCGACACGCGCAGGTCCGCCTGAGAGGTGACGACGCGGATCGCACCGGTGTCGGTGTTCACCGAGACGTCCTGGGTGAGCTCGGGAGGGCGGTTGCGGATCAGCGCGAACACGAGCACGGTGAACAGCACGCCGAGCCCGGCGAGAGAACCGAATGTGACGGACCACGAGGTCGAGTGCAGCAGCACGGGCAGGGGGAGGAGCGCGACGAGCTGACCGAGCTGGCCGACGATGCCGGTCAGCTGCGCCATCAGCGGGCCCCGTTGCGCCGGGAACCAGATCGCGACGAGGCGCAGCACGCCGGGGAAGATCGCGGCGTCGCCGGCGCCGAGGATCATGCGCGCGACGATCGCGACGCCGACATTCGGCGCGAACGCCATCACGAGCTGGCCCACCGCCATCAGCAGCATTCCGGCGACCATGATCGGCCGAGAACCGAAGCGGTCCAGCAGCAGGCCGACCGGGATCTGCATGAGTCCGTACACCGCGAGTTGGAGCACGGCGAAGAGCGACAAGGTCGACGCATCCGCTTGGAACAGGTGCGCGGCGTCCACCCCGACCGCGGACAGCGACGTGCGATTCGTGATCGACACGACGTAGGCCGATACACCCACGATCCAGATCAGCCACATCCGCCAGGTCGGTGCAGGGGCGGGATTCACGGCTCTCCTCGGGTCGGCGGCGTCTTCGATCCTACGCCCGGCGCCGTTTCCGATCGGGGCGCCGCCCCGCGGGATCGACGTTCAGACGACGGCGGCGTCGAGCAGTCTCAAGCCGCCGCCGTCCATCGCGAAGCGGTGCACGGATCCGTTGCCGAGCCGCTCGCCGGGTGCCGGCAGCGTGCCGCCCGAGGCGTGCTCGAGCAGGGCGCGGATGACGCCGCCGTGGGTGCACACGAGCACGAACTCCACTCGCGGGGCGGAGCGTCGGCGGGCCGCGAGGTCGATCCGGGCGAGCGAGGCGAGCGCGCGGTCCGTCAGCTGCGCGGTGGTCTCGGCCCCGGGCACGTCATCGTGACGTGCTCCGAACCGCTCCCGGTACTGATCCCAGAGCAGCCCTTCCGCTTCGCCGAACTCGTGCTCGCGCATCCCCACGGTGATCAGCGGCACGGCGAGCCCGAGCTCGCGGGCGATGATCTCCGCGGTCTCGATGGCGCGGACGAGCGGGCTCGCATAGACGTGATCGAAGGGCTGGCCGGCGAGGC
The DNA here is from genome assembly GCF_042729315.1 of Microbacterium sp. NPDC060117. Classification (NCBI taxonomy): domain Bacteria; kingdom Bacillati; phylum Actinomycetota; class Actinomycetes; order Micrococcales; family Microbacteriaceae; genus Microbacterium; species Microbacterium sp. NPDC060117. The sequence goes on from NZ_JBHWXR010000002.1 coordinate 397,579, forward strand.
GCACGGCGGCGGCGCGCGCCTGGGCGCGACCGGTGTCGTTCAGCGGGATGTCGGTGGACCCCTGGATCCGGCCATCCAGATTCCAGTCGGTCTGGCCGTGGCGGATGAGAGTGATGAGGGTCACGTGAGCAGCTCCTGGAGGGCGGGGAGGACGACGCTCGTGGATGCCGCGATGGTCGCGGAGGCCCAGGCATCGGCCCTGGTGGGCTCGAGGTTGACGATGACGATGGGGAGGCTGCGGCGGCGTGCGCGCTCGATGATGCGGATGCCGGAGTTCACCACCAGCGAGGAACCGGCGACGACCAATGCGTCGCCCGAGCGCAGCAATGCCTCCGCAGTCGCGAACCGCTGGGCCGGGATGAACTCGCCGAAGAAGACGACGTCGGGCTTGAGCGGCCCTGCGCAGACCGTGCAGATCGGCAGGAAGAAGCCCGCGGTCGTTTCGGGCCTGACATCGCCGTCCGGGCCGAGCAGCACGTCGTCCGGAACGTCGAGCCAGGCGTTGCGGCTCTCGATCTGCGCGGCCACGGCGTCGCGGGAGAAGCTCTGGCCGCACTGCAGGCACAGCACGGTGCGCATGGTGCCGTGCAGCTCGACCACGCGTGCGGAACCGGCGGCCAGATGCAGGCCGTCCACGTTCTGCGTGATGACGCCGACCGCATGCCCGTCTCTCTCGAGTCCGGCGATGGCGTGGTGGCCGGGGTTCGCCGCAGCGGCGCCGAACGAGCGCCAGCCGAGATGGCTGCCCAGCCAATACCGACGCTGCGCCTCCTGCGAGCCCAGGAACGTCTGCACGGTCATGGGCGTGCGCCGTGGCATCGATCCGGCGCCGCGATACGCCGGGATGCCCGAGTCGGTGGAGAGGCCGGCGCCGGTGAGGAACGCGATGCGGCGGTCGGCGAGGAGTTCCGCGACGGGCTCGAGCTGCGCGTGCAGCGACGGCGTGCTGGTGTTCATCCGACCTCCTCGCCCGAGTCTACGGGCGCGTTGACGGACAGCGGCCGAGTCGCCGATGCGTGCCGATGGCGTGCAGAACTCGTCGGACCCGAGCGACCTGGAAGAGTGGATCCGTGCATGAGACCCGCATCGACGACCCTGCAGATCCTCGACTCGACGACTACCGCGGGCTCACCGACACGGCGTTGCGCACTCGCGGCGACGTCGACGGCGGGCTGTACATCGCCGAATCGCTCAAGGTCATCGAGCGCGCTGTGCGCGCGGGGCATCGCCCGCGCTCCGTCCTGACCCAGGAGCGCTGGCTGGACGGTCTGCGCGCGCTCTTCGGGGATGCCGATGTCGAAGCGTACGTCTGCCCGGACGCCGTGGTCGAGGCCGTGGCCGGGTTCCCCGTGCACCGCGGCGCGCTGGCGGCCATGCACCGGCCCTCGCTCCCGACGCTCGCAGACGTGGTGCGCGGGTCGCGCACGATGCTGGTGCTGGAGGATCTCATCGAGCACCAGAACGTCGGATCGGCCTTCCGCGCCGCGGCGGCCCTCGGCGCCGATGCGGTGCTGGTCTCCGCCCGCTGCGCGGACCCGCTGTACCGCCGCAGCGTGAAGGTCAGCACCGGCACGGTGTTCCAAGTGCCGTGGACGCGGTTCGACAGCTGGGACGAACTGGTGCCGATCCTGCGGAGCGAGGGGATCCGGCTCGCCGCGCTGGCGCTGCAGGACGACGCCGAGACGCTCGATGCCTATGCCGCACGGCGCCCCGAACGCGTCGCTCTCGCGTTCGGATCCGAGGGACCCGGCCTGACCGCCCAGGCGGTGGCGGCCGCGGACGCCGTGGTGACCATCCCCATGGCCGGTGGCGTGGACTCGCTCAATGTCGCCTCGACCGCGGCTGTCGCGCTCTGGGCGCTGCAGCATCCGCCGCGCGGCTGAACGGCCGTTCGCCGTCCCGCCCACGCGGTCTCCGGGTCACTCGTCGTGCGGCAGCACCACGGGCAGCGGCTCGGGGCGCTTGGCCTCGATGCTGTCTCCGGACGACTGGTGGCGCAGGCGTCGCAGCACCCACGGCACCAGGTGCGTGCGCGCCCAGATCAGGTCCTCGCTGCGGGCCTCCCGCCAGGTGCGTGCGGGGAACGGGTCGGCGACCATCTCCTGCAGGTCGCTGGGCACGTTCAGGGCGCGCAGCACCATACGGGCGACCTCGTGATGGCCGAGCGGGTTCATGTGCAGCCGGTCGTCGGCGAAGAAACGCGGATCCTGGATGATCTTCAGGCCCCACTGATCGGCGACGATGCAGTCGTGCCGCTCGGCGATCGCGCGCACGTTCTCGTTGTAGATCGCGACCTTTCCGCGGAACGGGCGGAACACGGGGGTGAAGTTGGTGTCGATGCCGGTGAACAGCACGATCGCCGCGCCCGTGCGATCGAGGCGCGTGACCATGTCGTCGAGCAGCACGGCGATCTCGTCGGGATCGGTCCCCGGGCGGATGACGTCGTTCCCCCCGGCGCAGAGCGTGATCAGATCGGGGTTCAGTGCGATCGCCGGGGCGATCTGCTCATCGCTGATCTGACCGATGAGCTTGCCGCGCACGGCGAGGTTGGCGTACGCGAAGTCCTCGCTCTGCGCGCCGAGCACCTCCGCGACGCGATCGGCCCAGCCGCGGTGGCCCCCCGGGGCCGTCGGATCGGGGTCGCCGATGCCTTCGGTGAACGAGTCGCCGATCGCCACATAGCGGTGCCATGGGTGCGGCGTCTCATTGGGGACGTACGGGGTGCGCGGTTCGTGACCGGACATGATCCTCTCCTCCTCGCGGGCGCCTGCTCGGCGCGGCACAGCATCCGAGACTACCCGCGCACGTGGGGATCAGCCGCTGGTGTCGCCGTTCGTGCAGGTCTGCTGGGCCGCCGTGCTGCCGCGCACGTTGTCGGAGAGCGGGACTGCGGAAGCGGCCGGCGTCGGCGTCGAGGTCGGAGCCGCCGAGCCGGCGGGACCGGGCGTCGGCGCGTCCGTGGGCGTCGTCGGTTCGACCGTGACCCCGTCGTTCACCGTGTTCTGGTGCGTGATCAGGACCGGTTGGTTCGCCGCGACGGCGGACCAGAGCGTCTGCGCGGAGGGGGCATCCGGGATGACGCGGTTGGGGTTGTCGGGGTCGGTGACGTTCGGATACTGGATGAACGTGATGTCTGAGGGCTGCACGTCCTTGACGGCGAGGGCGAGCTGAAGGATCGTGGCCGGGTTCTTGAGAGTCGTGCTGGCCTCGAGGTTCGTCAGCGCGATCGTGGCGATCTTGAGCACTTCGGGCACGTTCGACAGCACCTTCCCACTCGTGAGCTGGCGGGCGAGGCTGGCCAGATACTGCTGCTGGTTGCCGATGCGCGCGAGGTCGCTGCCGCTCACGAGGCCATGCCTGGTGCGCAGGAACTGCAGCGCCTGGAGGCCCTGGATCGTGTGCTCGCCGGCGCTCAGGTTGAGGCCCGTGTAGGCGTCGTCGATCGGGGTGGCGAGGCAGACCTGGACTCCGCCGATCGCGTTCGTTATGTCGATCACGGTGCCGAAGTTCACTGCGGCGGCGAAGTCGACCTGCTGCCCGGACAGCGCCGACACCGTCTTGGCGACGCAGGACAGCCCGCCCTCGTCATAGGTCGTGTTGATCTGGGCGGCGCTCTGCGCGGACACGTTCGTGCCGTCCTTCGCCGTGCACGACGGCACGGGCACGATCATGTCGCGCGGGAAGCTCACGACCGTGATGCGGCGCGGTGAGTTCGAGACGTGCATGAGCACGGTCACGTCGTTGTTCACGCTCGACGCGTCGGGGCCATCGCAACGGCCGGGGAACAGGTCCGCGTACTTCGGTTCGCAGGCGTCGATGCCGACGACGAGCAGGTTGAAGCCGTTCTTGTACGCGCCGATGTCGGGCGCGGTCGTGGGACCGCCTTCGAGCTGCACGCTGTTGTGCGCCACCGCTGCGGTGAGATCGCTGACCACATATCCGACCACGGCCGCGGTGCTCACCAGGACCACGGCGAGGGCGATGCCGAGTGCGCGGAGTGCTCGCGCCCAAGCGCGTGGCCGTCGTGCAGAGCTGTGCTGGGCGATCGGGCGCGCCGAACGGTGTCGTGTCACAGAGATTCCTTCGGGCAGGGCGCTCCGAATGGAATGCCGGCTCGCACTCTAGGGTCGCCCGTCGTGGATCCGCTGAGCCGATCCCTTGGGAATGCTGAGACCGGCGTCGAGGGATCCGACGCGCCCGGGAATGTCAGCCGCCTCGTCTATCGTGGAATCCCATGCTCTCCCCGTCCTTCCCTCAGCGCGCGCCCTGGGGCACCGCAGACAGGCTGAGGGCATGGCAGCGCGAAGCTCTGGAGGAGTACTTCCGGATCCCCGAGCGCCGGGACTTCCTCGTCGCCGCGACGCCGGGCGCCGGCAAGACCACGTTCGCGCTCACGCTCGCGGTCGAGCTGCTGCGCACGAACGAGGTCGACCGGGTGATCGTGGTCGCGCCGACCGAGCACCTCAAGACGCAGTGGGCCGACGCCGCCGCGCGGGTGCACATCCGCCTGGATCCGCGGTTCCGCAACAGCCATTGGGCGCCCTCCCGCCAGTACCACGGCGTCGTCGTCACGTACGCGCAGGTCGCTGCGAAGTCATCGGTGCACAAACACCTCACGGAGGACGCGCGCACGCTCGTCATCCTCGACGAGGTGCACCACGGCGGTGATGCCCTCAGCTGGGGCGACGCCATCCGCGACGCCTACGGGTCGGCGAAGCGACGTCTGCTGCTGTCAGGAACTCCGTTCCGCAGCGACACCGCGCCGATCCCGTTCGTCGAGTACCTGCCCGACGAATCGGGTGCCCGGATCTCCAGCACGGATTACGCGTACGGCTACGGTCGGGCGCTGCAGGACGGCGTGGTCCGCCCTGTGCTGTTCCACATGTACGCGGGAAAGATGCGCTGGCGCACGAGCGCCGGCGACGAGCTCGAGGCGCACCTCGGCCAGGACAACACCAAGGACGTCACCTCTCAGGCCTGGCGCACGGCGCTGGACCCGGAGGGGGAGTGGATGCCCGCCGTGCTCTCTGCCGCCGATCGGCGGCTCACCGAGATCCGCCATCATGTCCCCGATGCGGGCGGTCTCGTGCTCGCGACCGATCAGACGGTCGCCCGCGCGTATGCCAAGATCCTGCACTCGCTCACGGGGCAGCGCCCCACCGTCGTGCTGAGCGACGATGCGACCGCCTCGGAGCGGATCGAGAAGTTCAGCGCGTCGGGCGACCGTTGGATGGTGGCCGTGCGCATGGTGTCCGAGGGCGTGGACGTGCCCCGCCTCGCGGTCGGCGTGTACGCCACGTCGTCGTCGACGCCGCTCTTCTTCGCGCAGGCCATCGGCCGCTTCGTGCGCGCCCGCCGTCGCGGCGAGGCGGCGAGCGTGTTCCTGCCCAACGTCCCCGTGCTCATGAAGCTCGCCAACGAGCTCGAGCGGCAGCGGGACCACGCCCTGGATCGGCAGTCGAAGGACGAGGACGGGCTCGAGGATTCGCTGCTGGAGAGCGCGAACCGCGAGGAGGACGCCTCTGATGCACTCACCCAGGAGTTCAGCTATCAGGCGATCTCCTCGCTCGCGCATTTCGACCGCGTCGTCTTCGACGGCAAGGAGTTCGGCCAGCTCGCCGAGCCTGGCACGCCCGAGGAGGAGGAGTTCATCGGGATCCCGGGCCTTCTCGAACCCGAGCACGTGCACGAGCTGCTCATGCAGCGGCAGTCGCGGCAGTCGCGGCTGCGGGAAGCGCGCGAGGCCGTCACCCCGGCGCCCACCACGACGCTGCCGGAGCCGCTGCACCGCACCCTGCGCGAGCAGCGGCAGCTGCTGAACAGTCTCGTCGGCGTCTATGCGCGCCAGACCGGCGACCCGCACGGTGCCGTGCACGCCGAACTGCGCCGGCTGTGCGGCGGCCCCGCGGTGGCGCAGGCCACTGTGACGCAGCTGCAGTCGCGCATCGATCTGCTGCGCCGACGCGTGCGCTCCTGAGCCGATTCCGCCTCGGAGCGATCGGCCTCTGAGCAGGTCGCGCGGACGCGCCCGGAATCTCCCGGTTCGGATCCCCGAAATGCTGTCAATCCCCGTCCTGGCGCGGATCCGCGGGGCCTGGATCGATAGCGTGGAACGGTTGCCCCGATCCGTGAAGGACGTCATGAACACCCCTGCTCCTGTCCCCGCCGAGCCCACAGCGGCCGACCGCCGTCGCTGGGCGCGCTACCTCGTCGAGGAGCGCGCGGAGGCGCATGTCTATCAACAGCTCGCCCAGCGCCGCGAAGGCGAGGAACGCGAGATCCTGCTCGAGCTCGCCGCCGCCGAGGGGCGCCACGAGGCGCACTGGCTCGAGCTGCTCGGCGGAGAGCCGCACCGTCTTCCGCGTCCCGGCCTGCGCACCCGGATCCTCGGCTGGATGGCGGGGCGCTTCGGATCCATCTTCGTGCTCGCACTCGCGCAGAGCGCCGAAGCGCGATCCCCGTACGACTCCGAGGCATACGCCACACCGGCCATGCGTGCGGATGAGAAGGTGCACTTCGAAGTGGTCCGCGGGCTCGCCGCGCGTGGTCGGCGCCAGCTCTCCGGGTCCTTCCGGGCCGCGGTGTTCGGCGCGAACGATGGTCTGGTGAGCAACCTCGCGCTCGTGCTCGGCATCGGCGCCACCGGTGTGAGCAGCGGGTTCGTGCTGTTCAGCGGCTTCGCGGGCCTGCTCGCCGGGGCGCTCTCGATGGGGGCGGGCGAGTTCGTGTCCGTGCGCTCGCAGCGCGAGCTGCTGGAGGCCACCGAGGAGAACGGGCACGGCGACGCCACCGCGAGCGACCTCGACCTCGATGAGAACGAGCTCGCGCTCGTGTACCGGGCGAGGGGCATGGACGCCGACGAGTCGCTGCAGCGCGCCCGCCGCGTCGTGAGCGCGGCCAAGGCCGGAATGGCGCAGCGGGCCACCGGCCCGCTGCGCGTGCCGATCGCCGATGGCGATGAGCACGAGATCATCGGCAACGCCTGGCCGGCCGCGATCTCGAGCTTCCTGCTCTTCGCCTCCGGCGCGATCGTGCCGGTGCTGCCGTGGATCTTCGGCATGCAGGGCACGCCGGCGGTGCTCCTGGCCCTCGCGCTCGTCGGGATCGCCCTGCTCGGCACCGGTGCGACCGTCGGGGTGCTCTCCGGCGGGCCGCCGCTGCGGCGCGGTCTGCGCCAGTTGGCGATCGGATTCGGCGCCGCCGCGGTCACCTACGTGCTGGGTCTGCTGTTCAACGTCAGCGTCGGCTGACCCACGGCGGATACGAGGAGAGCCGGGATCGCTGATCCCGGCTCTCCTCGTATCCGCCCATCGACTGGCCGGGCACGAAGAAGGCCCCGGATCCTTTCGGACCCGGGGCCTTCCTACCAGCGTGCGCGAGGGGGGACTTGAACCCCCACGCCCTATTCGGGCACTAGCACCTCAAGCTAGCGCGTCTACCTATTCCGCCACCCGCGCTGGTGTTTTCGGCTGTTCCCAACCGAAGATCGAGATTAGCACGATCCTGGGGTCTGCTCGAACCAGGGTGCACGTCGGGCGCGTCGCAGGGGTTCGATAGCCTGGTGCAATGCCCCAGACGGATGCCGGACTTCCCGAGGTCGCGCGGATCGCCGCCGAGCTCATCCGTTTCGACACGTCCAACTTCGGCGGCGGCGACGCGAAGGGCGAGCGGGAGGCCGCGGAGTACGTCGGGGCCTACCTGGAGTCGCTCGGCCTGCAGCCGGAGTACTACGAGCCGATCCCGCGGCGGACGAACGTCATGGCGCGGGTGGAGGGTCGGAACAAGGACAAGCCGGCGCTCGTCGTGCACGGGCATCTCGACGTCGTGCCCGCGATGGCGGGGGATTGGAGCGTGGACCCGTTCGCCGGCATCGTGCAGGACGGCATGCTCTGGGGCCGCGGCGCAGTCGACATGAAGAACATGGACGCGATGATCCTCACGTCCGTGGCCGAGATCCTGCGGGCGGGCGAGCAGCCCGAGCGCGACCTGATCCTGGTGTTCTTCGCCGATGAGGAGAACGGCGGCGTCGAGGGCTCCGCCCTTGTCGTGCAGAACCGGCCCGAGTGGTTCGCGGGGGCGTCCGAGGCGATCAGTGAGGTCGGCGGATATTCGATCCCCGTCGGAGACCAGCGCGCCTACCTGCTGCAGGTGGGGGAGAAGGCGCTGATGTGGATCCGCCTCATCGCGAAGGGGCGTGCCGGGCACGGCAGCCGCTTCCATCCCGACAACGCGGTGACGAAACTCGCCGACGCCGTCGCCGCGATCGGCCGCACCTCGTGGCCGATCCAGCTCACCGACACCACTCGCGACTTCCTCGACCGGATGAGCGCGCTGACAGGCCTTCCCGTGGACGACCCCGATGCCCTGGCCGCGACGGCGGGGCCCGCCGAGGCGTTCCTGCGCTCCACGCTGCGCACGACGACGAACCCCACCGTGCTGCAGGCCGGTTACAAGCACAACGTCATTCCCGAGCGCGCCGAGGCGCTCATCGACGTGCGTGTGATCCCGGGCCAGGAAGAGGACGTGCTCGGGCAGCTGCGCGCACTCGTCGGCGACGACATCGAGCTCGAGATGGTGGTGCAGGACATCGGCATGGAGACGCCGTTCGCCGGTCCTCTCGTCGACGCCATGGTCGCGGCGCTCGAGCGGCACGATCCGGGCGTCCCCGTCATCCCGTACCTGCTCGGCGCGGGCACGGACAACAAGGCGCTCGCGTTCCTCGGCATCACGGGCTACGGCTTCGCGCCGCTGAGACTGCCCGCCGATCTCGACTTCACCGGCATGTTCCACGGCGTGGACGAGCGCGTGCCGATCGATTCGCTGGTGTTCGGGCAACGCGTGCTGACCGACCTGCTGCGCACCTACTGACCGCCGCTCCGGTTCACGACCACAGACCGACCTCCCCGCGCGAGCCTGCGCACGACGCGAAAGCGATCCATGCACCTTCTCGAAGCCATCTTCCTGGGGATCGTCCAGGGCCTCACCGAGTTCCTGCCGATCTCCTCCAGCGCGCATCTGCGCATCGTCGGCGCCTTCCTGCCGAGCGCACAGGATCCCGGCGCGGCGTTCACCGCGATCACCCAGATCGGCACCGAGGCCGCCGTCGTGGTGTTCTTCTGGCGCGACATCGTCCGGATCATCGGGAACTGGTGGGCCGCCCTGATCGGCCGGATCCCGCGCAACGACCCCGATGCCAGGATGGGATGGCTGATCATCATCGGCAGCATCCCGATCGTCGTGCTCGGCCTGGTCTTCAAGGACCAGATCGAGACCGTGTTCCGTTCGCTGTGGCTGGTCGCGATCATGCTCATCGTGTTCGGCGTGCTGCTCGGCGTCGCGGACGCGATCGGGGCGCGTCGGCGCACCCTCAAGGACCTCACCCTCGGTCACGGCATCGTGTACGGCCTCGCGCAGTCCCTCGCGCTGATCCCTGGCGTCTCCCGATCGGGCGGCACGATCACGGCGGGCCTGCTGCTCGGCTATGAGCGCGAGGCGGCCGCGCGCTACGCGTTCCTGCTCGCGATCCCGGCCGTCTTCGGATCCGGCGTCTATCAGGCGGTCAAGAGCATCGGCGAGCCGAGCGTGTTCTCCGCGGGCGAGACCCTCGCCGCCACGGGCATCGCCTTCGTCGTGGGCCTGGGCGTCATCGCGTTCTTCATGCGCTGGATCTCGCAGCGCAGCTTCCTGCCGTTCGTGGTCTACCGGATCCTGCTCGGCATCGTGCTCATCGTCCTGCTCGCGCTCGGCGTGATCAAGCCCTGACCGCGCGTCCGCCCGCGCGGGCGGATCGGAATCCGTGCGGGCGCGACGGCTCAGCGCTTGTGCTCGCCCGGACCCTCGCCGTTGCGACGGAAGAACCGCTCGAAGGCCTGTGCGATCGCCTCGCCCGAGGCGTCGGGGGATTCCCAGGTGTCGCGCTTCGTCTCGAGCTGCGCGATGTAGGCGGCCATCTCCTCGTCCTCCGCGGCGGCGGCGTCGATCGTCGCCTCCCACATGGCGGCTTCGGTCGACAGCGATCCTCGCGGCACGTCGATCCCGGTCACCTCGTGCAGTCGGTCCAGCAGGGCCAGCGTCGCCTTGGGGGACGAGCCGCCGGTCTGCACGTAATGGGGCACGTTGGCCCAGAGCGACAGCGCGGGGATCCCGGCCTCCTCCGCAGCGTGCTCGAGAGCGGAGAGTATTCCGATCGGGCCCTCGTACGTCGAGCGCTCGATGCCGAGCGCCTCGCGGACCTCGGCGTTCTCGCTCGACGCGAAGATCGAGATGGGGCGGGTGTGCGGCACGTCTGAGAGCATCGCGCCGAGTGTCACGAAGCCCGTGACGTCCTCGCTGAGTGCCGCGTCGATGAACTCGGCGCTGAACGCCTGCCATGCCCGCGCGGGCTCGGTGCCGGTCAGCAGCCACAGCCTCGGCTCGGTGCTCTCCGGGGCTCCGGCGGGCCGCAGCATCCGTGCCGAGGGCCAGCGGAGGCTGCGATTGCCCTCCTGGTCGCGTTCGAGCGTCGGGCGGGCCCACTGGTAGTCGAAGTACAGCTCGGGATCGGCCGCGTGCACGAGGGAGTAGCCGCCGTCGTCGATCTGCTCGGCAGCGGCTGATGCGGCCTCTCCGGCGTCGTTCCAGCCGTCGAAGGCGGCGACGACGATCCGGGTTCCGAGTACCTGCACAGTGTTCCTTCCTGCGGCGACCTGCGCCGTGTGTTCCGTCCAGGCTAGTCCCCGCCACCGTCGGCGGCGCGGGCCGCCGGTACGATGGGGGAGTGAATCAACACCCTCGCGCGGTCCTCTGGGACATGGACGGAACCCTTGTCGACACCGAACCGTACTGGATGGACGCCGAGACTGATCTCATCGAGTCCTTCGGCGGCACCTGGACCCATGAGCAGGCTCTGCAGCTGGTCGGCAACGGCCTGATCGACAGCGCGATCATCCTCCAGGGCGCCGGTGTCGAGATGGGTGCCCAGGAGATCGTGGACGAGCTCACCGAGCGCGTGCGCGTGCGTCTGCAGCAGGACGGCGTGCCGTTCCGGCCGGGCGCGCGGGAGCTGCTGCGCGAGCTGCGCGAGGCGGGCATCCGCACGGCTCTGGTCACCATGTCGCTGCGCCGCATGGCCGAGGACATCGTGTCGCTCATCGGTTTCGACGCGTTCGACGTGATCGTCGGCGGCGATGACGTCGAGCGTCCCAAGCCCTTCCCGGACCCCTATCTGCAGGCGGCCGACGCGCTCGGCGTCGACATCGCCGACACCGTGGCGCTCGAGGATTCGCGCACCGGATTGCAGGCCGCCGTATCCGCCCGTACGGTCGCGATCGGCGTGCCGCACATCGTCGCCCTCGACGGTCTCGATGCAGATGCCATCTGGGACTCGCTGGACGGGCGCGGAGTCGACGACCTCGCCGTCGAGTTCACCCGTGTCCGCGCCGCCCGCGCGGAGGCGGCCCTGTGAGCGCGCAGAGGCCCAGCGGCCCGTTCCGTGAGGGCGATCGCGTGCAGCTGACGGGCCCCAAGGGCCGGATGCACACCGTCACGCTCCGCGCGGAGGGCGAGCTGCACACGCACCATGGCGTTCTGCGTCACCGCGATCTCATCGGCCTGCCGGACGGCTCCGTCGTCGCCAACAGCTCGGGCAACGAATACCTCGCGCTGCGTCCGCTGCTGCGCGACTTCGTCATGTCCATGCCGCGCGGCGCGGCCATCGTGTATCCCAAGGATGCGGCGCAGATCCTGACCCAGGCCGACATCTTCCCCGGTGCGACCGTCGTCGAAGCCGGTGTCGGGTCCGGGGCCCTCTCGTTGTCCCTGCTGCGAGCGATCGGACCGAGCGGACGCCTGGTGTCCTTCGAGCGTCGCGACGACTTCGCCGACGTCGCCCGCGCCAACGTGGAGACCTTCCTGGGTGAGCTCCCCGAGACCTGGAGCGTCGTCGTGGGCGATCTTCAGGAGCAGTTGCCCACCGAGTTCTCGGCCGGCACCGTCGATCGGGTCGTGCTGGACATGCTCGCGCCGTGGGAGTGCATCGACGCGGTCGCGGAGGCACTCGCCCCCGGCGGCGTGGTGCTCTGCTACATCGCCACCGCCACGCAGCTCTCCCGGGTCGCCGAGTACGTCCGCGGCACGGGCCTGTTCACCGAGCCGGAGTCCTCGGAGACCATGGTCCGCGGCTGGCACGTCGAAGGCCTGGCGGTGCGGCCGGATCACCGGATGGTCGCGCACACGGGCTTCCTCATCACCGCCCGCCGACTCGCCCCCGGCGCCATTCCGCCTGATGTGAAGCGCCGTGCGGCGAAGAAGCCCAGCTACGGCGACGAGGACGTGGAGCTGTGGACTCCCGGCGCCGTGGGCGATCGCGAGATCACCGACAAGAACCTGCGCAAGCGCGTCCGCGAGGCGCAGCGGGCAGCAGGCGGTGCGCGACTGGCGGCGTCCGGCGACGCGGAGGCGGAAGGAACCGAAGGGGCGGATCCGTCCGCATAGACTGGAGCGCGTGCGTAAGACTGCCGCTGCTCTGATCACCCTCGGCCTGGCCGCCCTCGCGTTGGCCGGCTGCTCCGCAGGTCCGTCCTTCGCCGGACAGGCCTGCCCGACGCAGCCGAAATCGTCCGGCCTCACCGACTCCGTGACGGTGAAGGGCGACTTCGGCGCCGAGCCGACCGTCACCATCGCGTCACCCACCAAGGTGCAGAAGGCGAGCGTCGACGACCTCATCGTCGGGACGGGCACTCCCATCACCGCGAAGAACCAGCCGATCGTCGTGGACATCGCGCTGTACGACGCGCGGACCGGGCAGAAGATCGGCGCGACCGGTTTCGACAAGACGACGGCGGCCTCGGACGTGAACAGCCTGGCGTCCCAGGCGAAGCCGCTCGGCGACGCGCTCCAGTGCGCGACCGCGGGGTCGCGTCTGCTCGTCGGCTTCCCCGCGGGCACCGCTGCGGAGGACGCCGCTGTCGCGGTGCTCGACGTGCGCACGGTGTTCCTGCCGCATGCAGAGGGCTCGCTGGAGTACAACGACGCCCTGGGCCTGCCCACCGTCGTCCGCGCGCCCGACGGACGCCCTGGCATCATCATCCCTGACGCCAAGAAGCCCACCAAGCAGGTCGTCCAGACCCTCATCCACGGCGACGGGCCCAAGGTGAAGAAGACCGACGGAGTCCGCGTGCAGTTCACCAGCGTGGACTGGGACACGCGCAAGGTCGTCAACAGCACGTGGGACTCCCAGTCCGCGGTGATCTCCGGTGCCGCCGGCATCGAGGGGCAGACCGTCGGATCCCAGGTGCTCCTGATCGTTCCGCCGGCCGACGCGAGTGCGGGCACGGGCAGCGACGGCAACGGCACCCAGGCGATCGTCGTCGACATTCTCGGCATCGACAACTCCTCCACGACGGGCCAGTAAATGGCGGAACGGATCCCCGCGGAGGAGCGTCTGACGAATCTCGTCGTGGCGCTCATGGCCACGGAGATCGGGCTGACCAAGCAGCAGATCCTCGCGTCCGTCTCGGGCTACCGCCAGCGTGCGGAGGGCAAGGCGGACGCACTGGACAAGATGTTCGAGCGCGACAAGGAAGAGCTGCGCGCGCTGGGCATCCCGATCGAGACGCTGGGCGACCACGCCGATCCGAATGATCTGCGTGAGGCGCGCTACCGCATTCCGAAAGCGGAATACGACCTGCCCGTCGACATCGAGTTCACCCCGGCCGAGCTCGCCGTGCTCCGCCTGGCCGGAAGCGTCTGGAGCGAGGAGTCCCTGTCCGCCGATGCCCAGGCCGGGGTGCGCAAGATCCGCGCTCTGGGGATCGACGTGGATGAGCCGATCATCGGCTTCGCACCGCGCATCACCGCGCGCGATGCGGCCTTCGCCCCGCTGCAGGGCGCGATCGAGCGCAGCGTCGGCGTCGCCTTCGACTACCTGAAGCCGGGGGAGCAGGCGCCTCGCCGGCGCCGTGTGCAGCCGCTCGCCCTGGTGGAGTACGAGGCGCGCTGGCATGTTTTCGGCCGCGACGTGGACGCCGAGGGCGACCGCATGTTCCTCCTCACCCGCATCGTGGGAGACGTGACGGTCACGAACGATGCCTTCCCCGCCGAGCTGCGGGAGGGCGCCGGGGAGCGGGCGCTCGCGAGCCTGGAAGCGGTCGCCGCCGCGCACTCCGCCCTGCTGGAGGTCACCCCCGGCACGGAGGCGGCGCTGCGTCTCGGCCGGCGCGCTGAGCCGGCCGTGCAGGGCATCCGCGTGCGCTACGTGGATCTGCACATCTTCGCGGATGAACTAGCCTCGTACGGGCCGGAGGTGCGTGTCGTGGAGCCCGCCGTGCTCCGCGATGCGGTGATCGTGCGTCTACGTGCGGCGGTCGCGGCGCATGCAGACGTGAAGGAGCGTTCATGATGGCGCAGCGCAGACCTCTGCTGAGCTCGGACCGCGTCCGCGCCTACCTCACGCTCGTTCCGTATCTGCTCGAGCGCGGCGAGGTGTCGCTGGCCGAGGCCGCGGCGGAGTTCGACATGACCGAGGCGCAGATGCGGGCCATGGTCGAGAAGCTCACGGTGATCGGGCTGCCCGGGGACGAGGGTTACTGGCAGGCGCCGCAGGAGCTGTTCGACATCAACTGGGACCTGCTGGACGAGCAGGGCATCATCGAGATCACCAACGACGTGGGCCTGCGCCGCGTGCCGAAGTTCACCGCACGCGAGGCCGCCGCGCTGGTCGCCGGCCTGCAGCTCGCCTCGGCGGTGCCGGGTGTCGCGGACTCCACGGTGGTGCAGACTCTCATCACGAAGCTCTCGCGGGGTGCCGCAGGGCTGCCCGCGGACGTCATCGTCGCGCCGGGGCCGGTCGACGAGGTCCGCACGGTCGTCGCGACCGCCCTGAACGAGCACGTCGCGGTGTCGTTCACCTACCGCGCGCCGGATGCGGCACCGACGACGCGCACGGTCGACCCGGTCACGGTGCTCATCACGAACGGGCAGTGGTACCTGCAGGGCTGGTGCCACCTGCGCCGCGCGATGCGCACATTCCACCTGGACCGTGTCAGCGAGCCGCGACTCACCGACATCGCGATCACGCACGGCGATGAGCCCGTGCCCGAGCTGTTCGCCGGCGACGGGGAGAGCGACGAGGCGGTGATCCGCTTCCCGGAGCGCCTCGCACCGCTCCTGCGCGACTATCTGCGCCGCGCCGATGCCGGCGTCCAGGGCTCCTCCATGACCGCTACGCTTCATGTGGGGGACCCGCTCAGCCTCAAACGGCTGGCCGCTCGTTTCGGCGGCGCGGTGGAGATCCTCGAACCCGCATCGGCGCGTTGCGCCGCTCGGGAATGGGCTGCCGCAGCACTTGCGCTGTACTCCGAACAAACCACCTCGCAGTCACGGTAGACTGTGCGCAACACCCGATCCATCAAGGGAGATCATCATGTTCGCCGGACTCAACGGATGGCATCTGGTCATCATCCTCGCCGTCATCCTGCTGTTGTTCGGCGCGGCCAAGCTTCCCGCGCTCGCGAAGAGCATGGGACAGTCGGCCCGCGTCTTCAAGGGTGAGATGAAGGCCATGAAGGACGAGGACGCCGCGGCCTCCGCGACTGATGCCGCCGCATCCACGCAGGCGCCCGCCACGACGGCTCTGCCGACTCCCGTGCAGAACACGGCCGACACCACCGCCGTCAACCCGCCGCACGACGCCGGTACCCAGCGCTGACGGGCGTGACCGACGCGTCACCGGCGACGAAGGGGCGGAAGCCGCGTCGCGACAAAACCATGCCCCTCGCGGGGCACCTCGTCGAGCTGAGGAAGCGGCTGGTCATCGCAGCCGCCGCTCTCCTCGTCGGGATGATCGTCGCGTTCCTCGTGACGGACCCGATCATCAGCTTCGTCACCGAACCGATCCGTCAGGTTGCGAAGGAACGTGGTGACAACTTCGCCGCGCTGAACTTCGGAACGGTGACTGCCGCATTCGACATGCGGATGAGGATCGCGTTCTCGATCGGCATCTTCCTGTCGGCGCCGGTCTGGTTGTGGCAGATCTGGGCATTCATCATGCCCGGCCTGACGAAGAAGGAGATCCGCTACACGGTCGGTTTCGTCGCCTCTGCCGTGCCGCTGTTCTTCGCCGGCTGCTATGTGGGCGTGCTCGTCATGCCGCACATCGTCGAACTCATGTGGGGCTTCACGCCGAAGGGCGCGGCCAACCTCTACAACGCGCAGGATTACTACGACTTCGTCTTCAAGCTGATGCTCGTGATCGGGATCTCGTTCATCATCCCCGTGTTCCTCGTCGCGTTGAATTTCGCCGGCATCATGTCAGGGCGGGCGATCCTCAAGGCCTGGCGGATCGCGATCCTGATCGCGTGCCTGTTCGCGGCCCTGGCGACCCCCGCCGCCGACGTGGTCAGCATGCTGATGCTCGCCGGCATCCTGATCGTGCTGTACTTCGCCGCGGCGTCCCTGTCGTTGCTCTTCGACAGGCGCAAGCACAAGCGTCAGCAGGAGTTCCTCGAGGAGTCCACGGCATGACGTCGCCGGCGGATCGCTACGCCGCCGCCCGCGCCGCTCAGGACCACCCCGCCACGACCGCCTTCGCGGCGATGCAGCGCTTCCAGCTGGACCCGTTCCAGATCGAAGGCTGCCACGCCCTGGAGCGCGGCAGCAGTGTGCTCGTGGCGGCGCCGACCGGCGCGGGCAAGACGATCGTCGGCGAGTTCGCGATCCACCAGGCGATGTCGACCCCGTCGGACAAGGCGTTCTACACGACGCCGATGAAGGCGCTGTCGAACCAGAAGTTCCGTGAACTGGTCGACGTGTACGGTGCGGACCAGGTCGGGCTGCTCACCGGAGACGTCAACATCAACGGCTCCGCGCGCATCGTGGTGATGACCACCGAGGTGCTGCGCAACATGATCTACGCGGACTCCCGCGCCCTCGACGATCTCCGCTACGTGATCATGGACGAGGTGCACTACCTCGCCGATCGCTTCCGCGGCGCGGTGTGGGAAGAGGTCATCATCCACCTGCCGCGGAGCGTGCGGATCGTGGCGCTCAGCGCGACGGTGTCGAACGCCGAGGAGTTCGGCGACTGGCTGGACACGGTCCGCGGCGGCACCGAGGTCATCGTGTCCGAGACCCGTCCGGTCCCGCTCGAGCAGCACGTGCTCGTGCGGGACGACCTGCTCCCGCTCTTCGACGATCGCGCCGGCATCGCCACGGCGCAGGTCAACCAGGAGCTGCTGCGGATCCGTTCGTTCGGCGGTGCGAACTACGAGCGCAACCGCGATGCGCAGCAGTTCCGCAGCGCGCGCCATGCGGGAGCGCAGGGACGGCGCCCGCAACGCGGCGGAAAGCGCCCGGTCCGCTCCGCGAATGTGCGTCGCATCGAGCGGCTGGACCGCCCTCAGGTCGTGGATCTGCTCGACCGTGCGAACCTGCTGCCCGCGATCTTCTTCATCTTCAGCCGCGTCGGCTGCGACTCCGCGGTGCAGCAGGTCCGCCGCTCCGGGCTGCGGCTGACCACGGCCGAGGAGCGCAAGGAGATCCGCGCGATCGTCGAGGACCGGGTGCGCACGCTGCGCGATGAGGACCTCGCCGTGCTCGGCTACTGGGACTGGCTGGACAATCTCGAACGCGGTGTCGCCGCCCACCATGCGGGATTGCTCCCCGCGTTCAAGGAGATCGTCGAGGAGCTCTTCCAGCAGCGTCTGCTCAAGGTCGTCTTCGCGACCGAGACGCTCGCCTTGGGGATCAACATGCCGGCGCGCACCGTCGTGCTCGAGCGCATGGAGAAGTTCAACGGCGAGGCGCGCGTCGCGATCACGTCGGGGGAGTACACCCAGCTGACCGGTCGTGCGGGCCGCCGCGGCATCGATGTCGAGGGACACGCCGTCGTGCAGTGGACCGAGGGCATGGATCCGCAGGCCGTCGCCGCGCTCGCCTCCCGACGCACCTATCCGCTGAACTCCAGCTTCCGGCCGACGTACAACATGGCGGTGAACCTGCTGGACCGGTTCGGGCGCAACCGCTCCCGGGAGGTCCTCGAGTCGTCGTTCGCCCAGTTCCAGGCGGATCGCGCCGTCGTGGGGCTCGCGCGCACCGTTCGCGAGGCCGAGGCGTCGCTCGAGGGCTATCTCGGATCGATGACCTGCGACCGGGGCGACTTCACCGAGTACTCGGGGATCCGGCGGGAGCTCAGCGATCTGGAGAAGAAGAACCGTGCCGATCAGCAGGCCCCGCGCGCGGTGCGCGAGAAGCGGCTGCGTCAGATCGAGTCGCTCCGCCGCGCGATGCAGCGTCATGCCTGCCACCGCTGCCCGGATCGCGAACAGCATGCGCGGTGGGCCGAGCGGTACTGGAAGCTCAAGCGGGAGACCGACCGCACCCGTCGGCAGATCGAGACCCGCACGGGCACCGTCGCCCGCGTCTTCGACCGGGTTCTCGATGTGCTCACCGAGGTCGGCTACGTGCAGGGGAGCGGGGATCAGCTGACGCTCACCGACGCGGGGCGCACCATGCAGCGCATCTACGGGGAGCGCGACCTGCTCGTCGCGGAGTCGCTTCGGCGCGGATTGTGGGACGGGCTGGACGCGCCGTCCCTCGCTGCGATGGCCTGCGCCCTCGTCTACGAGCCGCGGCGCGACGACGGATCGATCGATCCCCGGGATCTGCCGCGGGGTCGCTTCCGCATCGCCTGGGAGCGCACGCAGGAACTCTGGGCGGAACTCGACGACCTCGAGCACGACAACCGGCTGCCCGGATCCGATCGCCCCTCCGCCGGACTCGCCGGGGCGATGCACGCCTGGGCGCGCGGGATGTCCCTCGACGCCGTCCTGGAAGACGCGGACATGGCGGCGGGCGACTTCGTGCGCTGGGCGAAGCAGACCATCGACCTGCTGGACCAGCTCTCCATCGTCGCGCCGAACGCCGACACGGCGCGCACCGCCCGTACCGCACTCGACGGTGTCCGCCGTGGCATCGTCGCCTACTCGTCGATGTGACCGTGACCACCCGCACCATCACGCCGCCCGAGGCACGCGCCGCAGCCCCCGCGCCCCGCCCTGTGCTCCCGCTCTGGGCGGCGCTGCTCGCCGCGGCGGCGGCCGGCGGACTCCTCAACCTGGCGTTTCCCGCACTCTCGATCTGGATCGCGGCCTTCCCCGCCGTGGCGCTCCTGCTGGTCGCACTGATCGGCCGCCGCACCTGGTCCGCCCTGCTGGTCGGCTTCGTGTACGGAGCGGTGTTCTACCTGGTCCTCGTCTCGTGGACGGCGCGCTATCTCGGTCCCGTTCCGTGGCTCGCGCTCGGTCTTCTCGAGGCGGCTCTGACAGCGGTCGCTCTGGTTCCGGTGACGCTCGCGTATCGATGGATCCCCGTCCTCGTCCGTCCGGGTCTGCTCCGCGCCGGCGCGGTGTCCGCGGTGGTGGCTGCGCTGTGGATCGGCCGCGAACTGTTCCTCGGGAACTGGCCGTACGGCGGATTCCCGTGGGCGCGCATCGCCTACACGATGTCCGACACGGCGGCGGCGCGGGTGACGAGTTGGGTCGGGATCAGCGGGCTCGGCTTCCTCATGGTGCTCCTCGTCGCGCTCCTGGTCGAGGTCGTACGCAGGGGACGGCGCCCGCGCGCGGCGGCGCTCGTGATCCCCGCGGCGCTCGTCGCGCTGCTCGCCTTCCTGCCGGCCTTCCCGACGTCGGCGAACGGCACGATGCGGATCGGCGCGGTGCAGGGCAACGGTCCGACCGGGTACTTCGACGAACGGGAACCGCTCGCCGTGCTGAATGCGCAGACGGCGGCGACGGAGCCCCTGTTCGGCAAGCGCATGGATCTCCTGGTCTGGCCGGAAGGCGGCCTCGATGGGGACCCGTTCCAGTACCCGGTGCTCGCCGATGCGCTCGATGAGATCTCTGCGCGCGTGCACGCACCGATCCTCGCGAACGCGGCCACGCAGAAGGGCGATCTGTTCTACAACACCTCGTTCCTGTGGCCGGCCGACAACCACCGTTCACTGGCGAGGGACGATGTGCAGACCCACGCCAAGCGCCACCCGGTGCCGTTCGGGGAGTATGTGCCCGATCGGGCGTTCTTCAACGCGATCGTGCCGGATCTCATCGGCCTGATCGGACGCGAGTACACGCCGGGTACGGATGCGCCGGTCGTCCGCGTCGGAGACACCCCCGTGGGGCTTGCGATCTGCTTCGACGTGATCTATGACGAACTGATCGCGCAGGGGATCGACTCCGGCGCGCAGGTCCTCGTCTTCCAGACCAACAACGCCGACTTCCGCGGCACGGTGGAGAATCTGCAGCAGCTCGGGATCGCGCGCATGCGTGCCGTCGAGACCGGGCGGGCGGTCGTGAACATCTCCACGGTCGGAACCAGTCAGGTGATCCGCGCGGACGGCTCGACGCAGGCCTCGCTGAACGAGGATCGCCCCGGTGCGCTGCTCGAGGATGTCGAGCTGCACACCGGGGCGACCGCGGGTGTTGTCATCGGGCCCTGGCTGGAGCAGATCCTGCTGTGGGGCGGGTTGCTCCTGGTCGTCGTGGCGGGCGTGCTCGCCCGCATACGACGGGGCCGGTGGGTGGCTTAGGCGCCGATCCTCTCGCGGGTCGGGTCCTCGCCGGCACCGCGACGCGCGCGGATGAACGCGAGGCGCTCCTCCAGGAGCTCCTCCAGCTCCGCACGGGTGCGGCGCTCCAGAAGCATGTCCCAGTGCGTGCGTCCGCTCTTGTCGCCGTCCTCCGCGATCTCGACGGACTTGCCGTCGATCTGAAGTCGGGCATCGGCGCCGCACGTGCGGCACTCCCAGGTTGCCGGCGGCTCTGCGTCGGCCGCGAACATCAGGGTGGTCACGTGGCCGCAGGAGTCGCAGGAGTATGCGGTCTGCTGGCGTTCCATGAAGACGACGCCCTCTTCGCTCTGAAGGCTCTGGGCGCCGAGTCGGATTCCTCGAAGGCTGCGATCTGCCATTGTGTGGTCCTCTCGTCGCCCTCAGGTATATCGGCCCGGGCTGTGCAGAAGGTGCGAAGGGGGCAAACCATGAACGCTTTCACAGTCGATACCCAGCCCAGGACCGCACGGCGCGAGAGATGGGACCGGATCCGCAGAACCGTGGGACTGGATCTCAGCGCGGGGAGAGGGTCCTGATCGCCACGTCCGCGCGGTCCGTGACGATGCCGTCGGCGCCGGCGGACACGAGCGTCCGCATGCGCTCGGGGTCGTTCACGGTCCACACGTGCACCTCGGCCCCGGCGTCGTGCGCGGCGCGGACGAGTGCCGGGGTGAACACGCGAAGCGCGCCGAACCGCTCGGGGATCTGCACGGCGTCCAGTCCCCGCAGGACCCGACGGGCCACCCCTCGCAGACGCAGCGCGGATGCGAGGAGGAGCAGCGCGATCGCGGTCCGCCCTCCCGAGGACGCCGGCAGCACATCGGCCCCGGCCGCCGCGGCGGCCTCCAGCGCGGCCCGGCGATTGCGGTCGTCGAAGCTGGTGAGGAGGACCCGGTGCCCGTGGGCGGCGACTGCGCGACCCACGTCCCCTGCAGCTGCACGCGACTTCACATCGACGTTGAACCGCAGCAGAGGAAAGGACTCGAGGGCGTCGGCGAGCGTGAGCAGGCCGCCGTGGGCGGCGAACAGCTTGACGAGCTCGGCCGTCGGGACCTCGGCCACGGGACGGGGATCTCCGAGCAGACGTTGCAGCGTCTCGTCGTGGAACAGCACGGCGTCACCGTCGGCGGTGGCCCGGCAGTCGGTCTCCACGTACTCCGCGCCGGCGGCGTCGGCGGCGGCGAGGGCGAGGGCGGAGTTGTCGAACACGGACGAGTCCTCGCCCACCAGACCGCGGTGAGCGAGGACTCGCGGCGCCGAGGCGCCCTGGAAGTACGGGTGGGTCACGCGGCGCCGTCTGAGGCGGGTGCGGGAGCCACGGCAGGGGAAGCCGCCGCGCGCGTGGTCGGGACGGCCGGCGACACGGGGGCCTTCGGGGTGAAGGGCGTGGATCCGCCGGAACCCGGCGTGAACGCGCCGCCGAAGTTCTTCAGCGCTTCCGTGAACTCGCTCGGGATGATCCACAGCTTGCTGGATGCGCTCTCGCTGATCTTCGGCAGCATCTGCAGGTACTGGTACGCGAGCAGCTTGTCGTCGGGCTGGCCCTGGTGGATGGCGTTGAAGACGTTCTGGATCGCCTCCGCCTCGCCCTCGGCGCGCAGCACGGCGGCCTGCTTCTCGCCCTCGGCGCGGAGGATGTCCGCCTGCCGCTGACCTTCGGCCTCCAGGATCTGCGACTGCTTGGTGCCCTCCGCGGTGAGGATCGCCGCGCGACGGTCGCGCTCGGCGCGCATCTGCTTCTCCATCGAGTCCTGGATGGAGACGGGCGGGTCGATGGCCTTCAGCTCGACGCGCCCGACCCGGATGCCCCACTTGCCGGTCGCCTCGTCGAGAACGATGCGCAGCTGGCCGTTGATGTTGTCGCGGCTGGTCAGCGCTTCCTCGAGGTTCAGACCGCCGACCACGTTGCGCAGTGTGGTGGTCGTCAGCTGCTCGACTGCGCCGAGGTAGTTGGCGATCTCGTAGGTCGCGGCGCGGGCGTCGGTCACCTGGAAGTACACGACCGTGTCGATCGACACCACGAGGTTGTCCTCGGTGATCACGGGCTGCGGCGGGAACGAGACGACCTGCTCGCGCATGTCGATGAGGGGGCGCAGACGGTCGATGAACGGCACGAGCAGGTTCAGGCCCGGCATCAGGGTCTTGTGGTACCTGCCGAGCCGCTCGACGACCCCGGCGGTGGCCTGGGGGATGATCCTGACCGATCGGGCGATGGTCACCAGCACGAAGATGATGACGGCGATCGCGAGGATCCATCCGATGGCGGTGGGGATGAAGGACGCGCTGTCCATGAAGGGCTGCTCCTGTTTCTCCTAGACGTGGGCGGAACGGACGTATGCGGTGGCGCCTTCGATCCGCTCCACCGTCACCGGGGCGCCGGGGGAGAGGGGCGCGATGACGGGAGCCTCTGAGGCGAGACGGGCGGTCCAGGTTTCGCCGTTGCTCAGCTTGACCTGCCCGGTGAGCGACGTGACCTCGAGCAGCACGGTGCCGTGCAGTCCGATCAGCGCGTCGACGTTCGAGCGGGTCTGGTCCTCGCCGCGATGAAGACGGCGCAGCAGCGGCGGTCGCAGGACGAAGATGAGCAGCACGGCCGCGAGGGCGGCGATGATCACCTGCACCCAGACCGGCCATCCTGTGAGCGTCGAGAGCAGGCCTACCGCGGAGCCGAGCCCGAGCATGAGGAAGGTCATGTCGAGCGTGAAGATCTCGATGACGAAGAACAAGACCATGAGGACCAGCCAGCCGATCCACGCCCAGTCCTGGAACATCTGCAGGATCGTGTCCATACCGCCCCTTCTTTTTGCCAACCTATCACGCGGTCAGCGTGCCCTCACCGCGTCACTCGCCGCGGAATCACGCGGATTGGTAGGGTGTTCTGGTCCCACCCGCGCGCCGCGTGCGCACCCTCTCGAGGAGTCCCCGTGTCTCAGACCCTTCCCGCCGATTCGCTGACCGGCAAGGTCGCCCTCGTCACCGGATCCTCCCGTGGCATCGGCGCCGACACGATCCGGTACTTCGCTGAGGCCGGGGCGGACGTCGTCATCAACTTCCGCAATAAGGCACCCCGCGCGGAGAAGCTCGCGGGCGAGGTGCGAGCGCTCGGCCGCCGCGCTCTGGTGGTCGGCGCCGATCTGACCGACCCGGCGTCGGTCGCCGAGATGTTCGGCGCGGTCAAGGCGGAGTTCGGCGGACTGGACGTGCTGGTCCTGAACGCCTCCGGCGGCATGGAGGCGAACATGGGCGAGGACTACGCGCTGCGCCTCAACCGCGATGCGCAGGTCAACGTGCTGGAGACCGCACTGCCGCTGCTGCGCGAGGGCGGTCGCATCGTCTTCGTGACGAGCCACCAGGCGCACTTCATCCGCACCACGCCGACCATGCCCGAGTACGAGCCGGTGGCGCTCTCCAAGCGCGCGGGCGAGGACGCGCTGCGCGAGCTGATCCCGGCGGTCGAGGCGCAGGGCGTCGAGTTCGTCGTCGTCTCGGGCGACATGATCGAGGGGACGATCACCGCCACACTGCTGGAACGGGCCAATCCCGGCGCGATCTCCCAGCGGCGCGAGTCGGCGGGACGTCTGTACAACGTGGCGGAGTTCGCCGCCGAGGTCGCGCAGGCCGCCGTCGAGCCGGTCCCGGCCGACCACACGCGGCTGATCGGCGACGTCAGTGGGTTCGTCGCCGAATAGGCGTCGAAGACGCCGAAAGCGGCCCGGAGCCTCAGAGGCTCCGGGCCGCTTTCGCGTGGATCCGAGGGATCAGACTCCCGCGGCCGCGGCTACGGCCTTCGCGTCCTTGCCGATGGTGATCGCGCGCACGATCTGCGCGATGCCGAGCACCACGAGCGAGATCGCCAGGAACAGCCAGAAGAACGGCACGGCGGCCAGTCCGAGGCTGATCACCGCGATGCCGGCGATGATGCTGAGCAGGGCGTAGAGCAGGGTCCAGGTCTTCGACCCGTCCGTGCCCATGAGCGTCAGAGAGATGACGCCGTCGAAGATCCAGCTCACGCCGATGAAGATCACCGTGACGAGGGCGAAGGCGATCGCGGCGGTCTGGATGTTCGTGAACGCGATGACGCCCGCGACGATGTACAGGAGACCGAGCACGATGTGACCGATCCGGGCCCAGCCGGACTTGCCGGCGCTGAAGATGCCGAGCCCGATGTACACGACACCGGCGACGATCAGATAGGCGGCGATGATGCCGGTGAGGACGAACGCGGTCTTGACCGGCCACACCAGCATGACGATGCCTGCGATGAGGGCGATGACGCCCGAGACGGCGAGGAAGACTCGGAGCGACTTCACGAGGCTCTTCGCTTCGGAAACTGCTTCGGACATGAGGATGGCCCTTTCTGAGTAATCCCTGGGAATTGGGGATGCCCTCACTGTACAGCGGCACCTGTGACAGTGCCCGGATCTGGGGATTCCGTGTCCCGTGGCACCCTCGTGCGAGGATCGTGAGATGAATCCGGCCGCTGACGACGATCGCCTGCGCGATCTCGCGGCCCTGCGGAAGGTGCGCGACCGCATCGACCGGGAGTACGCGCAACCGCTCGACGTCGAGGCCCTCGCAGCAGGGGTGCACATGTCGGCGGGGCACCTGAGCAGGCAGTTCAAGCTGGTCTACGGCGAGCCGCCGTACTCGTATCTGATGACGCGCAGGATCGAGCGGGCCATGGCCCTGCTGCGCCGCGGCGATGTGTCGGTGACGGAGGCGTGCTTCGCCGTCGGGTTCCAGTCGCTGGGCACGTTCAGCACCCGATTCTCCGAGCTCGTCGGCGTCTCGCCGAGTCGCTACCGCTCGGATCCCGGTCTGGGACCGGGGATCCCTTCATGGATAGAGAAGCAGGCGACCAGACCGATCAGGAATCGAGAAGCCCCGCAGGATCCTCCGGCGTAGCGTGAGCCGCATGGACATCATGATCAACGCCAGCTTCCTCCCGCACACCGACGCCGAGGAGTCGCTGCGCTTCTACCGCGACGTGCTGGGCTGGGAACTGCGCAAGGACGTCGGCTATCAGCAGATGCGCTGGCTCACCGTGGGACCGGCGAACCAGCCCGACACCTCGATCGTGCTCACGCCTCCCGCCGTGGACCCCGGCATCAACGACGACGAGCGGCGCACGATCCTGGAGCTCATGGCGAAGGGCAGCTTCGGCGGCGTGGTGCTCGCCACGGAGAACGTGGATGCGGCGTTCGCTGAGATCGAGGCGCGCGGTGCGGATGTCGTGCAGGAGCCGATCGACCAGCCTTACGGGATCCGCGACTGCGCGTTCCGCGACCCGGCGGGCAACATGATCCGTCTGCAGCAGGTGGCCTGAAGCCTGCGCGGTGCCTGCGACGACGTCGGGGCGCACCGCTATCCTTTGACGCGCCCCTTGCCGTCCCGTCCGATACGGAGAGACACGCCGATGACCGAGCAGCACGTCGCCGACACCCACGATGCGATCCGGGTGCAGGGCGCCCGGGAGAACAACCTCAAGGACGTCTCGATCGAGCTGCCGAAACGCCGACTGACGGTGTTCACGGGGGTGTCCGGCTCCGGCAAGAGCTCTCTCGTCTTCGACACGATCGCCGCCGAGTCCCGGCGCATGATCGACGAGACCTACAGCGCCTTCGTCCAGGGGTTCATGCCGTCGGTGCCCCGCCCGGACGTCGACGTGCTCGAGGGCCTGACCACCGCGATCCTCGTCGATCAGGAGCGCCTCGGTGCGAACCCGCGCTCGACCGTCGGCACCGTCACCGACGCGAACGCGATGCTGCGGATCCTGTTCTCGAAGCTCGGAACCCCCTACATCGGCGGGCCGACGGCGTTCTCCTTCAACATCCCGACGCAGAAGGCCAGCGGCGTGATGACCGGCCCCGGCGGCGAGAAGAAGATCGTCAAGGATGCGATCTACCTCGGCGGCATGTGCCCGCGATGCGAAGGCAGGGGAGCGGTGTCCGATCTGGATCTCACGCAGATCGTCGACGAGACGAAGTCGCTGAACGATGGTGCGATCATGGTGCCGGGTTACACGGCGGACGGCTGGATGGTGCGCCAGTTCGCCGAGTCGGGCTTCTACCCGGCGGCGAAGCCGGTCTCGACGTTCACGGAGAAGCAGCGCCAGCTGTTCCTGTACGGCGAGATCACCAAGGTCAAGATCAACGGGATCAACATCACGTACGAGGGGCTCATCCCGAAGATCACGAAGTCCATGCTGTCGAAGGACATCGACGCCCTGCAGCCACACATCCGCGCCTTCGTCGAGCGGGTCGCGACGTTCGCCGTCTGCCCGGAGTGCGACGGCACGCGCCTCACCGAGGGGGCGCGGTCCTCGAAGATCGACGGCGTGAGCATCGCGGACGCCTGCCGCATGCAGGTGACGGATCTCGCCGCGTGGGTGCGATCGCTCGACCTGCCGGGCGCGGGACCACTGCTCGACGCGCTGCGGGCGAACCTCGATGCCTTCGTCACCCTGGGTCTCGGCTACCTCTCGCTGGAGCGGCCCAGCGGCACGCTGAGCGGGGGAGAGGCGCAGCGGATCAAGATGCTCCGCCACCTCGGATCCTCGCTCACCGATGTCACCTACGTGTTCGACGAGCCCACGATCGGCCTGCATCCGCACGACATCCAGCGCATGAACGGGCTGCTGGAGCAGCTTCGCGACAAGGGCAACACCGTTCTCGTCGTCGAGCACAAGCCGGAGACGATCGCCATCGCCGACCACGTGGTCGATCTCGGACCGGGGGCGGGCAGCGCCGGCGGCGAGATCTGCTTCGAGGGCACGGTCGAGGGGCTGCGGGCCAGCGGCACGCTCACCGGACAGCATCTCGATGACCGAGCGGCTCTCAAGCCGGAGGTGCGCGAGCGCACCGGGGCGATCGAGGTGCGCGGCGCCACGACGAACAACCTGCAGGATGTCGACATCGACGTGCCGCTCGGGGTCCTGACGGTCGTGACGGGTGTCGCGGGCTCGGGCAAGAGCTCACTGATCCACGGTTCCGTGGCCAAGGGTGAGGGTGTCATCTCGATCGATCAGACCTCGATCAAGGGCTCGCGACGCAGCAACCCCGCCACGTACACGGGGCTGCTCGAGCCGATCCGAAAGGCGTTCGCGAAGGCGAACGGCGTGAAGCCGGCGCTGTTCAGCGCGAATTCCGAGGGCGCTTGCCCGACGTGCAAGGGGGCAGGCGTGATCGTGACCGAGCTGGGCTTCATGGACACCGTGGAGAGCCCCTGCGAGGATTGCGGCGGTAAGCGCTTTCAGGCGGCTGTTCTCCAGTACAAGCTCGCCGGCAAGGACATCACCGAGGTGCTGGACATGCCGGTTGCGCAAGCGCACGAGTTCTTCCGCGGGGGAGAGGCCAAGATTCCCGCCGCGGTGACGATCCTGAGCCGCCTCGAGGACGTCGGGCTCGGCTACCTCTCGCTGGGTCAGCCGCTGTCGACGCTGTCCGGTGGAGAGCGTCAGCGCATCAAGCTCGCGACGCAGATGGCCGACGGCGCCGCGACGTACGTGCTGGATGAGCCGACGACCGGCCTGCACCTGGCGGATGTGCAGAACCTGCTGGGGCTGCTGGACCGTCTGGTCGACTCCGGCAAGTCGGTGATCGTCATCGAGCACCACCAGGCCGTGATGGCGCATGCCGACTGGATCATCGACGTCGGTCCGGGTGCCGGCCACGACGGCGGGCGCATCGTCTACGAAGGCACCCCGGCCGACCTGGTGGCGGCGAAGTCGACCGTGACGGGCGAGCACCTCGCCGCCTACGTCGGCGCCTGAGAGGAGATCCACCATGGCGGACCTTCGGATCACGACGCGCAACTCGCGGTTCCAGCTGCTCGAGGCGCTGACGCGCAACCGCAACCACCGTTCACGCGAGCATCGGTTCGTCGTGCAGGGTGTGCGTCCGATCTCCCAGGCGGTCGAGCACGGCTGGACGATCCTCACCGTGATCCACGACGCGCAGCGCACGCTGTCGCCGTGGGCGCGGGAGATGGTGCAGCGGGCGCCGGAGACGATCGCGATGAGCCCGGTGCTGCTGGCTGAGCTGGCCGACAAGGACGAGGGCGCCACGGAGCTCATCGCCGTCGTGGCGATGCCCTCGGATGAGCTGTCGCGGATCCCGGTGCCGCGGGACTTCCTGGGGATGGTGTTCGACCGTCCCACGCAACCCGGCAACATCGGGTCCATCCTGCGCTCGATGGACGCGCTCGGCGGGCACGGCTTGATCGTCTCGGGGCATGCGGCGGATCCGTACGATCCGAAGTCGGTCCGCGCGTCGACCGGGTCGCTGTTCGCAACGCCCGTGGTACGGGCGGCCTCGGGTGGTCCGGTGTTCGACTGGGTGCGAGAGGTTCGGGCGCAGGGCACGCCGCTCACGCTGGTCGCGACCGACGAGCACGGCGACGTGGATGTGTGGGACTACGACTTCACTCAGCCTTCGCTGGTGCTGATCGGCAACGAGACGACCGGATTGGCGCGCGGGTGGCGAGACGCCGCGGACGTGATCGTGCGCGTGCCGATGAGCGGATCCGCGAGCTCGCTGAACGCCTCGAACGCCGCCACGCTGATGCTCTATGAGGCGGCACGGCAGCGGGCGGCGACCAGCTGATCGGCAGAACGCGATAACGACGCGGCGCTGTTATGTCAGCTTCGGGTTCCCTTTCCCAGACGGAGTGCTGCGGGGAAGAGTTCCATCCGGGCGATGATGCGATCCAGGCCCAGGCCCAGGCCCAGGCCCAGGCCCAGGCCCAGGCCCAGACCCGGGTTCGTCGGTGCGGATCTGGAGGGTCGAACAGTTGGATCTTGTGGGGCGCCTCGTGGGCGTCGCCGCTGACAGCGCGCTGGACCAGCGTGGCGTGATGGCCGTGCCGCAGCACGGGCGCCACGCACGCGCACGCGTGCAGAGCGGAATGAGTCCCTGGGATCGCCCACAGCAGGCCGTACCGTGCAATCGCACGGTACAGATGAGTTCCGCGATCTCGTTCGGGATATCGCTGATAATGCACATTATGTCAGTACGCGGAGCACGTGTCCTCGACGATCCGCAAATGGATCTGGTGGCCTTGCTCCCCTGCTGCCGACTCATCGCCATCCGCGCAGGTGGCAGGCTGGCAGCATGACGGCCGCTCGAATCATCATCCTGTTCCTCGTCGCCGCTGCTGCCGAGATCGGCGGAGCATGGTTGATCTGGCAGGCGGTGCGCGAGAATCGCGGTTGGTGGTTGGCGCTCCTCGGAATCGTGGCCCTCGGCGCTTACGGGTTCGTCGCGGCGTTCCAGCCTGATGCCAACTTCGGGCGTGTGCTGGCCGCGTATGGCGGCATTTTCGTCGCAGGATCATTGGCCTGGGGAATCATCGTCGACGGGTTCAAGCCCACGCAGTGGGACTACGTCGGCTCGGCGGTCTGCCTTCTGGGTGCCGGCATCATCATCTTTGCGCCGATGCTCAGCTCCTCGACGGTCGAGTGACCTGTCCTCCAGGTGTCTCCAGGGTGTCTCCGGCGATCGCTGTGGTCGGCGTCGGGCAGGGTGCAGTCGGTACGGGCCACGGCTTTCGGGCGGGAGGCTTCCCTCGACGATACACAGTTTCGTTAATTCACGCATTTGTGTACTTTTGACCCATGCCCACTCCCCTCGCCGCAGCGACGCACACGGCTGCTCTGGCGCGTCTCGGACACGCGCTGTCAGATCCCACGCGGGCCGGTGTGCTGCTGGCGCTCCGTGAATCGCCCCGGCACCCCTCCGACCTTGCGGAGGCTCTGGGTGTTTCACGTCAGGTGATGTCGAACCAGCTTGCCTGCTTGAGAGGCTGCGGACTCGTCGAGGCGATTCCCGACGGCCGGCGCACCTGGTACCGGCTCGCGGATTCGCATCTCGCGCCGGCACTCGATGAGTTGATGCGCGTGGTGCTCTTCGTCGAGCCGGGGTGCTGTACCGGAGAGAGCTGCAACTGCGCATGAGTGGCACAGCTGCTCGCCTCACGGTCGACCGCCGCCACCGGCTCCAGCGACGCATCCGCTGGATCGTGGCCGCGACCATCGGCTACAACGTCGTGGAGGCCGCCGTGGCGATCTCCGCCGGCACGGTTGCGTCCTCCACGGCGCTCATCGGATTCGGCCTGGACTCCACGATCGAAGTGCTCTCGGCGGCGGCGGTCGCATGGCAGTTCACCCGCCGTGATCCGGAGAGATGGGAGAAGGTGACGCTGCGCGTTATCGCCGTCGCCTTCTTCGCCTTGGCCGCGTACGTCACCACCACGTCGGTACTGGCGCTGCTCGGCCGTGTCGATGTCCAACATTCGACTCTCGGCATCGTCATCACCGCGCTGAGCGTGCTCGTCATGCCGTTCCTGTCTCTCGCGCAACGGCGTGCGGGCCGTGAACTCGGCTCAGCGACCGCCATCGCGGACTCCAAGCAGACGCTCATCTGCACCTACCTTTCCGGGGCCGTCCTGGTCGGGCTCGTGCTGAACAGCCTGTTCGGGTGGTGGTGGGCGGATCCGATCGCAGGGCTCGTCATCGCAGGATTGGCCGTCCGAGAGGGCGTCGAGGCGTGGCGGGGAGACGCCTGCGCCACGTCAGTCGGGATGATCCTCGAAGACGACCACGACCACGACCACGACGACGCGCCGGCCGTGCGGTAGGCGCTGTCGCTCGTTCAGACCTGTCCCGCCGGGCGGAGCAGGATCTCGTTGATCGCGAGGTGCCTCGGTCGGCTGATCGCGAAGGCGATGACTTCGGCGATGTCGTCGGCCGTGACCTCGGCGTGGCTGTACAGCTCGTTGACCGCGGCGTTCGTGTCCGCATGGGTGATGTGAGTCGGCAATTCGGTCGCGACCACGCCGGGCTCGATCAGCATGACCCGCACGTCCGGAAGGAGTTCCTGGCGAAGGGATTCGGACCAGCCGTTGATCCCCCATTTGGTCGCGGCGTAGACGCCGTTGCCGGCACGCGCAGTACGCCCCGCGACCGAGGAGATGTTGACGATGTCGGCCGCGCCGCTGGTCTTGAGCTGCTCCAGGAACACCTCGGTGGCCGAGATCGCGCCGAGGAGGTTGACTTCGATCATCGCGCGGTAGTCGTCGCGCTGCGCGGTGGCGAAGGGGCCGAGCAGCATGATCCCGGCGTTGTTCACGAGGACGTCCGCTCCCCCGAGAGCGGCGACGTGGTCGGCTGCCGCACGGAGCGCATCGTGGTCGGTGATGTCGGCGGATATGGCGGTGGCTCGGTCGCCGAGCTCGTCGGAGAGGGCGGTGATCCGGTCAGTGCGTCGAGCGAGGAGCACGACGTGATGGCCCGTGGCGTGGAGGGCCCGGGCCGTGGCGGCGCCGATGCCGGAGGATGCGCCGGTGATGACAGCGATCGGAGCGGTCGTGGAGGCCATGCGGGTTGGTCCTTCGGTCAGTCGGTGAAGACGGTTTTGGCGATCTGGATCGCTGACATGGCTTTGGGCCAGCCGGCGTAGAACGCGAGGTGGATGATCGCTTCCTTCACCTCGTCTTCGGTGAGCCCGTTGTCGCGGGCGAGGCGGAGGTGATTGGGCAGCTGCTCGAATGCGCCGCTCGCGACGAGCGCGGCGACGGTGACGAGGCTGCGGTCGCGTCGGTTCAACTCGGGTCGGGCCCAGACGTCGCCGAACAAGACGGTGTCGGTGAGTTCGACCAGCTTGGGGGCGAAGTCGCCGATCGCCCGCTGCGCAGGGGTGGGATCAGTCATGGGGTCAGTCCTTCTCGGCTGCCCGTGCAGCCTCGCGGTATTCCTGGTCGGTGACGTGCTCGGACCAGGTGACGGCCGGTCCATCACCGTGGGGCAGATCGCCACTGGGGATCGGGGGGACCTGCACATCCCCCGTGAACCTCGCCGCCGGGCCCTTGCTGCTCGACGGATCCCCCTGCAGGCGCATCACGACACCGCTCGGGAGGTCGAGGCGAGGCTGCCGAGCAACTGCAGTCGTTCGGCGCTGGGCGACGCAGGGTCGACGGTGTAGGCGTACATGACGAGCCCGTCGCTGCCGGGAAGGTCGAAGGCTTCGTAGTGGAACTGGAGGTCGCCGACGACCGGATGGTTGATGCGCTTGGTGCCGGAGCGGTGGAAGCGGACGTCGTGCGCGGCCCACATGGTGCGGAACGTGTTGCTGCGGGTGACGAGTTCGCCGATGAGATCGGTGAGTGCTCTGTCGTGGGGGTTCTGGCCTGCGGCGATGCGCAGCGTCGCGACGATGCTGCGGGCGCCCGCCTCCCAGTCCGGGTAGTAGGTCCGGGCGAAGGGGTTGCGGAAGACGAACCGGGCGTTGTTGCGGCCGTTCGCGGGATCATCGATGATCGGTGCGAACACGGCGGCGCCGAGCACGTTCGTCGCGAGGAAGTCCTTGCGCGGGTTCGTCACGTACACCGGGGTGCCGATGATGGTGTCGAGGAAACGCTGCAGGGTCGGCCGCACCGACGCCTCCACCCTCGGTTTCCTCCTTCGCAGTACCCCGACCGGTGCAGCGGCAGCGGCCAGGTCCTGCAGATGGGAGATCTCCGCATCGTCGAGCCGCAAGGCGCGGGCGAGAGCGTTGAGGACCTCCGGGGAGACGCCGGAGAGGTTTCCGCGCTCCATCTTGGCGTAGTGTCCACGCTCATTCCGGCGAGCATCGCGACCTCCTCCCGCCGCAGACCTGCGACGCGGCGGCGGCCGCCGCCGATGATCCCCGCCTGCTCCGGGGTGAGACGTGCACGACGGGTCATCAGGAACTCGCGCACCTCGCTCTGATTGTTCATGTGTTCATGTTCCGTCTCTGGAGCCGGGGAGAGAGGACACAGCCTCTCCCCCGCGTTTCAGGCTTCGGGGATGTCCCGACCGAACGCCTCGAGCGTGATCATCTCCGGTTCCGGGCCACCACGCACGCCCCGGTCGAGCGCATCGATACGGCGCAGCTCATCACCCGTGAGCTCGAAGTCGAACACGTCGAAGTTCTCCGCGATGCGGCCGGCCTTGACGGACTTGGGGATCGCGGAGCGCCCCTCCTGCAGATGCCACCGCAGCATCACCTGTGCCGCACTCTTCCCGTACCTGCCCGCGATCTCGAGGATCGACGGGTCGGTGAACCTGCTCATGCCGCCCTCGCCGCGGTAGGACGTGATTCCACCGATCGGAGACCAGGCCTGGGTGAGGATCCCGTGCTCGGCGTTGGCTGACTGCACGACCGGCTGGGTGAAGAACGGGTGCACCTCGACCTGGTTCACCGCCGGTACCACGTCGGTCTCCGCAAGCAGGGCATTCAGGTGGATGGGCATGAAGTTGCTGATCCCGATCGCGCGAACCCGGCCGTCCTTGTACAGCCGCTCGAGGGCCCGGTACGCGTCGAGAGTTCTGTCGAACTCGCCCGGAAGCGCCTGGTGCAGCAGGAGCAGGTCGATCCGGTCGACGCCGAGCTTGCGGGCGCTCTTGTCGAACGCGTGCAGGGTGCGGTCGTAGCCGTAGTCGCTGATCCAGATCTTCGTCTCGATGAAGACATCGTCACGGGCGACGCCGGACTCGCGGATCGCATCGCCGACTCCGCGTTCGTTCGCATATGCGGCCGCGGTGTCGATCAGCCGGTACCCGGTCGCAAGGGCCGTGGCGACGGCGTCCCTGGTCTCGTCGGGCGGCGTCTGGAAGACGCCGAAGCCGAGGGCCGGCATGATGACGCCGTTGTTCAGGGTGAGAGTGGGTGCTCATGAACTCGACCGTAGGCCTGCCGAAAACGGATGAACAGGGACTGTCAGTACATGGATAACCTCGCGCCCAGAAGAAAGCGGGCGTCCCGGCATGTGACTGCCGGGACGCCCGCTCGCTGCCGTGAGGCTCAGATCACCTGGATGTTGGCGGCCTGCATGCCCTTGGGGCCACGCTCGGAATCGAACGAGACCTTCTGGTTCTCCTCGAGGTTGCGGTAACCGTCGCCCGTGATCGCGCTGAAGTGCGCGAAGACGTCAGCGGTGCCGTCGTCGGGGGCGATGAATCCGAAGCCCTTTTCGGTGTTGAACCATTTGACGGTGCCAGTGGCCATGTCGTCGTTCCTTCTTGTCTGGGACCCGTTGAACGGTCCGCGAATCCGCGACGATGCCGTCGGGAAATCTGGGGTGGCGCCGTTCGGCGCTCGGTGTCGGCCATGATCAGACGTGTCGGCCGGGCTCCACATGGGTCTCGGCGCCGGCGTGGGCGACGACACGGAAGTGGGAACAGCAGGAGAGATCAGAGAACCAACCGGTGGGGAGCGCATCACGATGGCTGACGCAACCAGAGTCACTGAACTGAATACCCGCTCGGCCGATGTCCGAGCCCAGAAGCTGGTCCGGAGCAGAACCCCGGCAGAAACCACAACTTCAACAACCTGGGCACAACCCTATCCCCTCCAGGCTGAACATCGGCCCGAAGTCCCGGGGCTCTGGTGCCACAGGATCCGGGAACGCGCGCACCGCGCCGACGCGCGGATCATGCCGGGCCGTCGGGAAAGGCCAGATCGTAGGCGCGTGCGAGCTTCTTCGGCACGACCATGCGCCAGGCGTCGACCACGAACTCGCGGGCCTCGCCCGGCTCGAGCGCCGCGAGGTCGGATCGCACCCAGTGGAACCGCATGTCCGATGGCGACGGCAGCTGGAACTTCTCAGGCTGGCCCCCGACAAGCCCCTCGCGCAGCTCCTTCGGGAAGCCGAACTCCATGATGCGCTCGTCGGCCGAGAAGGCGACGTACACGAGCTGTCCCACCCGGAACTTCAGCCGTCCGCGGACGTAGACCTCGTAGGAGCGCTCCAGTGCGGATCCGAGTGCCCGCACGTCCTCGATCGTCGCCATGCGCAACCTCCTCCGGCTCGACGATAGGCCGATCAGCGCGAGATCTCGCGCATCGTCATGAGCGAGCGGCCGTGCGCATTCTCGGTGATCACCGTCCCGGTCTCGACGAATCCGAGCTTCTCAAGAGCGCGGCGTGACGCGATGTTCCAATCCCACACGCTCGCCCACAGCCGGGCGATGCCCGCGTCTCCGGCCCAGCCGATGACGGCGCCGCCGGCTTCCGTTGCATACCCGCGGTTGTGCGTGGAGCGCAGCAGTTCGAACGCGAGCTCCGGCCGATCGCCCTCCGCATCCCAGACCACGCCGCAGTATCCGATCGGTTCGCCGCTCTCCTTCTGCACGACGGTCAGCAGTCCCGGGCGCGCAGGGCCGCGCCGCCGTTGACGGATGTCATCGACGATCTCGGCCTCCGTCGGGTGCCCGTCCGCGTCGAGTCTGCGGTGCGCGGGAACCCGCTCGTCACGCTCGGTCCACAACCGATGGAACACGGCGGCGTCCTGCACCCGCTGCGGCCGCAGGACCAAGCGGTCGGTCGTCAGGGTCGTCGCACGCGGGTCTACGGGCATGGCCTCATCATCGCACCGCTCGCGCACGCCCCGTGCTTCCGAGTGCCGTCGTGTGAGGATCGACGCATGACGGATCGTGCACGGACTCAGGACGGCAGCGCGGGTGACGCGGACTACGGGCTCATCGGCGGGACTTACAGCGACTTCCGGCGGCCGGATCCTCGGATCGCGGCGATCGTGCGTGACGCTCTCGGCGACGCGCAGTCGGTGCTCAACGTCGGTGCGGGTGCGGGCGGCTATGAGCCGGTCGGCCTGGACGTCACGGCGGTCGAACCGTCCGCGAGCATGCGCGCGCAACGACCGGCCCACCTCGCCCCTGCGCTCGACGCCGTCGCAGAGTCGCTGCCCTTCACCGATGCGTTCTTCGACGCGGCGATGACGACCTTCTCCGTGCACCAGTGGGCGGATCTGCCGGCGGGGCTGGCGGAGATACGACGGGTCACCCGCGGTCCGGTCGCGATCCTCACCTGCGATCCGGATCTGCTGGACCGGTTCTGGCTCGTCGAATACGCGCCCGAGGTCATCGAGACCGAACGACGACGCTATCCCTCCTTGGCGGCGCTGGCCGACGGACTCGGCGGCAGCGTCACCGTCGAGCCGGTGCCCATCCCGCTGGACTGCACCGACGGGTTCAACGAGGCCTACTACGGGCGCCCCGAGGCGCTGCTCGATGCCGGTGCACGGGCGGCCTGCTCGGCCTGGAGCTTCGTGAGCCCGACGAGCGCGGAGGAGTACGCCGATCGCCTCCGCCGAGCGCTCGACTCGGGTGAGTGGGATCGCCGACACGGCGAGTGGCGTCACAGGGCGAGGTTCGAGGGGTCGCTCGTCCTCGTCCGCGCCCTCCCCTGACTTCCCGAGCGCCCCGAGGAGGAATAGCCTGCCGCCAGGATCATCCGTCTCCGGGAGGCACGCGATGCGGTACAGGGGCATGACGTCGGTCGCCGCGGTGCTGATGTTCGTGCTGTTGTGCGGCTGTGCCCCGATGCCTCCCGGCGCGCCCGCCTCGTCCCCGTCCTCCGCCCCTGATCGCGGAGGAATGGTGCGCATCTCGACGTCGCGAGAGATGTTCCTGACCTGTCGCGGATCCGGCTCCCCGACTGTCGTCCTGATCTCCGGCACGGGCGGTGCGGCCGACGAGTGGACGACGCTGCCGCGCCCGCAGACGCCGCTCCCGACAGCCACCCCCGCAGCAGGCCCCACCGCTGTGCTGCCCTCGCTCTCCGCGGACGTGCACGTCTGCGCCTATGATCGCCCCGGCACGATCCGCGAGGACGGAGCGACGTCCCCGTCGACGCCCGTGACGCAGCCGACGACGGCGGAGGACGGTGTCCGCGATCTCCGAGATCTGCTCCGCACCGCCGGCGAGGACGGTCCGCTCGTCCTGGTCGGTGCGTCCTGGGGCGGCTTGATCGCGCAACTCTTCACGCGCGAGGACCCTCAGCGCGTCGTCGGCCTGGTCCTCGTCGATTCGGCGTCCACCTGGCTCGCCCGGACGTTCAGCCCTGCGCAATGGCGGGCCTGGATGGCCGTCATCGCCGCGGCCCGTACGGATGGCACCGCGGAGAGCCCCGCGTACGACCCGACGATGCAGGAGTTCGCCACAGCCGCACCGGTGCCCGACGTGCCGACCACCGTGCTCTCCTCGGATCAGCCGTGGGACCTCGGGTTGACTCCCGGCGCGTCGACCTGGCCCGGATGGCTGGCCGCGCAGGACGAACTCGCACGCTCATGGCACGCGACGCATATCAGCACGACGGACAGCGGCCACGGGATCCAGGTGGAGCGGCCCGCCCTGGTCGTGTCGGCGATCCGTGACGTGCTCGAGAGCGTACGCGGACAGTGACGTGCCGACGGATTCCGCTGGAGGCATGTGGTCCGTGTCACGATGACGACATGCACAGGTCGAGGACGACCCGGATCATCGGGGCGCTGATGGTGGGGGCGTGCGCAGCGCTCATCTCCGGTTGTGCGGCGTGGTCGCCCCAGGCGGATGCGGAGCGCAGCGCGCGACAGGGGCTCGCGGCCATGGTCGAGAAGTTCCAGGATCAGATCTGGCAGTTCCGGGCACTTCTGTCGCGTGATCCTGAATCCGCGCTGCCGGACATCGACGGTCTGGTAGACCTCCGCCTGCGCAGCGCGGAAGGATCTTGGCTGCTCACCGACCTCCGCCGAGACGACTCCGGGACAGCGATGACGCTGACGACCTCAGCAGGGGGCGAGTCCGGCGGCGGGCTGTTCTACGCGCAGGTCTCCCTGCGCACATGCTGGACGCTCATCGTCGCGCCCGACGGCACGCGGATCGACACTGAGGCTGCGGACTGCGATGAGGGTGCTGCCGCGGGCCGGGCTCCCGAGCCGCTGAGGGAGGCCACGATCGTGCCGCTCACAGATCTTGAGGTGCGGTCTCACGTCGACGAGACCGACTATCCGGCGCTCCCGTGCCAGTGTTCGAGCGGTGAGGTCTGCGACTGCCCAGGAGGGTGAGCGTCGCTGCGAAGAGGTTGTCAGCGCCGCGGGGTCCACCCCGTCGGCAGCGGGCCCGAGAACAGCGCGCGTTCCTCGTCGGCGGCGAGCGACCAGCCCTGAGCGGCGTCGTGACCGTCGAAGCCGCCGCGCGCGACGCGGAAGCCGAGGTCGTCCTGTGCGGTCCGCGGATCCCCGCCCCTGCGCACCGAGGCACGCACGTTCCACGCGTCGTCGGCGAATCCGCCGCCGCGGAACACCCGGTACTCGCCGTAGCGGGCCGGATCCAGCAGATCCCAGCACCACTCCCACACGTTGCCGAGCGTGTCGAACAGTCCGTTCAGGTTCGGCATCCGCTCCCCCACACGCTGCGGATGCCGTACGCCGTCGGCGGCTGTCCAGGCGATGTCCGGAAGCGGTCCGTAGTGCGGGGTCGTGGACCCGGCGCGGCAGGCGTACTCCCACTCCGCTTCCGTGGGGAGGCGGAATCCATCCGCCGAGACGTCCCAGCGCACCTCCGGTCCGTCGAACCGATATACCGGATCCAGCCCCTCCCACTCCGAGGCGGCGTTGCAGAACCGGACGGCGCGCTGCCAGGAGACGTCCACGGCGGGCTGGTCCGGCCGCTCCGCCGCGATACCGAGGAGCTCGGAGACCTGCTCCTCGGTGACGGCGTAGACACCGATCTCGAACGGCTGCAGGGCCACCTGCCAACGACGCTTCGTGCGCGCATCATGCAAGCCGACGGTGCCGCCGGGCAGCGCCCGCATCTCGATATCGCTCATCTCAGGGCAGTCTAAGAGACGGTCTTCGTAGCATCGAGCACATGGCCGCGTCCGGACAGCACCGCACCCTCGATCGGGTCTTCGCCGTGAGCATCGTGCTCAAGGGTCTCGACGGCGTCGTAGAGCTCATCGGCGGACTCGCCCTGCTCTTCATCTCGCCGGCCCGGCTGCGCGATTGGCTCGGGGACGTGGTCTCGTTCGTCCTCGTCGGGCACGAGCGCTCCCCCGTGTTCCACTGGGCCATCCATCTGGGCGATTCGTGGGGCACCAGGACGACGCTCTTCGCGGCGGCCTACCTGCTGCTGCACGGGATCATCAAGGTCGTGCTGGTCTGGGCATTGCTGAAGCAGCAGCTCTGGGCGTATCCGTGGATGCTCGCGGCGCTCGGTGTCTTCATCGTCATTCAGGGCTACGAGCTCGTCGTCCACTTCAGCTGGTGGATGCTCGCCCTCACTCTCTTCGACGTCTTCATCGTGGCACTCACCGCTCGCGAGTGGCAGCTGCATCGGAAGCGTCGCGCAGCGGAGGCCGATGTCGGCAGCCACACGTAGGGTCTCCCCCATGACACGCGCGATCTTCTACACCGCCTCGACTGTGAACGGGTTCCTCGCCGACCCGGACGATGCGCTGGACTGGCTTCTGGCGATCCCGCAGGACGAGGCCACGGCCGACATCGCCGCGTTCACGGAACGTATCGGAGTACTGGTGGAGGGGGCATCGACGTACGAATGGGTGCGGGGTCACGAGGATCTGATGGAGCATCCCGAGCGCTGGCAGCAGTTCTACGGCGATCGTCCGACGTTCGTCTTCACCCGACGCGAGCGGGAGCGGGTGCCCGGCGCCGACATCCGGTTCGTGCAGGGGTCCGTGATCGAGCACTGGCCGGACATCGTCTCAGCTGCCGCGGGCAAGGATGTCTGGATCGTCGGCGGTGGAGATCTCGTAGGCCAGTTCGTCGATGCGGACCTGCTCGATGAGATCGTCATCACCTTCGCGCCGGTGACGCTCGCCGCGGGGAAGCCACTGCTCCCCCGCGACCTCGATCACACGCGGCTCGAGCTGGTCGGCGTTCGCCGAGCGGGTCCCTTCGCGGAGCTCACCTATCGGCTGCCACGAGCCGCGCGCGACGCGTAGCGCACGTCGTCGCACGGCGCGGGCGGAGCAGGCGGAACGTCTACGCTGAAGCACGTGCCCGACGCCCTTCTGACCGCCGAACGACTCGTGCGGCGGTTCGCCCGTTCGACCAACCTGCTGGTGGCAGGCCGCACTTTCGACGTGGTCGGCGAGGACGAGGTCGCCGACGAGCTGCGCGAGCTTCTGTCCCGGCTGGGTGCACGACTCGGCCAGGGATCGGTGGTCTTCGCGCCGGAGTCGACGACGGAGATCCTGCTGAACGGAGACGCGCTGCCGTGGCGGGCCACCGCGGACGAGCGCATCGACTTCGCGGGCGTGCACATGCCCGTGTCCCGCGGCATCGCCGATGCGCTGCGCGAAGCCGGCACCGTGCGCGGCATCCGGATCGGCATCGCGATGGTGCTCGAGCCGAAGACGGCGCAGCTCGCGCTGCTGCTGCGCGCGGCCGGTGCCGACGTCGCGGTGTACGCGCACCCGGACGAGATCGATCCCGAAGTGGCCGCCGCGCTGCGTGCGCGCGGGATCCCGGTCGACGGGAACCCCGCGCTGTCCGGAGCAGCAGAACGCGACGCCGCCGTCGCATTCCTCCGGCGCGGTCTCGACCTGCTGCTGGACGATGGCTCGCATCTGATCCGGCTGGCTCACGAGCAGGACGCGCTGGGCGACCTGAGGGGCGCTGCGGAGGAGACGACGAGCGGCCTGACCCCGCTGCGCCGGATGGTCGCAGAGGGGGCGCTGCGGATCCCCGTGATCGCCGTCAACGACGCTCCCATGAAGACGGCCTTCGACAACCGTTACGGCACGGGACAGTCGTGTGTGTTCGCCGTCGCCGACGTGCTCGACACCGCCGGGATCTCCGTCCGCGACCAGCCTGCGGTGGTCATCGGCTACGGCCCCGTCGGCGAAGGGGTCGCCGCCCATCTGCGCGCGCTCGGAGCGACGGTGGGCGTCACCGAGACGGATCCGGTCCGCGCGCTCCGCGCGGCGCACGATGGCTACGTCACGGGGCATCTCCGCGACCTCGCACCGGGCGCGCTGGTCATCTCCGCCACCGGCGCGCCGCACACGATCGACGCCGAGACCCTGCGCGTCGCGGAGATCGTGGCCGTCGCCGGCGGCGTGCCGGGCGAGGTCGATGTCGACGTGGCGGCGCTGCGCCCGGTCGAACGTGCCGGTGCGGCACTCCCGCATCTCGAAAGCGCGGGCGACGGCGGGCTCCTCGTCGCGCGAGGCGGGTGCGTCAATCTCGCCGCGGCGGAGGGCAATCCGATCGAGATCATGGATCTCTCCTTCGCCGTGCAGCTGTCCGCCGTGGCTCAGCTGCTCGCCTCACCGCTCCCGGCCGGCGTGCATCCGTTCCCCGCGGAGGCGGATCAGGCGGTCGCTCGCGCAGCCCTGGCGGCACGGCACGAGGACCTCGATGTCCGCAGCGATGCACAGCGGCTCGCCCAAGACGACTGGCGTTCGCCGCGGTACCGGGAGGCGACGGCATGAGCGGCGTGACTCTGTACTCGGCTGGGCAGGTCTTCCCGATCACCGCCCCGCCGATCGCCGACGGTGCGGTGGCCGTCCAGAACGGCAGGATCCTGCACGTGGGCGAGCGCGCCTGGGTGCAGCGCTCGCTGACCGACCGGGGCATCGCGCCCACCGAAGTGCACTGGCCCGGTGTGCTGATCCCCGGGCTCGTCAACGCGCACACCCATCTCCAGTACACCGGCATGGCCGAGGTCGGGCAAGGCCGCTACCACGGCTTCGAGGACTGGGTCACGGCGTTCGATCCGGTGTACGAGAGCGGAAGGGACTGGGCCGCGGATGCGGCGGAAGGCGCCGCGAAACTGATCCGTACCGGCACGACCGCCGCCGCGGACGTCGTCACCGACAGGTCTGCGGCGTCCGCGCTGCACGATGCCCGTCTGCACGGCATCACCTACTGGGAGGTGATGAGCTGGACCAACGCGGAGTGGGCGCGCACCGGGCGTCGTCAGGTCGAGGACTCGCTGGACGCGCTGCCCACGCCACCGGGCACCGGACTGTCGCCGCACGCCCCGTACTCCCTCGACATCGAACCCCTGCTGGAGATCCCCGACATCGTCCGGGAGCGCGGGAGCCGCATCCACATCCACCTCGGCGAGGCGGCGTTCGAGAGCGAGTTCGCACACGACCAGGCGCACGCCTGGCACACGGCGGGTCTCGCGAGTTTCCAGGAGCTGCGCGACGCCGGCTTCGGCACCAGCGCGACCGAGTTCGTGGACCAGCTCGGTGTGCTCGGCCCCGACTGCCACATCGCGCACGGCGTCTACATGAGCGCCCGTGACCGGGCGATCCTGCGGGAGCGCCACACGAGCGTCGCGCTGTGCCCGCGCTCGAACGCGGTGATCGGTCTGGAGGAGCCGCCGATCGCCGCCTATCTGCGGGAAGGCAATCCCATCGCCGTGGGCACCGACTCGTTGTCCTCGAGCCCTTCCCTCGACCTGCTCGCGGACGTCGCGGAGCTCGCCCGCATCGCCAGATCACAGGGGTACACCGACCGCGATCTGCACGCGCGCCTCCTGAACGCCGCGACCCTGGGCGGAGCGCACGCGATGGGGATCGATGTCGGCCCGGACCGCACCGGCTATCTCGCCGTGGGCGCGCTCGCGGATCTCGCCTTCTTCGACGTCGCGCCGGGTGCCGATGCCGTGGTCGAGCTCGTGGAGTCGGGCGCGGGGCGGTCGGCCGCCACGGTCATCGCCGGCGAGGTGCGTCATGCGACCGCTGCTTTCGAAACCCCTGACCGGCACGCCACGGAGACGCCCCATGTCTGAGTCCATCCCCTCGACCGCGATCCGCCTCGCACTCGAGCCGCACCCCGAGGGCGGCTGGTTCCGCCGGACCTGGACCAGTCCGATCCCCATCGAGACCGCCGGCGGCGCACGTCCCGCGGCGACGTGCATCCACTACCTGCTCATGTCCGACGAGTCCAGCGCCTGGCACGTCGTCTCCAGTGACGAGCTCTGGCTCTGGCACGGTCCGGGTCGCCTCGAGCTCCGTCTCGGGGGCTCCGATGCGGCACCGGGCGACGCCGAGATCATCGTGCTCGGTCCCGACGATGCTGCACAGGCGCTCGTGCCCGCCGGAGTGTGGCAGGCGGCCCGTCCGCTCGATGACAGCGAGGTGCTGGTCTCCTGTTTCGTTTCGCCGGGTTTCGACTTCGCCGACTGGCGTCTCGCCGATTCCTCTACGGTATGAACGGGGCACCTGCGCCCGCAGTCCTACCCGTCCGCCCCCGCACCCGCATCTCAGGAGTCCCCGTGTCCCTCGCACCCGCTCTTCGCCGCGTCGCGCTCGTCTCGACGCTCGCAGCCGCCGCGCTCTCCCTTGCCGCCTGCAGCGGCTCTGCCGCGTCCGCGCCGTCGGCCGACGCCGACGCCACCGGGGCTGCCCTGCAGACCGTCACCGCAGGCAAGCTGACGATCGCCACCGGTGACCCCGACTACGAGCCGTGGTTCGTCGACAACGACCCTGCGAACGGCAAGGGCTTCGAGGGCGCCGTCGCCCACGCCGTGGCCGCCGAGCTGGGCTTCTCCGACAAGCAGATCGTCTGGACGCGCACCGGCTTCGACGCCGCGATCGCCCCCGGCCCCAAGGACTGGGATCTCAACATCCAGCAGTTCTCGATCTCCGACGACCGCAAGAAGGCTGTCGACTTCTCCTCGTCCTACTACACGACCACGCAGGCCGTGGTCGCTGCGAAGGGCACGCCCGCCGCCACGGCCACCAGCATCGCCGACCTCAAGAAGGCCAAGGTCGGCGTCGCCACGGGCACGACGAGCTACACCGTCGCGAAGTCGCAGCTCGGCACCGGCGATCTCAGCGTCTTCAACTCGGTCGACGACGTCGTCCAGGCGCTCAAGGGGGGCCAGATCGACGCGATGATCACCGATCTGCCCGGCGCGTTCTACGTGACCGGCGCGCAGCTCGAGAACGCCAGCGTGATCGGTCAGTTCGCCGACGACAAGGGCGGCGACCAGTTCGCCTTCGTGCTTCCGAAGAACTCCGCGCTCACCCCGGCCGTCACGAAGGCCGTCGACGCACTGCAGAAGAAGGGCACGATCGCCGAGCTGCAGAAGAAGTGGCTCAGCGAGGCCGTGAACGTCCCCGTCCTGAAGTGACCGCTCCCCTCGTCGACGCGGCGTGGCAGCCGAGCCCCCTCGAGCTGTCCCGCCGCGCACAGCGCCGCCGGGCGACCACGCGCTCCGTCCTGATCGCGCTGCTGAGCAGCCTCGTGCTGGCCGCTGTGCTCATCGTGCTCATCGCGAACACTCCGGGCTGGAAGGTCGTCCGCGAGACCTTCTTCGATCCGAAGGTGGCGCTCGCGAGCGTCGGGCCGATCTTCCAGGGGCTGCTGCTCAACATCCTCGTGCTCGTGATCGCCGCCGTCTGCGTGGCGCTGCTCGGCACGCTTCTCGCCGTGCTGCGGTCGCTGCGGGGCCCTGTGTTCTTCCCGCTGCGGCTGCTTGCGGCGGCCTACACCGACTTCTTCCGCGGCGTGCCCCTGCTGATCGTGCTCTATCTGGTGGGCTTCGGGATCCCCGCGCTCATGATCTTCCCGCGGATGCCCGCGATGTTC
Source organism: Microbacterium sp. NPDC060117 (assembly GCF_042729315.1). Taxonomy (NCBI): domain Bacteria; kingdom Bacillati; phylum Actinomycetota; class Actinomycetes; order Micrococcales; family Microbacteriaceae; genus Microbacterium; species Microbacterium sp. NPDC060117. The sequence continues at coordinate 442,529 of NZ_JBHWXR010000002.1, forward strand.
TGGGGAACGATCGCCCTCGTGATCAGCTACTCGGCATACGTGGCCGAAGTGCTCCGCGCGGGGATGGAGGCCGTGCACCCGTCTCAGCGGGTGGCGGCCCGGTCGCTGGGTCTCACGCACGGGCAGACCCTGCGCATCGTCGTGATTCCGCAGGGCGTGCGCAAGGTCGTGCCCGCACTCATGAACGACTTCGTGTCGATGCAGAAGGATGTCGGCCTCATCTCGGTCCTCGGCGCCATCGACGCGGTCCGTGCCGCGCAGCTGCAGGTCGCCGAGACGTTCAACTTCACGCCGTACATCGTCGCCGGACTCTTCTTCGTGATCCTGAGCTGGCCGATGATCCGGCTCACGGACGTCGTCACGGCGCGTCTCAACAAGCGCGAGCAGGCCGGAGGCATCGTATGACCGCTCCTGTGATCGAAGCGCTCGGAGTGCGCAAGCGCTTCGGCGACCACGACGTGCTGCGCGGCATCGACCTCGCGGTCGACGCGCACGAGGTCGTCGTCCTCATCGGCGCGTCCGGATCCGGAAAGTCCACGCTCCTCCGCACGATGAACCTCATCGAGCGCGTCGATGACGGGCAGATCCTGCTCTCGGGAACCGACATCACGGATCCGCGGATCGATGCGGACGCGATTCGCGCACGGATCGGGGTCGTGTTCCAGCACTTCAACCTGTTCCCGCACCTCACCGTGCTCGACAACGTCACTCTCGCAGCCCGGCGCGTGCACCGCATGCCGAAGGCGGAGGCGAGCCGGCGCGGCAGGGAACTGCTGACGGCGCTCGGCCTCGGAGACAAGGCCGACGCCTACCCCGATCGGCTCTCCGGTGGACAGCAGCAGCGCGTCGCGATCGTGCGGGCGATCCTCACGGATCCCGAGCTGCTGCTCCTCGACGAGATCACGAGTGCCCTCGACCCGCAGCTCGTCGGCGAGGTGCTCGATCTCGTCCGGGAGCTCAAGGGGCGCGGCACCACGATCCTCATGGCCACGCACGAGATGTCCTTCGCGCGCGACGTCGCCGATCGGGTCGTCTTCCTCAAGGACGGCGTGCTCGTGGAGCATGGACCGCCCCAGCAGATCTTCGACGCGCCGCAGCACGCGGCGACGGCGGAGTTCCTCGCCCGCGTCTCGCGCTGACGACGCCGCGCGGGTTCGAGCGCGCCGACCCGGGGGCGGTGCGCTCAGCGCTCCGAAGAGGGGCGGATCTCGGTCCAGTCGGCGAACTTGGGCAGACGTCCGTCGCCGGAGGACCGGCGCGTCACCCGGCGACGGATCCATGGCCCCACGTGCCGTCGGTAGTACGCGGCGGTGCTCAACGGCTCCTCCTCCGGAACGTCCTGCGCATGCCACCACTCCCCCGGAGCGTCGACGCCGACGGCATCCAAGACCCGGGCGGCGACGCGATGATGTCCGTTCGCGTTCATGTGGAGCCGGTCCTCCGCCCAGTACTCCGGCCCGCTCAGCTCGCGGTCCGGCCAGTTCAGCGCCTGGAGCACATCCGGTCGATCCTGGATCCTGCGCAGCACCGCGGCGGACAGCTCGTCGCCGCGACGCTGGATGAGCGAGGTCAGCGGCAGCTGCGCCGACGGGTTGGCGCCGGACAGCACGATGAGGGTGGCTCCGGCCTCGTCGCAACGCCGGAGCACGCGTGTGAACGCGTCGGCGATGTGCTCGATGTCGGCTCTCGGGCGCAGCATGTCGTTGCCGCCCGCGTTGAAAGAGAGGTGCGTCGGCTTCAAGGCGAGGGCCGGTTCGAGCTGCTCCTCGACGACCGGCCAGGCGAGGCGCCCACGGATCGCGAGGTTGGCGTACGCGATCGGCTCTCCGATCGCGTCGGCCCACCCGAGCGCCGCGAGATCGGCCCATCCCCGGACGGTGCCGTCAGGAAGCTCATCACCGACGCCCTCGCTGAAGGAGTCTCCGATGGCGACGAATCGAACAGCGCTCATCCATCCAGCCTACGACGACGGGGTCGGTCGGACGCGCGTCCGACCGACCCCGTCACCGTGCGACGTCAGTCGTCCGCGAGCAGTTTCCGCACGCGCGGGATCACCTCGGTGCCGTAGAGCTCGATGCTGCGCATGAGGGCCTGGTGCGGGGTCGTGCCGGTGGCGTACTTGAGGTCGAATCGGCCGAGACCGAGGGTGCGTACGGTGTCGGCGATCTTGGCGGCGACCCGCTCCGGGGAGCCGGCGTAGACGGCGCCCTCCGGGCCCACCTCGTTCTGGAACTGGGCACGGCTGTAGCCCGTACCCCAGCCCCGTTCGGCGCCGATCGTGTTGCGCATGGTCTCGAACCCCGGGTAGGCGGTGGACCAGGCCTCGTCGTCGGTGTCGGCGATGTGTCCCGGCGAGTGCACGGCCACGGGCAGCGCCGGGTTGCCGAATGCATCGACCGAGCGGTGGTACAGGTCGACGAAGGGACGGAAACGAGCCGCCGGTCCTCCGATGATCGCGAGCATGAGCCCGAGGCCGTGGCGTGCGACCCGCACAACCGACTCGGGAGATCCCCCGACGCCCACCCAGGTGCGCATGCCCTTGGCCGTCTTCGGGAAGACGTCCGCGTTCTCGAGCGGCGGGCGGACCGTGCCCTGCCAGTTCACGGGCTGCTCCTTGAGCAGCTCGACGAACAGCTCGAGCTTCTCCTCGAAGAGCCGGTCGTAGTCGCGCAGATCGAAGCCGAACAGTGGGAACGACTCGGTGAAGGATCCTCGGCCCAGCACCACTTCGGCGCGGCCGTCGGAGAGCGCGTCGAGCGTCGCGAAGCGCTCGTAGACGCGCACGGGGTCGTCCGAGCTCAGCACCGTGACGGCCGTGCCCAGACGGAGCCGCTCCGTGCGCGAGGCGATCGCCGCCAGCACCATCTCCGGGCTCGACACCGCGAAGTCCCGACGGTGATGCTCCCCCACGCCGAAGAAGTCGACGCCGACCTGATCGGCCAGAGCCGCCTGCTCCACGATGTTGCGGATGGTCTGCGCGCCGCTGAGGGTGTTCCCCTCCTCGTCGACCGTGATGTCGCCGAACGTGTCCAGTCCGAATTCGATCTCCATGCCGAGCTCCTTTCTATTCACTTGAATAAAGGAGGAAGGGGCCGCGGGCATTCCCGCGACCCCTTCCTCACGCTGCAGACCGTTCAGCCGACCTGGAACACACTGCGCAGCGTGTCGAGCCCGACCCCGCCCATGTCGAGGGCCCGCTTGTGGAACGCCTTGATGTCGAAGGCGTCGCCCTCGCGCTCCTTGACCGCGTCGCGCACCTGCTCCCAGATGCGCTGGCCGACCTTGTAGGACGGCGCCTGCCCCGGCCAGCCGAGGTAGCGGTTCACCTCGAACTGGCGGAACTCGTCGGACATGTTCACGTTGCGGCGCATCATGTCGAGCGCGTAGTCGTGGTCCCAGACGCCCTCGCCATCCAGGCGCGGCTTGCCGAGGTGCACGCCGATGTCGAGCACCACGCGCAGCGCGCGCATGCGCTGCCCGTCCAGCATGCCGAGCCGGTCGGCGGGGTCGTCGAGATAGCCGAGCTGCTCCATGAGGCGCTCGGCGTAGAGCGCCCAGCCCTCCGCGTGACCGGAGGTACCGGCGAGCACGCGACGCCAGGTGTTCAGCTCCGCCCGGTTGTACGTGGCCTGGGCGATCTGCAGGTGGTGCCCGGGAACGCCCTCGTGGTACACGGTCGTCAGCTCGCGCCAGGTGTCGAACTCCGTCACGCCCTCCGGCACCGACCACCACATGCGCCCGGGGCGGGAGAAGTCATCGGTCGGGCCGGTGTAGTAGATCCCGCCCTCCTGCGTCGGTGCGATCATGCACTCGAGTTCGCGGATCTGCTCCGGGATGTCGAAGTGCGAGGCGCCGAGCTCGGCGATCGCCCGGTCGCTGGTCTCCTGCATCCAGCGCTGCAAGGCGTCGGTGCCGACGAGCTTGCGCGCGGAGTCGGCCTCCAGGTGGGCGACGGCCTCCTCGACGGTGGATCCGGGGAGGATCTCATTCGCGATCGCGGTCTGCTCGGCCACCATGCGGGCGAGCTCTTCGCGACCCCACTCGTAGGTCTCGTCGATGTCGATCGTCGCGCCGAGGAAGCGGCGAGAGGCCAGGGCGTACAGCTCGCGCCCCACTGCGTCCTGCTCCCCGGCGACGGGTGCGAGCTCGGCGCTGAGGAACGTGCGCAGGCCGTCATAGGCGACGCGGGCGGCCGCGGACCGATCGGCGAGGTCGCGGGCGAGGCTTGCGGGCAGCTGCCCTTCGTCGGTCGAGGCGTCGGCGACGAACGCGGCGAAGAAGCCGTCGTCCGCGGTGTACCGCGCGATCTGCGTGGCGACTTCGACGACCTGACGCCGGGCGGGCACGACGCCCTTCGCGATGCCTTCACGAAGCGTCTCCACATACCCGTCCAGTGCGGCCGGGATCGCGCCGAGGCGCTCGGCGATGACGCTCCAGTCATCGGCGGTCGCGGTGGGCATGAGGTCGAAGGCCTGGCGGACGTCCTGGGCGGCGGAGGCGATGACGTTCAGGTCGCGCAAGTGCCACTGGGCGTCGTGCTGCTCGATCGAGAGACGAAGCTCGGCGGAGAGATCCGTCTTGGTGACCCGGTCGATCTCGTCGACGGGCTCCTGCGCGTCGAGCTCGGCCAGAACCCGGCGCGTCTCGGCGATCGCATGCTCGTGCCCTGCCGGGCTGAAGTCGTCGAGGCGTCCGTTGACCTCGTTGCGGCCGATGTAGGTGCCGAGGATGGGCGAGAGCTCGGTCAGGGTGTCGACCCAGCCCTCCGCGATCTGATCGATGGTGGACGGCCTGCGCGTCGTGGGCTGCTCTGCGGTCATCCCTTGAGCCTATCCACGGAACGGGCTCCGCTCCACGGAACGACGCGGCCTGAGGGCCCGCGTCGTGGAGAGGCTCCCGTTCCGCGGCGTTGCGTCAGTGCGCGGCTTCGTTCCAGTCGCCGCCACGACCGACCTGCACGTCCAGAGGCACGGAGAGGTCCGCCGCGCCGCCCATGCGCTCGCGCACGATGCGCTCGGTGGCGTCCCATTCGCCGGGCGCCACCTCGACGACGAGTTCGTCGTGGATCTGCAGCAGCACCCGCGAGGCGAGGCCGGCCTCGAGCAGGTCGGCGTGGATGCGGAACAGCGCGACCTTCATGATGTCTGCCGCACTGCCCTGGATCGGAGCATTGAGCGCGGCGCGCTCGGCGTTCTCACGGAGCACACGGTTCGGGCTGACGAGATCGGGGAACGGTCGCCGTCGCCCGAAGATCGTCTCGGTGTAACCGACCTCCTTCGCGGCCAGCACCGAGGCGCGCAGGTAGTCGCGGACGGCACCGAAGCGGGCGAAGTACTCCATCATGAGCTGCTTCGCCTCGGACTGCTCGATGCGCAGCTGCTTGGACAGGCCGAAGGCGCTGAGGCCGTACACCAGACCGTAGGACATGGCCTTGACCTTCGTGCGCATGGCCGGCGTGACCTCGGCGGGATCCACGCCGAACACGCGCGCACCCACGAAACGGTGCAGGTCCTCGCCCGAGTTGAACGCCTCGATGAGGCCCTCGTCGCCGGACAGGTGCGCCATGATGCGCATCTCGATCTGGGAGTAGTCCGCGGTCAGGAGCGTCTCGTAGCCCTCGCCGACCTGGAACGCGCTGCGGATCCGCCGTGACTCCTCGGTGCGCACCGGGATGTTCTGCAGGTTGGGGTCGGTGCTGCTGAGGCGCCCGGTCTGGCTGCCGGTCTGCACGTAGGTCGTGTGGATGCGGTGATCATCGCGGACCGCCCCGCCTTTGCCGATCGCGCTGTCGAGCGACTCGATGATCTGCCGGAGCTTCGTGGCCTCGCGGTGCTGCAGCAGCAGGTCGAGGAACGGATGCGGGTTGCTCTCCTGCAGATCGGCGAGCACGGCGGCGTCGGTCGAGTATCCGGTCTTGGTCTTGCGCGTCTTCGGCAGCTCCAGCTGCTCGAACAGCACCTCCTGCAGCTGCTTGGGCGAGCCGAGATTCACCTCGCGGTCGATGATCGCGAAGGACTCCTCGGCGATGCGGGCCGCGCGATCCCCCAGCTCCTGCGAGAAGCCGGAGAGGATCTCGTGCGAGACCGCGACGCCCGCGAGCTCCATGTCGGCGAGCGTGATGAGGGTCGGCAGTTCGATCTCGCGGAGCACTCGGTCGACGCTCTCCGGCACGTCCGCGCGGAGGGCGGTGGCGACGCGCGCGGTGAACCAGGCGAGCTGTGCGGGTGAGGCCCCCTCGGTCTCCGGCACCAGCTGGCTCGGATCCGCCTCGGGCAGCTTCTCGCCCAGGTAGCGGTCGACGAGGTCGGCGAGCGTCTTGTCGGGGTAGCTGGGGCGCAGCAGCCAGCCAGCGAGGTTCGTGTCGTAGGACAGCCCGCCCACGCGCACGCCTGCGGTGTGCAGCGCCTTCACCTGCGGCTTCGCGTCGTGGAAGACCTTCGCCGCATCGGAGGAGAGCCAATCGGCGAGGGCGTCCTGCACCTGCGACGACCAGGAGAGCTCCACGAGATCATCGCCGTGCGCGAGCCCGACCCGCTGCGGCAGGCCGGCGGACGTGGTCACCGTGACCGCGACCTCGCCGGTGGCCGTGGCGAGCCACCCGGCGACGCCCTCGGCGGAGAGCTCGGCGGCACCCGGCACGGCGACGCCGGCAACGGCCTCCTCCGCGGGCGCATCCTCACCGACCGCCTCGAAGACGCGGGGCAGCAGGGTGCGGAACTCCAGACGCGCGAAGATGTCGCGCACGGCCTGCGCGTCGATCGGACGCGTCTCGAGATCGGCGGGCCCGACGGGGAGCTCGACGTCCTGAAGCAGACGGTTCAACCGGCGGTTGCGGCGCACGTCCTCGATGTGCTCGCGCAGGTTGCCGCCCACCACGCCCTTGATCTCGCCCGAGCGCTCGAGCAGCTCATCGAGCGACCCGAACTGCGTGAGCCACTTGACGGCGGTCTTCTCGCCGACCTTGGGCACGCCGGGCAGGTTGTCGCTCGTCTCGCCCACGAGCGCGGCGATGTCCGGGTACTGCTCGGGTCGCACGCCGTAGCGCTCCTGCACGGCGATCGGGTCGTAGCGCTTGAGCTGCGACACGCCCTGCACGTTGGGATAGAGCAGCGTGACCTCGTCGCTCACGAGCTGAATGGTGTCGCGATCGCCCGAGACGACGAGGACGTCGAAGCCCTGGGCCGATCCCTGCGCGGCGAGCGTCGCGAGGATGTCGTCGGCCTCGATGCCCTCCTTCGTGAGCACCGGGATCGACATCGCCGCGAGGCAGTCCTGGAGCAGCGGGATCTGCCCGCGGAACTCCGACGGCGTCTCCGAGCGGGTCGCCTTGTACTCCGGGTACTCGTCGGTGCGGAACGAGTGCCTCGACGTGTCGAAGGCGATCGCCATGTGCGTGGGACGCTCCGCCTTGATGAGGTTCACCAGCATCGACAGGAAGCCGTAGATGGCGTTCGTGTGCTGGTTGTCCTTGGTGGTGAAGTTCTCCACCGGAAGGGCGAAGAACGCCCGGTATGCGAGCGAATGGCCGTCGACGACCATGAGGGTAGGCTTTGCGGAGTCCGTCACGACTTCAGCCTAACGACCCCTGCGGACATCGAAATCGAGGAGGATCCGCGTGAGCGATCAGGCCGAGGCGAGCACCACTCGGACGAGCACCGGACTGGACTGGGCCACGGAGCGGGGCATGGGCGCGCTGGCCGAGAAGATGGGCCTGAGCTGGGTCGAGTTCTCGGTGGACCGGTGCGTCGCCACGATGCCCGTCGAGGGCAACACGCAGCCCGTCGGGCTCATGCACGGCGGCGCCTACGTGGTGCTCGGCGAATCCCTGGGATCGATGGCCGCGAACCTGCACGCCGGCCCCGGGCGACTCGCCGTGGGCGTCGACATCAACGCCACGCACACCCGTTCGGCCACCAGCGGCATGGTCACGGGCGTCTGCACACCGGTGCACCTGGGCCGCAGCATCACCGTGCACGAGATCGTCGTGAGCGACGATCAGGGCCGGCGCTGCTCCACGATCCGGATCACGAACATGATCAAGGACCTTCCCGGCGCCTGATCGCTCAGGGTCGGCGGTCCGGAGCATCCTCCAGGATCCGCTGGAACAGCAGGTGGTCCTGCCACTCCCCTGCGATGCGCAGGTAGCGGGGTGCACGGCCGATCTCGGTGAACCCGGTCGCCCGCAGCACGCGCTGCGAGGCCTCGTTGTGCACGAGCGTGGCCGCCTGCACCCGGTGCAGTCCGAGGTCGTCGCGGGCGAGCGCGCAGACCGCGGAGACCGCGCCGCGCATGACGCCGCGGCCCGTCAGATCCTTGTCGACCCAATAACCCAGGTGCGCGCTCCAGAACGCGCCGCGCACGATGTCGCTGAGGTTCACCCGTCCCACGATGCGACGGCGACCGTCTTCGAGCACATAGGCGGCGCTGCGCCCGTCGGCCACGCCGCGCAGGGATTCTCGGACGAACTCTTCCTGGCGCGCCGCGCTGAAGAACTCTTCCGAACGGAGCGGCTCCCACCGGGCGAGATGCTCGCGGTTGCGGGTGTACGCCGCGGCGAGTTGCGCGCCGTCGCCGTCGAGAAGCGGGCGGAGCAGGATCCCGTGCCCGAGATCCACGCTCTATTTCTTGGGGGCGAGCTGCTCGATGATGGCCTTCGCCACGTCCTGCATGGTCAGGCGACGGTCCATCGACGCCTTCTGGATCCAGCGGAACGCCTCGGGCTCGCTGAGGCCCATCTTCTCGTTCAGCAGGCCCTTCGCCCGGTCGACGAGCTTGCGGGTCTCGAAGCGCTCGACCATGTCGGCGACCTCGGCCTCGAGCGTGATGATCTGCTCGTGGCGGGCCAGGGCGATCTCGATCGCCGGGAGGAGGTCGTTCGGCGTGAACGGCTTGACGACGTAGGCCAGGGCGCCCGCCTCGCTCGCGCGCTCGACGAGCTCCTTCTGGCTGAACGCGGTGAGCAGCACGACCGGGGCGATGTTGCCCTTGTGCAGCTTCTCCGCGGCGCTGATGCCGTCAAGCTGCGGCATCTTCACATCCATGATGACCAGGTCGGGGCGCAGCTCCGTGGCCAGCTGGACCGCGGTCTCTCCGTCTCCGGCCTCGCCGACGACGTCGAAGCCGTTGTCGCGGAGGATCTCGACGATGTCGAGGCGGATCAGCGACTCGTCCTCGGCGACGACCACGCGTCGCGGAGCGGACGAGGCGGGCTGCTCAGGCTGCTGCTCTTCAGTCACGGATCCATCCTACTGGACGGGAGTTTCGGTTCTTGTGAACCCCTGGTGCCGGCGGTGGGACTCGAACCCACACACCCTTTCGGATAGAGCATTTTGAGTGCTCCGCGTCTGCCATTCCGCCACGCCGGCCCGGATCGACTGTAGCGCACCCGCGGATGCGCCGAGGGCCGGTCCCCGTGGGAACCGGCCCTCGTGTAATGCGGCTACTTGACCTGGTAGGCCGGCGCCGCGCCGTGAACGGTGTCTCCGACGCGATGGATGCGCAGGTCGTTCGTCGAACCGACGATCCCGGGAGGGGATCCGGAGATGACCACGACCTTGTCGCCCACTTCGGCCAGGCCGGATCCGAGCAGGTGCTCGTCCACCTGGTGGAACATCATGTCGGTGTGCGGCACGAAGTTCACTAGGCTCGTGCGCACGCCCCACGTGACGGCCAGGCGACGTCGGATCGCCGGGTCCGGCGTGTACGCGAGCATCGGGATGCGCGAGCGGAGCCGGGACAGGCGGCGGGCCGAGTCGCCCGACTGCGTGAAGACGCACAGGAACTTGGCCTCGACGAACTCGGCGACCTCGAGGGCGGCGAGCGTGATGGCCCCGCCCTGCGTGCGCGGCTTCGTCGTCAGCGGATGGATCCGCTCGAGGCCGTGGTCCTCGGTGGACTCGATGATGCGCGCCATGGTCTCCACGACGATGATGGGGTACTCCCCCACGCTCGTCTCACCGGAGAGCATGACCGCGTCGGCGCCGTCGAGGACGGCGTTGGCGACGTCGGAGGTCTCGGCGCGCGTCGGAACCGGGCTGGAGATCATCGACTCGAGCATCTGCGTCGCGACGATGACCGGCTTCGCCATGCGACGAGCGAGCTCGACGGCCTGCTTCTGCACGATCGGCACGGCCTCCAGGGGCAGCTCGACCCCGAGGTCGCCGCGGGCGACCATGATGCCGTCGAACGCGTCGACGATGCTCTCGAGGTTGTCGACGGCCTGCGGCTTCTCGATCTTCGCGATGACCGGGATCTTCACGCCCTCTTCGGCCATGATCTCGTGCACGCGAGTGACGTCGGTCGCATCGCGGACGAACGACAGCGCGATGAGGTCGGCGCCGATGCGCAGACCCCAGCGCAGGTCGTCCTCGTCCTTCTCGCTCAGCGCGGGAACGCTGACGGCCACGCCGGGCAGGTTGATGCCCTTGTTGTTGGACACGGCGCCGGCGACCACGACGCGCGTGGTGACGACGGTCCCGTCGGTCTCCACGACCTCGACGCGGACCTTGCCGTCGTCGATGAGGAGGAAGTCGCCGGGCTTGACGTCCTGCGGGAGGCCCTTGAAGGTGGTGCCGCAGATCTCCTTGTTGCCGAGGACGTCCTCGGTCGTGATCTTGAAGATGTCGCCGACCGCGAGCTCGTAGGGGCCGGCCTCGAACTTGCCGAGACGGATCTTCGGACCCTGCAGGTCGACGAGGACGGCGACCGCCCGACCGGAGTCCTCCGCAGCGCGGCGCACGTTGGCGTAGTTGTTCTCGTGCACGGAGTAGTCCCCGTGGCTGAGGTTCAGTCGGGCGACGTCGACGCCCGCATCGATGAGGGCCCGCACCGTCTCATACGTCGAGGTTGCGGGGCCGAGTGTGGCCACGATCTTGGCACGTCTCAATGCGTTCTCCGATAAGTGTCAGGGGGATGGAATAGGGGCCACGCTGCCGGGCCCAGCCTACGCGGGCTGGACCCCGATCGCGACATCCGACGGGCGGACGGGAGCGGGCAGCACCGTCTGACCCATCAGGTGCCGGTCCACGGCGGCGGCCGCGGCGCGGCCTTCCGCGATGGCCCACACGATCAGCGACTGACCGCGCCCGGCATCGCCGGCCACGAACACGCCCGGGATGGTCGATGCGTAGTCCTCGTCGCGGCGGAACGCGCCACGATCGGTGCGCTGCGGCCCGTCGTCGCCGTACGCCTCATACTCCGGGCCGGTGAAGCCCATCGCGATGAGCACCAGGTCAGCGGGGATCTCCCGCTCGCTGCCGCTCTTCGGTACCCGCCGCCCGTCCACGAACTCGGTCTCAGCGACGCGCAGCGCCCGCACCTCACCCGCCTCGTTGCCGAGGAACTCGACCGTGGAGGCCAGGTACTGCCGCTCTCCGCCCTCCTCGTGCGCCGAGGAGACCTCGAACACGGTGGGCATCATCGGCCAGGGCTGGTGCTCCGGGCGTCCGGACGACGGCTGCCGGCCGATCGCGAGGTTGGTCACGCTGAGCGCACCCTGCCGGTGCGCGGTGCCGATGCAGTCGGCGCCGGTGTCGCCGCCGCCGATGACGATGACGTGCTTGCCCTCGGCGCTGATCTGGTTCGCCACCGGATCTCCGGCGACGGCCTTGTTCGACTCGACGAGGTACTCCATCGCGAAGTGCACGCCGTCCAGATCTCGGCCGGGGATCGCGAGCTCGCGCGGGAGCGTGGCTCCGGTCGCGATCACCACGGCGTCGTACCGGGCACGCAGATCGGCCCAGCTGATGTCGGTGCCGATGTTGACGCCGGCGCGGAAGCGGGTGCCCTCCTCCGACATCTGCCGCAGGCGCGCGTCGAGGTGCGACTTCTCCATCTTGAAGTCCGGGATGCCATAGCGCAGCAGCCCGCCGATGCGGTCGTCGCGCTCGAACACGGCCACGGTGTGCCCTGCGCGCGTGAGCTGCTGGGCGGCGGCGAGCCCGGCGGGGCCGGATCCGACGACCGCGACGGTCTTGCCGGTGAGGCGTGCCGGTGGCTGCGCCTCGACCCAGCCCGACGCGAACGCCTCGTCGATGATCGAGACCTCGATCTGCTTGATCGTGACCGCCGGCTGGTTGATGCCGAGCACGCATGCGCTCTCGCACGGCGCGGGGCACAGCCGCCCGGTGAACTCCGGGAAGTTGTTCGTCGCGTGCAGGCGATCGATCGCCGCACGGCCCTCGCCGCGCCAGGTGAGGTCGTTCCACTCCGGGATGAGGTTGCCCAGCGGGCATCCCTGGTGGCAGAACGGCACTCCGCAGTCCATGCAGCGCCCGGCCTGGCGGCGGAGCACGGCCGAATCACCCGGCTCGTACACCTCCTTCCAGTCCATGATGCGGACGGGGACGGGCCGGCGTGCGGGGAGCTCGCGCTCCGTGACGGTCAGGAAGCCCTTGGGATCAGCCACCGGTCACCTCCAGGATGCGGGTCCAGACGATGGAGCCGTCGGGGTCGATCCCCTCGGCCTCGGCCTCTGCCCTGGTGCGCAGCACGGCTGCGTAATCCCGGGGCAGGATCTTCGTGAAGGATGCGGCGAAGTCGTCGTCCGCAAGGATCTCCGCGGCCAGCGGGGATCCGGTGCGCTCCACATGCTGCGCCAGCAGCTCGCGGAGCTCCTGCGCGTCCACCTCGTCGAGCGGGAGGAGCTCCAGCTCGCCCGAACCCAGCGACAGCGGGTTCACGCGCTCGGTGTGCAGCTCGCGCACGTACGCGATGCCGCCGGACATGCCGGCCCCGAGATTGCGCCCGGTGCTGCCGAGGATCACGGCGACGCCGCCCGTCATGTACTCGAGCGCGTGGTCGCCCACGCCCTCGGCGACGGCGGTCGCCCCGGAGTTGCGGACCAGGAAGCGTTCGCCGACCACGCCGGAGATGTGGATCGTGCCGCTCGTCGCGCCGTAGCCGATCACGTTGCCGGCGATCACGTTGCGGTGCGGCGCGAACGTCGCGTCCCGATGCGGCCGGATGGCGATCTCGCCGCCGGAGAGGCCCTTGCCGACGTAGTCGTTGGCGTCGCCCTCCAGCGCGATCGAGATGCCGCGCGGCAGGAACGCTCCGAGCGACTGCCCCGCGGTGCCGTGCAGCGAGATGCCGATGGTGCCGGCGGGCAGGCCTTCTCCCCCGTGCCGCACGGTGACCTCGTGGCCGAGCATGGTGCCCACGGCGCGCTCGGTGTTGCGGATCGGCAGGTCGAACGAGACCGGCGTGCCCTGGGCGATCGCATCGCGTGCCGCCTCGAGCAGCGGTGCGTCGAAGTGCTTCTCCAACTCGTGGTCCTGCGTGCGGGCGCTGCGACGGGGCTCCCCTGCGGGGAACGCCGGGCCCTCGAGCACCGGCGCGAGGTCGAGACCGTCGGCCTTCCAGTGCTTGATAGCCGCGTCCATGCGCAGCAGATCCGCCCGTCCCACGATCTCGTCGAGGCTGCGGAAGCCGAGCGCGGCGAGGTGCTCGCGCACCTCCTCCGCGATGAACTCCATGAAGTTCACGACGAACTCGGGCTTGCCGGTGAACCGCTCGCGCAGCACCGGGTTCTGCGTGGCGACGCCGACCGGGCAGGTGTCCAGGTGGCAGACGCGCATCATGATGCAGCCGCTCACCACGAGAGGCGCCGTGGCGAAGCCGAACTCCTCCGCACCCAGCAGTGCGCCGATGATCACGTCGCGACCGGTCTTCAGCTGGCCGTCGACCTGCACCACGACGCGGTCGCGCATGCCGTTGAGCATGAGCGTCTGCTGCGTCTCGGCGAGCCCGAGCTCCCACGGGGTACCCGCGTGCTTGAGCGAGTTCAGCGGGCTCGCGCCCGTGCCGCCGTCGTGTCCGGAGACCAGGATGACATCGCTGAGCGCCTTGGCGACGCCGGCCGCGACCGCGCCGATGCCCGACTGGCTGACCAGCTTGGTGTGGATGCGGGCGTCGGGGTTGGCGCGCTTCAGATCGAAGATGAGCTGCTTGAGATCCTCGATCGAGTAGATGTCGTGATGCGGCGGCGGCGAGATGAGTCCCACACCGGGGGTCGCGTGCCGGGTGCGCGCGATCCAGGGGTAGACCTTCTGCGGCGGCAGCTGACCACCCTCACCGGGCTTGGCGCCCTGGGCGAGCTTGATCTGGATGTCATCGGCCTCGGTGAGGTACTGGCTGGTCACGCCGAACCGGCCGGACGCGACCTGCTTGATCGCGCTGCGCCGCTCCGGGTCGACCAGGCGATCCGGATCCTCGCCGCCCTCGCCGGTGTTCGACTTCGCGCCGAGCCGGTTCATCGCGATCGCGAGCGTCTCGTGCGCCTCCTGGGAGATGGATCCGTAGCTCATCGCGCCCGTGGAGAACCGCTTGACGATCGAGGACACCGACTCGACCTCGTCGATCGGCACCGGCGGACGCTCGCCCGTGCGCAGCTCGAACAGCCCGCGCAGCGTCTTGAGCTCCTTGGCCTGATCGTCCACCAGCTGCGTGTACTCGCGGAAGACGTCGTACCGGCGGGTGCGGGTCGAGTGCTGCAGACGGAACACGGTCTGCGGGTTGAACAGGTGCGGGGACCCGTCCCGGCGCCACTGGTACTCGCCACCGGTCCAGAGCCGCTCGTGCGCACGCGCGGCGGCGTCCTCGGGGTAGGCGAAGTCGTGGCGCGCCTGGTTCTCGGCGAAGACGTCCTCGATGCCGATACCGCCGAGCTTGGTCTCGGTGCCGGTGAAGTAGGCGTCCACGAGCTCCTGGCTGAGGCCGACCGCCTCGAACACCTGCGCGCCGGCGTAGGAGCCGACCGTGGAGATGCCCATCTTGGACATGATCTTCAGCACGCCCTTGCCGAGCGCATAGATGAGGTTGCGGACGGCCTTCTCCGGCGTGATGCCGGTGATGTATCCGGTGCGCACGAGGTGCTCCACCGTCTCCATCGCGAGGTACGGGTTCACCGCGGACGCGCCGTAGCCGATCAGCGTCGCGACGTGGTGCACCTCGCGCACGTCGCCGGCCTCGACGATCAGGCCGACCTTCATCCGGTCCTCGCGGCGGATGAGGTGGTGGTGCACGGCCGACAGCATCAGCAGGGACGGGATCGGGACGAGGTCCTTGTTCGAGTCGCGATCACTGAGGATGATCAGCTCGGCGCCGTCCTCGATCGCGGTGTCGACCTCGGCGCACATCTCCTCGAGACGCTGCGCGAGCGCATGCGGGCCCAGATCGAAGTGATAGAGCCCCTTGATCGTCGCGCTGGAGCGCTCGGGACGGGCGCGGTCGATGTGGCGGAGCTTGGCGAGCTCGTCGTTGTCGATGACGGGGAAGTCCAGCACGATCGTGCGCGCGTGGTCGGGTCCCCACTCCAGCAGGTTGCGCTCCGGACCGAGACCGAGCGAGAGGTTGGTGACGACCTCCTCGCGGATCGCGTCGAGCGGCGGGTTGGTGACCTGCGCGAACTGCTGCACGAAGTAGTCGAAGAGCAGCCGCGGCCGCTCCGAGAGCACCGCGATCGGCGCGTCGCTCCCCATGGCGCCGAGCGGCTCGGCGCCGGTCTGCCCCATCGGGGTGAGCAGGATCCGCACCTCCTCCTCGGTGTAGCCGAAGGTGCGCTGACGCCGGGTGATCGACGCCACCGGGTGCACGATGTGCTCGCGCTCGGGGAGGTCGGCGAGGCGCACGCGCCCCTCGTCGAGCCACTCCTGCCACGGGTGCAGGGCGGCGAGGTCGCGCTTGACCTCCTCGTCCTCCACGATGCGGCGCTGCGCGGTGTCGACGACGAACATCGTGCCGGGCTGCAGTCGGCCGCGGCGCTTGATGCGCTCGGGCTCGAACTCGAGGACGCCGGTCTCGCTGCCGATCACGACGAGCCCGTCCGTCGTCTCGGTCCAGCGCCCGGGGCGCAGTCCGTTGCGGTCGAGCGTGGCGCCCACGACGGTGCCGTCGGTGAAGATGAGGGCGGCGGGGCCGTCCCACGGCTCCATCTGGTTCGCGTGGTACTCGTAGAACGCGCGCAGATCCGGGTCCAGGTCCGTCTGGCGCTCCCAGGCGGCCGGCACCATCATCATTACGGAGTGCGGCAGGCTGCGGCCGGTGAGCGTGAGCAGCTCGAGCACCTCGTCGAAGGAGGCGGAGTCGCTCGCACCTTCGGTGCAGATCGGCAGCAGCGGGCGGATGTCGCCGAGCAGCTCGGACTCGAGCTGCGACTGACGTGCCCGCATCCAGTTGCGGTTGCCGCCGACGGTGTTGATCTCACCGTTGTGCGCGAGCATGCGCAGCGGCTGCGCCAGCGGCCACGACGGGAACGTGTTAGTCGAGTAGCGGGAGTGCACCACCGCCAGCTCGGAGGCGAAGCGCTCGTCCTGCAGGTCGGGGTAGAACGGCTCCAGCTGCAGGGTCGTGACCATGCCCTTGTAGCCGAGGGTGCGCGCCGACAGCGAGACGAAGTAGGCGCCGAGCTCGTGGCCGGCTCGCTTGCGCAGCCGGTAGGCGACCCGATCCAGCGCGATGCCCGAGAGGGCCTCGGCGCCGCTGGACGCGGGGCGCGAGACGAAGAGCTGCTCGAACGCGGGGCGGGCCTCGTCGGCCAGCTTGCCGAGGTGCTGGTTCGCGGTGGGCACCTCGCGCCAGCCGAGCACGGTGAGCCCCTCGGCACGGGCGATCTTCTCGATCCCGGCCTTCTGCTCGCGGCGGGACCGCGAATCGAGCGGGAGGAAGGCGAGCCCGGCGGCGTACTCGCCCACCGGGGGAAGCTCGAAGGAGGTGACCGCGCGCAGGAACGTGTCCGGCATCTGCGTCAGGATCCCGGCTCCGTCGCCGGTTCCCGCGTCGGATCCGATGGCCCCGCGGTGCTCCAGGTTGCGCAGCGCCTCGAGGGCGAGCGCGATGATGTCGTGGCCCGGCTCCCCGCGGAGCGTCGCGACCATGGCCAGGCCGCAGGCGTCCTTCTCGAACGCGGGGTTGTACATCCCCTGCTTCGGGGGGTAGGCGCCGGAAGCGCCGTAGGGAGGCTGGAAGTACACCAGTCACCGTCCTCAGATTTCTGATGAACCCGGGGACATCATCGGCCCGCTCGTTCAGTGCGTGATTCCCGGTGGACGTGCGTCCACCGCAGCGAGGCTCCTGTCGGTGCCGTTCTCAGGGGCGGGAGACGGCGCTCGTGGCGTCCGCCTCCGCGCGATTCTCGTCGGACTGAGGCTCGCTCAGGTCGACGAAATCATCGGGGTTTTGCGATTCTACCCCAGCGGCGCTCGGCTCCCGACCCGGCTGGTACGGCGAGGGCTCGAAGCCGGGGTGACGGCGGGTCTGCACGAAGAGGATCACGATGCCCAGCACCACGCCGAAGAGGGCGGCCCAGACGTTCGTGCGCAGGCCGAAGTAGATCTCGCTCGGATCGATGCGGATCGACTCCCAGACCATGCGTCCTGCGCCGTACCAGATCAGGTACACCGCGAACAGCTTGCCCCACTGCAGGCGCAGCTTGTGGCCGAGCCAGAGCAGGAACAGGCAGCCCAGGGTGTTCCAGATGACCTCGTACAGGAACGTGGGATGGAACAGGGTTCCCGGAGCGAGTCCCGCAGGGAACGCCGCGTTGGTGGACTCGATCTCCAGACCCCACGGGAGGTCGGTGGGCAGGCCGAACAGCTCGTGGTTGAACCAGTTGCCGAAGCGTCCGAACGCCTGCGCGAGGATGAGGCCGGGGGCGAGTGCGTCCGCGAACGCGGAGAAGCGCACGCCGGTCCACTTGCAGCCGAGCCAGGCGCCGATCGCGCCGCCGATGAGGGCGCCGAAGATGGCGATGCCGCCCTCCCAGATCGCCCAGACCGAGCCGGGCTCGAAGGGGTTCCAGGTGTTCTTGCCCGGTCCGAAGTAGAAGCCCGGGTGCGTCAGCACGTGGAAGATCCGCGCGCCGATGATCGCCAGGGGCACGGCGATGATGCAGATGTCCACGACGACCCAGCGCTCCGCACCGCGCTGGGTGAGCCGGTGGTTGGTGAGCAGCGTGGCCGCGATGATGCCGGCGATGATGCACAGCGCGTAGAAGTGGATCTGCAGCGTCCACCCGAAGATGTTCAGCGTGAAGTAGCTGACCGGCGGGCTCGGGATGCTGGCGTGCACGCCGATGAGGGCGTTCTGGAGCGCGAAGGGCATGATCACGAGTCTACGTCGTCAGGGCGCCGTCACCGTGCGAGCGCGGTGCCCGTGGCGAGTTCGCGGGTCACCTCGGCGAGGCGCGCCACTCCCCCGTCCCGCAGAGCCCGCACGAGCGCCGTGCCGACGATCGCGCCGTCGGCGTACTCCAGCACGCCCGCGATCTGCGCGGCGGTCGAGATCCCGATGCCGACGCAGGCGCGGCCGGCGCCGTGCTCGCGGAGTCGGCCGACGAGCGTGCGTGCAGCCTTGTCGAGCTCGGCGCGCTCCCCGGTGATGCCCATGGTCGAGACCGTGTACACGAATCCCGTGGAACTGGAGGAGACCAGGTCCAGTCGCGCGTCCGTGGACGTCGGCGCGGCGAGGAAGACACGGTCCAGACCAGTGCGCTCGCTCGCCGCGATCCACTCGGGTGCGGCCTCCGGCGTGATGTCGGGCGTGATCAGCCCGGCGCCACCCGCGGCGAGCAGGTCGTCGGCGTAGCGGTCGACGCCGTACTGCAGCACGGGGTTCCAGTAGGTCATCACGACGACCGGAGCGTCCACGGCGTCGGTGATGGCCTCGACCGCGGTGAATAGGTCGCGCATCCGGAAGCCGTTCGCAAGCGCCGCCTGCGTCGCCTCCTGGATGATCGCACCGTCCATGACGGGATCGCTGTAGGGCGGGCCCAGCTCGATGATGTCCACACCGTTCTGCGCGAGCGCGATCGCGGCGTCGATGCTGGTCTGCAGATCCGGGTAGCCGACCGGCAGGTAGCCGATGAAGGCCCCTCGGCCGTCGTCCTGCGCGCGCTGGATGGCTTCTTCGACGCGGCTCATGCGCCGGCTCCGTTCTCGGCGGCGCCCTCGTCGTACAGTCCGAAGTAGCGGGCGGCGGTGTCCATGTCCTTGTCGCCGCGGCCGGAGAGGCAGACCGCCAGGATCGCGTCGGGGCCGAGCTCGGTGCCGATCCGGATGGCTCCGGCGAGGGCATGGGCCGACTCGATCGCGGGGATGATGCCCTCGGTGCGGCTCAGCAGGCGCAGGGCCTGCATGGCCTCGTCGTCGGTCGCGGGGATGTACTCGGCGCGGCCGATCGCGGCGAGCCAGGAGTGCTCCGGGCCGACCCCGGGATAGTCGAGCCCGGCCGAGATCGAGTGCGACTCGATGGTCTGCCCGTCCTCGTCCTGCAGGACGTAAGTGCGGGCGCCGTGCAGCACGCCGGGACGCCCGCGTTCGATAGACGCCGCGTGCTTGGGGGTGTCGACGCCGTCGCCGGCCGCCTCCACGCCGTAGAGCCGAACCGTCTCGTCGTCCAGGAACGCGTCGAACATGCCGATCGCGTTGGATCCGCCGCCCACGCATGCCAGCACCGCGTCCGGCAGGCGCCCGGCCTCGTCGAGCAGCTGCTGACGCGCTTCCTCGCTGATGATCTTCTGGAAGTCGCGCACCATCGCAGGGAACGGGTGCGGGCCCGCCGCCGTGCCGAAGATGTAGTTGGTGGTCTCAACGGTGGCGACCCAGTCCCGATAGGCATCGTTGATCGCGTCCTTGAGCGTGCGCGATCCGGTGGTGACCGGCACGACCTCCGCACCGAGCAGACGCATCCGGGCGACGTTGAGCGCCTGACGCTCGGTGTCGACCTCGCCCATGTAGATCGTGCAGTCCAGGCCGAACAGCGCGGCCGCGGTCGCCGTGGCGACGCCGTGCTGGCCGGCGCCCGTCTCGGCGATCACCCGGGTCTTGCCCAGTCGCTTGGTCAGCAGTGCCTGACCCAGCACGTTGTTGATCTTGTGGGATCCGGTGTGGTTCAGGTCCTCGCGCTTGAGGAAGATCCGTGCACCGCCGGCATGCTCGGCGAACCGCGGCACCTCGGTGATCGGCGACGGACGCCCGGCGTAGGAGTGCAGCAGCGTCGCGAGCTCGGACTGGAACGCCGGATCGGCGATCGCCTCGTGGTACGCGACGGTGAGCTCATCGATCGCGGCGATGAGCGATTCGGGCATGAAACGTCCGCCGAAGTCGCCGAAGAACGGCCCCGGCTGGTCGCGCAGACTCATGATCCGGCCTCCAGGAAGGAATGCAGGGTGGCGACGGGGTCGCCGGTGACGAGTGCTTCGCCGATGAGCACGGCGTCGGCGCCCGCGCCGCGGTAGTGCGCGACGTCGGCGGGCGTGAGCACGGCGGACTCCGCGATCTTCACGGACGTCGACGGGATCCGCTCGGCCAGCCGGCCGAACAGGTCGCGATCCAGCTCGAGGGTCTTCAGGTCGCGGGCGTTCACACCGATGAGGTGCGCACCCAGATCGATCGCGACCTCGAGCTCCTCGGCCGAGTGCGTCTCGACGAGGGGCGTCATGCCCAGCTCGAGGATGAGCGCGTACAACCGCTCCAGGTTCGCCCTGTCCAGGCCGGCCACGATGAGCAGCGCGAGGGACGCGCCCGCGGCGCGCGCCTCGAAGACCTGGTACGGCGTGGCGATGAAGTCCTTGCGCAGCACGGGCACCTGCACGGCCGCGGTCACGGCCTCGAGGTCGGCGAGGCTGCCGCCGAAGCGGCGCTCCTCCGTGAGGACGCTGATCGCGGATGCGCCTCCCTGCTGGTACAGGGACGCCTGCAGGGCCGGATCCGGGATCTCAGCGAGGGCTCCGCGCGACGGGCTCGCCCGCTTCACCTCGGCGATGATCTTCACCCGCTCGGCGGGCGCCAGTGCGGCGTGCGCATCGAGGGCAGGGGCACGATCGAGTGCGGCACGCTCCACGATCGCCAGCGGACGCTCCCGCTCGCGACGGGCGGCGTCCTCGACTGCGCCGGCCGTGAGGTCGGCGAGCACCATTAGTGCGCCTTCGGCTGGTACTTCGGGCCCTTCGCGCCGTATCCGGCCTTCGAGAGCGCCCAGCCCGCGATCGCGCCGACGACGATCAACGCGACGCCCACCCACACCACGACCGGGATCTCGAGGAAGAACGCGGTGGTGCCGACCGTGAAGCCGAGCAGCATGATCACCACGGCGGTCCAAGCCGCAGGCGAGTGTCCGTGGCCGGGATCTGCGATGGGGTTGCTCATGTTCTCCTCCGAGCGTCGGGTGGTGTGGTCAAGTCTATCGGGATCGTTCCGTGCGACGAGGACCCCGGGCAGCGTGGGGCGTCGTCACGAGGGTCTAGCGGGTGGGGTCGGTGCCCCGGCTGAGATCGTCCCAGCTCTCCACCGCGTCCACCGGTCCGTCGTGCGGAGTCGGGGCGGTGCGGTAGCGACGCCCGCCGCTGCGCCACCGGCCGGCGGTGGCCAGGGCGAGCCCGCCGCCGAGCACCAGCAGGATCCAGCCGACGAGCGCCGCCCAGGGCCAGGCCGTCACGGCGATGCCGTCGACGATGGCCGCCAGCGCCGTGTTCCCGGCGAGACCCGTGGCCTTGGTGAGAGCGGGGCTGACGGCGTCCAGTGGATGCTGGAACAGGATGCGCGTCGTCAGCACGAGCATGAGGGCGCCGACGGCGACTGCGATCGCGGCGAACACCCGCCGCAGTACAGGGCCGACGAGCGCGATGGCCGCGCACAGCGCGAGGGCGGTGAGGCTCAGCGGGGCGACAACGGGCAGTGCCGCGTTGCCGGCGACGTCGAGCGCCTCTCCCCCGTCCGCGCGGGTGACGGTCAGCCACGTCTGCGTCGAGGAGAGGATGCCGATACCGCCCGCGAGCAGGATCAGCAGCAGGCTCGACGACTTCGCGCGACGGGTGAGCATCACTGCGTGGCCGTCTCGGCGTCGTCGGGTACGGCGACGTCATCCGACACCGCCACGACCGGATCCAGATCCCTGCCGTCGAAGCAGGTGCGGGTGCCGGTGTGGCAGGCCACGCCGATCTGATCGACGAGCAGGAGCACGGTGTCGCCGTCGCAGTCCAGGCGGGCGCCGCGCACGTGCTGCACGTGGCCGGAGGTGTCGCCCTTGCGCCAGTACTCCTGGCGGGAGCGCGACCAGTAGGTGGCGCGTCCGGTGGTCAGCGAGCGGCGCAGCGCCTCCTCATCGGCCCAGGCCATCATGAGCACCTCGAGGGTGTCCCACTGCTGCACGATCACGGGGACGAGGCCCTGGTCGTTGTACGTGACGAGGCTCAGGTCGGCCTCCAGGCGGTCTTCGCTCATCGCACCGTCACCCCCGCTTCGCGCAGCGCGGCCTTGACATCGCCGACCGTGAGCTGGCCGGAGTGGAACACGCTGGCGGCGAGGACCGCGTCCGCACCCGCGGCGATCGCCGGAGCGAAGTCCTCGGCCTTCCCGGCACCGCCCGAGGCGATCACGGGCACGCTGGAGATCTCCCGCATCAGCGCGGTCAGCTCGAGGTCGAAGCCGTCCTTGGTGCCGTCGGCGTCGATGGAGTTGACCAGCAGCTCCCCGGCCCCGCGTTCGATGGCCTCGCGGGCCCAGTCCAGGGCGTCCAGGGCGGTCTCCGTCCGGCCTCCGTGGGTGGTCACGGCGAAGCCGGATGCCGTGCGCGGACTGCGCTTGATGTCGAGCGAGAGCACGAGCACCTGAGCGCCGAAGCGATCGGCGATCTCGCCGATCAGGGCGGGTCGGGCGATCGCGGCGGAGTTCACGCCGACCTTGTCGGCGCCGACGCCCTGCAGACGGGCGACGTCCTCGACCGAGCGCACCCCTCCGCCGACGGTGAGCGGAACGAAGACCTCCTCGGCCGTGCGGCGCACCACGTCGTAGGTGGTGGAGCGCTCGTCCACGGTCGCGGTGACGTCGAGGAAGGTGATCTCGTCGGCGCCCTGCGCGGCGTAGTGCCTGGCGAGCTCGACGGGATCGCCCATGTCGCGCAGGTTCTCGAAGTTCACGCCCTTGACGACGCGACCGGCGGCCACGTCGAGGCACGGGATGACGCGCGCGGTGAGCGACATCAGAGCCTCGCCGCGTGGATCGCGGTGACGAGGATGGCCCGCGCGCCGAGCGCGTAGAGCTGGTCCATCACCAGATTCATGCCGCGGCGCGGGATCATTACCCGTACGGCGACCCAGGCCGGATCCCGCAGCGGGGACACGGTCGGCGACTCGCGCCCGGGCGCGATCGCGGCCGCCTGCTCGACGAGATCGGCGGGCAGGTCGTAGTCCAGCAGCACGAAGCGGTGGGCGACCATGACGCCACGCAGACGACGCAGCAGCTTCTCGGTACCCTCGGCGTCGCCCGGGCGGCTGATCAGCACGGCCTCGGACTCGATGATCACCGGGCCGAAGATCTCCAGCCCGGCCTGTCGGAGCGTGGTGCCGGTCTCGACCACGTCGGCGATCGCGTCCGCGACGCCCAGGCGCACGGCCGACTCCACGGCGCCATCGAGCGGAACGAGCTCTGCGGTCACCCCGTGCTCGCGCAGGTAGTCATCGACCAGGCCGGGGTAGGCGGAGGCGACGCGCACGCCGTTCAGGTCCTCCAGGGTCTTGAACCGACCGGGAGGCGCGGCGAAGCGGAACGTCGAGCGAGCGAAGCCGAGCTGCTCGATCTCGCGGGCGTCCGGTCGGCGGACGTCTCGCAGCAGGTCCCGGCCCGTGATGCCGACGTCCAGCGCGCCCGAGGCGACGTAGGTGGCGATGTCACGGGGACGCAGGAAGAAGAACTCGACGTCGTTGTCGGCGTCGATCACGTGCAGGGTCTTGGTGTCGCGACGGCCGGCGTATCCGGCTTCGGCGAGCATCTCGGCGGCGGTCTCGGACAGCGATCCCTTGTTCGGGACGGCGATGCGCAGCATGGGAGGTCTTTCGTTCGAAGCGATCTGTGTGCGAAAGGAGCCCCGTCGGGGGCGCCTCACAGATGTCGGTAGACGTTCTCCAGGGTCAGTCCCTTGGCCAGCATGAGCACCTGCAGGTGGTACAGCAGCTGGGAGATCTCCTCGGCCGCGGCCTCGTCGCTCTCGTACTCGGCGGCCATCCACACCTCGGCCGCCTCCTCCACGATCTTCTTGCCGATCGTGTGCACTCCCGCGTCGAGCTCGCGCACCGTCCCGGATCCCTCCGGGCGCTCGGCCGCCTTGCGGCTCAGCTCGGCGAACAGTTCGTCGAAGGTCTTCACCCTCCCAGGCTACCGGCTCGTGCGAGACCCCGGAGCCGCGTGACGGCTGCTTCGATGTCATGCGAGCCGTACACGGCGGATCCGGCGACGAACGTGTCGGCGCCGGCCGCGGCCGCCTGGGCGATCGTCGCGTCCGAGATGCCTCCATCCACCTGCAGCCACACGTTCGAGCCGCGCCGCTTGGCCTCGTCGGCCAGGGCGCGCAGCTTCGGCATGGTCTCGGGCATGAAGCCCTGGCCACCGAAGCCGGGCTCGACGGTCATGACGAGGATCTGGTCGAACTCGTCGAGGATGTCGTAGAGTGCCTCGCCCGCGGTGCCCGGCTTGATCGCGACGCCGGCGCGCGCGCCGATCCCGCGCAGCGTGCGCGCGAGACCCACCGGATCCGTCGCGGCTTCCAGGTGGAAGGTGACGCTCGCCGCGCCCAGCTCTGCGTAGCCGGGCGCCCAGCGCTCCGGATCCGTGATCATCAGATGCACGTCGAGCGGGATCGGGCTCGTCGCCTGGATGCGCTCGACCATCTGCGGTCCGAACGTGAGGTTGGGGACGAAGTGGTTGTCCATCACGTCGACATGCGCGAAGTCCGCCGTCGCGATGCGGGCGAGGTCCGTCTGCATGTTCACGAAGTCGGCGGCGAGGATCGAGGGGTTGATCCGAGGGGCTGCGGGCAGTTCGGTGCGGGATGCGGGCATGCGCCCCATTATCCCGGTGCCGGTCGGGCGGCAGCGCGGACGCGCACCGGCACCGGATGTCAGCGGGCGCCTAGAAGGCGCGGATAGCGTCGTCGCGGATCTGCGCCGGCGACGTGCGGACACCGCCCCGAAGCGAGGCCGAGGAGACCGATGAGCAGCATGACGAATGCCGACCACCGCGCAGCGCCGGTGCGCGTGCCGGATCCGACGGTGGGGTTCTGGATCGCGAAGGCGGCCTCGACGGCGTTCGGGGAAGCCGCCTCCGACTTCTCGATCCGGGTCATGCCGCCGGTTGTCGCGGTCCTGCTCGGCTTCGCCCTGTTCCTCCTCGCGCTGGGCTGGCAGCTCACCCGGCACCGGTACGTGCCCGGCGTCTACTGGTTCACGGTCGCCATGGTCGGCGTGTTCGGGACGATGGCCGCAGACGTGGTGCACGTCGTGCTGGGACTCCCGTACGCCGTCACGACCGTGGTCTACGCGGCCGTCCTGGCCGGCGTGTTCCTGCTGTGGCGGCGCACCGAGCGCACGCTCTCGGTGCACGAGGTGCGCACCACGCGGCGCGAGCTGTTCTACTGGGCCGCTGTCGTCGCGACGTTCGCGCTCGGCACCGCGGCCGGGGACCTCGCCGCTGTCGGACTGCACCTCGGATATGTGCCGTCGATCCTGCTCTTCGCCGTGCTGATCCTCGTCCCCGCGATCGGCTACCGCTTCCTGCACTGGAACGGGGTCCTCGCGTTCTGGATCGCGTACGTGCTGACCCGGCCGCTCGGCGCTTCCGTCGCGGATTGGCTCGGCAAGCCCGTCGCCGAGGGCGGGGTCGGCGTCGGATCCGGGTGGATCGCTCTCGCGTTCGCCCTGGCGATGGTGGTGGTCGTGTTCGTCACGGCGCGTCTGGTGCGCTCCCGGCGAGCCGTGGCGGCGATCGTGGAGTAGAGCCGGCCTCTTACGCCGTCTTCCGCAGGAGCGACAGGAACATCGCGTCGGTGCCGTGCCGATGCGGCCACAGCTGGGCGTGCCCGGATCCGCTCGACGGCTCCGGCAGATCGATCGGATGCTGTGAGACGTCGCGGACTACCTCGCGCGCGTCGAGCTCCTGCACGTCGTCCCTGTCGCGCAGGACGGTCTGCACCACCGCCGCGGTCTCGGCGAGGTGCGGAGAGCACGTCACGTAGGCGAGGATGCCGCCCGGCTTGAGGGCGACGAGCGCGGCCGAGAGCAGCTCCTCCTGCAGCGCTGCGAGCTCGGGGACGTCGGCCGCGGTCTTGCGCCATCGTGCCTCCGGACGACGCCGGAGCGCCCCGAGTCCGGTGCACGGTGCATCGAGCAGGATCCGGTCGTAGACGCCGGGCCGGTCGAGGGCGAGCACGCGGCCGTCCTCCTCGGCGACGTCGACGTGCAAGGGCACCGAGGCGACGGCCTTGCGGACCAGTCCCGCCCTCGCCGGCACGACCTCGTTCGCGTCGAGTGCCGCACCGCCACGGAGGGCCTCCGCGGCGAGCAGGGCCGTCTTGCCTCCGGGACCCGCGCAGAGGTCGAGCCAGCGCTCCCCCGCCGTGAGCGGCTGCGCGCCGACGAGGGCGAGCGCGACGAGCTGCGACCCCTCGTCCTGAACACGCACCCGGCCCCTGTGGGCGGAGACGACGGCGCCGGGGTCTCCGCCTTCGGATCCGAACGCCGTCGGCGCATACGGTCGCCGAGGTTCCTGCGGCTCCGCGAGACCCGGCAGGGCGACGAGCGTGACCTCGGGTGCGACGTTGTCGGCGGCGAGGAGCGCCTCCAGCTCCTCCTCCCGCCCCTCGGCCGCGAGTGCGCGACGCAGGGCTCGGATGATCCACACCGGATGCGCGAAACGGAGCCCCAGCCGCTCGTCGTCCGATCTCGCCGCGGCGGTGACCGCGTCGAGCCACTCCTCCTGCGTACGTGCGGCGACCTTGCGCAGCACCGCGTTCGCGAAACCGGAGGCGCCACGGCCCGCCTCCCGTGCAACGAGGTTCACGGATTCGTTGACGGCCGCGTGCGTCGCCACGCGGGTCGCGAGGATCTGGTGCGTCCCGAGCCGGAGTGCGTCCAGCACGGGCGGATCGATCTCGGCGGTGTCCCGGCCCGCCGCGGCGGCGATGACGGCGTCGTAGGTGCCGAGACGGCGCAGGGTTCCGTAGGCGAGTTCGGTGGCGAGGGCCGCATCCGCACCGGAGAGCCCCGCCTCCCTGATGGCCCCCGGCAGCAGCAGGTTGGCGTAGGCGTCCGATGTGCTGACGGCCCGGATCACGTCGTAGGCGACGCGGCGCGCGGGCTGCACGTCGCGGGAGCGCGCATCTCGTGCGGATGCGCGCGGCGAGGTTCCGCCGGTGCTCTGCCGACGTGGTCCGTCCTGGCCGTCGGCGCGCCGCTGAGGGCCAGGACGGTCGTCGTGGTTCTGCCGTCCCTGCGCGCTCACCGTGCCGCGCTCCCCTCGGTCTGCGACGTCACGTCGAACCGCACGGTCGCGCCATCATCGACCCGCAGGCCGCGGAACCAGTCGGCGGCGGCCATGGCGGCCTTCCCGGCCGGCTGCACGCGTACGAGCAGCAACGGTGCGGTGGCGGTGCCGACGAGCACACCGCCCTTGACCCCGTGCAGCGCGCCGGGCGGAAGCGGATCCGCGTCCTGAGCCCGTGCGAGCTCACGCACTTTGAGCGGCGCGCCGTCGATCGTCGTATGCGCGCCCGGTTCGCTGGTGACGCCGCGGTAGCGGTCGAACACCGCATCCGCGGATTCGGCCCAGTCCAACCGGCCGTCATCGAGACCGAGCTTCGCGGCATGCGTGGGGTCCCCGTGCTGCGGCACGGGGCGGGCGGTGCCTTCGGAGATCGCCGCGACGGCCTCCGCCGTGAGCCCGGCGCCGTCGACGGCGAGGGAGGCGAGCGCGTCATCCGCGGTGGCGTCGTCCGCCACCGGGTACGCCCGCATCGCGTGCACGTCTCCCGCGTCGAGCGCGGCCACGAGCTGGAACACGGTGGCGCCCAGCTCCGCATCGCCCGCGATGAGCGCACGCTGCACAGGAGCGGCTCCGCGCCAGGCGGGCAGCAGCGAGAAGTGCAGGTTGATCCAGCCATGATCGGGCGTGCTCAGCAGTGGTTCGCGCACGAGTCCGCCATAGGCGACGATCACACCGAGCTCGGGTCGCAGCGCGGAGATGCGCCCGGTCGCCTCCTCGTCCAGACGCGCGGCCTTGATGACGGGGATCCCGAGTTCGCCGGCGACCTGGGCGACCGGCGAGGCCGTGAGGATCCGCTTGCGCCCGAGCGGCGCGTCCGGGCGGGTCACGACCGCGACGATCTCATGCTCGGCCGCGAGGCGGCGGAGGGTGGGCACGGCGGCTGCCGGTGTTCCGGCGAAGACGAGGCGCATGGGGGTCCTTCGAAGGTGCTGCGGGATGTTCGAGACGAACGGGCGATTCCGGGGCTAGAGATCGGGTTCGATGACGTCCAGCCTCACCGAGAGCGTAGTCCGTGGGGTGCGACCGCGGGCTCGTCGACGCCCCATCGCCTCTGCGACGACGGCGGCGCGGAGCGTGCCGGCCACGCGCGCGCCCTCGGCGTAGGGGAAGCGCACGAGCGCCCGTTCGCGGCCGTCGTCGTCGCCTTCGATCGGTACCGGGCCGAGCACGGCGTCGGGCGGCAGCTGGAGCGCGGCGATGTCGTCGAGAGCGCGTCGGATGCCCGCCCCGGTGCCCTCGAGCTGGGCGACGCGCACCGACGGCGGCATGCGCAGGGGCGCGCGCTCGGCGAGCTCGGAACGCGCGTACGAGGCCTGGGACCAGGTGGCGAGGGCACGCGCCACTGCGCCGTCGACGCCGACGAGGTGGACGGGTGCGCCGGGGGCGGCGAGGGCCGCCGCGTTCGACCACCAGCGCAGGCAGGACTCCCCGATCCGCAGTTCCGGTGCCTGCAGCATGCGGGAGCCGTCGAGCAGCACGACCGCGCGGTAGCCGCCCTCGGCCAGCGGCTCCGCACCGCGGGTCGCGACGACCAGGGCCGGCCTGGCGTCGACGCGCTCCACCGGATGGTTGCCGTCCGCGACGATGACCCGGATGCCGGGGAATGCCCGTCCCAGCTCCTCTGCCGTCCGTTCGCTGCCAGAGGCCGCGAGGCGCACCTTCTCCCCGCCGCAGGAGCTGCAGGCCCAGAGCCGCGCCCCGCGTCCGCACCAGGCGCACACCGGGGTCGCCCCGCGATGGGCGGCGCCGAGCGGTCCCCCGCAGGCGCGGCAGCGGGCGGGAGCGCGGCACGACGCGCACACCAGCGTCGGAGAGAACCCCGGCCGGGCGACCTGCAGCAGCACGGGCCCGGTCGCCGCCGCGTCCCGTGCGGTCAGGAAGGCGCGGGACGGCAGGCGCTGCCCGCGGCGGTCCAGATCCTCCGTCGAGTCCAGCACCACGCGCGGCAGCTGCCGCTTCGCGGCCGTGATCGGCCGGATCCATCCGGTCTCGACCAGGCGCTCCACATCGGTCGTGCGGGTGTGCCCCGCGAACAGCAGGGCCGACCTCTCCTGTTCCTGGCGCAGCAGCGCCACGTCGCGGGGATGCGCACCGGGGGCGAGGGGCTCGGCGAGCAGGCCGTCGCCGTCATCCCAGAGCGCCACCAGGCCCGCGCGCGCCGGCGCGTATACGGCGGATCGGTTGCCGACCACGATGCAGGGCGCATCCTCGAGAGTGCGCAGGTACGCGCGGTAGCGGTCGGGGTTCGTCTGCCGGGAGTCCAGCCGGGCGACCGGGGCATCGGGCGCGAGCACATCGAGAGCGGCGAGGAGCAGGTCGAGGTCGCGATAGTCGGGTACGACCAGGATCGCCGAGGCGCCCCCGGCGAGCGTGTCGGCGGCCGCGGCGGCCATCAGCCGGGTCCACTCCGGCAGGCCGTCGGAGGCCAGGCGCGGAATCGCCTCCACGGCCGCCCGTGCCGACTCCGCGAGCACGTCGGCGAGGCCCGCGTACTGCGCGATGGTCTCGGATACGGCTTCCGCCGCCGCAGCGCCGGAGGCGGCGATATCGCTGTCCGCATCCGCGCCCGCGACAGGATCCGTCCCCGAACCTGCGGCCAGCCAGGCCTTCTCCACCCTGACCTGACGCTTGGGCACGATCAGCCGGAGCACGTCCGAGGCGCTGCCCGCGGCGCGATCGGCCACACGGCGGGCGAGCGTGCAGAGCCGCTCCGGCAGCACCTGTGCGCGGGAGACCACGGAGTCGAGCTCCGCCAGTGTCCGCGCGTCGTCGTCCTCCGTGTCCACGTCGACCACGTAGGCGTCGATGACCCGTCCCGCGGAGCGCAGCGGTACCCGCACTCGGACTCCGGGCAGCGCGTCGTCGATCAGCTCTGCCGGGATGGCGTAGTCGAACAGCCGGTCCAGCTGCGGGACCGGCGAGTCCAGCAGCACGCGGGCGATCGGCCGTGGCACGAACGGGCCTTGAGGTTCGGCGCCGGGTCAGAGACCGGCGGCGCGACGCAGGTCCTCGGCGCGCGTGGTCTGCTCCCAGGTGAACGTCGGCAGCTCGCGACCGAAGTGGCCGTATGCGGCGGTGGCGGCGTAGATCGGACGCAGCAGGTCCAGCTCCTCGATGATCGCCTGCGGGCGCAGATCGAACACCTCGCGGATCGCGCGGGTGATGGTCTCGTCGTCGACCTTGCCGGTGCCGAAGGTCTCGACGTAGAGCCCGACGGGCTGTGCCACGCCGATCGCGTACGCGACCTGCACCTCCAGCCGGTCGGCGAGGCCCGCGGCGACGGCGTTCTTGGCGACCCAGCGCATGGCGTAGGCGCCCGAGCGGTCGACCTTGGACGGGTCCTTGCCGCTGAAGGCGCCGCCGCCGTGCCGGGCCGCGCCGCCATAGGTGTCGATGATGATCTTGCGCCCCGTCAGTCCCGCATCGCCCTTCGGGCCGCCGGTCACGAAGGGTCCCGCCGGGTTGATGTAGTGCGTGACGTCGTCGAGGTCGAGACCGGTCGTGGCGAGCACCGGGTCGATCACGTGAGTGCGGACCAGCTCCTTGAGCTCGTCCTGCGAGATCTCCGGGTTGTGCTGCGTGGAGAGCACCACCGCGTCGACCGTCTTGGGGGTGAAGCCGTCGTAGCCGAGGGTGACCTGCGTCTTGCCGTCGGGGCGGAGGAACGGCAGCGTGCCGTCGCGGCGCACCTCGGTGAGCCGCTCCGCGAGTCGGTGCGCGGTCCATGCTGCCATCGGCATGAGCTGCGGGGTCTCCGTGGTGGCGAAGCCGAACATGATGCCCTGGTCGCCGGCACCCAGAAGATCGCGGGGGTCGGAGGATCCGCCCTCGCGATGCTCACGGGCCTGGTCGACACCGCTCGCGATGTCGGCCGACTGCTCCCCCACCGAGACGCTGACACCGCACGACGAGCCGTCGAACCCGGTGTCGCTCGAGGTGTACCCGATGCCGTTGACGACGTCGCGCACGATCGTCGGGATGTCGACGTAGCCGGAGGTGCGGATCTCGCCGGCGACGTGCACGAGGCCGGTCGTCACGAGCGTCTCCACGGCGACGCGGGATCCGGTGTCCACCGCGAGCAGGCCGTCCAGGATCGAATCGGAGATCTGGTCGCAGATCTTGTCCGGGTGTCCCTCGGTGACGGACTCGGAGGTGAACAGACGCAGCGCGCTCATCGGTGCTCCCTTGGTGTGCCGGGCGGAGTGCGCCCGTGGCGTCGGGCGGATGAGCCCGAGCCCAGTATGGACGGAGCCGCCGACATCCTCGGAGGGGATGACGGCGGCTCCCTTGCCTAATGCCGGCGGTGGATCAGCTCACTCCGCGTGACGGATGCGGAGCTTGTCCTCGTTGATCTCGTGCAGCGCGATGGTCAGCGGCTTGTCCTCGACCGAGGAGTCGACCAGCGGGCCCACGTTGTCGAACAGGTTGCCCTCGTGCAGGTCGGAGTAGTAGTCGTTGATCTGACGGGCCCGCTTGGACGCGTAGATGACCAGCTCGTACTTGGACTCGACGCGGTCGAGCAGGTTGTCGATGGGCGGGTCGATGATGCCGTTGTTGTGTCCGGCCATGGTGGACCTCCTGTTGGTGGGATGTTCTGCGACGCGTGTCGCGAAGAATACGGGCGCGCGCCCTCGAGAGCCTCAGGGACCGGTCAGCGCGCAGACGCCGAGGACAATTCTACGACCTCGCGGGCGGCGGTGGCGACGTCCTCGTTCACGACGCGGTAATCGAACTCGGACTGCGACGCCAATTCGACCTTCGCCGTGCGCAGGCGCCGGGCCCGCTCCTCTGCGTCTTCGGTGCCGCGCCCGACCAGGCGTTGCACGAGCTCGTCCCACGACGGCGGCAGCAGGAACACGAGATTCGCAGACGGATCCGCGGCCCGCACCTGCCGGGCGCCCTGCAGATCGATCTCCAGCAGCACGGTCTTGCCCTCGGCGAGGGCCGCGTCGATGGGCCCCCGCGGAGTGCCGTAGCGGAACCGGTTGTGCACGGTGGCGTGCTCGAGAAGCTCGTCCGCGGCGATCATGCGATCGAACTCGGCGTCGTCGACGAAGAAGTAGTGCACGCCGTCTTGCTCGCCCGGGCGCGGCGCGCGCGTGGTCGCGGAGACGGACAGGAGGATCTCGGGGTGGTTCTCGCGGATGTGCGCGGCGACCGTGCCCTTGCCCACCGCGGTGGGGCCGGCGAGGACCAGGAGGCGGCTGCGGCCTGCGCGAGGCGCCGCCTGCGGGAAACGGGCGTCGACCCAGCGATGCAGCGCCTGCTGCTGCCGGGAGCCGAGTCCTCCGAGCCGCTTGACCGGGGAGATCTGCAGGTCGGCGAGGATGCGATCGCGCTTGCCCGCGCCGATCGCGGGCAAGGCGGTCAGGAAGTCCGGCACGCGCAGCGTCCCCGCAGTGGACTGCGGGTCGGCTGCGGCGGCGGCCAGCACGTCCTGCGGTGCGACCACCCGCATGGTCAGATCGCGCTTCAGCGATGCTCGTGCACGGCGGCGCTCCACCGCTCGGCGAGCGGCGGCGACGCGATCGACCTCGGGCACTGCGCGCCCTGCCGGTTCAACCACCAATGACCTCCTGGTAGCGCGCGGCGCGCTCTTCGATCGTCGCTGCGATCCGGTCCGGACCGGCGGACAGGATGCTCCGGCTTTCGGAAGCCAGGACGTTATCTGCCAGCGTACCGAATCTCGTTCGCAGATCCGCGGGTGTCGCGCCCTGCGCGCCGAAACCGGGCGCGAGGATCGGCGCCGGCGGCTGGAAGGCGGCGATCCCCGCCTCGGACCAGTTCACCGTGGCGCCGACGACGAAGCCGTTGCTCCCCCATTCGCCCGCTGGCGTGTCGGCGGCGTTGCGGCGCGACACGGCGTCGATGACCGCGGCGGAGACCGTGCGACCGTCCGCATCGATGGCGCGCTGCAGCCGCGCCGCATCCGGGTTGCTGGTCGCGGCCAGCACCAGCGTGCCCTTGCCGTGGCGGGCCGCCAGGTCGAACGTGCCGTCCAGGACACCCACGCCGAGGTACGGGTTGACTGTGAGGGCATCGCACTCGAGCGGCGATCCCGGCGTGAACCAGGCGGCCGCGTAGGCGTCCATCGTGGTGCCGATGTCGCCGCGCTTGGCGTCGGCGATGACGAGCAGGCCCGCCGCTGCGGCGGCCGCCATCACGTTCTCGAGCGCGGCGATCCCGGCCGAACCGAAGCGTTCGAAGAACGAGACCTGGGGCTTGACGGCGGCCACCCGGCCGGCTGCGGCGTCGACGGTGCGCAGGCCGAACTCGCGCACCCCTGCGGCGCCCTGCGCCAGGCCCCAGTCGTCCAGCAGCGCCGCGTGCGGATCGATGCCGACGCAGAGCGGCCCGTATGCCGCCAGCGCCGCCCTCGTCCGCTCGCCGAACCCGATGCTCATCGGGACGTCGCCCGATCGATCGCGTACTCCTGCAGGCTGCGCACCTCGAAGCCCTTGTCCGCTGCATCCATGCCGCT
The DNA here is from genome assembly GCF_042729315.1 of Microbacterium sp. NPDC060117. Lineage (NCBI taxonomy): Bacteria > Bacillati > Actinomycetota > Actinomycetes > Micrococcales > Microbacteriaceae > Microbacterium > Microbacterium sp. NPDC060117. The sequence goes on from NZ_JBHWXR010000002.1 coordinate 476,318, forward strand.
GACGGCGGCGCCGAGCGTCGCGATCGTGGTGAACAGCGCCTTGTCCGCGGCGACGGCGGCCGCGCGGATCTCATAGCCGTCGGCGCGCGCGGCGCCGCCGGAGGGCGTGTTCACGATGATGTCGATGGCGCCCTGGTCGATCAGGTCGACGATGTTCGTCTCGCCGCTCTCCTGCGTCTCGCTGTACTTCTCCACCACGGTCACCGGGATGCCGTTGCGGGAGAGGATCTCGGCCGTGCCGGCCGTGGCCACGATCGTGAATCCGAGCTGGTGCAACCGGTGCGCGGGCAGGATCACGGCGCGCTTGTCGGCGTCGGCGACCGAGATGAAGACCGTGCCGGACGTCGGGGTCCCGCCGTAGGCCGCGGCCTGGCTCTTCGCGAACGCGGTCGGGAAGTCGCGGTCGATGCCCATGACCTCTCCGGTCGAGCGCATCTCCGGGCCGAGCACGGAGTCGACGATGCGTCCGTCCGCGGTGCGGAACCGCTTGAAGGGCAGCACGGCCTCCTTGACGGAGACGGGCGAGCCGAGCGGAACGCGGGATCCGTCGTTCTCGGGCAGCAGGCCCTCGTCCTTGAGCGCGGCGATGGTGGTGCCGGACAGGATGCGGCTCGCTGCCTTGGCCAGCGGGATGCCCAGCGCCTTCGACACGAAGGGCACGGTCCGGCTCGCGCGCGGGTTCGCCTCGATGACGTAGAGCACGCCGGCGCTGATCGCGAACTGCACGTTCAGCAGGCCCCGCACACCCACGCCCTCGGCGATCGCGAGCGTGGCCTCGCGCACCCGGTCGATGTCGGTGCGTCCGAGCGAGACCGGAGGCAGCGTGCAGCTCGAGTCGCCGGAGTGGATCCCGGCCTCCTCCAGGTGCTCCATGACGCCGCCGATGTAGAGCTCGGTGCCGTCGTACAGCGCGTCCACATCGATCTCGATCGCATCGTCGAGGAAGCGGTCCACGAGCAGCGGCTTGCCCTCCTCGATGATGACCTCGCCCGCAGTGCGGACGAAGTAGTCGCGCAGCGCCGGAGTGTCGTAGACGATCTCCATGCCGCGCCCGCCCAGCACGAAGCTCGGGCGCACCAGCACCGGGTAACCGATCTCCTCGGCCACCGCGACCGCGCCGTCCACGTCGATCGCCGTACCGTTGCGCGGGGCGACGAGGCCGGCGTCGTCGAGCAGGCGCGAGAACAGCTCGCGCTCTTCGGCGAGGTCGATCGCCTCGGGGCTCGTGCCGAGCACCGTGTAGCCGGCGGCCTCGATGCCCTTGGCGAGGCCCAGCGGAGTCTGCCCGCCGAGCTGGCAGACGACCCCGAGGATCTCGCCGGACTGCGCCTCGGCGTGCAGGACCTCGAGCACGTCCTCGAGCGTGAGGGGCTCGAAGTAGAGCCGGTCCGAGGTGTCGTAGTCGGTGGACACCGTCTCCGGGTTGCAGTTGACCATGACGGTCTCGAAACCGGCGTCGGAGAGCGCGAACGAGGCGTGCACGCAGGAGTAGTCGAACTCCACGCCCTGGCCGATGCGGTTCGGGCCGGATCCGATGATGACGACCTTGGTGCGCTCGGACGGCGTGACCTCGGTCTCGCTGTCGTAGCTGGAGTAGTGGTACGGCGTGAGCGCGGGGAACTCGCCTGCACAGGTGTCGACCGTCTTGTAGACCGGGCGGATCCCTAGTGCGTGCCGGACTCCGCGCACCTCGGCCTCGGTGAGACCGCGGAGCTCGGCGAACTGCGCGTCGGAGAAGCCGTGGTCCTTGCCGAGCCGGATCGTGTCGGAATCGAGCTCGGGCGCCGTGCGGATCTGCTCTGCGACCTCGTTGATGAGCACCATCTGGTCGATGAACCAGGGGTCGATCGCGGTGGCATCGAAGGCCTGCTCGATCGTGGCGCCCTTGCGCAGCGCCTGCTGCAGCACCACGATCCGGCCGTCGGTCGGGGTCTTCGAGACCTCGAGCAGTTCCTCGACCGAGCGGGGCTCGTGACCCCAGTGGAACGAGGACCCGCGCTTCTCCAGCGACCGGAGCGCCTTCTGCAGTGCCGTCGTGTAGTTGCGGCCGATCGCCATGGCCTCGCCGACCGACTTCATGGTCGTGGTGAGCGTGGCGTCCGCCGCCGGGAATTTCTCGAACGCGAACCGCGGCGCCTTGACCACGACGTAGTCGAGCGTGGGCTCGAAGCTCGCCGGGGTGACACCCGTGATGTCGTTGGGGATCTCGTCGAGCCGGTAGCCGAGCGCGAGCTTGGCCGCCAGCTTGGCGATCGGGAAGCCGGTCGCCTTCGACGCGAGCGCCGAGGAGCGGGACACGCGCGGGTTCATCTCGATGACGATCACGCGGCCGTTCTCCGGGTTCACCGCGAACTGGATGTTGCAGCCGCCGGTGTCGACGCCGACGGCCCGGATGATGTCGATGCCGATGTCGCGCAGGTTCTGGTACTCGCGGTCGGTGAGCGTGAGGGCCGGGGCGACCGTGATCGAGTCGCCGGTGTGCACGCCGACCGGGTCGACGTTCTCGATCGAGCAGACCACGACCGTGTTGTCGGCCGTGTCGCGCATGAGCTCCAGCTCGTACTCCTTCCAGCCGAGGATCGACTCCTCCAGGAGCACCTCGGTTGTCGGCGAGTCGTGCAGGCCGGCGCCGCCGATGCGGCGCAGATCCTGCTCGTCGTATGCGAAGCCGGATCCGAGTCCACCCATCGTGAACGAGGGGCGCACGACCAGTGGGTAGCCGAGCTTCTCGGCGCCTTCGAGCAGTTCGTCCATCGTGTGGCAGATCACGGACGCAGCGACGTCGGCGCCCGCGTCGAGGACGAGCTGCTTGAAGATCTGGCGGTCCTCGCCCTTCTGGATCGCGTCGACCTTCGCGCCGATGAGCTCGACGCCGTACTTCTCCAGGATCCCGCGCTCGTGCAGGGCCATGGCGGCGTTGAGCGCCGTCTGACCGCCCAGGGTGGGCAGGATCGCGTCCGGCTTCTCCTTGGCGATGATGGTCTCGATGACCTCGGGGGTGATCGGCTCGATGTAGGTCGCGTCCGCGAAGTCGGGATCGGTCATGATCGTGGCCGGGTTGGAGTTGACCAGGATGACGCGGACGCCGTCCTCGCGCAGGACGCGGCACGCCTGGGTGCCGGAGTAGTCGAACTCGCAGGCCTGACCGATGACGATCGGACCGGATCCGATGACGAGGACGGAGTGGATGTCGTCGCGCTTGGGCATTACTTGCTGTCCTTCGTGGAGAGGTGGGCGACGACGACGTCGCGGAATCGGTCGAAGAGGTAGTTGGCGTCGTGGGGACCGGCCGCGGCCTCGGGGTGGTACTGCACCGAGAAGGCCGGGATGTCCAGGGCGCGGAGCCCCTCGACGACCTGGTCGTTGAGGCCGACGTGGCTGACCTCGACCTTGCCGTAGCCGTGGGGGCTGTCGAAGGAGCCCTCGATGGGCGCCTCGACGGCGAAGCCGTGGTTGTGCGCCGTGATCTCGACGCGGCCCGTGGCCTTGTCGAGCACCGGCTGGTTGATGCCGCGGTGGCCGAACGTGAGCTTGTAGGTGCCGAGCCCCAGGGCCCGGCCGAACAGCTGGTTGCCGAAGCAGATGCCGAAGTACGGCAGACCCGCGTCCAGCACCTCGCGGAGCACCGCGACCTGCGCGTCGGACGCGGACGGGTCGCCGGGGCCGTTCGAGTAGAACACGGCGACCGGCTCGATCGCGGTGATGTCGGCGAACGTGGAGGCCTGCGGCAGCACGTGCACGTCGAACCCGCGGGCGGCGAGGTTGTCGAGCGTGGACTGCTTGACGCCGAGGTCGAGCACGGCGAGGTTGCCGATCCGCTCCGACGTCGCGGGCGTGACCTGTGCGGAGGTGACGGAGACCGCGGCGGAGAGGTTCTGACCGGCCATCTCGGGCGCCTCGGACACACGGCGCAGCTGCTCATCCGCATCCAGCGCGGCGTCCGCACCGGAGAAGATGCCGCCGCGCATGGATCCGGCGGAGCGGATGTGCCGCGTGATCGCACGGGTGTCGATTCCGCTGATGCCGACGATCCCGTCGCGCACGAGGGTGTCATCGAGTGAGGCGTTCGCGCGCCAGTTCGACACGACCCGCGAGGGGTCGCGCACGATGTACCCGGCGACCCAGATACGGCGGGACTCGGGATCCTCGTCGTTCATCCCGGTGTTGCCGATGTGCGGCGCTGTCTGCAGCACGATCTGTCCGGCGTAGGACGGGTCGGTGAGCGTCTCCTGGTATCCGGACATGCCGGTGGCGAAGACAACCTCGCCGAGAGTCGTGCCGCGGGCGCCGTAGGCGCGCCCGATGTGGCGTGTGCCGTCCTCGAGGACGAGTACGGCGGAGTCGTGCGAAAGGGTCATGCGGATTCTCCTGTCTCGGAGGCAGCGTCGGGGCACTGCGAGCTGATGAGTCGCTGGAGGTCGGCGAGAGCGGCGCCGGAGGCGTCCGTGTTGCCGATGTCCCCGGTGATGCGGAGGTAGCTGTCGACGACGGTGCCGTCGTCCGTGCGCCAGACGAGGCGGATCAGCCCGCCCGGTTCGACGGCCCGGTCGATCGTGACCGTCGCGAGGTCCGCGCCGATCAGCCGGGTCGACGCGAGGAACACAGTGGGCGAGCCGTCCAGGCTCAGCGCCGTGCCGCGGTCGGTGATGGTGAGCTCGCCACGGGCCCGGTACACGAGCGGGCGTACCGCGAGGCGTTCGAGCGAGTGGTCGTGCCGGGTGGTCGCGACGTACAGGGTCTCGTAGCGGGCCCGGACCTCGGCGTGCTCGGGGACGCCGAGCGGCGCGGTGAGGCCGGAGTCGCGTCGCAGCCGCGCGCGCCATGCCCACACCCCGGCGAGGATGAGCAGCACGGCGACGCCGAGGACGACCGCGCCGGCGATCTGCTGGTTCACGAGCGCCCCTCGAGGTTCGCGAGCACGCCGTCCTCGAGCGTCACGTAGCCGCGGTGCACCGTCCAGAGCACCTTGCCCGGCAGGTCGTGGCCCAGGTACGGCGAGTTCGTGCTCTGGCCGTGCAGGTCGGCCTCGGCGAACACTCCCTGCGCGGCGGCGTCGTAGAGCGTGAACTCGGCGGGCTGACCCGCGGCGATCGGCGTGCCGTGGCCGGCGAGGGAGCCGATCCGCGCCGGGGCGGAGCTCATGACGCGGGCGACGTCGGTCCAGTCCAGCAACCCGGTCTGCACCATGGCCTGGTGCACGACCCGCAACGCGGACTCGAGACCGACCATGCCGTTCGCGGCGGCCTGCCACTCGCACGCCTTCGCCTCACTCGGGTGCGGGGCGTGATCGGTGGCGACGATGTCGATCGTGCCGTCGGCGAGACCCTCGCGAACCGCGAGCACGTCCTCCTGGGTGCGCAGCGGCGGGTTGACCTTGAACCGCGCGTCGTAGCCGCGGGCGAGCTCATCGGTCAGCAGCAGATGATGCGGGGTGACCTCTGCCGTCACCGCCACACCGCGCTTCTTGGCCCAGCGGATGAGCTCCACCGAGCCGGCGGTGGACAGGTGGCAGACGTGCAGCCGGGATCCGACGTGCTCCGCGAGCAGGATGTCGCGCGCGATGATCGACTCCTCGGCGACCGCGGGCCAGCCGACGAGGCCGAGCTCGGCGGACACGGCGCCCTCGTTGAGCTGAGCCCCTTCGGTGAGCCGCGGATCCTGCGCATGCTGCGCGATCACGCCGTCGAAGGCCTTCACGTACTCGAGTGCGCGGCGCATGATGAGCGGATCCCACACGCAGAAGCCGTCATCGCTGAAGACGCGGACGTTCGCGCGGGACGAGGCCATGGCGCCGAGTTCGGCGAGCCGCTCCCCCTTCTGCCCGACGGTGACGGCGCCGATGGGCTGCACCGTGGCGTAGCCGGCGGCCTCGCCGAGGGCGAGCTCCTGCTCGACCACACCGGCGGAGTCGGCGACCGGCGAGGTGTTCGGCATCGCGAACACGGCGGTGAAGCCGCCGGCGGCGGCCGCGCGGGAGCCGGACAGCACGGTCTCGCTGGCTTCGAAGCCGGGCTCGCGCAGATGCGTGTGCAGGTCGACCAGGCCGGGAAGCGCGACCAGGCCGTCCGCGTCGACGACGCGTGCGCCGGCGGCGGAGAGGCCGGAGCCGACCTCGGCGATCCGGCCGTCCTGGACCAGGATGTCCGCGGAATCAGCGCCGAGGATCCTCGCGCCTCGGAAGAGCAGGCTCTCGGTCATCGGTCTCCTCGATTCATCTCGAACTCATCGGTTCCGGGCGTCGTCCCCGCCCTGGCCGGTTCCGGGCGTTCCCCGGTCAGCAGCAGATACAGCGCCGCCATCCGCACCGACACGCCGTTGGCGACCTGCTCCAGCACGGTGGAGCGAGCGGAATCCGCGGCGTCGGAGGAGATCTCCAATCCGCGGTTCATCGGGCCAGGGTGCATCACGATCGTATCGTCGGGCAGCCGTCGCAGCCGGGCCGCATCGAGTCCCCAGCGACGGGTGTACTCGCGCTCGCTCGGGAAGAAGGCCGCGTGCATGCGCTCGAGCTGGATGCGCAGCATCATCACGGCGTCCGGCTCCTCGGCCAGTGCCGTGTCGAGGTCGTACAGCACCCGTGCCGGCCAGGCGGTGACGTCCTGCGGGATCAGCGTCGGCGGGGTGACCAGGGTGACCTCCGCTCCGAGCGTGGCGAGCAGCCAGACATTGGAGCGTGCGACCCGGGAGTGCAGCACGTCGCCGACGATGACCACGCGCACGCCGCTGAGGTCGCGACCGCGGCTGTCCGCCCCGAAGCGGCGCTTGCGGATCGTGTACGCGTCGAGCAGAGCCTGCGTCGGATGCTCGTGTGTGCCGTCTCCGGCGTTCACGACGCCCGCGGAGATCCAGCCGCTCGTCGCGAGGGTGCGCGGCGCGCCGGAGGCGGGGTGGCGCACGACGACGGCGTCCGCGCCGATCGCCTGCAGCGTCTGAGCGGTGTCCTTGAGGCTCTCGCCCTTGGAGACGCTGGAGCCCTTGGCGGCGAAGTTGATCACGTCGGCGGAGAGGCGCTTCGCGGCGGCCTCGAACGAGATCCGCGTGCGCGTGGAATCCTCGAAGAAGAGGTTCACCACGGTCTTGCCGCGCAGCGTCGGCAGCTTCTTGACCTCGCGGGACTGCGTGTCGGCCATGTCCTCGGCGATGTCCAGGATCCGCAGTGCGTCCTCGCGCGCGAGCGTGCGCGTGTCGAGCAGGTGCCTCATTCGCCCCCTCCCTCGATCGAGACGAACTCCTCGCCGTCGTCCTCGCGCAGGCGCACGTTGACCCGCTCCGTGCGGGACGAGGGGATGTTCTTGCCGACGAAGTCGGGGCGGATCGGCAGTTCGCGGTGCCCGCGGTCGACGAGGATCGCGAGGCGGACCACGGCCGGGCGTCCGATCGACTGCAGCGCGTCGAGAGCCGCGCGGATGCTGCGGCCGGAGAAGAGCACGTCATCGACGAGCACGACGGTCTTGCCGTCGATCCCGCCGGCGGGGATGTCCGTGCGGTGCGGCGACCGAGTCGGATGCTTCGCGAGATCATCGCGGAACAGCGTCACGTCGAGCGATCCGACCGGGACGGCGATCTGCGCGATCTCGGTGATCAGTAGCGCGAGCCGCTCGGCGAGCGGGACCCCGCGGGTCGGGATGCCCAGGAGGACCAGATCCTCCGCTCCTCGGTTGGATTCGAGGATCTCGTGGGCGATGCGCGTCAAGGCGCGCCTGATGTCGGCTTCCTGCAGCACGATACGTGCGCTCATCTGCCGGCTCCCTTCTCCGCCTCACAGGACGGTGTTAAAGGTTGCTTCTGAGGATGCCCCCAGTCTAGCCGAGGCGTCTCGGGGGCGACGACACCACGACGTCGCGCGGAACTCAGGAGGCTTCGCTGAGAGCGGCCTCGGTCACCGGATCGATCTGCTTCGCGCGGATCGGGTGGCCCGCGGTGGAGAGGCACCGGCCGGTCTTCAGATCCCACTTCCAGTCGTGCATGCTGCACGTGAGCACGCCGTCCTCGTCGATGGATCCCGTGCGGGTCAGGTCGGCACGCAGGTGCGGGCACCGGCGCTGCACGACCCAGTCGCCGATCTCGGCGTCCTCGGTCTGATCGGTCTGCTCCTGATACCAGTTCTCGACGTACTCGATCCGGTCGACCGACAGGCACTTCAGGAACGTCGTGAGGAACTCGTTGAACTTGCCGCTGCGACCCACGGAGAACTGCATGGACAGGAAGATCGAGTTGGACCAGTCGATCTCATGGTCTGCGATGTTCGTGGAGACGAGATCCGCGGGGATCGTGTACCAGTAGATGCACTCCTCCCCCGCGTACTCGCGCACCTTGGCCCGGGGGAAGTCCACGACCATGTCCAATTCCCCGATGCGGAACCGGACGTTGCCGCCGACGCCCAGGCGGATGGTGCGCGACTTCTTCAGGAGCGGCTCCCACCACTCCCTGATCGCAGCGAGCATCTCGTCGGGATTCAGGATCGGCGAGCGACGCGCTTCCTCATCGCGGATCTCCTGCTGCCGGCTCGCGCGCTGCTCGTCGAGGTAGTCCCACTTCTCGTCGAAGATGTGGCGCAGTTCGTCCTCGGAGTACAGGGTCTGCTCGACCGAGGCGACCTGACGCTCCTCGAGTGTCACGACGGTGCCGGGCACGAACAGGTGCCCGTCGAACTGCGGCGCGAGCTCGTTCATGTGGGCGAGGAACTGCTTCTGGTCCGTGAAGATCGACTCGCCGTTTCGGCCGATGCCGTTGAAGTCGAACAGCTCGTCGCGCAGGAACATCGGCGGGCCCGCCATCGGGAACACGTGCGGCGCATCGACCTTCTCGATGTAGTACATCGCACGCTTGTTCTGCGCCTCGCGCTTGAGGCGGGCGAAGTTCTGCTTGGCGTCCAGTGGAAGGTCGTAGACCATCGGCCACCAGATCGCACCCGAGACCTGCGTGAAGTACGCGTCCGGCCGGCCGAACTTCAGCAGCTTCTCGAGATCGAGCGGGTGCGAGTCGTTCTGGTTCAGCACGGAGCCGGAGCCGTCGTCCACGCTCAGCGAGGAGTCGCCGATCGGACCGTCGCTCGGGGCGCGCAGCGGGGTGACCATGATCTTCAGCGCGCCGCGCTCGATGACCTCGCCGGCCGGAGCGTAGGTGATGTTGTCGTAGCCGAGCGCGCGCAGGTCGCGCTCGAGGTCATCGGTCGGATACTCGGGCAGGAGCACCTCGATGTCCTTGCGGATGTACTGCTCGAGCAGCCGGGGGTCGAAGTGGTCGCGGTGCCGGTGCGACACGTAGAGGAAGTCCGCCTCGCGCCCGAAACGCTCCCAGTCGAGCCCGCGGTTGTCGGGGAAGGGGAACCAGGATCCATAGAAGGAGGGTCCGAGGACCGGGTCGCAGATGATGTTCCCGCCGACCGTCTCGATGAACATCCCGGCATGCCCGAGTCCCGTGATCCGCATGTCTCTCCTCCTGTGTGGACCTGTCGATCCTACCCGGGCGGCCCGGCGCGGTCCTGGAGGCGGCCCGTGCATAACCCGATCAGGTGGCGCTCTCCAGGGTCCCGAAGGTCAGCTCAGGAGTTCGCGGATGTCGTCCGCGGTGAGCGACTGTGCGAACAGGTCCTCGTCGTCCAGCACGGCGGAGAACAGGCGCGCTTTGCGCTGCTGCAGGGCGAGCACCTTCTCCTCGATCGTGCCCTCGGCGATCATGCGGTAGACGAAGACGCGGTTCTGCTGCCCGATCCGGTGTGCGCGGTCGGCGGCCTGCGCCTCGGCGGCAGGATTCCACCACGGGTCGAGCAGGAAGACGTAGTCGGCCTCGGTGAGCGTGAGCCCGGTGCCGCCCGCCTTGAGGCTGAGCAGGAAGGCGTCCTGATCCCCCGCCCGGAACTCCTGCACGACGCGGTCTCGGTCCCTGGTGGAACCGTCGAGGTAGGAGATCCGCAGGCCGGCGCGACGCAGCCGCTCGGCGGCCAGGCCCAGGAACGACGTGAACTGGCTGAACACGAGGGCTCTGTGACCCTCGGCGCGCAGCTCGAGGAGCCGTTCGACGAGCTCCTCGAGCTTGCGGGAGGCGATGCCGGCGTCGTCGGGCTCGATCAGCCCCGGAGCCAGGCTCAGCATGCGCAGCATGGTGAGCGAGCGGAACACGATGAACCGCTGCCGGTCGAGGTCGGGCAGCAGCCCGAGGATCTTCTGCCGCTCGCGCTGCAGCACCGTGTCGTAGCGATGCTGGTGCGCGGGGGCGAGCTCGACGCGCAGCACCTGCTCCTGCCGCTCGGGGAGGTCCCGGGCGACGAGCTCCTTCGTACGGCGGATGAGGAACGGTCGGATCCGCCGCCGCAGCAGCTCGATACGCGATCGGCGATAGGGAGCGCCCTCGGCGTTCTCGGGCACCTTGCCCTGCTCGATGGGCTGGATGAAGTCCTCGCGGAACCTCCGGGCCGAGGCGAACAGCCCCGGTGACGTCAGGCTCAGCAGCGCCCACAGCTCTCCCAGACCGTTCTCCAGCGGGGTGCCCGTCGCGGCGTACACCGCCGTCGCATCGAGCGCAGCGACCGCCTGATGCTGGCGGGTGGCGGGGTTCTTCACGTTCTGCGCCTCGTCGAGGACCACGCCCGACCACGGGCGGCGCGCGAACTCCTCCGCGTCCAGGCGTAGCACGGTGTACGAGGTGATGACGAGGTCCGCGCCGTCGATGTGGGAGGCGAGGTCGACGCCGTGCGCGTCGCGGGTCCGCCCGGCGACGACGACGCGGAGCCCCGGCGCGAACCGCTCGGCCTCACGCTCCCAGACCGGAAGCACCGAGGTGGGCGCGACGACCAGCCACGGGGCGGCTCCGTGGGCAGCGCTCGCACGGGCGTGCGCGATGAGCGCGAGCAGCTGCAGGGTCTTGCCGAGCCCCATGTCGTCGGCGAGGATCCCGCCGAGGCGGTGCTGCCACAGCCGTACCAGCCGGGTGAACCCCTCCTGCTGGTAGGGGCGCAGGGCGGCCGTGATGGCGACGGGGACGGGAACCGGGGCCTCACCGGGGGCGGCCTTCAGGTCGTCGACGGCGGCGCGCCACGTCCGTGCGGCCTGGGTCTCGTCCGCGAGATCCTCGAAGTCCTCCCACAGGGCGAGGTGGGTGCGCGCGATCCTCGGCCCCGTCTCCCACTCCGCGAGTTCGGCGGCCTCGTCCAGCAGCTCCTTGAGCCGGTCGAAGGCGGGGTGGCGCAGCGAGAACCAGGTGTTGTCGACGAGCTTGAGCTTGCCCTGGCGGAGGGCGAGCGCCCGGAACAGCGGCTCGAACGGGATCGTCCTCCCGTCGATCCGCACCAGGATGCCGAGCTCGAACCAGTCCGGATCCGTGCTCTCGACGGTGCTCACGGTGATCGCCGGATCGCCGGTGAGCTCCGCGTAGCTGCGCGGCGTACCGGTCGTCTCGGTGACGAAGCCGCGCGCTTCGAGGGCCGGCACGAGGTGCGAGACGAACTCGGCCGCGTCGGCGTCGCGCAGTGTGCCCGCGAGGAGGAACGGCAGTCCGGTGACCTCGCTCCACGCCGCGAGCACGGAAGGACGCAGCCTCCCTTCCACGGCATCGTCCCGGATCCCTGCCACGGCGGCGCGCTCGTCGAGGGGGAAACGCGCGTAGCCCGGGTAGTCCCAGTGCAGTCGGTACGCCACGACGTCGTCGGGGCGGAAGTCGACGACGAGGAGGGGAACGGGCTTCGGCGGCGGGGGCAGTGTGACCCCGCGTCCCGGGCGCACGGCGGCGCCGCGCAGGATCATCGGATACCCGTCCCGGAAGAAGGCCTTCCTGTCGACGGGAGCGACCGTCAACCCCGCCGGCGACTCCAGGAGCGCCCGGGCGCCGTCGGTCACCGGCACCGGTCCGACCACGAGATCGATCCTCTTGCCGACGACGCGGTGCGCGTACACGCCGCCGGACCCCACCGCCCGCGTCGCCGCGGCGGGGAAGGACTCGCCTGCCGCGTCCGCCGAGGCGGACAGGAGGAGCCCGCCGCCGTCCGCGGCGATGTCCACCACGATCCGCAGCTCGTCCGACCACCTGAGGCGGGTATTGCGATCGGTCGCGACCATCCCGATTCCCGTGGCCGCCGCAGCCTGCAGGTGGGGCCAGAGAAGCGGTGACGCCACCGGATCCAGCAGCAGCCAGACCCCCGCGGTCCCGGACAGCAGCGAATCGCGCGAGATGCTCAGCAGGTCGGCGAACCAGCGCGAGTGCCCCGCGTCGTAGCGCGTGCCGGGACGGCGGACTGCATCCCAGTCGGCATCGGCCTGCACCCAGGCGGTTCCGGCGTCGTTGCGCCGCAGCGGGCGGACGGCGAGGAACAGCTCGCCCGGATCCTTGACCAGGTCCCGCGCGGTGGCCGTGCGAAGGGGGCGAGACCCCCAGTGTCGGGCGTCGGCGCGGTCTCGCCGGCGAAGCTCGACCCCGAGCGCCAGCGGAGCACCGCTCGCCCGGGTGGAGGGCAGCAGCACGCGCCAGTCGTCGGCGTCAGCGGAGGTCATGATGATCCATCCTCAGGCAGGCCACGGACAACCGGCCCGGCTTCGGGGCGCACTTCAACGTTTTGGGGCGCAGGATCCCGGGAAAGACCGGGATCCTGCGCCCCAAAACGGACGGATACGCCCCAAACGGAGCTCCTGGAGATCGTGGTGTGGTCAGGTCAGGCCGAGCGGGCGACGCGCGCCAGCACGCCGTGCACGAACACGCCCGACTCGTCGGTGGAGAACTCCTTCGCGAGCTCCACGGCCTCGTCGATCGCGACGGCCGTCGGGACCTCGTCGTTGTGGAGGATCTCCCACACGCCGATGCGCAGCAGCGCCCGGTCCACAGCCGGCATCCGCTCGAGCTTCCAGTCCCGGCTGTGCGTGGTGATCTGCTCGTCGATCTCATCACGGTGATCGATGATCCCGTCGACGATCTCGCGTCCGTAGAGCCACGAGCCCTCGCGTGCGGGCTCGGCGGCGGCGCGCTTGGCCTCGGCGGCGAGGGTCACCGCGAGATCGTCACCGCGCACATCGGCGGAGAACAGGATGTCGAGGGCGCGCTTGCGCGCCTTGGTCCGGGCGCCCACGCGTCAGTCGTTGATGCGGCCGAGGTAGCCGCCGGTACGCGTGTCGACCTTGACCTTGGTGCCGGTCTCCAGGAACAGCGGGACCTGGATCTCGTACCCGGTCTCCAGCGTGGCGGGCTTGGTGCCGGCCGAGGAGCGGTCTCCCTGCAGGCCGGGCTCGGTGTAGGTGACCTCGAGGACGACCGAGGCCGGCAGCTCGATGTAGAGCGGGTTGCCGTTGTTCAGTGCGATCTGCACCTGCTGGTTCTCCAGCATGAAGTTCTTCGCGTCGCCGACCGTGGCCGCGGCCACGTTGATCTGGTCGTAGTCCTCCTGGTCCATGAAGACGTAGTTGTCGCCGTCCGTGTACAGGTAGGTGAAGTCGCGGCGGTCGACGTTCTCGATGTCGATCTTGGCGCCCGCGTTGTACGTGCGGTCCACGACCTTGCCGCTGACGACGTTCTTCAGCTTCGTGCGGACGAACGCCCCGCCCTTGCCGGGCTTGACGTGCTGGAACTCGATGACGTTCCAGAGCTGTCCGTCGATCGAGAGGACGACGCCGTTCTTGATGTCTGCGGTGGATGCCATGGGTCTGAGAAGTCCGTTCCTGAGGTTCGCGGCCGATCGGCCGACGTTCAATCTTACGGGATCCCGGCTGGACGCCCGTGAGAGCGATCGGAACGGGCAGCGGGTCAGCCGTCCGCCTGTCCGGCGAGCACCAGGATCAGGCGCCGCGTCGCCGTCGCGTATCCCTGCACGCCCTCCCCCACGACGTGCACGGCCGCGACATCGGTGAGGTAGGAATGGTGCCGGAACTCCTCGCGCGCGTACACATCGGAGATGTGCACCTCGGCGAACGGCAGCGCGACGCCGGTGAGCGCGTCGCGCAGGGCGACCGAGGTGTGCGTGTAGGCCCCGGCGTTGATCACGATGCCGGCGCAGTCCTCGCGCGCGTCGTGGATCGCATCGAGGAGCACGCCCTCGTGATTGCTCTGCACGGCGCGGACCTCGTAGCCGTACGCCCCGGCAGCCTCCGCCGTGATCCGCTCGACATCGGCGAGCGTCGCAGATCCGTAGATCCCCGGTTCGCGCTGTCCGAGCAGGTTCAGGTTCGGTCCGTTGACGAGGAGCAGGCGGCGCGGCGTGGTCACGGCTTCACGGTATCAGCGTGCGGCGGGAACAACCGGGCGGGTCATCACATACTCGTGCCCGTTGGCGAGTTCGGTGATCTGGCCCGTCCGCGTGAAGCCGCAGCGCTCGTACGCGGCCTGCGCGCGACGGTTGTCCACATGCACCTCGAGGGTGAGCTCGGTGGCGCCGAGCTCCGCGGCCCAGGTCGCGCACTCGTCGAAGAGCGCCTCGATCGTGCCGCTGCCTCGGTGTCCCTCGGCGACGTAGACGCCGACGACGAGGGCCGTGGTCTCGACGTCCGGAACCTGCGATCCGATGACCGTCGCGGATCCGAACCACTCGCCGTCCTCGGCGATCGCCACGAACTGGGCGTTGGGACCACCCGCCGCGGCATCAGAGGTGCGACGCTGCCAGAACTCGTCGGGCAGCGTGGACGCGTTCTCGAACGTGTCGAGGAACGCGAGGGCCGCGACCGGATCCTGCAGCGACCGCAGGCGCAGCGTGCGCACCTCGGCCCATTCCGTCGCCAGGACCCGGTGCACGCGGGTGCTCACTCGCCGACCTCCTGGTAGGCGGCGAAGAGCAGCGACTCGTCGGGTGCCTGCAGCACCGTCGGCTTGCCGATGCCGTCCAGCACGATGAAACGCAGCATGCCACCCCGGCTCTTCTTGTCGCGCTGCATGGTGGACAGCAGGGTCGGCCATGCTCCGGCGCGGTACGAGGTCGGAAGGCCCAGGGACTCCAGGATCGCCCGGTGCCGGTTGGCGTCGTCGTCGGAGAGGCGTCCGGCCAGCCGCGAGAGCTCGGCGGCGAACAGCATGCCGACGGAGATCGCTGCGCCATGCCGCCAGCGGTAGCGCTCGGCGTGCTCGATCGCGTGGCCGAGGGTGTGCCCGTAGTTGAGGATCTCGCGCTGCCCGGCCTCGCGGAAGTCCTCGGAGACGACCGTCGCCTTCATCCCGATCGCCAGTTCGACGGCGCGACGGAACTCGGGGGTGAGCGGATCGACGGCGCGGGCGGGATCGGCCTCGATGATGTCGAGGATCTCGGGTGCCCAGATGAAGCCGGCCTTGACGACCTCGGCGAAGCCGGCGGTCGCCTCGTTCGGAGTCAGGCTCGAGAGCTCGTCGAGGTCGCCGATCACGGCGCGCGGCGCCCAGAACGCGCCGACGAGGTTCTTGCCCTCGTTCGTGTTGATGCCCGTTTTGCCGCCCACGGCGGCGTCGACCAGGCCCAGGACCGTGGTCGGCACCTGCACGATCTGCACCCCGCGCAGCCACGTCGCCGCGACGAAGCCGGCGAGGTCGGTGACCGCTCCGCCGCCGTAGCCGACGACCGCATCGCTGCGGGTGAAATCGGCCTGGCCCATGATCTGCCACAGGAACTGGGCGACCTCGATGCGCTTGCCCTGTTCGGCGTCCGGGATCTCGGCCAACAGCACCTCACGGGGACCGTTCGCGGTGTCGGCGACGATCCGGTCGCGAAGCTGCGCGGCACGATCGGCGAGCGTCGGCGGGTGCACGACGAGCACCTTGCGGACGCTCGGCGCCAGCGCCGCGGAGACGCGATCGAGGATGTTCCGTCCCACGGTGATGTCGTACGGGGTGCCGCCCGTCACGCCGATCGTGGTGACCCCGTCGTTCTGCTCCGCGCTCATGCTCGTCCTCTCATCCATTCCACGACCTGCTCCGCCACCCGCGACATCGGCACCCGCGAGGTGTCGAAGTGCGCGTCGGCGACCTCTTCGTACAGCGCACGCCGTTCGGCGAAGATCCTGGACCAGCGCTGCACCGGATCCTCCTCGCCGTGCAGCAGCGGACGTGCGTCTCCGGCGATCCGTGCCGCCACCGCCTCCGCCGACACCGTCAGCAGGACCACCGGCGCGGTCTGCAGCAGCGACCTGGTGTCCGCGTCGAGCACCGCGCCTCCGCCCAGGGAGATCACGCCCCCGCCCGCGACGGCCTCGGCGACGACCGCCCGTTCCCAGACGCGGAACTGCGTCTCGCCGTACTCCGCGAAGATCTCCGGGATGGGACCGTGCTCGCGCGCGATGACCTTGTCCGTGTCGACGAAGCGGAGTCCGGTGGCCTTCGCGACCCTGCGCCCGACGCTGGTCTTGCCGGCGCCCATGGGGCCGACGAGGACCAGCAGCTCCGGCGCGAGGACCTCAGCCGAGCTCATCGTGCAGGATCAACGCCGCCTCGGAGGCCGGCGTGGTGCGCAGCTCCTCCGGGATCGCGGCGAGGTACGCCTCGAGGTTGCGCCGGGTCTCGGCGACGTTGTCGCCGCCGAACTTCTCCAGCACGGAGTTCGCGAGCTCGATCGCGACCATCGCCTCTGCGACGACGCCGGCGGCGGGCACGGCGCACACGTCCGAGCGCTGATGGTGCGCGGTGGCCTGCTCTCCCGACGCGACGTCGACCGTGCGCAGTGCGTGCGGGATGGTGGCGATCGGCTTCATGCCGGCACGCACTCGCAGAACGGTGCCGGTGGACATCCCGCCCTCGGTGCCGCCTGCGCGATCGGAGCCGCGGCTGATCCCGTCCTCGGTCGCGAAGAGCTCGTCGTGCGCGGCGGAACCGCGCCGGCGCGTGGTCTCGAAGCCGTCGCCGACCTCCACGCCCTTGATCGCCTGGATGCCCATGAGCGCGTACGCGAGCCGCGCGTCCAGACGGCGATCCCAGTGCACGTGCGACCCCAGCCCCGGCGGCAGCCCGTAGGCGAGCACCTCGACGATGCCGCCGAGCGTGTCGCCGTCCTTGCGGGCTGCGTCGACCTCTTCGACCATGCGCGCGGACGTGGCGGGATCGAAGCAGCGCAGCGGATCCGCGTCCAGCGCGTCCACGTCGTCGGGGGTCGGGAGGTCGGATCCCTCCGGCACCTGGACCGGCCCGATCGACAGGGTGTGGCTGACCAGACGGATCCCCAGCTCGCCGAGGAACGCCCTGGCGACCGCGCCGAGCGCGACACGGGCGGCGGTCTCCCGAGCGCTCGCGCGCTCCAGGATCGGGCGGGCCTCGTCGAAGCCGTACTTCTGCATGCCGACGAGATCGGCGTGACCGGGGCGCGGGCGGGTCAGGGCCGCGCTGCGCCCGCGGGACTTGTCGGTGAGCTCGACGGGGTCGGCGCTCATCACCTCGACCCACTTCGGCCACTCGGTGTTGCCGATGCGCATCGCGATCGGGCTGCCGAGGGTGAACCCGTGGCGCACGCCGCCGGAGATCGAGAGCTCGTCCTGCTCGAACTTCATCCTCGAACCGCGCCCGTAGCCGAGCTTGCGGCGCTGCAGGTCGGACTGGATCGCCTCACGGGACAGCGGGACGCCGGCAGGCAGGCCCTCCATGACGGCAATGAGTTCGGGGCCGTGCGATTCGCCGGCCGTGAGCACGCGGAGCATTCCCCCAGTCTCCCATGTGTTCGGGGTCGGGCCGCCCGCATGACCGCGGGGTGCGTGTCAGCCCAGAGCCGCCCGCATGACCTCCAGGACCGCGGGCTCGTCCGTCAGCGCCTCCTCCGGAGTGCCGTGCAGGAAGATCCGGATCTGGGCGACCGCCTGGTGCAGCAGCATCTCCAGTCCGGTCAGCACCGGTGAGTCCGTCCATGCCTGGGCGAGCGGGGTCGGCCAGGGGGCGTATGCGGCGGAGAACAGCGCGCCGCCCTGCTGCGCGAGTGCGGCCATGACGGCCTCCGGCAGTGCCGCGCCCCCGGGCAGGGTCGAGACCGTGAGATCCGCCGGCAGCGGCGCAGCGGCGGAGTCGAGCGGCGTCGTGGTCGCCTGCAGGCCGATGTGCTGGGCGAACCGGGCGAGCTCCTCAGCCTGCTCCGGTCGGCGCGTCCGCAGTTCGACCAGGTCGACGCCCAGGCGCAGCAGCGATACCAGGGCGGAACGGGCCGTCGCTCCCCCGCCGAGCACCCGCGCGGTGCGTGCCGACGCCAGTCCCCCCGCCAGGAGCGCCGCGGTGAGCCCGCGGACGTCGGTGTTGAACCCGCGGATCTCCTCGCCCAGCAGCAGCGTGTTCACGGCTCCGGTGAGACGCGCGTCGTCGTCGAGGGCGTCGGCGCGCGCGTGGGCCCGTTCCTTGAGCGGCATCGTCAGGGAGAGCCCGCGCCAGGTCGCATCGAGTCCGTCCAGAGCAGCATCGAAACCCGCCGTGTCGACGCGGCGGCGGTCGTACTCCCAGTCCAGCCCGAGCAGCCGGTAGGCGGCGCTGTGCAGCTCGGGAGAGCGGCTGTGGTCGATCGGGTCTCCCCAGACGGCCAGCCGCGACGGAGAGATCATGTCAGCACCCGGAGTCGGGGTTGGCCTTGCACCAGTCCTGCCACTGCTTCACTGCGGCCTCGTGCTCGGCGTACGTCGTCGAGAACACCGTCTCCCCCGTGTCGAGGTTGACTGTCACGAAGTACAGCCAGGGCCCGGCCGCGGGATGCATGGCGGCATCGATCGCCTTGTCCCCGGGATTCGAGATCGGGGTCTTCGGCAGCCCGTCGATCACGTAGGTGTTCCACGGGTTGTCGTCGGTCTGGGCCGCGTCGGAGGTGCTGGCGGATCCGCTGTGCAGTTCGCCGTAGCCGTACTGCGCGGTCGAGTCCATCTGCAGCTTCATGCCCTGATCGAGGCGGTTCTGGATCACCCGGGAGACCTTGTAGAAGTCCGCCTCGGCGCGGGCTTCGCGCTGGATGATCGACGCGATCGTGAGCACGCGCTGCTCATCCGCCGCCGGCACGCCGGCCGCGCTCAGCGAGTCCCTGGTGCGCTGCACGAGCGTCGACACCACGTCCTTCGCGGTCGCCCCGGGCTGGAACTCGTACAGCGCAGGGAACAGCCAGCCCTCGAGCGAGGGGGCGTTCACGCCGTAGTCCGCGGGATTCTTCACGGCGGCCTGGAGGTCTGCGAGCGGCACGTCCACGCTCTGGGCGATGCGCGAGATCGTCTCGGTGACGGAGAGTCCCTCGGGGAGCACCGCGGAGTTCTGCATCTTGTTCTTCGGGTCGTCGAGCGCCTTGAGCGCCGCCGCTGCCGTCATCTTCAGCTGCAGCTTGTAGACGCCGGGGTAGAACGTGGTGACGACGTTGTCCTTGACGAGCATGTCGTAGAAGACGCCGGAGGTCTTCGTGACCCCCGCGTCGTACAGGGCCTGGGAGATCTGCTGGCCGCCGTCGCCCTTCTTGATGGTCACGAGCGCGTTGCCTGTCGCCTGTCCCGCCTCGAAGTCCTTGGCCGGGCCCCAGCCCATGACCTCGCTGATCTTGTCGCCGTAGGTGTTCCACACCCACAGTCCGCCGCCGGCGGCGCCGGCGATCAGCACGAACACGACGAGCAGCGCGATCAGGCAACCGCGGCGCTTCTTGCGCTTCGGGGTCGCGGGCGGCTCGGTCTCGTGACGGAACAGGGCCTCCAGCGTCGCGTGCGACGTGTCGTGGTGCTCCGTGGGCGCGGTCTCGCCGTCGCCCGATGCCGCAGACGGTGCGGGCACCGATCCTGCCGACGGCGCGGGAGCCGCGGCGGCCTCGCGGACCGCACGACGGGATCCGGGAACGGCCGGCTGCTCGGCGGGGCGAGGTGCCTGCACCTGCGGATCCGGCAGCGCGCCGAACAGGTCGTGCGAGACGGGGTCGTTCTCCGGCGTGGCGGCCGATGCTGATCGGTCGGACATGTCAGCGGTTCTCCTCGTCGAGGATCAGCGGGGCACCGGCCGGCTCGCCGGTGTTCTTCTCGATGTCGATCGCGTGCTGCAGCAACACCACGGCCGCGGCCTGATCCACCACGCCGCGGGAGTTGCGCTGAGTGCGCCCGGAGGCGCGCAGCGCCTGGTGCGCGGTGACGGTGCTCAGCCGCTCGTCGATCAGGCGAACGGCGATCCCGCACGCGCGGCCGAGGGCCTCGGCGAACTCACGGGCATCGGCGGTCGACGCGGTGTCCTCGCCGCGGAGGTTGATCGGCAGCCCGACCACGAACTCGAGCGGCTCGTACTCGGCCGCGAGGTCGGCGATCCGTGCCACCGCGGCGTCGCCGCGCGGCACGGTCTCCACGGGCACCGCGAGCAGGCCGTCCGGATCGCACCGGGCCACACCGATCCTGGCGCGGCCTACATCGATGCCGAGCCGGACGCCCCGTCGGAACCCGGTCACGCTCGACGCAGCTCCTGCTCGATCGCGGAGAACGCCGCAGGCAGCGCCGCCGCGTCCGACCCGCCGCCCTGAGCGACGTCGTCGCGGCCGCCGCCGCCACCGCCGAGAACGCCCGCGGCGATCTTGGCGAGGGCACCGGCCTTCGCTCCCGCGCCCCGAGCGGCGTCGTTCGTCGCGATGACCACCATGGGCCGGCCGTTCGCGATCCCCGAGATCGCCGTGACCGCCGCCGCGGAGCCGAACGAGTCCCGCACGCCGGTCGCGATCTCGCGCACCTCGTCCGCACCGGCGACCTCGCCGAGGTCGTGCGCCACGAACTGCAGCGATCCGAGGGAGGTCGCGGTCTGCGCGATCGCCGGCACTCGGCCCGCGCGCTCGGCGGCCTCGAACTGGGCGATCCGCTTCTCGGCGGCCTTGAACTGCGCGGCGAGGTCGGTCACACGTTCGGTGAGCTGGTCGCGCGGCGTCTTGAGCGCAGTGGTGAGCTGGGAGACGAGAGCGCGCTCGGCGGCGAACTCGCGGAATGCGTCCGCGCCGACGAGAGCCTCCACGCGGCGGTTGGACGCGCCGACCGAGGACTCGCCGACGAGGTTGATGAGACCGATCTCCGCGCTCGACGCCACGTGCGTGCCGGCGCACAGCTCGCGCGACCAGGGGCCGCCGATGTCCACCATGCGCACGGTCGACCCGTACTTCTCGCCGAACAGCGCCATGGCGCCCGCGGCCTTGGCGTCGTCGAGGGACATGATCCGCGTGGTGACCTCGAGCCCGTCCTGCACGGCACGGTTCGCGATCTCCTCGATCTCGCTCTTCGTGTCCCCGGACAGCGCCTGCCCCCAGGAGAAGTCGAAGCGCAGGTAACCGGCACGGTTCAGGGATCCGGCCTGGGTCGCGGTCTTGCCGAGCGTGTCGCGCAGGGCGGCGTGCACGAGGTGCGTCGCGGAATGGGCCTGACGGGCGGCACGGCGGTTGGCCGCGTCCACCGTGGTCGTCGCGGGGGCATCGATCGAGACGACGCCGGTGGTCACCTCGACGGTGTGGCTGATCAGGCCGGGAACGGGACGCTGCACGTCCAGCACCTCGAGCGCGTAGCCGGGGCCGGTGATGACGCCCTTGTCGGCGACCTGGCCACCCGACTCGGCGTACAGGGTGGTCTCGGCGAGGACGACCTCGGCCACCTGCCCCTCTGCGGCGCTGCGCACGGGCTGACCGTCGACGAGGATCCCGAGCACGGTCGAGCCGGTCTCGAGCTCGTCGTAGCCGAGGAACGCGGTCTCTCCCTTCGCGCGCAGGTCGCCGTACACCGACACGTCGGCGATCTGGCGCTTGCGGTTGCGCGCGTCGGCCTTGGCGCGGGAGCGCTGCTCCTGCATGAGCGCGTCGAACGCGGCGCGGTCGACGTCGAGCCCCGCCTCCTCGGCGATCTCGAGCGTGAGATCGATCGGGAAGCCGTACGTGTCGTGCAGGAGGAAGGCCTCGGACCCCTTCAGCGTCTCGGATCCGGCCTTCTTCGTGTCGGCGAGGGCGAGGTCGAGGATGGTGGATCCGGCGTCCAGCGTGCGACGGAAGGTCTCCTCCTCCGCATTCGCGGCGGCGGAAAGCTGGACCCAGTCCTGCTCGAGGATCGGGTAGGCGCTCTTCATGGCGTCCTTGGACACCGCGAACAGCTCGGGGAACACCGGCTCGTCGACGCCGAGCAGACGCATCGAGCGGACCGTGCGGCGCATGAGCCGGCGGAGGATGTAGCCACGACCTTCGTTGGACGGGCGTACGCCGTCGGAGAGCAGCATGAGTGCGGAGCGCACGTGGTCGGCGACGACGCGGAAGCGGACATCGTCGGCGTGCTCGGCGCCGTAGCGCCGTCCGGAGAGTTCGACAGCGCGGTCCAGCACCGGGCGCACCTGGTCGGTCTCGTACATGTTCTCGACGCCCTGCTTGAGGAAGGCGACACGTTCGAGGCCCATGCCGGTGTCGATGTTCTTCATGGGCAGCTCGCCCACGATGTCGAACTCGGTCTTGCCGCGGATGTTCTCGATGAAGTCCTGCATGAACACGAGGTTCCAGATCTCCAGGAACCGGTTGTCGTCGGCCGCCGGTCCCCCGTCCTGGCCGTACGCGGGTCCGCGGTCGAAGAAGATCTCGCTGTCGGGACCGCCGGGGCCCGGCTGACCCGTGTTCCAGTAGTTGTCCGCGCGCCCCAGGCGCTGGATGCGCTCCGGCTTCAGCCCGATCACGTCGCGCCAGATCGCCTCGGCCTCGTCGTCCGTCTCGAAGACCGTGACCCAGAGGTCCTTCTCGTCGAAGCCCAGCCCGCCGTCGCTCTCGGAGCCGGTCAGCAGCTCCCAGGCGTAACGGATCGCGCCCTCCTTGAAGTAGTCGCCGAACGACCAGTTGCCGAGCATCTGGAAGAACGTGCCGTGCCGTGCCGTGCGCCCGACTTCTTCGATGTCGTTCGTGCGGATGCACTTCTGCAAGTCGGCGATACGCGGGTGCGGTGCCGGGACCACGCCCGTGAGATACGGGATCATCGGCACCATGCCGGCCACGGTGAACAGCAGCGAGGGGTCGTCGCTGACCAGCGACGCCGAGGGGACGATGAGGTGATCGTTCTTCTCGAAGTAGCTCAGGTAGCGCTGCGCGATCTCCGCGGTCTTCATGCTCGTCGAGGGGTCCTTGCTGTCAGGGCGCGCCGGAGCGCGGGTTCGGGAGGAGGAGGGATCCGCGTCAGTCCGCGGCGCCGTCGTGGGTGAGGCGGGCCTCCTGGGCGTGGAAGGCGTCGGCGAGGATCCCGGTGAACTCATTGATCCGGTCGTCGACGGCCGCCAGCACGTCGTGGCCTCGCGGATCCTTGTTCAGGAAGTGCGCGGCGACGAACCCGCCGATCACGCCGATGAGGAACCACAACAGGGTCTTCATGTCACCACCTCCGGTTCGGGCCCGCTCACAACGGTCTCCATCGTATGCGCAAACGCGAAGGAGGCGCCGGGGATGCCCCCGACGCCTCCTCGGCGTGTTCGCTGAGTTCGCTGTGGATCAGCGAGCCGCGTAGTACTCGACGACCAGCTGCACGTCGCAGGTCACGGGGACCTCGGCGCGCTTCGGACGACGGACCAGACGGGCCTCCAGCTTGTCGAGCTCGACCTCGAGGTAACCCGGAACCGGGGGCAGCACCTCGGCGTGACCGCCGGCGGCCGCCACCTGGAAGGGCTCGAGGCCCTCGCTCTTGGGCTTGACGTGGATGAGCTGACCCGGCTTCACGCGGAAGGACGGGCGGTCGACGAGCTGGCCGTCGACGAGGATGTGACGGTGCACGACGAGCTGACGCGCCTGCGCGGTGGTGCGCGCGAAACCGGCGCGGACCACGAGCGCGTCCAGACGCATCTCGAGCTGCTCGACGAGGTTCTCACCGGTCAGACCGTCCTTGCGACGGGCCTCGTTGAACTGGATGACCAGCTGCTTCTCGCGGATGCCGTACTGCTCGCGAAGACGCTGCTTCTCGCGCAGACGGACGGCGTAGTCGCTGTCCTGCTTGCGCTTGGTGCGACCGTGCTCACCCGGAGCGTAGGGACGCTTCTCGAGGTACTTGGCGGCCTTCGGGGTGAGGGCGATGCCGAGGGCACGGGACAGGCGGACCTTACGGCGGTCCTGGGACTTCGTAACCACGAAGTGTTCCTTTCGATACGCGGCCGTGTCGATCACGGCTCGCGGACGTATCGTCTCGATTCCGCCCCTCACGAGCGCACGCCGGGGCGGACGAGAGGGTGGTGCAGGAGTGGAGAGATGCCCGAAAACACGGTTTCGAGCCGATCCATGCTATCAGATCGGCCCTGAGCGTCCGTCGCCGTGCGCAGGACGGGTCCCGGTGCTTCCCGCCGCGACCTACCCCTCGCCGAGTATTCGCCTGATGCGCTCCAGCCGAGCCTGCACCTCGCGCTCTCCGCCGAGCGCCTTGGGCTGGTAGTAGCGGCGCCCCTGCAGTTCATCAGGGAGGTACTGCTGCGGCACGATCCCGGCGTCGCTGTCATGCGGATAGCGGTAGCCCTTGCCATGCCCCAGGCGCTTGGCGCCGGGATAGTGCGCGTCGCGCAGGTGCACGGGCACCCGCCCGAACCCGCCCGCGCGGATATCCGCGATCGCCGCGTCAATCGCCAGGTACGCCGCGTTCGACTTCGCCGTGGTCGCGAGGTAGACGGTCGCCTCGGCGAGGGGGATCCTCCCCTCCGGCATCCCGATGAAGGCGACGGCATCCGCCGCTGCGACGGCGATCACGAGCGCCTGCGGATCGGCGAGACCGATGTCCTCGGACGCCGAGATGACCAGGCGCCGTGCGATGAAGCGCGGATCCTCCCCGGCCTCGATCATCCGGGCGAGGTAGTGCACAGCGGCGTCGACATCGGATCCGCGGATCGATTTGATGAACGCGCTGATGACGTCGTAGTGCTCGTCGCCCTGGCGGTCGTATCGCAGCAGCGCGCGGTCCACCGCCTGCGCGACGTCGTCATCGGTGACGGCGGGGGTCTCGTCCTCCGTGAGGCGCTCCGGCGAGGCCGCCACGGCCGCCGCGGCCTCGAGCCCGGTGAGCGCTCGCCGGGCGTCGCCCGAGGCGAGCCGGATCAGAGCGGCCCGGGCCGTATCGTCCAGCGTCGCGCGCCCGTTGAGCCCGCGCGGATCCGCCACGGCACGGTCGATCAGGACGCCGATGTCCTCGTCGGTGAGGGGCTTCAGCGTCAACAGCAGCGACCGGGACAGCAACGGCGAGATGACGGAGAACGAGGGGTTCTCCGTGGTCGCCGCGATGAGGATGACCCAGCCGTTCTCCACCCCGGGCAGCAGCGCGTCCTGCTGCGCCTTCGTGAAGCGATGGATCTCGTCAAGGAACAGGATGGTCGATTGACCGTAGAGATCGCGCTGGTTCAGCGCCTCCTGCATGACTTCGCGCACGTCCTTCACACCGGCGGTGATGGCGGACAGCTCCACGAAACGCCGACCCGACGAGCGGGCGATGGCCTGCGCGAGAGTCGTCTTGCCCGTGCCGGGCGGACCCCAGAGGATCATCGAGACGCTCGACGCGGTCTTCGCCGCCGGATCCGCGAGCGAGACGATCGGCGACCCCGGCCTCAACAGGTGCTGCTGCCCGGCGACCTCGTCGAGCGAGATCGGGCGCATCCGCACGGCGAGCGGCGTCTGGCCGCTCATCAGCGGTGCTGCAGGAGTCATGCGGTCAAGGCTAACGGCGTGCACCGACACCGTGACGCGCGGCACCCGGACGCGGATGCCGGCTGCACGCCGGGCGGGGGCGCGCACGATAGGCTCTGTCCTCGACATCCAGGGAGGATCCATGGCCGCTCGCCGCCCGACGAACGCCCGCGACCAGCGCGCCCGTGTGCAGCAGGAGCGCGCGCGGCTGCACACCGCACGGCAGGATCTGCATGCCGCGAGCGTTCGCCGCAGGGTGCGCGACAACACCGTCGCCGTGGTCGCCGGAGCCGTCATCGTGATCGGCGCGATCGTGAGCCAGGTCGTGCATGCGGACGCCACTGCACCTGTCCCTTCGCCCTCGCCGACGGTCAGCCCGACGCTTGCCCCGACCTCGGCTCCCACGCCCCTGCCGACGGCGACGGAGACCCCGGCCGGCTGAGCCGCGCCCCTCTCGCGGCGCCGCCCGGCGTACTAGGCTGGGCCTGTCCTTTCCGCCTCCCGCGGCATGCCGCGCAAGGAGTTCACCGTGTCCACCGAAGAGCACACCCCCGAAAACCCGACCACCGGCGAGCAGGCCGCGCAGTCCGAGCCCGAGAACACCGCGACGCCGATCGCCGAGGCGCCCGAGACCGTCGCCGACGAGGCCGCTGCGGCGGCCGCCGACGCACCCGCCGAGGAGACCGCGCCGGCTGTCGAGCCCGAGGCGCCTGCCGAGCAGGCCGAGGCTCCGACCGAGGCGACCGACGCGCCTGCCGAGCAGACCGAGGCCGCTGCGGCGGCTCCGGCGGCCGAGGAGCGACCGTCGACCCCCGTGCCCGCGCCGCGTCCGCCGGCGATGCCCCGCCCGCCGGCCATGCCGCGCCCGCCGGCGTCGGCCATCCGTCCCGCGACGCCGGCAGCGCCTGCCGTTCCGGCACCGGTGAGCACGAGCGACGCCGCCGAGTGGGGTCGCGTCACCGAGGACGGGACCGTGTCCGTGCGCGAGGGTGACGAGTGGCGCGAGGTCGGGCAGTACCCCGACGGCACACCCGCCGAGGCGCTGGCCTACTTCGTGCGCAAGTTCGAGGATCTCGCGTTCAAGGTGAACACGCTGGAGCAGCGCGTGCAGGCGGGCGGATCCGGCGCGACCGATCTCG
Organism: Microbacterium sp. NPDC060117; assembly: GCF_042729315.1. Taxonomy (NCBI): domain Bacteria; kingdom Bacillati; phylum Actinomycetota; class Actinomycetes; order Micrococcales; family Microbacteriaceae; genus Microbacterium; species Microbacterium sp. NPDC060117. The sequence continues at coordinate 502,946 of NZ_JBHWXR010000002.1, forward strand.
CCAAGCAGGCGCAGCACCTGGTCGCCGACGTCACCGACGCCGCCGCGGTCGGCGACCTCGCGAACCTCCGCACCCGCCTCGACGCGTTGACCGGATCGCTCGCCGACGCCTCCGCCGCGGAGGCGGTCGAAGCGAAGGCCGCGGTCGACGCCGCCATCGCCGAGCGCACCGCGCTCGTCGAGCGCTCCGAGGCGATCGCCGCGCAGGATCTCTCCTCCGTGCAGTGGAAGAAGGTCACCGAGGAGATGGGCGCGCTGTTCGACGCGTGGCAGAGCCACCAGCAGAACGGTCCGCGTCTCCCGAAGGGTGCGGCGAATCAGCTCTGGAAGCGGTTCCGCGATGCCCGTGCGACCGTGGATCGTCAGCGCCGGGCCTTCTACGCCGAGCTCGACGAGACCCACAAGACCGCGCGCGACCGCAAGTCGCGCCTGGTCGAGCGCGCGGAGGCCCTGGCGCCCAAGGGCGTCGACGGGATCCCGGCCTACCGCAGCCTCCTCGACGAGTGGAAGGCCGCCGGTCGTGCGGGACGCAAGGCCGACGACGCGCTCTGGGCGCGGTTCAAGGCCGCCGGTGACGCGCTCTACTCGGCGCGCGCCGAGCAGGCCGCGGCGACCGAGGCGGAGTCCGCTCCTCGCATCGAGGCGCGCAATGCCCTGCTCGAAGAGGCCAAGGCCGTTGCCGACGAGGCGAACCTCGGCAAGGCGCGCGCGCTGCTGACCCGCATCCAGCGCCAGTGGGACGAGGTCGGACGGATCTTCCCGCGCGAGAAGGAGCGCGCCCTGGACGACCGCCTGCGCGTCGTCGAGCAGGAGCTGAAGTCGCGCGAGGACGTCGACTGGAAGCGCAACAACCCCGAGACGAAGGCCCGCGCCGGCGCGATGAGCGACCAGCTCCAGCAGGCGATCGCCAAGCTCGAGGCCGAGCGCGATGCCGCGGAGAAGTCCGGGAACGCGAAGGCTCTCAAGGAGGCCACCGAGGCGCTCGAGGCTCGACGGGCCTGGCTGAACGCGCTCGGCGGCTGACCGCACACGCACTCCGGATCGCCGGAGTTGTCCACAGGGCGGGGATCTCCGGATCCCCGCCCTGTGGCGTCTGTCGCACACTGGAGGCATGCGCGACACGTTCCTTCACGTTCCCGGAGCCCGGCTCTCCCTGCCGGAGCTCGCCGCGGCACGTCTGGACGGGGATGTGGTCGAGCTCGGCGAGGGCTATGCGCCGGCGGACCTCGTGGAGACGGCGGCCCTCCGTGCGGCTTCGCTGATCCCCCTCGTCGCAGGAATGCGCGATGCGGCGTTCGCCGGCATGACGGCGGCATGGATCCATGGTGCGAGCGATGCCCCGCCGGATCCGCATGAGCTGCAGAGCGCGACCGGCCACCGGCTGCGCGCGCCGACGACCCGCCGGATCATCGTGCACGATCCGGTGCTGGATCCTTCCGACGTGCAGCACCTCGGCGGCATCGCCGTGACCACGCCCGAGCGCACGCTCATCGATCTGCTGCGCTGGCCCGCGACGGTGCCGGAACGGCATGACTGGGCACGACTGCTGGCGCTCACGGATCCGGCACTCATCCCGCGCGCCGCCGCCCGGCTGGCACAGCTGCACCACGGTCCCGGCTATCACCGCGTCGCGCGGTTCCTCGCCGGCCACGGTGCGGACGGGCGTCCCGCTGAGGACGGGGACGCGCCTCGCGACGCGGCGTCCGCCGTCAGGAGGAGGTGACGCGATAGACGTCGTAGACGGCGTCGATCCGTCGCACCGCGTTGAGCACCCGGTCCAGATGAACGGTGTCGCCCATCTCGAACACGAAGCGGCTGAGCGCCAGACGGTCGTTGGTGGTCTGCACGGTCGCGGAGAGGATGTTGACGTGGTGCTCGCTGAGGACCCGGGTGACGTCGGACAGCAGACCCGAACGGTCCAGCGCCTCCACCTGGATCTGCACGAGGAACACGCTGCGGGTGGTGGGCGCCCACTCGACGTCCACCATCCGATCCTTCTCGACCGAGAGCGCCTTGACGTTCACGCAGTCCGAGCGATGCACCGACACGCCGCTCCCCCGCGTGACGAACCCCACGATCTCGTCGCCCGGCACCGGTGTGCAGCACTTCGCGAGCTTCACCAGGATGTCGGCCGCACCGCGCACCAGCACTCCGGAGTCGCCCTCGCGCGGAGCCCGGCTGCGACCGTGTGCAGGGATGTCGATCGCGCCCGTCGACGTGTCCTCGGTGGTGGAGATGAGCGCGGTGACCTTCTCCAGCACGGACTGCGTGGAGACGTGCCCCTCACCGACCGCCGCGTACAGCGCCGAGACGTCCTCGTAGCGCAGCTGGTGCGCGACCTCGGTGAACGACTCCTGGCTCATCAGCCGCTGCAGCGGCAGGTTCTGTCGGCGCATCGCGCGCGCGATGGCCTCCTTGCCCTGCTCGATGGCCTCCTCGCGGCGCTCCTTCGTGAACCAGCCGCGGATCTTGTTGCGCGCGCGGGTGCTCTTCACGAACGTCAGCCAGTCCTGGCTGGGCCCGGCGTCGGGGTTCTTCGACGTGAACACCTCGACCACATCGCCGCTGTTCAGCGCGGTCTCCAGCGGCACGAGGCGGCCGTTGACCTTGGCGCCCATCGTGCGGTGACCGATCTCCGTGTGCACCGCGTAGGCGAAGTCCACCGGCGTCGCACCGGAGGGCAGTCCGATCACGCGCCCCTTCGGCGTGAAGACGTAGACCTCCTTCGCACCGATCTCGAAGCGCAGCGAGTCCAGGAACTCGCTGGGGTCGGCGGTCTCGGCCTGCCAGTCGGAGATGTGCGCGAGCCAGGTCATGTCGGCGTCGGCGGTGGACCCCTTGCCCCCGCCGTTCATCCGCTCCTTGTACATCCAGTGCGCAGCGACGCCGAACTCGGCCTGCTGGTGCATCTCGTGCGTGCGGATCTGGATCTCGACGGTGCGGCCGCCGGGGCCGATCACCGTGGTGTGCAGCGACTGGTACAGGTTGAACTTCGGGGTGGCGATGTAGTCCTTGAACCGGCCGGGCAACGGCGTCCACCGCGCGTGGATCGCGCCCAGCACCGCGTAGCAGTCGCGCACCGTGCCGACGAGCACGCGGATGCCGATGAGGTCGTAGATGTCGTCGAACTCGCGACCGCGCACCACCATCTTCTGGTAGACGGAGTAGAGCTGCTTCGGCCGGCCGGCGACCTTGCCGCGCACACGCAGGTCGCGCAGGTCGCTCTCGACCGCGTCGACCACCTCGTGGATGTACTTCTCGCGCTGCGGCGTGCGCTGCTTGATGAGACTGTCGATCTCGGCGTAGATCTTCGGATGCAGGACCGCGAAGGACAGATCCTCGAGCTCCGACTTGATCGCCTGGATTCCGAGCCGGTGCGCGAGGGGCGCATAGATCTCGAGCGTCTCGGTGGCCTTCTTCGCCGCCTTCTCCGGTGGCACGAAGCCCCAGGTGCGGGCGTTGTGCAGGCGATCCGCGAGCTTGATGATGAGTACCCGGATGTCCTTCGACATCGCGACGATCATCTTGCGGACCGTCTCGGCCTGCGCACTGTCGCCGTACTTGACCTTGTCGAGCTTGGTGACGCCGTCGACGAGCATCGCGACCTCGTCGCCGAACGTCGCGGTCAGTTCGGTGAGTGCGTAACCCGTGTCCTCGACGGTGTCGTGCAGCAGCGCGGCCGCGATGGCGCGCGGTCCGAGCCCGAGATCGGCGAGGATCTGCGCCACGGCCAGCGGGTGCGTGATGTACGGCTCGCCGCTCTGGCGCTTCTGCCCCTGGTGCTTCTCCGCGGCGACTGCGTAGGCGCGCTCGATGATCGCGAGATCGCCACGCGGATGGTTCTGCCGCACCGTGCGGATGAGGTTGTCGAGGTCGTTGATCCGGGGCGCGCGCGAGAAGATCCGGGGTACGAGTCGTCGCAGACTCGATCCCTGCGCCGGCGCCCCGGGCGTCGTGCCGACCTCGCTCATCGGACCTCCAGGCAGATCATCCTACAAGTGCCCGGGACGGCCGGACGCATCGAGGCTCAGACCTCCACCGCGGTGACCGTCGCGCGTTCCCGGGCCGCGAGCACGCGCTTGTCGTGCTCGCGAATAGCCGGCTCGTTCTCGCGGAACAGGGAGTACAGCGGCGCCGCGACGAACAGCGTCGAGTACGCGGCGACGATGATCCCGACGAAGATCGAAAGCGAGATGTCGGTCAGGGTCTGCGCGCCCAGCCAGAACGCGCCGATGAACAGGATCGCGCCGACCGGCAGCGCCGCGATGACGGCGGTGTTGATCGATCGGATGAGCGTCTGGTTCACCGCGAGGTTCACCGCCTCGCCGAACGTCCGGGAGGACTTGGCGCCCTCCTCGGTCGTGTTCTCACGGATCTTGTCGAACACGACCGTGGTGTCGTACAGCGAGTACGCGAGGATCGTGAGGAAGCCGATCACGGCCGCCGGGGAGATCTCGAATCCTGCCAGCGCGTACACGCCGACCGTGATGACCAGCACGTCGAGCAGGCCGAGGATGGACGCCGCCGACATCTTCCAGGTGCGGAAGTAGATCGCGAGGATCAGGAATGTCAGCGCGAGGAAGATCGCCAGACCCCAGAGCGACTGCCGGGTCACGCCCTCGCCCCAGCTCGGGCCGATGAACGACGTGTTCACCTTGTCCACCGGGACGTCGTATGCCTTCGCGAGGGCGGCCGCCACGTCGTGGCTCTCCTGCTCGTTCTTGAGCTGGGCCGTCTGCACCCGGATGTCGCGGTTGTTGACGGTGGTCACCTTCGTGGTGACGTTCGGCAGCACCGAGCGCACCGCGGTCGTCGCGATGTCCTGGTTGCGGTTGGCCGGAGCCTCCACCGTGAACTGGGATCCACCGGTGAACTCGATCGAGAACTGCACCGGGCGGAAGAGCGGCACCAGGGCCGAGCCCACCACGAGCAGGATCGCGATGATGAACCAGAGTCGCCGCCTCCCGACGAACGGGAAGGAGGTCTTGCCGGAGTAGAGGTCGTTGCCGAACTCGTTCATGGAGCGCATCAGTCGTTCTCCCCGTTCCTGCTCGCGCCCTGGTCCGCGGCGGCGAGGGCCTCCGCGCGCTTTCGTTCGGCGATGGTCTGACGCCGCTCGGCCTCACCCCGGGAGCGGCCGGCACGGGCCGCCTTGCCCTGGGACGCGGGGGCCACGGCACGGTACTCGGTCCGTCCGCGGTAGACGGCGCCGAGGGCCTCGGGATCCATGCCCGACAGCGGATGACCATTGCCGAAGAAGCGCGTGCGGGCGAGGATCTGCATCACCGGGTGCGTAAACACCACGAAGATCAGCACGTCGATGATGGTGGTCAGACCCAGGGTGAACGCGAAGCCCTTCACCGTCGCGTCCGCGAGGATGTAGAGCACCACGGCGGCGAGGATGTTGATCGACTTGGAGATGTAGATCGTGCGCTTGGCGCGGCTCCAGCCGTCCTCGACCGCGCCGGTGATGGACTTGCCGTCGCGCAGTTCGTCTCTTATTCGTTCGAAATAGACGATGAACGAGTCGGCCGTGAATCCGATCGACACGATCAGACCGGCCACGCCCGCCAGGGAAAGTCGGAAGCCCATCCGCCAGCCCAGGATGCAGATCAGCACGTAGGTGATGACGGCCATCACGCCGATCGATGCGATGATCACGAATCCGAGCGCGCGGTAGCTGAGCAGCGAGTAGATGGCGACGAGCCCGAGGCCGATGAGGCCGGCGATGAGGCCGATCTGGAGCTGCTGGGATCCGAGTGTCGCCGAGATGGTGTCGGAGCTCTGCACGGTGAAGCTCAGCGGCAGGGCGCCGAACTTGAGCTGGTCGGCGAGGCTCTTGGCCGTCTCCTGCGTGAACGAGCCGCTGATCGAGGGACGACCGTCGAGGATGACGCCGTTCATGCTCGGTGCGGAGATGACGGATCCGTCCAGCACGAAGGCGAACTGGTTGCGCGGCGTCTGGTTCTGCTGCGTGAACGCGTAGAGGCGCTGGCTGACCTTGCCGAACGCGTCGGTGCCCTTGCCGTCGAAGGTCAGGTTGACCTCCCACTGTGCGGTCTGCTGGTTCAGGCCGGCGACGGCGTCCTTGATCGACGTGCCGTCGAGCGCCACCGGGCCGAGCAGATACTTGGCCTGGCCGCTGCTGTCGCAGGCGATGAGCGGTTCGTCGGCAGGCAGCGCGGCAGTGTCGCGCTTGGTCTTGCAGTCGTACGCGAGGAACTCGGCCTGCAGCTTCGGCGTCACCCAGGACATGTCGCTGCCATCGGTGGGCGAGGGCGAGGGGGTGGAAGCGAGATCCGGTGCGGGGGTCGGGTACGGCGTCGACTTGCCGTCATCGCCCACGAACGACGTCGAGGGCGCCGTCGCGGCGAGTACCGGGCGCAGCTCCATCTTGGCGCTCGCCTGGATGCGGTTGCGGGTCGCCTCGTCCGCCTTGCCGGCGATCTGGACGACGATGTTGCGGCCGCCCTCCGTGGTGATGTCGGATTCCCCGACGCCCGACGCGTCCACGCGCTGCCGGATGATCTGCGCCGCCTGATCGAGCTGTTCGGCGTTGGGATCCTTGCCGTCCGCCGTCTGCGCGCTGAGGATGATCTGCGTGCCGCCCTGCAGGTCCAGGGCCAGCTGGGGCGACCAGGAGCTCTTGCCGAAGCCGTAGACGCCGAGGGCGTTCAGGCCGAAGAGCACGCCGATGGCGATGAGCAGGCCGAGCAGGACCCGCCAGGCGTGCTTGACGGGAGAAGACGATGCCACGAAGGTTCTTCGCTTTCTGAGGGGGACGGTCTGTCCGGAGGGAGGTCCTGCGCTGCGCGCGGACCGCGTCAGTTCTTGTCGTCGGCCTCGCGCTCCAGGCGGGCGCGGGTCTCCTCGGCCGACTCGATGCGGATGTCCTTGGCGCGCTCGTCGAGCGGCGTCTGCTCATCCAGCGGGGTCTGCTCATCGAGAGGCGTGTGGGCCTCTTCCGCGACCGGAGCGGCCTGCTCCTCGTCCACGACCCGCAGGATCGCCTGCGAGTGCACCTCGATGACCACGCCGGGCGCGATCTCCACCTTGGCGGGGCGGTCCAGGTTCTCCGGGTCGAACTCGACAATCGTGCCGTAGAGGCCGCCCTGCAGCAGCACCTTGGCTCCGGGAACAGTCTGCGTGGCCTTCTTCTCCTGCTCCTCCTTCATGCGCTTGTTGCGGCGGCGGGTGCTGAACACCATGAAGACGAGCAGGATGGCCAGGACGAAGAAGAGGCCGTACTGCGAGAAGAACGTCGCGAGATTCATGCGAGGAGGAGCCTTTCGGGGCGCGCGCCAACAGTGGGGCGCGGAAGGGAGGGGATGGTGAAAGTCTCCAGCGATTATAGGTCATCGAACAACGCGACCCCCTCGGGGTGCGCGACGCCGAGATGCGCGTACGCCTCCGGCATCGCGATGCGCCCGCGCGGTGTGCGGCCGAGGAAGCCGATCCGGACGAGGTAGGGCTCGACGACGCTCTCGATGGTGTCCGCCTCCTCGCCCACCGAGACGGCGAGGGTGCTGAGGCCCACGGGACCTCCGCGGAAGCGCCGCACGATCGCGTCCAGCACCGCACGGTCGAGGCGATCGAGACCGATCCGGTCGACGTCGTAGAGCTCGAGAGCCGCCCTCACGTCCTCGACGGACGCCGAGGATCCCCCGCCGTGGACGAGGGCGTAGTCGCGCACGCGCCGCAGCAGGCGGTTGGCGATGCGCGGAGTGCCTCGTGAGCGCCGGCCGATCTCCGCCCGCGCCACGGCGGGCACGCCGACTCCGAGGACGATGGCGGAGCGCTCGACGACCCGCTCGAGCTCATCCGCCTCGTAGTACTCCAGATGCGCCGTGAAGCCGAAGCGGTCACGCAGCGGGTTGGGCAGCAGCCCCGAGCGCGTGGTGGCCCCCACCAGCGTGAACGGGGCGAGCTCGAGCGGGATGCTCGTGGCACCGGCGCCCTTGCCGACCATGATGTCGATGCGGAAGTCCTCCATCGCGAGATAGAGCATCTCCTCCGCGGATCGCGCCATCCGGTGAATCTCGTCGATGAACAGCACCTCGCCCGGGGTCAGGCTCGACAGCAGCGCGGCGAGGTCGCCGGCGTGCTGGATGGCGGGACCGCTCGACATGCGCAGCGGGCGTCCGCTCTCGTGCGCCACGATCATCGCCAGGGTCGTCTTGCCCAGTCCCGGAGGGCCGGACAGCAGGATGTGGTCCGCCGCCCGGTCCTGGATCCGCGCCGCCTCGAGCAGGAGCTTCATCTGCCCGCGCACCTTGTGCTGGCCGACGAACTCGTCCAGGCTCGCCGGGCGCAGCGCGCCCTCGATCGCGAGCTCGGCCTCGTCGACGGCCTCGCCGGAGTCGTGGAACTCAACCACGGGCGGCTCCGCCCTGAGCGGGTCCGAGGGTCGCGAGCGTGCGGCGCAGCAGCAGCGCGACGGATCCGCGTTCGGTCTCGCTCGCCTCGATGGTGCTCCGCTCGGCGGCCTCGGCGGCGACGCGCTCGGACCAGCCGAGGCCGATGAGGGCGGCGATCAACTGCGAGCCGATCTCGTCGGGGACGGATGCGGCGGCCGGGGCGATGACCGGCGCCTGCAGCTTGCCGGTGAGCTGCAGGACGATGAGCTTCGCCGTCTTCGGTCCGATGCCGGAGACGCGTCGGAAGGGCGCGTCGTCGTCGGCGGCGACCGCCGTCGCGATCTGGTCGACGGAGAGGTGCGAGAGCACGCCCAGCGCCGACTTCGGCCCCACACCCGTCACCGACAGCAGATGACCGAACACGTCGAGCTCGGCCGGATCCGCGAACCCGTACAGCGACAGAGCGTCCTCCCGCACGATCAGCGACGTGTGCAGGCGCAGCTCGTGACCGACCCGCGCGGTGTGCGCGACGTCGCCGGGCACGGCGACCGAGAAGCCCACTCCCCCGACCTCGACGATGACGGAATCCGTGGTCGCGGACAGCACGGTGCCACGCAGGGAGGAGATCATGAGAGCAGTCTACGCACGTGCTCGTAGGTATGTTCGAGCGACACGCTCCGCGTCAGCCCATGCCTTCTGCGCCGGGGTCTGGGCATCCGAGCCCTGGGACGCTCCCCCTGCATGCCCCGCGCCGCGCCATGCGTGGCAGAGCGCGATCGCGAGAGCGTCGGCCGCGTCGGCGGGCTGCGGCGGTGCGTCGAGTCGCAGGATGCGCGCGATCATCGCCTGCACCTGCTTCTTGTCGGCGGAGCCGTACCCGGTGACGGCCGCCTTGACCTCGCTCGGCGTGTGCGTGGCGGCGGGGAGCCCGTGCTCGGCGGCGACGAGCAGTGCCACCCCGCTGGCCTGCGCCGTGCCCATGACGGTGTGCGTGTTCTGCTGGGCGAAGACCCGCTCGACAGCCACTGCGTCCGGGTGGTGCTCTGCGATCACCGCGCGAATCCCGGCGGCGACCGCCGCGAGCCGCTCGCCGATCGGCGCATCCACAGGTGTGCGGATCACCCCGACGTGCACGAGCGTGCCCCGGCGCATCGCGTCGACATCCACGACGCCGACACCGCAGCGTGTGAGGCCGGGGTCGATGCCCAGCACGCGTCGCACTCCCGTCATGACTTCAGGTTATGGCCGCCCCGGGGCTCCGCGCCCCAGGCGCGCGGCCGGTCATGCCTCCCGCGCCGGCGCGGAAGCCGGGTGCGCGCGGTTGCCGAGTTCCGTGAGCAGCACGATCACCGCGAGTGCACCGCATGCGGCCAGGATCGCGTACCCCGCGGGCGAGGTCGCCGCGACGATCGTGGGCACGATGATGAGCAGAAGCGCCGGGACCGCCCAGCGCAGCACCGCGGCGGAGGGGCGCCCCAGCCTCAGTGATACGACCGCGTTCGTCGCGAAGAAGATCCCGAGACCCCCGCACAGCGAGATCACGGATGCGGGGGCGAGAACCTCCCCGGGGTGCCCGATCCCCGCGGACAGCGCACTGGAGATCGCCGTCACACCGACGACCAGGAGGAACGGCAGGAACCCGACGGTGTCGCGGATCGCACCATAGCGCCCGGCCCGCTGCAGCTGCTCGAGTCCGGTGCGCATCGTCTCCGTGCCGTACATGAAGAAGGACCAGGCCAGCAGAGCGACGACGGCGAGGCTCGCCGCAGCTGTTCCCCCTGAGGCGAGGGTCCAGGTGCCGTTGAGCGCGGTGACGATCGTGAGCACCGACTCCCCCAGCACGATCACGATGAGCAGGCCGAAGCGCTCCGAGATGTGCTCGACGTTCATCCGCGGCAGCATCCGCACACGCCAGCTCCGACTGTTCGTGAGCAGCAGCACCACTTCGACGACGATCACGAACCCCCACAGCACGTATCGCCATGGCGCGGGCACGGCGATCGAGATGAGCCAGAGCACGGCGGTCGCGCCGTTGTAGGCCAGCAGCCGGATGCGCGACGCCGATCCGTTCGCCCACGACAGAGCGATCCACAGGCCGAGCAGGACGAGCCGCAGCGCGGCGTTGCCCGCGGCGAACAGCCAGGAGCGCTCTCCCACGGCCTCCGGCGCGGCGACCGCGATGGCGCCGACCGAGGCCATCGCGGCGAGCATCACGACGGCGAGCTGTCTGCGGGTGAGCCACGTCATCACGTTCACGGTGAACGTCAGATTGACCCAGGACCACCAGACCGAGGCGAAGAGCGCCGTGAACAGCAGCAGGGCGGAGTTCGACGGATCCTCATGCAGCCCGCGCGCCAGCTGCGACACCAGGGCCACGAAGATCAGGTCGAAGAACAGCTCCATCCAGTGCACACGCGAAGGGTCGCGATCGGGCACGACCACCGCAGACTCCGCTTCACCGGCCATGGCAGTCCCTTCGAGCATCGGGCGGATCAACGACACCGTAGCGGAGCCGGACAGCGGGCCAGGAGGGAGAGTCAGCCGCGCCCGGCCGGATCAGGCCACCCCATCGCCGTCTGCGCATGATCCATGAAGGCGCTCTTCGCGCGGGTGTAGTCGTCGTAGTCCTGCGCGGCCGAGTGAGCCGCGGCGAGGGACCGCTTCAGCTGCTCGTACGCCGCGCGTTCCGCCGGGTTCGCACGAAGCCAGTCGCGGAACGACACCACGAAGCCGGCGAACGAGGAGTCCGCATGGCGGATGTGCAGGATCAGCCCGCGCAGGGAGGCGTCGCCGTCCAGATCGCGGAAGTAGAGCAGCTTCTCATGATGGCGCGGATCGGATCCGGGCCGCGGGATGTCGACGTCGACCCCCGGGGAGTCGGGACGGGATCCACGCGCTCTCTCGAACAGGAGCGGGTCGAGCGCTGCATCGACCACGGTTTCGTCGGGGATCGCCGGCACGAGAACCTGGAGATCCACATACGGTTTGGCCGCGAGCTCGGGCACCGCGGTCGAGCCGATGTGCGCGAAGCCGGCCACGGGGATCCCGGCACGGATGAGCGTCTCACGGATCCGCAGGATCCACGATGAAGCGAGCGATGGCCACGCCGGATCGTACGGGACGATCTGCGGCGCGGCCATCGAGGAGTCCTGCTCGGGCTTACTCGTCGTTCTCGAGCTCGGCCTGCACCTCGGCCGTGAGGTCGAAGTTGGCGTAGACGTTCTGCACGTCGTCGCTGTCCTCGAGCGCGTCGATGAGGCGGAAGATCTTGCGCGCCGCCTCGGCGTCGATCTCGACCTTGAGGTTCGGCACGAACTCGACGTCCGCCGACTCGTACTCGATGCCCGCCTCCTGCAGCGCGGTGCGCACCGCGACCAGGTCGGACGCATCGGTGACGATCTCGAAGCCCTGTGCGTGCGGCTCGATCTCCTCGGCGCCGGCCTCGAGCGCCGCCATCATAACGTCGTCCTCGGTCGTGTTCTCGCCGTCGACGACGATGACGCCCTTGCGGGTGAAGTTGTATGCGACCGATCCGGGATCGGCGAGCGTGCCACCGTTGCGGCTGAGCGCCGTGCGCACCTCCGCGGCGGCGCGGTTCTTGTTGTCGGTCAGACACTCGATCATGAGGGCGACGCCGTTCGCGCCGTAGCCCTCGTACATGATCGAGGAGTACTCGACAGACTCGCCGCCGATGCCGGCGCCGCGCTTGATCGCACGGTCGATGTTGTCCTTCGGGACCGAGGTCTTCTTGGCCTTGAGGACCGCATCGAAGAGGGTCGGGTTGCCCTGGAGGTCGGGGCCGCCCAGCTTCGCCGCGACCTCGATGTTCTTGATGAGCTTGGCCCACGACTTCGCACGGCGCGAGTCGATGACCGCCTTCTTGTGCTTGGTCGTCGCCCACTTGGAATGCCCGGACATATGTCTCCCGCTCGTATCCGCCCCGGGGCTCATCCCGCCAGGGCATCGTCCATTCTAGAAGATCCGCGCCCGGGGAACAGACGGACGGCGCAGAACCGCACCTCTACGACGCGAGCGCGGCACGCCTCGCCTCGACCAGGTCGAGGAACCGCGCATGCAGACGAGGCTCGCCGTTCATCTCCGGATGGAAGCTCGTGCCCAGCAGGTTGCCCTGCTGCACGGCCACCACTCCGCCGTCGGGCAGCGCAGCGATCGCCGTCGCCCGGGGGCCGACTCGCGTGATGAGCGGCGCGCGGATGAACGTGGCATCGACCGGCCCCTCGACGCCGTCGATCGCCAGCTCGGTCTCGAACGACTCCACCTGTCCGCCGAACGCGTTGCGGGCGACGGTGACGTCGAGACCGCCGAAGGTGAGCTGGCCGTCGATCGCCCCCTCGATCTCATCCGCGAGCAGGATCAGCCCCGCACAGGTGCCGTAGACCGGCAGGCCGTCGGCGATGAGCGCGCGCAGGGGCTCGCGCACGCCGAAGATCCGGGACAGCTTGTCGATCACACTCGACTCGCCGCCCGGGATCACCAGCCCGTCCAGCCCCTCCAGCTGCTCGGGGCGGCGGACAGCGACCGCCTCCGCCCCGAGCGAGGTGAGGATCGCGGCGTGCTCGCGCACATCGCCCTGCAGCGCGAGCACGCCGATCCGCACGGGTGCTGTCACCAGCCGCGCTCCGCGAGGCGGTGCGGGGCGGGCAGGTCGGACACATTGATGCCGACCATGGCCTCGCCGAGACCGCGGGAGACCTGGGCGATCACGGCGGGGTCGTCGTAGGCGGCGGTGGCCTTGACGATCGCCGCGGCGCGGGCAGCCGGGTCGCCGGACTTGAAGATGCCGGATCCGACGAACACGCCGTCGGCGCCGAGCTGCATCATCATGGCGGCGTCGGCGGGCGTCGCCACGCCGCCGGCCACGAACATGACGACCGGCAGCGCGCCCTTCGCGGCGACCTCGGCGACCAGCTCGTACGGCGCCTGCAGCTCCTTGGCGGCGACGTACAGCTCGTCCTTGGGCAGGGTGGTCAGGCGGGCGATCTCGCCGCGGATCGTGCGGATGTGCTTCATCGCCTCGGAGACGTCGCCGGTGCCCGCCTCACCCTTGGAGCGGATCATCGCGGCGCCCTCGGTGATGCGGCGGAGGGCCTCGCCCAGGTTGGTCGCACCGCAGACGAAGGGCACGGTGAAGCCCCACTTATCGATGTGGTTGACGTAGTCGGCCGGGGACAGCACCTCGGACTCGTCGATGTAGTCGACGCCGAGCTCCTGCAGCACCTGCGCCTCGACGAAATGGCCGATACGAGCCTTGGCCATGACCGGGATCGAGACGGCGGAGATGATGCCGTCGATCATGTCGGGGTCGCTCATGCGCGACACGCCGCCCTGGGCGCGGATGTCGGCGGGCACCCGCTCGAGGGCCATGACGGCGACGGCGCCGGCGTCCTCGGCGATCTTCGCCTGCTCGGGAGTGACGACGTCCATGATGACGCCGCCCTTGAGCATCTCGGCGAGGCCGCGCTTGACGCGACCGGTTCCGGTGGTCGATTCGGGTGCAAGTTCTGTCATAGGACAGATCATACGCTGTCTGCATCGGTGTCTCACATCGGTGAGACAGTGACCGGATCAGCCAGCGGCAGGTGAGAGGATCGGAGGATGCTCACCGTGCTCTCGATCCAGTCCGCCGTCGCGTACGGCCATGTCGGCAACTCCGCGGCGGTGTTCCCGCTGCAGCGCATCGGAGTCGAGGTGCTCCCCGTCTACACGGTGAACTTCTCCAACCACACCGGCTACGGCGCCTGGCGCGGACCGTTGATCGCGCCCGACGACGTGCGCGAGGTCATCACCGGCATCGAGGAGCGCGGTGTCCTCGGCGAGGTCGACGCCGTTCTGAGCGGCTACCAGGGCGGCGAGGGCATCGGCGACGTGATCATCGACGCCGTGGCGCGCGTGAAGTCCGCCAACCCGAACGCCGTCTACGCCTGCGATCCGGTGATGGGCAACGCGAAGTCGGGGTGTTTTGTCGCCCCCGCGATCCCGGTGCTGCTGCGCGACAAGGTCGTCCCGGTCGCCGACATCATCACCCCGAACCAGTTCGAGCTGGGTTTCCTCACGGAGACCGAGCCCGACACCCTCGAATCCACCCTGGCCTCGGTCGACAAGGCGCGCGCCATGGGGCCGAACACCGTGCTCGTCACGAGCGTCGAGCGCCCCGATCGCGAGGAGGGCACGATCGAGATGCTCGCCGTGGACGACAAGGGCGCCTGGCTCGTGGCCACGCCGCACCTGCCGATGAAGGCGAACGGATCCGGTGATGTCACCGCTGCGCTGTTCACCGCGCACTATGTGGAGACCGGAGACGCGAAGGTCGCGCTCGAGCGCACGGTGTCCAGCGTGTACGAACTCCTCCGTCTCACGCTCGAGTCGGGCGCGCGAGAGCTGCAGCTCGTCCCGGCGCAGGAGTTCTACGCGAACCCTCCGCTCCAGTTCGAAGCCCGCCGGGTGCGCTGACGACGATCAGGCGGGCCAGGCAGCGGCGACAGTGTTGCGCACGTCGCCGAGAAGCTGTGGCAGCGCCTTGGTCTTCGCGATGATCGGGAAGAAGTTGGCGTCGCTGTTCCAGCGCGGCACCACGTGCTGATGCAGATGCGCGTCGACGCCGGCACCGGCGACGGCGCCCTGGTTCATGCCGATGTTGAACCCGTCGCAGCGTGAGGTCGCCTTCAGCACCCGCATGGCGATCTGCGTGAGCTCGCCGATCTCGGCGACCTCCTCCGCGGTCGCCTCGTCGTACGTCGCGATGTGGCGGTACGGGCAGACGAGCAGATGGCCCGAGTTGTACGGGAACAGGTTGAGCAGCACGTAGGCGGTGCGCCCGCGGGCGACGATGAGCCGCTCCTCGTCCGGATGCTTGGGCGCCTCGCAGAACGGGCACTCCTCGCGCAGCGGCTCCGGGCCCGCCTGGATGTACGTCATCCGGTGCGGCACCCAGAGGCGCTGGAACTCGTCGGGGACGCCGGCGAGGTGCGCGGCGTCTTCCAGCCGCGCCCCGACGCCCGCGTCCCCGACGTCGCTCATGCCAGGTCGCCCGCAGTCTGGATCAGCGCGTGGTCCTCGATCGCACGTCGCACCCTGTCGACGGCCTCGGCGAGCGGAACGCCGTTCTCCTGGGTGCCGTCGCGGAACCGGAACGACACCGTGCCCGCGGCGCGATCCTGCTCCCCCGCGATGAGGATCAGCGGAACCTTGCCCGTCGTGTGGTTGCGGATCTTCTTCTGCATGCGCTCGTCCGAATGGTCGACCTCGGCGCGCACACCTGCCGCGCGCAGGGCGGCGACGGCATCGTCGAGGTAGTCGGCGAACGCCTCCGCGACCGGGATCCCCACGACCTGCACCGGCGAGAGCCACAGCGGGAAGTCGCCCGCGTAGTGCTCGAGCAGGATCGCGAAGAAGCGCTCGATCGAGCCGAACAGCGCCCGATGGATCATGATCGGGCGCTTCTTCTGCCCGTCCTTGTCGGTGAACTCGAGCCCGAACCGCTCCGGCAGGTTCGGGTCGACCTGCACCGTGGAGAGCTGCCACACGCGGCCGATCGCGTCGGTGGTCTTCAGGTCGATCTTCGGACCGTAGAAGGCCGCCTCGCCGGGCACCTCGGTGAGCTTCAGTCCGGAGGCCAGGGCGACGTTGCGCAGCGCATTCGTCGAGTACTCCCAGAACTCGTCGGATCCGATCCACTTGTCCTTCTCGTCGTCGCGCATCGACAGCTCGAGCTCGAAGTCGCTGAGCCCGAAGTCGCGCAGCATCGACAGGATGAACTCGAGGACCTTGGTGACCTCGGTCTCCAGCTGTTCCGGCGTGACGAACAGGTGCGAGTCGTCCTGGGTGAAGCCGCGCACACGGGTGAGGCCGTGCAGGGCGCCCGAGAGCTCGTTCCGGTACACGGTGCCGTTCTCGGCGAAGCGCAGCGGCAGATCCCGGTAGCTGCGTGCCCGCTCCTTGTAGATCAGGATGTGCATCGGGCAGTTCATCGGCTTCAGGTAGTAGTCCTGGCCCTGCTTCGTGATGTGCCCGTCCTCGTCGCGCTCCTCGTCCATCCGGATCGGCGGGAACATGCCGTCACGGTAGGTGACGAGGTGGTTGGAGGTGAGGAACAGGTCCTCCTTGGAGATGTGCGGCGTGTACACGTAGTTGTACCCGCCCTCGATGTGCCGCCTGCGCGCGTGCTGCTCCATCTCGCCGCGGATGATGCCGCCGCGAGGGTGCCAGACCGACAGGCCGGATCCGATCTCATCGGGGAAGGAGAACAGGTCGAGTTCCTTGCCGAGGCGGCGGTGGTCGCGCTTGGCGGCCTCCTCGAGGCGCTGCTGGTACGCGCGCAGCTCGTCCTTGGTCGGCCAGGCGGTGCCGTAGATGCGCTGCAGCTGCGGGTTCTTCTCGGATCCGCGCCAGTACGCCGCCGCGATCCGGGTGAGGTCCCAGCCGTTGCCGATCATTCGAGTGTTCGGCAGGTGCGGGCCGCGGCAGAGGTCCTTCCAGACCACTTCGCCGTCCTTGGCCACGTTGTCGTAGATGGTGAGCTCGCCCTCGCCGACCTCGACGGAGGCGCCCTCCGTCTTGTCGGCACCCGGGCCCTTCAGCCCGATGAGCTCGAGCTTGAACGGCTCGTCGGCGAGCTCGGCACGAGCCTCGTCGTCGCTCACGGCCCTACGCACGAAGCGCTGGCCCTCGCGCTGGATCCGCTGCATCTCCTTGGAGATCGCCTTGACGTCCTCCGGAGTGAAGGGCGTGTCGACCCCGAAGTCGTAGTAGAAGCCGTCGGTGATGGGCGGGCCGATCCCGAGGTTCGCCTGCGGCTTGATGCGCTGCACCGCCTGGGCGAGCACATGCGCCGTGGAGTGGCGCAGGATCGCGAGGCCCTCGGGGCTCTCGATGGTGATGGGCTGGACGTCGTCGTCCTCGTTCACGAGGGCGGCGAGGTCCTTCTGCTGCCCGTTGACGAGCATGGCGACGACGGAGCGGTCGCTGAAGGGTCCATTCGCGCCGTAGAGCGCGAAGCCGTCGCACGGATAGGACGGCATTTCAGGGGCGGACGCGGGGTTCTCAGACAAAGGAAGTTCTCCAGTTTGGCGATGGTCTCGGCTCAGCTTCGGGCGCGTCGGCGCCCTGCCCGCTCAGGCCCTGAGAGTTCGCGTGCCGGTGACCGCGATCACGGTCGCGTGCGTCAGCCGGGCGAAGTCCATAGGAGAATCCTACGCCGACGCGTGCGGCGCCTCGCTCATGGTGCGGCCCAGCGCCTCGTCCAGGTGCCGCTGGGCGAACCTCCACCCGCCGGCCTCGTAGGCGACCACGACGAAGACGGGGCCGGCCAGCACCACGAGCAGGCAGGCCCACAGCGGAAGCCCGACGAAGGCCAGCACGATTCCGAGCAGCGGCAGCACCATCGCGATCGCGTGCAGCGGGAGCCCCTTCATGACGGAGTGCACCAGATAGGAGTGCAGCAGCGAGATCGACACCATGAAGACGATCACCGGGATCGCGATCATCAAGATGACGACCGGCGTCGCAAGCGGATCCTCATGCCGGTACGCGAACCCGATGGTGTGCAGTCCGGCGCCGACCGCGGCGACGCTCGCGAAGATGAAGGCGTGCCCGTAGCCCCACACGAAGGACCGCTTGCGGTGCACGGCGAGGATCGGGCCCGACGGCATCATCGTGTACGACCACCACAGCGCGAAGGTCAAGCCCACGCCCGCGCCGATCACGACCACGGCGTCCCCTGACCACCCCTGCTCGTGCGAGACCTCCTGTGCGGCGGCGAGGGTTCCGATCACCGTCTCGCCCAGCGCGATGATCGTCAGCAGCGAGTACCGTTCCGCGATATGGTGCGCGTGCCAGGGGGTTCCCCGGCGTTCGCCCTCGCCTTTGCGCTCGGCCACGATCGGACCGCCCAGCTCGATCAGCCAGCACGCCGCCGCAGCCGCGAAGGCAGCGCCGAGGGGCAGCGGAGCCCACGCCACGATGATCCAGCCGATCTGCGCGACGGCGACGAACAGCACATAGGTGAGCGCGTGTCGGCGGTAGGCCGGATCGCGCGATGCGCGCAGCCATTGCGCGAGCAGCCCCACCCTCATCACGATGTAGCCGGACACCATGACCCGGTTGTCGAAGGCGCCGTGATCCTCGAGCGATGCGAACATGGCGGGCAGCCCGATCGCGAGCACGATCACGCCGGCCATCTGCACCATGGTGAAGATCCGGAACAGCCAATCGTCCGTGTCGAACGCTGAGGCGAACCAGGAGAAGTTGATCCAGGCCCAGATGATCGCCGCGACCGCGACCGCGAAGGCGAAGGCGCCGACCGCCGCGGCGCCGTGGCCGACCGCGACGCCGTCCGCGAGCTGCGCACCCGCGACGCCGAAGGCTGCTGCGAAGACCAGGTCGTACAGCGCTTCGAGCGGGGTGGCGGCGCGGTGCTCCTGGTGCTGCGCGCGCCCGCGCATCGGGCTCAGGCCGTGCCGGTACCGTTCGACCGCGTTCGTCATGCTCTCTCTCCCCAAGCCCGTGGTGCCCGCTCTCGGAACGGGCAGCGTCCAACCTAGCGCGAGCCCGTCCTCGTCCGACTCCGACGGCGCTCGACGAGCGCGAGCGCGGCCGCGATCGCCTTGATCACCGGGATCTCCCCGAAGCGGTAGTCGTCGGCGCGCACGAGGCGGGCGGCCAGGTCGGGTCGCGCGGCGCGCAGCAGCTCCCGCGCCCGCTCGGCGTGCAGCGCGTTCGAGACGACGGCGATCTCCCCCGCGTCTTCGAGCAGGACGATCGAGTTGCGGATGTTCTCCTCGGTCGAGCGGCTCTCGGTCTCCAGGAGCATCCGCCCGCGATATCCCCTCGCGGCCGCGTACCGGGCCAGGATCCGCGCCTCCGGCTCCGGACCCCGCACCGCCCCGCCGGAGAAGATCAGGGCATCGTGGGCGCTCCGCAGGGTGCGCAGGCCCGCGCGCACCCGATAGCGGTTGACGGCGTTGGCCCGCGATCCTCGGTTGCCGTATCCCAGCACGAGAACGGCGCGCTGCCCACCGGGCCGCCCCCTCTCGAGGCCTCGCACGCTCGCGCATGCCGAGACCGCCTCGCCCCACAGCAGGAACGCCATCCCCGCCGCGGCCGGGCCGACCGACAGCATCAGGAGAAGGGACTTCCGCATGCGCCCAGACTAGGTCGCGGCGTCGGCCTCTGGTGCGGCGCCCTGTCGGCTGGCACGATGAGGTCCGCAGTGTCCGCCGCGTCCGCAGAGCATCGGAGGTCGCCATGACCTACTTCATCATCGTGATCGGCCAGACCGTCGTCCTGCCGCTCGTCAGCGGGCTCGTCGAACTGATCGTGGTCGGCGGGGATCCGATTCTGGTGTTCGGCAAGTGGTGGGCGTTCTGGGGAGTGGGCACGCGCCTTCTCGCCGCCGGAATCGCGCAGATGTCGGGCAAGGGGCAGACAGCCCAGATTCTCGGTTCGACCGCGCCGAGCGTGCAGGAGCAGCAGCTCACGCGCGAGCTCGGTGCCGCGAACACGGCGATGGGCCTGGCAGGGCTGCTCGCGCTTGTCCCCGGGTGGGTGCTGCCCGCCGCGCTCGCCGGCGGCGTCTTCCTTCTCATCGCCGGCCTCATGCACCTGCCCAAGAAGGGCAAGAACGCGCAGGAGGCGGTCGCGACCTGGACCGACCTGGTCGTGGGCGTCGCCGTGGTGGCGCTCGCCATACGAGTGATCATCGGCGCGATCACCGGATAAAACCCCCGAGGGAATGCAAAAACCCCCGGCAGACCGGGGGTTTTCTTGAGTGCGCGATACTGGGATCGAACCAGTGACCTCTTCCGTGTCAGGGAAGCGCGCTACCGCTGCGCCAATCGCGCCTGTTCAGGCTATTCAGTTGAGAAGAGCGAGGTGGCGACGGGATTCGAACCCGTGTAAACGGCTTTGCAGGCCGGTGCCTAGCCTCTCGGCCACGCCACCATGTGGATTCGAACCCACATGCCGAAGCCCCCGAAGGGGCTCCTGCACTGGAGCGGATGACGAGACTCGAACTCGCGACCCCAACCTTGGCAAGGTTGTGCGCTACCAACTGCGCTACATCCGCGTTTTGTGTTTCCCCGGTGTCCCGGGCACTTGAAATACATTAGCCGAGGTTTGGGGCTTCGCCAAACCGGGCCCCGTTCTCGGGCGTGTCCGCCGGGATCCCGGAGGGGCGACGGCAACCGGGCGCCCTCCGGGATCGGCCTGTCCCGACCTCGACTCAGTCGACGAGCGCCCCTGCCGACAGATTCGCGATCGCACCCGTCATCGAGGACGCGCGGTCGGAGCCGGCGAACGCAAGATACTCCGCCACCTCATCCAGCAGTGGCAGGCGCCCGAGCAGCGTCGTCCCGGCGAGCCCGCCGACCCAATCCCCCATCGGAACGCCCCCGGCCGCCGCGATGCGGCCGAACATCTCCCGGGTGTAGGACGTCTCCATCGCATCGGAGATGGCATGCGGGCGCACGCACACGACCCGCACGCCCGCGGGTCCGAGCTCGCCCGCCAGAGCGCGCGAGAAGCCCTCGAGTCCCGCGGACTGCGCCGCGTTGCCGATCAGTCCGCGCCCCGTCAGGCGGGCGCCCGGCGTGGAGATCGTCAGGATGACGCCACTCCCCTGCGAGATCATGTGGCGGGACGCCGCTTTGGCGGTCACGAAGTTCGTCTGCAGGTAGCCGACGACGGGGTGCAGATAGTCCTCGAGGGACGTATCGCCGATGGCCAGCCCCTGCACGTGGTCGAAGCCGACCGCGTTGAGCGCGATGTCGATGCGCCCGGCCTCCGCACCGACGTCATCGGCGTGTCGATCGACGGCATTCTGGTCCATCGCGTCGACGACGGCGACGGACACCTCCGCCCCCTCGGCCCTGGCCGCCGATGCCGCAGCCTCGAGTCGATTCAGCGATCGCCCGGCCAGGAAGAGCCTCGCCCCTTCCCGGGCGAACACTCGCGCCGCCGCCGCGCCGATCGACCCGCCACCGCCGTGAATCACGGCGACCTTGTTCTCGAGCAGCATTGTGCCGCCTCCCATCTCATGTTGTGTGCAACCCTAGAGTTGCACAACAGGGATGGGTTCTGCAACTGTTGAATTGCAGGTATCGGCGGCTAGAGCCCCTCGGCGATCTCCTTGATCGTCGTCAGCCGGCTCTCCCACTGGCGCCCGATCGCATCGAGCCGGCGCGCGGTCGCGCTGAGCTCCGCACCGACGACGTGGTAGCGCACCTCACGCCCCGCCCGGACGGGCTCGACCAGGCCGACTTCCGCGAGCACAGTCAGGTGCTTGGCGATGGCCTGCCGAGACACCGGGAACCGCTCGGCGAGAGCCGACGCGGAGGCATCGCCGTCGCCGAGGGCGCTGAGAATGCTCCACCGCGTCTCATCCCCCAGCGCAGCGAAGACCGGGACAAGGGTCGAGGTCATACGAGACCCCCGAACAGGGCGATGAGCTTGTCGAGCTCTGCATCCCACCCGCGGCGATGACTGTCGAGGTTCGACAGCGGATCCGAGGTCCTCTCGAAGCCCGACTCGACGACCGTGAGCCGGGTGCCCTCCCCCTCCGGCTCGAGGGTGAAGCGGAACACGGTCGAGTTCTCCTCATCGAGCTCGACCGGCAGTCGATCGAGCGCGTTGTCGTTGCTCCACCGGTACGACACCGACCGCGGCGCATCGACGGACTCGACGCGGATCGGGACGGCGCCGTGCCCGTCGAAGGTCATCGTTCCGGCACCTGCCGCATCCAGCACGGCGAGCCCGAACCAGCGCGACAGATGCTCCGGTTCGGTGATCGCGCGCCACACCTTCTCCGCAGGGGCGGCGATCGAGATGCTGCGCGTGACCGTGTAGAACTCGTCGTCCGCGACCGATGCCTCGTTGCGCGTCGTGCTCGTCATGGACATGCCTCCTGTGTCGCGCGGGATGGCCGGCGAGAACCTTCCTGCAACCCAGAGGTTACACGAGCGCCGAGGATCGCCCCATCGAGACCGCCGGGCCCAGAGCGCGGAGCGACGCGGGAACGGCGAAAGCCCCTGGGTTCTCCCAGGGGCTTTCGGTGGTGGGCGATGCCGGACTCGAACCGACGACCTCTTCCGTGTGAAGGAAGCGCGCTACCAACTGCGCCAATCGCCCATCTGTAGTTTTCGCGTGCCCGGAGGCACAGGTAAAGAGCATACCGGATCCGACGAGCGCACAAGGACAGCGCCGGTCGGCCGGGCGTGGCGCGCAGCTGCTGTCGCCGATGTCCGAGGGCGGAGATACCGTCGGCCCCGTGAGCAGCGCAGATGTGATCGAAGAGCTGGACGAGATGCAGCGGCGCGCCGTCGAGCACGGCGAAGGGCCGCTCGTCGTCGCCACCGGCGCGGGGACCGGGAAGACGCGCGTGCTCACCAGCAGGGTGGCGCGGTTGATCGACACCGGCGTGCCTCCGGAGCGGATCCTGCTGCTCACGTTCACCCGGCGCGCGGCCGCCGCGATGACCGCTCGCGCCGCCGCGATGGTGGGAGACACCGCGCTGGCCCAGCGCATCGCCGGAGGCACATTCCACGCGGTGGCGCACCGCGTCGTCGCGGAGTACTCGCAGCATCTGGGCTTGGCGGACGTCTCGGTGCTGGCCCCCGATGACGTCGTCGACCTGATCGATCTGCTGCGCAGCGAGCACGGCCTGGACGGCACCGACCGGCGAATGCCCACGAGCCGGGCGATGGCCGACATCGCCTCCCGGGCCGTGAGTCTGGAGAAACCGGGACGCGAGGTGATCTCCGAGCAGTTCCCCTGGGCGCTCGGGCACGCCGACGAGATCATGGGGCTGCTCCGCGCCTATGCGCAGCGAAAGCGCGCCCGCGGCCTTCTCGATCTCGATGATCTCCTGGTGGCGTGGCGCGCTCTCGCGCGCGACCCGCACGTGGGAGCGAGACTGCGCGCCCGCTGGGACTGGGTGCTCGTCGACGAGTATCAGGACGTGAACCGGGTACAGGCCGACGTCGTGCAGGCGCTGGCTCCCGACGGGCACGGCCTGACCGTCGTGGGCGATGACGCGCAGGCGATCTACGGCTTCCGCGGCGCCGGGGCCGGCCAGCTCCAGGAGGTGCTCGATCGGCATCCCGACGCCGAGCTCATCCGCCTCGAGCGCAACTTCCGCTCGACGCAGCCGATCCTCGATCTGGCGAACGCCGCCCGTCCAGAGGACTTCCCGATCAAGCTCGTCGCGGATCGAACGGGAACGGCGACCCGTCCGGAACTCGTGCGATGCGAGAACGCCGACGACGAGGCCCGCGCCGTCGCCGATCGGATCCTGGCCGTCCACGCCGACGGCGTTCCGCTGCGGGAGCAGGCGGTACTGATGCGCACCGGTTCGCACAGCGCGATGCTCGAGGTCGAGCTCAAGGTCCGCGACATCCCGTTCGTCAAGTTCGGCGGCATCGGCTATCTCGAGACCGCCCACGTCCGCGACCTGCTCGCGGCGTTCCGTGTCGTCCTCAATCCGGGCGACGAGATCGCGTGGTACCGCCTGCTCACCCGGCACCGCGGTCTCGGCAAGGTCAGCGCGCGCCGACTCGCCGGCATCCTCGCGGATCAGGGAATCGGCGGAGGGGCGGAGGCGATCGCGGCGGCCCCTCCCACGGCCCGCGTCGGGCTCGCGACGACGCTCTCGCTCCTCGGCGTCGTCGATGCGGACTCGCCCGTGGCCGACCTGGTCGAGGCCTGCCACGATGCCGTCTCGGGATTGCTGGCGCAGCACTATCCCGACTGGCAACGACGTGCCTCGGATGTGCAGGAGATCGCGGAGGCCGCGTCCCGCCAGAACGATCTCCGCGCGTTCGTGGGCGATCAGGCCATCGATCCGGTCACGCGCGCCGGTGACTGGGCGGCGCAACCGCACCTCGACGAGGACTGGGTGACGCTGTCCACGATCCACTCGGCCAAAGGGCTGGAGTGGTCGCACGTCCACCTGCTGCGCGCGACGGACGGCGCCATGCCGTCGGACATGGCCCTCACCTCGCATGCCGGTCTCGAGGAGGAGCGACGGCTGTTCTACGTCGGGCTCACGCGTGCACGCGATGCGCTGAGCGTGTACGCCCCCGCCACTCTCCCGACGCACCCGACGGCGTTCACCGCACGGCACGTCCAGGCCAAGCCGAGCAGGTTCCTGACGAGTGCGGCGCTCTCGCTCATGACGGTGATCGATTCGAGGGCACCGGAGCCGGGCACGACATCGGCATCCCCGGGGCCTCGGGTGAGCGTGGGAGAGCTCGACGCCCTGTTCGCGTGAGGCGCGTCGTGCGCCTCTGGAGCGCTCGTGGTCGAGACCGCGCGCGAGTCCCTGCGGGGTGCGGTTGGCCCCGTCCGGCTCAGGGCAGGATCTGCTCCGTCTGCCGTGCGATCTCGAGCTCCTCGTCGGTCGGCACCACGAGCACCGTCACCCGGGAGGCATCCGTCGAGATGACGCGGATCCCCGAACCGGATGCGTCGTTCCTCGCCGGGTCGATCTCGACGCCCGCGAACCCGAGCGTCGCCATCGCCTCCCGGCGCACCAGAGAGTTGTTCTCGCCCACCCCGGCGGTGAACGAGATCACGTCCACGCCGCCGAGCTGGGCGATAAAGGCTCCGGCGTACGCGCGCAGCCGGTGGATGTAGACCTCGAACGCGAGCGCGGCGTCCTCGTCTCCCGCGGCCGCGCGGGCGAGGACATCGCGCATGTCCGATACGCCGGCGAGCCCCTTGAGTCCGCTGCGGGCGTTCAGCAGCTCATCGAGATCCTGGATCGTCATGTCGGCTCGACGGGCCAGCGTGAACAGCACAGCGGGGTCGATGTCGCCGGAGCGCGTGCCCATCACGAGCCCTTCCAGGGGTGTCATGCCCATCGACGTCTCCACGGAACGTCCTCCGCGCACCGCGGTCACCGAGGCACCGTTGCCGAGGTGGAACACGAGCTGGCGCAGATCGTCCCGCTCGCCGCCGACGAACGCGGCCGCCGCCTCGGACACGTACTTGTGCGAGGTCCCGTGGAAGCCGTACCGGCGGATCCGGTGCGCCTCGGCGAGCTCACGATCGATCGCGTAGGTGTACGCCGCGGGCGCGAGAGTCTGATGGAACGCCGTGTCGAACACCGCGACGTGCGGCACGTCCGGGAAGGCGGCCTTCGCCGCGCGGATGCCCTGGAGCGCACCCGGGTTGTGCAGCGGGGCGAGTGCCGAGAGCTCGTCGATGTTGATCTCGACGAGCGGGGTGATCAGCGTCGGCTCGAAGAAGCGCGCACCTCCGTGCACGACCCTGTGCCCGAGCGCCGCGGGCGGGAACTCCTCGAGCGAAGGCCCGAGCGCGTCGAACGCGTCGAGCATCACCTGGAAGCCGGCCGTGTGATCGGGGATCGGCAGGATCCGCTCCGTCTCGTGACCCTGGGAGTCGACATGCACCGCCCGCCCCTCCTGCTGCCCGATGCGCTCGACGAGCCCCGAGGCCAGCGAGACGCCGTCGGCGACATCGATGAGCTGGTACTTGAAGGACGAGGATCCGCTGTTGATGACCAGGACGATGCTCACGATGCGCTCCCCTGCTGCGCCTGGATCGCGGTGATCGCGATCGTGTTGACGATGTCCTCGACGAGCGCGCCGCGCGACAGATCGTTGATCGGCTTGTTGAGCCCCTGCAGGACCGGTCCCATCGCAACGGCGCCGGCCGAGCGCTGCACGGCCTTGTAGGTGTTGTTGCCGGTGTTGAGGTCGGGGAACACGAACACCGTGGCCCGCCCGGCGACCGAGGAACCGGGGAGCTTCGCACGGGCGACCGCTGCGTCGGCGGCCGCGTCGTACTGGATCGGCCCTTCCACGGGGAGCTCCGGCGCCCGCTCGCGCACCAGCTCGGTCGCCGTGCGCACCTTCTCGACCTCGGCACCGGATCCGGAATCGCCGGTCGAGTACGAGAGCATCGCGACGCGGGGCTCGATGCCGAACGCCGTTGCGGTCGCCGCGGAGGAGATCGCGATATCGGCGAGCTGCTCGCTGGTGGGGTCGGGGATCACGGCGCAGTCGCCGTACACCAGGACGCGGTCTGCGAGAGCCATCAGGAAGACCGACGACACCACGGAGACCCCGGGCCGGGTCTTGATGATCTCGAAAGCCGGGCGGATCGTGTGGGCGGTGGTGTGCGCCGCGCCGGAGACCATGCCGTCGGCGAGCCCGAGGTGCACCATGAGCGTGCCGAAGTAGGAGACGTCGGTCACGGTGTCGGCGGCCTGGGCGACGGTGACGCCCTTGTGCGCGCGCAGTCGTGCGTACTCCTCGGCGAACCGCGGCACGAGCTCGGGATCCGTGGGCGACACGATGCGTGCCGCGTCCAGGTCGACGCCGAGCTGGATGGCTCGCGCGCGCACCGCGGCCTCCTCGCCGAGGATCACGAGGTCCGCGATCCCGCCGGCGAGGACGGCACCTGCGGCGCGCAGCACGCGGTCGTCTCCGCCCTCCGGGAGCACGATCGTGCGGCGCTCGGTGCGCGCCCGGTCGAACAGCTCGTACTGGAACATCAGCGGCGTCACCACATCGGAGCGCGCCACGCCCAGCCGCGCGATCAGGGCCGGGACGTCGACGTTCTGCTCGAACAGCGCCAGAGCACGGCCGACCCGGTGCGGGGCGTCCACGGAGAGGCGGCCCGGCGCGTTCATGATGCGCACGGTCGTGTCGTAGGTGCCGTGATCGGTCGCGATGATGGGCACCCGCGGTCCCAGCCCGTCGAGGAGGCGTTCGATCGGCTCGGGCAACGCGAACGGCCCGTTCAGCACGATCGCCGCGATCGACGGGAAAGTGCCCGCGGCCTGCGCCAGCAGCGTCGCCAGCAGCACCTCTTCGCGGTCGGCGGGCACCACGACCACGGACGACTCGATCAGCCGTGGCAGCACGTTCACCATCGACATGCCCGCGATCACCACGTCGAGCACTTCTCGGTCGAGGAGCTCCTCGTCGCCCCGCACCATCCGGCCCTCGAGCGCTGTTCGCACGCCGCGGACGGAGGGGGCGACGAGCGAGCGGTCCTCGGGGATCACCCAGACCGGGACCTCCTCGGCGGCGTCCGTGGACCGCTCGGCCCGCACCGCCGAGATCGTCGCGGCGATCTCCTCCTGCTGGGCGGGATCGGCGCGATTGACGACGATCGCGGACAGCACCGCGCGCTCCTGTGCCAGCTCGGCCATGCCGAGCTTCGCAAGCTGTCCCAGCTGCGCAGCGGTGCGCGCCTCGGTGGCGCCCAGCCGTTCGCCGTGGCCGGCCGTGTCCCGTCCTCCCAGCACCAGGAGCACGGGTGCGCCCAGGTTCGCCGCGATCCGCGCGTTGACCCCGAGTTCCGCGGGCGCCGCCACATCCGTGTAGTCGCTGCCCAGGATCACGACGGCATCGCACTGCGCCTCGACCGCCCGATAGCGCTGCAGGATCCGCCCGAGGGCCGCATCGGGGTCGGCGTGCAGCTCGTCATAGCCGACGCCGATGCACTCGGCCGCGCCGAGTCCGACCTGGGTGCGGCTCAGCAGCATCTCCAGCACGTCGTCCGCGCCGTCGCTCGCGCGACTGACGGGACGGAACACGCCCACCCGGGCCGTGGCTCTGCTCAGCGCATCGATCACGCCCAGCGCGACGAGAGACTTGCCGGAGTGACCTTCGATGGACGTGATGAGGATGCTCTTCGCCACGCCTTCAGCCTACGTGTCCGCTCCGTCCGCACCGCCGTGTCGCCTTCAGTGCTTCTCGCTGAACGTCGTGAGAAGACGATTCCGGAAGGCGTCCATGCGCCAGACCGGGGAGTTCTCCCCCGGTTGCAGGCCGCGCGTCCACCCCCAGCCGCCGATCGCCGCGAACACCGCGGGGTCGCGGGCGATGATGCTGATCGGCACGTCATGCGACGCGTCCGCGCCGCTCACGATCGCCGCGGGCTGGTGGTCGCCGAGCACGACGACCACCAGGTTCGGGTCGTCGACGTTCTCGAGGAACGAGAGCAGGGAGCCGAGCGAATACTGCACCGACTGTCCGTAGAAGCGCTGGACGGTCTTCGGGCTCTGCCAGACCGTGCCCGCGGTAGCGCTCTGACCCGGCTGCGGGTCGTAGGCCGAGCCGTCGCCGATCCGCTCCCAGGGCAGGAGCTGCGGCAGCGGCGCCCACGGGGTGTGCGACGACACCAGGTCGATCTCGGCCATCACCGGATCATGCGGACCCGTCAGCTCGGTGTCGGCGAAGTGCTTGAGCGTGAACTGGTCGGGAATGCGGGCGTAGCCGAAGGGAGGGCCGCGGTAGCCGACGTCCGTCGCGTCGACCAGCGAGTCGTAGCGGTAGAAGGACGACCCGATGGCCCAGGCCTCGGTATCCGAGGGCACGTCGGACACCGTCCGCCACCCGGCCGCACCGAAGGCCCGGGTCAGCGAGAGCCGATCGCTCGCGACGAGCTGATCGTATGCCGGCTGCGTGGGGGTCCATACTCCGGTCTGCAGCGTGCCGTGCGCGAGCCAGCTGAGTCCGCCGAAGGTCGGTGACGTGAGCCAGGCACTTCGCGCCGTGTAGCCCTCGGCGGCGAGCGACGCGTCCCCCGCGCGGAGCACATCCGTGACGCCGTCGGCGATCCCCGGTCCCTCGAGAGCGACCCGGCCGTAGCTCTCCACGAACGCGAGCACGACGTCCTTGCCGCGGAGCCCCGTGAGCAGTCGAGAGGGCGGCACCGCAGCGAACGGATCCTCGGCGATGGCGCTCGCGACCGCGGCCTGCTCGGCGAGGACGCGCTCGGTGCGGGACACCGTGGCACTCACGGCGCCGACGGAAGCGGCGGCGGCGAGGGGGACGCTCGCCGCCGCCGGCGCCAGGACGCCCGCGACCAGCCACACCACCGCGAGTCCCGCGGTCACGACCCGTCCCGCTGCATGTCGCCGCACCACGTCGGCGACGCGCAGCGCAGCCCAGGCCAGCAGCGTCGCGCACGCGAGCATGGCGCACACGAGGCCGACGAGCAGCAGCTCTGCGAGGAAGGCGCCCACCGCGTCGACGACCACGCCATAGGCGGATCCGAGCTGCGGCCCGTCCACGAGGACGAACGGAGTGCCGACGGTCGCGCGGAAGCCGCGGTCGATCGCAGCGAGGGCGAGGGCGGCGGTGACGAACACGCCGAAGATCCCTGCGAGGACGCGGCGCACGGACCGCCAGGGCAGGATCAGGAGCAGAAGCACGATCAGGAGCGACTCCGCGGGAAGGCCGACGAGGCCCGTCAGCCCTACGGAGGACCGATCCGTGACCAGCAGTCCCGGGGCGAGCGGGAGGGCGACGAGCACCGCGATCGCGAGGACGAGGCCGGCCGCGCCCCGCCTCCGCCGTGGGGAGAGCCAGAGGCCGGATCCACGTGCGCTCCGGTGCCGGACGGGCATGCTCATCGTCGTTCCGGGGAGACTTCGGCGCCATCGGCGATGGCGGGTCGACCTCGATCCGAAGGGACATCGCAGCGGTCCGACAGGGCGTAGCGCAGCAGCACCACGTCGCCGATCTGCCGCGTGTCCGCGAGACGGGCTCGACGCGAGGCCGTCCACGGATAAGGACCAGCCGCCGCGGCGCGCGGCGCGCCCGGTTCGCCGACGAAGAACGGTGCGATCACGAGCTGCAGCTCGTCGACGAGGTCGGCTTGGAGGAACTGCGTGAGCACGGCGCCGCCGCCCTCGACCATGAGCCGGCGGACCGCCCGGCGCTCACCGAGGTCCTCGAGGAGCGCGGCCATGGTGACCTGCGCCCCGAGTCCGACCACCGTGGCCCGCTTGCCGAGTCGCGCACGGAGGCCCGGCGCGCCGTCAGACGGGGTGTAGACGAGCCGCGGCACATCCCCGGCGGTGAAGAACGCCGCGTCAGGAGGAAGGTCTCCCGACGCCGTCACCGTCACCTTCGCCGGGGACGCGGAGCGTCCCGAGGACAGCCGTCGTGCCCGCCGCCCGGCGTCGCGCACCAGCAGCCGCGGATCGTCTCGGCGCACGGTCGAGGCTCCGACCATGATCGCGTCGTTGCGGGAGCGCACCTCGTCGACCCGGTCGAAGTCGGCCTCGTTCGACATCGCGAGGCGGCGCGGCGAGGCGCCGTCGAGGTATCCGTCGATCGACATCGCGCAGCTGAGCGTCACGTACGGCCGCTCGCTCATCGCGTTCTCCTCCGCTCGACGAGAAGCACGACCGCGCCGGGCAGGACCCCGATGAGAGCCAGGGCGCCGAACGCCGCCGAGGCCGCCACGCCGGCCGACGCGCCGAGGCCGACGAAGGCGCACGCCGCACCCGCCACGGCTTCCCTCGGGCCCCACCCGCCGACGTTGAGCGGAACCGCCGATGCCGCGAGCACGACGAGCCCGACGGCCAGGAGCCCGCCGCCGAACGGCAGTCCGACGGCGAGGGACGCCACGATGAAGAGCGCGACGTGCGACGACACCACCACGACCGATGACGCGATGATCGAGATCAACGCCGCCGGGCGCGCCAGCACAGGGCGGAGCAGGGCGTACTCCTGCCGCAGGAGCCGCCGCAGACGTGGCAGGAGCGCTGCGGCCGCCGTCATGACGACCACCGCGACCACGATCGCTCCCGCACCCCAGACGAGAGGCGCAAGCGGCGATCCGAGCCCCAGGGGCAGCAGGATGACGAGCGTCAGCGCCAGCTGGACGGTCTGCCCGAGGATCCGCTCGACGGCCACGGCGCGCGCTGCGATGCCGAGGCCGCCCTGGTCGCGTCCGTGCGCCCAGGCGCGATGCACGTCGCCGAGAACGCCGGCCGGCAGCACTGCGTTGAGGAACTGCGACCGGTAGTAGGCGGCGAACGCCGCCCGCCCGCGCAGCGTCAGCCCGTACCCGGTCGCTACCGTCCGCCAGCGCCATGCGGCCGCCACTGTCGCGATGACCGCGAGTACGAGTGCCGCCAATACAGGAAACGGCGAGATGGCGGCGATCCCGCGCAAGAAGGGGCCGAGGCCGACCACCAGCGCCGTCGCGACGAGGATCGCGATCCCGACGCCGATACGGAGGGCGAGGCGGATCGGTCGACGACCACGCTGCTGCTCCGCCGCGATGGGCGTGCCTTCGGCGATGCCCTCCGACACGGGGCTCACCGCGGACATGCGAGCACATCCTGGTGCGAGACGGTGACGCGCAGGGCTCCCCCGGCGAGTTGCTCTCGTCTGCGAGCCAGATAGGCCGCGGCATCCTCCGCGAACTCGGGACGCTGCTCGACCGCAGCGTCGATCCAGCCCTCGAGCCAGGCGGTAGCCAGAGGCGCATTCGAGGGACCGAGATGCCACGGCGTCGAACTCGTTCGCACGCGCCACCCGGCCTCGGCGAACAGCCGCGCCAGCACCGGGGCGGCATCGGGGCCCAGCAGCCGCCGCCCGTCGGAATCCCGTCGCTGGTGCGCGTTGAAGGCGTCACCGATGGCGTCGTCGAGCGGATCGGGAGGATCGAGCACCACAACTCCGGTCACCGAGAGGCTGAACAGCGCGGGGACGCCGGCCGCGACGCACGCGTCGACGACGCGACCAGCCTCCTCGCGGGTGACGACGTCGAGCAGAGCGGACGCCGTCACGGCAGCGGCGCCGACGAACGCGCGGACATCGAGCGCCGCGAGGACCTCGACGGCCGCGACGACGCGGATCGGCCGCCCCGCGTCATCGGCGACGGCATCGAGATCGAGGTGGTCCAGGATCCCCGGATCACCGTCGCGCAGCACCCACTCCTGCGGTCCGGGCAGCCTCGGCGCGAGCCACCTCGTCATGCCGCCGGTGCCGGCCCCGAGGTCGTGCAGCACGGCCGGTCCGGGCGGGAGCAGACGCGCGAGCAGGCCGGCGAGCTCCGTCGAGCGCGCGGCGTCGTCCGCGGAGGCCCGCAGCGCGAGCCATGACGGGGTGGCGGTCGAGACGGAGCTCATGACGGCTCCAGCGCTCTGGAAACGGCGGCCACGGTCGCAGACCAGGTCGGCAGGCCGGCGCGCGCGGAGCGGGCCTCGGCGCGCAGGCGCAGACGCAGCGCCGGATCCGTCATCCAGCCGTCGAGGGCGGCGGCGAGGGCGGCGGGGTCATCGGGCGGGACGAGGATGGCACCGCCTCCGGCCACGGTGTCGGGAATGCCGCCCACCGCCGCGGCCAGGACGGGCACGCCGTGCCCGCGGGCCTCGGCGATCGCCATGCCCGAGCTCTCCACGCGCGACGGCGCCACGAGCAGCGCACTGCGGCGGTACTCGGCAGCGAGCTCCGCTCCGTCGAGGACGCCGGTGAGCCGCACCCTGCCGGAGAAGCGCCGGGCATCGCGGGCCACCGACGAGGCGAAGGCGCCGAACGGTCGCCGGGATCCGACGATCCGGCACGTCCAGCTCCCCTCCAGCCGGTCGAGCGCCGCGAGCAGCACGTCCTGTCCCTTGTGCGGCGCCACGACGCCGACGCAGAGAATGTCCAGCCCAGCCGGTTCCCTGCTCCCCGTGGCGGACGACGCCGACGGCATGTCGACTCCGGGCGGCGCGATCGTCACCCGATCGGAAGCCGCCAGTCCACGGCGGAGGAGCTCCTCCGCCGTCCACCGGCTCGTCACGATCACATGATCGGCGGCGTTCAGAGCGCGACGCTCGTCCACAGCGGTCTCCGCCGTCGCATCGGGAAAGGCCGCCGCGACCATGTGCGCCAGCACCACCATCCGCATCCGGGTCGTCGCCTCGACGAGCACCCCCGGTGCGCCGAGGGCGACGAGCCCGTCCACGAGTACCGTCGCTCCGCGGGGCACCTCGCGGAGCACGGCCGCCGTATCCGAAGAGTCCCGCGTCTCGACGGTCGTGATGTGCCAGCCGTGGGCGCCCAATCCGTCGCGCACGCGCCGGTCGTACACGTTCCCACCGCTCACGCGGATGGGATCGTCGATGCCCTCGGGAACGAGGAAGGTGACAGCGCGGCCCGTCACATCGTCACCTCGTACGACGCCCAGGCGATGTGCGACTCGTGCAGAGTGACCGCGATGCCGGTCAGCCTCGCATCGCCGAGATCGCCGTCACGCACCCGCTCTGCGAGCCGGTCGCCGATGATCTGGCACAGCCGCTCCGTCGTGGTGTTGACGCCCTTCAGGTCGGGCTCGTCGTCGAGGTTTCGATACGAGAGTTCGCCGACGATCTCGCGAAGCGCGAACGAGGCCCGCCCGATGTCCACGACGATGCCGTTCGGATCGAGTTCCGCGGCGCGGAACGAGGCATCGACGACATAGGTCGCGCCGTGCAGCCGCTGCGCGGGGCCGAACACCTCGCCGTGCAGGCTGTGGGCGATCATCAGGTGGTCGCGGACGGTCACGGCGAAGGTCATGGCGTGCTCCAATCGATCGTCTGGCAGAGCCCGGACGCGGTGCCGTCGGCGAGCCTCGCGGTCACGTCGGGCAGCCCGCGCCAGGAGACGCTGGGGCCGAGCAGCAGGTCGAAGTCGGGGTCCTCCAGAAAACGGAGCGCGAGCGCCAATCGATCCCGTGTGCTTCGCCGGCCGCGACGGAGCGCCGCGACGGCGCCGACCTGGCTCGACCGGATCCGCAGACGGCGCGAATGGAAGTCCGCACCCAGCTCGAGCGGCACCAGTTCCGCGCCGTACCAGCTCGCCACGACGACTTCGCCGTCGGTGGGTGCACTCCGCAGCGCGAGCTGAAGTCCGGCCGCGGATCCGCTGGCTTCGATCACGATGTCCGCCTCGCCGAGCGGGGCCGCGGCGTGGACGAACCGCGCGCCGAGCGCCTCGACGACGTCCGCCTTGCCCTGGTCGACATCGGCCACGGTGACGTCGACTGCGGGGATGCCACGGACCAGGCGCGCGATCGCGCAGCCGATCATCCCCGCGCCGACGACGAGCACGCGGTCGCCGACGGCGGGAGCCGCGTCCCAGAGCACGTTCACCGCGGTCTCCACCGCCCCCGCCAGCACGGCGCGCCGAGCGGGCACGCTGTCGGGCACGGGCATCACGGCCTCTGCGGGTGCGACGTACCGCGACTGGTGCGGGAACAGGGCGAACACCGTTCGGCCCCGCAGCGCCTCCGTGCCCTCTTCGACCACCCCGACGTTGAGGTAGCCGTACTTGACGGGGAACGGGAACGCTCCCGCCTGGAAGGGCGCGCGCATCCGCTCGTGTTCGGAGGTCGGGACCGCACCGCGCGCGACGAGCGACTCCGTGCCCCGGCTGATCCCCGTCCACAGGGTGCGCACCGCGACCTCGCCCGGCGCGGGGGGTTGCGCGGAATCGCTGCGGAACTCGCCGCGGCCAGGGCCCGTCATCCACCACGCGGTCGCCGTCGCTGCGCGATCCGCGTGAACCTCGACCGCCTGCTGCGTCGTGTCACCCATGACTACCATGAAAGTAACACGGAGGCCCGATGCGAAAGGTTCAGCTCACGCCCTGGCTCTGGGGGGTTGCAGGAGTCCTCACGTTGCTCGTGCTGGGCGCTTCGCAACCGCTGTCGATGGCGGGATGGGCGGCCGCGCTCGGCTACCTGGTCGTGTCGTCGCTGCTGGTCTCCCGCGGCCTCCGACGGCGCGGCAGCATCCGCTTCGGCGCCGCCAACGCCGTCACGGCCGCCCGCTCGATCCTCGTCGGGATCGCGACGGGCCTCGTGGTGACATCGCTCACGGAAGCCGGCCGCCCCGCGCTGCTCGTGACGATCGTGGCCATAGCCCTCGCGCTCGACGGGGTGGACGGCTTCGTCGCGCGCCGCACCGGCAGTGTGAGCGAGCTCGGCGCGCGGTTCGACATGGAGGTGGATGCGTTCCTGCTCCTCATGCTGAGCGTGTACGACGCGAGGTTCGTGGGCGGGTGGGTGCTCGCGATCGGCCTCATGCGGTACGCCTTCGTCGCGGCGGCATGGGCGCTGCCGTTCCTCGGCCGCACGCTGCCCTACCGGTATTGGCGCAAGGTCGTCGCCGCGACCTGCGGAGTCGTGCTCGCCGTCATCGCGGCGCAGGTGCTGCCACCCGTGATCGGCGTCGCCGCGGCGGCCGGCGCGCTCCTGCTCCTGCTCGAGTCGTTCGGCCGCGACGTGTTCTGGCTGGTCCGGATGAACCGCGCGGACACGCACCTCGTGTCACCCCAGAAGGCCTCGGCTCGAGACGGAAGCAGGTAGCACGATGACGTCGACCACCACCGCGGCGCTGCGGGTCATGCGGATCCTCAGCGCGCTCGTCCTCCTCGCCACCGGCGGAATACACCTCTTCCTCGTCTTCGACGGGGTCGGCGGCGTCCTCGGCGTGATGTTCGTGCTCAACGCTGTGGCCGCCGTCGTGCTCGCCGCCGGCATGGTGCTGCTTCGCGACAGGCTCCTGCAGGCCGCGACCGTGCTGTCGCTGCTGTTCCTCATCGCGACGCTCGGTGCACTCCTGCTGGCGCTCACCGTCGGGCTCTTCGGGATCACCGAGGTGTGGACCTTCACCCTCGTGCCGCAGACCGTCGTCGTGGAGTCGATCGGCATCGTCGTGCTCGCGGTGACGACCGTGCTCGTGCTGCGCGGCGGTTCGCCGGCGCGTCGCTGAGCGCGGGCTCGACCGCCCCTCAGGCGACCGCCGTCCAGCCGAACCGGCGCTCGAGCACGCTCGCCACGCGCTCGAAACGGCCGCGGTCGAGTGCGGCGGCCTCGCGCCGCACGCCCGAGACGTGCACGCTGTAGAGCTGATCGATGTCGACCCAGCTCTCCCGGCCCTGTCCATCCCACGGACCGGATCCGAGCGAGAGGAAGTCGCGATCCCCGTCGTGCGACTTGCTCGTGAGTTTGACCGCGTAGACCCTTTCGGCGGACTGGGTCGCGATGACGAGCACCGGCCGGTCCTTGCCGCGGCCGTCGCGCTCCGCATACGGCACCCAGGTCCAGACGATCTCCCCTGCGTCGGGCGCGCCGTCGCGCTGGGGCGCGTAGGAGACCCGCAGACCGCGCACGGACCGGGGGTCCAGTTCGATCGTCTCCGTGGCGCCCCCGTGGCCGGGCGTGGGCTCCAGGGTCGCCGTGCCCACCGCGGGCGCCGCTGGACCGCGGGCTGTGGCGCCCCGGGTCGAGGAGCTCGTGAATGCCTTGGCGATCCCCGTCACGACGGCGAAGAGCGCGGACAGGATGCCGTTGCCATTGGTGGTCACAACGACACCCTATCCGCGCCTGTCCCGCATCCCCGCGGGCCTCAGGAGGTGAGCGCGTAGCCCTCCTCGCCGTGCACCACGAGGTCGACGCCGGCGATCTCGTCCTCACTGGTGACACGGAATCCGATGGTCTTCTCGATGGCGAGGCCGATGATCAGCGCCACGACGAAGGAGTAGATCAGCACGCCACCGGAGGCCAGCACCTGCACCACGAGCAGCCGGAGGTCGCCGCCTGTGAACAGGCCCTGCCCGGTCGCGAAGAAGCCGAGGTAGATCGTGCCGATGAAGCCGCCGACCAGGTGCAGACCGACCACGTCCAGCGAGTCGTCGAAACCGAGGCGGAACTTCAGCTCGACGGCCAGGGCGCACACGGCTCCGGTCAGAGCGCCGAGCAGCAGCGCCCATCCCGGTGTCAGGTTGGCGCAGGCCGGCGTGATCGCCACCAGACCGGCCACCGCACCGCTGGCCGCGCCGATCGAGGTGGCCTTTCCTCCGCGGATCCGCTCGATCAGGATCCACCCGAGGATGCCCGCGGCCGCCGCCCCGAAGGTGTTGATCGTGATCAGGCCGACGCCGTCCATGCCCTTCGTGGTCCACTGCGCGCCGGCGTTGAAGCCGAACCACCCGAACCACAGGAGCGCTGCGCCGAGGAGCGTGAGCGGCACGTTGTGCGGCTTCTGGATGCCCTTCTGGAATCCGATCCGCTTGCCCAGCACGAGCGCGAGCGCGAACGCCGCGGCACCGGCGTTGATGTGCACCGCCGTGCCGCCGGCGTAGTCGATGAACTCGATGCCGCTGTCGGCGCCGAACAGCATGGCGCCCAGGTGCATGATCCAGCCGCCGCCCCAGACCCAGGCGGCGATCGGGAAGTAGCCGACGGTCGCGAAGACGCCGACGAAGATGAGCCACGGGCCGAACTTCGCCCGGTCCGCGATCGCTCCGGAGATGAGGGCGACGGTGATGATCGCGAAGGTCGCGCCGTAGCCGACCGTGAGCAGCGCGACGTTGGAGCCCTTGCTGCTCGCGAGCGAGGCGAGGCCGAAGTCGGCGAACGGGTCGCCGGCGAACTGCGTCGGAGAGGCCACGCTGGCCATGGACGACCCGAAGAGGATCCACAGCACCGCGACGAGCCCGATGGCGCCGAAGCTCATCATCATCATGCTGATGACGCTCTTGGCCTTCACCAGGCCGCCGTAGAAGAACGCCACGCCCGGCGTCATGAGCAGCACCAGCGCCGTCGCCGTCACTCCCCAGGAGATGTTCCCTGTTGCTTCCATGCTGTGCGCCTCCACCTGATCGCGTCGTGCGTTTCAGTGTGGCGGCGCCGTGTTTCGCCAGAGCGAGGCGGATGTTGCGGCGGTGTTACAGGATCCGCCGCTGTGTGAACAGCGTGTTTCGCGAGTCGCGCTCAGGCCCCGTCGGGGCGCTCGGCGTGCGAGAGCGCGTTGAGGCGGGAGATGGCGCGCAGGTACTTCTTGCGGTAGCCCCCGCCGAGCATCTCCTCGCTGAACACCTCGTCCAGCGGTCGCCCGGACGCGAGGATCGGGATCTGCGCGTCGTACGCGCGGTCGACGAACGCCACGAAGCGCAGCGCCTCCGACTGGTCGGTGAGCTGACGCACATCGCGGATCCCCAGCGCCTCGACGCCCGCGATCAGGCGGATGTAGCGCGACGGGTGCACCTGGGCGAGGTGCTTGACGATGTCGTCGAATGCGTCGTCCGAGACGCGGTGCCCGGCGCTCAGTGCGGCGACCTGCGCGGCGTACTCGTCGCCGGTCAGGGCCAGGGCGTGTCCGTCCAGCGCGCGCTGGCGGAAGTCGACACCGTCGATGCGGATCGTCTCGAAGCTGTCCGACATCGCGTGGATCTCGCGGAGGAAGTCCTGCGCGGCGAAGCGGCCTTCGCCGAGCGCGTTCGGCGGGGTGTTGGAGGTGGCGGCGAGCTTCGTTCCGCTGCCCACGAGCTCGCCGAGCAGGCGCGTCATCACCATGGTGTCGCCCGGATCGTCGAGCTCGAACTCGTCGATGCAGAGCAGGTCGGACCCGCGGAGCAGGTCGACGGTGTTGCGGTAGCCGAGTGCGCCGACGAGCGCGGTGTACTCGATGAAAGACCCGAAGTACTTCCTCCGCGCGGGCATCGCGTGGTAGATCGAGGCGAGGAGGTGGGTCTTGCCGACGCCGAAGCCGCCGTCGAGATAGACGCCGGGTTTGGTCTCGGGCAGCTTGGGTGCGCGACGGAACAGACCGCCGCGCTTGACCGGCTGCGCCCCCGTGGCGAACGCGACGAGGTGCTGCTTCGCCTCCTCCTGCGAGGGGAACGCAGGATCCGACCGGTAGCTGTCGAAGGTCGCCCCGTCGAACTGCGGCGGCGGCACCAGGCCCGTCAGCAGTTCGGTGCCGGTCATCTGCGGCTGGCGGTCGATGAGATGGACGACGCCGGAGGTGGCGGCCTGATCGGTCATGCGGATCCTGTGTCGAAGTCTTACCCTGCGGATGCGCAGGGGCGCACGGGGTTCTAGTGTCGAGGTGACGGATCAACCCTACGCCGTCGCCGTCACCGGTTTCACCGCGCGTCATCGCGCGCGACGCACCGTTCACGGACTCTGTCGCCCCGCACCACCGTCTCCGAGGGAGCACCCTGTGACCGTCGACTTCGACACCACGTCCGCAACGTTCGCCGACTACGCCGAGCCCGGCCGGCTCGTCACCACCGAATGGCTGGCCGCACGCCTCGGTGAACCCGGTCTGGTCGTCGTGGAGTCCGACGAGGATGTGCTGCTGTACGAGACGGGGCACATCCCCGGTGCGGTGAAGGTCGACTGGCACACCGAGCTGAACGACCCGGTCGTGCGCGACTACGTCGACGGCG
The DNA here is from genome assembly GCF_042729315.1 of Microbacterium sp. NPDC060117. Lineage (NCBI taxonomy): Bacteria > Bacillati > Actinomycetota > Actinomycetes > Micrococcales > Microbacteriaceae > Microbacterium > Microbacterium sp. NPDC060117. The sequence continues at coordinate 542,294 of NZ_JBHWXR010000002.1, forward strand.
CCGGGTTCGCCACGCTGCTGAGCCGCAAGGGCATCTCCCGCGACGACACCGTCGTCATCTACGGCGACAAGAACAACTGGTGGGCCGCCTACGCGCTCTGGGTGTTCTCGCTGTTCGGCCACGAGGACGTGCGGCTGCTCGACGGCGGCCGTGACCGCTGGATCTCCGAGGGCCGCGAGATCACCACGGATCTCCCCGGACGCGCCGCAACCGAGTACCCGATCGTCGAGCGCGACGACTCCGTGCTGCGCGCCTACAAGGACGACGTGCTGGCGCACCTCGGCAACCCGCTCATCGACGTGCGCTCGCCGGAGGAGTACAACGGCTCCCGCACGTCCGCGCCCGCCTACCCCGAGGAGGGCGCGCTGCGCGCCGGCCACATCCCCACCGCGCAGAACGTGCCGTGGGCCAAGGCCGTCGCCGAGGACGGCGGTTTCAAGCCCCGCGCCGAACTCGAGGCCATCTATCTCGACGGGGCGGGGCTCGAGGCCGGCGACGACGTGGTGGCGTACTGCCGGATCGGCGAGCGCTCCGCCCACACCTGGTTCGTGCTGAAGCACCTGCTCGGGTTCGAGAACGTCCGCAACTACGACGGATCCTGGACCGAATGGGGCAGCGCCGTGCGGGTCCCGATCGTCACCGGCGAGGAGCCCGGATCGCTTTGAGCGTGGGAGGATAGCGGTGATGACTGACACCGCCGACTTCGCCCTCCCCGATGCGCTCGCAGAGATCCGGGACGCGTTCCTGGAACTCCCAGAGGCGGACCGGCTGCAGCTCCTGCTCGAGTTCTCGAACGAGCTGCCCGCGGTCTCCGATGAGGTCGCCGCGCACCCGGAGATGACCGAGCGCGTGGCCGAGTGCCAGTCGCCCGTCTACATCTACCTGGAGCTGGCGGACGGCGCCGTGACGATGCACGCCACCGCGCCCGCGGAGGCGCCGACAACGCGCGGCTTCGCGAGCATCCTGGCGCAGGGCATCGCCGGTCTCAGTCCGGAGGCCGTGCTGGCGATCCCGGACGACTTCCCGCAGTCGATCGGCCTCACCCGTGTGGTCTCGCCGTTGCGCATCTCCGGCATGACCGGGATGCTGATGCGCGCCAAGCGCCAGGTGCGCGCGCGCCTCGCGGCCGCCTGATCCGCACGGCTTCGTTCATCTCGTCGCAGCGCCCCGCGCTCGGGAACCGACACAGCCCGGTTTCCGAGCGAGCGCAGCAGGACGAAAGGCGCCCGACGATCCGGCCGGATCAGTCCGCGAACCCCTGCTCGCCGAGCCAGTCGGCGATCGCGTCGGTCCAGCGGTTCTGGTCGTAGTTCCACAGCTTCGTGTGGCGCGCGCCGGTGAACGGCGGCATGGTCACCAGGTCCGGCCGCGCCTTCGCCAGGGCGTGCGAGGCGTCTGAGGGCACGAAGCCGTCGTCGTCGCTGTGCAGCAGGAGGATCGGCACGTCGATCTCGGCGGAGCGGGCGACCATGTCCAGCGCATCGAACGCGATCGCCTGGTCGGCGCCGCTGAGCCGTGCCGACCAGGGCTGCTCCAGGGCGTCCATCGCGAGCTGCGGCAGCGGATCCGGCAGCTTCTTCGCCTTCGCCTGGAAGCGCAGCACCGTGCGCCAGTCGACCACCGGGGAATCCAGGATCATGCCGACCACCGCGCCGCCGTGGTCGGAGCTCACCAGCGTCTGCAGCGCGATCGCGCCACCCATCGACCACCCCATGAGCAGGATCCGCTCCGCGCCGTGGCGGAGCGCGTAGGCGATCGCGGTGTCGACATCGCGCCATTCCGTCGCCCCGAGACCGTAGGACCCCGGTCGCGTGCGCGGGCCCTCCCCGTCATTGCGGTAGGAGGTGACGAGCACCGGCAGCCCCGCGGCATGCAGCACGGGCACGGCGCGCAGGCACTCGGACCTGGTGGCGCCCCGGCCGTGGACCTGGATCACCCAGGTGGTCGACTCCGCCGGGAAGAGCCAGGCCGGGCAGGGCCCTGCCGGCGTACCGATCAGCACCGATTCGTAGGGCAGGTGCAGCTCCCCCGGTGCGAGGTAGTAGTAACCGCTGAATCCCGCGCGGCGCCCGACCTCGGCACCCGGCTCGATCTGAGTCAGCAGCTTTCGACGCACGCTGCCGGCGTCCGCGTGCAGCACGGCGCCGAGCTTCACGTATCCGGGGGTGCCGTCGACATAGAGGCCGTAGCGCCCTGGCAGCTCGGTGTCCGGCGTCCGAGAGAGCTCGATCGTCTGCGCACCCGTGTCGATCGAGAGCACGTCGGTGTCGTTCTTGCGCGGTGCGGGCGTGATGACCTCGCGGGCGATGCGCAGCACGAGGGCTCCGCCGATCGCCGCGCCGAGAGCCGCGGCGCCCGCCAGCGCGATCGCGCCGACCGTCGCGGCGTGCCTGAGACTCTTCATCGCCTCCTGACTCTAGTCTGTCCGCGTGAGCGCTCATCCCGGATCCGACGGCGACTTCGCGCATGCCGCAGAGCAGCTGCGCGCGCTGCGATTCCGCGCCGACATCGTCGTGCACGAGATCGCCGCGCCGTCCGGCCTCGCGCCCGATGCGCTCGCGCTCGCGGCCGATGTACGCCCCGACGAGAACGGCGACTCGCTGTACGGCACCGGTCGCCTCGTGCTGCTGCACGACGAGTCGGAGCCGGACGCCTGGGGCGGGCCCTGGCGCATCGTGGCCTTCGCGCAGGCGCCTCTCGAGCCCGAGATCGGCACGGATCCGCTGCTCGCCGATGTAGCGTGGTCTTGGCTGATCGACGCGCTCGCCTCCCACGGCGCGACGCATCACTCCGCGTCCGGAACGTCGACGAAGACCCTGTCCAAGGGCTTCGGCGGCCTGGCCGCGGAAGGGGACGGCGCGCAGATCGAACTCCGCGCGTCGTGGTCGCCGACCGGTCCGCTCGCCCCGCACGCCGAGGCATGGGCGGAACTGGTCGGGATGCTGGCGGGACTGCCGCCCGGCTCAGAGGACATCGCCGTGTTCGGCGCCAGGAGAACCATCCGTGACTGACTACGTCGTCATCGACAACGACGAGGACTTCGCCGCCGCGGCCCGGACGCTCGCTGCAGGACGCGGGCCCGTCGCCGTCGACGTGGAACGCGCCTCCGGCTTCCGCTATTCGCAGCGCGCCTATCTCGTGCAGGCGTTCCGCCGCGACGCCGGAGCGTTCCTGTTCGATCCGATCGCGATCACCTCGTTCGCTCCCCTGCAGGAGGCCATCGGCGCCGAGGAGTGGGTGTTCCACGCCGCGAGCCAGGACCTGCCCTCTCTGCATGAACTCGGCCTGGAGCCCGCGAGCGTGTTCGACACCGAGCTCGCAGCGAGGCTGCTCGGCTATGAGCGCGTCGGCCTCGCGGCCGTGGTCGAGCGCGCCCTGGGCATCGTGCTGGCCAAGGAGCACTCGGCAGCGGACTGGTCGACCAGGCCGCTGCCGAACGCCTGGCTCGAATACGCCGAGCTCGATGTGCTGCATCTGGTGGACGTCCGCGACTTCATCGCGGCCGAGCTCACGGCGGCCGACAAGACGGCGTACGCCGCCGAGGAGTTCGAGGCCACCCGAGTGCGCCGGCCCAAGCCTCCGCGTGAGGAGCCGTGGCGACGCCTGAGCGGTCTGCATCAGGTGCGCGGCGCGAAGAACCTCGCCGTCGCCCGCGAGCTGTGGCAGGCCCGGGAGGACTTCGCCCGGGAATCCGACGTCTCGCCGGGTCGTCTCGTCCCCGACCGCGCGCTCATCGCCGCGGTGCAGGCCAACCCGCAGAGCAAGGGCGCCCTCGCCGCGGTGTCGGCGTTCACCGGGCGAGCGAGCCGCAGCCAGCTGGATCGCTGGTGGGCGGCGATCGAGCGCGGCCGCGAGCGCACCGATCTGCCGCGTGAGCGCGTCCCCAGCGACGCTCCCCCGCCGCCACGCGCCTGGTCCGACCGCAACCCCGAGGCGGACGCCCGGCTGAAGTCCGCCAGGGCCGCCGTCGAAGCCCGCGCCGAAGAGCTCGGGATGCCCACGGAGAACCTGCTCACCCCTGACACACTGCGCAGGATCGCGTGGGAGCCGCCGACGGAGACGGATGCCGCATCGATCGGATCCGCCCTCGCCGCACGTGATGCCCGACGGTGGCAGATTGAGGAAACCGCACAGCGGATCGCGGATGCTTTTGTGGAAGCCGCGCAAACGACCGACGAGCCCTCCGGAACCGCTTCGTAGGTTCAGCCCAACCGATTCATCCTCCGTTCCCCCACCGCTCCTAGGCTGAGAGCACACACCCGATCGCGCGGAACGAGTTGAGACTCGGTCTCACGAATTCGGGAACCGCGTTCCTCAGGACGTGCGAAACTGTAAGTCCGGCGAGCGTTGGCTCCCGGCGGAACAATGGAGGCAGAGTGGCCGAGATCTCGGACGTCTTCTTCGTCGATGGAGTGCGCACCCCCTTCGGGCGCGCCGGCGAGAAGGGCATGTACTGGAACACCCGCGCGGACGACCTGGCCGTCAAGGCCACGATCGGCCTGATGGAGCGGAACGCGAACGTCCCGCTGGACCGGATCGACGACGTCGCCATCGCGGCGACCTCGCAGACGGGCGACCAGGGCCTCACCCTCGGACGCTCGGTCGCGATCCTCGCCGGACTCCCCCAGACCGTTCCCGGCCTCGCCGTCGAGCGCATGTGCGCGGGCGCCATGACCAGCGTCACCACGATGGGTGCGTCGATCGGCGTCGGCATGTACGACCTCGCCCTCGCGGGCGGCGTCGAGCACATGGGGCACCACCCGATCGGCGGCAACGCCGACCCCAACCCGCGGTTCGTCGCTGAGCGGATGGTCGACCCCGGCGCCCTGAACATGGGTGTGACCGCCGAGCGCATCTTCGACCGCTTCCCGCACCTCACCAAGGAGCGCTCCGACCGCTTCGGCATGCTGAGCCAGCACAAGGTGCAGGCCGCCTACGACGCCGGCAAGATCCAGCCCGACCTCGTTCCGGTCGCGATCAAGGGCGCCGACGGCGCCTGGGGCCTCGCCACGGAGGACGAGGGCCGCCGGCCGCAGACCACGATGGAGGACCTCGCGGCGCTCAAGACGCCGTTCCGTCCGCACGGCCGCGTCACTGCCGGCACCTCCTCGCCGCTCACCGACGGCGCGACGATGTCGCTGCTCGCCGGCGGCGGAGCCGTGAAGGAGCTGAGCCTGACGCCGAAGATGCGCATGGTCTCCTTCGCCTTCGCGGGCGTGCAGCCGGAGATCATGGGCATCGGCCCGATCCCCTCCACCGAGAAGGCCCTCAGGAAGGCCGGCCTGACGATCGACGACATCGGCCTGTTCGAGCTGAACGAGGCGTTCGCGATCCAGGTCATCTCGCTGCTCGACCACTTCGGCATCGCCGATGACGACCCCCGGGTCAACCAGTGGGGCGGCGCGATCGCGCTCGGGCACCCGCTCGCCGCCAGCGGCGTGCGCCTGATGATCCAGCTCGCCGCGCAGTTCGCCGAGCGTCCCGACGTCCGCTACGGCCTCACCGCGATGTGCGTGGGACTCGGCCAGGGCGGCTCGGTCATCTGGGAGAACCCCTACTTCGACGGCAAGAAGCGGAAGTGAGTGCAGGAATGACGAACTACGACGCCATCGACTTCTCGCCCATCATGGCCCTCACCGAGGGCGAGGTCGTCACGCACTCCCCCGTGCGCGACGTGCGCCTGCCGTCCGGCAAAGTGCTCGCGCTCATCACGCTCGACAACGGGCGCGACCACACCCGTCCGAACACGCTCGGCCCCGCGACGCTCACGGAGCTCGGCGAGACGCTCGCCGGACTCCGCGCCCGCGCTGCCGCCGGCGAGATCGCCGCGGTGGGCATCACCGGCAAGCAGTACATCCTCGCGGCCGGCGCCGACCTCTCCGACATCAGCAGGGTCGGATCCCGCGACAACGCGCGCCTCATCGCGCAGCTCGGACACAAGGTGCTGGGATCGCTCAGCACGCTCGGCGTGCCGTCGTTCGCGTTCGTGAACGGCCTCGCCCTCGGTGGTGGCGTCGAGATCGCGCTCAACTCGACCTACCGCACGGTCGACGCCTCGGCGGCGGCCCTCGCGCTGCCCGAGGTGTTCCTCGGGATCATCCCGGGCTGGGGCGGCGCGTACCTGCTGCCGAACCTCATCGGCATCGAGAACGCGCTCGAGGTCGTCATCTCGAACCCGCTCAAGCAGAACCGCATGCTCAAGCCGCAGCAGGCGTTCGAGCTCGGCATGATGGACGCGATCTTCCCCGCGGCGAACTTCCTCGAGGACTCGCTGCGCTGGGCCGACGCGGTGCTCGGCGGCAAGAAGGTCGAGCGCAAGAACGAGCCCGGCAAGATCGAGCGCCTCACCAAGTGGCCGATCGCCATCAAGATGGCCCGCGGCATGCTCGAGTCCAAGATCGGCACCGTGCCGCGCTCGCCCTACGCTGCTCTCGACCTGCTCGACAAGGCGAAGAGCGGAAGCCGGGAGGAAGGTTTCGCACGGGAGGACGAGGCCCTCGCCGACCTCGTCACCGGCGACCAGTTCGCGGCGTCGATGTACGCCTTCGACCTCGTGCAGAAGCGCGCCAAGCGCCCCGTCGGGGCTCCCGACAAGGCCCTCGCGAAGAAGGTCACGAAGGTCGGCATCATCGGCGCCGGCCTGATGGCCAGCCAGTTCGCGCTGCTCTTCGTGCGCAAGCTGCAGGTGCCCGTGCTCATCACCGACCTCGACCAGGCGCGCGTCGACAAGGGCGTCGCCTACATCCACGAGGAGATCGGCAAGCTCGAGGCGAAGGGCCGGCTGGACGCGGACACCGCGAACAAGCTGCGCGCCCTCGTCACCGGCACGACCGACAAGAGCCTCTACGCCGACTGCGACTTCGTGATCGAGGCCGTGTTCGAGGAGGTCGGCGTGAAGCAGGCGGTGTTCGGCGAGATCGAGAAGATCGTCGCCGAGGACGCGATCCTCGCGACCAACACCTCGTCGCTGTCGGTCGAGGAGATCGGATCCCAACTCGCTCATCCCGAGCGTCTGGTCGGCTTCCACTTCTTCAACCCGGTCGCGGTCATGCCGCTCATCGAGATCGTGAAGACGCCGACGACCACCGAAGCGGCACTGTCGACCGCATTCGTGGTCGCGAAGGGCCTGGGCAAGAACGCGGTCCTGACCGCCGACGCCCCCGGCTTCGTCGTGAACCGCCTTCTCGCCAAGGTCATGGGCGAGGCCGCCCGTGCCGTCTACGAGGGAACGCCCGTCGCGGACGTCGAGAAGGCGTTCGGCCCGCTCGGACTGCCGATGGGCCCGTTCCAGCTCATCGACCTGGTCGGCTGGAAGGTCGCCGCGCACGTGCAGGACACCATGGTGCACGCGTTCCCTGACCGCTTCTACGCGAACGAGAACTTCCACGCGCTGGCGGATCTGCCCGAGGTCGTCGAGAAGGACAAGGGCGGGCGGGTGACCGGCTTCACCAAGGCCGCGGACAAGCTCGTGAAGCAGGCCGCGGGTTCCACGCCGACACCGGCCGCCGAGATCCTCCGCCGGGTGCAGGACGGGCTCGCGCAGGAGATCAAACTCATGCTGGACGAGGGCGTGGTGCCGGAGGTCGAGGACATCGACCTGTGCCTCATCCTCGGCGCGGGCTGGCCGTTCATCGACGGCGGTGCATCGCCGTACCTCGACCGCGAGGGCGCGTCGGAGCGCGTGTTCAACGCGACGTTCCACACGCCGGCGATCCGCGGGATCGCGAACGCCTGACGCGGCGCGACAGAGCTGCACGACGAAGGCCGTCTCCCGAGGGAGGCGGCCTTCTTCGTGCGTCAGGCCTGTTCCGGCCTCGGATCGGGCTCGCCCCGTCGCGGCCAGTACGACATGGCACGTTCGGCCAGGGCCGTGATCGTGAGGGACGGATTGACACCCGGGTTCGCCGGGACGGCGGATCCGTCCACGACCGAGAGCCCGGGATGCCCCCACACCCGGTGGAAGGGGTCCACGACGCCGTGCTCAGGCGCATCCGACAGCACCGCCCCGCCGAGGAAGTGCGCGGTGAGCGGGATCCCGAAGACCTCGGGCCAGGATCCCCGTGCGGATGCAGGCACGCCCGTCTCCTGCGTCATGCGGGTCGCGATCGCCTGCGCCGCACGGTGCGCCTCGGGCAGGTGGCTCGGGTTCGGGGCGCCATGCCCCTGGGCGCTGGTCAGCACGTCGCGCCCGAACCGACGGCGCAGGGAGAGCGTGAGCGAGTTGTCGGCGGTCTGCATGACGAGCGCGATGATGCCGCGCTCGCTCCAGCGACGCAGCGTCCCGAGTCGGAACTGTCGGATCGGATGACCCGCGACGGCTCCGAGGAGCGCGCCCAGGCGGCGATGCAGCGGCACGTCGCCCGGTACGAGCACGGTCGCGAGCGCCCCCATGAGGTTGGATCCGGGGCCGTACCGCACGTTCTCCACGTGCGTGCGATCGTCGACGTGGAACGACGTCGTGATGGCCACGCCGTGGGCGAAGCCGGCCTTTTCCGGCACCGCGGTCGAGACCGCGCCGTCCAGCGCCTCCGAGTTGGTGCGGGTGAGCCGGCCGAGCGCATCCGGGATCCGCGGCAGCGCGCCCGAGGCCTTCATCCGGTGCAGCAGCTGCTGCGTCCCCCAGGTGCCCGCCGCCAGCACGACCCGCTCCGCGGTCACGGTGCGCCGTCGGCCCCGACCCCAGCCGCCGCTGGGGCGAGTGGTGACCGAGAAGCCTCCTCCGGCGAGCTCGCGGACCTCGACGACCGTGCGCAGCGGCTCGATCACCGCGCCACGACGCTCCGCGAGCGCGAGGTAGTTCTTCATGAGAGTGTTCTTCGCGCCGACGCGGCAGCCCACCATGCAGTTCCCGCACAACGTGCAGCCGGTGCGTGCGGGGCCTTCGCCGCCGAAGAACGGATCCGGCACGGTCTCGCCCGGCGCGCCGAAGTACACGCCGACCGGCGCTCGGCGGAATGTCTTCGCGACGCCCAGATCCTCGGCTGCACCTGCCATGATCCGTTCGACCGGGCCGGTGTGCGGGTAGTGCTCCACGACACCGAGCATGCGCTTGGCCGTGGCGTAGTGCGGCGCGAGCTCGTCCCGCCATGGCGCGATACCGGACCACTGCGGGTCGTCGAAGAAGCCGTCGCCGGGCTGGTAGAGCGTGTTCGCGTAGTTCAGGGATCCGCCGCCGACACCGGCGCCGGCGAGGATCATGACGTGCGGCAGCCGGTGGATCCGCTGTACGCCGAAGCACCCGAAGGCGGGAGCCCACAGGTAGCGGCGGACGTCCCAGTTCGTCCTCGCGAAGTCGTCGTCCTCGAAGCGTCGACCCGCCTCGTACACACGGACCCGGTAGCCCTTCTCCACGAGCCGGAGCGCAGCGACCGAACCGCCGAACCCGGACCCGATCACGACGACGTCTTCATCGAAGCCGGTCATGCGGTGACTCCCTTCGCGACCATCACGGTCAGTGACGCGGGGCGCACCCGGATGGTGCACGCCTTCTCCGCGATCCGCTCTCCGTCGGCGTAGACCACGAGATCCGGCGATGAGACGGTGATCTCGCGCACCAGGCGGTGCGCCACCTCCGGCCGCGTCAGATGCCGCCCGCGCAGCAGCAGGGGGAACAGCGCGAGCAATCGGATCCGCCGCATCGGCGCGACATGCACCACGTCCAGCAGGCCGTCGTCGAGGCGCGCGTCGGGGCAGATCGGCATGCCGCCGCCGTAGCTGGCGGTGTTGCCCACGGCGACCAGTGTGCCGGGGGCGTCTCTCGGATCCTCGCCCTCGCAGGCCAGCCGGAACCGGGTCGGCCGCAGGCGGGCGACCTCGATCAGGATCGCCAGGTAGTAGCGCGCGGCACCGCGGGGCCAGCGCAGCAGGTTCGTGCGATCACTGACCTTGGCATCGAAGCCGAGCGCCGCCACCGTGAGGAACGGCGTGGTCCGGCCGGCTGCCACGATCTCGCCGACGTCGATGCGACGAGGAACTCCGTGCAGCGCGAGCAGCGCGGCACCGGCCGGGTCGTGTCTCGGCACTCCCAGGGCGCGAGCGAGGTCGTTGCCCGTGCCGGCGGGAACGAGCACCATCGGCATCTCCGTGCCTGCAAGCTCGGGCAGGATCTCCGACACGGTGCCGTCTCCGCCGACCACGACGAGCGCCTCCGGACGTGTCGCGACGGCGACCCCGATCAGACGGCGCGTGTCCGCGGGCGAGGATCCGATGTGCACGACGACCTCGGCACCCGCGTCCCGCAGCGCGGCGACGGCCGCATCCGCCGCGGAGGCGCCGCGCCCCTTGCCGGAGCGCGGGTTCACGATCAGCGCGATCCTCGGCATGCCTCAGGCTCCCGCGGGTGACACGGGAACCGGCGCCGCCGCGCCGAGCACGGCGCCGGGATTCATGATCCCCGCGGGATCGAGCTCGCGTTTGACAGCCGCGAGGATCCGGATGCCCGTCTGACCGATCTCGTCCGCGAGCCAGGGCGAGTGATCGCGCCCCACCGCGTGGTGGTGGCTGATCGTGCCGCCCGCGGCCATGATGGCGTCGCCGGCCCGGTGCTTGATGCCGGCCCATGCGTCCAGCGCATCGGTGCCGAGCGGAGCGAGCACGGTGAAGTACAGCGATGCCCCCGTGGGGTACACGTGCGAGACATGGCACATCACGAAGGACTTGCGTCCTGCCTCGGCGAATCCGGTCTTGAGCGCCGTCGTCACCGCATCGCGCAGGCCCACGAGCCGGGACCACGTCGTCGCCGTCTCGAGCGTCTCGCAGAACACACCCGCATCGAGCAGGGCATCGCGCAGGTACGGTCCGTCGAAACGGGTGCGCAGCCAGTCCTCCGATGCTCCCTCGCCCAGCGACGTGCCGCCGGCCGCGTGCAGCAGCGCAGCCGTGCGCGCTCGACGCGCCGCCACGTCGTCCCCCTCGAAGACGGTGACCGCGCTCGTGCCCTTCGCGAGCGCTTTGCCGATCTTCCCGACCTGAGCGAGGCTCACGCTGGTCTCGGCCTCATCGGACAGGCGCATCACGGTGGGGCCACCGCCGCCCTGCGCCACGGTTCGCAACGCCGCGGCACCGGTCGCGAAGTCGGGGAACGTCCACGATTCCATCACGCGCCCGGACGGCACGGGGTGCACGCGCACGGTCACCTCGGTGATGACGCCGTAGATGCCCTCGGATCCGAGGAAGAGGCGGATGAGGTCCGGGCCTGCGGCGCTGCCCGGCGACCGCCCCAGCTCGATGTCGCCCGTCGGGGTCGCGACCCTGATGCCGGTGACCATCGTGTCGAACCGGCCGTGACCGGCCGAGTTCTGTCCCGATGAGCGCGCGGCGGCGAATCCGCCGATCGTCGCGTAGCGGAAGCTCTGCGGGTAGTGCCCCAGCTCCATGCCGTGACCCGCGAGGAGCCGTTCCGCCTCCGGCCCGGTCGTTCCGGCGGCGAGCACCGCCTCCGCGCTCACGGCGTCGTAACGCAGCAGGCCGGTCATCCGGCCGAGATCCAGGCTCACGACGCACCTGTGCGCACCGCGCTCGGGGTCGAGGGCGCCGACGACGCTCGTCCCGCCGCCGTACGGGATCACGGCGATGTCGCGCTCCGCGGCCAGGCGCAGACACGCGACGACCTGGTCGTGGTCGTGCGGGCGCAGCACCGCGTCGGGCGCGGCCTGGTCCTCCTCACGGCGGCGCAGCAGGTCGGGGGTGGAACGCCCCCCGGCGTGCCGAATGCGGGACTCCGCATCCGTCCGGACGTTGTCGGCGCCGAGCACCTCGGCGAACGCCTCGACGTCGTCGGACGTGAAGGCGGAACGGATCAGCCGGACGTCGGCGAGGGCGATCGCCGAGCCGGGGCGACGGATGCGCCCGAGCAGCAGCGGCAGCAGGGAACGCACAGCGAAAGGCAGACCCTCGGCCCGTTCGGGGTCTCCCCAGCCATTCCAGCGCATCGGCGCCGTCTCGTCGATCGGATCGTCGGCGTCTCTGCCGCTCGGGTTCGTCATGCGTTACAGTGTGACAGATCATGACAAAACGTCAACCCGCGTTCGATGTCCCCCTGCCGAGCTGGGACCCGACGCAGACCCGGATCCTCGAGTCCGCCGAGGCGCTCATCGCGTCGCGAGGCGTGCACGGCGTGACGATCGCCGAGCTCGCCCGCCGCGCGCGAGTGAGTCGCCCGACGATCTATCGTCACTGGTCGGATGCCGACGATGTGGTTCGCGCCGCCCTGTTGCGCCGTGTGGCGAGCATCCTCGACCAGTTCCCCGAGCCTGCGACGACCCGCGCCGAGATCATCGAGGACGTGCTCCGGTTCTCCACGCTGTTCCGCGGGGACCCGGTCTACCGGCACCTGCTGACGGATGAGCCCGAGGCGTTCACGCGCTACACCCTGGAGCGCGTCGGATCCAGCCAGCGTGCGATCCTCGCCTGGATCGCGGTCTCCATCTCTGCGGCCCAGGATGATGGATCCGTCCGCCGCGATGATCCGCAGGCGATGGCGGTGATGCTGCTGCTGATCGCGCAGTCCGCACTGCTCTCCCACGGCACGGTGAGCGAACTCATCGACGAGCTCTCCTTCGAACGCGAGCTGCGCACCGCCATCGACGGGCTGCTGCGGCCATGAACGGTTCCTCGCGACTGAACGCGCGGCGCCGGAGCGAGGAACTGCTCCGCACTGCCGAGGACCGTGTCGACCTGCTCGTCGTCGGGGGCGGGATCACCGGCGCCGGAGTCGCCCTGGACGCGGTGAGCCGCGGACTGTCGGTCGTGCTCATCGAGGCCGAGGACCTCGCGTTCGGCACCAGCCGGTTCAGTTCGAAGCTCGTGCACGGCGGGCTGCGCTACCTCGCGACCGGCGACATCGCCACGGCGCGGGAGAGCGCGGTCGAGCGCCACCTGCTGATGACGCGGATCGCCCCTCATCTCATCCGCCCGATGGCTCAGCTGCTGCCGTTCTCCCCCGCCGCCACCCCGAAGCAGCGCTTGACAGGCGCCGTGGGGTTCGCACTCGGGGATCTGCTGCGGCTGCGGGCGGGCACGCCGCAGGCCGTCCTGCCCGCGCCTCACCTCATCACAGCGCGCACCGCGGCTCGGTTGGTGCCGACCCTGCAGGCGGAGCGGCTGCAGGGCGCCGTGCTCGCCGCCGACGGTCAGCTCGTCGATGACGCCCGGCTCGTCGTCGCCGTCGCGCGGACAGCCGCATCCCTCGGCGCCCGGATCCTCACGCGGGTGCGCGCACTCACGCTCCGCCAGAACGGTGCCCACGTCGAGGACGCCCTCAGCGGCGAGAGGTTCGAGATCCGCGCCCGTACCGTGGTGAACGCCACGGGCGTCTGGGCCGGAGATCTCGATGACGCCATCCGCATGCGGCCGAGCCGGGGCACGCATCTCGTGCTCGACGCCGCAGCGTTGGGGGACCCCGCGGCAGCCCTCACCGTGCCGCATCCCGGATCCATCAGCCGCTTCGTGTTCGCTCTGCCGCAGCAGCTCGGCCGCGTCGTGGTCGGTCTCACCGATGAAGACGCGCCGGGGCCGGTGCCCTCGGTCGCCGTCCCCACGGAGCCGGAGATCGCGTTCCTGCTCGAGGTCCTCAACCGCGCCCTCGCCACGCCGATCCGGCGCGACCAGGTCCGCGGTGCATACGCGGGGCTGCGGCCGCTCGTCGACACCGGTGGATCCTCCACTGCGGACATCTCTCGACGCCATCTCGTAGCCGTCTCCGAGGGCGGTTTCGTGAACGTCCTCGGCGGAAAGCTCACCACCTATCGCCGCATGGCAGAGGATGCGGTCGATCGAGCAGTCGCGATCGCAGGTCTCCCCGCGGGGCCGTGCCGCACCGCCACGCTGCCTCTCGTCGGCGCGATTGCGGCTCCTTCGCGCCCCTCGGACGATCTGCACTGGCGTTACGGAGCGGAGGCCGGGCTGGTGCTGGCCCGCGCGCGCTGCACGGCCCCGCGGGAGCGCATCGCCGCGGGTATCGACGTGACACGCGCCGAGGTCGAGTTCGCGGTGCGGGCCGAAGGCGCGCTGACCACCGACGACGTGCTGGACAGGCGAACCCGCATCGGCCTCGTGGACGATGACCGCTCCCTCGCCCACGACCAGGTGTCGCGCCTCGTGGCCGAGACGCTCGCCGACTCCGCCTGACATCGCCCGCTAGGCTCGGGCAGCAACAGGTGGTGCATGACGGGTCGTCTGCATCGTCCGAGGCGCAGATCAGGGGGATCGTGTGGGAGGAACCAGATCCGGTCGGCGGACCGTCGCCCAGCACGGCCAGCTTCCGCGTCCGGGCGCCTGGGGACAGTTCCTGCGCCTTCTCGCCGTTTGCGCGACCACCGTCGCCATCGCTGCGGTCGCGACCGGCGTCTGGATCGTCCAGGACCTCGCCGGCAACTTCGCGTCGGGCAGCTTCGCGCTCGAGGACGCACCGGCAGAAGCAGCCGCACCTGGGCTGGGCGGGTTCCCGAACGTCGCCGCGTACATCCTGCTCGCCGGAACCGACAACTGCGAGCCGCAATACGCCGCGATGTTCCAGAATCGATGCTCGGATCCGGACGTCGAGGGCACGCGCAGCGACGTCCTCATGCTCGTGCACATCTCCGCGGAGCCACGGCACATCACGGTGATCAGCTTCCCGCGCGACCTCCTCGTCGAAATCCCCGAGTGTCGGAAGGATGACGGCACGGTGTCACCAGCGGTCTCGGGCGAGATGATCAATGCCGCGTTCGAACGGGGCGGAGTGAACTGCTCCGCGAAGGCGATCACGGCGCTGACAGGGCTGAAGGTCGGCTACGCCGCATCGATCAACTGGGGTGGCGTGATCGACGTCACCAATGCGATCGGCGGCGTGGAGATCTGCGTCGCCAGCGACATGCGGGACGCGGACTCCGGCATCGATCTGACCGCGGGACGGCATACGCTTCAGGGCGCGCAGGCTCTCGCCTTTCTTCGCGCGCGCTACTCGACGGCGGACGGTAGTGACCTCGCGCGAATCGGCAACCAGCAGCAGTACCTCTCGAGCCTGGTGCGGCGGATCAGCGACGAGCAGACGCTCACCGATCCCGCGAAGCTGCTTCGGCTGGCGCACGCCGGCATCAGCGCGATCGACCCCAGCACCACGTTGGAGAACCCGCTCACGCTCGTGCAATTGGGCCTCGCGATCAAGAGTGTGCCCACCCAGGAGTACGCGTTCATCCAGTACCCCGTCTATCCCGCGCCGTCGAATCCGAACCGGCTGGTTCCGGACGAGGCCGCCGCACAGCAGGTGCTGACCGCTCTCGAGCAGAACAAGACCTTCACATTCACAGCGGCCACCCAAGGTCAGTCAACCGAGGAAGCCGGCACCGCGGCTCCCGCGGAGGCCGATGCCGCCGATCCTCTGGCTCCTGCCGCTTCCGCAGCCCCTACGACGACCGACGCCGTCGCATTGCCTTCGCAGGTGATGGGCAACACGGCCGACACCGCGACGTGCACGGAGGGCCGAGTGTACTGACCGAGCGCCGGCCACGCCCGGCCCGGGTAGACGTTCCACGGGGTCCGCGCTACTCTTTGAACATGTTCAGTTCAGAGTCGGACGCCACGTCGAAGCCGCTCACCCCGAAGGCCGAAGCGACAAGAGCGCGGATCCGCGCCGCGGCCATGGCCTCATTCGTCGAGCGCGGCTACCCGGACACCACCATCCGACTGATCGCCAAGGAGGCAGGCGTATCGGTCGGGAACGCCTACTACTACTTCCCTTCCAAGGAGCACCTGGTCCAGGAGCTCTACGACCAGCAGCAGCGGGATCACGGAGCAGTAGCGCGCCCAAGGCTCGAGGGTGTGACCGGCCTCGTCGATCGTCTGCGCATCTTCCTCGAGACCAGCCTGGAAACGGTCGGCGCCTACCGCGCCGTCGCACCGGGCTTCCTCAGCGCGATGGTCTCCCCCGACTCCCCGATCAACCCCCTGTCCGTGGAGTCCTCTCCCGCGCGCGAGATGACGATCGGCCTGCTCCGCGAAGTCGTCGAAGGCGCGTCGCATCGTGTGCCGGACGATATCGCCGAGCGTCTGCCCGAGGCGATCTTCCCGATGTATCTCGCGCTCATCCTCCGGTGGACCTATGACGAGTCTCCCGACCAGGCGAAGACCACCCGCCTCCTCGATACCGGACTCAGACTGTTCGCCGTCGCACTCCCGTTCCTGCGCGTCCCCGGTGTCCGCGGTGTGACCCGCGACCTCCTCGACCAGATCGCGGACGTGCGGCCATGAACGCCGAAGAGCTTGCGGCGTGGCCGCGGACACCGAACAAGCCGATGGCGTTCACCCCGGAGGAGTTCATCGCGGGCGCCTTCCGTGCTCTCGGGCTGCACCTCGTGCTGTTCCTCATCGCGTGCGTGCTGGCGGGCACCGTCGCCGCGTTCGTCGACAGACTCGACCAAGCGGATTCGTTGTTTTCCGCCCTCGGGAGAGGCGTGGGCCTCACCATCCTGGTCCAGTTCTACGCCGTGCCGATCTCGCTCCTCGCGCTCCTGATCGGAGTGATGCCGGCGCTGCTCCTCGGACGTGCGATCGTCCGGGTGGCAGATTTCCGAACGCATGTCATCGCATGGGCCGGGTTCGGCATCGTCTTCTCGGGTGCGGTGACGGCAGCCGTGATCACCACGCTGCATCTGAGCTTCGCAGGCGTTCTGACCGTGATCGCCGTCGCCGGCTGGGCCTCGGGGTCGGTCGCGATCACGCTCGCCTGGGCGAGGACGGCGTCGCTCGCGCTGCGGAAGGACCGCGGGCTGACTCCGCAGCCCTGGTTCCGTCGCCGGCATCCCCATCCTCAGGCGGCTCCCCGATGATGATGAGCATCGGTACCGACGCGCCTTCTCCGCGGACGCCCGCGAGGCCCATGGCGTTCACCGGGGATGAGCTGGTGCGCGGCGCGTTCTGGGCATGGTTGGTCTTCTTGGCGATTCTGGGAGCGCTGGTGACGCTCCCCGGAGCCGTATCCGCGGCGTTCAGCGAGCTGAAGGCTGTCTTCGCTATCGTCTCGCTCGCCGTCGGCGGTGCGATCTCAGGAATCGCGACACTCGTGTCCCTGCCGTTCGCCGCCCTTCTCGGACGTTCGCTGGCGCGCATCAGGTCGAGATGGATCCACCTCGGCGCGCACGCAGCGTTCGGAGCAGTCGTCGGCGGGGCCTTGGCCGTCGGCATCGGCGGCGCGATCACCGGCGCGTGGAACATGTCTGGAGATCTCTGGCCGCTGATCGCGCTCGCCGCCACCGCTGGCGCCGTCAGCGCAGGCACAGGTTGGTCGATCACGGCGCGCCAGGCGCTGCGTGACGACCGGAAGGTCAGCGCACCCTGGCCGGAGCGTGACTAACGCCGGGGATCGTTCGCCGTGCGGTCCTCGCGTGCCCCGGCCACGATCTCGACCGTGCCCGTGTGCAGCGGAACCTCGCCCGTGGGGCGGGCGATCGGCACGCGGGTGCCGAGCACCTGGGCGACGACGTCCTGCGCGATCTTGCCCGAGGTCAGCCCGGCATCCTCGAGGATCTGGTCGCGGCTGGCGTGGTCGATGTACTCGTCGGGCAGGCCCAGCTCGTCGACGGCTGTGTCGATGCCCGCCTCGCGGAGGACCTGACGGACGCGTGTGCCGACCCCGCCGACACGGATGCCGTCCTCGAGGGTGATGACGAGGCGGTGCCGGGCCGCGAGCTCGACGACCGAGGGCTGCACCGGGATCGCCCAGCGCGGGTCGATCACGGTCGCGCCGATCCCCTGCGCCTTGAGGCGGTCCGCCACGTCGAGAGCGAGAGTCGCGAACGGGCCGATCCCGATGAGCAGCACATCCTCGTCCTCATCGCGGGAGAGCACGTCCACGCCGTCGTGCAGGCGCTCGAGCGCCGGGATCTCGGGGGTCACCGCACCCTTGGGGAAGCGGATCACGGTCGGCGCGTCGTCGACGGCCACCGCCTCCTCCAGCTCCTCGCGCAGGCGCTCGGCGTCACGGGGCGCCGCGATGCGGATCCCCGGCACGATCTGCAGCATGGACAGGTCCCACAGACCGTGGTGGCTCGGGCCATCGGGCCCGGTGACGCCCGCCCGGTCCAGCACGAACGTCACCCCGGCACGGTGCAGCCCGACGTCCATCAGCACCTGGTCGAACGCGCGGCCCATGAACGTGGCGTAGAGCGCGACCACCGGATGCAGACCGCCGTACGCGAGGCCCGCCGCGGACGTCACGGCGTGCTGCTCGGCGATGCCGACATCGTAGACGCGGTCGGGGAACCGCTCTGCGAACGGAGCGAGACCCGTGGGCCGCAGCATCGCCGCCGTCATCGCGATGACCTTCGGGGTGCGCGAACCGACGTCGACCAGTGCGTCGGCGAACACGTCGGTCCATCCGATGCCGCTCGCCGCGAGGGGGGCGCCGGTCTTCGGGTCGATCTTGTTGACCGCGTGGAACTGATCCGCCTCGTCGTCGAGCGCGGGCTGGTACCCCCGGCCCTTCTCGGTGATGACGTGCACGATGACCGGGGCGCCGTAGTCCTTCGCGAGCTGCAGCGTCTCAAGGAGAGAGGGGATGTCATGCCCGTCGATGGGACCGAGGTACTTGATGTCGAGGTTGGAGTACAACTCCTCGTTGTTCGAGAAGCGCGAGAGGAAGCCGTGCGTTCCTCCGCGCACGCCGCGGTAGAACGCGCGCCCGACTGGACCGAACGCCCGGAAGAACCGGTCCGACTTGCGATGCAGGTCGCGGTACACGCCCGCCGTGCGCACCCGGTTCATGTAGCGGGCCATACCGCCGATCGTCGGCGCGTAGGAGCGCCCGTTGTCGTTCACGACGATGACCAGGTTGCGCTCGTTGTCATCGGAGATGTTGTTGAGCGCCTCCCACGTCATGCCGCCGGTGAGCGCGCCGTCGCCGACGACCGCGACGACGTGACGGTCCCCGCGACCCGTCGCGGTGAAGGCGCGGGAGATCCCATCTGCCCAGCTCAGCGAGCTCGAGGCGTGCGAGGACTCCACGACGTCGTGCGGGCTCTCCGACCGCTGTGGGTAGCCGGCCAGCCCGCCGCGCGAGCGCAACGCCGAGAAGTCCTGACGCCCAGTGAGGAGCTTGTGCACGTACGACTGATGCCCGGTGTCGAAGATGATCGGGTCATCCGGTGAGGAGAACACCCGGTGCAGCGCGATGGTGAGCTCCACGACGCCGAGGTTCGGCCCGAGGTGGCCACCCGTGCGGGCGACGTTCTCGATCAGGAACGAACGGACCTCCGCTGCCAGCTCCGCGAGCTGTTCGGGGGTGAGCCGGTCGAGGTCGCGGGGACCGGAGATGCCGGGAAGGATCGCCACCGTGTCTGCCTCCTGAAACGAAACGGGAACAGCGAGCCGAGGCCCGCAGCACCGACCAAGACTACCGAGCATTGCTCCCGGGCCGCTGGAGATCCGCCGCATCCGGACCGACGTAGTGTCCGATCGGCCGCAACCGCAGCGGGGACCGCCCGTACTCGTCCTGCGCGTGCGCGCACCAGCCTGCTGAGCGCGCGACCGCGAAGACCGTCTCTCCGGCGTCCGCGGGCATGTCCCAGGCCAGTGCCATCACGGCCAGCGCGAGATCGACCGTGGGGTAGAGGCCCGTCCTGGCATGCACGACGGCGATCAGCTGCTCGGCCAGCCCCAGTGCCGTCTCAGCCTGCGGATCCGCCGTCTCGCGCATGAGCCGAAGCAACAGCCGCGCCCGGGGATCTCCGTCCGGGTACAGCAGCTGTCCGAAGCCGGGGATCCCCGCTCCGCCCAAGCGCGTCGCGGTCGCCAGCGCGGCTGCCGGATCCACCCCGTCCCGCACTTGTCGGAGCAGTGCGTGGACCGCCGCGCTCACCGCTCCGTGCAGAGCAGAGTCGAGGGCGCCGAACCCGGCCGCCACGACGGCGTAGGGATGGGCTCGCGCCGACGCCGCGGCCCGCGCGGCGAGAGTCGAGGCCGCCATGTCGTGATCGACCAGGAGCACGAGCGCAGCGTCCAGCACTCGCACGCGATCAGGCGTCGGGGGAAGCCTCGTGAGGCAAGGCCAGAGCCGCGCTGCCACCGATCCGCCCGTCGTCCCGCTGGTCGACGCCGCACTGTCGTTCTGCTGACCGACACCGAGCAGCGGGAGCGCATCCACGAGCCCGGCGACGAGACGCGTCGTGACGCGTGCCACGGTCTCCGCACGGAGGTCGTATCGTTCCGGATCCTCCGCCGCGAGAGTCGCGACCGCCGCGAGCAGTCGGCTGAATGCCCCGGCAGCGGGCGGAAGGGCGGCAACCACGCGGCTCGGCGCTGCGCTCCCGGACCCTTCCAGCCGCAACGCGTCCCACTGCGGCAGGTCCGTGCGCGCGAAGAGCCACCGCACGATCGCGTCGAATCTCGGCGGCTGGCCCTCCCCCGCGACCAGCTCATCGATCGGCACGCCGCGGATCCAGAGCTCCCCGTCCTCGATCAGCGCGATGTCCGTGTCGATGACAGCCAGCGGGCTCCCGTCCGCGCCGGCCGCGCGAGCCGCGCCGTGCGAGGGCGAGGTCGCACGGCGGCGGGTACGGGCGAAGCGCTCGACCTCGAGCGGGTCGAACAACGAGCCGTGCGCCCCGCGCTCGCGCGCGATCAGGCCCCGAGAGACATACGCGTAGAGCGTCTCCGTCCGCACACCGAGACGCGCCGCCGTCTGCGCCGCCGTGAGTGCGTCCATCGCGGGCTCCTTCATTGATTCGATCAACATTGACGATATCCGGATCCATTAGAGATCGTGAGCGAAGAGCCGCCATCCGCGACTCGCCAGAGAGGAGCCGACATGGCCATCACCATCGATCGCAACGACACGCATCTCATCGACGTTCCGCGAGGACTCACCAACGTCGTCGTCGCCGAGACCACGATCGGCGACGTCCGCGGCGAGGAGGGCTTCTTCCAGTACCGGGGCGTCTCGGGTGTGGAGCTGGCCGCCGAAGCCCGATTCGAGGACGCCTGGAGGCTGGTCGCACTCGGCGCTTTGCCTCAGGACGACGCCGACGCCGCAGCTTTCCGCGCCCGAACGACCGCGGCGCGAACGATCCCCGAACACCTGCACGGACCGCTGTCGGCGATCGCGGCCTCGGGTCTGGATCCCATGGCCCAATTGCGCACCGGGCTCGCTCTCGTCTCCGCCGCGGACGGACGGCGCGCCCTCTACGACGAGACCGACGAGGAGCGCGTCGACGACACGATCCGTCTCGCCGCCGTCGCGCCGTCCCTGATCGCGGCATTGCACCGGTGGAGCCAGGAACAGGATCCGATCGCGCCGGACGCGGAGCTCGACCCCGTCTCCGACTACTTGCGCATGCTCACGGGCGCCGCACCCGACGCCCGCCTCTCCATTGCCCTCGCCACGTATCTGACCGCGGCGATCGACCACGGGTTCAACGCGTCGACGTTCACGGCGCGGGTCATCGCGTCCACCGGCGCCGACCTCGCCTCGTGCGTCGGCGGTGCACTCGGCGCGCTGTCGGGACCACTGCACGGAGGCGCACCCGCGCGCACGCTCGACATGCTGGACGAGATCGGGACACCCGATCGTGCGGACGCCTGGGTGCGCGAGCGCGTGCAGAACGGCGGGCGGATCATGGGGTTCGGGCACGCGGTGTACCGCACGGAGGATCCCCGCTCGCGCCTGCTGCGCGGGGTCGCTCAGCGGCTGCGCGTCGACGGACTCGCGTCGGACCGCGTCGACCTCGCGGTGACTGTGGAGCAGACCGTGCTGCAGGTGCTGGACGAGCTCAAGCCGGGCCGCGCCCTGCGCACGAACGTCGAGCTCTACGCCGCGGTCGTCATGGAGGCGTGCGGGATTCCGCGCGAGCTGTTCACTCCGACGTTCGCATCGGCACGCCTGATCGGCTGGGGCGCGCACGCCTGCGAGCAGGTGCAGGACGGCAAGATCCTCCGACCGTCCTCCCGGTACATCGGAGCGCCGTCACACTCTCGTTGATCGCCACCGACCCCGGGTCTATGCTCAGCAGCAGGCGAGCACGGGGACGCGAGTGATCGTCCCCGTGCGCCCGAAGGACCGGACCCGAACGGCCCCCGGTGCGCTTGGACATTCCGCGATCGTGGATCCGAGGAGACGAACGTGAACGCGCAGACACCGGCATCCCGCGGCACCGCGCGGCGAAGGACGATCGTCGTCATTGCAGCCGCTGCTGTCATCGCATTGCTCGTGGTCATCGCCTGGATCGTATGGCGGCCGGCGGGCGGGGCCGCTCCCGCCGCGATCGCGTCGTCCGAACCTCCGACCGTCCAGAACGCACGGGTCGACTCGATCGTCCGAGAGGCCATGAAGGCCGACAGTCTGAAGGCGGTGATCGTGCGGGTCACGGTCGACGGCAAGGTCGTGGCCATGCAGGCGTACGGGGACTCGATGACCGGCGTCCCCGCCACCACCGACATGCATTTCCGCAACGGCGCGGTGGCGTTCGAGTACGTCTCCACATTGTTGCTGGAGTACGTCGACGAGGGGAAGATCACTCTCGACGACACGGTCGACAAGTGGATGCCCGGCCTGCCCGAGGCGAACAAGGTCACGCTCAGGATGCTGACGAACCAGACCACCGGATATCCCGACTTCGAGACGGATCCGGAGTGGACCGCGGCCTACAACGCCGACCCATTCCACGAGTTCACGTTCGACGAGCGATTGAAGGACGCGTTCAATCGCCCTCTGCAATTCGAGCCCGGCACCAACTGGAGCTACGCGCACACCAACTTCATGATCCTCGGCCACATCCTCTCCATGATCGGAGGAGCTCCCCTCGACCAGCTGCTGCAGAAGAAGGTCCTCGGCCCGATGGGTATGACGCAGACGGCGGCGTACAGTACCGCGACCATGCCGGAACCGGTGCTGCATGCCTACAGCTCCGAGCGCCGCGTAGCCCTCGGCATTCCCCCGTCTATGCCTTTCACGGAGGAGTCGACGTTCTGGAACCCCGCCTGGGGCACGCCGATCGGAGCCGCCGAGGCGACCACGATCACCGACATGGCGACGACCGCGGTCGCCGTCGGCACCGGCAAGCTGCTCTCACCGAAGAGCTTCCACGAGATGACCGATTCGACGTTGATCGGTTTCGGCACACCGCTCCCCGTCTGCGCCGGATCCTGCTTCACCCAGGTGAACGGCTACAACTACGGACTCGGAGTGGTGAGATCCGGATCCTGGCAGCTGCAGAACCCTCTGCTGAGCGGGTACAGCGCCACCGAGGCGTATCTGCCCTCGAAGAAGATCGCGATCGCGGTGGCGACGACGTTCCTGCCCGGCGCGTTCGACGCGAACGGCGTCTACGACAATGCGAGTGACCGGCTGTTCCGGCAGATCGCCACGGAACTCGCGCCCGACGACCCGCCGCCGACACTTCCCGCGAAGAAGAACTGAGGAGACGTCCTGCGACGCCTGCAGGACCAGGCGACGCCTGCAGGACCGAATCCGCGATCAGCGCCTGCATCCGTCACGGCGTCCTGCAGACGTCGCAGCACGGATGCCAGCGGCGGACGCGCGCCACGCGCCTGACATGAGAGGCGGGGCCGGCTCCCGAAGGAACCGGCCCCGCCTCTCGTCGTGGATCAGACCAGCGAGCGCAGCACGTACTGCAGGATGCCGCCGTTGCGGTAATAGTCGGCCTCACCGGGGGTGTCGATGCGGACGACCGCATCGAACTCGATGGGCTGCTTGCCCTCGGCCGAGAACTCGCTCGGAGCCGCGGTCACCTTGACCGTCTTCGGCGTGGTGCCCTCGTTGAGCTCCTCGAGGCCCGCGATCGAGACGATCTCGGTGCCGTCGAGGCCCAGCGACTCCCAGGACTCGCCCGCGGGGAATTGCAGCGGCACGACGCCCATGCCGATAAGGTTCGAGCGGTGGATGCGCTCGAAGCTCTCGGTGATGACAGCCTTCACGCCGAGGAGGTTGGTGCCCTTCGCCGCCCAGTCACGGGAGGATCCGGATCCATACTCCTTGCCGCCGAAGATCACCAGCGGGGTGCCCTGGGCCTGGTAGTTCGTCGAGGCGTCGAAGATGTACGCCTGCGGGCCACCGGCCTGGGTGAAGTCGCGGGTGTAACCGCCCTCGATCTGCTGTCCGTCGTTGACCGCCTTGACCAGCGCGTTCTTCAGACGGATGTTGGCGAACGTGCCGCGGATCATGACCTCGTGGTTGCCGCGGCGAGAGCCGTAGGAGTTGAAGTCCTTCTGCGCGACGCCGTGCTCGGTGAGGTACTGCGCGGCGGGCGTGCCCGCCTTGATGTTGCCGGCCGGCGAGATGTGGTCGGTGGTGACCGAGTCGCCGAGGGTGGCCAGCACGCGGGCGCCGCTGATGTCGGACACGGGTGCCGGGGTCGCCTCCATGCCGTCGAAGTACGGCGCCTTGCGCACGTAGGTCGAGTCGGCGTCCCACTCGAAGACCGGACCGGTCGGCGTGGGCAGGCTCGTCCAGCGCTCGTCGCCGTCGAACACCGTGGCGTACTGCTTGATGAACTGGTCGCGCGAGATCGACGAATCGATGATCTGCTGCACCTCGGCGGGGTCGGGCCAGACGTCCTTGAGGAACACGTCGTTGCCCTCGCCGTCGGTGCCCAGCGCCTGGGTGTCGAAGTCGAAGTTCATCGACCCCGCAAGGGCGTAGGCGACGACCAGCGGCGGGCTGGCGAGGTAGTTCATCTTCACGTCGGGGCTGATCCGGCCCTCGAAGTTGCGGTTGCCGGAGAGCACCGCGGTGACGGCGAGGTCGTGCTCGTTGATCGCGGCCGAGACCTCGTCGATCAGCGGGCCCGAGTTTCCGATGCAGATCGTGCAGCCGTAGCCGACCGTGTAGAAGCCGAGGCCCTCGAGGTCCTTGTCGAGACCCGACTTCTCGTAGTAGTCGGTGACGACCTTCGAGCCCGGGCCGAGCGTGGTCTTGACCCACGGCTTCTGCTTCAGGCCCTTGGCGAGGGCGTTGCGGGCGAGAAGGCCGGCGGCGATCATGACGGACGGGTTCGAGGTGTTGGTGCACGAGGTGATCGCGGCCAGCGTCACGGCGCCGTTGTCGAGGATGTACTTCTGCCCGTCCGGCGTCTTGACCTTGACCGGCTTGGACGCGGCCTTCGGGGACCCCGAGGACAGCGTGGGGATCTCGTTGGTCTCGACCTCTTCACCCGGGACGGATCCCGGGTCCGACGCCGGGAAGGATCCGGAGTCGTTGATGTCGATCGGACCCGTGACGTAGTTCAGGATGTCCTTCTCGAACTGCGCCTTCGACTCGGACAGGAGGATGCGGTCCTGCGGGCGCTTCGGTCCGGCGATCGAGGGCACGACCGTGGAGAGGTCGAGCTCGAGGTACTCGCTGAAGCTGGGCTCGTTCGCGGCGTCGTGCCAGAGCGACTGCTGCTTGGCGTAGGCCTCGACGAGGGCCACGGCCTGCTCGTCGCGACCGGTCAGACGCAGGTAGTCGAGGGTGACGTCGTCGATCGGGAAGATCGCAGCGGTGGAGCCGAACTCCGGCGACATGTTGCCGATCGTCGCGCGGTTCGCGAGGGGCACCGAGGCGACGCCGGCGCCGTAGAACTCGACGAACTTGCCGACCACGCCGTGCTTGCGGAGCATGTCGGTGATCGTCAGCACGACATCGGTCGCGGTCACGCCGGCGGGGATCTCGCCCGTCAGCTTGAAGCCGACGACGCGCGGGATCAGCATCGACACGGGCTGGCCGAGCATGGCCGCCTCGGCCTCGATGCCGCCGACGCCCCAGCCCAGCACACCGAGGCCGTTGACCATGGTGGTGTGCGAGTCGGTGCCGACGCAGGTGTCGGGGTAGGCGCGGAGCACGCCGTTCACGGAGCGGTCGTAGATGACCTTGGCGAGGTGCTCGATGTTCACCTGGTGCACGATTCCGGTGCCCGGGGGGACGACCTTGAAGTCGTCGAAGGCGGTCTGGCCCCAGCGCAGGAACTGGTAACGCTCGCCGTTGCGCTCGTACTCGATCTCGACGTTGCGCTCGATGGCGTCGGGGCGGCCGAACAGGTCGGCGATGACGGAGTGGTCGATGACCATCTCGGCCGGCGAGAGCGGGTTGATCTTGTTCGGGTCGCCGCCAAGAGCCGTGACCGCCTCGCGCATGGTGGCGAGGTCGACGATGCAGGGCACGCCGGTGAAGTCCTGCATCACCACGCGCGCCGGTGTGAACTGGATCTCGGTGTCGGGCTGAGCCGCCGGATCCCAGGAACCGAGTGCCTCGATCTGCGCCTTCGTGACGTTCGCGCCGTCTTCGGTGCGAAGCAGGTTCTCCAGGAGGACCTTGAGGCTGAACGGGAGCTTCTCGTATCCGGGGACCGTGTCGATCCGGAAGATCTCGTAGTCGGTGCTGCCGACCGTCAGGGTGCTCTTGGCACCGAAGCTGTTCACCGTGGACACGGATCCGTCTCCTTCTGTTCGGATGGAAGCGACAGTCGACACCATCTTGCTCGCCCGCTCCCCCGCGCGGCTAGCAAGGCGGGCCTTACCAGTCTGCTCTCGCGGACAGGTGAGCGAAAGGTGCTGATTTATCTTGACGTCAAGATAAATCTAGCACGGCGAGCGTGGCGCCGAGTCACTCCTGAGGCGTGTCGTCCTCGTGCTTCGGCGGGTACAGCGCACGTACCAGCAACCACGTCACCGCGACCATCGGAGCGAACAGCGGGAGCCCCATGATCAGCTTGAGCGTGCCGAGCGCCTGCACGTTGCCGGAGAAGTACAGCGGCAGCTGCACGCCCAGGCGGGCGAAGAACAGCGCGGCCCAGGCGATCGTGATCCAGAAGAACGCCCGGCGCTTGCGCTTGTCGGCTCTCCAGCCGCGCACGTCGCCCATGAGGAATCCCGCAGCGAGCCCGATGAGCGCCCATCCGACGAGGGCCGAGACGAGCAGCACAACGCCGTACGCGGCGTTCGTGAAGAAGCCGGGGACGAAGTTGTCCTGGCCGCGGCCCGTCCACAGGGCGAGTCCCGCGGCGACGGCGACGGCGACGAGGCCGCCGAGGGCCGAGGCGGCGGGCGAGCGCTGCAGCAGGCGGATCACCGAGAAGACTGCGGCGAGACCGACCGACACGACCAGCGACAGCCAGAGCGGATCCGGCCTCAGGGTGTAGATGACGAGGAACGCCGCGCTGGGCAGGACGGACTCGAACACCCCGCGCCACCCGCCCATCGCGCTCCACACGACGTGCCCGGTGCTGGCACCGGAGTTCGGGTCGATGCCCAGACGCTGCGCCGCTCCGCCGAGGGCAGCCCCGAGGCTCTGCGCGGCGTCGGGCGCCGGGGGCGGTGCGTACCGCTCCCCCGGAGCGCCCTCGGAGGCGCGCTCCGGCTCCTCCGGCCGCGACGTGGTCACGCCGTGCCGGGGGCCGCGGGCATGCGCAGCGGGATGAGGTCGCGCGGGGGCATCGGTGCTCCCCCGCGCACCACCACGATCGAACGGAACAGGTCCTCGACGGCGGCCGCTGCGGACTCGTCGGATGCCGCGGCTCCGCCGATCACGCCGCGCAGGAACCAGCGCGGGCCGTCGACGCCCACGAACCGGGCGAGCCGCGTGACGGCGGTGTCGCCGGCGACCGCGGGGATCTCTGCCAGCAGCTCGGAGCCCAGGGCGCCCTCGCGCTCGGTGACGGTGCCGCCCTGCTGGGAGATCTGCTCCTGGATCTGCGCGCGCGTCTCGTCCCAGAGGCCGCTCGAGCGGGGCGCGGCGAACGGCTGCACCTGCAGGGTCGAATCGGCGTAGTCGAGCCCCACGGCCACGATGCGCTGGGTCTGCTCCTCCACCTCGAGGCGGAGGTTCAGCCCCTCGCGCGGAAGGATCTTGATGGCGCCGAGGTCGATGTAGGGACGGACCGGGTTGGCCTCGCTCTCGTCGAACGGGCCGTCGACCGCGCGATCGCGGACGGGAGCCTGCGAGGCGTCCTCCACGGGCTCGATCCCGGACGTGCTGTCGTCGCTCATGCGTTCTCCTGGCTCTGGGTCTGATAGCCGGTGGATCCGAATCCGCCTGCTCCACGCACCGAATCGTCCAGCGCGTCGACCGGGATGAACCGGGCTCGGGTGACGGGCATGACGATCAGCTGAGCGATCCGATCACCGACCGCGACATCGTACGCCGCATTGCTGTCGGTGTTCAGCAGGCTCACCTTGATCTCGCCGCGATAGCCGGCGTCCACCGTGCCCGGGGCGTTGACGACGGTGATGCCGTGCTTGGCCGCGAGACCGCTGCGGGGCACGACGAACGCGGCGAAGCCTTCGGGCAGCGCGATCCGGACGCCGGTGCCAACGAGCGCGCGCTGACCGGGATCGAGTCGCAGCGCCTCGGTCGAGACGAGGTCCGCTCCGGCGTCGCCGGGGTGGGCGTAGACAGGGAGCTGGGGCGCGATAATGGGAACGTCCACGGATTCGGTCACGGAAAGAGGCTAATGCAGAACGCAGCACGCGATGCCGGGCCCTCCTCGAGGGCCATCCGCTACCGCGAACGTCTCGCACCGAGTCTGTGGCTGTTCCTCGCCGCGGCCCTCGGCGGCCCGATGCTGGCACTCGTCTTCGTCCCCGCCGGATCGGGTATCGCGCTCGTCATCGGCGCCATCGCGACACTCGCGATCATCGCCCTGATGATCGCGGGATCGCCGAGCGTCGCCGTGGAGCGGAACGTCCTGCGCGCGGGTCGCGCGTGGATCGACGCCTCCTGGCTGGGCGAGCCCGAGGTCCGCACCGGTGAGGACGCGCGTCAGGCGCGCGGCCCCGGCCTTCCCGCCCGCGGCTGGCATCTGATCCGCGGCGGCATCGACGGCGTGGTGATCGTGCCCAACACCGATCCGGCGGATCCCGCACCGAGCTGGACGATCTCGTCACGGACTCCGGACCGCCTGGCCGCCGCAATCGACGCGGCTCGCGCATCCGCGAACCCGCAGGCCTGATCCCAGAACGCAGAACGCGCCCGGAACCGAGAGGGTCCGGGCGCGAGCAGCGAAGAGGAATCAGGCCGCGCATTCCTTGCAGATCGGGCCTGCCTTGTCCTCGTGGTCGAGCTGCGAACGGTGCTTCACGAGGAAGCAGCTGACACAGGTGAACTCGTCCTCCTGCGGGGGCAGCACCACGACGTCGAGCTCGACGTCGGAGAGGTCGGCTCCCGGAAGGTCGAATCCGCCCGGGTTGTCCGAATCCTCGACGTCGATCGACCCCGACAGCTTGTCGGGGACGCGCTCCTTGAGAGCCTCGATCGACTCGCTCTCGTCTTCGCTCTTGCGCGGGGCGTCGTAATCGGTTGCCATGGGGTGGATCTCCACTTTCATCCTGCGAGTGGCGGGCGCCGGGGGTGTTCGGCGGCCCATAGTTTGCATGACGCGCGTCCAAATCGCAAATGCCACTCTCTCAGGGCATCAGAACTGGCGGCGCGCCCGCGATATTCCCGGCGGCGCGCACACCGCATGACACCATGAACCGACACTCATTCTGAGGGGCTGAAGCCATGGAACACGTCACGATCGTCGGCGCGGAAGACGACGTCCTCGTCCTCGCCACCGAGTCGGGAGAGCGATTCGCCCTCCCGATCGACGAGGTGCTGCGCGCCGAACTGCGCCGGGCCAAGGCGGGCCGCGAGGAGAAAGCGCCGCCGCTGGCGGCGAGTCCCCGCGAGATCCAGTCGCACATCCGCGCCGGCATGTCGGCCACGGAGGTCGCCGAACTCCTGGGAGTCGACCTCGAGGTCGTGCAGCGCTTCGAGAGCCCCGTGCTCGCCGAACGCGAGCACGTCGTCGGCCAGGCTCTCGCGGTACCCGTGCTGATCGGCAGCGAGGTCGAGCCCGATGCGCAGCCCACCTTCGGCGTCGCGATCCGCGCCAAGCTCGCGGAACTGGCTGCCGGTGACGAGCGCTGGGCGAGCTGGAAGGACGACACGGGCTGGGTGATCAAGCTCGAGTTCACCGCCAACGACGTCGAACACGACGCGCGATGGAGCTTCGATCCGCGCCGCAGCGCGCTGGCCCCGTTGAATGCCGACGCCACGCAGCTGTCCCGGCAGGGCGCCTTGCCGGAGGGCCTGATCCCCCGCCTGCGCGCCTTGGACAAGGAGCGCCCGTCGCCGTACAAGGACGAGACCCGATTCGATTCGGGCGCGTTCGGTCCCCGCCTCGTGCCGGCGCCCGTCGAGTCCACCGTGACGGAGGAGGACGGCGCGGCCGACGCTCCGGAGCCGCGGTCGGCGCGCCACCCGCAGACCTCGTCCAACGCGCAGGAGGCGGCGACGCGCAGCGCTTCGTTCGCCCCCGCGACGCCGTCCGACACGGCCGACCTGCTGGAGGCCCTGCGCCGCCGGCGCGGTCAGCGCGAAGCCCGGCCGACGGTCGAGGAGGAGCCGGAGGAGTCGCGGCCGCTGGCTCTGTTCGAAGCACTCGAGCCGGGATACGAGCCGGAATCCGAGCCCGAGCAGTCGACCGCCCCCGTCTCGATCGACGGCGATTCCGCGCCGCGCCGGCGCCGCCGCGAGATGCCGTCGTGGGACGAGATCGTGTTCGGGGCCCGCAGCGAGGACTGATCACCGACCCGATCCACGGATCGGACTCGAGTCGGCCAGCGTGCGAACGCGCCGAAGGTCAGCGTGCGAACGCGCCGAAGGTCAGCGTGCGAACGCGCCGAACCGGAGCAGCGGAACGCGCAGCTCCTCCGGGCTGAGCGAGCCGTGCTGGCCGATCATGCCCTGCGAACGCTGGTCCTCGGCGGTGCCGTCGTAGAGCGCCCAGAGGCCCCGCGCGGGCACCACGAGATCGCCGATCCGCGCCTGCGCGTCAGCGGTCGGAGCGGATCCGAACAGGCCGCTGTCGATCGCCTGCGCGCGCGTGAGCACATCTGCGGCGCCTTCGACCCCCGCCGCCCATTCCGTCGCGATCGCCTCGAGTCGCGCCGGATCCTCGACGTAGACATGCAGCATGCGCGGCTCCCCCGCGATCGCCGCCACCCCGTCGTGCAGACGACTGCGCTCGTCGAGGACGAGGTGCCTGGTCCGGGGCACGTCGACCATGCCGTGGTCGGCGGTGACGAGCACGCCCACGCCGTCGGGCACCGCGGCCGGGATCGCCGCGTCCAGCTCCTCGAGCGCGCGGACCCACTCCGCCGATGCCACGCCGTGCTTGTGCCCGGCCTTGTCCACCTCCGGGAGGTAGCAGTACACGAGTGCCCCCTCGTGATCCTCGGCGAGGCTCAACGCCAGTGCGACGCGCTCGGCCGCGGTGCGCGCGGAGCGGAACTCGGCGCCGCGCAGAGTCGCGGCGGAGAAGCCGCTGCCCGCATACTCGGCCAGGCCCACGGCGAACGCCGGACGACCGGATCCGGTCGCGGTCTCGAAGACGGTGGGCGCGCTCTGCCATTCGGTCGGATCCACGCGCGCCTTCTCCCAGCCTGCGAGCTGGTTCACGAGCACGCCCGTGCGCGGATCCCTGACCTCGTACCCGACGAGACCGTGCCGGCCGGGATCCACCCCGGTGAGCAGACTGGTGAGGGCCGCCGCTGTCGTGGACGGGAAGACGCTGGAGAGCACGTCCTTCTTCGTCATCGCTCCCGACAGGCGTCGGGCATGGCCGGCGTGCCCTCGCAGCGGGATCGCACCCAGCCCGTCCATGACGACGAGCACTACCGACCGCGCCGCAGGCAGGGCGCCGTCACGGCCGTCGAGAGCGCCGAACAGGTCGTGCGCCACCCCGGTGATGCTCCGGGTGGAGGGCGGGATCGCCGGTAGCATGAGGGTCATCCGTGTCAGTCTCGCACAGAGCCCGGCACGGCCCCGGCGTCGAGAACCGCTCCGCCGCCGCCCGACACCCGCAGGAAGCCCATGCCCCGCACGACCACGCCGCCCGAGCCGATCGAAGAGCGCATCCAGGACATCGATCTCTCGAGCGAGATGCAGGGATCCTTCCTGGAGTACGCCTATTCGGTCATCTACTCCCGCGCCCTGCCGGACGCCCGCGACGGGCTGAAGCCGGTGCAGCGCCGGATCCTGTTCCAGATGGCCGAGATGGGTCTGCGGCCCGAGCGCGGCCACGTCAAGAGCGCCCGCGTCGTCGGCGACGTCATGGGCAAGCTGCACCCGCACGGCGACTCGGCGATCTACGACGCACTGGTCCGTCTCGCCCAGCCCTTCGCGCTGCGCCTGCCTCTCGTGGACGGTCACGGCAACTTCGGCTCCCTGGACGATGGCCCCGCCGCCTCCCGTTACACCGAGGCTCGCCTCGCGCCCTCCTCCCTCGCCCTCACCGAGAGCCTGGACGAGGACGTCGTCGACTTCGTCCCGAACTACGACGGCCAGTTCCAGCAGCCCTCCGTGCTGCCTGCCGCGTTCCCGAACCTGCTCGTCAACGGTGCGAGCGGCATCGCGGTCGGCATGGCCACCAACATGGCGCCGCACAACCTCATCGAGGTGGTGGCTGCGGCCATCCATCTGCTCGAGCACCCGGACGCCACGACCGAGGAGCTCATGGAGTTCGTCCCGGGGCCCGATTTCCCCTCGGGTGGCATCGTGATGGGCCTCGACGGCGTCCGCGACGCCTATGCGAACGGCCGCGGTGCGTTCAAGGTCCGAGGCAAGGTCTCCATCGAACCTCTCGGGCCGCGCCGCACCGGCATCGTCGTCACGGAGCTGCCCTACATGGTCGGCCCCGAACGCGTGATCGAGAAGATCCGCGACGCGGTGCAGGCGAAGAAGCTCCAGGGCATCAGCGACGTCAACGATCTGACGGACCGCAATCACGGCATGCGGATCCAGATCGGCATCAAGACGGGATTCGACCCGAACGCCGTGCTCGAGCAGCTGTACCGCCTGACGCCGATCGAGGATTCGTTCAGCATCAACAACGTCGCCCTCGTCGACGGGCAGCCGCGCACACTCGGGCTCAAGGAGCTCCTCAGCGTCTACGTGCGGCACCGCCTCGAGGTCGTCACGCGACGCAGCCGGTACCGCCTGGCCCGCCGGGAAGAGCGCCTGCACCTGGTCGAGGGACTCCTCATCGCGATCCTCGACATCGACGAGGTCATCCAGGTCATCCGCTCCTCCGACGACTCGGAGCAGGCTCGCACCCGCCTTCAGAGCGTGTTCGACCTCAGCGAGCGACAGGCCGAGTACATCCTCGAACTGCGGCTGCGGCGCCTCACCAAGTTCTCCCGCCTGGAGTTGGAGACCGAGCGCGACGCGCTCCTCGCCGAGATCGCGGCGCTGCAGGAACTGCTCGGCAGCGAGGCTCTGCTGCGCGCCCAGGTCTCGACCGAGCTCGATGCGGCGGCCGAGGCGTACGGCACCCCGCGGCGCACCATGCTGCTGAACGCTGCACCGCCCAAGGCCCGTGCAGCCAAGGGTCCGGTGGACACGCAGATCGCCGATGCGCCGACCATGGTGGTGCTGTCGACCACCGGCCGAGCCGTGCGCGTGGATCTCGAACCCGGCCAGGAGCTCTCCCCCGCCTCCCGCCGCAGCAAGCACGACGCCATTCTCGCGACGCTGAGCACGACGACCCGCACCGAGATCGGCGCGGTCACCACGGCGGGACGCGTGCTGCGCTTCACCGCGATGGATCTGCCCTCCATGCCGTCCGCCTCGGTGCATCTGGCGGCGGGCGTGCCGCTGCGCGACTACATCGGGCTGCTCGACAAGAGCGAGCGGATCCTCTCGCTCGTGCGCTTCGACGACGACACACCGATCGCGCTCGGTACGCGCACGGGAGTCGTGAAGCGTGTCGTGCCGTCGTCGCTCGCGGTGAAGCCCGAGCTGGAGATCATCGGGTTGAAGCCCGGCGACGCGGTCGTGGGTGCGGGCCCGGCCCCCGACGACGCCGAGCTCGTGTTCGTCACCAGCGATGCCCAGCTGCTGCACTTCGCCGCGTCGGTCGTGCGCCCCCAGGGTGCACCCGCAGGCGGCATGGCCGGGATCAAGCTCGGCGCCAAGGCCGAGGTGATCGCCTTCTCCGTGCTGGCCTCCGAAGCGGAGGCCATCGTCGTGACCGTATCCGGCGCGACCGGCATGATCGCGGGCACCGATGCGGGCCGCGCGAAGTCGTCCCGGTTCGCCGAGTTCCCGGGCAAGGGACGCGCCACCGGCGGCGTGCGCGCGCACGCGTTCCTGAAGGGCGAGGACCGACTGACCCTCGCCTGGGTGGGCGCCGAGCCCGCGCTCGCGGTCGGACCGGACGGATCGGCGCGTGCTCTGCCCGAGGCCGGTGCCAAGCGCGACGGTTCGGGACAGAGCATCGATGGCGTGATCGGGTCGATCGGCGGCGTGCTCGGCGCATGAGCGCCGGGCCCGCGTCGCCTAGAGCCGCAGCGCGAGCGCGTTGGCCGTGAGGCCGGCGGCCGTGCCGCACAGCACGACGGTGTCACCGGCACCGACGCGACCGGATTCCAGCGCCCGGGTCAGCATGAACGGCACCGACGCGGAGACCATGTTGCCGAACGCCTCGACCTCGTCGACGCGCCGGTCCTCGGGTACGCCGATCCGGTCGAGCATCGGACCGAGCGCCGCCGAGGCCTGATGCGGGATCCACAGGGCGATGTCGTCGTGGCCGAGACCCGCCCTCCGCAGGAACCGCTCGAAGAAGTCGGGCAGAACGCGCATCATGCCGAGCAGCGCCCGCCGGCCGTCCATGTCGAACAGGTAGTCGGCCGGATCCGCCCCCGCGTACTGCTGTGCAGGAGAATGCGACAGCCCGCCGCGCAGCTCGGTGTCGTGTGCGTGCGCGGGCCAGGTCTGCTGCTGGCTGGCGACCACGCCTCGGTCCGGCACGGTGGCGCGACGCAGCACGACGGCCACCGCGGCATCGCTGAACAGCTCGAAGCTCTCCTGCTGGCGCGGGTTGAGGAACCGCGAGGCGACGTCGCCTGCTACGACAAGCACGGTCTGGTGGTCGCCGCCCTCCAGATAGCGGGACGCGATGTCCAGGGCGGTGACGAAACTCGTGCACGTCGAGTTCACGTCGAAGGCGGCCGCATGACCAGCCGAGGTGAGGCGCTCCCACACGAGCGCCGCCGTGCACGGGATCGGCTGCACACCGGCGGCCGACGCTCCGAGCACGAGGTCGATGTCATCGGTCGTCAGACCGGCGTGGTCGACGGCGCGCAGTGCCGCATTCGCGAGCATGTCGAGGTGCGACACGTCGTCTTCGATCCGGTAGCGCACGCTCTCGCCGAACCGCACCGTCCGGCTCGGCAGCACGCTGCCCCACCCCGCGATCTCACAGCTCCGCATCGTTCAGATCCCCCCTCCAGCGCCGCTCGACGCGGCGCAGCTTCCGTCCCGGCTCCGGCGCGTACGACACGAAACGCAGTTCGGCGCGCTCCGCACCGAGACGGTCCGCCAATGATCCCAGCTCAGCCGCGACGTTCGCCCGCACGAGCGCGAGCGGTGTGTCCGCTGCCACCTCGATGCCGACCTCGAGCACTCGACGGCCGGTCTGCACGATGCGGTACTCCGCCACGCCGTCCGCGTACACCAGGGCACGCGACACCAGATCGGCGAACACCTCGACGACGCCCCCGTCCCGACCTGGCAGCCGCAGGGTGTCGCCCTCGCGGCCCTCGATCCGAGACAGCGCAGTCAGGGCGCTCCCGCACGGGCAGGGCGCGTCGCGCTCCCGGAGCACATCGCCGAGGCGGTAGCGCACGATGGGCTGCGCCCGGCGGCGCAGGTCCGTCACGATGGGCGCGAACCGGCCGTCGCCCAGCTGTTCCCGCTCGATGAGCAAGCCGTCCTCGTTGAGATGCAGCACGCCTTCTTCGCAGGTGTGCGCGAGGAAGCCCTCCGTGCACTGGTAGAGCTGGTGGATCCGCTTCTGTCCGAGACCGACCGCGATCCTGCGCTCATCGGCGATCTCGAGCACCTCGGCGACCGCGTAGACCTTCTCCGGGCGCACGGCGATCGCGCCGTTCTCGGCCGCCCGGGCGATCGCCAGCAGCACCGACGGAGGCGCGACCAGGATCGTGGGCGCGTAACGGCCGAGACGATCGAGGTTCTCCCCCATCTCTGCCAACACATCGAAGTAGGAGAACGAGACGGCACGGGATCCGACCGCCTCGTACAGCGTGTTGTCGGCCCGCAGGAACAGTGCGATGCGATGTCCGAGGATGCGCCCGCGCGGCAGCGTGCGCGCGAGCATCGTCCCCGCCCAGGCCTCCCGCTCCGCGCGGCTCACGAGGAACAGCCCGCGGTGTCCACTCGTTCCGCTGGACAGCCCGACCGAGCAGCCCTGGACATCAGCGGCGAAGTCGCGGGAGCGCTCGCTCGCCAGGGCGATCCGCATCGCCTCGTCACGATGGACGCCGACCGTGTTCAGCTCGTCGAAGCGATCCATCATGATGCTCTTGTCCATCAGCGGCAGCTCCGGAAGACCAGCGGAGCCACCCGCGAGGAGTGGACCGAAGTATGCGGAGCGGCGGCGGAGGAACCGCAGATGACGCCGCAGCAGGCGACGCTGCCGGCGCTCGACCGAGGCGCGCGTGCGCAGCGGTCGCAACCAGCGCGTGGCGGCGAACTCGGCGAGGATCCGCAACCGGCTCATCGCGGGAGCAGCTCTCGGTCGCCGACCTGATCGTGGCTGCAGACCACCCTGATGCCGGCGCGAGAGAGCGCGACCAGCCGGCGTGCCGTGTCCCGATAGGCGTCGCCGTCGTGCTGCAGCGCACGCGGCACCGCGCGCATGCGCGGCTCCTCTGCGAGCAGATCCGAACCCCACGCGGCGTCTCCGGCGAGCAGCACCCGATCGTCGATCAGCACGCCGAGATGGCCCTGCGCATGCCCGGGCAGGTCCACGAGGCTCAGCCCCGCACCGGGGAACGGATCCGCGACGCCCAATGGCACGCCCGCTACCTCCGTCGAGACGAAGTCGCTCCGGTCGAGGACGAGCGGATCCGGACCGGGGAACCAGGCCGGCAGCAGGCCGGGAAGGATCGCGTCCCGCAGCCGCGCCCGCCGCAGCGTCTCGAGTTGTCCGGCGGTGGTCACGATGCGCGCCGAGGGGAACCGCACGACCCCGCCGATGTGGTCCGGGTGGAGGTGGGTGAGCACGAGGTGCGTGACGCTCTCCGGAGCGACGCCGTCATCCGCGAGCTGTTGCGCGATGTCATCCTGGGCAGTCATCGTCGGGGGCAGGACGCGGCGGTACACGGCGCCGCGCCAGCCCGTGTGCCACGGCTGCGGGGCGTAGCCCGTGTCGACGAGCATCCGACGCCCGTCCCCGGGCTCGTACAGGAACGCGCCGGACGGGAAGGTTCGCACGTCGCGTCCGGCGTCGCGGAACAGGATGCCGATGTCGTGCACGGTACTCCCGCAGACGTAGTGTCGCAGTCGGTGCGTCATGCGACCGTGTCCGTCCGCGCGAGCAGGTCGGCCACGGCGCGGTCGAGCGCATCGTCGAGCGACACCTCCGGCGCATAGCCGAGCTCCGCGCGAGCCCGGGAGATGTCGAGGGTCTGCGCGTACGCGATGGTCGACAGCGTGTAGCGGGTCAGTGGAGGCTCGGGGCGGGTGGGCAGCGCACGACAGATCCCCTCGAGAGCCGCCGCGAGCGTCCAGGCGCCGCGGCGGGAGAGCCGACGGAACCGGGCGGTCTCACCGAGCCGAGACAGCAGTCCCTCCAGCAGCTCACGGAACGGCCGCGGCTCGCCGTTGCTGATGTTGTAGACGCCTCCGGCCGGATCGCCTTCGCTCAGCGCGAGCCGGAGTGCACTCGCCACGTTCTCCACGGCCGTCACATCGACGAGGTTGCGCCCGTCGTCGAAGAGCGGCACGCCGATGCGACGGTGCACGGCGAGCAGCCGCGGCACGAGACTCGGATCCCCGGCGCCGATCAACCCGCGCGGACGCAGGATCACGAGTTCCCGGATCCGGCCCGTCCGCTGCGCCTCGCGCAGCAGCGCCTCGGCGGCGAGCTTCGAGCGGATGTAGTCGTTCAGGCGGTTGCCGGGGTCGACCTCCTCCTCGCGGATGCCGATCCGGTCGCGCGCGGCGGCGTAGACGCTCGGCGACGACACGAAGACGAACCGGCGTGCCCCGCCTTTCTCGGCGAACCTCAGGGCCGCCGCCGTCCCCTCGACGTTGGCGGTGATGAAGTCGCGCGGGCGCCCCCAGGGTGACGACAGCGCGGCGCAGTGCACGACCGCGTCGACCTCGCCCGCCGCATCCGGGAGCTCGGCCAGGGACGAGACCAGGGTCTCCTCCGGCGCCGCCACCCGAGCGAGCGCGTCCGCATTGCGCCCCGAGGCCAGGACCGGGATGTGGTGCGCCCTGAGCTCGCGCACGACGTATCCGCCGAGGAACCCGCCGGCGCCGGTGACGAGGACGGGTCGGGCGGACGCTGACATGCCCCGATGCTATGGCACGACCGCGGCGCCGACGGGGAGGTCCGGCGCACGAAGCGGCTCCGGGGCCGCCCTAGAGTGAAACGGTGCGCATCGCGATGGTCACGGACTATTACCTGCCGACGCTCGGCGGCGTGCAGACCGCGATCAAGGCCCATCGCGAGGAGCTCCTGGGCGCGGGACACGATGTCGTCGTGTTCGCCCCGCTCGCGGAGCCCTCCCCCGACCCGGGCGTCGTGCGGCTGCCGACGGCGCGCGGCTTCGCCCCCGATGGCTACCCGTTCACCTGGCCCCTGCGCGACGCGACCGCCCAGCTCGTGCACGACCTCTCCGGCTTCGACGTCGTGCACGTGCACACCGAGATGTTCGCCGCTCTCGCCGCGTACCGCGCCGCTCGGTCGCTTCGCATCCCGCTCGTCCAGACCATGCACGGGCGCATCGACGTGTACACGCGATCGGTGCTCCCGCTGCCGGGGATCACGACGGCGCTGCTCGCCGGTCTGCATCGCCGCGGACTCGGCCCGGCGCCCGGGACGCGACCGCTCGACCTCGACGCGAGCGCTCCCTACGCCCGCACCCGCACGGCTCGGCGCATGTGGCGGCTCATGGTGAGTCAGGCACAGCGCGCCGATCGTGTGATCGTTCCCTCCGCGCACTTCGCCGCCAAGCTCGTGAGGCAGGGCGTGCAGACGCCGCTGGATGTGCTCTCGAACGGGCTCGAAGCGACCGTGCTCGACACGATCGGGACGCCCGCCGAACGGCGGCCGGAACCGGGCGCGGACCTGCGGGTGCTGTGGTGCGGACGGCTGTCACCGGAGAAGCGTCCCCAGGTGTTCCTCGACGCCGTGTCTCGCACGCCGGGGATCGAGGCCGTGATGCTGGGTGACGGCATCTCACGCCGGGCGGTCGCGCGCGCCGCGTCCCGGATCGGATCCGGGCGGGTCGACGTGCGCGGATCCGTGCCGCAGGCCGAGGTGCTCGCCGCGATGCGCACGGCGCATGTGCTCGTGTCCAGCTCCTTCGACTTCGACAACCAGCCGATGGTGCTGCTCGAGGCCGTGGCCGCCGGTCTGCCGGTGATCGTGGCGGATCCGGATCTGTCCGAGGCCCTGCCGCGCGACGGTCATCTCGTCGCGCCCCGGCCCGATGCCGCGGGGCTCGCCGAGGCGCTCGCCGCGTTGCGGGACGACCCCGCCCTGGTCGCGGACATGAGCGCGGCCGCGATCGCCCACCGCCCGCGCGTGGCCCAGAGCGCCCACCGCGAGGGACTGCTCCGCGCCTATCGCGCCGCGGTGACCGCCCGGGCTTCGCGCTGACCGTCACTCCTCGCCGGGCGCCGTCCCGAGTTCGGCGAAGCCCTCGGCGATCACGTCCGCGAGCGTCGCCGCGTGGACGCCGTCCGGGTCCAGATCCGGATCGAACATCGTCACGGAAGCGCCCCAGGCGTGCGGCGCGAGGGCGCGCAGCAGACCGATCAGCTCATCCGGGGCGAGGCCGCCGGGGTCGGGGCTGTCCACGGCGGGCATGTGCACGGGGTCCAGCACGTCGACGTCGACCTGGATCCAGTAGCGGCGCTCGAGCCCCTCGACCGCCCGCACGCGGGACGCCGCCCGCGCCGCACCGTGCAGGATCACCTCATCGGCGGGGATGACGAGGGCGATCGCCCCGCGCACCTCCTCGACGAACGCGTCCTCATAGCGGTGGCCGATGTGCGCGACGTGATCGGCGTCGAAGTACGGTCCGAGTCCGTCGATCTCAGCGAGCTCCGGCGAATGACGGCCGATCGCGATCGCCAGGTCCTCCCCCGCGACGCTGCCCACGCCCGTGCTGTTGCCCGGATGCCGGAAGTCGGTGTGGCCGTCGATGTGGACCAGGCCCCCGCCGCCGGTCACCCGCGACGCCAGACCGGCGGCGATCGCGAGGCTGCAGTCTCCGCCGAGCACGAGAGGTGTCTGGCCCGCTTCCCGGATCTCGAACAGCCGATGGGCGAGCCTCCGGGCGTGATCGATGATCGACGCCTGGTTGCGCACCGTACCCGCCGGGCGCCGTCCGTCATCGTCCACATAGCGTCCGGGCAGCACGACACCGGCATCGACCGCACCGGCGGCGTGCAGCCGCCGGTGCAGACCGGCCTCTCGCAGGGCCTCCGGGGCCTTCGCGGTGCCGGGCACGCCGCCGCGTACGGGCGGACGCAGTCCGAGGTTCGTTGGAGCGGAGACGACGGCGACCATCGTCTCAGTCTGTCAAGGAGCCGCCACGGTCTCGGCAGCCGCGCGCGGATCGCGGCGCATCCAGATGTCGATGCCGTCGTTCTGCTCGACGACGAAGCCGTGCCGCTCGTACAGACGCAGCGCGGCGGATCCGACCAGCACCTGAAGCCGCAGCGGCCGGTCGGCGGGAGCGTCCGTCAGCACGGAGCGGAGGACCGAGGATCCGATGCCGCGACCCTGGTGCCGCGCGTCGAGATAGAACATCTCCAGCCACAGCGCCTCCTGATCGGGGCGCAGTGTGATCGTGCCCGCGTCCTCGCCGTCGACGGCGATCATCCAGGTGTGCGACGGCGAGAAGTGCTCGACGACGCGGGCGCGGGAGCGCTCCGGGTCCCAGCCGACCAGCGGTTCGAGATCCTGCCGCAGCACCCGCTCCTTGAGCGCCGCGATCGCGTCGATGTCGCCGGGAATCGCCGGGCGCAGCGACACGCCCGGTGCGAGCGCGGACATCAGGCGTCGATGGCCTCGCGGGCGAGGCGATCGGAGGAGTCGATGATGAACTCGCGTCGCGGAGCCACCTCGTTTCCCATCAGCAGTTCGAACACGCGACCCGCCGCCTCGGCATCCTCCATGCGCACACGTCGCAGCAGACGCCCGGAGCGATCCATCGTGGTGGAGGCGAGCTGCTCGGCATCCATCTCGCCGAGCCCCTTGTACCGCTGGATCGGCTCATGCCAGCGCTTGTTCTGCTTGCGCAGCTTCGCCAGCAGGGAATGCAGCTCGCCCTCGCTGTAGGTGTAGATCGTCTCGTTCGGCTTGGATCCGGGGTTCATCACGATGACGCGGTGCAGCGGCGGCACGGCCGCGAAGACCCGCCCGTCCTCGATCAGCGGTCGCATGTAGCGGTAGAAGAGCGTGAGCAGCAGCGTCCGGATGTGCGCGCCGTCGACGTCGGCGTCGCTCATCAGGATGACCTTGCCGTAGCGCGCCGTCGAGAGGTCGAAGGAGCGGCCGGATCCGGCGCCGATCACCTGGATGATCGAGGCGCACTCCAGGTTCGACAGCATGTCGCTGACCGACGCCTTCTGCACGTTCAGGATCTTGCCGCGGATCGGCAGGAGCGCCTGGTACTCGCTCGTGCGGGCGTGCTTGGCCGTGCCGAGCGCGGAGTCGCCCTCCACGATGAACAGCTCGGTCTGTGCGACGTCGGTGGATCGGCAGTCCACGAGCTTGGCCGGCAGCGAGGAGGACTCCAGTGCGTTCTTGCGGCGCTGGGTCTCCTTGTGCGCCCGAGCCGAGACGCGCGCCTTCATCTCGGCCACGATCTTGTCCAGCAGCATCGAGGCCTGGTTCTTGTCGTCGCGCTTGGTCGATGCGAAGCGCTCGCCGAGCGCCTTGCGGACCACCTGGGCGACGATCGTGCGCACGGCGGGCGTGCCCAGCACTTCCTTCGTCTGGCCCTCGAACTGCGGCTCGGGTACGTTCACGGTCAGCACGGCGGTGAGGCCCGCGAGCACGTCGTCCTTCTCGAGCTTGTCGCTGCCGGCCTTCAGGCGGCGGGCGTTCTGCTCGACCTGCGCACGCAGGACCTTGAGCAGCTCCTGTTCGAAGCCCTGCTGGTGCGTTCCGCCCTTGGGCGTCGCGATGATGTTCACGAACGAGCGGGTGCTGGTGTCGTAGCCCGTTCCCCAGCGCAGCGCGATGTCGACCGCGCAGACGCGTTCCACCTCGGTCGCGATCATGTGGCCGTCCGCCTGCAGCACCGGCACGGTCTCCTTGAACGTGCCCTCGCCCTGCACGCGCCAGGTGTCCGTCACCGGCGCGTCGGTGGCGAGGTACTCGACGAACTCGGCGATGCCCCCCTCGTAGTGGTACGAGGTCTCGTTCACCGCCGCTGCCGAGCCGGGTCCGGATTCGGCCTCGGTACCGTCCGTGGCGACGGCGCCGGTCACCGCGCGCTCGTCCCGGACCACGAGCTCGAGACCCGGCACGAGGAAGGCGGTCTGCCGCGCGCGGGTCTCCAGCTCGGCGAGCTGGAACGCGGCGTCCTTGGTGAAGATCTGCCGGTCCGCCCAGTAGCGGATGCGGGTGCCGGTCACGCCCCTCGGCGCCTTGCCGATCACGCGCAGCTCGCTGTTGTCCTGGAACGGCGTGAACGGGGCGTCCGGCCGCTTCTCGCCCGAATCCTTGAAGATGCCCGGCTCGCCGCGCCGGAACGACATCGCGTAGACCTTCCCGCCGCGGTCGACCTCGACGTCGAGTCGCTCGGA
This sequence comes from Microbacterium sp. NPDC060117, assembly GCF_042729315.1. NCBI lineage: Bacteria > Bacillati > Actinomycetota > Actinomycetes > Micrococcales > Microbacteriaceae > Microbacterium > Microbacterium sp. NPDC060117. Next base: position 585,099 of record NZ_JBHWXR010000002.1, read on the forward strand.
CAGGGCGTTCACGACCGAGGCGCCGACGCCGTGCAGACCGCCCGAGGCGGCGTACGAGCCGCCGCCGAACTTGCCGCCCGCGTGAAGCTTCGTGAAGACGACCTCGACGCCCGTGAGACCTGTGCGCGGCTCGACGTCGACCGGGATGCCTCGCCCGCGGTCGTGCACCTCGACGCTGCCGTCGGGGTGCAGGAGGATGTCGATCTTCGTGCCGTTGCCCGCGACAGCCTCGTCCACCGAGTTGTCGATGATCTCCCAGAGGCAGTGCATGAGCCCCGGGGAGCCGTTCGAGCCGATGTACATTCCAGGCCGCTTGCGGACGGCCTCGAGACCCTCGAGGACCTGGAGATGATGGGCGGAATACTCGGCTGTCACAATCCCCCATCGTATCGAGGAGAGCGGACGTCGCCCCGACGACACTCCTCACCGTCACCCGCTCGTCATCGAGCGCGTACGCGGTGAGCGAAACACGCCGTCTCGCGGGCATGACTCCCAGCTCTGCGTGGTTGTATTGAGCACACTCCAACAGCGGACCCGAACAACGAGGAGGCATCGAGATGAACGCGACGACCGAACGGAATAGCACCGTCATCCCCCGCCTCACGGCGATGGACCGATGCGACTCCTGCGGAGCCCAGGCATACATCGCCGCCGAGGTCAACGGCAGCGAGCTGCTGTTCTGCGCTCACCACGGGCGCAAATACGAGGAAAAGCTCCGCGCGGTGGCGACGAGCTGGCACGACGAGACGTCGCGTCTGCTCGACAGCTGACCCGCTCACAGACAGAAGCGCCCGGTGTCCTCGGACATCGGGCGTTTTCATGTCGGTGGACGCGCCGATCCGAGACGGAAGGCTCAGTGCTCTTCGCGCCGCACGTGAGCGGTGAGCCGGCACAGGATCTCCTCGCCCACGGTGCCGATCGCCTCGGCGAGGGTGGTCGGGGTCGCTTCGCCGTGCGCACCCCGGCCGAACAGGACCACCTCGTCGCCGACCGCGGCGGCATCCCAGCCCGCGACGCGCACCGTGTCGGGGCCGACAGCCAGGAGCGTCCGGGCGCCGGCCGGTGTGCCCACCTGCACGCGTCCGGCGAGGATGCTCGGCAGCCCGTCGAAGGATCCGACACCCACGACGACCTCATCCCCGTCGATGCGCAGCACCGGCGCGACGAGCTCGGCCGCGGGCGCGATCCCCGGCAGATCCGGCCCGTCGGCGGAGCGCACGCCGAAGCAGAAGGCGCCCACGCGGACCAGCGTGCCGCGCAGCTCCGGGCGGGCCCAGGTGGCGGCCGAGGCCGTGAGGTGCCGGTGGGGCAGGTCCGCACCGAGTTCGCCGGCACGGCGCACAGCCGCGAGGAATCGCGCCTGCGCAGCGTCGTCCTCGTCGTCGCTCGCCTCCGCGAGGTGGCTCCACGCGCCCACCAGCAGCAGTCGCCCGTCGTTCTGCGACCGCAGCGCCGCCCCGACTCCCTCGTCCCACTCCTCGGCCGAAAGCCCGTTGCGGTGCAGTCCCGTGTCGACCTTGAGATGGATGCGCGCGACGGCGCCGAGCTCCGCCGCCCGCGCGATCACCCGGCGCAGATAGTCGAGCGTCCCCACGCCGAGGTCCACGTCGGCCCGCAGCGCCGCGTCGATCTCCGCATCGACCGAGGTGGCCCAGGCGAACAGCCGTGGCACCGGACCGACCTCGTCGCGCAGCCGGAGCGCGGTGGGGACGTCGTAGGTGCCGAACCATCCGACCCCCGCGTTCGCCGCGACACGCGCCGCCCAGGCGGCGCCGAGGCCGTAGCCGTCGTCCTTGAGCACCATCATCAGCGTGGACGGCGCGACCCGCGCGGTCACGGCCGCGATGTTCGCCTGCAGCACGGCCTGGTCCACCCGCAGCACGGGACCGGTCATGCCTCCCATGCCCGCTCCGTCCTCTGCCCGGCCACGGCCACCAGCTCGTCGATGCGCATGCCGGTGATCCGAGCCCAGTCGGCGACCCCCGCCGACAAGGGGCCTTCTCCGCCGAAGTACGTCGCCTCGGCCCCCACGGCGACGTCCGCCCCGCCGATGTCCGCCACGCAGACGTCCATGGCGATCCGGCCGACGATCGGGTGCACCACACCGTCGATCTCGATCGACGCCCGGCTGCCGAGCGCACGTACCACGCCCTGCGCATAACCGCCGGTGACGAGCGCGAGGCGCGAATCCTCGGAGGCGCGATGGATGTAGCCGTAGGACACACCGGCGCCCGCCGCGATGTCCTTGGTCGAGAGCACGCGCCCTGCCACGCGCATCACCGGTCGGCCCGGCAGCGCCCCGCTCGCATCCGGCAGGCCGTACAGCACACGCGGATCCAGCTCCGGCGTCTCGGTGCAGGTCGCCTCGATGCCTTCCGCTCGCAGCAGCGCGACGTCGTGCGGCCCGTCCACGCGCACGCCGCGCGCGCCTGCCGCCGTCACGACCCGAGCGACGTCGAGGAGGCCGTGCCCCCACGCATCGTGGCGAAGATCCGCGATGCCCGCTCCCCCGGCGGCGACCGCGGCGGCGGCCCCGTCCTCGAGCGCCGATCGCGAGATCAGCGAACGCAGCATCGCACTCTGCGGAAGAGTGTCGGGGAGCGGCTCGTTCACCCTCCCAGCCTACCCGGGCGGATCCTGCCGGCCCCGTCCAGCGCCCTCGCCCCGGGGTTCTCGGAGGCGGGCCGCCTAGACTGGACCGGTTCCCCGTCCGATCTCCCCGGAGTACGCATGCCCTCGAACGGCCTCGGCCTCAAGTCCCGTCTCGGCTATCTCGCCGAGCGCGCCCGTCGCATCAACGTCGGCTCGGTGATCGAGCGCGCCAAGGAGGCGTCCGCGCAGCACGGCAAGGCCGTCCCCGCCGTGGTGGTGGACATGCTGTGGTCGGCCGGCCGCCACAACGTGGGCTTCCAGGACTACATCGACTACGACTTCGCGATCCTGAACCGCGCAGAGCGCGCGACCTACATGACGCACCCCGTGTCGAACCAGATCTCGGAGCGCTACGCGCACCCCGATTACCGGCACCTCTTCCACGACAAGATCGAGTTCGACGAGAAGTTCTCGGACTTCCTCCGTCGCGAGTGGATGGTCGTGAAGCCCGGCAACGCCGACGAGCTGCGCACCTTCGTGGAACGTCAGGGCACGGTCATCGTGAAGACGCCGATGGGTCAGGCCGGTTCCGGCGTGTTCCGGTACCACGCCGCCGACGTCTCCGACTGGGATGCCTTCCACGCCGACCTGCTGGGCCAGGGTCGTCTGCTCGTCGAGGAGGTCATCCGGCAGCACCCCGACCTCGCCGCGGTCTGCCCCGGCACGGTCAACACGACCCGCGTCACCGCCTTCTTCGACGGCGAGAAGACCCATATCCTCGCGATGGCCCAGAAGTTCGGACGTGGCGAGGTCAGCGATCAGATGTCGTTCGGCGGCTTCTACACGATGCTCGACGACGACGGCCACGCGGTGAGCGCGGGCTACGACTCCCACGGGCACGTGCACGAGCTGCATCCCGACTCGGGCTTCCGCATCGCCGACTTCCAGCTGCCGCTGATCGACGAGGTCAAGGCGTTCGTCGACCAGGTCGCCCGCGTTGTGCCCCAGGTGCAGTACGTCGGCTGGGACATCGTCGTCGGCCCGGACGGCCCCGTACTCGTCGAGGGCAACTGGGGCGCCGGCGTCTATGAGAACAAGCCGAGCGTCTCGGGCATCCGCACCGGGCACAAGCCGCGCTACCAGGCGGCCATCAAGTTCTGAGCGCCTTTCGCACGAAGAAGCCCGCCCTGTCACGACGACGAGGCGGGCTTCTTCGTGGTTCACACGGTCAGGCTGCGCGGATGATGCCCATCGGGGTCGACTCCGTGCCCTGGCCGAGCGGGTTGTCCTTGAGGATCGCGACGAGGCGCTTCTCCGCAGTCTTCTCGAGCGTGGAACCGAGGATGTTGCCGCCGAGGTCGTTGATGTCGACGACGGCCACGTCGCACACCCCGCCGATCAGCTGCTGCATCTCGTGCGCCACCTCGCGGGGGCGCGCCGGCCCCAGCACGACCGAGCGGTCGTAGGGCGGCATCGTGCCCTCGGTCGGCCCGTCGATCGCCCGCGCCTTCTCCCCGGCGATCCGGTAGAAGTCGCCGCGGCGTCCGAACGCCTTGGTGACGGCGGAGACCGCGGCCGCGAACAGGATCCTCGGCGTGCCGCACTCGCGCAGAGCCATCTCCATGGTCTCGGGCATGCCGAGTCCGATGCCGTAGGGCGTGCGCGTCACGTACTTCGACAGGAAGAACGCGAGCTTGCGCGGCTGGATCTCCTCGAGCAGGAACGAGCGCCCCTGGGTGATGCCCACGATCTTCTCGGTGATGAAGAGCAGGTCGCCCTTCTGCACCTCACCCGCGGCGTACTCGGTGACGATGTCGGCGAGCACGTCGCCGGGCATGACCACCTTCGTGCGGATCGGGATACGCAGCCAGCGAGTCCCCTCGACCGAGATGTCGAGGTTCTTACCGTCGTTGGGCTTCGCCGCCGCACTCACTCGAGGTAGTCCCGCAGCGACTGCGAACGGCTCGGGTGACGCAACTTGGCCATCGTCTTCGACTCGATCTGGCGGATCCGCTCGCGGGTCACGCCGAACGTGTCGCCGATCTGGTCGAGCGTCTTCGGCTGGCCGTCGCCGAGGCCGAAGCGCATGCGGATCACACCCGCCTCGCGCTCGGACAGGGAGTCGAGCAGCTGCTCCAGCTGGCGCTGCAGCATCGTGAAGCCGACCGCGTCCGCGGGGACCACGGCCTCGGTGTCCTCGATGAGGTCGCCGAACTCGCTGTCGCCGTCCTCGCCGAGCGGGGTGTGCAGCGAGATGGGCTCACGGCCGTACTTCTGCACCTCGATGACCTTCTCGGGGGTCATGTCGAGCTCGCGGCTCAGCTCTTCGGGCGTGGGTTCGCGACCGAGGTCCTGCAGCATCTGACGCTGCACGCGGGCGAGCTTGTTGATGACCTCGACCATGTGCACCGGGATGCGGATCGTGCGGGCCTGGTCGGCCATGGCGCGGGTGATGGCCTGACGGATCCACCAGGTCGCGTAGGTCGAGAACTTGAAGCCCTTGGTGTAGTCGAACTTCTCGACGGCGCGGATGAGGCCCAGGTTGCCCTCCTGGATGAGATCCAGGAACTGCATGCCGCGGCCCGTGTAGCGCTTGGCGAGCGACACGACGAGGCGCAGGTTGGCGCCGAGCAGGTGGCTCTTGGCGCGCTGACCGTCGCGGGCGACCCACTGCAGGTCGAGTCCGAGCTGACCGGTCTTCTCGGCCGCCGACATCACGGAGAGCTTCTCCTCGGCGAACAGACCCGCCTCGATCCGCATCGCGAGCTCGACCTCTTCGGCCGCATTCAGCAGCGCGACCTTTCCGATCTGCTTCAGGTAGTCCTTGACCGGGTCGGCGGTGGCGCCGGTGATCTGCGTCGAGTAGACGGGGACGTCGTCCTCATCGGTCGAACTGATCCGGATCGCGCCGGTGGGCAGCGGCTCGCTGAAGGCGGGCTTGGCGCCCTCCTCCTCGTCGCCGTCATCGGCATCCGCGGGGGCCTCCTCGGAGGCGGCCTCGTCGACGGCATCCTTCTTCGCCCTTACGGGCTTCTTCGCGGCCGGCTTCTTCGCCGCCGCCTTCGTCGGAGCGGCCTGCTCCGCGGCGTCGGCGGCTGCCGCCGCGACCTCCTCGGGCTCAGCGGCCTCGGTCTTCGTGCGGGTGTTCTTCTTCGTGGCAGTCGTCACGTCTCGCCTCTCAACGGAGCGCTGCGCGGGCGCCCTGTGTTCGTTCAGCCTGTCGGCTTGATCGGCCCGTGCCCTTGCGGGCACTAGTAAGACCCTTGTCAAGTCCCCAGACCTTGCGGAGTGGGTATTGACAACGGGTCGTCAGATAAGTATCGCACACTCTGCGGTCGCCGACACCGGATCCCGCATTCCGCGTCGAACCTCTCGGAACACTCCCGGAATCGGCTCAGATCCGGCCGTTCTTGTCCTCGTCCCCGCCGGGCCGCGTGGCCAGGAAGCGCTCCAGTTCTGCAGCGAGCTCATCGGCGCTGGGGAGCGATCCCTCGTCGAAACGGGCGGGCGCCTCGTCCTCAAGCTCGAGACCGGACATGTAGGCGTCATACCTGTGCTCAAGGGTCTGCACCATCTGGCCGAGCTCTTCGTTGTCGCGCACCTGCTCGTCGACCCGCTCCAGATACTCCGCGCGCTTCTCCCGCAGCGCATCGGTGAGCAGCACCAGCCCCGTCGCCGCCATGACCTTCTCGGCGGCGGTGAGGACCGCATCCGGATACTCGGTGTCGGCGAGATAGTGCGGCACGAGCAGAACGAAGCTCGCGACGCTGCGCTCCGCCTGAACGAAGCGGTACTCCAGCAGATGCCCCGCCGTGCCGGGCACCTGGGTGCGCGGGCGCCACACCGAATGCGCCGCCGTGAGCTCGGCCCTGTTGCCGCTCGCGGTGACCCCGATCGGTCGGGTGTGCGGCACGGGCATCGCGATGGAATGGACCCAGGTGACAGTGGAGACGTCGTACTCGGCGGCGAAGTCGAGGACCACGTCGGCGAACGCGTTCCATGCGAAGTCGGGTTCGTAGCCCGCCAGCAGCAGGAACGGCCGTCCCAGTGCGTCGTGCGCCAGGGACAGCTCGAGGCGGGCGGGCTTCAGCTCCGCGATGTGGTCCTGGTCGAAGGTGAGCACCGGGCGGCGCGCGCGGTAGTCCAGCAGCAGGTCGTTGTCGAAGACCAGCACCGGCTGCGGATCCGTCGTCTCGACGAGGTGGTCGATGAGCCCGGACACCGCGGATCCCGCGTCCGTGAAGCCGGTCAGCAGGATGACGAGCGGCAGGCCGGACGGCACGCCGCCGGGGTAGGCGACGCGTTCGTGGATCTCTCCGGAGATGGGCATGCCTCCATGCTACGAGTCACCCCGCCGCCCGGATCCGCTGAGCGCTGACAGCGAACACGCGGAGGGCGCATCCTCTCGTCGCGCGCCGCGCCGAACCTAGGATGGAACCCATGACGTCACCTGCGCTCGAGCTGCACACAGGCGCTCCGGCGGACGCGAACGCTGATGCGGTCGTGCTCGTCGTCGCCGGTCTCACGGACACCCCGGAAGACCTGTCCCCCTTCTCCTCCACCCATGCCGCGCTGACCGCGGTCGGCTTCACCGGGAAGGCGGGCGCCTACACGCGCATTCCCGCTCCCGAGGTCGCGGACGTGCCGGTCGCCGTCGTGAGTGCAGGGTCCGCCCCGGATGCGGACGCCGTGCGCGAGGCCGTCGGCGCCGCACTGCGCACGCTCACCGGGTTCGACCGCGTCTCGGTGCGACTCGACGACGCCGTCGGCGGGTTCGCGACGGCCGCGGCCGAGGGCGCGCTGCTCGGCGGGTACCGCTTCGACGACTACCGCTCCGGCGAGCAGCCGAAACGCGCGGGGACGATCGTGCTGCACGCGGAGCTCTCGCCCGAGGACGCCGCCCACGCGACGGCCCTCGCGGAGGCCGTCGCACTGACCAGGGACCTGGTCACCACCCCGGCCGAGTGGCTGGGGCCGGCGGATCTGGCGGAGCGCGCCGTTGCGGAGGTCGCCGGGCTCGATGTGACCGTCGAAGTGCTCGACGAGACCGCCCTCGCCGCCGGCGGCTTCGGCGGCATCCTCGGCGTCGGCCAGGGATCCGATCGCCCGCCGCGCCTCGTGCGGCTCGACTACTCCCCTGCCGACGCGACCGGGCACATCGCCCTCGTCGGCAAGGGCATCACCTTCGACACCGGAGGACTGTCGCTCAAGCCGCCGGCCAGCATGGTCGGCATGAAGACGGACATGGCAGGTGCAGCCAGCATCCTCGCCGCGACCAAGGCCGTCGCCGCCCTGGGCCTGCCGGTGCGCATGACCGCCTGGCTGTGCATCGCCGACAACATGCCCTCCGGCTCGGCCATCCGCCCGGGCGACGTGCTGCGCTTCGCCGATGGGCAGACCGTCGAAGTGCTGAACACCGATGCGGAAGGGCGCCTGGTCCTCGCCGACGGCCTGGTCGCCGCGAGCCGGGAGAAGCCCGACGTCATCCTCGATGTGGCGACATTGACCGGCGCGATCATCGTGGCCCTCGGCATGCGCCACACGGGCGTCTTCGGCGACGACGAGACCGTGCAGGAGGTCCTCGCTGCGGCGTCCGCCTCGGGTGAGGCCGCATGGCCGATGCCGCTTCCCGAGCACATGGAGGACGAGCTGAAATCGCCGATCGCCGACCTGGTGAACGCGAAGATCGGCGACCCGGCAGGCGGCTCGCTCTTCGCCGGCCTGTTCCTGCGCCGCATGGTCGGACGCACCTCCGACGAGGCAGATGCCCCGCGCATCCCGTGGGCCCACCTCGACATCGCCGGCTCCTCCGAGCACAAGGGAGCCCCGTACGGCTTCACCGACAAGGGCGCCACGGGCGCGATCGTGCGCACGCTGATCGCCTTCGCCGAGGCGCGCGCGAACGGAGCACGCGCATGACCACCCACACCTTCGACCTCGTGATCCTCGGTGGCGGCAGCGGCGGATACGCCGCGGCCCTCCGCGCCGCGGAGCTCGGCAAGTCCGTCGCCCTGATCGAGAAGGACAAGGTCGGCGGCACGTGCCTGCATCGGGGATGCATCCCCACGAAGGCGCTGCTGCACTCCGCCGAGGTGGCCGAGAACGTCCGCGACGCGGCGAAGTACGGTGTCGGCGCCTCCTTCGAGGGGATCGATCCCGCCGGGGTCCGCGCCTATCGCGAGGGCATCGTCGCCAAGAAGTACAAGGGGCTCGAGGGTCTGGTCAAGGCGCGAGGCATCACCGTCGTCAGCGGCGAGGGCTCTCTGCGTCCGGACCGCTCGATCACGGTCGGGGACGATGTCTACACCGGATCCGATGTGATCCTCGCAACCGGCTCCTACAGCCGGTCCCTGCCGGGCCTCGAGATCGGCGGCCGCATCCTCACCAGTGAGCAGGCGCTCGCGCTCGAAGAGGTGCCGCAGCGCGTCGTGATCCTCGGCGGCGGGGTGATCGGCGTCGAGTTCGCCAGCGTCTGGCGCTCGTTCGGTGCCGAGGTGACGGTCGTCGAGGCGCTCGAGCACCTCGCCCCGAACGAGGACATCGCCCTGAGCAAGGGACTCGAGCGCGCGTTCCGCCGCCGCGGGATCGCCTACTCGCTGGGCGTGCGGTTCGCGAACGCCACGCAGACCGACGAGGCCGTCACGGTCACCCTGGAGAACGGCACCTCTTATGAGGCCGACTATCTGCTCGTCGCCGTCGGACGCGGCCCCGCGACGGCCGGACTCGGCTTCGAGGAGGCCGGCATCGCGATGGAGCGCGGCTTCGTGCTCGCAGACGCAGAGCTGCGCACGAACGTGGACCACGTGTGGGCGGTCGGTGACATCGTGCCCGGGCTGCAGCTCGCGCACCGCGGCTTCCTTCAGGGCATCGCCGCCGCCGAGCGGATCGCAGGACTGAATCCTGCGGTCATCCCCGAGGCGCAGATCCCCCGCGTCACGTACTGCAGCCCGGAGGTCGCCTCGGTCGGCGTCACCGAGGCGGCCGCGATCGACGCGCTCGGCGCCGATGCGGTCGTCTCCTACGAGTACAACCTCGCCGGCAACGGCAAGAGCGAGATCATCGGCACAGGCGGACTCGTCAAGGTCGTGCGGCAGAAGGACGGCCCCGTCCTGGGCGTGCACCTGCTGGGCGACCGTGTCGGAGAGCTCATCACGGAGGGTCAGCTCGCGGTGAGCTGGGAGGCGCACCCCGAGGACATCGCCCCGCTGATCCACGCCCATCCGACACAGAGCGAGGCTCTCGGCGAGGCGTTCCTCGCCCTTGCAGGCAAGCCACTTCACGCGATGTGAAACTTTTATTGCGCATCGTGGAAATCAATGCTGGGCTGAACCCCCTCATGCCCACTAAGCTGAACACCATCACGAACTTCCCTAAGGAGACTCCGTCATGAGCACACCCGTGGTCCTTCCCGCCCTCGGCGAAAGCGTCACCGAGGGCACTGTGACCCGTTGGCTCAAGCAGGTGGGCGACACCGTCCAGGCCGACGAGGGCCTGCTCGAGATCTCGACCGACAAGGTCGACACCGAGATCCCCTCGCCGATCAGCGGCGTGATCGAGGAGATCCTCGTCGGCGAGGACGACACCGTCGAGATCGGCGCGATCCTGGCACGGATCGGCGACGGCTCGGGGGCATCCGCTCCGGCCGCTCCGGCTGCCGAGGCCGCTCCCGCCGCCGCGGCTCCGGCTGCCGAGGCGCCCGCGGCGGCCGCCGAGCCCGCTGCGCCGGCCGCCGCACCCGCCGCCTCCTCGGACGCCACCGACGTGCGTCTCCCCGAGCTGGGCGAGAGCGTCACCGAGGGCACCGTCACCCGCTGGCTCAAGCAGGTCGGCGATGACGTGGCCGTCGACGAGCCGCTGCTGGAGATCTCGACCGACAAGGTCGACACCGAGATCCCCTCGCCGGTCGCCGGCACGCTGCAGGAGATCCTGGCCGCCGAGGACGACACCATCGCCGTCGGCGCCGTGCTCGCCCGTATCGGCAGCGGCGCTCCGGCCGCCCCGGCGCCCGCTGCCGCCCCAGCACCGGCTGCCGCAGCAGCACCGGCTCCCGCAGCAGCACCGGCTCCCGCCGCTGCCCCGGCACCCGCTCCCGTTGCGGCGCCTGCACCCGCTGCGGCTCCTGTCGCGGCACCGGCCGCCCCTGCGGCCGCAGAGGCCGGCTCCGACTCGGTGTACGTGACGCCGCTCGTGCGTCGTCTTGCGGCCGAGAAGGGCGTCGACCTGGCATCGATCGCGGGCACCGGCGTCGGCGGACGCATCCGCAAGGAGGACGTGCTGAACGCCTCGGCGGCCCCGACCGCCGCCCCCGCCGCGGCCGCCGCACCGGCGAAGGCTCGCGAGATCTCGCCGCTGCGCGGGACCACGCAGCCGATGTCGCGCCTGCGCAAGGTGCTCGCGGAGCGTGCCGTCGCGTCGATGCAGCAGACCGCTCAGCTGACCACCGTGGTCGAGGTCGACGTCACGAAGCTCGCCGCTTACCGCGACGAGGTCAAGGGCTCGTTCCAGCAGAAGACCGGCGACAAGCTGTCGTTCCTCCCCTTCTTCGCCCTGGCCGCCGCTGAGGCGCTGCAGGAGTTCCCGATCGTGAACGCCACCGTCGACGGCACCGACATCGTGTACCCGGCGGCGGAGAACATCTCCATCGCCGTGGACACCGAGCGCGGCCTCCTCACGCCGGTGCTGCGCGATGCCGGATCGAAGAACATCGCCCAGATCGCTCACGAGATCGCCGATCTCGCGGCGCGCACCCGCGACAACAAGCTGAAGCCCGACGAGCTGGCCGGCGGCACCTTCACGCTGACCAACACGGGTTCGCGCGGCGCGCTGTTCGACACCCCTGTGGTGTTCCTGCCGCAGTCCGCGATCCTCGGCACGGGCATCGTCGCGAAGCGCCCCGGCGTGATCACCGTCGACGGCCAGCAGGCCATCGCCGTGCGGTCCTACGTCTACCTCGCTCTGTCGTACGACCACCGCACGGTCGACGGCGCGGACGCCGCACGGTTCCTGTCGTCGGTGAAGGCCCGCCTGGAGGCAGCGGACTTCGCCGCTCAGCTCGGCGCCTGACCACGGTCACGGGGCTCCGGTCCCCTCGGATGGCGGATTCGCGATGTCGTACACATCGCGGATCCGCCATTCGGCGTTCCGACGGATGATCACCACCATCTGCGCACCGTCGTCGGAGGAGTTCCGGATGGCGGCGATGTCACCGTAGTCCTCGATCAGCACCGGCGGCCCGTCCGCCGCGCGCAGTGGTCGGGCCCCGGCCGCGCCGCCGTCCCACACCTCCGCGCATTCCGGCTGCGGCCGTTCCCGGCAGTTCCTGGTCGCGGCGATCAGCTCTTCAGCGGCAGCCCGTGGATCGGACCGCGACGATGCACCCGGGGCCGGCGTGCGCCCGGAGGCGACCGGCGTCGCTCCCCCGCCGCCGGTCTCCGCAGGAGTGTCGACGCTCTCCGCAGGAGTCGGGACGGGTGGGTACGGCGTTGCGCTCGCCGAGACCCGCGTCGACGTCGCGCCAGGCGTGGTGTCGGCCGCGTCGGCGTTGCCGGTGCCGGACGGCCACAGTGCGCCGACCACCGCGATGACGGCAGCCGCGGACACCGCGACGAGGACAGGGCCCTTCCATCGCTTGCGCCCGATCGACCGCTCCGACGGTGCTGCAACGCCGCGCGAGCGCTCATGCGCCCGGCCCCGGATGGACGCCCGGCGTCCGACCCGCTCCCCCATATGTGCCCGCGCATCGCGCAGACGTCGAATCACCGTCGACACGGAGACGGGCGCGGACGCACCAGGTCCTCGCTCGCCTCCGAGCCGTCGCGTCAGCGCGGCGCCCCGACGTTCCCGTGCTGCAGGCGCCCGGCGCCCGCCCGACCGAGCGGCGCCGCGCAGCTCTCTCCGCAGCGGCCGATGCTCACCCTCGCGCAGATCTGCCCGCGACAGGGCCCTCCCCTGGATGCCTTCGCCCGGGGCCTCGACGCTCGGATCGGCGGCGCCGTCGACATCCAGGCGCAGCGGGCGCGGCGCGGCGATCTCGAGCAGTTCGCGCTCCCAACGCGCGGCCTCGGCGCGCAGGCGGCGCGGCTCATCCAAGGCGTCGCCGAGGCGCGTCAGGACGCGGCGCAGCGCTCGGTCCTCGACCCGCGCCTCCAGATCGCGCAGCAGTCGTTCCCCGGTCTCGCGCGGCGTTCCGCCGGCGTCCAGCGCGTCCGTCGATCCGATCGCGAACAGCGGGCGCGCCTCATCGGTGAGCCACCAGCCGCCGTACAGCGCCACGTCGGCGTCGCGGTCCGCGCCGGCATCGGCCCGCGCCACGTCGGCGGGGTCGTCCTGTTCGCCCTCCAGCTCGAGCACGCCGCGCAGCACGCTGACGGCGAGGGTCACCGCTTCGCCGTGCGCGAGCCCGCCCGCGTCCGTCGCCTGCGCGAGATGGGCACTCACGGTACGCACGCACCATGGCAGCAGCACATCCTGCCCGTCCGTGCTCAGCGCGAGGTCGAGCGGCGCGGCGACGTGCTCGGCGCCGGCGAACGCCCATCCGGCCCAGCCCCGCAACTGCGCCGCATCGACCCGCACGGCCATGCCGTTCCCGCGCGTGACGAGTTCGCCGTCGAACGGACCCTCGCCGTCTGCGAGTGCGCGGACGGCGCGATGCGCACCCGTCACGGCGATGCTCCTGCTTCGTTCCGTCATCCGGCCATCCCAGCGCTCCCGCATCGGCCGTGCGGGGTCCTTCGCGCAATCGGTGCACTATCGGGGTCGCGATCGTCCTGTGCAGGACGAATCTGTTCGCCCAGCGCGTGTCCACCAGGGCCGTCACAGGTCCGCGGAATCGGTAGGCTGGAGGGTATGGCAAAAAGTCCCTCCGCGACGGAGAAGCAGCCCGGCTTCTTCTCGCAGCTGCGCTCGCTCTTCCGCTTCACCCGGGAGATCTACCCGTGGCTGCCCTGGGCGCAGATCGCGCTCCTGGTCGCCGGCGTCCTCATCGGTCTGATCGTCGGCTACGTCATCCCGCCGTTCCAGATCTGGAGCCTCATCCTGTGGGGCATCACCGGCCTGCTGCTGGGCGTGCTGGGTGCGATGTTCCTGATGACGCGCCTCTCCACGACCGCGATGTACCGCAAGATCGACGGCATGCCCGGCGCCGCCGGACATGTCATCAGCACGTCGCTGGGTCGCAGCTGGCAGGGATCCGAGATCCCGGTGGGCGTGAACCCGAAGTCGCAGGACGCCGTGTACCGCGCGATCGGCCGTGGTGGCATCGTGGTGGTCGCCGAAGGCTCTCGCGGGCGCCTCACCAAGCTCGTCAAGGATGAGAAGACCAAGGCCATGCGGGTGGCGCAGGGCGTGCCCGTGAACGTGTTCTACGTCGGTCACGGCGAGGACGAGGTCTCGATCGACAAGCTCTCGAAGACCATCAAGAAGCTCCCGAAGGCCATCGACAACGCGACCATGGCCGCAGTCATCAAGCGCATGGAGTCGGTCTCCCAGTCCGTGGCCTCGCTGCCGATCCCCAAGGGCATCGATCCGCTCAAGTCGCGCGCACCGCGTCCGCGCTGATCCCCCCGAACGCCACGAGCGCCCGGTCCCCACGGGGCCGGGCGCTCGTCGTCCGTGGCGCGGATCCGCTCAGGCGGAGGTATCCGGCATGTGCTCCTTCGGGAGCTTGCGGACTTTGGCGCGGCGGCGGCGGCGCTCCGGAATCATCGAGCGCATCTCGTCGAGCTTGCCGAAGCACAGCAGCCGGTCCTCGTCCTCGAGCACGACGTGCTTGCGCGGGTTCGGGATCACCGTGACTCCGCGGTGCAGGGTGAGGACGGTGATGTCGCGGTCCCACAGGCCCAGCTCGCCGAGCTGCTTGCCGACCTGCTCCGCGCCGGCGTGGATGACGAGCTCGGCCACACCGTATCCGGTGGAGACGCTCAGACGCTGACGCACGTCGATCTCGGGGAAGTTCACCTGGTTCGCGATGAAGTCGATGATCGCGCCGGCCACGTCCAGGCCTGTCGCCGCCTCGATGCCCTGCAGCCCCGGTGAGGAGTTCACCTCCATGACCAGGGGCCCGTCCTCGCCTTCGAGCATGTCGACGCCCGCAACCCGGAGGCCCATGATCTGCGCGGCGCGCACGGCGGTCTGCTCGTAGACGGGGTCGAGCTGCACCGCCTCCACGGTGCCACCACGATGCACGTTGGAGCGGAACTCGTCGCCGTTCGCGACGCGCCGCATCGCCGCGACCACGCGATCGCCGACCACGAGCGCGCGGATGTCCCTGCCACGGCTCTCCGAGATGAACTTCTGGATCAGAACGTTCTGCTTGGTGGAGTGCAGCGTCTCGATGATCGCCTCGGCGACCTTGACCTGAGGCGCGAGGATGACGCCGATCCCCTGCGTGCCCTCGAGCAGCTTGATGACGACCGGAGCCCCGCCGACCCGCTCGATCGCCGGACGCACGTCGGCACGGTTGCGCACGAATGCCGTGGGCGGCATGGCGATGTTGTGCCGGGACAGGATCTGGTTCGCGCGGAGCTTGTCGCGTGCGCTCGAGATGCCGTTCGCGGTGTTCGGCGTGTAGACGTCCATCTGCTCGAACTGACGGACCACGGCCGTGCCGAAATAGGTGATCGAGTTGCCGATGCGCGGCAGGATCGCGTCGTAGTCGCTCAGCCGTCGTCCGCGGAAATGCAGATCCGGTTCATCGGCGGTGAGGTCGATCGCGAAGCGCAGGGTGTTCAGAACCTTGATCTGATGTCCGCGCTGCGTTGCGGCGGCGCGGAGGCGCTGGGTGGAGTAAGACTGCGGGGCGCGCGAGAGCACGGCGAGCTTCACGGTGATTTCCTGCCAGGATGTGTGTTGTGGACCGACCTACTCATTCAAGCACCCTTATCGGGTGGCGGGAGTGGGTGTCCCTCCCCGACGTCGGGATCCCCTGGATCAAGGCGAAGGTGGACACCGGAGCGCGCAGCTCCTCGCTGCACGCGCAGCACATCCGCGAGTTCGAGCGCGACGGCGTCCCGTGGGTGCGCTTCGACGTGCGCCCGTGGCAGGGCGCGCACGAACTCGTCCCCGTGGAGCTGCCGGTGTTCGACCGCCGCGATGTGCGGTCGTCCTCCGGGCATGCCCAGAGCCGTCTGGTCGTGCTGCTGGACATGGTGCTGGTGGGGCGGCGCGTGACCGCCGAGGTCACCCTGAGCAACCGCAGCGAGATGGGGTTCCGGATGCTGATCGGCCGAGAGGCGCTGCGCCAGGGCTTCACGATCGAGCCTGCGCGCTCCTTCCTCGGAGGCAAGGCCCCGAAGACGTTCCGCCGCCTCAACCGCGGCCACACCGCCGCCTGAGCCCTCCTACAGGGCCTTGCGCATCTGCTGCGTGATCACCTCGTAGCCCTCGGATCCGTAGAGCGCGATCGCTGTGCGGTTGCCACCGAAGACGTTCAGCTCGAGCGCCTGCGCGCCGTGCGCCAGCGCCTCGGCCTCGACCGCGTTCAGCAGGGCACGCCCGAGGCCCTCACCGCGGCGTTCCTCGAGCACCTCGATGTCGTAGAGGAAGGCCACGCCGGGGGCGCCCCTCGGGTGATCCAGCGCGATCCAGGCCCGCCCGATCGGCGCGCCCGCTTCATCGACGCCGCGCAGCACCAGCATGCGCTCCGTGTCAGCGCCGTCGGGCAGCAGCTCGGCGTTCTCCGCCCTGGCACGCTCGACCGCGCCGGCGGATGCCCAGCGCCCGGAATGCACCTGCTCCTGCGCGTACTCGTTCGCGAGTTCGTCGAGCCAGAGCTCGCACTCGGCGGCGGTCATGCGGCGGACGGTCACGGCAGGCATGCCGGCATCCTCGCATGTCCTCGGGTCCCGCGGAGGATCAGGCCCGGATGAGCACCGTGCCGACGGCCTTGTCGTGCAGCCCGCGCTTGTCGGCGTCGAAGATCACCGCCGGGATGACGAAGACGAGCAGCAGCGTGCGCACGATCGGGCGCCAGAGACCCACCCAGGCGCCGTTCGCCATGACCAGGCGCAGACCCACGATGCGATGCCCCGGGCTGCCGCCGATGGTGGGGATGAACACGATCTGGAGCACCGCGAACACGATCATCGGCGCGAACTGCGTGATGCCCGCCTCCTTGGGGAACGCGAACTGCTGGAACCCGAGGAACGCACTGGCGATGATCGACGCCGCCGCGTAGTCGATCGCGAGAGCCGCGATGCGCCGGCCGATCCGTCCGACGCTGCCGGTGCCGGTCTTGGGGAGGCCGAGGCGTTCGCCGGGGTAGGTCTGGGCGGTGTCGGACATCCCTCCAGCCTAGGCGAGACGCGATCCCGGATCCGTCCTCAGGACACCAGCGAGGCAGCGCCGACCCGTAACACGCCGGAAACATTCCAGACACGACCGCGTCATCCCCTGCTCGTAACCTGCTTGCAGGTCGCTCGACCGCACCCGTTCCTCCAGGAGTTGATGCATGTTCACCACCCCCGCCGACGTGCTCGCGTACATCCGCGACAACGACGTCAAGTTCCTCGACATCCGCTTCACCGACCTGCCCGGTGTGCAGCAGCACTTCAACATCCCCGCCGCGACGGTCGACGAGGACTTCTTCGCCAACGGCCAGCTGTTCGACGGCTCCTCGATCCGCGGCTTCGCGTCGATCCACGAGTCCGACATGCAGCTCATCCCCGACGTGACCACGGCGTACGTCGACCCCTTCCGCGAGGCCAGCACGCTCGTCATGGTCTTCGACATCTACAACCCGCGCACGGGCGAGATCTACAGCAAGGACCCGCGCCAGGTCGCAAAGAAGGCCGAGAAGTACCTCGCCTCGACCGGCATCGCCGACACCGCCTACTTCGCCCCCGAGGCCGAGTTCTACATCTTCGACGACGTGCGCTACTCGGTCACCGCGGGCGAGAGCTTCTACAAGGTCGACTCCGAGGAGGCCGCGTGGAACAGCGGTCGTGAGGAGGAGGGCGGCAACCTCGGCAACAAGACGCCGTTCAAGGGCGGCTACTTCCCCGTGGCGCCGGTCGACAAGACCGCCGACCTGCGCGACGACATGACGCTGAACCTGATCGACTCGGGCTTCCACCTGGAGCGTTCGCACCACGAGGTCGGCACCGCCGGTCAGCAGGAGATCAACTACCGCTTCGACACGATGGTGCACGCGGCCGACGACATCCTGAAGTTCAAGTACATCATCAAGAACACCGCCGAGGAGTGGGGCAAGACGGTCACGTTCATGCCGAAGCCGCTGTTCGGCGACAACGGATCCGGCATGCACACCCACCAGTCGCTCTGGCTGGACGGGAAGCCGCTGTTCTTCGACGAGAACGGCTACGGCCAGCTCAGCGACACCGCCCGGTGGTACATCGGCGGCCTCCTCAAGCACGCGCACGCGGTGCTCGCCTTCACCAACCCGACCCTGAACAGCTACCACCGTCTGGTGAAGCACTTCGAGGCGCCGGTCAACTTGGCCTACTCCGCCGGCAACCGCTCGGCCGCGATCCGCATCCCGCTCACGGGCTCCAACCCGAAGGCCAAGCGCATCGAGTTCCGCGTTCCGGACGCCTCGGGCAACCCGTACCTCGCCTTCGCCGCGCAGCTCATGGCGGGCCTGGACGGCATCCGCAACCGCATCGAGCCGCTCGAGCCGATCGACAAGGACCTCTACGAGCTCCCCCCGGAGGAGGCCAAGAACATCCCGCAGGTGCCGAACTCCCTGCTGGACTCGCTCGAGGCGCTCCGCGCCGACCACGCCTTCCTGCTCGAGGGCGGCGTGTTCACCGAGGAGCTCATCGAGACCTGGATCTCCTACAAGTACAACAACGAGATCCTGCCGATGGCCCAGCGCCCGCACCCGTACGAGTACGAGCTCTACTACGGCGTCTGAGCCCGCAGAGTCTTGGGAGGTAGCCCGTCACGGCATGCCGTGACGGGCTTCCTCCGTGCACGGACGGACCCGCTGCTCGACGGCCTCGACGCGCGCACTCATCTTCGGGCGTCCGGGGGCCGTCTCCGTCGCCCGAACCCTGAAGCGGATCCTGCTGACGATCCTGGTCGTCATCGAAGCGGCCAGGACCCTGGGCCTGCACGTCCTCTCGGGATTCCCCGCCGCGGATGCGAGAACGGCCGACGAGCGGGCCTAGGCCTCCGACTCTGCCGCCGAAGTCCCCGACAGCACTTGCGCAGCGCTCCGAGCCGCGAGTCCGGGGAACGGCTCGCTCCACTCATGAACGCCCGCACCGACCTCGGCCGCGAAGCCCGACGGGAGAGAGACCTCCGCGGTCACACCCTCGGGAATCGCCGCCACCACCCGCAGCACGCCGTCATCCAGGCTCCACCCGGTCGCGATCCTTCCGTGGCGCGAGTCGAGCGCGGTCTCGGCGAAGGTCAGCCCGGTCGCGGGGGGCCGCGGCGCGATGCGCACGCAGGAGTGGCCCGGCGCAGCGGGCGCAAGACCCGCGACGACACGATGCAGCCAGGTCGCGACCGCACCGAACGCGTAGTGGTTGAAGCTCGTCATCTCACCCGGATTGATGGATCCGTCCGGCAGCATCGAGTCCCATCGCTCCCACACCGTCGTCGCACCCATCGTCACCGGGTACAGCCATGAGGGGCACTTCTCCTGCAGCAGCAGTCGATACGCGGTCTCCAGGTGGCCCGCCTCCGACAGCGCCGTGAGGATGAACGGCGTTCCGGCGAAACCCGTCGTGATCACATGCCCGGCCTCCGCCACGAGTTCCGCCAGCCGGTCGCCCGCGGCGGCGCGGTCGGCCCCGTCCACCAGCCCGAAGACGATCGCAAGCGCGTACACGGTCGGCGCATCGCTGTGGATCCGGCCATCGCTCACCCAGTGGTCGACGAAGGACTCCCCGATGCGCGTCGCCAAGGCGTCGAACTCCGCCGCGTCATCGTTCCGGCCGAGGACGCGCGCGGCATCGCGCGCGATCACGACGGAACGGTGCACGCACGCGGTCGCGACGACGGCGGGATCCGCCTTCGCCATGTACGGCGCGTCCGGCGGCGCCGTCGGATCCAGCCAGTCGCCAAGCTGGAAGCCGCCTTCCAGCAGGCCCCGCGGAGACAGCGCTGCGCCCACACGGCGGACGTGGCCTGCCATCGAGACGTACTGGTCCGCGAGCACGCTCGCATCTCCGTAGGCCTCATACATCGCCCAGGGCACCCAACACGCCGCATCGTTCCAGAGTGCGATGACGAGGCTCGACCCCATGGCCGCGGCCATCGCGCCGATCTCCTCGTACTTCAGGTTGTCCGGCACGACGATGGGGATGCGGCCGTCGGCGTGCTCCTGCTCGACGGCGAGATCGCGCAGCCAGTCGGCGAGGAACGCCTCCGTGTCGTAGAGGTAGACCGCGGTCTCCGCGAAGGCGGCGAGGTCGCCCGTCCACCCCAGCCGCTCATCCCGCTGCGGGCAGTCGGTGGGCACGTCCACGAAGTTGCCGCGCATGCCCCAGACGACGTTCTCGTGCAGGCGGTTCAGGAGCGGATGCGAGCTGGAGAAGGTTCCGGTTCGGATCAGATCGGATCCGATCACGACCGCCCGGAGCGCCACGAAGAGGTCGTCATCGGCCCCGGACCATCCGGAGACCTCCGCGTACCGGAATCCGTGGAACGTGAGCGTGGGTTCGAAGACGTCGTCGGCGCCGGATAGCACGAAGACGTCGGTCGCGCGCGCCCGACGCAGCGGCCGGGTGCCCAGCTCCTCCTCGTCGAGCACCTCGGCGTGGCGTACGGTGATCTCCTGGCCCGCGATCCCGCACACCGACAGCCGGGTCCATCCGACGAGATTCTGCCCGAAGTCCGCGAGCAGAGCGCCTGCCGGCGACCGCCAGACCCGGATCGGCACGATCTCCTCCTGGCGGCGTACCGGCGGAGAGGTGTACGCGGTGAGGCGGGCGGCATCGAAGGGCACGACCCTCACTCCGCCCTCTTCGTGCACCGGAGCCGCGGTGAAGCGGTCCCCCATCTCGACGCGGCGATCGATCCGCTGCCCGTCGTAGAGGTCATCGGCGGTCGTCTCGGTGGGCAGCGAGGTCCAGGTCTCATCGGTCCCGACCGTCTGGACGTGACCGTCCGCGAACAGGATCCGCAGTTCGACGAGCGCAGCGCGCTCCGCGCCGTACGCCTCGCTGCTGCCGTCCCATCCGAGATGCCCGGAGTACCAGCCCGATCCGATGACCGCCTCGATCACCGCCCGGTCCTCCGTCAGCTCGGCGATCAGGGGTGTCGCATCCCACTGCGCGTACCGCAGCCGCCACTCGTAGCTGCTCCAGCCCGGCGTCAGCAGGTCGGTCGAGACGAGCATGCCGTTCACCCGCACCTCGCACACGCCGAGCGCGGTCGCGAGCACGTCGGCACGCAGCACCGCTCCGTGTTCCCTGTCGAGCTCGAACACCCGGCGGACGGAGGGGGCGCCACCGATCGGCCGGTCAGGCGTGATCATGAGGGCGGTGGGTGGGGTGGTCATGTGCTGTCCTTCTGTGGGTCGTTCGACGCGTCCGACGGAGGTCGGTGCAGGGCGGGTCATCAGTGCTGGTCGATCCACTGGACGATCCGGCGAAGGCCGTCCTGGGCGCCTGGCGTCCCCGGTTGGGCCAGATAGCCATGAAAGGTCTCCGGCACGGTCTCGTAACTGGTCTCGACGCCGGCCGCGCGCAGCGCCACCGCGAACGCCGCCGACGATGCCCGCAGTTCGTCGGACTCCGCGTCCATCACGAACGTGGGCGGCATGCGGTCCACGGGGCCGAGCGCCGGGAAGGCGACCGGATCGTCGTGATATCGGACGCCCGCCCAGTTGAGGTTCAGAAGGCTGACCATGCGCGGGGTGAAACGGAACGG
Organism: Microbacterium sp. NPDC060117; assembly: GCF_042729315.1. NCBI lineage: Bacteria > Bacillati > Actinomycetota > Actinomycetes > Micrococcales > Microbacteriaceae > Microbacterium > Microbacterium sp. NPDC060117. The sequence continues at coordinate 606,531 of NZ_JBHWXR010000002.1, forward strand.
CGGAGGCGTGCTCTCGAGGGCCGCCACGAGATCGTCCGGAAGCGGGGGCAGGACGAAGTGCAGCAGGGGGTACGCAGCGACCAGGGTCGTCGGCGGCTGCTCCCCCGCGGCGACGAGTCGCCGCACCACGCCCGTGGCGAGATTCGCGCCCGCGCTCGCACCTCCCAGGTGCAGCCTCTCCTGCGTCGTTCCCCATCGATCGACATGGGCATGCACCCACTGCCAGGCGGCAAGCACGTCGTCGGAGAGGACAGGGAAGCGCGTGCGCCCGCGCGCCTTGCGGTAGTCGACCGATGCGACCGCGATCCCGCACGCCGCGATCGACATCGCGACGGCGTGCGCCTCCGGGGAGTCGAGCGTGCCGAACATCCAGGCGCCGCCGTGCACCCAGACGAAGCCCGCTCGCGGCTCCGTGTCGTCCCGGCGGTAGAGGCGCACCGGGATCGGCCCGCGCGGACCCGGCACCGCGACGTCCTCCGTGATCACCGCCCCGAGTTCCGGATCCAGCGCGATGAGCTCTTCGCTGGTCGTGCTCTCCTCCGGCATGAACCGGGCTGCGGTGCGCAGCAGCATCCGTGCGAGCAGCTGGTTCGCCACGGTGGGACGCAGCGGAGGCCGGAGCCCGCTCATCGCACCCGCCGGATCGGGAAGACGAGCAGTGCGGCCACCACCACGATGATGATCGCTACGATCCAGAGCGCCGTGTAGCCGCCCGTCACCGCGACGACCACACCCGCGAGCAGCGGGCCGAGCGCCTGCCCGAGGTTGCCGCCCAGCGTGCTGACCCCGAGATCGCGGGCGGCGGCATCGCGGTCCGGCAGCAGGTCGATGAACATGGCCTGGTCGACCGTCAGGAACGTGCCGACCCCCACCCCCGCAACGACCCCCTGGATGAACAGGGCGGGCAGGGTCGGACTGAGCAGCGGAATGAACATCGACCCGGCGATCAGGAACGTCGCGCCGATGACGAACGGCTTGCGGCGCCCGACCCAGTCCGACCACCACCCGGCGACGAGCAGCGCGACCACGGTCCCGGGGATCCCCGCCATTGCGAGCAAGGGCGAGATCTGCGCGGCCTCGGCGGCAGAGAGCCCCGGCCGGATGTAGCTCTGCAGCATGTAGATGCCGAACGCGCCGGACACTCCGCCGCCGAACAGCAGCGCGACCTTCGCGATCCACAGCCAACGGAAGTCCCGGTCCCTGAGCGCGACCGTGAACGAGGCCAGCACCTGTCTGAGAGTCATCGGGGGTACGACGAGGTCCCGGGAGGATCGATCTCGAGCGAGCAGGACGAAGAGCACGGTGAACACGATCACGGCCACGACGAAGGGGAAGTACGCATCGAGACCGATGATCGCGAACAGGGCTCCTGCCACGATCGAGCCGATCGCCCCACCGATGAGCGAGGAGAACCCGGACAACGCCGACATCGACCCGCGCTGTCCGGACGGCACCCTGTCGGCCACCGTCGCATTCAGCGGCCCCGATGCGAGGTTCAATCCCAGCTGGGCGACGGAATAGGTCACCAGCAGCAGCCCGATCGTCGGTGAGAACCACATCGCCACGAGCAGCGCGGCTCCGATCACCGCGCCCGCGATGATCCAGGGAGCACGCCGTCCCCAGCGCGAGCGCGTGCGATCCGAGAGGATGCCTGCAATGGGCTGGATGAGCATGGTCAGGATCGACGACACGACGGCGATCGATGACAGGCCGAGCGCCCGCGCCGATTCGAACTCGGCGAGCAGACCGAGCAGGCGCCCCTGGTCCGCGGTCGGAACCGTGCTCCCTGCATCCACCGCGTACTTGAGGGCGGTGAGGGACTGCAGGTCCGCGCCCGCGTCCGCGCCGGTGAAGAACTGTCCGAACTCGATCTGCTGCACATGCAGCGGAAGCAGGATGCCGCCCACCGCACCCCAGATCGCCGCGATCGACAGCCCGGCCATCAGATAGCTCACGCGATAGCGGCGGAAATGCGCCCCGCGCCGGTACAGCGCCGAAGTCCCCGGCGCGGGAGCGGGATCCGGCGTGTCGGGGTTGCCGGGGACGAGCGTCGGGTCGGCGTTGACCATGGTGGCTCCAGGGGATCGTGCGAGCTCGATCGGCTCGACTGGCGACGACACTAACAGAAAACCATCCAGTTGGGTGGTTTTTCTTCCATGACCCGGATCCGCTGAGGTAGCCTCGAATCCGTGACCACCGATCCCTCCCCCGCTCCACGGCGCTATCCGAAGGGCGAGGCGCGTCGTATGGCCATCCTGGAGGCCGCCCTCGAGGTGTTCGCGACCGCGGGCTACCGCACCGGCGGCCTGCGCGAGGTCGCCGCGAAGGCGGGGCTCACCCACGCCGGTGTGCGGCACTACTTCCCGACCAAGCTCGACCTCCTGCATGCGGTGCTGGGCTGGCGGGACGAGCAGGCGATCCGGCAGATGTCGTCATCGGAGAATCCCCTCGAAGTGCTGCGGCACTGGATCGAGGCGGCCCGTTACAACCAGGGCGCACAGCGGATGGTCGAGCTCCAGGTGACGCTCGCAGCCGAGGCCACTTCTTCCGACCATCCGCTGCACGAGTACCTGCGGGAGCGCTACGAGTTCGCCGTCGCCTTCCTCCGCGACACCTTCACCGCGCTGCAGGCGCGTGGCGACGTGGTGGCGGGTGTGGATCCGGAATCCGCCGCGCGCACGCTCATCGCCCTGACGGACGGCGTCCAGACTCAGTGGCTGCTGAACCGGGACGGCGTGGACATGGTCGCGCTCGTGCGCGAGGAGATCCAGCGCTTCCTGACGGTCGAGATCTGAGGCACGACCGCTGCGCCTGCCCCGAGCGGCCCGAGGTCCGCCAGCGGCGATCAGGCTCAGGCGCGCACCAGCAGGGCGCCGGGACGGATGCCTGCCGTGAACGAGCGCACCTGGCCACGCTCTTCCCCGTCGATCTGAAACGGCTGCGGTCGGCTCAGCTCGACGCTGATGCGCTGCGCGGAGGCGTGCCGCACCACGTCCGTGCTCGTCGTCTCGCCGCCCAGGAGCCGCCGCAGGCCGTTGTCCCAGACCACCGTGCGCACCGTCTCGAACCAGTCCGCCACGCCCTCCGCGCTGACGAGAAGGAGATCCAGCTGCCCGTCGTCCGGCACGGCGTCCGGGAACAGAGTGATCCCGCCCTGGATCGTGCCGCAGTTGCCGATCATGAGGGTGTGGATCCGCGCCCGGTCGGCGCTCTCGTCGTCGAGGGCGAGCTCGACGGACACGAGCTCGGTCCCGGCGGCCGCGGCGGCCAGCGCCTTCACGTACGCCAGCCATCCGGCCTTCGCCTTGAGCTCGTCGTCGGTCTCCTCGAGCATGCGCGCGTCGAGGCCGAGGCCCGCCATCACGACGAACATGTGCTCCCCTGCAGCATCGCCCTCGGTCACCTCGATCGTGCCGACGTCGATGCGGCGCGCCTCCGCGCCGAGCGCGTGAGCGACCGCGGCCTGCACTCCGTCCAGCGGCACGCCCAGATTCCGCGCGAGCAGATTGCCGGTGCCCTGCGGCAGGATCCCGAGCGCGGCGCCGGTGCCGGCGAGCACCTCGGCCACCGCACGGACCGTGCCATCCCCGCCCGCCGCGAAGACGAGCTCGCAACCGGCGTCGACCGCCTCCTGCGCCATCGTCCGTCCCGGATCGTCCTCGGTCGTCTCGAAGAACCGGATGTCCGCGTCTGGGATGCACTCGGCGACCGCCGTGCGCACCTCGTCCTCCGATTCGAGCTTCACCGGATTGCGGACCACGCCGATCATCGTCATGAGACCATCCTCGCCGCACCGCGTCCGAACACGGCGCGCGGCACCCGTCAGCCGTAGAACAGGGTCTCGAAGTCCTTTCTGGCCCGCCGCGTGACGCGCAGGTACTCCTCTTCGACGGCGCCCGCCGAGCGGTCGGGGTAGCCGAGGATCCGGCCCACGCCGTCGAGCTCGCGGGGATCGGCCGGCAGCACGTCCTTCGTCTGCCCGGTGAGCAGCGTCATCGCGGACCGCAGCCTGCTGGACAGTCGCCACGCCTCCCGCAGCCGCTCCCCCGCCGCGGCAGGCACGAAACCGGACTCGATCGCGACGTCGAGCGCCGCGAGCGTGGAGGTCGTCCGCAGTGCCGGCACGGCGTGCGCGTGCTGGAGCTGCACGATCTGGATCAGCCACTCCACGTCGCTGAGCGTGCCGGGGCCGAGCTTGAGGTGACGACGCGGATCGACACCCTGCGGCAGGCGTTCGCCCTCGACGCGCGCCTTGATCCGCTTGATCTCCCGCAGCGACGTGAGATCCAGCGCTTCCGGGTAGCGCACGCTGTCGGCGAGTTCGAGGAAGCGCTCGATGAGCTTGTGGCTGCCCGCGACGCCGCGGGCGCGCAGCAGCGCCTGCGCCTCCCAGGACAGCGACCAGCGGCGGTAGTACGCCGCATAGGCGTCGAGCGTGCGCACGAGCGGGCCGTTGCGGCCCTCGGGGCGCAGATCGGCGTCGAGCTCGAGGGGCAGCCGGTGATCCGTCAGATGCTCCCTGAGCCCGGCGACGATGCGCGCCGCGAGCTGCTGAGCGCGTTGCGGATCGACGCCGTTCGCGTCGTACACGAACAGCACATCCGCGTCGGATCCGAACCCGAGCTCCGCACCGCCGAAGCGTCCCATCCCGATGACGGAGAAGTCCAGGACGTCGTCCTCGTCGGGCACCACATCCCGGCGCACGGCCCGCAGCGCGGCCTGGATCGTGGCGTCGGTGATCGCCGTGAGCGCCATGGCGACGTCGTCGATCGTCAGCACGTCCAGCACGGCGCCCATGGCGGTGCGCAGCAGCTCGCGGCGGCGCAGTGCGCGCACCGAGCGCATCGCGTCGAGGATCGTGTCGTGCCGGGTCTGGATCGCCCTGGCCTCCTCGTCGAGCGCCTGCCGCGCGCGCGGCCGCAGCTGCTCGGTGCTCTCCAGCCAGGCGACCGACTCCGGAATCCACTCCATCAGCTCGCCGACGTACCGCGACGACGACAGCAGCCGGGTGAGCCGTTCCGCGGCCCCCGACGAGTCGCGCAGCATCCGCAGGAACCACGGGGTGTCACCGAGTCGCTCGCTGATCCGCCGGAACGCGATGAGGCCGTAGTCGGGATCCGTGCCGTCGGCGAACCAGCGCACCATGACCGGCATGAGGTGCTTCTGGATCGTCGCCTTGCGGCTGAGCCCGGTCGTGAGCGCGCCGATGTGGCGGAGCGCCCCTGCGGGATCGCGGAAGCCGATCGCCGCGAGACGGTCGTGCGCCTGATCCGTGGAGAGCGTGCGCTCCTCCTCCGGCAGCGAGGCGACCGCGCTCAGCAGCGGACGATAGAAGAGCCGGGTGTGCAGGTCCCGCACCTCGCGGCGCACGTCCTCCCACACCTTCCTGATGCCGTCGGCGGTCTCGGCGAGGCCCGTGGCACGCCCCAGCACACGCAGCGCCTCCTCCTCGCGCGGCACCAGGTGGGTGCGCTGCATCTCACGCAGCTGCAGCCGGTGCTCGATCAGTCGCAGCACCCGGTAGTCGTGCGCGAACAGTCCGGCCTCGGCGCGGCCGATGTAGCCGCCGGCGACGAGCGCGTCGAGCGACTCCAGGGTGCCCCTGGTGCGGATCTGCGGATCCGTGAGGCCGTGCACGAGCTGCAGCAGCTGCACGGTGAACTCGATGTCGCGCAGGCCGCCCGGCCCGAGCTTGAGCTGATACGGCACGTCCTCCGCAGCGATGTGCTCGGTGACGCGCTCGCGCATGCGCTGCACACTGCCGACGAAGTCCTCGCGGGCGGCGCTCGACCACACCTTCGGCTGCACGGCCTCGATGTACGCGGCGCCCAGCGCGGGGTCGCCGGCGATCGCCCGCGCTTTGAGCAGAGCCTGGAATTCCCAGCTCTTGGCCCAGCGGTCGTAGTAGGCGACGTGGGAGCTCAGGGAACGCACGAGCGCACCCTGCTTGCCCTCGGGGCGCAATGCCGCATCGACCTCCCAGAGCGGCGGCTCCGCCTCGATCCCGTCGATGACCTGCATCGTCTCGCGCGCCAGGCGCGTGGCGATATCGATCGCCCTGGGCTCGCTCAGTCGCTCCTCGTCCGCGGTGCCGGCGACGTAGATCACGTCCACGTCACTGACGTAGTTCAGCTCGCGCGCGCCGGCCTTGCCCATCCCGATGATCGCCAGGCGCGTCAGGGCGACCTCCCGGCGCACGTCGTCCGAGTCGGCGGCGACCGCGGTGCGGGCGATCGCGAGCGCGGCCTCCAGCGCCGCGGACGCGGCATCCGCGAGCGCCGCGGAGACGGCCGCCACCGCCGTCACAGGATCCGACGCGGTCAGATCCCACGCGGCGATACCCGCGACCGCCCGCCGGTACGCGATACGCAGCCGGATCCTGGCCGTGGCGTCTCCGGTCGCGGCGAATCCGTCCGCCGCGTCCACGGCCGACAGGAGCACGTCTCGCAGCTGATCGGCAGTCGGCAGTACCGACCGATCCTCACGCAGCAGCGCGAGCTCCTCCGGCCTGCGCTCGAAGAAGCGGCCGAGTCCCGGCGAGGCGCCGAAGACCGCCCAGGCGCGAGCACGCGCCGCCTCATCGGACAGCACCGCCGTGACGGCGGACGGGTCCCGGCGGGCGACCCGGATGAGCCCCGCCAGAGCTTCATCCGGATCCGCGCTGCGCAGTGGCGCGATCAGCGTCGAGGGCGCGAGGCCGGTGATCTCACCGATCTCATGCAGCCCCGCGGACGCGTCGGACAGACCGACGAAGCCGAGCCGCGCGAGCGCGGACAGGGAGAGCGAGTCGTCGAACCGGGGCACCGCGGTCCCCGATCAGAGCAGTTCGAGGTTGCTCTTGAGCTCGAACGGCGTGACCTGACCGCGGTACGCCTCCCACTCCTTGCGCTTGTTCAGCAGCACGTAGGTGAACACCTGCTCGCCGAGGGTCTCGGCCACGAGCTCCGATTCCTCCATGAGCTCGAGCGCGTGGTCGAGGCTGGCGGGCAGCGGCGCGTAGCCCAGGGCGCGGCGCTCGGCGTCGCTCAGCGACCACACGTTGTCCTCGGCCTCCGGCGGCAGCTCGTAGCCCTCCTCGATGCCCTTGAGCCCCGCGGCGAGCATGAGCGCGTACGCGAGATAGGGGTTCGCGGCGGAATCCAGCGCGCGGTACTCGATGCGCGTGGACTGGCCCTTGTTCGGCTTGTACATCGGCACGCGGATGAGCGCGGAGCGGTTGGCGTGACCCCAGGTCACGAAGCTCGGCGCCTCGTCCCCGCCCCAGAGCCGCTTGTACGAGTTCACGAACTGGTTCGTCACGGCCGCGATCTCGTTGGCGTGCCGCAGGAGCCCGGCGATGAACTGACGCCCCGTGCGGGAGAGCTGATACCTCGCGCCCTCCTCGTAGAAGGCGTTCAGGTCGCCCTCGAAGAGCGACAGGTGCGTGTGCATGCCGCTGCCGGGGTGGTTGTTCAGCGGCTTCGGCATGAACGTCGCGTACACGCCCTGCTCGATCGCGACCTCCTTGACCACGGTGCGGAAGGTCATGATGTTGTCCGCGGTGGTGAGCGCGTCCGCGTAGCGCAGGTCGATCTCGTTCTGGCCGGGACCGCCCTCGTGGTGGCTGTACTCCACCGAGATGCCGAGGTCCTCCAGCATCCGCACGGCGCTGCGCCGGAAGTCGTGCGCCGTGCCGCCCGGCACGTTGTCGAAGTAGCCCGCGGAGTCCGCTGGAACGGGTCCCTCCGGGCCGAACTGCGACGACTTCAGCAGGTAGAACTCGATCTCCGGGTGCGTGTAGAACGTGAAGCCCGCGTCGGCCGCCTTGGCGAGGGTGCGCTTGAGCACGTGACGCGGATCGGCGACGGCCGGGCGCCCGTCCGGGGTGGTCAGATCGCAGAACATCCGCGCGGTCGGGTCGATCTCGCCGCGCCACGGCAGGATCTGGAAGGTCGTCGGATCCGGCTGCGCCAGCAGGTCCGACTCGAACGTGCGGGTGAGCCCCTCGATCGCGGAGCCGTCGAACCCGATGCCCTCCGCGAACGCCCCCTCGACCTCGGCCGGCGCGATCGCGACCGACTTCAGGGTGCCGATCACGTCGGTGAACCAGAGGCGGATGAACTTGACGCCGCGCTCCTCGATGGTGCGCAGGACGAAGTCGCGCTGCTTGTCCATCCCGCTCATCGAGCGCCGTCCGGGCCCCAGTTGTCCTCGGCTGCGTCCTCGTCGGCCCACGCCTTGGCGCGCTCCTGGAGCACCTCAGGGGCGCGAGCGGCCTCCTCGGCGGTGTCGAACGGGCCGATCCGGTCGATCGACGGCGATTCCAGACCGTACTCGACCTCGCCGGTGCTGCTGTTGAACCAGTACTTGCTCTCGCCGGACATCGCTGCTCCTCCTGGGCTTTGTCACGATCCTACTGGCGCGCCCGCCTCTCGCTAGGCTGTTGCGCATGGCAAAAGCGATCGGCGTGGACATCGGCGGAACCGGCATCAAGGCCGGGATCGTCGACCTCGAGCACGGGACCCTCGACTCGGACCGCATCCGGGTCCCCACCCCGAAGGGCGCGGCGCCGGCCGACGTCCTCGTCGCCGTCAAGGAGGTGCTCACGACGCTGGGCGTGCAGGATTCCACCCTGCCCCTCGGCGTGGCCTTCCCGGCGATCGTCAAGTACGGCAAGACCCTCTCCGCCGCGAACATCTCCAAGGAGTGGATCGGCTTCGAGGCCGAGCGCTTCTTCGAGGACGGGCTGGGCCGCCAGATCCACTTCGTGAACGACGCGGACGCCGCCGGTGTCGCCGAGAGCCGCCATGGCGCGGCGCGCGATGCCAGGGGGCTCACGATCCTCGCGACGCTGGGAACCGGCATCGGATCCGCGTTCCTGTACGACGGAGTGCTGGTGCCGAACACCGAGCTCGGCCACCTGAACTTCCGCGGCGAGTCGATCGAGAAGTGGGCCGCCTACTCGGCCATGGAGCGCGACGAGCTGGGCTGGGAGGCGTGGTCTGCCCGCCTGCAGGACTTCTTCTCGCACGTCGAGTTCCTGTTCAGCCCCGACCTGTTCGTCGTTGGCGGCGGCGTCTCCAAGCACCCGGACAAGTTCATCCCGCTGCTGGAGCTGAAGACGCCGATCGTCGCGGCGATCCATCGCAACTCGTCCGGCATCATCGGCGCGGCCTCGCTCGCCGGCGACTGACCTCCCCTACGCCGAAAGGCCCGGATCCGCTGAGCTGCGGATCCGGGCCTTCTTCGTGAGAGGAACGGGCCGGCCTGTACGCCGGGTTCTGTGCCGGGGCCCCTCTCGGGGTTCCCTTCGACGGTCATCTCTCTCGGCGACGCGTTGCCGCGCCGCTCCAGCGGCCTACCCGGGGACTCGGCGAGCCGCGTCATCATCCCCTGTCTGGCCTTGCTCCGGGCGAGGTTTACCTGGCGAGCCGTGTCACCACGGCCCCCGGTGGTCTCTTACACCACCCTTTCACCCTTACCCCGGCCCTGCGGACCGCGGCGGTCTTCTCTCTGTGGCACTGTCTCGCGGATTGCTCCGGGTGGGTGTTACCCACCGCCCTGCCCTGTGGAGCCCGGACGTTCCTCGGTGCGGTCTCCCGCCACGCGACCGTCCAGCCGACCCGTTCGGATCCAGTCTAGGAGTCCTTGCCCGCATCCACGGCGATCCGCAGGTCGAGAGGGATGTCGATCTCGAATCCGGGGAACAGCCGGCGGGTCGCCGCGTCCGCCGCATCCTGCACCACGCGCGCGGCCTCGTCGGCCTGCGTCTGCGGCGCGTGGACGATCACCTCGTCATGCAGGAAGAACGCCAGGTGCGCGCGGCGGGAGAACACCGGCCCCGACCCCGGCGCGGGCTCGGGGGCATCGGGCAGCGCGGTCAGGCGGTGCCGGATCTCGGCGAGCCAGAGCAGGGACCACTCCGCCGCGGTGCCTTGCACCACGAAGTTGCGCGTGAACCGGCCCCGGTCCCTGGCTCTGCTGCGCGCCAGACGCTCGTCGGCCCCGTCCGCGTCGGGATCGCTCGCGCGCGACTGCGCCGCGGTCCAGTGCGCATCCGGTCGGGGCGAGCTGCGACCGAGGAGCGTCGAGACGACGCCCCCGCCCTCCCCCGTCTTCGCCGCGCCGTCCACGAGCGCCATCGCCCGGGGGAAGACGGTGCGCAGCCGTGGGCCGAGCTGACCGCTGGGCCCCGTGGTGGCGCCGTACATGGCCCCGAGGACGGCGTACTTCGCCTCCTGCCGCGTCTGCACCGCCCCCGAACGCACGACGCCCTCGTACAGGTCGGCGCCGCGCGCGGCCGCGGCCATCGCCCGGTCCTTCGACATCGCCGCGAGGACCCGCGGCTCCAGCTGCGCCACGTCCGCGCAGATCAGCGTCCAGCCCTCGTCGGCGCGCACCGCGGGGCGCAGGCTCCGCGGTATCTGCAGCGCTCCGCCGCCGCTCGACGCCCAGCGGCCCGTGACCACGCCGCCGGTGAGGTAGACGGGTCGGAAGCGTCCCTCGTGCACCCACTCGGCAAGCCAGGCCCAGCCGTTGGCCGTGTACAGGCGCGCGAGCTTCTTGTAGGCCAGCAGCGGTTCGACGACGGGGTGCTCGATCTCGCCGAGCTCCCAGCGCGAGGTCGATTCGACCAGGATCCCGGACCGCCGCAGCGCCTTCAGCAGGCGGGGCGGACTGTCGGGGTTGACCGCGGCGTCCTCCAGGGTCTCGCCGATCAGGGCCGCGAGCTCGGCCATCCGCGCGGGCCGCGCGCCGAGCACCGGTCGCGGACCGAGCGAGTCGGCGAGCAGCCCTTCGTGCACCGCGGTGCTCCACGGCAGGCCGGCGGCCGTCATCTCCTCCGCGACCAGGGCCCCGGTCGACTCGGCGGCGCACAGCAGGGCCAGGCGGCCGTCCGGTGCGCGCCCCAGAGCTGCACGCTGGCGTGCGTACTCGGCGAGGAGCTCGTCGACCTCCGCGAACGGGTCGCCGGATTCCGGCGGAGCGACCTCGTGCAGGTCGAACAGGGCGGGCATCGCGATCGTCGTCGCCAGCGGATCGGATCGGATCCAGCGCGACGAGGGTGGGACTGGATCCGCGAGACTCGCCGTGTCGCGAAGGATCGCGTGACAGAGCAGGAGATCGTGCGCGCGGCGGATCCTGACTCCGGCGGCGAGCAGCGGCGGATACACCTCGCGCAGATGCCGCACCACCCAGCGCGGATGAGCCCTTCCCTCGAGGTCGGCGACCTCGGCGTTCAGCGCGGCTGCGGCGACGTCGTTCCGGCCCAGCTCCGAGCCTCGCTCGTCGAGCCGCACCATCGTCCAGCTGTCGCGTCGCGCGGACCGTCCCAGCACGACCGCGTGCGGAACCGCCGATTCGATCATGTCTTCGAATCTACGCCTTCGGAACGACCGTGCACGGCATCGTCGACGCGACAGGCCGGATCCCCGGTGTGTCGGCGTGTATCAGCACCCGCGCACCCGGACCCCGACGGCGGTTAGCGTGGAGTCACCGGAGAGGAGTCCCCCATGTCCGATGCGTCCCCCTTCATCGCCCACAACGGATTCGCCCTGCCCGCCCAGGGCCTCGGCACCTACGGCTTCCGCGGAGAGGCCGGCGCGGACGCGGTCCGCAGCGGCATCGAGAACGGCTACCGGCTGATCGACTCGGCCTTCAACTACGAGAACGAGGGTGCCGTCGGCTGGGGCATCTCGGGTGCTGCTGTCGATCGCGCAGAGCTCATCGTCACCTCGAAGCTGGCCGGACGCCACCACGCGCGCGCCAAGGCTCTCGACGCGATCGAGGAGAGCCGGTTCCGCCTCGGCGTCGAGGCGATCGATCTGTTCCTCATCCACTGGCCGCTGCCACGGGTGGACGCGTATGTCGAGGCCTGGCAGGCGCTCATCGAGGCGCGTGAACGGGGCCTGGTGCGCCAGATCGGCGTCTCGAACTTCCTGCCCGAGCATCTGGAGCGCATCGAGGACGCGACGGGGGTGCGTCCCGTCGTCAACCAGATCGAGCTGCACCCGCGCTTCCCGCAGGAGGAGGCGCTCGCCTATCACCGCGCCCACGGCATCATCACCGAGGCGTGGAGCCCGCTCGGGCGCGCCGGCGAGGCGCTCGAGGATCCGGCGATCAGCACCGTTGCGACCGCGCACGGCATCACGCCGGCGCAGGCCGTGCTGGCCTGGCACGCGGCACGCGGGGTCGTCGCGATCCCCAAGGCCGCGACCGTCGAGCACCAGGCCCTGAACCTCGCCGCCGCTCAGGTGCGGCTGAGCGCCGCCGAGATCGCCGCGATCACGAGCCTCGGTGCACCGGACGGGCGCCTGTGGGGCGCGGACCCCGCCACGCACGAGGAGTTCTGAGGCCTTCGCGGCCGAGACGAGCCGCCGCCTCAGTCCACCGGCGCGGAGCTCTTCAGGCCCGACTCCTCGGTGCGGATCAGGATGCACCCGCACTCCGGGCACGAGACCACGTCATCGTCCGCCGCCTGGCGGATGGTGTTCAGGTCAGTGCCGGAGAGCACCATGCGGCACCCTTCGCAGGTGGCTCGGCGCAGCAGGGCGGCACCCGCGGTGCGTCCCGCGCGGCGCTGGTATTCGGCCATGAGCGACGGGGACACCGAGTCGACGAGCGCGACGCGGTCGCGGGCGAGCTGCTCGCCCTCGGTCGTGGCAGCGGCGATGAGAGCCTTGGCCTCGGCGGTCAGCCGCGTCCCCTCGGCCACGGTCTCGTCGATGAGCGCCTGCTGTGCGGAGACGGCGGCCTCGGCATCCTCGAGCCGACCCATGAGCTCGAGCTCTGCGTCCTCCAGGTCGCTGATCCTGCGTCCGAGGCTCCCGATCTCCTGCTCGAGCGCCACCGCGTCCTTCGGGTTCTGCGTGGCAGCGAGCCGCCCGGCGTCGCGGTCGCGGCGCTGCGCGGCGAGCGCGACATCCGATTCCAGGCGCTTCAGCTCCGTCTGCACGTCGTCGCGCGCGCCGGACAGCACCGTCAGCTCGCGCAGCTGCCCCTGCCGCTGCGCGGAGAGCTCGTTGATCCGCTCTCCCTGCACCGGATGCGTGCGCGCGTAGTCGGCCTGCGCGATACGGCGGTCGATGTCGGCGATGTCGAGGAGCACGATCTGATGCGCGGGGTTGGCTTTCACGCGTCCAAATCTACGCCAGACCGGAATCCGCCCGCGCGCGCGTCCCGTCTCAGGACACCTCGCCGTCGACGTAGAACCAGCACCCGTCCTCACGCACGAATCGGCTGCGTTCGCGCAGCACGCCACGACCGCTCGCATCCCGGTGGATCGCCTCGAACTCCACAACGCCCTCCGTGTCGAACGGACCGCCGCCCTCCTTGGCGAGGATGTCGAGGTGCAGCCAGCGCAGATCCGGGTCGATGTCCAGGCGCGCCGGACGAGTCGTCGGATGCCAGGACCGCTGCAGATACCCCGCGTCACCGACGGTGAACGCGGTGTAGCGCGAGCGCATGAGGCGCTCCGCGGTGGGCGCCGCCCGCCCCGCGAGGATCGGTCCGCAGCAGGCGTCGAAGGCATCGCCGCTGCCACAGGGGCAGCGGCGCGCAGCGCCGGCCGTCACTGGTTCGCCACTCATCGGCTCCAGCCTATTGCGTTGCGAGGCGCACCTTCGGAATACCCCAGGGGGGTATATGGTTGAGCTCATCATGGACGAACGAACTCAGCACGGCGGCCACCACGCGGACGGCACCGCGACGCACGCTCACGAAGCGGAGCACCCCGCGCACACCGCGGCGGGTCGCACCCGGATGCATGACGCGCACGCGGCTCACGCGCACGGACGCGGACATGCCGAGGCGTCGGGTCATGCCGGCCATCCGGACCACGGCGGGCATGCCGGCCATGCCGACCATTCCGGCCACGGCGGGCATGGCGGTCACGGTGATCACGTCGCCCGGTTCCGTCGCCTGTTCTGGATCATGCTCGTGCTGGCCGTGCCGGTCGTCGCGTTCTCCCCCATGTTCGCGATGCTCGTCGGCTATCACGTGCCCGACGCGTTCGCGCTGCAGGCGATCCCCCCGGTGATCGGGACGGTGCTGTACGTCTGGGGAGGACTGCCGTTCCTGACCGGCGCGGTCTCCGAACTCCGCGCACGCCGCCCCGGGATGATGCTGCTCATCGCGCTCGCGATCACGGTGGCCTTCCTCGCCTCGTGGGGCGCGACGCTCGGGCTCCTCGACCACGAGCTCGACTTCTGGTGGGAGCTCGCGCTCCTCATCGTGATCATGCTGCTCGGCCACTGGATCGAGATGCGCTCGCTCGCCCAGACGACGTCCGCCCTGGACTCGCTGGCCGCGCTCCTGCCCGACGAGGCGGAGCGCCTGACCGGCGACGATGTTGCGCTCGTGTCACCGGCGGACCTCCGCGTCGGCGACGTCGTCCTGGTCCGCCCGGGCGGTCGCGTCCCGGCGGATGCCGTGGTCGTGGACGGATCCGCGAACGTCGACGAATCCATGATCACGGGCGAGTCCCGCGCGGTGCCCCGCACCGTGGGCGAACAGGTGGTCGCCGGCACGATCGCGACGGACTCGGCGCTCCGCGCCAGGGTGACGGCCGTGGGAGCGGATACGGCCCTCGCCGGCATCGGCCGACTCGTCGCCGAAGCACAGTCGTCCTCGTCCAGGGCGCAGCGTTTGGCGGACCGCGCCGCGGGCTGGCTGTTCTGGTTCGCACTCCTCGCCGGCGTCGTGACCGCGGTGGTGTGGACGGCGATCGGTCTCCCCGACGATGCCGTCGTCCGAGTCATCACGGTGCTCGTGATCGCCTGCCCGCACGCGCTGGGCCTGGCGATCCCGCTCGTCGTCTCGATCGCGACGGAACGTGCAGCGCGCGGCGGGATCCTGGTGAAGGACCGGATGGCGCTCGAGCGGATGCGACAGGTGGACGCCGTGCTGTTCGACAAGACCGGCACGCTCACGGAGGGCGCACCCGCCGTGACCGGCGTCGCCGTGTCAGCGGGCTTCACGGAGGCCGAGGTCCTGGCTGCGGCTGCGTCCGCGGAGTCCGACTCCGAGCATCCGCTCGCAACCGCGATCCGCACCGCCGCCGAGAATCGCGGCCTCGCCCGCGGTGCAGTGTCGGAGTTCCACTCGGAGCCGGCGCTCGGCGTCCGCGCCGTCGTCGACGGACGCGTCGTCGAGGTGGGCGGACCGGCTCTGCTCACGCGGACGCGGGCGACGGAGCTGCCCGAGGCTGCGGCCTGGCACGCCGAAGGGGCGATCATCCTGCACGTGCTCGTGGAAGGCCGGGTCGCCGGCGGGCTCAAGCTGGCTGACGCGATCCGGGAGGAATCCCGAGCCGCCGTGCGGGCTCTGCAGCAGCGCGGCGTCGACGTCGTGATGATCACCGGCGATGCCGAGTCCGTCGCCGCGTCGGTGGCGGCGGAGCTCGGGATCGAGCGCTACTTCGCCGGGGTGCGTCCGGAGGACAAGTCGGCGCGCGTCGCCGAGCTGCAGGCCGAGGGACGCGTGGTGGCGATGGTGGGCGACGGAGTCAACGACGCCCCGGCACTGGCCACGGCCGACGTCGGCATCGCGATCGGCGCCGGCACCGACGTCGCGATCGGATCCGCCGGGGTGGTGCTGGCCAGCTCCGACCCGCGCTCGGTCGTCGCGACGATCGAGCTGTCGCGGGCGGCCTATCGCAAGATGCGGCAGAACCTATGGTGGGCCGCCGGCTACAACCTCGCCGCCGTGCCGCTCGCCGCGGGCGTGCTCGCCCCGATCGGCTTCGTGCTGCCGATGTCGGTCGGCGCGATCCTGATGTCCGTCTCGACCGTGGTCGTCGCCCTCAACGCCCAGCTGCTGCGTCGGCTGGACCTGCGCCCCGAGAGCGTCGCCGCAGCGCCCGAGCAGGGCTCGCGCTGAGCGCCGGGCGCCCGGATCGGGTCAGACTCAGAGCCCGATCCGGTCGAGGGCGCCGGCGAGCCGCTCGACCGTGCCGTCCACGTCGGCGAGCTTGTCCAGACCGAACAGCCCGATCCGGAACGTCGAGAACGATTCCGGCTCTCCGCAGTGCAGCGGCACCCCGGCCGCGATCTGCAGCCCCTGCTCGCGGAACAGCGCACCCGTGCGCAGGCCCGGATCCGCGGCATGCACGACCGCGACGCTCGGCGCGGCGAACCCGTCCGCGGCCACCGACGGCAGGCCGCGCTCGGCCAGCAGGGCGCGCACCCGACCGCCGAGATCCCACTGGGCGGCCCGCAGCGCCTCGAAGCCCCGCTCGCGCGTCTCGGTCATGAGCACGGCGTTGTGCACCAGCGTGTCGGTCGGCATGGTGGCGTGGTAGGGCGCCCGGCCGGCCACGTACTCCTCCGAGATCCACAGCCATTTCGCCAGATCCATCGCGAAGCTCGACGACGTGCGCGAGGTCACCGCCTCGCGACCGGCGTCGCTGAGCATGACGTAGCCGACGCCGGGCGATCCGCTCCAACCCTTCTGCGGTGCGCTCAGCAGGACGTCCACGCCGAGAGCCGCCATGTCCACCCAGAGGGCGCCCGACGCGATCGAGTCCAGGACGAGCAGCCCTCCGACCTCGTGCACCGCGTCGGCGAGAGCGCGCACATAGTCGTCGGGCAGCAGGATCCCGGCCGCGGTCTCGACATGCGGGGCGAACACGACCTCGCTGCGCTGGGCGCGGATCGCCGCGACGACCTCGTCGATCGGCGCGGGGGCCCACGCGGCGTGTGCGTCGTCGGATTCCGGGCGAGCCGCGCACACGACGGTGTTGTGCGCGACGTCGCCGGCATCGAGGATCTGCGACCAGCGGTAGGAGAACAGCCCATTGCGCACGATGAGGCAGCGGCGCCCGGTGGCGAGCTGGCGGGCGACGGCCTCCATCGCGTAGGTGCCGCCGCCGGGGACGAGAGCCGTCGCGGTCGCCGCGTAGGCCGCGCGCAGATCCGATTGGACGCTCTGCATCACCGACACGAACCGCGACGACATGTGATTCAGGGAGCGGTCCGTGAAGACCACCGAGTACTCCAGCAGGCCACCGGGATCGACATCGTCATGCGGAAGGGTCATGCGCCCAGCCTGGCACACGGCTCCCGCTAGGCTGGAGGAACGCGCCTATAGCTCAGTTGGTAGAGCACGTCGTTTACACCGATGTGGTCGGGAGTTCGAGTCTCTCTGGGCGCACCGTGAGCGTCGTGACGCCGACGATGCGCCCATCGATCAGACGAGCCTCTTGCCCTCCGTCTTCGGCGCCCACAGCCAGGTGACCAGCGCGCCGAGAGCAAGAACGCCGGCGAGCCAGTACATCGACACGGACACACCCCACTTCTCCAAGCTGATCGGCAGCAGGAACGTCCCGATCGCGGAGCCGATGCGGCTGGTCGCGTTGAGCAGTCCGACGCCGCTCCCCCGCAGATGCGTCGGGAAGAGCTCGGGCGGGTACACCTGGGTGATGTTCGACGCGGCGGACATCACGAAGGAGTAGACGACGCACGGGATGAGCATCAGCCACGGCGACGCCTCCGCCAGCAGGCCGAGCAGAGCCAGCATGACGGTCATGATGACGAACGTCCAGAACGTGAACGTCTTCCGCGGGAAGCGCACGATCGCCCACAGGCCTGCGACGCCTCCGGCAAGCAGGAAGATGTTGATCAGCAGGTTCTGCAGGTTGGCGTCCGACACCTTCATCGCTTCGAGGATCGTGTAGACGAACGTGTAGATCGCGAAGTACGGGAGCACCTGACAGCTGTAGAAGAGGATGCCGAACCAGGTGCTCTTCCGGAGCGCGGGGCTGAAGAGCTCGCGGTAGCTGCTCTTCTCCTGCACGTGAGCGGTCGGGATGAAGATGTTGCCGGTCTTGAGGTACTTCTCCGCGATCGCGGCGGCCTCGTCGCCCCTCCCCCTGCTGATGAGCCACCCCGGAGACTCGGGCGACCCGATGCGCACGATCAGCACGAACAACGCCGGGATGAACCCCGAGGCGAGGAGCCACCGCCAGGTATCGGGGCCGACGTTCACGTAGGCGCCGATCACATTCGCGATGACATATCCCACGGTCCACAGGACCGTGAGCGAGGAGAGCATGAGGCCCCGGGACTTGCGCGGTGCGAACTCGGACAGCAGCGTCGGCCCCACGGCGTAGTCAGCCCCCAGGCCGAAGCCGATCAACAGGCGCAGCACGAAGATCGTCTCGACGTTCGGCGCCCAGAACTGCGCCAGAGAAGCTGCGGCGATCAGGATGAAGTTCAGGACGTACACGCGCTGGCGACCGATCCGATCGCTGATCCGGCCGAGGATCAGCGAACCGAAGAACAGGCCGATCAGCGCCGAGCTCGCCAGCATGCCCTGCCAGAAGCCGTCGACGTGCCACTGCTGCGACAGCAGCGGCAACGCGCTGCCGATGATCCCCAGCGCATAGCCGTCAGAGAAGTTGGCGCCGAAGGTCATCATCGTGACCTTGAGGTGGAACCGTCCGAACGGGATCTGGTCGAGGGCGACCTTCCCTTCGGGGACCGGCTCCTGCGCCTCGTCGGTGATGGCGGAATTCATCAGCAGCTCCCTTGCCACATCGCGTTGCCATGTAGTGAAATGGCTCTTGTTCACCACATGAAACTTGGTCACGGCCAAGATGTCAAGGCCCGAGTGCGAAGCGCTCCGCCGGAAGGAGTCTCATGATCGACGCGGATGAGCAGCCGAATCGAGCCCCGGCGCCATGGCCGGCGTCCGCTGATGCCACGATCGTGCTCGGCGACCGGCCGCTGCGGCTCGACGACATCCGCAGCGTCGCCGAGGGCGCGGCGCGCGCGGAGTACTCGCCGACAGCCGTCGATGCCATCGCTCGCGCTCACGACACATTGCTGCGCCTCGCCGAGACGCGCCCGGTGTACGGACTCTCCACGGGAGTCGGCGCCCGCCGCAGCGTCGCCGTCGTGCGCGACCGGGAATCATGCCTGCGCCTCTGGCGCAGCCACGCGCTACAGTTCGGCCCCGCCGTCGATGGCGGACGCGTCCGGGCGATGCTGCTCGTCCGCGCCAACCAGCTGGCGCAGGGCGGATCCGGCGTCAGTCCCGCGCTCGCCGACGCCCTGCTCGCCGCGACCACCCGCGAAGATCCGCCGTCCGTCTCCTTCGGCGGCGCGCTCGGCACGGGCGATCTCGGCGCGCTCGCGACCGTCGCGCTCCAGATCACCTCAGACGATTCCACCGGCTCCTTCGCCGCCTCCGATGGACTTCCGTTCATGAGCAGCAGTGCGCTGACACTCGCCGATGCCGCACTCACGCTCGCGGACCTCGATCGCGCGATCGATGCAGCGATGGTCCTCGGGGCCGCGGCGGTGAGAGCGCTCGGGACGACGGCCGAGCACTTCGCGACGGCCGCATTCGCGGACCGGTACGCCGCGATGCGGGACACGGCGACGCGGCTCGCCCCGTCCGGCGACGTCACCGGCCCCCGCGTACAGGATCCGTTCTCGATGCGTCTGCTGCCGCAATCGCTCGGATCCGTGCGGCTGTCCTGGGAGCACTGCCGGGACGCGACGCTGGCCGAAGTGAACAGCGCGCACGAGAACCCCCGCGTGTTCACCCAGGAACAGCGGATCGCGCACACCGGCAACTTCTACACCGTCGACCTCGAGCTCGCCTGCGGCACCGTGCTGCGTGCCCTCGCTCAGGACTCGAGCCTGCTGCTGGCACGGCTCGGGCTGCTGATGGACCCTCGCTACACCGGTCAGGCCGAGTTCCTCGGCGACGGAACGCCCGACGCGACAGGGGCGATGATGCTGGAGTACGTCGCCGCCGCGGCGCTCGCCGACATCCGCGATCTCGCCGCCGCCCACGGAGGCCATGGCGTGCATCTCTCGCTGGGGGCCGAGGAGCACGCGCCGTTCACGCCTCAGGCGGTGCGCCGCCTCCGGCATGCGACCGACGGCTATCGCACCATGCTCGCCTGTTTCGCGGTCGCCCTTCGTCGCCTTCCCGGCATGGACGATCAGCTGCTCGGGCTGCCGGAGAGGCACGGCGGACTCGAGGATCGCGATCTGAGCCACGAGCTGGCCGAGACGGCGTCGGCGCTGGATAGTATTCGGCTCGGTGAGTCGCACGAGTAGACGAAGGAGCATCGATGAGCACGATCGGACCGGCCGGGGCGCCTGCCACGGAGGGGAGAGCCGATGCGCTCGACTCGGGATCGGGCCCCCGTTCCGTGCACAGGGCGCTCGAGTTGCTGACGATCGTGGTCGAGTCCGGCCCGCAACCGCTCACCGAACTCGCCCGTGCGAGCAGGCTGCCCACGAGCACGACGTTGCGCTCGCTGCGCGCCCTCGAGCACTGGGGCTATGTCGCGCGCGCCACCGACGGCGGCTATGTCGCCGGTCATCGCTTCGCCCGCTCGCGTTTCGACGCCGAGCCCGCCAGCGCCGAGCAGTTGTTCGAGCGCTCCGGCGAAGTGCTCCAACGGCTGACGGAACGCAGCGGCGAGTCGAGTTATCTGACCGTTCGCGGGCCCGGACGCAGCTGCATCTATCTGCGCGAGGTGCAGAGCGACCAGCCGATCCGTCACGTCGGCTTCGCCGGGTGGGCGGGCCGCACGGTGCAGATGGACGGCTCGGCGGTCGGCGCCGTCCTGGACGGCGAGACGCCGCACGCCGGCTTCGTGACCCTCGGCGCGGTGTCCGCACCCGATGCGACCGTCATCGCGGCCCCCGTGCTCGACAACGAGGGCACCATCGTCGCGGCGATCAGCATCGTCGGCCCCAGCTTCAGAATGGGCGAGGATCGCGTTCAGTCGCTGGGCGGACTCGTATGCGACCACGCGCAGAACCTGACCGAGGCGCTCCGCTCCGAACGCTCCGCAACGGCGGCATCCGGCGCGGCCCCTCGGTGACCGGCCGGCCGCCAGGAGGGATAGGCTGAGATCCGCGCGCCTTTGTGCGGAGTCGACAAGCCTCCCCGGCGCCGCATCCCGATTTCGTTGGCACGACCTGCCAGACAGACGAAAGGCCTCCTGTGACTGTTCACGACCAGGATCCGTACTCCCAGGGCCCGCTCGACAGCGATCCCGAAGAGACCAGCGAATGGCAGCAATCTCTCGACGAACTCGTCGACGCGAAGGGCCACGGCCGCGGGCGCGAGATCATGCTCAGCCTGCTGAAGCGCTCGAAGGACCTGCACCTGGGCGTGCCGATGGTTCCGACCACGGACTACATCAACACGATCGCCCCGGAGAACGAGCCGGACTTCCCCGGAGATGAAGAGCTCGAGCGCCGCTATCGTCACTGGATCCGCTGGAACGCCGCGGTCACGGTGCACCGCGCACAGCGGCCCGGGATCGGCGTCGGCGGGCACATCTCCACCTACGCCTCGGCCGCCTCGCTCTACGAGGTCGGCTTCAACCACTTCTTCCGCGGCCAGGACCACCCGTCCGGTGGCGACCAGATCTTCTACCAGGGGCACGCCTCCCCCGGCGCGTACGCCCGCGGCTTCCTCGAGGGCCGGATCACCGAGCAGCAGCTCGACGCCTTCCGCCAGGAGAAGTCCGGCGCCCCGAACGGTCTGCCGTCGTACCCGCACCCGCGGATGATGCCGGAGTTCTGGCAGTTCCCGACCGTGTCGATGGGCCTCGGCCCGATCAACGCGATCTACCAGGCGATGACCAACAAGTACCTCGCCAACCGCGGCATCAAGCAGAACGACTCGCACGTGTGGGCGTTCCTCGGCGACGGCGAGATGGACGAGGTCGAGTCTCGCGGCCAGCTCCAGGTCGCGGCGAACGAGGGCCTGGACAACCTCACCTTCGTCATCAACTGCAACCTGCAGCGCCTCGACGGGCCGGTGCGCGGCAACGGCAAGATCGTCCAGGAGCTGGAGAGCTTCTTCCGCGGTGCAGGCTGGAACGTCATCAAGGTGGTCTGGGGTCGGGAGTGGGACGATCTGCTCGCCCGCGACACCGACGGCGCTCTGCTCAACCTCATGAACGTCACGCCGGACGGCGACTTCCAGACCTTCAAGGCGGAGTCGGGCGCCTACGTGCGGGAGAACTTCTTCGGGCGGGACGAGCGTGCGCTCGCTCTCGTCAAGGACTACTCCGACGAAGACATCTGGCACCTGCGCCGTGGCGGCCACGACTACCGCAAGGTGTACGCCGCTTACAAGGCGGCCATGGAGCACAAGGGCCAGCCGACCGTCATCCTCGCCAAGACCGTCAAGGGCTACGGCCTGGGTCCGCACTTCGAGGGCCGCAACGCGACCCACCAGATGAAGAAGATGACGCTGGACGACCTCAAGCTGTTCCGCGACACCATGCACATCCCGATCACGGATGCGCAGCTCGAGGCCGACCCGTACCGTCCCCCGTACTACCACCCGGGGCAGAACGACGAGACGATCCAATACATGCTGGACCGCCGTCACGACCTCGGCGGGTTCCTGCCCGAACGGCGCAGCACCCACGTGGGGCTCGAGCTGCCTCAGGACAAGGACTACGCGCTGCCGAAGAAGGGCTCCGGCAACCAGGAGGTCGCCACGACCATGGCCTTCGTGCGCATGGTCAAGGACCTCATGCGGGTCAAGGGCTTCGGCGAGCGGATCGTCCCGATCATCCCCGACGAGGCGCGCACCTTCGGCATGGACGCGTACTTCCCGACCGCGAAGATCTACAACCCCAACGGCCAGAACTACACCTCGGTCGACCGGGAGCTGCTCCTCGCGTACAAGGAGAGCCCGCAGGGCCAGATCATGCACGTCGGCATCAATGAGGCCGGCGCCGTCGCCGCGTTCACCGCGACCTCGACCGCCTACTCCACGCACGGCGAGCCGCTGATCCCGATCTACATCTTCTACTCGATGTTCGGCTACCAGCGCACGGGTGACGCGTTCTGGGCCGCCGGCGACCAGATGGGCCGCGGCTTCATCATCGGCGCCACCGCGGGGCGCACCACGCTGACCGGCGAGGGCACCCAGCACGCGGACGGCCACTCGCCGCTGCTCGCCTCGACCAACCCGGCCACTCTCGTCTACGACGCGGCGTACGGCTACGAGGTCTCGCACATCGTGCAGGCCGGCATCGAGCAGATGTACGGCGGCACCCACCCGAACCCCGACGTCATGTACTACCTCACGGTGTACAACGAGCCGATGCGGATGCCGGCGGAGCCCGAGGACGTGGACGCGGAGGGGATCCGGAAGGGTCTGCACCGCATCTCCGTCGGATCCGGGGAGGGTCAGCGCGTGCAGCTGCTGGCATCGGGCGTGGGCGTGCCGTGGGCGATCGAGGCCCAGGAGCTGCTGCTCGCCGACTGGGGCGTGTCCGCAGACGTGTGGTCGGTCACCTCGTGGACCGAGCTGCGCCGCGACGGACTCGCGGCCGACGAGCACAACTTCCTGCACCCGGAGCAGGAGCCGCAGACGGCTTACCTGACCGAGAAGCTGAAGGATGCGCAGGGCCCGTTCATCGCGACGAGCGACTACATGCACGCGGTCCAGGACCAGATCCGGCAGTGGGTTCCCGGCGCCTACTACACGCTCGGCGCCGACGGGTTCGGGTTCGCCGACACCCGCGCCGCGGCTCGCCGCTTCTTCAAGATCGACGGGCCGTCCATGGTCGTCCGCGCCCTCCAGGCGCTGGCCGACGAGGGTCGCATCGACCGCTCCGTCGTCGCTCAGGCGATCACGAAGTACGACCTGTACAACGTGAACGCCGGCACCAGCGGCAACGCCGGTGGCGAGAGCTGACCCGCGCAGCACGATGAGCAGACCTCCCGAGATGACCAAGGAGGAGACGCTGGCGTGGCTGCGCCGCATCTCCGGGGATCTCGCCACGGCGACCCTGCAGCGTCTCGAGGACTCACTGCCGTGGTACGCCGAGATGCCACCGGCCCGACGCTCCGCCGTCGGGCTGGTGGCCCAGGCGGGCATCACCTCGTTCATCCAGTGGTACGACGACCCCACGTCGACCCCCTGGATCGCCGCGGACATCTTCGCCGCGGCACCGCGTGAGCTGCTGCGCAGCGTGAGCCTGCAGCAGACGCTGCAGCTCATCCGGGTCACGGTCGAGGTGACCGAGGAACGCGTGGCCGGCAACGGACAGCATCTGCGCGACGCGATCCTGTTGTACTCCCGCGACGTGGCGTTCGCGGCCGCTGACGTGTACGCGCGCGCCGCCGAGGCCCGCGGCCTGTGGGACGCCCGCCTGGAGGCGCTCGTCGTGGATTCGATCCTCACGGGTGAAGCCGACGAGGAGCTGCCGAGCCGCATCGCGGCCCTGGGCTGGCACGGCCACGGCGAGGTCTGCGTGATCGTGGGCACCACGCCGCCGCAGTTCGACGTGGATCAGGTGCGCCGCACCGCCCGCAAGCTGGCCGTCGACGTGCTGATCGGCGTGCAGGGGTCGCGACTCGTGCTCGTGGTCGGGCGCGCCAAGCCTGCCACCGGTGACGACGGAGCCGACGGCGTCGAGCCCGAGGAGTTCTCCTTCGCCGAGATCGCGCGCACGTTCGAACCGTCCTTCGGGCCGGGGCACGTGGTGGTCGGTCCCGCGGTCGCCGCGCTCGTGGACGCGGGTCAGAGCGCGCGTGCCGCGCTGGCCGGGTTCGCCGTGGCCCGTGCCTGGCGCGGCGCGCCACGGCCCGTGGACGCGGACGAGCTGCTTCCGGAGCGGGCGATCGCCGGAGACCCCCTGGCCAAGCAGACGCTCATCGAGCGCGTGTTCCGCCCGTTGCACGACCACTCCACCGACCTCGTGACGACCCTGTGGAGCTATCTCGACAACGGCCGGTCGCTCGAGGCGACCGCTCGCGAGCTGTTCGTTCATCCGAACACCGTGCGCTACCGCCTGAAGCGGATCAGCGAGGTCATCGGCTGGGATGCCACGGGACCGCGCGAGGCGTTCATCCTGCAGACGGCACTCGTGCTCGGCACGATCGGCACCGCGGATCCGGTTCGTCGCGGCCTGCGTCCCCGTCGCCCGCGGTGACCCGCCGGATCGAGCGCCGTGGAGCACGCCTTGTACGACTCGGATAACCGATCTGCGGATTCTTGTGAGGGTTGAGCCACCGAATCCCGCGGATCGTTGGCAGACTGGGAACGTGATCGTCTTCGCATGCCCTGGACAGGGCTCCCAGACCCCTGGTTTCCTCTCCCCCTGGCTCGAGCTCGACGGTGTCGCCGACGACCTCGCCGCGTACTCGGAGGCCGCAGAGGTCGACCTGATCCAGCACGGCACGGTGTCCGACGCCGACACGATCCGCGACACCCGCATCGCACAGCCCCTGATCGTCGCCGCCTCGCTCGTGACCGCGAAGGCCCTGCGCGAGCGTGCGGGCCGAGGCCCGGACGGGATCGCAGGCCACTCGGTCGGCGAGTTCGCCGCCGTCGCGGACGCCGGGGTCATTCCCGCCGAGACCGCATTGCGCCTCGTCGGCATCCGCGGCCGTGCGATGGCCGATGCCGCCGGCCGCACCCCGACCGGCATGAGCGCGGTCCTCGGCGGCGACGAGGAAGCGGTGCTCGCACTCCTCTCCGACCTGGACCTCACCCCCGCCAATTACAACGGCGGCGGGCAGATCGTCGCGGCAGGTGCCCTGCCCGCCCTCGCGGCGCTGGCCGAGGCGCCCGTGCGCGGCTCCCGCGTGATCGCGCTGCAGGTCGCCGGAGCCTTCCACACGCACTACATGGCCTCGGCCGTCGACACACTGCGCGACGCGGTCGCCGGTGTCGACGCTGCGCACCCCGCCGTGATGCTCTGGACCAACAAGGACGGATCCATCCTCACGGAGGGCACGACCGCCCTCGAGAACCTCGTCACCCAGGTCTCCTCTCCCGTGCGCTGGGACCTGTGCATGGCCTCCTTCGCCGACAACGGCATCACCGGCCTCATCGAGCTCGCCCCCGCCGGTGCCCTCACCGGTCTCGCGAAGCGCGGGTTGCGCGGCGTCCCCGCGGTCGCCGTGAAGACCCCGGAAGACCTCGACGCGGCGGTCGCGCTGCTGAACGGCACCGACGACAACGGAGAAGCAGCATGATCACGCTCAAGCAGGCCACGGGCCCCGCCTACACCCGCATCTACTCCGTGGGCGCGGCTCGCGGTGAGAACGCGGTGCCGAACGACGACCTCGTCGGTCCGATCGACTCGAGCGACGAATGGATCCGCCAGCGTACCGGCATCATCACGCGCACCCGCGCGGTGCCGGAGACGGATGCGATCGACCTGTCGACCGCCGCGGCGACCGAGGCCATCGAGAAGTCCGGCGTGGCTCCCTCCGACATCGACGTGGTCATCGTCGCGACCATCAGCAATCCGAAGCAGACTCCGTCCGTCTCGGCGATCGTGGCGGACCGGGTGGGCGCGAACCCCGCGGCGGCCTATGACATCAACGCGGCCTGCGCCGGCTATGCCTATGCGGTCGCCCAGGCGGATGCGCTGATCCGCGCGGGAGCCGCGAAGCACGCGCTCGTCATCGGCGCCGAGAAGCTCTCCGACATCGTCGACCCCACCGATCGGAGCATCTCGTTCCTGCTCGGCGACGGCGCCGGCGCGGTCGTGATCGGCCCGAGCGACACCCCGGGGATCTCGGCCACGGTGTGGGGCTCCGACGGCTCGAAGGCCGATGCGGTCGGCATGAACCACACCCTCACGGAGTTCCGCGACGGGCAGGCGCCCTGGCCGACCCTGCGCCAGGAGGGCCCGACCGTGTTCCGCTGGGCCGTCTGGGAGATGGCCAAGGTCGCCAAGCAGGCGCTCGAGCAGGCCGGTGTCGAGGCATCGGATCTGGCCGCGTTCATCCCCCACCAGGCGAACATGCGCATCGTCGACGAGTTCGCCAAGCAGCTGAAGCTGCCCGAGTCGACCGTGATCGCGCGCGACATCGAGACCACCGGCAACACGTCGGCCGCGTCCATCCCGCTCGCCACGCACCGCCTGCTGGCGGAGCACCCCGAGCTCAGCGGCGGCCTCGCCCTGCAGATCGGCTTCGGCGCCGGCCTGGTGTTCGGCGCGCAGGTCGTCGTGCTCCCCTGACCGGGCGCCGCCGACTCCTAGACTGTTCACCGGTTCCAACCATCCCAAAGAAAGAGGAAATCATGGCCTTCAGCAACGACGAGGTCCTCGCTGGCCTTGCAGAGCTCATCACCGACGAGACCGGCATCGACGCCTCGGAGGTCGCTCTGGAGAAGTCCTTCACCGACGACCTGGACATCGACTCGATCTCCATGATGACGATCGTCGTCAACGCCGAGGAGAAGTTCGGTGTCACCATCCCCGACGACGAGGTCAAGAACCTCAAGACCGTCGGTGACGCCGTGAGCTTCATCGTCGCCGGCCAGGAGTGACACCCGCGGATGCCACCCCCGCGTTCCAGCGGGGCGTGGCATCCTCCTCTTCCGCCCCTCACCGGACCCTGAGCTCATCGAAGGGCCCGAGCACCCACCCGCTCCCTGAGAAGGAATACGCATGACCAAGCGCATCGTCGTCACCGGCATCGGTGCCACGTCCGCCCTCGGCGGCACCGCCCCGGAGAACTGGGCGAACCTGCTCGCCGGCGTCTCCGGCACGCACACCCTCACGCACGACTGGATCGAGACCTACCAGATCCCGGTGACGTTCGCCGCAGAGGCGTCCGTCCGCCCGGAGGAGGTCCTTCCCCGGCACGAGGCCAAGCGCCTGGACCCTTCCGTGCAGTTTGGCATGATCGCCGCACGAGAGGCCTGGGCCGACGCGGGAGCCCCCGACATCGCCCCGGAGCGCCTCGGCATCGACTGGGCCACCGGCATCGGCGGCCTGTGGACGCTGCTGGATGCCTGGGACACGCTGCGCGAGAAGGGCCCGCGCCGTGTGATGCCGCTCACGGTGCCGATGCTCATGCCCAACGCGGGTGCCGGGAACCTGTCGCTGCACTTCGGTGCGAAAGCCTTCGCGCGCACCGTCGTGAGCGCCTGCGCCTCGAGCACCGAGTCGATCGCGAACGCGTACCAGCATCTGCAGGACGACCTCGCCGACGTCATCATCGCCGGTGGCGCGGAGTCCGCGATCCACCCGATCACCATGGCGTCCTTCGCGTCAGCTCAGGCGCTGTCACGCCGCAACGACGACCCCGAGCACGCCTCGCGCCCCGGCGCGATCGACCGTGACGGCTTCGTCATGGGCGAGGGCGGCGCTGCTCTGGTCATGGAGACCGAGGAGCACGCCAAGGCGCGCGGCGCCAAGATCTACGCCTACGTGGTCGGCGGCGGCGTCTCGGCAGACTCGTACCACATCACCGGCAACGACCCCGAGGGCCACGGTGCGGCCCGCGCTGTGGAGCAGGCGCTGGCGCAGGCCGGCGCGACCCCCGACGAGGTCACGCACATCAACGCGCACGCCACGTCCACGCCCGTCGGCGACCCGAACGAGTACGGCGCGCTGAAGCGCGTCTTCGGCGACCGGATCGACGAGATCCCGGTCTCGGCGACCAAGGCGTCCACCGGTCACCTGCTCGGCGGCACCGGCGCGCTCGAGGCCGTCTTCACGATCCTCGCGCTGCGCGACCGCGTCGCTCCGCCGACGATCAACATGACCGAGCCGGATCCGGCGGTGCCGTTCAAGCTCTCCGGTGAGCCGCAGCCCCTCGGCGACGGCCCGCAGCTCGCGATCAGCAACTCGTTCGGCTTCGGCGGGCACAACGCGGTTGTCGCGTTCCGCTCCTACGACGGCTGACCCGCCCGACGAGAATCGCCCCGGTCGCTTCCTCTTCGAAGCGGTCGGGGCGATTCTCGTTCTCTTCGGTTGTGCTGTTCTGTTGTCTCTCCGGCCCAGGACCGGGGATACGCTTTCTCGGGTTCCGGGTCTTTGCTCTCCGACCCCCGATAATCGCGCCTCCTCCGATCCCCGTCCCTTCGTGTGATCCGACCCGTCGGACCGGATCACACGAGTCCTCTCGATCCGCCTGCGCAGCGGCTATCCGACCCGCCAGCGCAGCGGCTATCCGACTTTGTGGAGCCAGACCACACGGGCATCGTCGCTCGCGTGCCGGAACGGCTCCAGCTCCTCATCCCATGCCGAGCCGAGCGCGACGTCGAGCTCGCGCTGCAGCTCGATCGGACTGCCCGCGGCGATCTCCATCGCGTAGCGGATCCGATCCTCTCCGACGACGATGTTGCCTGCCGCGTCGGTCTGTGCGTAATGCACCCCGAGGTCGGGCGTGTGCAGCCAGCGGCCGCCGTCGCTGCGCGGAGTGGGATCCTCGGTCACCTCGAACCGCAGGTGCTCCCAGCCGCGGATCGCGGTCGCGAGAGCGGCCCCGGTGCCGACGGGACCGTCCCAGTAGAACTCCGCACGGCGGGCGCCGTCGAGGACGGGCTGCTCCGACCACTCGAAGTTGACGGCGCGCCCGATAGCGCGTCCGACCGCCCATTCGAGGTGCGGGCAGAGCGCGCGCGGTGCGGAGTGGATGTACACCACTCCGCGTGCTTGTGCTGTCGCCATGGTCTCTCCGTTTCATCAGGTGCGTCTTCCCCTACGACCTGGTCCGCGAAGCATGGCGGGTATGCGGTTATGCGCCCATTCTCACCGATCCTCAGCGAAATCACAACTGTGTAACTCATTGCGAAACGGAAACGGTCCCCGGCGCCGAAGCGCCGGGGACCGTCTACAGGACGAGGAGGCTCAGGCCTCGCTCATCGCGATCTTCTCCTGCTGGCCCTTGGCGGCGTAGTACGCGGCGCGGGCGGCGTCACGGCGCGCCTGCTCCTCGTAGCCGGCGTCCAGGATCGCCTGGTCGACGGCGTAGTTCTCCACGTCCTGGGTGCCGTTGTACTTCTCGATGTACGCATCGAGCTCGGGGCCCGAGGTCCACGAGGTGATCAGGCAGTAGCGCGGCTCGGTGCCGTTGTGGGTGGCCGCGTGCCACAGGCGCTGGGTGTCGACGATCAGCTGCGCGCCCGCCGGAAGGGCGATCCGGTACTCGACACTCGGGTCGGTGCGGTTCTCGCGGAGGACGAAGTAGCTGTCCTTGTCGTCGGTGAGGTTGAAGAAGCCGCGCACGACCCAGCCGGTGCCGTCCGGGTTGAGGCGGTTGTTGTCGTCCTGGTGCAGGTTGTAGAGGCATTCGCCGTAGGGCGTGGGCTGCAGCTCGATGACGCGGCAGCGCCCGACGTTCGCGCCCGGCTCCTGCGCGCGGCGGGTGAGGTTCGGGGCCTTGGCGGTCTGCTCGTCGATCCAGACGCCGTCCTTGTCCGTGCGCGGGGGCACGTGGTTCCAGAAGCCGTTGCACTCGATCTCGCCCTTGGCGGACGCGAGCGGGGCGAAGCGGGTGTCGCCGGAGGACTTCCAGTCGTTGTACTCGATGTCGAGCCACTCCTTGGGGTCGAGCTCCTGGTTGTAGCTGTCGAGGACGACGAAGCCCTTGTCCTCGAGGGCGGCGGACTTGATGTATGCCATGAGCGAGTCATGTCCTTTCATAAGGGGCCAGCACGTTTTAACAGGCCCTTCTTAGGACAGCCTAACAGCGCCCCCTTCGACGCCCTTGGAGAGCGGACCGTGAATATCCGGGAGCCACCGGCCCCTGAATAGACTGGTCGGGGCAGCACGCGATCCGAGGAGAAGCACAGCAGCATGAGCACGGCCACCAACGTCGAAGCAACCGCAGTCTCTACGATCGAGTGGCTCTCCTCCCCCGCGACCACGATCGTGGTACCCGTCTACCAGCGCCAGTACCGGTGGGACATCGGCGGCTGCGAGAAGCTCCTCTCCGACATCCGCGCCGTGGGCGACGAGGATGACGCGCATCGGCACTTCATCGGCTCGATCCTGTCGGCCGAGGATCACGCCCACCCCGATGCCGACCTGATCCTGATCGACGGCCAGCAGCGCATCACGACGCTGATGCTGCTCATCGCGGCCCTGCACCACGCGGTGCGCGAGACCGATCAGGAGCTCGCTGCCGAGCTGGCACGGGTGCTGGTGCGCCCCGACGATCCGAACCGCACCAAGCTCCGCCCGCACGAGGCCTGGGCCGGGCTCTTCGAGTCCGTCGTGCTGGACCGACGCGGGATCGACCAGCCGGAGTCACGGTTCGACGACAACTACGCGTTCTTCCGCTCTCAGGTGCACGCCGACGAGGCGCCGCGGATCTGGCGGGGGCTGCAGAAGCTCGAGCACGTCTCGATCACCCTCGGCGAGGCCGCGAACGCGCAGCAGATCTTCGAGAGCCTCAACTCCACCGGCGAACCGCTGCGAGATCACGAGCTGATCCACAACTACATCCTGATGGGGCTCTCGCACGCGCAGCAGCAGCAGGTCGAGGAGGACTTCTGGCTGCCGATCGAGCGCAACACCGGCGAGGCGATCGGTGCGTTCTGGCGTCACTTCCTCATCATGACGACGGGACGCGAGGTGTCGGTCGACGGCGAGCACGGCGTCTACAGCGCCTTCCGCCATGAGTTCCCGCACATGGGCCTGGAGGACCTGCCCGTGCAGGCGCAGGTGTGGCGGGAGTTCTCGGACATCTACCGGATCCTGCTGGATCCGTCGCAGGAGCAGGATCCGGAGATCCGTCGACAGCTCGCCTACGTGAACACCTTCGGGCGCTCCACCTACCCGCTCGTGCTCAGCGCGTACCGCGATCATCGACTCGGCGCGATCTCGAAGGACGAGCTGGTGCAGACGCTGGAGCGCGTCCAGTCGCTGCTGCTGCGTCGTGCGGTCGTCGGCATCTCGAACGACCGCCTCATCGCCCGACTGTGCCGAGCCAGGACCCAGGGGCCGGAGGAGCTGCTGCGCGCCTTCGCGCGGATCACACCATCGGACGAGCGGATCCGAGTGGCGCTGAAGTTCACCGACCTCCCCCACGCGCTGTACGTGCTGGGCCGGATCGAGGGCATCGCGGATCCTCGCGGCTTCGACGTCGAGCACATCGTGCCGACCGCACCGCACGACTCCTGGTCCGGCGACGGCGCACGCACCTGGAGCGAGTACTCCGAGGACGAGCAGAACAGTCACCGCGCCCTCGCCGGAACGCTCGGCAACCTGACGCTACTGGAGGAGCCTCTCGCCGAGCGCGTCTACGGCGCGTCCTTCCCCGACAAGCGCGACGCCTATCGCCGCAGCAAGGTCGACGAGAACACCGCACTGGCCGGTCTCGACGCCTGGGGCACCGCGGCGATCGCAGAACGCACCGCTGCGCTCACCGACGCGTTCGTCCAGGTCTGGCGCCGCCCCGCTGTGGTCGACATCGACGACGACGGACTCACGCCGATCCTCGACGCCGTACGACGGCGGGGCTGGCCGACCGGGTGGGAGCGGGAGTTCGACTACGTCGAGTACCGGGGCGAGCGCTGGGAGGTCCCCGACGTGAAGTACCTGTTCAACCGGGTTTTCCGGCGCGGTTGGACGGACACCCGCGACGCCCTCGACGCGTTCAACGACCGCAATGGCGGACCGATCTACGACGAGAAGGCGTGGAACGGCGCGTGGGACGAGCTCGACGAGGACCACTTCCTGTACATGGGGTGGGACGCGAAGTACATGATGAGCGCGGTGCAAGGCCTCCTGGAGGAGTCGGGCCTGGCCGCGGAGGTGTTCGTGAAGTACTCCTATATCGGGAATGTGATGTGATGACGATCTCTGCCGCCCCTGCTTTCGAAAGCACTGTGATCCGCCGCCGGATGATGGACCTCGCCGTCGAGGAGCACACGCTCACCGTGCCCCTGGTGTGGTCGGACCCCTCCGACACCCGCACGATCGACGTGTTCGCGTCCGTCGTCGCGCGCGAGGGCGGCGAGGACCTCCCCTACCTGGTCTTCCTGCAGGGCGGCCCCGGTTCCGAGGCGCCCCGCGCTCTGCATGCGCCCGCGGCGCCGTCCTGGCTGGATCAGGCGCTCGCGCACCATCGGGTGGTCATGCTCGACCAGCGCGGGACCGGCCGCTCGACCCCGGTCGGCGACGGCATCCTCGCCCGCGGGACCGACGACGTCGCGGAGTACCTCACGCACCTGCGCGCGGACGCGATCGTGCGCGATTGCGAGGCCGTGCGCGCGCACCTCGGAGCGGAGCGCTGGAACGTCCTCGGGCAGTCCTTCGGCGGGTTCACGACCCTCGCGTACCTCTCCACGGATGCCGCGTCGATCGACCGCGCCTACCTGACCGGCGGGCTCAGCACCGTCACCCGCGGCCCCGACGAGGTGTACGCGCTCTGCTACGACAAGATGCGCGATGCGTCGGAGCGGTACTACCGGCGCTTCCCCGAGCACCGCGATCGCATGCGCCGCCTCGTGGAGCGCGCGTCGGACGGCGAGATCGTGCTGCCGGGCGGCGAGGTCGTCTCGCCGTCGCGGCTGCGTTCGGTGGGGTCGGCCCTGGGGACCAACGACGGCTGGCAGACGCTCTGGCAGCTGCTCGAGCTGGATCCGTCGAGCAACGCCTTCCGCTACGACCTCGCGGCCGCGATGCCGTTCGGCGGTCGCAACCCGCTGTACTTCGTCTTCCACGAGTCCAGCTATGCGAACGGCCATGTCACGGGCTGGTCCGCCGAGCGCATGGAGCCCGCAGACTTCGTCGACGATGTCACGCTGTTCACCGGCGAGCACATCCGTCGCGACTGGACGGAGACCGTCCCGGCCTTCCAGCCGTGGCGCGAGGTCGCCCTGGCCCTCGCCGATCATGAGTGGCCCGCGATCTACGACCCTGCGGCGCTGGCCGCGTCCGGCGCCAGGGGCGCCGCGTCGGTGTACGTGAACGATCCGTACGTGCCGATCGAGTACTCGCTGGAGACGGCCGCCCTCCTCCCGGATCTGCGGCTGTGGGTCACGAGCGAGCACGAGCACAACGGCCTGCGGGCCGGGCGCGTGCTCGAGCATCTCGTCGACCTCGCGCACGATCGTCGGGTGCGCTGAGCCGCCCCCGCTGCACGGGGCAGCGGTGTGCGCCTCGTCAGCCGGCGCGCACCGCCTCGTAGTCGGGGAGCAGCGCCTGCCAGCGCTCCTTCCACGCCGGCGCCGGCTCCGACGAGGACCAGCCGGAGGGATGGGCTCCGGTCGCGGACCGCAGGGAGCGCCCGAGATCCTCGAGGTGCACCTGCCAGCCCGCCGCATGGAAGTGCAGCACGCCGGCGCCGAGCCCGCGCTCCTCCACGACCAGGCGGGACCGGACGCCCTCGGCTGACAGCCAGGCCTCGATCACGGTCTCCTCGTCGGTACCGGGCTCCTGTGTGACCACGAGGTGGTGCGGAGCCTCGCAGACCTCGATGCGCATGGCCCCGGTCCAGGTGCTCGTGAACGTGGCGTCCAGGATGCCCCCGACGCGGAAGTCCCCGGCCACCTGGACGATCCAGCGCGCCAGACGCTCGGGATCCGTGCACGCCTGCCAGAGGTCGTCCACGTCGGTCTCGTAGACGCCCTCGATGCGGATGGCGCCCTGTGCGTCGTCGATATCCCACATCGTCCCGGTCGCGATCATGTCCTGTCCTTCTTCCCTCGGGCGATCTCGGTGTGCAGCGCGTCCAGGCGCTGCACCCAGAGATCGCGGTACTCCCCGAGCCATTCGTCGAGGTCGACCAGCGCTTCCGGGCGCAGGCGGTAGATCCGTCGCTGCGCCTCCTGGCGCACCTCGACCAGGCCCGCCTCCCGCAGCACACGGAGATGACGCGAGACTCCGGGCCGCGCGATCGGCAGTGCCTCGGCGAGCTCACCCGCTGTCGCTTCGCGATCGCGCAGAATGCCCAGCACGACACGACGACTCGGGTCGGCGAGGGCTTGCAGCACGGCATCCATCCTGCGAATGTACCGAATACGGTACGTAACGTCAAGGGTACGCACACGCGTGCGCGCGATAGCGACGCGACCCGGGTCCGTCAACCCCATCGCGATCCAGGAGCAGGCCTGCGACCGTGAGTGCTACGACACGGACGAGAGGAGATGCGCACATGAGCGCAGCAGACCAGGCCAAGAACGCCGCAGAGAAGGTCACGGGGAAGCTCAAGGAGGGGGCCGGCAAGGTCACCGGGAACGAGAAGCTCGAGAACGAGGGGCGGAGGGATCAGGCCAAGGCCGACCTCAAGCAGGCGGGCGAGAACCTGAAGGACGACGTGAAGAGGGCCGGAGAGCACATCAAGGACGCGATGGACCGCTGATCCACCTGCGGCGCCCCGCCGGGTGCGGAGAACGGATCCGGTGGGGCGGGCGGGACTTGAACCCGCGATCGTTGGGTTATGAGCCCACTGCCTTCACCAGCTTGGCCACCGCCCCGGATCTTCGAGACTACCGGGCCGTGGCGTCTCTCCGGTGCACGCGGCTCAGAGCGGGGTCGCCTGCCGGTGCAGCGCCGAGTGCCCGCGGTAGACCCGGGCGTTCTGACGCAGCCCCTCCCGCTCCTCGGCGGTGAGTTCGCGGCGCACCTTGGCCGGCACGCCCGCGACGAGTGAACCGTCCGGAACCTCCATGCCGCTCAGCACCAGCGCACCGCCGGCGACGAGACACTCGGATCCGATCACGGCCCCGTTCAGCACGACAGCGCCCATGCCGATCAGCGATCCGTCGCCGATCGTGCAACCGTGCACGACCGCATTGTGGCCGATCGAGACGTCGTCGCCGATGGTGACGCCGTGCCCGGGGTCGACATGCACCGAGACGCTGTCCTGCGCATTGCTGCCCGCACCGATCCTGATCTCGGCCGAATCCGCGCGGAGTACGGCGTTGTACCAGACACTGGATCCCTCGCCGATCGTCACAGACCCGATCACGCGCGCACCGGCGGCGAGGAACGCCGTCGGATCGATCGCAGGGATGCGGCCGGGCAGGGACAGGACCGTGGCGTCGTCGCTCATACTGCGACCCTATCCGCCCTGTCCCCGCGCGCGGATCCGGTCAGCCGATCCCCATCGCGTTCTTCAGCGCCGCCGTGTACTGCGGGGCGAGGGAGTTCGCGAAGGTCACGGTGATGTGGTCCTGATCGCGGTAGATGTTGGCCCCGCCGACCACCGCGCGGCAGTTCTCGTCATCGCAGAAGACCTTCGTGAAGTCGAGCAGCGTGACGTCCTTCTGACCGTCCGCGGCCGCGCGAAGCGGGTCCTTCTCGGTCAGCAGGTCGGAGCGCGCCCCGTCGCACGCGCTCTGCGCGCGGGTGCGCAGGCACTTGTTCGGGTCCGTCTCCCACACCGGGTTGTCGACGACGGTGACGACGGGCGTGCCCTTCGACGTCTGCGTGGCCCACGCCTGGCGGTATCCGGCGACCGCCGCGTCGTAGGAGGATCCGTGATCCCCCGCCGCGTACGGCGTCGTGGACAGTGCGGCGGTGAAGATGGCATCGAAGTGCTTCTTGTCGAGCTCCTTCGCCACCGCGGCGCGATACTGCGTGCACGCGTCGCCGAACGCGCCGCCGGTCGACAGCGGCGTGGTGTTCCACGGGCACGCGCCCTTGAAGTACGTGGTGAGGTGCCACCCCTCCTTCTCGGCGATGCCCTGGAACGTCGTGAGCAGCTGATAGGCATGGCTGTCGCCGATCAGGGCCACCTGCTTCGCGTTCGGATCCTTCGATCCGAACTCGCACGAGACCGCGCGCGCGTCGTTGAGCTGCACGAAGCACTGCGACTGCTCCGGGCGGTCCACACCCGCGAAGCCGGGGGCGGGCAGGATCTCATCGGTCTTCTTTCCGGCGCAGGAGTCGTCGAGGACGGCCGCCGCGCCGAAGCAGGCGGGCGGGTTGGCGCGGAGCTCGGCGATGGCCTGGACGCCCTGCTGATAGGTGCCCGCATTCGCGGCCCAGCCGGCGCCTGCGGTTCCTGCGACGATCACCATCGCGGCGAGGGCCGCCCACAGTGAGAGCCGGGGCTTGCGCGACGTCAACGGCTTCCAGGTGCGCGTCGGATCCTCGACGAACTTCTTGGTGAGCCAGGCGAGCACGAAGCAGATGCCGACCAGGGCGATGCGGTGATAGATCGTGAGGCCCCAGAACGGCAGCGACGGCGCGATGATGATGAGCGGCCAGTGCCACAGGTACAGGCTGTACGAGATGTCACCCGTGAAGCGCATCGGCGGGATCGCCAGGATGCGCGTCGGGTACCACCATCGCTCCGTGTTCGAGGCGGCGATGATCGCCGCCGCCGCCAGCGTGGGGATCGCGGCCATGTAGCCGGGGAACGGCGTCTGTGCGTCGAAGCGGTAGATCACGACGAGCAGAACGATGATGCCGCCCCAGCCGAGGACGAAGCTGCCGATCGCGTTGCTGACGCGCAGGCGCGGCACGAGGGCGAGCACGGCTCCGACACCGAACTGCCACATCCGGCCGAACGTGACGAAGTAGGCGGGCGCCGGGTTCGTGATCGTGAACCACACGCAGAACACGAAGGAAGCCACCGAGACGATGCCGATCGCGATCGCCGCGGCACGCAGCCGCGACCCGCGGAAGTACTTCACCGCGATCCATGCCGCGAGCAGCATGATCAGCGGCCAGAGCACGTAGAACTGCTCCTCGAGAGACAACGACCAGTAGTGCTGCACCATCGTCGGGTCGCCCGAATGCGCGAGGTAGTCCGCCGAGTTCAGCGCGAGGAACCAGTTCTCGACGTAGAACGTGGAGGCGACGATCTCCTGCAGCTCCGCAGGCAGCTGAGACAGCGGCGACAGCACCGGGATCGCCGCCACGATCGCGCAGAACAGCAGGACGAGCAGCGAGGCAGGCAGCAGGCGGCGTGCGCGACGCGCCCAGAACTGGCCGAGGTTGACCCGTCCGGTGGCGCTCAGCTCTCTCGCGAGATGAGCGGTGATCAGGAAGCCGGAGATGACGAAGAAGATGTCGACGCCGACGTAGCCGCCGCTCAGCCGTCCCGGCCAGAAGTGGTACAGCACGACAGCGAGCACGGCGATCGCGCGCAGGCCCTGCACGTGCGGGATGAAGTTGGATCCGACCTTCTGCGCGGCGGACGTGCGAGTACGGCGCAGGGCCGCACGGGAGGAGATGCCAGCTGTTGCCACCTGACGAAGGTATCCCGGATCGCTGTGACCTCCCGTCCTCCACGCGGGGCAGGCGGAGATCCACGAGGAAGGCAAGCCTTGCCGAAACACCGCGTGACCTGCGGGTTAGCGTTGCCTCAGCTTGCTTGCGGAACAAACTGAGCCGAGTAGCGTTGGGGCCAAGACATCAGTACGCACGGATCCGAATGATCACCGAGGAGACCATCATGAGCAACGCCGAGACCATCACCGCAACCTCCGTCGACCCGACCGTCGCGGCCGGCGCCGCCCAGTTCCTGACCCCGGTCGTGCTGGGCCTGCAGGCTCTCACCGTGAACGGCAAGCAGGCGCACTGGCACGTGCGCGGCGCGAACTTCGTCGGCGTGCACGAGCTGCTCGACGTGATCGTCGACCACGCCGGGGACTTCGCCGACACCGCCGCGGAGCGCATCGTCGCCCTCGGCCTCCCGATCGACGCGCGCGCCACGGTCGTGGCCGAGAAGGCGGGCGCCACCCAGGTCCCCGCCGGCTTCACCCGTTCCGACGACCTCGTTCGTGCCGTGATCGCCGATATCGACGCGATCCTCGTGAACGTGAAGGCCGCCGTCGAGGGCCTCGACGAGATCGACCTCACCAGCCAGGACGTCGCGATCGAGATCCAGCGCGGCCTGGAGAAGGACCGCTGGTTCCTCGTGTCGCACGTCGCCGCCTGACACACGACGCACGCAGCGAACGACCCCCGCCCCGCTCAGGGACGGGGGTCGTTCTGCAGGTAGGCGAGCACCGCCAGCACGCGACGGTGGTCCGTGCCGGACTCTTCGAGCCCGAGCTTGGAGAAGATCGCGGACACGTTCTTCTCCACCGCGCCCACACCGATGCCCATTCCCGCCGCGATCGACGCGTTGCTGCGCCCCTCGGCCATCGCCTCGAGGACCTCGCGCTCGCGCGGCGTGAGACGGCCGACCGGATCCGGACCGGTGCGCATCAGCTGCTGCACGACACGCGGATCCAGCACCGTCCCGCCCCGGCTGACCTGCCGGACCGCGGAGGAGAGCTCCTCGAGGGAGGTGACCCTGTCCTTGAGCAGGTAGCCGACTCCCCCGTCCCCGGCACCGAGCAGCTCCCGCGCGTAGACCCCCTCGACGTACTGGCTGAGCACGAGGATGCCCACCTGTGGGAGAGCCGCTCGCAGCGCCAGCGCCGCACGGATCCCCTCATCCCGGAACGACGGCGGCATGCGCACGTCCAGCACGGCGACGGTCGCGACGGCCGCACGAGTGCGGGCCACCACGTCCTCGGCGTCGGCGTAGGCGGCGACCGTCTCGAAGCCGGCCTCGGCGAACAGGCGGACGAGCCCTTCGCGCAGCAGGATCGAGTCCTCGAAGAGGATCACCCGCAGCGGGGTCTGCTGATCGGTCACGCCCTTCAGACTAGAGCGCGCGAGCGCTACCGTTCCTCGGCGCGGCCGCCAGCGGCCCTGCTCACGCGGAGACCGGCACCGTCACGGTCACGATGGTGGGGCCGCCATCCGGGCTGTCGATGTGCATCGTCCCGCGCAGCCCCTGCACCCGCTGGGCGAGGCCCTCGAGTCCCCCTCCGGACCTCGCGACAGCGCCGCCGCGGCCGTCGTCCAGCACGGTGACGCGCACCACCGGTCCTTCACGGACCGCGGTCACCGATGCACTGCCCGCTCCCCCGTGCTTGACGGCGTTGGTCAGCAGCTCCGCGACCACGAAGTACAGATTGCGCGCGGCCTCCGGGCTCAGCGCCGCCGTGATGGACGGGGAGATCTCGGCCCGCACCGGCAGCGCACTGGCGGCCGCGAGTCCGGTGATCGCCTCGGCGATCCCACGGTCCTGCAGCAGCGGCGGCGCGACGCCGCCGGCCAGCGCCCTGAGCTCGTCGAGCGCGGCCTGGGCGTGCCCGCGGGACTCCTGCGCAAGCGCCGCGACCGCCGCCGCATCGCCCTCCGCCGCGCGCCGCTCGAGCGCGGCAAGATCCATCTGCAGTCGCACCAGGCGCTGCTGCGGGCCGTCGTGCAGATCACGCTCGAGGCGGCGCAGCCCGGCGTCCTCCGCCTGCACGGCCGCACCGCGGGAGGCGTCCAGCCCCTGGATCTGGGCCGCGAGATCGTCCGACTCCCATCGCCCGGTCAATGCGGCGGCGACCGCCCCGTGCGCGCGCACGAGGCCGCTGAGCACCAGAGGGAGCGTGCCGAGGAAGACGAGCCCGACGGCCAGGTAGAGCATCGACGCCCACCGATGCGGATCCGGGGACGGGTCGATCCCACCGAAGATGTGCTGCACCGCCCA
The DNA here is from genome assembly GCF_042729315.1 of Microbacterium sp. NPDC060117. Taxonomy (NCBI): domain Bacteria; kingdom Bacillati; phylum Actinomycetota; class Actinomycetes; order Micrococcales; family Microbacteriaceae; genus Microbacterium; species Microbacterium sp. NPDC060117. The sequence goes on from NZ_JBHWXR010000002.1 coordinate 646,700, forward strand.
CGGAACCCAGACGCTCTCGGCGTTGCCGTCGGGGATGAAAGACGACCAGAACCAGTAGGTCGGGCCGCCGAGCGCCATCGCCACCCAGATCGTGGCGACGGCGAAGGTGACGATCGCGACGATCGGCCGCACGAGCAGGCTCGACAACAGCGCCATCCAGTAGTGCGCGTTGCGCAGCGGCTGCGTCAGACGAGCCCAGAAGCCCGTGCCCTTCGTGCCGCGACGCCAGTCGGGCGCGGAGATCGCGGGGTGATCGGTCAGCCGCAGCAGCGCGCGCTCGGCCTCCGCGAAGCCACGGGCGATGTAGAGCGAGCCCACCAGGATCGGCACGCCGATCACCAGGACGAGGGATCCGATGCCGACGCCGAAGACCGCCCAGGTCACCCCCATCGCGAGGATCGCGAGCGGCACGGACAGCAGCACGAGGAAGAGCGCGTTTCCGGGCGCGGCAGCCCACGCACGTCCGTATCCGCGTCGGGACGCGGCCGGCGGCGCCGGGTGGCGCGAGTCGAGAGGGCGGGTCGCGGTGGTCATCGAGAAATCTCCTGTTTCATGCCTCGGGGCGCCCGATCGGCACCGACTTCCACGATGCCCGTCCTGATCGCCCCCCACCAGGGTGCGCCCTGCCGGATCCGTACGGGGGTCAGCCCCCGTACGTCACCCGCCCGCCGAGAACGGTCGCCGCCACCGGCATCGCCCGCAGCCCGCTCGCGTCGGCGGTCGCCGGATCGGCGCCGAGGAGCGCCAGATCCGCGACAGCGCCTGGACGGATGCCGGCGTCGCCGCCGGTGCCGCCACGGGCGCTCGCGGCGAGGGCGGTCTCGAGGTCGACCCGCTCCTCCGGATGCCACGGAGCGCGGTCGTCGTCGGTCCGGAAGACCGCCGCCGAGATCGCGTGCCAGGGATCGAGGGCGGCCACCGGCGCATCGGATCCGAAGCGCAGCGTCGCACCCGCCCGGTGGAGCGAGGCCAGCGGATAGCCGATCGCCGTCTGCCCGGCCCAGAGCACGTCCGCCGCGTCCCGGTCGTCGAGGGCGTGCTGCGGTTGCACGCTCGCGGCGACGCCCAACCGCCCGAACCGCGCCAGGTCGCCGTGGCGCACGAGCTGGGCGTGCTCGATCGTGCCCTGGGCACCGGTCGTGGCGAACGCGTCGAGAGCGGCGGTGACCGCGAGGTCGCCGATCGCGTGCAGAGCGATCTCCAGCCCCGCCCCGGTGGCGCGCAGCAGCAGGTCCTGCAGCTCGGCCGGGGGCACCGTGAGCACGCCGTGGTTGTGCGGGTCGTCGGCGTATCCGTGGCTGCATGCAGCAGTGCGGGTGCCGAGCGAACCGTCGGAGATGATCTTCAGCGGCCCCGCGTGCACGAGCCCGAGCCGGTCCGGATCCATCGCCTCGCCGCTGCTCAGGCCCTCGGCGATCGCGCGGTCGAGATCGTGCGGATAGACGGCGAACTCGACGCGGTGCGTGTCGAAGCCGTGCGCGAGGCGTCGCGCCCAGGCCTCGGCGTTCCAGGCCATGTCGAAGTCCACCAGACCGACCACACCACGGCTCGCGGCACGCCGGGCGGCGGCCGCGACCGCCTCGTCGGCGACGACCGGATCCGCGGCGTTCAACCGGCGGGAGATCTCGAACGCGTCCTCCTCGCGCAGCATCCCCTCCGGGCCCGTCGTGAACCCCTCGCGGCGGAGGGCGGCCGAGTTGAGCCAGACGCTGTGCACGTCGGCGTTGATGAGGTAGGTCGGGATCTGCGCCGTGCGCTCGTCGAGCAGCGACAGGCTCGGCCGATCCCGCCAGCGCACGTCGCGGAAGCCGGATCCGACGCGGCGGCCGTCGCTGAGCATCGGCGCGCGCGACATCTGCGCCGCCGCCTCCACCGCGCTCGCCGTGCCCGAGAGGTCCTCCCGCTGCGCCGCGAGCGCCCACTGCACGGTGTGCACGTGGTGATCCCACAGGCCGGGCACGATCCACGCTCCGTCGCCGTCGAGCACCCGCCCTCGCAACGGCAGCGCTCCGGTCGGTGCGATGTCCGCGATCCGGCCGTCCTGGATCAGCACATCCACCGGGCCGTCCACGGCGAGCAGCCGCCGATCCGCCGTGGCGATGCGCACCGCGCGGATCGCGTCGATGTGCGCGCCGACGTCCGGCCCCGTCATCGCACGCCCGCCCGCGCGGCGAGCCGGGCGTCGTGCGCGCGCTGCATCTCGGCGGCCAGCACCGGATTCGCGTACGCGCCGTCGCCCTGAAGCTCGAGGATCACGTTCTGGATCACGTCGTCGGGCTTGTTCTGGCTGAGCTTGCGCTTGGCCGTGACCCGGGTCGGGGTCAGGCGGAAGCCGACGGTGCCCGCCTCGAGCCGGCGCACGAAGGCCTCGTCGTTCGGCGGGGCCCACATGCCGCGCGGATCCGCGAGCCTGCTCTCGAAATGGTCGACGAGCTGTTCCAGCACACGCAGGTTCTCCTCGGAATCCATGACCTCCGGCACACCGGACAGGTGCACCGCGACATAGTTCCACGTCGGGACCGCGGCCGCATCGCCGTACCAGCCGGGCGAGATGTAGCCGTGCGGGCCCTGGAAGACGACCATCAGCTCCTGGGAGCCGAGCCCCAGCACGATGTCGTCCGGACGGCCGACATGCGCGACGACCGTGAGATCGTCGCGATCCGGATCGAGCAGCACCGCGTAGTGCGACGCCGTCATGCCGTTCTCGTCTCGGCCCACGAGCGTCGCCCACGGGTTGGCGGCGATGATCCGCCGCAGTTCGGCGACGTCCGTCATGGCGAAGCTCGGGTTCTGGCGCATGGTTTCAGCCTAGGGTCGCGCGCCTGTCGGGAGCTTCAGGGATCGGGGATCCGTCACGCCTGGCAGCGCGGGCACCAGTACAGCTTTCGGGCGCCGATCTCCTCGAGAACGATGTCGGTTCCGCAGACGCGGCAGGGCAGGCCGGTGCGGTGGTACACCCAGTGCCGGTCGTCACGATGCGCCATCGCGGCGCGGTACTGGTCGGGCGTGAGGTCGTCCATAGTCATCATCTGACCCGTCTCCACGCCGATCGCGAGAAGGCGCACCCAGTCCCGCCAGAGCGCCCGCACGGTCGCCTCGGGCACGTCCCGTCCTGGAGTGTGCGGGTTGAGCTGGGCACGGAACAGCAGCTCCGCGCGGTACACGTTGCCGATCCCGCTGACCACTCCCTGATCCATGAGGAGGAGAGCGATCGGCACCGCCCTGCGCCGCACCGCGGCGACGAACCGCTCCTCGCCCTCACCCACGTCCCCCACCAGCGGGTCCGGCCCGAGCTTCGCGACGGTGGCGAGCATCTCGTCCGGCGTCTGCAGCACACAGGCGGTCGGCCCGCGGAGATCGGCGCACGTGGAGTCAGTCAACAGGCGCAGGCGCACCTGTCCCACCACGGGCGGCGGCCACTCGGCGCCCTCGTCCGCGAGCCCCTTCGTGGCCTCGGACATGCGCACGTGCACCCGGGTCTTGCGCGGGGCGCCGATGGACGCCAGCGAGTTCTCGCCCGCGTCGTCGAGGATCGGGGCGTCGTGCGTGGATGACGCGTCCAGATCGGTGCCGCGCTGATTCGTCTGGCCCATCCGCCCGTTCGCCGAGGCGATCGTCGGATCCACGAGGATCTCGCCGGAGAAGTCCCAGGCGCCGTAGAGGCCGAGGTGCACACGTAGCCACAGATCCCCCTCGGTCTCGAGGAACATCTGCTTGCCGACCGCCTGGACGCGCTCCACCGCACGACCGTCGAGCAGCGCGGCGCCCTCTGCGAACCGCCCCTGCGGACTGGACGCGGAGACGGGCTTGCCGACGAAGTTGCGCGCGAACTGCCGCGCGATCCGGTGGACGGAATGGCCCTCGGGCATCAGGCGCGCGGGTCCGGCAGCAGCGAGCCGTCGCGCTCGAAGTCCGCGATCTGCCCGATCCGGCGCACGTGCCGCTCGTCATGCGAGAACGGCGTCGCGATGAAGCGGTCGATGAACGTCGTGACCTCGTCGAAGCTGTGCTGGCGCGCCCCGATGGCGATCACATTCGCGTCGTTGTGCTCGCGGGCGAGCTCGGCCGTCGCGATGCTCCACACCAGGGCGGCGCGGATCCCCTCGACCTTGTTCGCCGCGATCTGCTCGCCGTTGCCGGATCCGCCGAAGACGATCCCGAGCGCCTCGACGCCCGCGCGCTGGTCGGCGATGGTCGCCTGCGCCGCCCGGATGCAGAACGCCGGGTAGTCGTCCAGGGCGTCGTACTCGATCGGCCCGTGGTCGACGACCTCGTGCCCCGCCTCGGCGAGATGATGCTGCAGCTGCGTGGAGAACTCGAGACCGGCGTGATCGGTGGCGATGTGGATGCGCATGCCTCAATCCTACGGAGCGATGGGACCGCCGCGGGGCGGCGTGACGCGCCCCCGCGGAGGGGTCAGGGCGCGATGCCGGCCGCCGCCGGCTTGAAGCCTGCGCGGATGTTCTCGCAGCACCCGGGGCGGCACACGTCGAACGCGGGACCGAGTGCCGTGACGTGCGCGCGGTCCGCCGCGCGGCGGCCCTCGAGTCGTTCCTGGATGAGGTCGACGATCCCCGCCACGAAGGAGTCCGATACCCCCGGTGTCGGCGTGCGCACGAACGCGAGGCCCGCCTCGGCGGCCGCGTCCTTGGCCTCGGTGTCGAGATCCCAGAGCACCTCCATGTGGTCGCTCACGAAGCCGAGCGGGACCACGGCGACCGCGGTGCGACCGCGCGCGGGCAGCTCCTCGATCACATCGCAGATGTCCGGCTCGAGCCACGGCTGCGAGGCGGGGCCGGAACGCGACTGGTACACGAGCTCCCAGGGCACGTCCGCGGCGGCGGGCAGCAGCTCCGCCACGCGGCTCATGACCCACGCCGCGACGGCCTCATGCTGCGCGGCGTACGCTCCGCCCGGGCCCCAGTCGACGTCGCGCGGACCGGAGCGCAGCGCATCGTCGGTCGGCACGCTGTGCGTGGTGAACAGGACCTGGATCGCCTCGGCCTCGGCGCCGTCGGCGGTGAAGGCGGCGATCGCGTCGCGCACGCCCTCCACGAACGACGCGACGAACCCGGGGTGGTCGTAGAACGGGCGGATCTTGTCGATCGTCACCGTCTCGCCCAGCCCCGTCTCCTCCAGCACACGGGCGAAGTCCTCGCGGTACTGCCGGCAGCTGGAGAACGAGCTGTACGCGCTGGTGGCGAACGCCAGCAGCGTCGTATCGCCGCTCTCCGACGCCGCGGTCACGGCATCGGACAGGTACGGCGCCCAGTTGCGGTTGCCCCAGTACACCGGAAGGTCGATCCCGCGGCGTGCGAGCTCCGCCTCCAGCGCGGCCTTGAGCGCGCGGTTCTGCGCGTTGATCGGGCTCACCCCGCCGAAGTGCCGGTAGTGATGCGCGACCTCCTCGAGCCGCTCATCCGGGATCCCGCGGCCGCGCGTGACGTTGCGCAGGAACGGGATCACGTCGTCCTGGCCCTCGGGCCCGCCGAAACCCGCGAGCAGGATCCCGTCGTAGGCGACGGGGGTCTCGACGAACTCGGGCCCGCTCGCGGCAGGGGCGGAAGCGAAGGGAACGGTTGCTGCGGTCACGTTTCGAGCACTCACCCTCCCATCTTCCCCTGAAGTTCCTTTGCTGCCGCCGAGCGCCGCCACGGCACCGGCGTCGAGGCGGCACGAGCACGCGAGAACAGGCGACACGCGCTCTGGCGTAGGCTGGGACGGTTGCCGCCGGCGCCAGCAGCGCGGACCTTGCGGCCGAACCCCTCACCCCCTGGGAGTCTGAGCAGTGCCTGGAGAGAACCTCACCCGCATCGAGGCGCAGGAGCGCCGCGCGATCGTCGACACCGAGTCGTACGAGATCGCGCTCGACCTGACCAAGGGCGCGGAGGTGTTCGGATCCCGCAGCGTGGTGCGCTTCACCGCGACCGAGGGGTCCTCGACCTTCATCGACCTGATCGCGCGCGAGGTGCGCGAGATCACCCTGAACGGCGAGCAGATCGACCCGACCTCGGCATACGCCGACTCGCGCATCGCGCTCGACGGCCTGGCGAGTTCGAACGTGCTCGTCGTCGACGCCGACTGCGAGTACACGAACACCGGCGAGGGCCTGCACCGCTTCGTGGATCCCGTCGACGACGAGGTCTACCTCTATTCGCAGTTCGAGGTGCCCGACTCGCGTCGTGTCTTCGCCGTGTTCGAGCAGCCCGACCTCAAGGCGACGTTCCAGTTCACGATCACCGCGCCCGCCGCGTGGAAGGTCGTCTCGAACTCCCCCACCCCGGAGCCGATCCACCACGACGCGTCGAACGGATCCGGATCCGACCAGACCGGTGCCGTCGCGACCTGGGGCTTCGAGCCCACTCCGCGGATCTCGTCGTACATCACCGCGATCATCGCCGGCCCATACGAGGAGACCTTCTCCGAACTGACCAGCGCGTCCGGCAACGTGATCCCCCTCGGCGTCTACGGACGCAAGAGCCTGTGGGAGCACCTCGACGCCGACTACATCTTCGACAAGACCCGCGAGGGCTTCGCCTACTACGAGGAGAAGTTCGGGGTCCCGTACCCGTTCGCGAAGTACGACCAGCTCTTCGTGCCGGAGTTCAACGCGGGAGCCATGGAGAACGCGGGCGCGGTGACGTTCACCGAGACCTACGTGTTCCGCAGCAAGGTGACCGACGCCGTCAAGGAGCGTCGCGTCGTGACGATCCTGCACGAACTCGCGCACATGTGGTTCGGCGACCTCGTCACCATGAAGTGGTGGAACGACCTGTGGCTGAACGAGTCGTTCGCCGAGTGGGCGTCGACGATCGCGACCGCCGAGGCCACCGAGTGGACCGAGGCCTGGACCACCTTCAACGCCATGGAGAAGACCTGGGCCTACCGTCAGGACCAGCTGCCCTCCACGCACCCCGTCGTCGCCGAGATCAACGACCTCGACGACGTGCAGGTGAACTTCGACGGCATCACTTACGCCAAGGGCGGATCCGTCCTCAAGCAGCTCGCCGCGTGGGTGGGCATCGAAGCGTTCTTCGCCGGCGTCTCGGAGTACTTCAAGAAGCACTCCTGGCAGAACACCGAGCTCAGCGACCTGCTGGTCGAGCTGGAGCGCACCAGCGGTCGCGATCTCACCGTCTGGTCGAAGAAGTGGCTGGAGACCGCGGGCGTCAACACGCTCGCGCCGGTCATCGCCGAGGCCGGCGACGGCTCGATCTCGCGCTTCGCGGTCACCCAGACCGCGCCCGCCGACTACCCGACGATCCGCCCGCACCGCCTGGGCATCGGCTTCTACAACCTCGATGCGTCGGGCACCCTCGTGCGCACGCACCACGTCGAGGTGGACGTCGACGGCGACCGCACCGAGATCCCCGAGCTGCAGGGCCTGAAGCGCCCCGACCTCGTGCTGCTCAACGACGAGGACCTCGCCTACGCGAAGATCCGTCTCGACGAGCGCTCCCTCGCGACCGCCGTCGCGCACCTCGCCGACATCAGCGACCCCCTCGCCCGCTCGCTCGTGTGGGGCGCGGCCTGGGACCAGACCCGCGACGCCGAGAGCGCCGCGAGCGACTACATCGACCTCGTGCTCGGCAACATCGGCCGCGAGACCGAGTCGACCACGGTGCGCACCACGCTCAGCCAGCTGCAGACCGCCGCCGCGCTGTACGTCATGCCGGAGCACCGGGACGCTGCCCGCACCCGCGTGGCCGACGGTCTGTGGGCCCTCGCCCAGGGCGCCGAGGCAGGTTCCGACAGCCAGCTCCAGTTCGTCACCGCCTTCGCGAACTCGCTCACCACTCCCGAGCACGCCGATGTCGTCCGTCGCCTGCGCGACGGCGTGCTGACGCTCGAGGGACTCACGATCGACACCGACCTCTCGTGGCAGCTGCTCGTCGGGCTCGCCACGGTGGGCGCCGTCGACGGCGCCGCGATCGATGCCGCGCTGGAGAGCGACAACACCGCCAAGGGCGGGGAGTTCGCCGCCCAGGCGCGGGCCGCGCTGCCGACGCCCGAGGACAAGCAGGCCGCGTGGTCTTCGCTCGTCGAGCATGATGACCTGTCCAACACGCTCGTCCGCTCGGCGGCACTCGGCTTCACGCACCCGGCCGGGGTCGCGCTGCTCGAGCCGTTCGTCGCGCAGTACTTCGACGCGCTGCTCTCGATCTGGGAGGGGCGCACCTTCCAGGTCGCGAACTACCTGATCGTGGGGCTGTACCCGAAGGCGCTCGCGAACACCGCCCTGCGCGATGCGACCCGCGCCTGGCTCTCCGCCCATCAGGACGCCGCCCCTGCACTGCGCCGCCTCGTGTTCGAGAATCTCGCCGACGTGGAGCGGGCGCTGGCCGCCCAGGCCCGCGACGCCGAGTCCGTCGAGGTCGTGGCCGCCGACGCGCAGAGCTGACGCACGACGTCGAAGGGCCGGAGGGAATCTGCTCCCTCCGGCCCTTCGACGTCTCGCGCTCGCTCCGCGTCGTCTCGAGCCCATCCGGCGTGCGGCGCCCGGGGAAGCGCCGTCGCCGTTCAGAACCCGCCAAGGGCCCCGGTCATAGGATCGTGAGCGATGAACATCGTCCCCTTCGAGAACCAGGCAGCCAAGGTCGCCGACGTGTGGGCCCGGATCCTCACCGTCCTCGGCGACATCGGAATGAAGGCGCTCTGGAGCGCCGTGACGATCGTCGTGTGCGCCGTGATCGCCTACGCGCTCCGCTTCGTCATCCGGCGGATCGTGCGTCGGATCGTCGCGGGCGCCAAGTCGAAGGCGGAGGTCACCGACACGCGCGCGCTCGAACGCTCGCCGCTCGCGGACATGCGGCTGGTGCAGCGCACGCGGACGCTCGGCACGATCCTGCAGAACATCGTCAACGTGATCCTCGTCGTGGTCGCGGTGGTGCTGATCGTGAACATCATCGAACCCACCCTCCTGGGATCCCTGACCCTGCTGACGGCGGCGGTCGGTGCGGGGCTCGGCTTCGGCGCGCAGAACATCGTCAAAGACGTGCTGAACGGCATGTTCCTGGTCGCCGAGGACCAGGTCGGCATCGGCGACGTGGTGGACCTCGGTCTCGCGTCGGGCGTCGTCGAGTACGTCAGCGTGCGCATCACGCAGGTGCGCGACGCGAACGGAACGCTCTGGTACGTCCGCAACGGCGAGATCACCCGGATCGGCAACATGTCGCAGGGGTGGGCGCGCGCGATCATCGACCTCGGGGTGCCCGCGGACGCGGACGTCCCCGCCGTCGAGGACGCGCTGCTCGCCGCCGCACAGGGGCTCGCCAAGGATCCGAAGTGGCGCACCCGCATCGTCGAGAAACCCGAGATCTGGGGCCTGGAGTCCATCGAGGGCGACGCACTCGTGATCCGCGTGGTGATGAAGACCCGCACGAATGCGATGGACGACGTCGCGCGCGAGCTGCGGATGCGACTGCGCGACACCATGATCGGCCTGGATCTGACGGTCCCCAGCATGGCCACCGTGCAGCTCGCCGGCCCCGAAGGCGCCCGCCGCGTCCACGGTGCGAACCCACCGCGCACCCGCCCCAATCCCGTCACGACTCCGCCGGTTCCCGAGCGCGGATTCTGGCGGAAGAAGAAGACCGACGCGGACAAGCCGGCCACGGTCACCCCGCCACCGCGCACCAAGCCCGCTCCGACGACCTCCTCCGCGCCGAAGAAGGCCGAGAAGCCCAAGACCCCGCCGTCCTCCCCGCAGAGCCTCCCCCTCCCCCCGCTCCCCGAGGCGCAGAACCCGCAGGATCCGCAGAACCCAGGAGACGACCTATGACCGAGCCCGTGTCCTTCTACGACGAGGTCGGCGGCCACGCGACATTCCAGCGTCTCGTCGAGGTGTTCTACCGCGAAGTGGCTCTCGATCCGGTACTCAAGCCGATGTACCCGGACGAGGATCTCGGCCCGGCCGAGGAACGCCTCCGCATGTTCCTGGAGCAGTACTGGGGCGGACCCACGACCTACGGCGACCAACGAGGACACCCGCGGCTGCGGATGCGGCACATGCCGTTCCACGTCGATCCCGACGCGCGCGACCGCTGGCTGCGCTGCATGCGCACGGCGGTGGACGACGCCGGGCTCTCACCCATCCACGAGGCGACGCTGTGGGACTACCTCGAACGCGCCGCGCATGCGATGGTGAACACGTTCGAACCGAGCCGCGCCGGCGCGGCCGGCGCACCGACCCCCGACGGACGCCCCGTCCTGTAGGCGACGTCCACCCGCTCACCGAGTTCGATGGAGATCTCATGACCGCGACCACGACCACCCACTCGACCGACGTCCTCGTCATCGGCTGGGGCCTGTCCGGCCTCGTCGCGGCCGCAGAGGCCGCTGCCGCGGGCAGACGCGTGATCGTCCTGGATCAGGAGCCGCGCACGAACCTGGGCGGGCAGGCGTGGTGGTCCTTCGGCGGGCTCTTCCTCGTCGACTCCCCCGAACAGCGCCGCATGGGCATCACGGACTCCTATGAGCTCGCCCGACAGGACTGGTTCGGCAACGCCGGCTTCGATCGCGATGAGGACGCCTGGCCGCGGCGCTGGGCGGAGGCGTACCTGCAGTTCGCGAGCGGCGAGAAGCGCGCGTGGCTGCGGGAACGCGGCGTCGGCTTCTTTCCCGTGGTGGGTTGGGCCGAGCGCGGCGGTTACGGCGCGCTCGGCCCCGGCAACTCGGTGCCGCGCTTCCACATCACCTGGGGCACCGGGCCGGGCGTGGTCGCGCCGTTCCAGACGGCGCTCGAGCAGGCGGAGCGGACAGGGCGCCTGACGGTGCTCCCCCGGCATCGCGTCACCGCCCTCACCGCCCAGGACGGGGTCGTCACTGGTGCGCAGGGCGAAATCCTGGCGTCGACCGGTGCAGCCCGCGGCGAGCAGAGCGATCGTCAGCCGGTCGGCGCCTTCGAGATCACCGCTGCGGCGACGATCGTGACCTCGGGCGGCATCGGCGGCAACCACGACCTCGTCCGCGCGGCCTGGCCCGAGCGCCTGGGCACGCCGCCGGCCGACATGCTCACGGGAGTGCCCGCCTACGTGGACGGATCCATGCAGGCCGTGGCATCCGCGGCGGGCGCGCGGCTGATCAACGGCGACCGCATGTGGCACTACGTGGAGGGCATCCGCAACTGGGATCCGGTCTGGCCCGGCCACGGCATCCGGATCCTGCCCGGTCCGTCCTCGCTGTGGCTGGACGCCACGGGACGGCGCCTGCCGGTGCCGCTGTACCCGGGCTTCGACACGCTCGGAACCCTCGCGCACCTGCGCACGATGGGGCACGACCACTCGTGGTTCGTGACGACGCGGCAGATCGTGGAGAAGGAGTTCGCGCTGTCCGGCAGCGAGCAGAACCCCGACCTCACGGGCAAGGACGTGCCGCTCCTCGTGCGCTCACGGCTCGCGAAGGGTCCGACCGACCCCGTGCAGGCGTTCTTGGACAAGGGCGAGGACTTCATCGTCGAGGACGATCTCGGCCGGCTCATCGCGCGGATGCAGGAGCTCCCCGGTGGGGACGCCCTGGAGCCGGAGCGGGTGCGCGAGGAGGTCGTCGCGCGCGACCGCGAGATCGGCAACGACTTCACCAAGGACGCGCAGATCGCGATGCTGCGCTCCGCCCGCGCCTACCGCGGAGACCGGCTGATCCGCACCGCTGCCCCGCATCGATTGCAGGATCCCTCCGCCGGGCCGCTGATCGCGGTGCGGCTGCGGGTGATCACCCGCAAGTCCCTCGGCGGCATCGAGACGGACCTGGACGGCCGCGCTCTCGACGCCCAGGGCGCGGTCGTTCCCGGACTCTACGCCGCCGGTGAGGCGAGCGGCTTCGGCGGCGGCGGCGTGCACGGCTACCGGGCGCTGGAGGGAACCTTCCTCGGCGGGTGCCTGTTCTCGGGGCGACAGGCGGGCCGCGCGGCGGGTCAGGCGGTCTGACCTCGGTTGGGCGTCTGGACCTCGCCCATCGGGAGTGCCAGGATCGCGGCATGGACGCGGAAGAGCTGCGCGCACGCCAGGCCCCGCTCAAGGAGAGCTACCGGCAGGATCCCGCCCGCGCACGGGTGATCTCCGGCGCGACAGGCGACTACCGCGACCCGGGCATCACCGCGACGATCGATGGATGGGCGGGGCCGGTCCGCGCCGGACAGCATCCCGCGACCGGGGGCGACGGATCCGACGCGTGCTCCGCGGACCTGCTCATGCAGGCGCTGCTGGGCTGCGTCGGCGTGACCTTTCGAGCCGTCACCACCGCGATGGGCGTGGCCGTGCAGAACGTCGAGCTCGCGGCGGAGTGCCACTGGGACGCGCGCGGCACCCTCGGTCTGGACCGCGAGGCGCCGGTCGGGGTCCGCGACATCGCCGTGACGATCACGATCGACAGCGACGCCGACGACGGGCGTCTGGCACGGATCGCGGCGTCGACCGAGCGGTACTGCGTGGTCGGGCAGAGCCTGGCGTCCCCTCCGACGATCACCGTCGTGCGACGCTGACCGCCCCGACGCGAACGGGAGCCTCCGCTGACCTCCGGCGGCGCCTCAGCCGGCGGCGCCGGTCGCGCGCACCGGGGTCAGCCCCACCGCGGCGGGACCGCGGCTGAGCACGTGGCCGCGCGCGAACGCGAGGCGCGTCCAACGGCCGGACATGGTGATCGGCACCTGCTCGGCGCCGGAGATGAAGCCGAAGGCGTGGGCGGCGAACGCGATACCGCGAGGCAGGCCGAGGAGGTCCTCGTCCGGCTCGCCCCAGATGGCGGCGCGCAGTGCGCGGACCGCGTCCTCCCCCGCGCCGGCCGGGGAGCCGTGGGCGACGGCGGAGATCCCCCACTGCGCGCGCTGCGCGATGACGTCGGCGCCGAGGGTTCCCATCGGTGCCCAGCTTCCCCGGGGCGGGGCGACACCCGCCCAGGCGGGGCTGCGTCCGACGTCGGGCAGGGCGAGCGAACGCGGATCGTCGGTGGCGGTGAGCTCATCGATCACGATGTCGCAGCGCAGCTCGGGATCCGCCCGCACGATCCGCATCGCGAGGATCGTCGGCGTCGCATCGAACAGGGTCTGAGGGACGAGCGCAGCCGCCGTCATGGCGAGCACGCCGCCGTCGGCCTGCAACCGCACCCCCTCGTCGCCGGCCCGCACGGCCCGGGAGACGAAGGTGAGCGCATCGCGCGCGGTGTCGGCATCGGCGAGGATCAGCGGCGTGGGCACGCCCTCTAAACTAGCAACCGGTCGCGGCCGGTCCCCCCGGTGTGTCGCGCCGCGGAGAGGAACCCATGACGCACGACGAGCACGCCCGCCGGTCTGTCGAGATGCTGCTGGGGATCCTCGATCTCGACTCCTCGGACGCCCGCACGACCGAGGACATCTTCACCGGCGTGTCGCACCCGATGCCCACGGGGCGGATCTACGGCGGGCAGGTGCTCGGCCAGTCGATCATCGCAGCCGAGCGGACGATGCCGGAAGGCCGCGTCCCGCACTCCATGCACGGATACTTCCTCCGTGCCGGGGACGCCTCTCAGGGACTCACGTTCGCCGTGGACCGGATCCACGACGGCCGCTCCTTCTCGACCCGGCGGGCGCAGGCCTATCAGAACGGGGTGCCGATCTTCTCGATGATCGCATCGTTCCAGGACGAGAACCCGGGCATCGAGCACGCGGAGCCGATGCCCGAGGGGATCCCCGATCCCGAGGATCTCGAGCCAGACGAGGCGCTGTCGGACGGGATCCACCCGCTGTCCCGGCGCATGCTCACCGATCGGCCCGTGGACATGCGTCACGTGGAAGGACCGCTGTTCGGCGCAGCGGGCGCGCAGGACTCCGCGCACCAGGCGGTCTGGATGCGCATGCGCGCGCCCTTCCCCGACGATCCTGCCCTGCACCGCGCGGCGCTGGCGTACCTCAGCGACATGTCGATCCAGGAGTCGATCCTGCGCGCGCACGGACTCAGCTGGAACCTACCGGGCCTGAAGGTCGCGAGCCTGGATCACGCCATGTGGTGGCACCGTCCGGGCCGTGTGGACGACTGGCTGCTGTACGTGCAGGAGTCGCCGAACGCCCGGGGAGGCCGCGGCCTCGCGACGGGGCGGATCTACGACCGCGGCGGCGCGCTCGTCGCCAGCGTCGCCCAGGAGATCACGATCCGGGTGCCCGAAGCCTGATCGCCTGCGGCCGGTGTGTCACCGGGCCGGAACGTGTGTGGCGCCGCTCAGCAGTGCGCGGGCGCCGCTCAGCACTGCGCGGGCGCCGCTCAGCACTGCGCGGGCGCCGCTCAGCGGTGTGCGTAGACGATCGACGGTCCGGAGAAGGGCGCCCATGCCTCGCGCATCTCAGGTGCGATCCGGGTGGGACGACCGGTGGCCGCGTCCACGAGCACGATGATCGCGGTCGAGCGCGCGTACAGCACGCGCTCCTCGAACGCCGCGTCGTTGTACACCTCGTAGCAGACCTCGATGCTGGATCCGCCGAGCTTCCCGAACCACATCTGCACCTCGAGCGGGTGTCGTTGGTAGGGCACAGGAGCGAGGTACTCGATCTCCTGCCGCGCGACGAGCGTGATCACGCCGGCGTCGAGCCCCGAACTCAGCACGGCCGTGCTCGGGCCGTGCTCGCCCTCGCCGGGGCGCCAGAAGGCCCGCACCCGCGCCTCCTCGAGCAGCTTCAGCATCGAGGTGTTGTTGACGTGGTTGAAAGCGTCCAGATCGCCCCAGCGCAGGTGGATCGGAATGTGCAGACGCTCCCCCGCCGCGGCCCCGTCAGGAGCCGCAGCGTCGGGAGAGCCGCTGCCGCGCGCTGAACCCGTCGAAGCGTCAGTCACGCGTCAGCCTGCGGTGCGTCGAGCGGTGCGGGTTGGCCGCATCCGCGCCGAGGCGATCGATCTTGTTCGCCTCGTAGGACTCGAAGTTGCCCTCGAACCAGTACCACTGGTCCGGGTTCTCATCCGTGCCCTCGTACGCCAGGATGTGTGTCGCGATCCGGTCCAGGAACCACCGGTCGTGCGTAATCACGACGGCGCAGCCGGGGAACTCCAGCAGCGCGTTCTCCAGCGAGCCCAAGGTCTCCACATCGAGGTCGTTGGTGGGCTCGTCGAGCAGGAGCAGGTTGCCGCCCTCCTTGAGGGTCAGCGCCAGGTTCAGCCGGTTGCGCTCGCCGCCGGAGAGGATCCCGGCCTTCTTCTGCTGGTCCGGACCCTTGAAGCCGAACTTGGAGACGTACGCCCGGGACGGGATCTCGACCTTGCCGACCATCATGATGTCCAGGCCGTCGGAGACGACCTCCCACAGGGTCTTGTCAGGGTCGATGTTCGCGCGGGACTGGTCGACGTAGCTGATCTTGACCGTCTCGCCGACCTTGAGGTCGCCGCCGTCCAGCGGCTCCAGGCCCACGATCGTCTTGAACAGCGTGGTCTTGCCGACACCGTTCGGGCCGATCACGCCGACGATGCCGTTCGGCGGCAGGCTGAAGCTCAGACCATCGATGAGCGAGCGGTCGCCGAAGCCCTTCTGCAGCTTCTTCGCCTCGATGACGACGCTGCCGAGACGCGGACCCGCGGGGATCTGGATCTCCTCGAAATCGAGCTTCCGTGTCCGCTCGGCCTCCGAGGCCATCTCCTCGTAGCGGGCCAGACGCGCCTTCGACTTGGTCTGGCGCCCCTTGGCGCTCGACCGGACCCACTCCAGCTCGTCCTTGAGGCGCTTGGCGAGCTTGGCGTCCTTCTTGCCCTGGATGTCGAGCCGCTCGGCCTTCTTCTCCAGATAGGTGGAGTAGTTGCCCTCGTAGCCGATCAGGCGGCCGCGATCGACCTCGGCGATCCACTCGGCCATGTTGTCGAGGAAGTACCGGTCGTGGGTGATCGCGATCACCGCGCCCTTGTAGGCCTGCAGGTGCTTCTCCAGCCACAGCACGCTCTCGGCGTCGAGGTGGTTGGTGGGCTCATCGAGCAGGAGCAGATCAGGCTTCTGGAGCAGGAGCTTCGCGAGCGCGACGCGACGCTTCTCGCCGCCGGAGAGCTTGGTGACCGGCTCGTCGGCCGGCGGGGTGCGCAGCGCGTCCATGGCCTGCTCGAGCTGGGAGTCGAGGTCCCATCCGTCGGCCGCGTCGATCTCCTCCTGCAGGACGCCCATCTCGGCGAGCAGCGTGTCGAAGTCGGCGTCGGGGTCGGCCATCTGCGCGGAGATCTCGTTGAAGCGGTCGAGCTTGGCCTTGATCGCGACGCCCTCCTGGATGTTCTCCAGGACCGTCTTCGCCTCGTCGAGCTCGGGCTCCTGCATCAGGATTCCCACGCTGAAGCCGGGGCTGAGCTTGGCCTCGCCGTTGGAGGGGGTGTCGAGCCCCGCCATGATCTTGAGGATGGTGGACTTTCCGGCGCCGTTGGGACCGACCATGCCGATCTTCGCTCCGGGCAGGAACGCCATCGTGACGTCGTCGAGAATGAGCTTGTCGCCGACCGCCTTGCGGGCGCGGACCATGGAGTAGATGTATTCGGCCACGAGGGCGCTCCTTCTGTCGTGGTGACGACGGTTGCGAAAGGCTGCGGGTCGCTCTCCGGGCCGTATGCCGCGGGATCGACACTCCAGCCTACCCGGGGCGGTGCGCTTCTCTCCGCGTGAAGGGCTAGGGCGCGACGGCGACGGTCCTGCCGATCAGGCAGCGTCCGCCCTCCACCTGCGGCAGCACCGCGGTCACCGGATCCCCGGTGGACGGCCCGACCTGCCCGACCAGGCAGCGGTCCTTCCCCCAGCGCACGGAGAACTGGATGCTCTCCGCAGGGTTGCCCACGGTCGACTCGTCCGCGGTGACCTGCATGTCGGTCCGGGCGAACCCGGCGGCGGCGAGAGCGTCGATGTACGCCGAACCCGAAGCGCGGTTCGACCCGGCCCAGACCTGTGCGACGACGCCGGCGAACAGCGGAAGGTTGTCCTCGGCCGAGCCGTCCGGGTGCAGTACCGGCGCCACGGACGGAGACGCCGTCGCGTCGTCCTTCGCCACGGCGGTGGCCGAGGACGCGGACGGCGTCGGCGCCACGCTCGTACAACCGGTCAGGACGAGCGTCGCAGCCACGGTCAAGAGCGCGAGCGGGCGGATCACGAGTGTTCGAGCGGCCGCAGCCTGGGATCCACGCACGCTCAGAGTCTAGGCGGCCCGTCGCCGCAACCCGCGTTCCGCGCAGACCGTCCCGACTCGCGCTCGGCTCAGTACGGCGTCTCCTCGCTCCCCGCGCTCCCCCATGAGTCGGCTCCCGGCGCGTCCTGCGCACCGGCGCCGACGGCAGCGAGCGCCGTACCCTCGCGATCGGCGGCACCGCCCTCGCTCGGGGGCGTCGTCTGATGCGACGTACGGTGATAGACGCTGCGTCCGCGTCGCAGGTCCGGACCCACGCAATCGGCTTCGATCTCCACGCTGATGCGCTTGCCGTCCTTGCCCTCCCATTCGCGCAGCTTCAGCCGACCGACGACCACGACCGCATCCCCCTTGGTGAGCGAGGCCTCCGCGTTCTCCGCCAGGGCCCGGTAGGCCCTGACCTCGAACCAGTTCGTCCCGGCATCGATCCAGCCACCGGCACCGTCCGGGCGGCGGTGGTTGGTGGCCATCCGGAAGGTCAGGGTGGGGATACCGGTCGCGGTGGCGCCTCGTTCCGGGTCGGTCGCGACGTTCCCCAGCACGGTGATCGTGTCGGCCATGATTGCTCTCCTCTGCTCTCGCGAAGCCCGTGTCGGCTCCGATCTTGCAGACAGCGTGGCTCGTCGGCGATCCCCGTGGAGCCGGTTTCGCGCAGTCGGTGCGGAATCGATCGAGGCGAGCGCTTGTGGAGGAGGATCGGGCGCGCTCGGCTCAGTGCACGAACAGCAGCAGCGCGGCCACCGCGATGAACAGCGCCCCGAAGACGGTGTTGAGCGTTCGCTGGCCCCGCGCACTGGAGGTGAGCCGGCGGAAGCTCTGCGCCGTCGCGGCGAAGACGAACCACATCACGACCACGTCGATCACGACGGTGGTCCCGATGAGGATCAGGTACTGCGGCCACGGATCCCGGTCCAGGCGGATGAACTGCGGCACAAACGCGAGGAAGAACACGATGGCCTTGGGGTTGAGCAGATTCACCCAGAACCCGCGGCGCAGCATCGGCCATCGCCCTTCGGGCGAGCGCAGCAGCTCGGGATCCGCCGCGGCCTCGGGCACGCGGGCCAGGATGAGACGGATCCCCAGGTACACCAGGTATGCGGCGCCGAGGTACCGGACCGTCTCGAACAGCCACGGCACGCGCGCCACCAGAAGTCCCACGCCCGCGGCGACGATCGCGACGTGCACGACCAGTGCGAGCTGCTGTCCGATGATGCCCCAGATCGAGCGCCGCCATCCCTCGTTGAGCGAGTTGGTCATGGTGTTGATCGCGCCGGCGCCCGGCGTGAGGCTGATCACCAGGCACGCCACCACCAGCGAGAGCCACACAGTCACAGTCACCAGCACAGTGTAGGGACTTTCCGGTCGCCCCCATCCCGGCGTGTCCGCCGAATGTCGGAGGCCGTCCTTATGTTCGAAGGAGAAGGAGGAACCATGACCACGAACATCACCCCCGCACCGACCATCCGCTGGGCGACACCCGTTCTCCGCCGCTCCGTCGAGACTCTGCAACCCGCCGGAGAGCGCCTCTGGCGGGTGCGGGACGGCCGCGGCTCGATCCGCGGACACCTGCGCATCATGCCGCACGACCTCGGGCTGCGCTATCGCGCCGAACGGCTTCACCTCGCGTCCGGCACCTTCCGTGTCGTCGGGGACTTCTGGAGCGCCGACGACGCCGTCGCCGCCCTGCGGTTCTGACCTCCGTCGCGGAGCGGCGGCGGTGCCGCACGTGTTTCTTGGCCAATCCTTAGGCGACGCATCGGAACATGGATCCGGCACACGCGAACTGCGGATGCCCGCCTCCGGTGCCGTCATCTTGAGGAACGCGACGAGGGAGACCCCGCACATGACCGAGCTTCGACGCAACCGTACCCGGCCGCTCACCGGTATCGAGCGCACCGCGCAGCGGCCCCTGATCGCGGTGATCATCGCCGTGGTCGGTGCGATGGCCGTCGTTGCGCTCGGCTTCGCCATGAAGGCCACCCAAGCCGATCAGGGTCTGGTCGCCGCCCTGAACAAGACGCACACCGGTGCGTGGGGCGCGCTCTCCAGCTTCATCTACAAGGCGATCGAACCGCTGCCCGCCGTGGCCGTCACCCTGGTGATCGCGGGCATCGTCTGGGCCGTCTCCCGCTCGCTGCGCACGGCGATCCTGTTCGGGCTCACCGTCGCGTTCACCTGGCTGCCCGTCGCCGCCGTCAAGATCCTCGTGGACCGGCCGCGCCCGGATGCATCGCTGCTCGCTCACCCGTTCTCCCCGCTGCAGACCGACGGATCGTTCCCGAGCGGCCATACCGCCTACGTGGTCGCCCTGGCGATCGCCTTCTGGTTCCTGCTCCGCGACACCCGGTATGCGTGGCTTCCGATCGTCCTCGGCATCGTCGCGACGGCCGTGATCGGCCTCGCCGTCGTCAGCGACGGGCTGCACTTCCCCACCGACGTGCTCGGCTCGATCGTCTGGGCGCTGGCCACCGCTGCCGCTGTCCGCTGGCTCATCGTCGACGTGATCGCCTCGCGGGTGCGTCGTCGGACGGCGAGTCCGGCAGCCTGACGCAGAGGTGCCCCCGGCAGGATTCGAACCTGCGACCGACGGATTAGAAGGCCGTTGCTCTATCCACTGAGCTACGGAGGCGCTCGTCCAGGCTAGCGCGTCGGCGCCGCTCAGTAGGATGGCCGCATGGTTTCTTCGTCCGAGAACGATCGTCTGGTCTGGATCGACTGCGAGATGACGGGGCTCGATCTCGCCATCGATGAGCTCGTGGAGATCGCCGTGGTGATCACCGACTTCGAACTGCGCATCGTGGACCCGGGCTTCCAAGTGGTCATCCGCGCGAGTGATGCCGCACTGGGGCAGATGAACGATTTCGTCACGAACATGCACCGCACGTCGGGCCTGTTCGAGGAGATCCCCGGCGGCGTGACCCTCGCCGAGGCGCAGCAGCAGACGCTCGCGTACATCCGCAGGTTCGTGCCGCAGGAGCGCAAGGCGCCCCTGGCCGGCAACACGATCGGCACCGACCGGATGTTCCTCGCGAAGTACATGCCCGAGGTCGATCAGTACCTGCACTACCGCAACGTCGACGTGTCCAGCATCAAGGAGCTGTCGCGCCGCTGGTATCCGCGGGTGTTCTTCCACGCGCCCTCTAAGGACGGCGGGCACCGCGCCCTTGCGGACATCCTGGAGTCGATCCGCGAGCTGGAGTACTACCGCCGAGCGGTGTTCATCGACCAGCCCGGACCGACCACCGAAGAGGTCCAGGCGACGTCGGACGCCGTCGTGTCAGAGTTCGCCCCAAACCTGTAATACACTTGTCAGGTTGCCCGCTCCGGCAGGCACATGGTGGCTATAGCTCAGTTGGTAGAGCACCGCGTTGTGGTCGCGGGGGTCGCGGGTTCAAGCCCCGTTAGCCACCCCATCGAAGAGGCTCGGATCCGTGTGGATCCGAGCCTCTTCCGCTTCCGTGGGCTCGGCGCCCCCGGCCGGCGCATGACGGCTAGCATCGAACCATGGCCTCCTTCGTGCGCACCGCGACCGATGCCGACCTCGCGACGCTGGCTGGGATCGAGGACGAGGCCGACGCCGTCTTCACCCCCCTGTTCGGCGCCGCGCTCACGGGCGACGCCCCCTCTGGCGCCGCACGGGCTACGGAGCCCGGCTTCGTCCTCGTCATCGCGGAGGAGGAGGACGGCGCGCCGGTGGGCTTCGTGCACGTGCTCGAGGAAGACGGACACGCGCACCTCGAGCAGCTCTCCGTGCTGCCCTCGCACGCGCGCCGCGGCCACGGACGCGAGCTGGTCGAGGCGGCTCTCGACGAGGCGGCCGACCGCGGCTATCGCGCGGTCACGCTGCGCACCTTCGCCGATGTGCCGTGGAACGCGCCGTTCTACGCGACGCTCGGATTCACGGAGGAGGACTCCCCCGACCATCCGTTCTATCGTGCGCTCCTCGACACCGAGGAGCGGATCGGGCTGAACGATCTGGGACGACGCGTGCACATGACGTTCGATCTCACCGGTGGCATGGAGATGGATCCGGAGGCCTTCGAGGCACTCGTCGCGGATGAGCTGGATCGTCTGCCGGACGAGACGGTCGAGGGTCTCGAGAACCTGGTCTTCGTCGTCGAGGACCGCCCGGAGGACGGGTCGCTCGACCTGCTCGGTCTCTATGACGGCCTCGCAGTCACGGAGCGCGGCAACTACGGCATGGGCGAGCTTCCCGACCGGATCATCGTCTACCGCGAGCCCCACCTCGCGCAGTGCGCCGACGAGCAGGAGCTCCGCCACGAAGTGCACACCACCCTCGTGCACGAGATCGCCCACTACTACGGGATCGACGACGCGCAGCTGCACGAGCTGGGGTGGGCATGAGCGCTCCTCTCCTCACCCCCGACGTCGACGAGCAGCTCAACCTCCAGGCCGCGCCTGCCGTGCCCTGGGAGCTCGTGGTCTGGGATGATCCGGTCAACCTCATGAGCTATGTGGTGCGGGTGTTCCGCACGTACTTCGGCTATCCGAAGGATCGCGCGACCCGCCTCATGCTCGCGGTGCACAACGAGGGTCACGCCGTGGTGGCCGTCGGCCCGCGCGAGACCATGGAGGTGCACGCACAGGCGATGCACGACTACGGGCTGTGGGCGACCGTACGCCGGGCCGGAGAGTGAGCGGGATGATCGGATCCGGGATCCGTCTGCCGATGCCGTCGATCGAGGCCCAGAACCTCACGGAGCTCGTCTCCCAGTTCCTCGACCTGCTCCGAGAGACCGGGGTCGGCGAGGACGCCGCCCTGAACCGCCTCACCCCCGCGGTGTACCCGGAGGACGCCGATGCATCGGCGGAGTTCGCGGATGCCACCCGCGCCGACCTGCTCGACCGGCGCGCCGCCGACGCCCGTGTGGTGCAGGCCGGTCTCGCATCCCTCGGTGAGAAGCCGGGCCTGCCGGACGAGCTGGTGATCAGCGCCCCCGAGGTGGACCCGTGGTTGCGCACGCTCGCGGCCCTGCGTCTCGTCATCGCCTCGCGGCTCGGCATCGAGGACGAGCCCGCGTCCGACCCGGAGGATCCTCGGCTCGGCGTATACGAATGGCTGGGCTATCGGCTCGACCTGCTGGTGGAGGCCGCGGACGAGCTCGACGAGGTCTGACCGCCTAGGGAATCGAGACCACCAGCGTGGCGTAGCCGATCGGATCATCCCGGCGGATGTGAGCGACCTCCTGCTTCGCCCAGCGGTCCCAGTGCGGGCGGAACAGCTCGCCGTCGCGGTCCAGCGCGCGGCGCTTGCGACTGCCCTCGGGCGACTCGACCCACACGCGCACGTCGGCGATCCGGGCCGCTCGCGGAGTGAGAGCTCCGCAGCCTTCCAGGATCACCCCCCGCGAGGGATCGACCGCGTAGCTCTCCGCATACTCCCCGGCTTCCCAGTCGTAACGCTGCCATGTTCCGACAAGATCACGGCCATGCGGACGCAGGATCTGCTCATAGGCCCGCTCGGCGCCGGCATCCATGCCGTCCCAGCCGGGATAGATCGAGTCGAGCGCGATCAGCTGCGGATCCGTGCGCAGCGGCCAGTGCTCCGCGAGCAGTCGGGCGAGGGTGGATTTCCCCGCGCCGCTGCGTCCGTCCACGAGCACCACCGGATTCGACGCCTGAACGGCGCGCACCGCGTCGGCGATCCGGGAGACCGCCTGGCTCAGCGCGAGTGCGACCGGATCGTCACTTCTTGAGGGCACGGATGATGCGGGAGATCGCGCGCCCGGCCACCCAGACGAAGGGCACCGCCACGGCCAGCAGGGAGACGAGGTTCGGCTCGAACCGCAGCCCCTCCTCGCGCCGCACGTACACGCCGAGCGGGATCGCGATCCCGCCGCCACCGCCGCCCTCGCCCTCGGCCGTGCCCTCGGCACCGCCGGAACCTCCGCCGAAGGCGGAGAAGGTCAGGGCGACCGGGGTGAACGAAGCGCCGTCCACCTCCTGCGTCTCGCCGTAGGCGCTCTTGACGCCGAAGGACGCGGAGTTCTTGCCAAGCTCGAGTGCGATGTGCGGCATGCGTCCACGCTAGCCCACCCGCGTGACCTCGACCACCGGCCGCCGCGCAGGACGTCGCCCCCGGCATCACGCCGGATCAGTCCAGCCCGTGCGCGCGCGGATGCGGCGCCGCCCCTCGTCCGGCCCGTGCGCCGAGATGGCGGGCGCGCGTGACCATCCCGGATCCGAACTTCGCCTGCGCGCTGTCGAGCGCGTCCTCCACCCGACGCCACTCCGCGTCGTCGTCCCACAGGCCGAGCGCCCCGCCGGCATCGGTGAGGCGCTCCGCGCGCACTCCGACCAGCCGCACCGGATCGCGCCGGTCGATCGCCTCGAACAGCGTGCGCGCCACCTCGCCGATGCGCTGGCCGACCGAGGTCGGCTCAGGAAGGGTCTGCGAGCGGCTCACCGTGGTGAAGTCCGAGAAGCGGACCTTGATCGCGACCGTGCCGGCCTCCCAGCCCGCCCTGCGCAGCCGCGCGGCGACACGGTCGGCCAGCCGCAGCAGTTCGGATCGCAGCGCCTCACGATCGGAGACGTCGATGTCGAACGTCTCCTCGTGCCCGACGCTCTTCTCGACGCGGTTCGTCTCGATGGCCCGCGGGTCCCGTCCCTCCGCGAGCTCCCGCAGGCGGTGCGCGAGGGCGGGTCCGACCGCCCGCTCGAGCGCCGAGGCGGGCGTGACCCGGATGTCGCGGATCAGCCGGATGCCGCGCGACTCCAGCGATTCCGCCGTCTTCGGCCCCACCCCCCACATCGCGCGCACGGGCTTGGTGGCGAGGAAGTCGAGCGTCTCGGCGGCGGCGACGATGAGCAGGCCGTCGGGCTTGGCCATGGTCGACGCCATCTTGGCGACGTGCTTGGTCGCGGCGACCCCCACGCTGCAGCTGATGCCGACCTCGTCCTGCACCCGGTGGCGGATCATCGCGCCGATCCGCCCGGGGCTCCCCCAGAGCCGCCGCACGCCGCGTACGTCGAGGAAGGCCTCGTCGATGGAGAGCGGTTCGACGAGCGGCGTGACCTGCTCGAAGATCGTCATGACCTGCTGCGAGACGTCACGGTACCTGGTGAAGTCCGGCGGCACGATCCGCGCGGTCGGGCACAATCGGATCGCCTGCGAGACCGGCATCGCCGAGCGCACGCCGTAGCGACGCGCCTCGTAGGAGGCGCTGGAGACCACGGAGCGACCGTCGGGAGCACCGATGATCAGCGGGAGCCCGCGCAGCGATGGATCGTGCAGGACCTCGACAGCGGCGTAGAACGCGTCCATATCGACGTGCAGGATCGCCGTCCCGCTGTCGTCGGCGCCGGGCGCCGAGACGATGCGTCCCGATCCGTCACCTCGTCCCATGGATCCATTCTCGCGGAGGCCGCCGACATCGGATTCCCCCACTTTGACCGGTCGGTCAATCAGCGCGGTAGAATCGTGGCGACCCCCATTCGGGAGCCATCTGACTGCAAGGAGGATGAGTTCTATGAAGAAGTGGACACGCTGGCAGGACTGGGTGGCCGTCGCCGCCGGACTGGTCGCGGTCGTGGCGGGCATCATGATGACGCCCGGCATGGGCATGTCGATGACCATGATGATCGTTCTGGGCGTTCTGATGATCGCTGCCGGGGTATGGAGCCTCGCAGCTCCCGGTCTCGTGTCGATGGAGTGGATCCTCGCCGCGATCGGCGCGCTGCTCTTCATCTCCCCATGGATCGGTTCCTATGCCGGAGATGCGGGGCCCGCGTGGACCTCGTGGATCTGCGGAGCCGTCTGTGCCGCCGCAGGACTCTGGGCCCTCGTGCCCGCCGAGAAGGCTCACCGCGCGTCGCACGGCGGCCCCACGGCGGCTCACGCGTGACCCGCAGGGTCGCACAGGGTGCGGGACGCGGGGAGATCCCGCTCCCGCACCGTCGTGAGGAGACGCCGTGACCGAGGACGCCGATTCCGGCGACGCGCGTACGCGGATCCTCGACGCCGCTGAGTCCCTGTTCGCCCGCCACGGCTTCGACGGCACGTCGACGGCACGGATCGCGCACGCCGCCGCGGTGCCCAAGGGACTGCTCTTCTACTACTTCCCGGCGAAACCCGACATCCTCGCGGCGCTCATCGAGGAGCGTCTCGGCACCGCCGCCCTCGACGCGGATCCGCTGGCCGTCCGCGGAGACCCGGTGCAGACGCTCATGAACGTGGGCGAGCGTGTTCTGCACGACAGGGAGGCATCGGACGTGCTGCGCGAGATCCTCTGGCACGAATCCCACGTGCGCCCCGAGGTCGCGAACGCGCTCGCCCGCTACCGCCGCGCGTTGCACGACACGGTCGAACGCGCTCTGACGGCCTGCCTGCCCGCCGGAACGGATCGAGGCGCCGTCCGCGCCGCCGCCGACGCCTGGTCGGCGACGATCACCGCTCGGCCCCTGGAGGCCGTCTCGGACGAGAGCTCGGAGGAGCAGCGGCGCCGGCTGCACGAGCCGGCCAGCCTGCGGGCGATCGCCCGCGTGCTCGCCGCGGGCCTTCAGGCGACGTTCAAGGGCGCCGCACTCTGAGTGCGGCGCCCTTGAACGCGCGAGGAGCGAGTCGTCGCTACGCTACTGCGCGGCGCGCTCCAGGATGAGCTCGCGGACGCGCGCGGCGTCGGCCTGACCCTTCATAGCCTTCATGACGGCACCGATCACCGCACCGGCGGCCTGGACCTTGCCGTCCTTGATCTTCGCCAGCACGTCGGGCTGCGCGGCGAGGGCCTCGCCGATCGCCGCGATGAGCGCACCGTCATCGGAGACGACGGCGAGCCCGCGCGCGTCGACGACCTGCTGCGGAGTGCCCTCACCGGCGATGACCCCCTCGAGCACCTGGCGTGCGAGCTTGTCCGTCAGCGTGCCCGCGTCCACGAGCTGCTGAAGCGCGGCGACGGACGCCGGGTCGATGAGCGATGCCGCGTCGACCTCGCGCTCGTTCGCGATGCGGCTGATCTCGCCGGTCCACCACTTCCGCGCAGCGTCTGCGGTCGTGCCCGCCACGATGGTCGCCTCGACCTCATCGAGCAGGCCTGCGTTCACGACACCCTGGAACTCGATGTCGCCGAAGCCCCAGGCGGACTTGAGCCGGCGGCGGCGTGCGACCGGCTGCTCGGGCAGCGCCGCCCGCAGCTCCTCGACCAGTTCCCCGGCCGGGCGCACGGGAAGCAGGTCGGGCTCCGGGAAGTACCGGTAGTCATCCGCATCCGACTTCGGACGGCCCGGCGAGGTGGTGCCGGTGTCCTCGTGCCAGTGCCGCGTCTCCTGCGTGATCGTGCCGCCGTCGGCGAGGATCGCCGCCTGGCGCTGGATCTCGTAGCGGACGGCACGCTCCACTGAGCGCATCGAGTTCACGTTCTTCGTCTCGGTGCGGGTGCCGAGCTTCTCCTGGCCGCGGGGGCGCAGGGAGACGTTCGCGTCGCAGCGCAGGTTTCCGCGCTCCAGGCGCGCCTCGGAGATGCCGAGTCCGCGCACGATGTCGCGGATCGTCGCCACATACGCCTTCGCGATCTCGGGGGCGCGGTGCTCTGCGCCGAAGATCGGCTTGGTGACGATCTCGACGAGCGGCACACCGGCGCGGTTGTAGTCCACGAGCGAGTACTCGGCGCCCTGGATGCGCCCCGTCGCACCGCCCATGTGCGTGAGCTTGCCGGCGTCCTCCTCCATGTGGGCGCGCTCGATCGGGATCGTCACGAGCGTGCCGTCTTCGAGCTCGACCTCGACGGATCCCTCGAACGCGATCGGCTCGTCGTACTGCGAGATCTGGTAGTTCTTGCCGAGGTCGGGGTAGAAGTAGTTCTTCCGGGCGAACCGGCAGGACTCCGCGATCGAGCAGCCGAGCGCGAGGCCCAGGCTGATCGAGGAGCGCACGGCCGTCTCGTTCACGACCGGGAGGGATCCGGGAAGGCCCAGATCCACGGGCGCGATGAGCGTGTTCGGTGCGGCGTCGTGGTTGCGCTCGTTCGCCGGGTTCGGGGCGTCGGAGAACATCTTGGTCTCGGTGTTCAGCTCGACGTGCACCTCGAAGCCGAGCACCGGCTCGAACAGCTCGAGCGCCTTGTCGAAGTCCATGAGCTTCACGGCGGCCATCAGCGGGTTCCTCCCAGAACGGGTGCGCGGTCGAGCAGCGGCCCGCCCCACGCGTCGACGAGCAGTGCCTCCAGCGCGGCGCCGACCCGGTACAGGCGGGCGTCCTCGCGGGCAGGTGCGAGGAACTGGATGCCGACGGGCAGACCGTCCTCCTCGGCCAGGCCCGAGGGGATCGAGATCCCGGGCACGCCGGCGAGGTTCGCCGGGATCGTGGTGAGGTCGTTGAGGTACATCTGCAGCGGGTCGTCGATCTTCTCGCCGAGCTTGAACGCGGTGGTCGGCGCGGACGGCGTCGCGATGACGTCGACCTGCGCGAACGCCGCGTCGAAGTCGCGCTGGATGAGCGTGCGCACCTTCTGCGCGCTGCCGTAGTAGGCGTCGTAGTAGCCGGCCGACAGCGCGTAGGTGCCGAGGATGATGCGACGCTTCACCTCGGGGCCGAAGCCGACCTCACGCGTGAGCGACATGACGTCCTCGACCGTGCCGCCGCCGTCGGGGGTGACGCGCAGGCCGAACCGGACCGAGTCGAACTTCGCCAGATTGCTGGACGCCTCGGCGGGCAGGATCAGGTAGTAGGCGGCAACGCCGTACTCGAAGTGCGGGGCGGAGATCTCGACGACCTCCGCACCCTGCGCCTCCATCTGCGCGAGCGCGGCGTGGAACGAGCTCGCGACTCCCGTCTGGAAGCCCGAGTCGGGCAGCTCCTTGATCACGCCCACCTTGAGCCCCTTGAGCACCTGTCCGGTCGCGCCCTCGCGCGCCGCGGCGGCGAACGACGGCCAGACGTCGGGAAGGGAGGTGGAGTCCTTCGGGTCGTGCCCGCCGATCACGTCGTGCAACAGGCCCGCATCCAGCACGGTGCGGCTGACGGGGCCGACCTGGTCCAGGCTCGACGCGAGTGCGATCGCGCCGTATCGGCTGACGCCGCCGTAGGTGGGCTTGATGCCGACCGTGCCCGTGACGTGCGCCGGCTGGCGGATGGATCCGCCCGTGTCGGAGCCCAGGGCGAGGGGCGCTTCGAAGGCCGCGACCGCCGCGGCCGAGCCGCCTCCGGAGCCGCCGGGGATCCGGTCCAGATCCCAGGGGTTGTGGGTGGGGCCGTAGGCGGAGTGCTCGGTGGACGATCCCATCGCGAACTCGTCCATGTTGGTCTTGCCGATACCGATGAGGCCGGCGGCGCGGGAGCGAGCGACGACGGTGGCGTCGAACGGCGAGCGGTACCCCTCGAGGATCCGCGAGCCGCTCGTGGAAGGCTGATCGGTGGTGACGAGCACGTCCTTGATGGCGAGCGGAACACCGGCGAGCTCGCCCAGGGTCTCCCCTGCGGCCCGGCGGCGGTCGATGTCGGCCGCAGCGTCGAGCGCGTGCTCGTTGATGTGCAGAAAGGCGTGCACGTCGCCGTCGACGGCGGCGATCCGGTCGAGGTGCGCCTGCGTCGCCTCGACGCTCGACACCTCCCCGGCGGAGAGCTTGGCGCCCAGTTCGGCGGCGGTCCAGCGGATGATCTCGCTCACTGCTCTTCTCCCAGGATCGCGGTCACGCGGAAGCGGTCGCCGTCCGCATCGGGCGCGTTCTGCAGCGCCTGGGCGGTGGTGAGGGTCCGGCCCACGACATCCTCGCGGAAGACGTTGTGCATCGCGATCGGGTGACTCGTGGGCTCGACGTCAGGAGTCGCCACCTCCGACACCTTCGCGATGTTGTCGACGATGGCGTCCAGCTGACCGGTCAGCTGCGTCACCTCGTCATCGGAGAGCTGGATGCGCGCGAGCACGCCGAGATGGCGTACGAGATCAGGGGTGATTTCAGACACCCGAACAGTCTAGTCAGCGGGCGTCGACCGCCCCGCCGCAGGGACGGCGACCTCTCGTCGCGCTCGGCGTCAGCCCTGCAGCACGAGGACGAGACCGGTGTCACCGCACCGCACCACCCGCGCCCCCTCCGCGCCGAATGCGTCGGCCGCAGACCGCGAGCCCTCGCGCAGGGCGGTGAGCGCGCTCTGCACGTCGTCCCCGCGCAGCAGCGTCCCCGTGACGCGATGGGAGTCGCTCGAGGCGACCACTCGACCCGATCCGTTCACGACCGTGCCGGTGCCCGCCGCCTCCCGCAGGATCGGCAGGATCACGCGCTCCAGCCGTGACACGTGCACGTCGATGCCGACCACGCCGACCATCCGGCCGTCGTGCGTGACGGGTGTCGTCACCGTGACCGTGTAGTCGTCGGTGCACAGGTAGTCGACGTAGGGCCCGGTGACGTGACGCTCGCCGGTGCGCTCCGGCACTCTCCACCATTCCAGCTGCCGGTAGTCCCGGAACTGATCCGAATCCGGATCGTTCACCGCTTCCAGCCGGCGCACGCCACCGCGATCACCGCGGTCGAGGCCGTGGATCTCGCGCAGCCACCACGCCAGATGCCAGGGCGCATCGGCGAGGACTCCCGGGGTCGCGACGAAGCCGGCCCCCGTGACGAGTCCTCCGGGCGCCTCCAGAGCGGGTCTCGCCAGCGCGTCCATGAAGGGATCCAGCGCCGCGGCAGCCGGGGCGATGCCCTGCGCCGCGAAATCGCGGAACTCATCCTGCACGGCGGTGCGCCACCCCTCCACGAGCACGGCCAGAGGCTCGAACGTGGTCTCGATGCGCTCAGCGATGCGTGCGTCATGCTCGGCGACAGTGCCGGTCATCTCGCGCTCCTTCTTCGTGTGTTCCGATGTCATGCCCGCGCGGACGCGGCGGCCTCTGCCGCGGCTTCGAGCCGGGACTTCTCATCCAGCAGCCATTCGACGCCACCGGCGATGCGGCGCACGGCGATCGCCCTGGCCGCCTCCGTGTCGGCGGCGGCGATCGCATCCAGCTCCGCACGTCGGGCGGCGCGGCTGCGGATCCGATTGTCCTCCTCGCGCAGGCCCAGCCAGATCAGCGAACCGATCTCGGCCTGCAGACGGAGCTCCTCGCGCACGAGCCTCGGCGACTGGCTGAGCGCGGCGACCTCGAGCTGGAACCGGGCGACGGCGCGGCGCGCCCCGCCGATCGTCGAGAGGTCCTCCTGCTCTTCGAGCTCACGCAATCCCTGCACGTCATCCTCGCCGGCGCGGTCGGCGGCGAGCTCCGCAGCCATGCCTGCGATCGCGGCGTAGTGGGTGGAGGCGTCCCGCAGCTCCACGCGGCTGATCGCCCTGATGCGCTCATCGGTGAAGCGGCGAGCGGTGTCGGTGTCGAACGTGACGAAGCTCCCGCCGTCACGCCCGCGCCTCGTCTCGATCAGGCCGGCATCGCGCAGCGCCTCCAGCGCCTCCCTGGCGGTGACCACGGCGACGCCGAGCCGGCGCCCCAGCTGCGACTCGCTCGGCAGCCGCTCTCCGTCGTGCAGCACACCCGAGGTGATCGCATCCTGTAGCCGGCGCTCCACGATCTCGGCTCGACCGATGTCCGACAACGGCGCGAAGACGGCCGACCGCGCGGGGTCCACACCTGCCGACACCTGTGCCACGCCGCTCTCCTCCCGGGCTCCTGACACGACGGTAACACGGGTGTTGACAAAATCCTCTGTTCCCATATGATTCCAAACATCTACTAACAGAGGATTAGTCCTCGCATCGAAGGAGATGTGATGGCAGACAAGCCCGTCGCGATCAGACTCACCGGACTCACCCGTGCCTTCGGATCCGTCACCGCCGTCGACGGCGTGGATCTGGAGATCGCCGAGGGAGAGTTCTTCTCCATGCTCGGGCCGTCCGGATCCGGCAAGACGACCGTGCTGCGCCTCATCGCCGGCTTCGAGCAGCCCACGGCGGGAACCGTGGAGCTGTTCGGGGAGGACGTGACAGCCAAGGCGCCGTTCGACCGGGATGTGAACACCGTGTTCCAGGACTACGCGCTGTTCCCGCACATGACCGTGCTCGACAACGTCGCGTACGGCCTGCGGGTGCGCGGCGTGCGCACCAGGGAACGTCGCGAGCGCGCCCGCAGGGCGCTCGCCAGTGTGCGCCTCGAGCACGTCGCGGACCGCAAGCCCAGCCAGCTCTCCGGCGGTCAGCGTCAGCGCGTCGCGCTCGCCCGCGCCACGGTCGTCGAGCCGAAGGTGCTGCTGCTGGACGAGCCGCTGGGTGCGCTGGACCTGAAGCTGCGGGAGCAGATGCAGGTCGAGCTCAAGCAGATCCAGCGCGACCTCGGCATCACGTTCATCTTCGTCACCCACGACCAGGAGGAGGCGCTGACCCTGTCGGACCGCATCGCGGTCTTCAGCGCAGGTCGGATCGAGCAGCTCGGCACCCCGTTCGAGCTCTACGAGAGGCCCGTCTCACGGTTCGTCGCCGACTTCGTGGGCACCTCGAACCTGTTCGACGACGTCACCAGCGAGCTCGTGCTCGGCCGCACCGGTCACCATTCGCTCCGCCCCGAGAAGCTCCTGGCCGCTCCCGCCCCCTCGGCCGAGCCAGGCTTCCGCTCGGCTCCCGGCGTCGTCGCCGAGGCCATCTACCTCGGCTCCGGTGTGCGCCTCGTCGTAGACCTCGATCAGGGGCCCCGGATCACGGTCCTGGAGCAGAACGTCGGCGGGCACGCACACGGCGACCACGGCGACCGTGTCTTCGTCTCCTGGCGCGATGCGGACGTCGTCCCCCTCGGCGACGCGCCGATCGCCGAGCAGAACGAAACCCCCTCCCGCACCATCCGCACGGTCGGCGCCCGCTGACCGGCATCCCTCGCACCCACGCACGCAGAAGAACGAAGGAGTATCCCATGCGAAAGAACACGTTCAAGGCCTTCGCGGCCATCGGCCTGGCCTCGGCCGTGATCGCCGCGCTCACCGGCTGCGGCACGGCCGGATCCGGTGGCGGCGGCGCCGCCGGCCCGATCGACAAGCTCGGCAAGACCGAGGGAGCGGTCAAGATCCTGGCCTGGCCCGGCTACGTGGAGGACGGCTCGAACGACCCGAACGTCGACTGGGTGTCCGACTTCACCAAGGCCACCGGGTGCAAGGTCGAGGCGAAGACCTTCGGCACCTCGGATGAGGCGCTCAACCTCATGAAGACGGGTGACTACGACGTCGTCTCCGCTTCGGGCGACGCCTCGCTGCGGCTGGTCGCCTCGGGCGACGTGGCCGAGGTCAACACCAAGCTGCTGAAGAACTACGACGGCATCTTCCCGTTCCTCAAGGATCGCGCCTGGAACACCGTGGACGGAAAGCACTACGGCGTCCCGCACGGCTACGGCGCCAACCTGCTGCTGTACAACACCGACACGTTCCCCACCGCGCCCGCCTCGTGGGACGTCGTCTTCGACAAGGCCTCGGAGCACAAGGGCAAGATCACCGCCTACGACTCCCCCATCTACATCGCCGATGCGGCGGTCTACCTCATGGCCCACAAGCCCGAGCTGAAGATCACCAACCCCTACGCGCTCGACCAGAAGCAGTTCGACGCCGCCGTTTCCCTGCTCAAGGAACAGCGTCCGAACATCAGCGAGTACTGGGGCGACTACCTCAAGGAGGTGCAGTCGTTCCAGTCCGGCGACAGCGTCGCCGGCACCACCTGGCAGGTGATCCAGAACACGCTCGAGGGCGAGGGCGCCAAGACGGCGGTCGTGCTGCCCAGCGAGGGGGCCACCGGCTGGAGCGACACCTGGATGATCTCGTCCAAGGCGAAGAACCCGAACTGCGCCTACGCCTGGCTGGACTACATCTCCAGCCCGAAGGCGAACGCGGCCGCCACGGCCTACTTCGGCGAGGCGCCCTCGAGCGAGAAGGCCTGCGACTTCCGTGACGACTGCGCGTCCTACCACGCGGGTGACGCCGACTACGCGAAGAAGATCTGGTACTGGACCACCCCGATCGCGAAGTGCCTGGACGGTCGCACCGACGTGAAGTGCATCGACTACGCCGGCTGGACCACGGCCTGGCAGCAGATCAGGAACTGATCGGATCCGGTCGCCCGGGGCCTCGTGCTCCGGGCGACCGGGACCGGGATTCGAAAGGCCCGTCATGACCACCATCGCACCGGCGAAGACGCCGCCGCGCACCTCGATCCCGTCACCGCGTCGTTCTGCGGCGCGACGCGGATCCGTCTATCTCTCCGCGCATCCACGCGCTCGGCTCGCCCTCCTGCTGTCGGCTCCCCTGTTCTGGCTCGGGGCGGTGTACGTCGTCGCGCTCGCGCTGCTGCTGGTCACCGCGTTCTGGACGACCGACACCTACACGGGGCAGATCCGCACCGAGTTCACCCTCGACAACGTGGTGACGGTCGTCACCGACGCGTTCTACCAGGGCATCACCCTGCGCACGGTCGGCATCGCCCTCGCCGTCACCGCGATCGACGTCGCCCTCGCGCTGCCGATCGCCTATTTCATGGCGATGGTGGCCTCCCCGGCGCTGCAGCGCACCCTCGTGGTGCTGGTGCTCACGCCGCTCTGGGCCTCGTACCTCGTGAAGGCGTTCGCCTGGCGCTCCGTGCTCTCCAGCGACGGCATCCTCGACTGGCTGCTGCGCCCGCTCGGCGGTCACACGCCCGGATACGGCATCGCCGCGACGATCATCACGCTGTCCTACCTGTGGCTGCCGTATGTGATCCTGCCCATCTATGCGGGGCTGGAGCGCGTGCCGAGCTCGCTGCTCGAGGCCTCCGGCGATCTGGGCGGGCGGAGCTGGGCGACGTTGCGGCTGGTCGTGTGGCCCATGGCGCTGCCCGCGATCATCGCCGGCACCATCTTCAGCTTCTCGTTGTCCCTCGGGGACTACATCACGATCGGCATCGTCGGCGGTGGCGCGCAGATGCTCGGCACACTGGTCTATCAGGACATCGGCGCGGCCAACAACCTGCCGCTCGCGAGCGCGATCGCGCTCATCCCGATCGTCATCATCTTCGGCTACCTGTTCCTCGTGCGCCGCACCGGCGCCTTGGACAACCTGTAGGAGTCACCGTGCGCATCTCTCTCGGAACCAGGGTCACCCTCGGCGTCATCACCGCCGTGATCCTCGTCGTCGTGTACGTGCCGCTGCTGGTCGTGCTGATCAACTCGTTCTCCACGTCGTCCTCGCTCACCTGGCCGCCTCCTGGATTCACCCTGGAGTGGTGGGGCCGGGCGTTCCGCAGCGACGGCGCGCTCGAAGCCGTCGGCACCAGCGCCCTGGTCGCGCTGATCTCCTCGGCCCTCGCGCTCATCCTCGGCACGATGCTGTCCTTCGCCCTGCAGCGATTCTCGTTCTTCGGCCGCACGACGGTGAACCTGCTCGTCATCCTGCCGATCGCGCTGCCGGGCATCATCACCGGCATCGCGCTGAACAACCTGTTCCGGACGATCCTCGGCGTGCCGCTGTCGATCTGGACCGTGATCATCGCGCACACCACGTTCTGCATCGTCACGGTGTTCAACAATGCCGTCGCCCGGCTGCGCCGGATGGGCACGTCGTTCGAGGAGGCCTCGGCCGATCTCGGCGCCGGGATATGGACGACGTTCCGCCTCGTCACCTTCCCGCAGCTGCGCTCCGCCCTGCTCACCGGAGGCCTCCTCGCCTTCGCGCTGTCCTTCGACGAGATCGTGGTGACCACCTTCACCGCCGGGTCCGGGGTGCGCACCCTGCCGATGTTCATCATCGACAACGTCGCCCGCCCCAACCAGGCGCCGATCGTCTCCGTGATCGCCGTGGTGCTGATCGTCGTCTCGATCGTGCCGATCGCTCTGGCGCAGAAGCTCTCCGGCAGCGAGCAGCAACGCCGGTGAGGAAGTCCCGGGCGGCGCGGAGCGGGTTGCGCCGCCCGGGAACGTGCCTCCACCGACGGCGGCATAGGCTGAGCACGTGACGACGTTCGTTCCTCCGCGCCCCTGGACCGCCAGCTACGCCGAGGGTGTGCCGGAGGATCTCGCGGAGGTCGCCGGATCCCTCGTCGACATCGTGGAGGCGTCCGCGCGCGACTATCCGGATGCCCCCGCACTGCAGTTCTTCGGCCGGACCACCTCGTACCGCGACCTGCAGTCGTCCATCGAACGCGCCGCGGCGGGGCTGAAGGCGCTCGGCGTCAAGGCCGGGGATCCGGTCGCGATCGTGCTGCCGAACTGCCCGCAGCACATCGTCGCGTTCTACGCCGTGCTGCGCCTCGGCGCGGTCGTCGTCGAGCACAACCCGCTGTACACGCCGCGGGAGCTGCGCAAGCAGTTCGAGGACCACGGCGCCACGCACGCGATCGTCTGGAACAAGGTCGTCGCATCCGTCCAGGAGTTCCCCGCAGACCTCGCCGTGACGAACCTCATCTCCGTCGACGTGACCCGTGCCATGCCCGGACTCACCCGCCTTGCGCTGCGACTGCCCGTCGCGAAGGCGCGCGAGTCGCGCGACGCCCTCACTGCGAAGGTCCGCGGCACGGTGACCTGGGAGTCGGTGGTCGGATACGCCCCGCTGCCCTCGCCTCATCCGCGTCCGGCGACCGACGATCTGGCGATCATCCAGTACACGTCCGGCACCACGGGGACGCCGAAGGGTGCCGCGCTGACCCACCGCAACCTGCTCGCCAACGCCGCACAGGCGCAGGCATGGGTACCCTCGATCACCCGGGGCGACGGCTGCGTCGTCTACGCCGTGCTGCCGATGTTCCACGCCTACGGGCTGACGCTGTGCCTCACGTTCGCGATGTCGATGGGCGCCCGGCTCGTGCTCTTCCCGAAGTTCGACCCGGATCTTGTGCTCGACGTGGTCAAGAAGCACCCGGCGACGTTCCTGCCCCTCGTGCCGCCGATCGCGGACCGCCTGCTGAAGGCCGCCACCGCGAAGGGCGTATCGCTCGCCGGCATCGAGGTCGCCATCTCGGGCGCGATGGCGCTTCCGCACGAGCTCGTCGTCCCGTTCGAGCAGGCCACGGGCGGCTACCTCGTCGAGGGCTACGGCCTGAGCGAGTGCTCCCCCGTGCTCATGGCGAATCCTGTCGCGGACAACCGCGTCCCCGGCACGGTGGGCCTGCCGCTGCCCGGCACCGAGTGCCGGGTCGTGGATCCCGATGAACCGACGAACGACGTCGAGCACGGGCAGCCCGGGGAGCTCGTCGTCCGCGGCCCGCAGGTGTTCTCGGGCTACTACGGCAAGCCCGAGGAGACCGAGGCCGTGTTCGTGGACGGCTGGTTCCGGACCGGCGACATCGTCACGATCGACGAGGGCGGATTCGTGCGCATCGTCGATCGGATCAAGGAGCTCATCATCACGGGAGGCTTCAACGTCGCGCCCACCGAGGTGGAGGGCGCGCTGCGTCAGCATCCCGATGTCATCGACGCGGCGGTCGTGGGCCTCCCCAGCGAACACTCCGGCGAGGAGGTCGTCGCGGCGATCGTGGTGGATCCGAGCACGGACGTCGACGTCGAGGCGATCCGCGAGTTCGCGCGCGGCATCCTCACGCCGTACAAGGTGCCCCGCCGGATCTTCGTCGTCGACGAGCTGCCGACCTCGCTCATCGGCAAGGTGCTTCGGCGCCAGGTCAAGGAGCGCCTGGTCGCGCTGACGTCCGGAAACTGACCCATCTCCCGGTTTCGAAGCGCGCAAATGGCTCGATTCCGCCGGCGTATCGAGCCATTTGCGCGCTCTGAACTGCGTTCCCCCAGGCGGGGGACGGTACTCTGAGTTGTGACCCGAGACGACGCGACGCCGACCGAGACCCCCATCGACACCACTGCGGAGGGCGACGGAGCGACCGAAACGGAAGCGCCCGCCGGACCGGGCTTCGAGGATCTCGGGATCAGCGGCCCCGTCCTCGCCGCGATCAAGGCGCTCGGATACGAGACGCCATCGGCGATCCAGCGCGAGACGATCCCGCTGCTGCTCGGCGGCCGCGACGTGCTGGGCACGGCGCAGACCGGCACCGGCAAGACCGCGGCGTTCGCCCTTCCGATCCTGGAGAACCTGGACCTGCAGCAGCAGAAGCCGCAGGCCCTCGTACTGGCCCCGACCCGCGAGCTCGCGCTGCAGGTCGCCGAGGCGTTCGAGTCCTATGCCGCGAAGATGCCCGGCGTGCACCTGCTGCCGGTCTACGGCGGACAGGGCTACGGCGTGCAGCTGTCCGCGCTGCGCCGCGGCGTGCACATCGTCGTCGGCACCCCGGGCCGCATCATGGATCACCTCGCCAAGGGCACGCTCGACCTCTCGGAACTGAAGAACCTCGTGCTGGACGAGGCCGACGAGATGCTCAAGATGGGCTTCGCGGAGGACGTGGAGCAGATCCTCGCGCAGACGCCTGAGGACAAGCAGGTCGCCCTGTTCTCCGCGACCATGCCGCCCACGATCCGCCGGCTCGCGCAGCAGTACCTGCACGACCCCGAGGAGATCTCGGTCAAGGGCAAGACGACGACCAACGCGAACATCACCCAGCGCTACCTGGTCGTGTCCTATGCGCAGAAGGTCGATGCGCTCACCCGGATCCTCGAGGTCGAGAACTTCGAGGGCATGATCGTGTTCGTCCGCACCAAGAACGAGACCGAGACGCTCGCCGAGAAGCTGCGCGCCCGTGGCTACTCCGCCGCCGCGATCAACGGTGACATCCCGCAACCGCAGCGCGAGCGCACCGTCGGCCAGCTCAAGGACGGCAAGCTCGACATCCTGGTCGCCACCGACGTCGCCGCGCGCGGCCTCGATGTGGAGCGGATCAGCCACGTCGTGAACTTCGACATCCCCACCGACACCGAGTCGTACGTGCACCGCATCGGCCGCACGGGCCGCGCGGGCCGCTCGGGTGATGCGATCAGCTTCATCACTCCGCGGGAGCGCTACCTGCTCAAGCACATCGAGCGCGCGACCCGTCAGCAGCCCGCGCAGATGCAGCTGCCGACGACCGAGGACGTGAACAGTACGCGCCTGGCGCGCTTCGACGACGCGATCACTGCCGCGCTCGAGGAGACCGGGCGCATCGAAGGCTTCCGCGACATCATCGCCCACTACGTGCGCAACCACGACGTGCCCGAGGGCGACGTCGCCGCCGCGCTCGCGATCGTCGCGCAGGGCGAGACGCCGCTGCTGCTGGATCCGGAGAACGACCCGCTGTCGGCAGCGGTCGCCGCCGACAACCGTCCCCCGCGCGCCGACCGTGCGGAGCGCTCGGGCGGCCGCGACTCCCGGGACCGCGACGACCGCGGATCCCGCCCGGAGCGGCGCAGCCGGGGCGACTACACCCCGTACCGGATCGAGGTCGGCCGCCGTCACCGCGTCGAGCCACGGCAGATCGTCGGCGCGCTCGCGAACGAGGGCGGGCTCGGTCGTGACGACTTCGGCGCGATCACGATCCGTCCCGACTTCTCCATCGTCGAGCTCCCGTCGAACCTGGATGCCTCGGTCCTGGACCGGCTGCGCGACACGCGCATCTCGGGCCGGCTCATCGAGATCCAGCGCGATTCCGGCCGCCCGAACCGGGGCCCGCGCCGCGACGACCGCGGCTACGGCGATCGGCCGCGCCGTTCGTACGACGGTGGCTCCGGCGACCGTGGCTACGGCGACCGGCCGCGCCGTGACGACAGCCCGCGGGACGACCGTCGCAGCGACGACCGTCCCCCGCGCAAGCCGCGCCACAAGGACTGAGCCCGTTCGCATCCCGGGTTGGCTGAGCCCGTTCGCATCCCGGGTTCGCTGAGCCCGTTCACATCCCGGGCTCGCTGAGGCTCGGGCGCACCGTGTCACGCACGGACGCCCGAGCGCTCAGCGGGCGACGTCGGGGGCGAACTCCTCGTCACCGTGCCGGTGCACGACCTTCCATGCGCCGTCTTCCCGCCGGTATACCTGGGTCACGCGCAGCACATAGCCGCGCGGACGCCCATCGACGGTCGTGGAAGTGATCTCGCGATGGGCGGTGTACGCCAGATCACCGGACACCTCAGCGGCGAGCAGCTCGACACTGCTGGAGGTCGCATCCGAGAAGGACTCCCCCAGCCTTCGGAACATCTGCCGCACCCCTTCGCTCCCGGACGCGCTGGCCCAGGCGCCGAACAGGGTTACCGGCTCGATCTCCGACCACGTTGCGAACCGCGGACCGGGATCACCCGAATGCAAGGCGTTCTCCGCTGACTGCCAGGTCGTGCGGAACCAGTGCAGGAACTCCTCGCGCTCGTCCATGGCGGTATTCAACCCCTCGGCTCGCATCGGGGGAAGAGCATCGTTCGTCCCATCAGACGGCGATGACCGGCTTCGTCCGCATCGGGCCGAGCCAGGTCGCGACGAGAACGGCGGTGACCGCTCCGGCCGCCATGATGGCTGCGAGCACGATGATCTGGAAACGGCCGGCCTCGAGCGGTGAGAGGCCGCCGAAGATCGCCCCGACGAATGCGCCCGGGAGCACGACGAGGCCGGTCGTCTTGGTCTGGTCGATCGAAGGGATCAGCGCCTCGCGCACGGCGCCGCGCGCGAGGTCGAGCGTGGACCGACGCGGTGTGGCCCCCAACGCGAGCCACCCTTCGACCTCATCCCAATGGTCGATGACCGTCCTGCGGAACAGCCTCCCGGTGAGCGTGGCGATGTTCATCGTGTTCCCGATGATGATCGCGCCGATCGCCAGCGCGTACCGCGGAGTGGGTGCGAGCGCACCGGATCCGAACACCGCGGTGCCCGCCACCGCGATGCCCGCCGCGATCGAGGTCGACATCACGAGCGCCCCGTGCCTGCTCCACCCGATCCGCTGCGTCGCGACGGAGACCGCCACGCCGAACATCACCAGGAGCGCGACCGCGATCAACGCGGGCTGCGTGATGATCCCGCCGAGGATCAGGCTGATGATCGCCAGCTGCACGACACCGCGCGCGATCGCGGCGGCGGGCGCCCACGATCCTCGCACCCGGAACAGCAGGAGCGCGGCGGTCGCCACGGCGAGGAGGATGCCGACGCCGATCAGGGTCGGGATCAGATCGACGGAAGCGATCACGACCCGCTGAGCTCCCGAAGCGCAGAGGTCATGGCGCCTCCGGCATCGCCGGTGTTGACCGTTCCCTGCGGCTCGAACAGGATCGCCTGCACTTCCTCCTCGGCCTTGGGGCAGTGCTCGACGCCCCGCGGCACGACGAAGACGTCATTCGGGTTCAGCACGACATCGCGATCACGCAGCTGGATCGTCAGACGGCCGCGGAGAACCAGGAACAGTTCGTCGGTGTCGGGGTGGCTGTGCCACACGAACTCGCCGTGCAGCTTCACCACCTTCACGTCGTAGTCGTTGACGCTCACGAGTCGGTGCGGCTGCCACGGCGCCTCGATCGTCGAGAGCGCGGCCAGCACGTTGCGCACATCGTCTGCCATGTTCAGGAGCCTAAGCGGAACCGGGCGACGGGGAGCGGATCCCTCTCCTCGTGGCGCGGAGGAGGACCCACGGCGCGAAACCCGGCGGGTCTGACGATGTCGACGGCGCGGTCTTCTCTGCCGAGGCCGGGCATCACCCGAGCGCGTCCGGTCCCTCCGTCACGAGCAGGTGGAACTGCGCCGCGTCGAGGATCCGCAGTCCGAGCTCCTCCGCCTTGGCGAGCTTGGAGCCGGCGCCGGGTCCCGCGGCCACGAAGTCGGTCTTCTTCGAGACGCTCGACGCGGCCTTGCCCCCGGCCTTGATGATCGCCTCCTGCGCCCCCTCACGGGTGTAGCCGTCGAGGGATCCTGTCGCGACGATGGTGAGACCGTCGAGCACACCGCCCTCCGCGGCTGCGGCCCCGGGTCCAGGATGTCCGGGCGTCGCCCATTGCACACCCGCGTCGGCCCAGCGCTGCACGATGTCCTGGTGCCAGTCGACGGTGAACCAGTCCAAGAGCGAGTCGGCGATGATCCCGCCGACGCCCTCGACCGCGGCGAGCTCCTCACGGGACGCGGCGCGGATCGCATCCAGGGATCCGAACCACTGCGCCAGCGCACGTGCGGCGACCGGCCCGACGTGGCGGATGTTCAGCGCGACCAGCAGACGCCACAGGTCCTTGGTCTTCGCCTTCTCGAGCTCGGCGAGCAGCTTGACCGCCTGGGAGGACGGTTGGGCGGCGTTGACACCCTCCTTCTTCTCCGCGGCCGTGGGGTTGCGCCGGAACGGAGCACGGGTCTTCACGATCCCGTCCTCGTCCTCCTTCGGGAGTCCCGTCTCCGCGTCGCGCACGACGACCTCGATGGGCACGAGCCGCTCGAGCGTGAGGGTGAACAGGCCCGCTTCGGTCTCGAGCGGCGGCACCGCGGGGTGGCTCGGCTGCGTGAGCGCGGCTGCGGTGACCTCGCCGAGCGCCTCGACGTCGAGAGCCCCGCGCGAACCGATGTGCTCGACGCGGCCGCGCACCTGCGCGGGGCACGATCGCGTGTTCGGACACCGCAGGTCGATGTCGCCCTCCTTGGCCGGAGCCAGGATCGACCCGCACTCGGGGCAGCGCTCCGGCATCACGAACTCGCGCTCGGAGCCGTCCCGCCGCTCGACCACCGGGCCGAGCACCTCGGGGATCACGTCGCCGGCCTTGCGCAGCACCACCGTGTCGCCGATGAGCACGCCCTTGGCCTTCACCACGTCCTTGTTGTGCAGCGTGGCCTGGCGGACGACACTGCCGGCGACGTGGGCGGGTGCCATGACCGCGAATGGCGTGGCGCGGCCGGTGCGGCCGACCGAGACCACGATGTCGAGCAGTGTGGTCTGCACCTCCTCCGGCGGGTACTTGTATGCGATCGCCCAGCGCGGCGCGCGGCTCGTGGCGCCGAGCTCGTCGTGGAGGTCGAGTTCGTCGACCTTCACGACGATGCCGTCGAGCTCGTGCTCGATGTCGTGCCGGTGCTCCCCGAAGTACGCGACGAACTCTGCGACCTCGTCGATCGTGGCGCACACCCTCGTGTGCGGGCTCGTGGGCAGGCCCCAGCTCGCAACGAGTCCATAGATCTCGCTCTGCGCGGCGACGGGCGGATCCGGCCAGGCGCCGATGCCGTGCACATACAGCGCGAGCGAGTCGACGCGGAGCAGCCCCGCCTCGAGCTCCATGCCGTCCTTCTTGTCCAGCTGCTGACGCAGGCCCCCGCTCGCGGCGTTGCGCGGGTTCGCGAACGACGGGAACCGCCGCGCCGCTGCGGTGCGCGCCTTCTCCTCGTCGAACGGCTTCTTGGCGCCGCCACGTGCTTCCCACCGTTCCAGGGCCTCGGTGTAGGCGCGGTCGCGGAAGGCGGCCTGCGCGGCGTTCAGCCGCTCGAACGCGGCGACCGGGATGAACACCTCGCCGCGCACCTCGACGATCGCCGGGTGTCCGGATCCGCCGAGCCGCTCGGGGATGCCTGCGACGCGCAGGGCGTTCTCGGTCACGATCTCGCCGACCCGGCCGTCACCGCGCGTGGCCGCAGAGGTGAGCACGCCGTTCTCATAGCGCAGGTTGATCGCGAGTCCGTCGATCTTGAGCTCCGTGAGCCAGGCCACGTCGCGGCCCGCGGCGGCCCGGGTCTTCGCG
Source organism: Microbacterium sp. NPDC060117 (assembly GCF_042729315.1). Lineage (NCBI taxonomy): Bacteria > Bacillati > Actinomycetota > Actinomycetes > Micrococcales > Microbacteriaceae > Microbacterium > Microbacterium sp. NPDC060117. The sequence continues at coordinate 689,291 of NZ_JBHWXR010000002.1, forward strand.
GCCCAGTCCCGCAGCTCCTCGATCGAGAAGACGTTGTCGAGGCTGAGCATGCGCTCGGCGTGCTCGATGGTCTGCAGCCCCGTGGCCTCGGCGGCTCCCACCATCTGGGTCGGCGAGTCCTGCCCCTGCAGCTCCGGATGCAGGCGTTCGATCTCCTCGAGCCGGTGCATCCAGCCGTCGTAGGTGGCGTCGTCCACGAGAGACGTGTCACGCCCGTAGTACGCGTCCTTCGCCTCCAGGATGCGGGTGGTCAGCTCCTCGGCCTCGACACGGGCGGCTTCCAGCGAGATGTTCTCCGGCACCTGGCCAGTCTAGGAGGGGGTGCCGACGTCGCCCGAGCGGCGCGACTCACACGGCGCTCAGCAGCGTGGCGACCGAGACGCGCATCCGGGCCAGCACGGGGATCAGCACCGCCGCTTCGGTGAGCAGCGTCCCTACGCCGACGAGCACCCCGACACCGCCGAGGTCGAGCTGATACGGCACGACCTCGTAGAACGGGGCGAGCATCACGACGGCGAGCACGGCCGACACCGCGATCACGGCGAGCGCGAGCAGCACTGCGGTGATGACGTGGATGAGCGCCTGCAGCACGGCCGCACGCACGATGACCGCGTCGGTCGCTCCGCTCGCCGAGAGCAGTGCCTGTTCCCGCGCCTGGATCCGGTTGCTCATGAAGATCACGACTGCAGTCCCTACGCCTGCCAGCAGCAGTGGTCCGCCGAGCAGCACCACGACCTGCCCGAACTCGAGACCGCCGAACGGCTCCCCCGCGGCCCGCGCCGCCGCGCCCCAGACGGTCGTCACCGTGTAGAGGCCGCCCAGCATCGCCGCTCCCGTGAACAGCGGCGTGATCGATGCCGTGCTGCGACCGAGGTGGTACCGCGCCTCGTGCCGCGCGAGATACCACGACGAGGACGCCCGCGCAGGCAGCAGCGCCGTCCATCCGCGCAGCAACGGGGCGTAGAGCACGGGCCCGCCCGCGACGATCACGAGCGTCAGCAACGGGGCGATGAGCGGCGTCTGGGAGATCAGCGTGTTCCGATCGTCCGGCATCGCCACAGCGGCCGACGACAGCCACGACCGCACCGCCGCGCCGGTGCCGACGACCATCAGCCCGAACAGCGTCCAGCGCCACCACCGCATCCCCCGCGTGCGCGGCTCCGGCTCCCGCAGCGCCTCCAGCGCCGGGGTGAGCGCGGCCCGGCGCGCGGCGGGCAGACCACCGAGCAGGGCGATCAGGAGCACCCCGCACCCGATGAACAGCGCCGTGACCGGGCCGACCACAGCCGATGTCTCGGTGAACCCGCCCGAGGCGCCTTCGAACGCCAGGCGCAGCGCGACCGGTGCGCCCACCAGGGTCGCGGCGAACCCGAGCCCCGCACCGATCAGGCTCAGCGCGATCACCTGGCAGAGCACCACGACGGCGACCTGCCGCGGCGTCACTCCACTCAGCTGCCAGCGCGCGTATACGGCCCTTCCGAGCTCCACGGCGAGCCGCGCCACCGCCGAGGTCACCCCGATCGCGCTCACGCCGCTGAAGACCAGGATCATCGATGAGACGCCGCTGATCCCTGTCCCGAGACGTCCCCCTGCGTGCATCCCCGTCTCCAGGAACGACGCACCGATCCCGAGCGACACGCCCGCGACGGCCGTCACGAGCACGAGCCCCGCCCAGGAGCGCCAATCCGCGCGCAGCTCCCCCGCCCACAGCCCGATCATGCACCCACCCCCGCAGGAGACACCGGCGATGAGGGTGCGGCGTGCTGTGCCGCGAGGATCTGGGCCGCGGTGGGTCGGATGAGCTCCGCGACGACCAGCCCGTCCCGCAGTACGACCGTGCGATCTGCGCGGGCCGCGGCATCCAGGTCGTGAGTGACCAGCATCACCGAGCGGTCGCCGTTCGTGTAGCCGCGCAACAGATCCAGAACGACGCCGCCGGATGTCGTGTCGAGTGCGCCGGTCGGCTCGTCCGCGAAAAGCACCGACGGTCGGGCCGCAAGCACCCGGGCCACTGCAACGCGCTGCTGTTGCCCTCCGGAGAGCTGTCCCGGGCGCATTCCGCCCTGCGCGGCGAGCCCCACCGCGGCCAGGGCACCGGCGATGTCGGGCCTCGCACGTCGGGCGAGCCGTGCCGGCAACGCCACGTTCTCGCGCACGGACAGCGACGGGATGAGGTTGTACGCCTGGAAGACGAACCCGATACGGTCGCGTCGCAATTGCGCACGCTGGGCGGTGGAGGCGGTGTGCAGGGCGACCCCGCCGAGCAGCACCTCGCCGCCCTCCACCTGCTCGAGCCCCGCAAGACAGTAGAGGAGCGTCGACTTGCCGGATCCGCTCGCCCCCACGATGCTGACCATCTCGCCCGCCGCGACGTCGACGTCGATCCCGCGCAGTACCGGGGTGCGCTCTCGACCGGTCTGATAGCTCTTCGTCACGTTTCGGGCCTGCAGGATCCATGTCATGACTCCAGTCCACCGGTGGCAGCTGGAGCGCGCAGCGGCGCACGGACGACGATCGGGGTAGCGCCAGGTCTACTCTTTCCGTTGCGTCGCGGTCGCCCTCCGAGGCCGTCCATAGACTGACCGGATGAGCACGGATCCCACGGTGCCCCGACGTCGTCCGGAGACCGTCGCTCAGTCCCTCATGAGCGCACCCTGGCGTCTCCTGCTGTCGCCGTGGCCGTGGCGCGCCCTGCTGTTCCTGCTCGCCTCAGCCGTGCTCGGCCTTCTGCTGCTGGTGCTCTTGCCGCTCACCCTCCTGCTGCTGCCGCTGTGGGGCATTCTCTGCGGGATGCTGGAGCGGCGACGACTGCCGCTGCTGGGGTTCGCGCGGATCCCGTCCGGGCATGTGCGCGTCGCTCCGGACCAGAGGCACAACTGGCTGAACATCCGGCTGACCGAGCCCGCCACCTGGCGGGAGGCGGCGGTGCTGCTCGTGGATCTGGTCGCGGGGGTGGCGGCGCTGATCGTCCTGTTCTTCGAGGCGATGGCGCTCATCGTCGTCGTGGGCGTCCCCATCGTCGCCCTCGTCCGCGGTGACCTCGACATCCGGCTCTTCGGCGATGCCAGGATCCAGTTGGACGGCGCGACCTGGTGGCTCCCGCCGCTCGCCCTTCTCGTCGTCCTGATCGCGGCGGCCTATCTGAATCTCCTCCTCGCCACCGCTCAGGGCTTCGCGGTGCGCTGGCTGCTCGCCCCGCGCGGCGCCGAGATCGCGCAGCGGATCGAGCGCCTCACGCGCTCCCGCGCCGCCGTGGTGACGGCCCACGAGGACGAGCGTCGACGCATCGAGAGGGATCTGCACGACGGCGTCCAGCAGGAGCTGGTGCTGCTCGCCGGTCGTCTCGGAATGCTGGAACTGGAGCTCGCCGCGCTCGGCCCCGAGGCCGAACCCGGTCGTGTGGCGCTGACCGCCGCGCAGGATCAGGTGGAGCGGGCATCCGCCTCTCTGAGGGAGTCGGTGCGCGGGATCCATCCCGCGGTGCTCACCGACCGAGGCCTCGGTGCCGCGCTCGAGGAGCTGGCAGGTCGCGCGCCATTGCGGGTGGTCCTGCGCCTCGATCGGCTGGGCCGCGCCGCCCCGAGCGTCGAAGCCGCGGCCTATGCGGTCGTACGCGAAGCGCTCACCAACGTGGTGAAGCACACGGACGCGACCCACGTCCTCGTGGTCGCTCACACGGATCCGGAGCTGCTCGAGATCCGAGTGCGCGACGATGGCCGGGGTGAAGCCGATCCGGCACGCGGCACAGGGCTCTCGGGCCTCGTCGCGCGCGCGGCGGCGCTCGACGGCGACCTCGTGATCGCCTCGCCGCCCGGCGGGCCCACAACACTTGTGCTGACGATGCCGCGCGGTCTCGGCGGAGGATCCGAGGACGACTCCGGCCGACCCGAGGAGGTGCCCGATGCGAATCCTCTTCGCTGAGGACTCCGCCCTGCTGCGCGAGGCGCTGACCGCGCTGCTCGTGCGACTCGATCACGACGTGTTCGCGACGGCGTCGTCCGCCGACGAGCTGCTCACCCGGTACCGCGCGGCCGATCCTGTCCCCGATCTGATCATCACCGACGTACGGATGCCGCCTGGCGGCTCCGATGACGGCCTGCGTGCCGCGCTCCGGATCCGGGCGTCCCGTCCGTCCCAGCCGATCCTGGTGCTGTCGCAGTACATCGCCGACCGCTATGCGCGCGAGCTGCTCACCCTTCCCGAAGGCGGGATCGGCTATCTGCTCAAGGACAGGGTGAACCGGATCTCCGACTTCGCACACGCACTCGACACGATCGCCTCGGGCGGCACGGTGATCGACCCCGAAGTCGCCCGCCATCTGCTGCGTCGCGACGAGCCGGGCCTCCTGGGCGCGCTCACACCGCGCGAACGCGAAGTGCTCGCGCTCATGGCGCAGGGCGCGTCGAACGGCGATATCGCCCGGGCGCTGCATCTGAGCGATGCTGCCGTCCGCAAACACGTCGGAAACATCTTCACCGGTCTGGGACTCGCGCCCACGGAGGAGAACCGCCGGGTTCGGGCGATCCTGCTGTTCCTGCAGGGATGACGGCCGCGGAGCACACCGCCGCGCGCGATCTCAGAGCCGGGCGATGGTCTCGATGTCCGCCCTGAACTCGGCGATCTCATCCGCCGACACGGTTGCACGCGTGCTCTCCAGAGCCCGCGCGTAGTCGTCCGTGTCGAGTGCTGAGGCCGTTGCGCCGTCCTGCAGCGCCCGCGCCAGCGCCTCCTGGGACGCACGCCGCGCGGCGTACTCGATGTCGGCCGGGGTCAGGCCCTCGCTCGTCGTGACCAGCCTGTCCAGATCCACGTCGCCGGCGGACTCGGCCGGGATGTACCGCGCCCAGATCGCGCGGCGGGCATCGGAATCGGGCAGGCCGATCGGGATCACGTAGTCGAAGCGCCCGTGCCGGAGGAACGCCGCGTCGAGCGCGCGCACGAAGTTCGTCGCGCAGATGAGGATCCGTCCCTCCCTGTCACGGAAGTCGGCGACGAGCTTCAGCAGTTCGTTCGTGACGCCCTGCGTGGGCGACGGCGGCGTGCCGCCGCGGCGGGAGGCGATCTCCTCGACCTCGTCGATGAAGACCACCGCGTGCTCGAGCTCGTCGATCGTCTCGAACGACGAGCGCAGCCCGCTCGCGAGGCCGGCGCCGCCATCGGCCAGCCGCGATGGGAACAGCTCGACGAAGGGCCAATCCAGCCGTGAGGCCACGGCGCGCGCGAACGTGGTCTTGCCGGTTCCCGGCGGGCCGAACAGCATGACCGCGCGCGGGGGCACCACCCCGAACCGCTCGGCGAGCTCAGGCTGGGCAAGCGGCGTCACCAGACGCTCCTCGAGCAGCGTCTTCTCATGCGTCATCCCCGCCACACGATCCCACAGGTGCGGCGGGAGGATGCGTCCGCCGACCTCCTTGAGCGCGTCGATCTCGCGCCGCTGGATCGGCATCGCGCGCTCGAGGTAGCGCACGGAGTGGTGCACGTGGAACCCGTTCTCGGTGAAGGCGCCGAGCCCTTCAGCCTCGGGGATGAGCACCGACAGCTTCGCGAGACCGAGCGGCGCCATCCTGCGCTCCAGCGCGTGCAGGAGGGACGAGCTCACCTCGGATCCGGCGTCCTCGACCGTCCCGAAGAACACGATCCATCCCTGCGCGTGCGCGCCGCGGCCGACGGCGGCCCCGACGAGCAGATCACCCTGGACCGCGACCACCGCGTGGTCCTGCTGGCACGAGGCGATCACCTCGGCGAGCGAGTAGATCGGCCACTCGTTCTCCCGCGTGACCTGCCCCCACAACCGGACGATCTGGTCCAGATCGTCCCCATGGAAATCGCGGATGTACGTCCTTGTCATGGCGGCTCCTCCGTCGGGCAGTGCACCCATCATCACAGAGTCCCGCGCACGCCGATCACGAGATGACATCGCCGACGACCGACGTCGTCGACGACCACAGCGGGCTCACACCCCGGCAGGCACCGCCGACACCGTGCGATCGATGGTGAACTGGCCGAGCACCCGTGTGCCGACATACAGCACGGCGCTCTGACCGGGCGCCACGCCGTCGAGCGGCTCGTCGGGCACGACCCGGATCGCATCCTCCGCGACGAACGCGCGTGCAGGCACCGGATCCGCGTGCGCCCGGATCTGCACCTCGCAGACGAACTCCTCCGCGACCGGCGCAGCTCCGGCCCAGGAGCGCCGCTCGCCCGAGATCTCGGCAATCGCGAGTGCTTCCTTCGGGCCGACCACGACGGTGTTCGACACCGGGCGCACCTCGAGCACGAACCGCGGCTTGCCGTCGGGGGCGGGCACGCCGAGGCGCAGTCCACGGCGCTGCCCGACGGTGAACGCGTGCGCGCCGTCGTGCGTGCCGACGACGTTGCCGCCCCGGTCCAGGATCTCTCCCTGCTCGGCGCCGACCTTCTCGGCCAGCCAGCCACGGGTGTCGCCGTCCGGGATGAAGCAGATGTCGTGGCTGTCGGGCTTCTGCGCCACGCTCAATCCGCGCTCCGCGGCCTCGGCCCGCACGAGCGCCTTGGACGGCGTGGATCCGAGCGGGAAGTAGGTATGCGCGAGCTGCTCGGCGTTCAGCACACCCAGCACGTAGGACTGGTCCTTGGCCGCATCGGAAGCGCGGTGAAGTTCGAGGCCGTCGGCGCCGTCGACGAGCGTGGCGTAATGTCCGGTGCACACGGCGTCGAAACCGAGCTCCATCGCACGCTCCAGGAGAGCGGCGAACTTGATCTTCTCGTTGCAGCGCAGGCACGGATTCGGGGTGCGGCCGGCGCGGTACTCCGCGACGAAGTCGTCGATCACGTCCTCGCGGAACCGTTCGGAGAAGTCCCAGACGTAGAACGGGATCCCGAGGAGGTCGGCGGCGCGGCGCGCATCCATCGCGTCCTCGATCGTGCAGCAGCCGCGGCTGCCGGTGCGCAGGGTTCCACCCGCACGCGATAGCGCGAGGTGCACGCCGACGACGTCGTGACCCGCTTCGACGGCGCGCGCCGCCGCCACCGCGGAGTCCACTCCCCCGCTCATCGCCGCCAGCACACGCATGGATCCAGTGTACGAGCGCACGACTGAGCAGGCGCCGGGCGCCGCACGACCGCGACCGCGGCGAAACACCCCGTCCTGGGAGTCAGCGTGCCTCGACTCGCTCCGGCTCCACCGGTGCTCGCCCGACGGCCCCGGGGCTACGCCGCGCCTGAAGCCCGTTCGTACGCGCCGCCGATCGCAGTGAGCACCGCGTCGACGTCGGCATCGGACGAGGTCCGCCCCAGCGTGAACCGGATCACGCTGCGCGCCTCGGCCTCGCTGCGTCCGAGTGCCTGGACGACGTGCGAGGGCTCCGCGATCCCGGCCTGGCAGGCGGATCCGGCCGATGCCGAGACCCCCGCCACGTCGAGCAGGAAGAGCAGGCTCTCGCTCGGCGCGCCGGGGAACAGCAGGTGCGCGTTGCCCGGCAGCCGCCCGGCGGGATCCGGATCCCCGAGCACCTCGGACGCGGACACTCGCTCGCGGATCCCCGCCACGAGACGATCGCGCAGCGCACCCAGCCGCACGGACTCCGCGGCTCGCTCGGCGATGGCGAGCTCCGCGGCGAGCGCGAACGCGGCAGCACCGGCGACGTCCTGCGTGCCGGAGCGGAGTCCGCGCTGCTGCCCTCCGCCGTGCTGCAGCGGCGCGAGGCGGGCCGTGCGGGCGACGACGAGCGCCCCCGTGCCGGTGGGCGCACCGATCTTGTGCCCGGCGACGCTGAGCGCCACGAGGCCGGCACCCGCCGGCGCGTCGCCGCGGAGCTTCGCGAACGACAGCGGCAGATGCCCGAAAACCGCGACGGCGTCCAGATGCAGGGGAACCTCGGCCGACGCGGCGGAAGTGGCGAGCGCGACGGCGTCGTTGACCGTGCCCACCTCATTGTTCGCGATCAGCGCGGTGGCCAGGGCCACTCCGTCGGATGCCAGCGCAGCGGCGAAGGCGTCGAGGGGGATCCGCCCCACCGCGTCCAGGCCGACCGACCTCGCGCGGGCGCCCCCAGCCGCGAGTGCGGCGACGGTGTCGAGCGTCGCGTGGTGCTCCCCGTCCGGAAGCACGATCGCGTCGCTCCCCTCCGGACGGGAGCGCCACAGTCCCTGTACGGCGAGGTTCACCGACTCGGTGCCCCCCGAGGTGAGCACGACCTCGATCGGATCGCACCCCAGTGCCGACGCGAGACGCTCGCGCGACTCCTCCAGGATCCGACGTGCCCGCTGTCCGGCGCCGTGCGTGGAGGAGGCGTTGCCGGTCTGCCGGGCGACGCGCAGCCACTCGTCGGCGGCTTCGGGCCGCAGGTCGGTGGTGGCCGCATGATCCAGGTAGTGCACCCCACCACTCTCGCACCTCGGCCTGGGACGGGACTCGGTGGCACGGATCGCGGGACGCGGTGGCATCCCGACCGGCTCCTGCCGCGTATTCTGTCCCTCATGTGTCCGCATGCGATAGAGGACGAGACGCCGGCACCCGACGGCGACACCTGCTCCCTGTGCAGCCCGTCCCTGGACGACCTCGGCGTCCGACTCCACGACGGGACCGCCACGCTGCGCGTCTGGTCGCAGAACGCGTCCGCGATCGAGCTCGTGATCTTCGATGAGACCGACCTGGACTGGGAGACCGCACAGCTCGCGCTCGAGCGCGAGCCCGGAGGCGTGTGGGAGATCACGACCGAGCTGCTGCAGCCGGGAACGCGCTACGCTCTGCGCGTGGACGGGGCACACAGCCCTGGCAACACGTTCAACCCGGAGACGCTCCTGCTCGACCCGTACGGGCGGGGCCTCGCCCAGGGCGACGGTTACGAGGAATGGCGCTCGGTCGTCATCGCCGACGGATTCGACTGGGGCGACGTCGCCAAGCCGCAGACGCCCCTCGACCGCACCGTGATCTACGAGGGCCACGTCAAGGGGCTGACCAAGCGCCACCCCGGTGTTCCGCCCGCGCTCCACGGCACCTACGCCGGAGTCGCGAACCCCGCGATGATCGCGTACTACCAGGAGCTCGGCATCACCGCCGTCGAGCTGCTGCCGGTGCAGGCGTTCGCGTCGGAGCCGCGGCTGCTGGACCGCGGCCTGACGAACTACTGGGGCTACAACACCCTGAACTTCTTCACGCCGCACACGGCGTACGCGACCGAGGATGCGCGCAAGGACGGGCCCGAGGCCGTGCTGCGCGAGTTCAAGGGCATGGTGAAGCTCCTGCACGAGGCCGGCATCGAGGTGATCCTCGACGTCGTGTACAACCACACGAACGAAGAGGGCATCGGCGGCCCGCGCACGAGCCTGCGCGGCATCGACAACGCGCTCTACTACCGGCAGCAGCAGGACGGCAGCTACATCGACACCACCGGCTGCGGCAACACCCTGGACACGGCCACCCCGGCAGCGGCGCGTCTGGTGCTGGACTCCCTGCGTTACTGGACGACCGAGATGCAGGTCGACGGATTCCGCTTCGATCTGGCCACCGCGCTCGGGCGCGACGAGGCGAACGCCTACACGCCGGAGCATCCGCTGCTGCAGGCGATCAGGACGGATCCGGTGCTCGCCGACGTCAAGATCATCGCCGAACCCTGGGATGTGGGTTTCGGCGGCTGGCAGACCGGCAACTTCCCGACCGGGTGGAGCGAGTGGAACGACCGCTACCGGGATCGCGTGCGCAACTTCTGGCTCAGTGACATCGACTACGCCCGGCGGGCCTCTGCGCCAACTGGCATCGGCGGATTCGCGAACCGCCTCGCGGGATCCGCGAACACGTTCAGCGACGAGCGGGGCCCGCTCGCCAGCATCAACTTCGTCACGGCGCACGACGGCTTCACCCTGCACGATCTGGTCTCCTACGACGTCAAGCACAACGAGGCCAACGGCGAGAACAACCACGACGGCGCCGACATGAACCGCTCCTTCAACCATGGCGCCGAGGGACCCACCGACGACCCCGCCATCCTCGCCGCCCGGCGCAAGGCGATGCGCAATCTGCTGGGCACCCTGATGTTCTCGGCCGGCGTGCCGATGCTCACCGCCGGCGACGAGTTCGGGCGCACCCAGCGCGGCAACAACAACGCGTACTGCCAGGACTCGGCGCTCAGCTGGCTGAACTGGGAGCACGAGCCCTGGCAGCAGGACCTGTTCGCACACGCGTCGCTGCTCACCAGGCTGCGCGACGAGAACCCGGCCCTGCGCCCGCTCCGATACGCCCGTCTCGGCGAGCACATCCCGAACGCCTCGGTCATGGACTGGTTCGATCAGGACGGCGACACGATGGAGGTCGAGCAGTGGAACGACCCCCGCAACCGCACGCTGCAGTACGTGGCGTCGTCCACGCCCGACACCGAGGCCTTCAACCGGATCCTCCTCGTCGTGCACGGCACCGAGTCGCCGATCGATGTCCGACTGCCCGTGATCGACGGCGTGTCGCGGTACGTCGCGCTCTGGTCGAGCGCGGACGAACGCCCCTCGGCCGTCGAGACGGTGCACCGGCCGGGTGACGTGCTGGCCCTTCCCGGCACGTCGATGCGACTCTTCCGCGCGGAGTGACCCGCCCGTTACCTCTTCCGACCTCGGAGCGCGGTAGGTTCAGGGTGTGTCCGAACGATCTGCCGCACAGTCCTCGTCCGATGCTCTCCGCAGCACCGCGCAGATCCCGGTGCGCGCACTGCCCGACAACGATGCGGCGGACGCGCAGACCACGCGCATCCCGCTGGCGGATCCGTCCCCCGCGGCCCCCGAGGGCTTCCACCCCAAGGCGTTCGCCGGTGAGGTGATCCCGTTCCGGGTCGTGGCTTTCCGCGAGGGCCACGACATCATCGGCGTACACCTGCGGCTGCGCACGCCGAACCATCAGGAGAGCCTGCACCGCCTCACGCCGAGGGGCGACGGGACCGACCGCTGGCAGGTCGACGTCGCCCTCGACGAGACGAACGCGTGGACGTTCCGCTTCGAGGCGTTCGCCGACGAGTTCGCCACCTGGGCTCATGCGGCGGAGCTGAAGATCGCCGCCGGCGTGGACGTCGAGGTGATGCGCGCGCTCGGCGCGCAGCTGCTGACGCGCGCCGCCAAGGACAAGTCCCGTCCGAAGCCCGAGCGCAAGCGCCTCGCCGCCGTCGCCGAGGGACTGAGTTCCCCCGGTGGGACCGCGGAGGAGGCGCTCGCCGTCGCGACCGACCCGCAGCTGGCCGCCCTCTTCGCCGACCGTCCGCTCACTGCGCTCGATTCGGCGACGCCGTGGCAGACGATACTGGTCGAGCGCACGATCGCCGGGGCCGCCGCGTGGTACGAGTTCTTCCCGCGCTCCGAGGGCGCCGTGCGCACCACCGACGGCACGATCGCGAGCGGCACGTTCTCCACCGCGGCCGAGCGCCTCCCCGCGGTCGCCGCGATGGGCTTCGACGTGCTGTACCTCCCCCCGATCCACCCGATCGGCCGCCTCAACCGCAAGGGGCCGAACAACACGCTCACCGCAGGACCCGCGGACCCGGGTTCGCCCTGGGCCGTCGGAGCGGCGGAGGGCGGGCACGACGCCGTGCACCCCGATCTCGGCACCCTCGCCGACTTCCGCGCCTTCGTGGATAAGGCGAACGCGCTGGGCCTCGAGGTCGCGCTCGACCTCGCGCTGCAGGCAGCCCCCGACCACCCCTGGGTGAAGGACCACCCGGAGTGGTTCACAGAGCTCCCCGACGGCACCATCGCGTACGCGGAGAACCCTCCGAAGAAGTACCAGGACATCTACCCGCTGAACTTCGACCGGGATCCGGTGGGCCTGTACACCGAGGTGCTGCGGATCGTGGAGCACTGGATCGCGCAGGGCGTCAAGATCTTCCGCGTGGACAACCCCCACACCAAGCCGCTGCGGTTCTGGGAGTGGCTCATCCGCACCGTGAACACCAAGCATCCCGACGTGGTGTTCCTCGCCGAGGCGTTCACCCGCCCCGCGCCCATGCGGGGTCTCGCCGCCGTCGGATTCCAGCAGAGCTACAGCTACTTCACCTGGCGCAACACGAAGGCGGAGCTGGAGGAGTTCCTGCTCTCCGTCTCGCACGAGACGGCCGACTACATGCGGCCGAACCTGTTCGTGAACACCCCCGACATCCTCACCGAGTACCTCCAGTTCGGCGGGCGCGCGGCCTACAAGATCCGTGCCGCGATCGCCGCGACCGGGGCTCCCCTGTACGGCGTGTACGCCGGCTACGAGCTGTTCGAGAACGTCGCCCGTCCGGGCTCGGAGGAGAACATCGACAACGAGAAGTACGAGTATAAGCTGCGCGACTGGGCGAAGGCCGAGGCGGAGGGACGCTCGCTCGCGCCCTACCTGACGCGGCTCAACGAGATCCGCCGTGCACATCCGGCGCTGCGGCAGCTGCGCAATCTGCAGCTGCACTGGAGCGACGACGACGCGGTCCTGGTGTTCTCCAAGCACCTGGACGCGCCCTTCACCGGCACGGACTCGGGCGACACGATCATCGTCGTCGCCAACGTCGACCCGCACTCGGTGCGGCAGACGACCGTGCATCTCGACACCCTCGCCTGGGGAGTCGAGCCCGGAACGGCGTACGAGGTCGAGGACCTCGTCACCGGATCCGTCTGGACCTGGACGGATCACAATTTCGTGCGCCTGGACGCCTTCACGGAGCCGGTGCACATCCTCCATGTGAAGGGGCAGCCATGATCACCACTGCGATCGACGAGGCTGTGCTCGAGGCGGTGGCCTCGGGCTCGCACCACGACCCGCACTCCGTGCTCGGAGCGCACCCGCAGCCCGACTCGGGTGGCAGACGCGTGACGATCGTGCGAGCGTTGCGCCCGCTCGCCAAGGGCGTATCCGTACTGCTCGACGGCGGCGTCGAGGTGCCGCTCACGCACCTCGCCGAGGGCATCTGGGAGGGCGAGGTGACGGGACCCGCGGGCGCCTACCGGATCAAGGCGACGTACGGCGACGCTCCGGACTGGATCTCCGCCGACCCGTACCGGCACGCCCCCACCATCGGCGAGCTCGACCTGCACCTCATCCGCGAAGGCCGCCACGAACGCCTCTGGGAGGCGCTCGGCGCGCACCCGCGCTTCGTCGACGGGGACCAGGGCACCGCATTCGCCGTGTGGGCGCCGCACGCGAAGGCGGTCCGGGTCGTCGGCGACCACAACGAGTGGGACGGGCGCCTGGACGCGATGCGCTCGATGGGTTCGAGCGGCGTGTGGGAGCTGTTCCTCCCCGGCGTGGACGTCGGCGCGCACTACAAGTACGAGATCCTCACCGCGCACGGCACCTGGATCCTGAAGGCGGATCCGATGGCGCAGCTCGCCGAGGTCCCGCCCGCCACGGCCTCGATCGTCACCCGCTCGGAGTACTCCTGGGGCGACGGCGCGTGGATGACCCGCCGTGCGGCGACGCACGCCGTCGCACAGCCGATGAGCGTCTACGAGCTGCACCTCGGATCCTGGCGCCCGGGCCTCGGCTACCGGGACATCGCCGACGAGCTCATCGAGCACGTCACCGCCACCGGCTTCACGCACGTGGAGTTCATGCCCGTCGCGGAGCACCCGTTCACCGGCTCCTGGGGCTATCAGGTGACCGGCTATTACGCGGCCACGCATCGCTACGGCGAGCCCGACGATCTGAAGCACCTCATCGACCGGCTACATCAGGCCGGTATCGGCGTGATCATCGACTGGGTCCCCGGGCATTTCCCGAAGGACGCCTTCGCCCTCGCCCGCTTCGACGGCGAGGCCGTCTACGAGCACCCGGACCCGCGCCGCGGCGAGCATCGCGACTGGGGAACGCTCATCTTCGACTACGGCCGCAACGAGGTGCGCAACTTCCTCGTGGCGAACGCGCTGTTCTGGCTGGACGAGTTCCACGCCGACGGGCTGCGCGTCGACGCCGTCGCCTCCATGCTGTACCTGGACTACTCGCGCAACGACGGCGAGTGGGAGCCCAACGTGCACGGCGGACGGGAGAACCTGGAGGCGATCCGGTTCCTGCAGGAGGTCAACGCGACCGCGTACCGCAAGCACCCCGGCATCGTGATGGTCGCCGAGGAGTCGACGAGCTTCCCGGGCGTGACCGCCCCCACCGATCACAACGGGCTCGGCTTCGGGTTCAAGTGGAACATGGGCTGGATGAACGACTCGCTCGTCTACATCGAGCGCGACCCCCTGTACCGCTCGCACCATCAGGGCGAGATGACGTTCTCGTTCGTCTACGCGTTCGGCGAGAACTACATCCTGCCCATCAGCCACGACGAGGTCGTGCACGGCAAGGGCAGCCTGCTGTCGAAGATGCCCGGCGACCACGCCGCCAAGCTCGCGAACGTGCGTGCGTATCTCGGCTACATGTGGGGGCACCCGGGTAAGAACCTGCTGTTCATGGGCCAGGAGTTCGGGCAGCTCTCGGAGTGGTCCGTGGACCGCGGCCTGGACTGGTGGCTGCTCGACCAGCCCTCGCACCGGCAGCTGCAGGAGTTCGTGGGCGCGCTGAACAGCACGTACCGGCAGAACGCCCCGCTGTGGGAGCGCGATCACGACAGCAGCTCGTTCACGCGGATCGGCGCACCGGACTGGGATCCGAACATCGTCGCGTTCGTTCGCCGCGATGCGCACGGCGGGCATCTGGCGGTGATCAGCAACTTCGCGGGCTCCACGAGGCACGGCGTCCGGCTCGACCTGCCGCTCGCGGGCGGGTGGACCGAGGTGCTGAACACCGACGCCGCCGAGTTCGGCGGGCACGGCGAGGGCAATCTCGGACTCGTGTACGCGACCGACGTCGAGAACGGCTCTCCCCAGGCGACCCTGACCATCCCGGCCCTGTCGACGATCTGGCTGCGGCATCAGAAGGATCCGCACGTGCCGATCGTCAGCAAGGGCTGAGACGATTCCGCCGGTGCCGACACTATGGAGTGAGAGACACCGAACGGAGCCGGCATGGCACACGACGCACACGACAGGACGCTCGTCGCGCGCGCAGCGGCGGGAAGCGAGACCGCCTTCCGCACGCTGTACCGCGCGTACGTCCGCCCGGTCTACTGGATCGCGTACGGCATCCTGCACGACGCCGGCGATGCCGAGGATGTGACGCAGGAGGCGTTCGTCGTCGCCTGGCGCAAGCTGCCGGGCCTCGAGCTGGCAGGTGATTCGCTGCTGCCGTGGCTGGCCACGATCTGCCGCTTCCAGGCGGCCAACCGGCTGCGCCGGCGTCAGCGCGATGCCGTGCACACCACCGAGGGCGTGGACGAGCTGATCCCGGCCCTGATCGACGTCGAGCAGCAGGTGATCGCCTCCGAGCTCGCCGACAGGATCGCGGCGGAGCTCGAGGGCATGAGCGTGCTCGACCGGGAGATCTTCCGGCTGTGCGCGACCGAGGGCTGGGACTACCGCGCCGCGGCCTCCGAGCTCGGCGTCGGGCACGGTGTCGTCCGCAACCGTCTCTCCCGCGTGCGCACCCGCCTGCGCGGCGCTGTGACCGAAACGGAGCCCGCATCATGACCACCACCCCGACCGAGCTGTCTCCACTGTCCGACGAGAGCGTGGACCGCATCGAGGAGGCCGTCTTCGCGCAGATCGCCGAGGAGCGGGACGCGGAGAGGGCGCGCTCCACCGCCGCACGCCACCGCACACGCCGCCGCAAGTGGCTGACCGCGGGCGGCGTCGCGGCGGCGTTCGTGGTCGGCGTGCTGGTGACCCCCGCGATCTTGAACGCCACCGGGTCCCTCTCCTCCGGTTCTTCCGGCTCCTCCGCCTCCGCCCCGTACCACGCGCCGACCTCGGGGTCGGTGCCACTGGCCGGAGGAGCAGCCAAGGACCTCGCCCAGACTTCGGAGGGCGCGACGTCCGGTGCCGCGGGCGGCTCCGCTCCCTCCGCGAACACGCCGCGCGACATCATCCGCACCGGATCCGCCACCGTCCAGGTCGACGACGTGCGCAAGGCTGCCGATGCGCTGGCTGCTCTGGCGAAGAAGTACGGCGGCTTCGTGGAGAGCCAGCAGATCGGATCCGCGCAGGTACCGGTGACGACCGACGGCGGGATCGTCCCCCCGGCCACCGGTGACGGCTGGGTGACGCTGCGCGTACCTGCCGCGGACCTGGATGCCGTGATGGACGCGCTGCGAGCGCAGGGCACGGTGCTGGCGACCTCGGTCGGCACGAACGACGTGACCACGGCGACCACCGATCTGCGCGCCCAGATCGACTCGCTGACGGCCTCCGTCACGCGCCTGACCCAGCTGATGTCGCAGGCGACCTCGGTGGCGGATCTGCTCACCGCCGAGACCGCGCTGACCGACCGCCAGTCTCAGCTGCAATCGGCGCAGCAGCAGCTGAAGGATCTCGAGTCCCAGGTCGCGATGTCGTCCGTGCAGGTGACGCTCGTGCGCGAAGCGCCCGCGGCGGCCGACCCCGCCGGCTTCGGCGACGGTCTCGCCGCAGGCTGGAAGGGTCTCATCATCTCGCTGAACGCCCTCGTGATCGCGCTCGGGTTCCTCCTCCCCTGGCTCGCCGTCGCAGTCGTGGTGACGCTGATCGTGTGGATCGTGCTGCGGCTGCGCAGGAACGGACGCGCACGGCGCACGGCGGAGGAAGACGTCGACGCTGCTCCCGGAGACTGATCTATGCCACGCGCGATCGCGGTGGTGTTCCCGGTGCTCCTGCTCGCCGCCGCCATCGTCATCGACCTCGCCGGTCGCGGTCGGATCCGGCGCAACCCGATCACGGGCATCCGCACTCCGGCGACGATGACCAGCGATGAGGCCTGGGTCGCGGGTGATCACGCAGCGACCGGAGTCGCATGGATTGGCTTCCTCGTCTCCGCCGTGGCCGGGGCCGAAGCGTTCCTCACCTCCGGTACACCCTCGTCGACAGGCGTGGTGATCGTCATCATCGTGTTCGTCGCCACCGTGGTCATCGCGCTGGTTCGCGCGATGCGTGCGGCGGCGCGGGTCTGAGCGGAGTCGCAGAACCGTCGGCCCGCTCAGGGCGACTCGGCGCTACCTCCAGAGCCAACGGAGAGCCTCCGGGAGCAGAACACCTCCGTGGTTCGGGCTGTGCCCACCATCCCCCACCACGAGCCGAACGTCCATTCCCGCCCGCGCGAGCGCGGCGGCGGTCTCCAGGTTCTCCGCGAACCAGTTCTCGGTCTGGTTATTCCATCCGAGGTCACGATGCGCCGCATGAATCAGTGCGCGTATCGGGCGGCGCTCACCTGCAGCAAGTCGCCCCGGGTACGGATTCCCCGTCGGCATTTGAGCGAAGCTGGCGTTGAACGTCAGCACCCGTCGGATGCCGTCCGAACGTCGCCACGCAGCAGTGAACGCCCCGTTTCCTCCCGAGCTGCCGCCGCAGATCCCTCGCATCCACGGATCATCGGTGAGGGCAACCGACTCGGCGACCAGCGGAAGCACCTCGTCGAGCACGAATCCGGCGTACCGACCGTTGTCCGCGTCGTACTCGGCGTTCCGGTTCTTCGGTTCCGCTCGATCGGAGAACACACCGGGGTCGATGAAGACGCCGACCATCGGGGGCAGCGCTCCGACCGCGGCAAGATTGTCGAGCACGACGCCACCACGAACGGCCGCATGGGGGTCCAGATACCACCAGCCGTCGTTGAAGATGGTCACCGCAGCTGGCGCCGAAGTGTCGTGACCGTGCGGCGTGTGGATCCAGACTCGTCGCGTCGTCCCCGGGTATGCGGCGCTGTCCTGAACCGAGATCTCTCGTACCGTGCCAGGTCGAACCTCTTCGTGCGGTTCCGAATCGGCGCCGTACGCATACGACACGTCGTCCTGCGTCAGAGGGAGCGCGTGGAACGGAATCTCAGGCATGCACCCACCGTAGCGAGACGCCGCCTCAGGATTCCGGACGCGACATGCATCCGCGGATAGGGTGGCGCCATGAGCACTGACGCCCAGACCGAGCGCCGCGTCGTCCCCGAGGGACGGGATCTCACCCTGGATCTGACCCGCGTCGCCTGCGTCGTCCTCGTCGTGTTCGTGCACATCCTCTTCACGGGCGTCGGCCGACGGGCCGACGGCTCCCTGCTCATCGAGCGCACGGTGGAAGGGCAGTCCTGGTTCGATGCGGCGAGCTGGATCCTGAACATCATGCCGCTCTTCTTCGTCGTCGGCGGCTACGCGGCGCGGGCCGGCTGGCGCTCCGCCCGGCATCGTGGCGAGGATGCGGTCGGCTTCGTGCGGTCACGCCTCGCCCGCCTGGCCCGCCCCGCGATCCCCGTGTTCGTCTTCTTCACCGTTGCGTTCGCGACGACCCGGCTGCTCGGGATCGATCCCGCCCTGGTCGACACGATCGCCATCGGCATCGGATCCCCCCTCTGGTTCCTTGCCGCGTACCTGCTCGTGCAGGCCCTGGCTCCGTGGATGATCGGGCTCCATGCCCGTTTCGGCATGCGCGTACCCCTGATGCTCCTGGCCGGAGCCGCGGCGACCGACGCACTGCGATTCCTCGTGGCGGGCGGGCTGCTCGGCCTCGGCCATGTCCCGTCGACGGGCTACGGCGTCGGCAGCGAACTGTTCGGCATCCCCAATGTGGCGTTCGTGTGGTTGTTCGCCCAGCAGGTCGGCTTCCTCCTGTACGACGGATGGTTCGCCCGGCGCCGCTTCTGGCAGCTGCTCGGCGTCATCGCGATCGGCTATCTCGGCATCTGGGGTCTGGTCTCACTCGGCGGGTACTCCTGGAACATGCTCAGCAACCAATGGCCGCCGACGACCCCGCTCGCGATCCTCGCCGTCGTGCAGGCGGCAGCGCTCACCGTGCTGCACCGTCCGCTCACGGCTCTCACGCGCACGCGCGTCGTACAGGGTGCGGTGCTCCTGATCGGGTCACGTCTCATGACGGTGTACCTGTGGCATCTGCCGATGATCATGGTCCTGATCGGCGTGCAGCTGCTGCTGCCGGTGCCCATGCCGGCTCCGGGGAGTCCGGCATGGTGGTGGACCAGGGTGCCGTTCCTCATCATCGTGCTCGTTGCGGTGTGGCTGCTGTCGCTCTGGCTCGTGCGCTTCGAGAAGGCGCCGGCCATGGGCGCCCAGCCCTCCCTCGGCAGGACGGCGGTCGCGGTCGTGGTCTTCCTGCTGCCGATCCTCGCCATCACCGCCTACGGCCTGGATCTGCCGCTCGCCGTGTGCGCCCTGATCGGGACCGTCCTGGCGCTGATGCTGGTCGGGGCGTACCGCGCTCCGCTCACGCCCGCGGGAGCCTCGGCACCGCATCGATGAGGGCGCGCGTGTAGGAGCTCTCCGGATCGGCGAGCACCTCGGCGGTCCGCCCCGCCTCGACCACGCGTCCGCCCTGCAGCACCACGACGTCCGCGCAGAGCTCGGCGACGATCGACAGGTCGTGCGAGACCATGACGAGCGTCAGGCCGTGCTCGACCTGAAGCCGCGCCAGCAGGCGCACCACCTCGAGCCTGGTCGACAGGTCGAGCGCGCTCACGGGCTCATCCGCGAGCAGCACCCGGGGGCGTGTGATCAGCGCACGGGCGATCGCGATCCGCTGCCGCTGACCGCCGGAGAACTCATGCGGATAGCGCAGCAGCGCGTCGTCCTCGAGCTCGACGTCGCGCAGCGCCTCGGCCAGCCGGCCCCGGCCCGATGGTCGTGCCGTCCGATCCCCGTCGCTCTCTCCCTCGCCGAGCCACCGCAGCGGCTCCGCGAGGATCGAGTCGACGCGCTGACGAGGGTCCAGTGAGGCGTAGGGATCCTGATAGACCGGCTGCACCGCGCGGCGGAACGCCCGCACGGACTCCCGGGATCCACCCGCCGGCGGGGCGCCCTCGAACAGCACCGCGCCGGACGCCGGGCGGCGCAGGCCGAGCATGAGCGAGAGCAGGGTGGTCTTGCCGGATCCGGATTCGCCGACCAGCCCCAGACTGCGCCCCGCGGAGACCCCGAAGGTCACATCCTGAAGCGCCGCCGGTGCCGAACGTCGATAGTGGTGCGAGACGCCGTCGAGCGTGAACAACGCGGTCATACGCGGCCTCCCTCTCCCCCGGCACCGCTCAGACGGTCGAGTGCGGACTCGAGCGCGCGGGCAGACTCCACCAGTCGGCGGGTGTAGTCGTGTTCGGGGGCGGTCACGATGCGCCGCGCCGGCCCCTCCTCGACGGCCTCGCCGCGACGGAGCACGATCGCGCGCTCCGCGATCCCCGCGACGACCGCGAGATCGTGCGAGACGAACACGAGCGACGTCCCGTGCCCTCGCACGGCGTCGTCGAGCAGCTCGAGGACGGTCGCCTGCACGGTCACGTCGAGCGCGGTGGTCGGTTCGTCCGCGAGCAGCACGTCGGGACGGCAGGCCAGCGCCATCGCGATCGCGACGCGCTGGCGCTGTCCGCCGGAGAGCTCGAACGGGTAGCGTCTCAGCAGCCGCTCCGGATCGGGAAGACGCACCTCTGCGGCTGCGGCGAGCACTTCGGCGCGCAGCTCGGCGCCCCGCAGGCCGCGATGCCGACGCACCGGGCGGGCGATCTGGTCGCCCACCCGCATGAGCGGGTCGAGCGCCGACGACGGATCCTGGAACACGGCCGCGATCCGCGACCCGCGGATCCGCTGCAGCGCACGTTCGGGGGCGCCGATCAGTTCGGCGCCATCGAGCCGGATCGACCCGGTCGCGGTGAGTCCCGGGGGCAGCAGCCCCAGCAGGGCGAGCCCGGTGAGCGTCTTGCCGGATCCGGACTCGCCGACGAGCCCCAGCCGCTCGCCCGGGCCGAGGTCGAGATCGAGGCCGCGCACGAGCTCCGCGCCGGCGTCGGAGACGATGCGGAGTCCCCGCACCTGCACGTCCGCGCCCATCAGCTCCTCCCCCGACGAGTCGGATCGAATCGCTCGCGCAGCCCGTCCGCGACGGCGTTCGCGCCCAGCACGAGCAAGGCGATCACGATTCCAGGGATCACGGCGCCCCAGGGCGACGTGAGCACGGTGGACTGGGCCTCCTGCAGCAGGCGCCCGAGCGAGGAGTTGGGCGGCGGCACACCGAGCCCGAGATAGGACAGCGAGGCCTCGGCCATGATGGCCGCGCCGAACAGCACGGCGAGGTTCACGGCGAGAGCCGGCCAGATGTTCGGGAGCACGTGCCGGGCGAGCACGCCCAGGGTCGGCGCGCCCGATGTGCGCGCCGCGGTCACGAAGCTCTGCGACAGCACGCCCTTGACCAGGATGCGGGTGAAGCGCGAGACGATCGCGGACCCCGCGATTCCGATCGCGACGATCGCGGTGTCCAGACCCGGCCCGCGCGCGGCAACGATCAGCATCGCCAGCAGCAGCGTCGGGAACGCGATCAGCACATCCAGGAACGACGACACCGCATCGTCCACCCACCCGGGCAGCAGGGCGGCCGTCGTGCCGATGACGAAGCCGATGACCGCGGCCAGGGCGACGGATCCGATGCCGACCAGAATCGCGATGCGAGTGCCGGCGAGCACCTGGCTGAACAGGTCGCGACCGAGCCGATCGGTGCCGAGCAGATGCGCGCCGCCCGGGGGCGCGAGACGTCCGCCGGAGGTGTCGTCCAGCGCGAACGGGGTCCAGAATGCGGAGAGGATCGCCGCAGCGGCCAGGATCACGAGGATCACGACACCGACCACGAGGGTCACGTCGCGCCGACCGATCCGGGCGCTCATGCGACAGCCGCCCTGGCCGAGATGCTGCCGCGCAGTCGCGGATCGACGAGCCGCTGCACGACGTCGGCGACGAATCCGATCACGAGGACGAGCGCGGTGGTCACGACCAGCACGCCCTGGATGCTCGGGTAGTCGTGCTCGCCCACCGCCTTGACCAGCAGCGCGCCGAGTCCGGGCAGCGTGAACACCGACTCCACGACGACCGCGCCGAGGAGGGTCGAGGCGAGCTCCATGCCGAGGATCGAGATCACGGGGACGGCGGCGTTGCGCACGCCGTGCGCGACGAACGCGCCGGTGCGGCTCTCGCCCAGCGCACGGGCGGTGCGCAGGTAGTCGGAGTCGAGCACGTCGAGCGTCGCGGAGCGCACGTAGCGCGCAAGCGATGCGCTCATCACCACGACGATCGTGAGGATCGGCAGCGCGAGCGAGGTGAGCGCGGCGACCGGGTCGGCCCAGTCGTCCCGCGGGAACCCGCCGGACGGCAGCAGCCGGAGAGTCAGCGCGAACAGCCACACCGCCAGCAGCCCGACCCAGAACACCGGCACCGCGATGCCGAGCTGCGTGAACGCGCCGAGCAGAACGCCGTACCAGCGCCTCGCCCGCGTGGCCGCGACCACGCCGATCACCGCGCCCAGCAGCGTGGCGATGACGAACGAGATGAGCGCGAGCGGCAGCGTGACCGCGAGCCGTGCGGCGATGTCCGCTGCGACCGGCGCCCCCGACGTGAACGACGTGCCGAGATCACCGCGCAGCAGACCCCCGAGCCACGCGACCAGCTGCACGAGGATCGGCTTGTCGGATCCGACCTGCTCGCGCGCCGCCCGGATCTGTTCGGGCGTCGCATTCAGCGAGATCAGCGCGTTCGCCGGATCCCCCGGCAGCACCCGCAGCAGCAGGAACACCACCAGCATCCCGACGACGAACGACAGCAGCAGGAAGAACAGGCGACGCACGAGATACCGGGTCACCGCGCTGCTCTCCTCCCGGCGCGCGTGCAGGCGCGGGTCACTGGGTCTTCTCGATGCCCGCCACGAAGAACTGGGAGTTCAGACCGTGGACAGGGTATCCCTTCAGCGAGCTCGAGGCCACGACGATCTGCGGCGCGAGGAACAGCCAGTCGCTCGCGGCGTCCTCGGCGATCTGACTGTTGACCTTCTTCAGGATCGCGGTCTGCTCATCCGTCGTGCTCGCCTGCTCGGCGTCGGCGACCCACTGCACCACCTGGGGGTTGTCGTAGCCCCAGTAGAAGTCAGGGTTGCCGTACCAGACCAGGTCGCGGTCGTTGACGTGCTCCTGGAGCGTGGCGGTGAACGCCTTCTTCTGGAAGACGTTCGTGTACCACTGGTCTTCGGAGATCGTGTTGATGGTGACGGTGACGCCGACCTTCGCGAGCTCCGACTTGATGAACTCGGCGACCGCGGGGTGCGGGTCGTAGGACGGGGTGTCGAGCGTGAAGGCGAGGTTCGACTGCCCGGCCTCGGCCAGCAGCGTCTTCGCGGCGGAGGGGTCGTACGGGTTCACCTTCGTGAGGTCCTCGTACCACGGGTCGGTGGGCGGGACCATGGATCCGATCAGGGTGCCGCGACCGGCCCAGATCGAGTCGAGGAGCTTCTTGTTGTCGATCGCCTGGGTGATCGCCTTGCGCACGCGCTTGTCGTCGAACGGCGCGACCTTGTCGTTGAAGGCCAGCAGCTCCTTGACCGTGGAGGTGTTCTCGGACACGGTGTACGCCTTGTTGCCGGTGAACTGCGTGAGAGCGTCGGGGCTCTGCACCTGGGTGACGATGTCGACCGCGTTGGTCAGCAGGGCGTTGGAGAGAGCAGAGGCATCGGTGAAGTAGGTGAAGACGACCTCCTTGCTCTTCGCGGCGGTGCCCCAGTAGCCGGCGAAGCGCTTGAGCGACAGCGAGCTGTCGCGCTTGAACTTGTCGACCGCATAGGGACCGGTGCCGTCCTCGGCGGTCTTCAGGTCCTTCGCGTCGGTGTTCACGATCCACACGTAGGTGAGGTTGTACGGGAACGAGATGGACCGCGACTTCAGGTGGAACACGACGGTCTGCGGGTCGGGGGTGTCCACGCTTGCGACCACGGCCAGCTGCGACTTGCGCGCCGACTGCGAGCCGTCGGCGAGCACGCGCTCGAGGGAGGACTTCACGTCGGCGCTCGTGAGCGTCTTGCCGGAGTGGAACTTCACGCCGTCGCGGATCTTGACCGTGTACGTCAGGCCGTCGGCGCTCACCTGATAGTCCGTGGCGAGGCGCTTCTCCACCTTGCCGTCGTCGGTGAGCTGGAACAGCCCCTCGTACACGTTGCCGTTCAGCGCCTCGGTCACGCCCTGGCCGCCGGCGTCGACGTTGGAGAGGTTCCGCGGCGCGGCGAGCGAGCCGATCTGGATGGTGGCGTCGGGATCCACCTTGCCGCCGGCAGTCGAGCCGGATCCGGAGGAGCACGCCGTGGCGAGCACGGCGACGACGGTGAGGGCGGCGGCGAGGCCGGCGATCCGGGAGATCTTCATGGGTGTCCTCTGCAGGGCGCGTCGGGTGACGCGGGATCCACCCGGGGGCGGATCGGATCGGTTACGGGTCAGTGGGTGTCGGGGAGCGGGATGCGCTCCCCCGCCGTCACCGGCGTCGCGATCCGGTTCGCGAGCGGCGGCAGCGGGCAGTTGTACTGGTCGGAGAAGCCGCAGGGCGGCACGAACGCGCGGTTGAAGTCGAGCACGACCTCGCGCGGGCCCGAGGCGCGACCGGAGTCGTCCTGCACGAACAGGAAGCGGCCGGGGCCGTAGGTGCGCTGGGACGGATCCTCGCTGCGGTTGGTGGGGTCGCCGAAGACGAGCAGCAGGGTGCCGCCGTCATCGAAGGCGTCCAGGTCGTAGTCGGTGCCGTCGATCGTGACGGCGAGGTCGCCGGGCACCGGAAGCTCTCGGGTGAAGCCGTTGTCGCGCAGGTGCTCGTACGGCACCGCACGGCCGCCGTCGAGCGGGGTGAAGGTACCGGTGATGCGCCAGGCCGGGTCGTAGTCGAAGGTCTCGATGCCCTCGAACTCCCGGATGGCCGCCGACGCCGAGTCCCAGAATCGCAACCCGCGCTCGGGTTCCCCGGTGTCGAGGTGGCGCCGGGTCAGTTCGGTCACGACGACCGTGGGCGCGAGTCCCTCCGCGGCCTGGGCGGCCGTGGTCGTGTCGTCGGGCCGGAGCCACCGCGTCTCGATCAGCGCGAGATTGCCCTGCGGCGAGGTCACGGCGGCGAGCCGGTCGGCCTTCCACTGGGCGTGGGCCGCCTCGGCGGACACGTCTGGCGTCGGGTTCTCGGGCATCTCACCAGGGTAGGTCGCGGAGCTCACATCGATGCGAACGCATGTCACCGGGCGTAGCATTCCCGCGGCGCACCGCCGGGCGCGTCGTCGGAGTGGTCCGCGCAGCCCGGAAACACGAAAGCCCCCGGCGAACCGAGGGCTTTCGTGTGTTGTCTGTGACCCCAGCGGGATTCGAACCCGCGTTACCGCCGTGAGAGGGCGGCGTACTAGGCCGCTATACGATGGGGCCGTCTTTGCGATCCGTTTCCGTCTCGCGACAACCGTTCAAGTATGACATGACCCCCAGCGCCCGCCAAATCGAGCCGGGCCCGACGCGAACCCCGGGTGTGTCGCGGCCCAGCGGGATTACGCTCGAGGAATGCGCATCACCAAGCATGAGCACGCGGCGCTCCGCGTCGAGGACCACGGGCAGACCCTGCTGATCGATCCGGGGAGCTTCACGCTCCCCCTGGACGAGCTGCAGCATCTCGTCGGCATCGTGATCACCCACGAGCACCCGGATCACTGGACACCCGACCATCTGGATCGGATCCTGCGCGATGCGGCGGGAACGCCGATCTTCGCACCGGCCGGCGTCGTCCGCGCCGCCGAGGGGTACGAGATCACCGAGGTCGCGCCCGGAGACACCGTGACCGCAGGGGACTTCACACTGCGCTTCTTCGGCGGCGTGCACGCCGAGATCCACTCCTCGCTCCCGCTCATCGACAACGTCGGCGTGCTCGTGGACGACGAGCTGTACTACCCCGGCGACTCCTACGCCGTGCCGGAAGGCGTCGAGGTGGGAACCCTCGCAGCGCCGCTCGGCGCACCCTGGCTGAAGATCGGCGAGGCGATCGACTTCGTGCTCGCCGTGAAGCCGCGTCGCGCGTTCGGCACGCACGACATGACGCTCTCGGTGATCGGCGCGACCATGCACCGCGCACGCCTGAAGTGGGCCACCGAGCAGGACGGCGGAGAGTTCTTCGAACTGAACCCCGGCGACGACCTCGAGGTCTGAGGTGGCCGCCTCACGCCTCCTCCCCTCACCGACCCCCCGGATCCGCTTCCGGGAGATGGACGACGGCGACCTCGATCCGATGGCCGCGCTCCTCGGGGATCCCGAGGTCATGGCGTTCTATCCGGCCCCGAAGACGAGGAACGAGAGCGCCGAGTGGATCGCGAACCAGCGCCGGCGCTATGAGCAGGACGGCCACGGCCTCTGGATCATCGAAACCGCGGAGGGTGAGTTCCTGGGCGACTGCGGGATCACCTGGCAGGCGTACAACGGCATCGCCGTCCGCGAGGTCGGGTACCACGTGCGCGCGGACCGGCAGGGCGAGGGTTTCGCCACCGAGGCCGCACAGGCCTGCGTCGAGCTCGTGCGCAGCGAGTTCGCCCCGACCGCGCTGACCGCCATCATCCATCCGCAGAACGCCGCGTCACTGCGGGTGGCGGCCAAGCTCGGCATGACGCACATCGCCGACGACCACGCTCATCCGTGGATCGTGCGCACGGTCATGGGGATGCAGGTCGCTCCTCGGGGCTAGCCGGCGGCGACGATGCGGCGTTCCGTCGCGAGACGACAGCGACCGCGGCGGAGGACGCGACCACGGCCACGAGAGCCCCGAGCAGGATCGCGGCCCCCTCCCCGGGCAGCAGCGCCTTGGTCTCGACGCCGAGCGCCACCGCCGCGACGGGGACGCCGAGTTGCCCTGCCGACGCCACCGCCTGCGTCCAGGGCAGACCCGTGATGCGCCCTGCGAGGTGGGCGATGATCGCCGCGGCGCCGAGCACGAGTCCCAGCAGGATCATCTGCGGGTGGGATCCCAGATCTCGGAGATTGATCGAGGCGCCGAGCCAGACGAAGAACAGCGGGCCGAAGAAGCCCTCGGTCATCCCGAACAGCTGGCGAGCCAATCGACGTGGCTGCCCGACCGCGGAGAGCACGAGCCCCAGGGTGAAGCCCGCCATCATGACCGAGACGTGCGTGAACTGGGCGATGCCGGCCAGCCCGAACAGGGCGAGCAGGCTGAACCGCAGCTCGAGCGCGAACCGGCGCGACTCCGACACCTCGTGCAGGACGCGAAGCCGATGCGTGCCGATCCGGCGCAGCAGCACCACGAGCAGAACGCCCACCACAGCGATGCCGACCCCGCCGAGCGCGACGAGCGGCACTCTCTCCGGCTGCAGCACGAGCGGGAGCGCCACGATGCACGCGACATCGGCGATCGCGATCTGCGCGATCAGCTGCGGGGCGGAATCGGCCGAGATGTCGAGGGACTGCAGCATCGGCAGCACGAGGGCGGCGGACGAGGATGCGATGAGCACGGCGTAGACGGCACCGTGCGAGGTCCCGAACAGCAGCGCCGCCCCGACGCCGAGAGCCACGGCGACCGCGGCCACGATCGCGGCTCCGGCCGCCCCGCGTCCCACCGCCGCGCGCACGACGGTGTCCCGGATCGGGATGTGCGAGCCGATCACGAGCATGATCAGGCCGAACCCGAGCTGGGCGAGCAGTGTGAACGTCGGCTCCGCCGCATCCACCCACCCGAACCCGGTCGATCCGATCGCGAGTCCCGCAGCGAGCTCCCCGGCGATCACCGGGATCCGCCACGCGCGCCGCGCGGAGAGCACGGGACCGGCCAGTCCCACCAGCACTAGCAGCGCCAGCGTCGCGAACGTCATGGCCACACTCTAGATCCGCCGGTCCGGGTAGTCCGGGATCCGGAGCGCGCCCGAGCCGTGCCGCCCGCAGGGCGCGCGGCTCAGGCGACGAGGACGCCCTGCGCCTCGCGCACGCGGATCGCACGCCTCTGGTGATCGCGCTGCTCGAGCACGAGACGGCGGAGCGCGGCAGGAGCGTCCGGGTGCGCCTCGATCCAGGCATCCACGAGCTCCGTGCTCTCCGCGTCGGGGTAGAGCCCGATCACCAGGCGCCGGGCGATCTCGATCGAGCGCTCGTTCCAGGCCGCCTCGATGCGCGAGAAGTACTCGGCGTCGAAGACCTCGACGAGATCGCGGCGCCCGCCGGCGTCGAAGCCGCGGATCGTGGCGTCGAGGTGATCGTTCGTGAGCGTCAGATCGCCCCACGCGGCGCGCCAGTCGGCCGCGCGCACCGCGGCGCTCGGCGTCGAGGCCGCCGCGGCGAGGGCGGCCGTGCGCCCGCTCGCCGTGTGGTCGCGCAGCTGCTCCTCCGTGATCTCCTCCGCGCCGGCATGGCCCGTCGCGACGAGCGCGGTGAGCAGCGCCCAGCGCAGATCGGCATCCATGGGGAGCCCTTCGGGCCCGGATCCGATCAGCAGCGTGGAGACATCGAGACGCCGACCGTCGTCGAAGGCGGCAGCGGCGGCGAACGCGCGCGCCCAGATCAGCTGAGCGTCGCTGCCGGGCGCAGCTCCGCCGAGCGCCGCCCACGTCGCGTCCAGCCAGGCGCGCCGGGCGTCGGCCCGCTCGGAGTCCGGCAGATAGTGCCCGACCGCGAACGGAGCGTTCAGCACGACCCCGCCGAGCAAGGCGCTGTCGGTCTCCCGCGGCGCGTGCGCGACGACGATCTCGAGGTACGACGCGACGGCGAGCTCGCCGTCGCGCGTGGCGTTCCACAGCGCCGACCAGACCAGGCCGCGCGCGAGGGGATCCTCCAGCGAGGACAGGCCGCGCTCGACCGCGGACAGCGAACGCTCGTCGAGCCGCGCCTTCGCATAGGTGAGATCGCCGTCGTTGAGCAGCACCAGATCGGCGTCCGGGAGGGCGACCTCAGTCCGCTCCTCGGCGAGATCGACCGGGATCCGTTCGCGCAGCACGAGCGCCTCGTCCCGCAGGTCGTACAGGCCGACCTGCAGCCGATGCGGACGCGGATCCGTCTGGACGAGGACGACGTCGTCCCCGTCGCGCTCGACGCTCAGGGTGCTCATTCCGGTGGTCTGCAGCCATGCCTGCGCCCAGACCCGCATGTCGCGGCCGGACGCCTGCTCCAGCTCGATCAGCAGGTCCTCGAGCGTGGTGTTGCCGTACGCGTGCCGGGCGAAGTAGCGGCGGGCGCCCTCGAAGAACGCGTCCTCGCCGACGAACGCGACGAGCTGCTTGAGCACCGCGGCGCCCTTGGCGTAGGTGATCCCGTCGAAGTTCAGCTTCGCGGCCTCGAGGTCGGGGATGTCGGCGACGATCGGGTGCGTGCTCGGCAGTTGGTCCTGCGTGTACGCCCATGCCTTGCGCCGGTTCGCGAAGGCGACCCAGGCGTCGGTGTACTCGGTCGCGGCGACCGATGCGTGCGAGCCCATGTAGTCGGCGAACGACTCCTTGAGCCACAGGTCGTCCCACCACTGCATCGTCACGAGATCGCCGAACCACATGTGCGCCATCTCGTGCAGGATCGTGTTCGCGCGCGCCTGGCGCTGGGCGCGGGTCGCGGCTCCGCGGTACAGGTACGCCTCGGTGAAGGTGACCAGGCCGGGGTTCTCCATCGCGCCGATGTTGTACTCGGGCACGAAGATCTGGTCGTACTTCCCCCATGGATACGGGAAGGCGAACGCCTCCGCGAAGAAGTCCAGACCCTGCCGCGTGATCTCGAGGATCTCATCGGCGGCCAGGTGCTCGGCCATCGACGCGCGGCTGAGCACGGAGAGCGGCACGACGACGTCGTCACGGCGCCACTCCGATGACACGCGCGCATAGGGACCTGCCGCGATGCAGGTCAGGTAGCTGGACAGCGGCAGGGTCGGTGCGAACTCGACGGTCTGCGCCCCGTCACGGATGCTCGTCGTGACCGGCGACTGGTTCGACAGCACCTCCCAGCCCTCCGGGGCGGTCACCACGACCGCCATCGCCGCCTTCATGTCCGGCTGCTCGAAGCACGCCATGAACCGGCGCGCATCGGCCGGCTCGTCGTGCGTGTACAGGTAGACGCCCCCGTCGACCGGATCGACGAAGCGGTGCAGCCCCTCACCCGAACGGCTGTAGGCGCCGGTGGCGCGGATGACGACGGTGTTGTGCCCCGCCAGGCCACGGAGGCGCACGCGCGCACCGTCCCACTCGACGTCACGGGCCTGCCCGTTCACCACGACCTCATGCACGGCCTCACCGAGGAAGTCCACCCAGGTCTCGGCCGTCCTCGCGTCGAACTCGAGCGTCGTCGTCACGGGGAATCCCGTGTTCGCGGCGTCGACGGCGCCGGTGACGTCGAGCTCGAGGTGGATGCGGTGCAGGTCGACGGCCGCGGATCGCTCGGCCGTCTCGGTGCGGGTGAGGTTGGCGGTGCTCATGAATCCATCGTTCCATGATCCGAGCCGGTGCCGGGCGCCCGGGCGCTGTGCCAGCATGGTCGCATGACAGAGCAGACCGCTTCCCTCCCCGAGCGCAGCAGGATCGTGCAGGAGCACGTGCGGGCGGCAGGCCTCGCCTCGCAGGTGCGCGAGCTGCCCGACTCCGCGCGCACCGCCGTCGAGGCCGCAGCAGCGCTGGGCTGCGAGGTCGGCGCGATCGGATCCAGTCTGCTCTTCCTCGCCGACGGTGAGCCGCTGCTCGTGATGACGAGCGGGCGGCACCGCGTCGACGTCGGAATGCTCACCGCGGCCGTGGCTGCGGAGTCGGTCGCGATGGCCCCCGCCGCGACCGTGCGGGAGGTGACAGGACAGGCCATCGGCGGGGTCGCCCCGGTCGGCCACCCCGCCCCGGTGCGCACCCTCGTCGATGCGGCGCTGCGGGACTACGACACCGTGTGGACCGCCGGCGGAACCCCGCACACCGTGATGCCGATGACGTTCGACGAGCTCGTGGCACTCACGGGCGGCGCCGTCGTGGTCGTCGCGGAGGACTGAACGCGCTCCTTCGCGGGCTCCGTGGTGCGATCCAGGAGGCGTCCAGACTCGGTGCCTACCGTGGAAAGGGATGTCAC
This sequence comes from Microbacterium sp. NPDC060117, assembly GCF_042729315.1. NCBI lineage: Bacteria > Bacillati > Actinomycetota > Actinomycetes > Micrococcales > Microbacteriaceae > Microbacterium > Microbacterium sp. NPDC060117. The sequence goes on from NZ_JBHWXR010000002.1 coordinate 720,114, forward strand.
GGAACGGTAACAGCAGGATCAGTTCTCTCGACGGACTCCGCGGCCTCGCGGCGGGGATCGTCCTCATCCACCACGCCTCGCTCATCGCGGAGCCGTGGATCGATCCCGCCGGCTGGGCGTTGCTGACGCAGTCGCCGCTCAAGCTGCTCCTGGCCGGATCCGAGGCCGTCATGGTCTTCTTCGTGCTGTCCGGCATGGTCGTCGCCCTGCCTGCGCTGCGGACGGGGTTCTCCTGGGCGCGCTACTTCCCGGCACGCCTGGTGCGGCTGTACGTGCCGGTGATCGCGGCGCTCGGCGGCGCCGCGCTGCTCGTCCAGGTGATCCCGCGCGATGCGTCCACGATGCCCGAGGACTCCTGGATGCAGGACGCGCAGGCCACCAGTGTCTCGGCCGGCGACGTGCTGTCGCAGATGACACTGCTGCGGTCGAACTTTCCGATCGACAACGTGCTGTGGTCATTGCGCTGGGAACTGTTCTTCTCGCTGCTGCTGCCGCTGTACCTCTGGGTCGCGTTGCGGGTGCGCCGCTTCACCGTGCCCGCCGCCGTGCTCGCGATCGTGCTGATGTTCGTGGGCCGTACGACGGGAGAGTCCGCGCTCGCCTACCTGCCGGTGTTCCTGCTCGGCACGCTGATCGCCGTGCGCTTCGCCGATCTGCGGGCCTGGGCCGAGCGACCGCGGGTGCGTCGGCTCCTCCCCTGGTTCGCGGTGGCCGCCTCGATCCTGCTCATCGCGAGCTGGCTGACGCGTCCGCTCACGGCGGGAACGGTCGCGGCCGACGTGCTGTGGGCGCTCGCCGGGGCCGGTGCCGCGCTGCTGGTCGTGCTCGCCCTCGTCTGGCCGGGCGCGCACCGGGTGCTCGACACCCGGCCGATGCAGTGGCTGGGCTCGGTGTCGTTCAGCCTGTACCTCGTGCACGCGCCGATCCTGGCGTCGCTCTGCTACCTGCTCGGGGCCGAGCAGTGGTGGCTCGCGTGCCTCATCGGGATGCCCGTGAGCCTCGGCGCGGCGGCGCTCTTCCACGCGCTCGTCGAAAGGCAGGCGCAGGACCTGGCCCGCCAGGTCGGCGACATCGGGGCGGCGCTGGCCGAGCGGGTGCACGTGGGCCGGATCCGCGCGGCCCGCCGGGTGGTGCTCGCCCGCGCACAGTAGCGGCCAGGTGGCACCCCGTCGACTCCGACTCGGAGCGGAAGGACTACGAGGTGGTGGGGTCCGAGATCACGTGCGGGCCTCGGCCTCGCGGCGCACGCGGCGCCGGGACACGGCGCCGTAGATCCCGCGCAGCACGGCGCGGGCGCCGAAGCGCACCGCGATCCCGGTCGCACCGAAAGCGCACGCGATCAGCACCGCCCTCGGATCGTGCAGATCCACGTCGAACACCCGGGATCCGAGCGGGGTGAGGATCACGACGAGCATCCCGCCGATCATCGCCCCGACCAGTCCGACCTTCCACGGCCGGAACGGTCGGGCCACGGTGATCAGCACGAAGAACGCCACGATCACGAGCGCCAGGAACCCCGTCGACGAGGTGAGCACGCGCTCGGAGTGGTCTGTGCCGAACACGGCGCGCGCGGTCAGGTACGCGCCGTAGGACGCGAGCGCCGCGCCGATCCCGCCGGGTACGGCCGCATCCAGCACCCGGCGCACGAAGCCGTCCTGCGCACGGGCCGTGTTCGGGGCGAGTGCGAGGAAGAACGCCGGGATCCCGATCGTGAACCAGGCGATCAGAGTGACGTGCCGGGGCAGGAACGGGAACGGCACCGCCGTGACGGCGACCAGCAGCGCCAGCAGGATCGAGTACAGCGTCTTGGTGAGGAACAGCGTCGCGACCCGCTCGATGTTGCCGATCACGCGACGCCCCTCGGCGACCACATGCGGCAGCGTGGCGAAGGAGTTGTCCAGCAGCACGATGCGCGACACCGCGCGCGCCGCGGGCGACCCGGATCCCATCGCCACGCCCACGTCGGCGTCCTTCAGAGCGAGCACGTCGTTGACCCCGTCACCGGTCATCGCCACGACGTGGCCGTCGCCCTGCAGGGAGTGCACCATCGCGCGCTTCTGCGTGGGCGTGACCCGGCCGAAGGCGGTGCGGCCCTGCACCTCCGCATCGAAGTGCGCGGACTCCGGATCCAGCGTGCGCGCGTCGACCGCGTTGCGTCCATCGGGCACCCCGGCCTCGGCAGCGATGGCGCCCACCGCCGCGGCGTTGTCACCTGAGATGACCTTGATCGCCACGTTCTGCTGGGCGAAGTAGGCGATCGCGCCGGGCGCCTCGGCGCGCAGCCGCTGGTCGAGGATCACGAGCGCGCTCGCGACGAGGCCGTCGGGAAGGCCGTCGCCATCGGCCTCGGCATCCGGCAGGGCCGATTCTGTGCGGGCGAGGGCGAGCACGCGCAGCCCCTCGGAGGCGAGCGCGTCCGAGCGGGTGCGCGTGGCGTCGCCGACGGCGAGCAGCACGTCCGGGGCGCCGAGCACCCAGCTCTCCACGGCGCCGGTGGCGACATCGGCCGTCTGCATCGCCGCCCATTTGCGTGCCGAGGAGAAGGCGATCGAGGTGTGCACCGGAAGAGCCGGCACGTCGCCCACGTGCTCGAGGATCGCGGCCATGCTGGCGTTGGGCTTGCCCTCCGCGCGCCCGATCGCGGCGAGGGCCCCCTCGATGTGGTCATCGGCCTCGCCGAGTCGTTCCACGGCGCCCACCCTCATGCCGTCCTCGGTGAGCGTCCCGGTCTTGTCGGTGCAGACCACGTCGACCCGGGCGAGCTGCTCGATCGCGGGCAGGTCCTGCACCAGGCAGTGCCGACGGCCGAGGCGGATCACGCCCACCGCCATGGCGACGCTCGTCATCAGCACGAGGCCCTCCGGCACCATGGGCACGAGCGCGGCGACGAGGCCGCGCACGGCGTTGCGCCAGTCCTCCGCGTGCCCCCAGATCTGGTTGACGATGGTGAGCACGCCCACCGGGATCAGCGCCCAGGTGACGTATTTGAGGATCTGATCGATCCCGGCGCGCAACTGCGAGGACGGCTTGCGGAACTCGGAGGCCTCCTTCGCGAGCCGCGCGGCGTATGCGTGCTCGCCGACCGCCGTCGCGCGGAAGCTCGCCGATCCCGCGGCGACGAAGCTGCCCGACTTGAGCTCGTATCCGGCGCCGGCGAGAACCGGCTCCGACTCGCCCGTGAGCAGCGACTCGTCCACCTCGAAACCCGTCGCATCGAGAACTTCGCCGTCCACGGGGATCTGATCGCCCGCCGCGACCAGCACGACGTCGTCGAGCACGAGGTGCTCCACGTCGATCTCCGAGACGCCCTCGGCGCGCTCCACGCGGGCGGGGGCCTTGCTGAGCAGCGCGAGCCGGTCCAGTGTGCGCTTGGCGCGGATCTCCTGCACCATTCCGACGACGCTGTTGACGATGATGAGCAGACCGAACAGGCCGTCGATGAAGTAGCCGGTACCCAGGATGAGCAGGAGCATCACCAGGTAGATGCCGTTCACGCGGGTGAAGGCGTTCGCCCGGAAGATCTCCCCGAAGCTGCGGCTCGTGCGCGACTCGATGAGATTGCTCTCGCCGCGTGACATCCTCTCGGCCACCTGTGCGGCGGTCAGCGGGGCACGGGTCGCCGGGACGGGGCTTCCGGGTGTCATGCGATCACCGTAACAGCGCATGCTCGGCCGGGTCGGTGGGCGCCCGGGGCCGGCCGGTAGCCGCTCCGTGGTCCGCCCGTCCTCGCCCGGCGGCCGCCCGCGGTTCAGGCGACGTGCAGAGCCGCCCCTCTGCGGCGCTCCTGGCGCAGGGCCGGCAGATAGCAGGCCGCGCCCAGGATGCTGAACGCCCCGGCGATGGCCGTCGCGGTCGCCGCGGAGGTCGCGCCGGCGAGTGCGGTGAGCACCAGCAGCCCGATGCTGTACGCGCCGCCGGAGACCATCGAGTTCAGGGAGAGCACCGTGGCGCGGGTGGACCGATCGGCCTCACGGTGCAGGAGGGCCGAGTGCATCGGCCCCGCGGCACCATGCGCGAGGTACGTCAGCCCGTAGCCGATCAGCAGGCCGACCAGGCCCGAGGAGAGTCCCATCAGCACGACGAAGGCGCCGTTCAGCATGCGGCTCAGGATCGCCGTCCAGGTCACGCCGATGATCCTGCTCAGACGGCTGGCGAGCAGGGATCCGACGGCGAAAAGCCCCCACGCGGCCGCCGACGCGGGCCCGAACACGGCGGCGGCCGCCGCCTCCCCGCCGAGCAGGCCCTCCAGCTGCACCGGTGTGAGAGTCTCGAAGGCGATCATCGCGACCGACCAGAACACCTCGACGAGCACGAGCCCCGCGAGCACCCGGGAGCTCGCCGCACGACGCAACCCGTCCACGATCGTCCGCGGGGTCTGCCGTGCGGCGTGTGCCATGGTCTGAACCAGCCGCCGCGGCGCTGCGTCCGGCTGAGGGCTGTCGCGCACCAGCACGATGACGAGGATCGTGTATCCCGCGTACAGTCCGATCGCCACGAGCAGCGGCAGCACGAGCGCGGACAGCGCGCCCAGCGGGTGCCACGCCACCAGGAGGCCGCCGAGCAGCGCTCCGCCGGCGATCGCCACGCCGAGCACCGTGCCGGCGCGCGCCAGGGGCCGCGCGACCTCGGCCTGCGGATCGTGCTCGTGCACGGCGTCGACGAACCAGGCCTCGAGCGCACCGGAGTCGAGCACGCGGAACACGCCCTGCAGCAGGAGCGACACCGCGAACAGCGCGAACGAGTCGGCGAGCAGGAACAGCACGGCGGCCACGACCGCGAGCACCCCGGAGGCGGCGAGCACCGGACGGCGGCCGAGCGTGTCGGCGAGGGCGCCGGTGGGCAGTTCCAGTGCGAGCGCCACGAATCCCTGGATGGCGAGGATGGATCCGACTTCGGCGAGCGACAGACCGCGTTCGAGCGGCAGCAGGACCGTCACCCCGAGCGTGACGCCGACCGGAAGCCAGCGCAGTGCGGAGAGCAGCAGGAGCCGACGCTGCGCCGTCGCGATCGCGGCCCCGGCCTCGACGCCCGCCACGCCGGCGCTCATGACTCCTCCGGCGGATCGAGGTCGACCGGCGTGCTCTGCACGACCACATGCACGCGCCGCGAGGCATGATCACCCTCTCCGATGCGCCGGTACTTCTCGGCGAGCGCGTCGAACTCCGTGTGGAAGTCCGCGAGCTGATCCGGGGTCACGGTGAGCAACACGTCCTCGAGGCCGAGCCGGTCGACCCACACGCCGGGCCACGAGCTCTCGGCATCGAGCCAGCGCTCGGCTCGCGCGGCGAACTGCCGCACGTAGTCGCGACGCAGCCAGCCCAACGCGGTCTGCGCGTCCTCATCGTCGGCGAAGTCCGAGTTGGTCCAGGAATGCGAGTCGGTGCTCGCACGCCAGATCCGCCGCTTGCCGACGCCGTCGCCCGTATCGGCGACGAGACCGACATCCTCCAGTGCACGGAGGTGGTAGCTCGTCGCTCCGGTGTTCGTCTTGAGCGCCGCGGCCAGCTGCGTCGCCGTCGCCGGACCGTGCACGCGCAGCTCGCCGAGGAGGCGGGATCGCAGCGGGTGGGCGAGCACGCGCACAGCCTTCTCGTCGAGGCGCATGCTGACGGGAGGTTCCGGGGTGTCCATGCCTCCAGGATCGCATGCACAGAACTTATGCACAAGTACTATGCATAACTTCCATGCACGATGAGATCCGCGGGGCGGTGAGGTCAGTGGCGACCTGTCTTCGCCGCGAGCGCCCGGGGGCCGAGCTCGTGCAGCACGCCGTCGTGCAGGTCCAGCACCCGGTCCGCGCGCGTCAGCATGGCCGCGTCATGCGTGGCCACGATCGCGGCCGTTCCGCGTTGGTGGACGAGGCCCGCGATGAGATCCATGATCTGCGCACCGGTCTCGCTGTCCAGCTGCGCGGTCGGCTCATCCGCGATCAGCACCGCCGGATCCATCACCAGTGCACGGGCGATCCCGACGCGCTGCTGCTGGCCGCCGGAGAGCTCCGTCGGGCGCTGCCGCGCGTGATCGGCCAGCCCCACCGCCTCCAGTGCCCGCGCCACGCGCTGCTCCCGCTCTGCCACCGGCGTGCGGCGGATCCGCAACGGAACCTCGACGTTCTCCGCAGCCGAGAGCACCGGCAGCAGGCCCGCGGTCTGGAAGATCGAGGCGACCCGCTCCCCCAGCACATGACTCGCGTCGCCCGTGCTGAGATCGTGCTCGTCCAGCAGCACACGTCCACGGGTCGGGCGATCGAGGCCCCCGAGCATGGTCAGCAGCGTGGTCTTGCCCGATCCGGAGCGCCCCGTGATCACGACGAGCTCTCCCGCCGAGACCGTCAGATCGACGTCGCGGACGGCGGTGACGTCACCGCCGGGTGCGGCGAACACCCTGGTCAGTCCCTCTGCACGCAGCACCTCGGTCATGATCGCTCCTCCCCGGACGCCGGCGCATCGCTCTGCCCCGGCGCGTCGTCGGTCCTCGGCTCGCCGCCCGGTGGGACGGGAGCCGCGCCCGACCCGACCCGCACATGGTCGGGTTCGAGGGTCAGACGCACACGATCGCGCAGGTCCAGGGCGCTCACGAACTCACCGGGCAGCTGCATGCGGCCGGCGCGGTCGAGCACCGCGAACTCCTGCGCGATCCGCACCTCGCGCCCTTCGTCATCGGTGTGCGTGCTGCGCAGGGTCTCGGTCGAGGTCCGTCCGTCGCGGATCCGGACGGTCCGGTCGACATGTTCGGACACCGCGGCGTCGTGCGTCACGATGAGCGTCGTGACGCCGTGCTCGGTGTTGACGGCCTGCATCGCGGCGAGCACGTCGGCACTGGTGCGCTCGTCCAGCTCGCCAGTGGGTTCGTCAGCGAGCAGCACGCGCGGCTCGTTCGCGAGCGCGACGGCGATCGCCACCCGCTGCTTCTGGCCTCCGCTCAGCTGCGCGGGCCGCTGATCGGCCACATCCGCGACGTCGAGGAGCTCCAGCAGCGCCTGCGCGCGACCGGCGCGCTCCCCTTTCGGCACGACGTGGGCGACGCCGTGCGGGAGCGCGATGTTCTCCCGCGCCGTCAGGTAGGGCAGCAGGTTGCGCCCGGACTGCTGCCAGACGAAGCCGACGCTGCGGCGGCGGTAGCGCAGTCGTTCCGCGCCGCGCATCGTCACCAGGTCGTGCCCGGCGACCCGCGCACTGCCGGCCGTCGGCGCATCGAGTCCGGCGAGGATGCCGAGCAGCGTGGACTTGCCGGATCCGGACGCGCCGACGATGGCGACCATCTCCCCGGCCTGCACACGCAGATCCAGCCCCTGCAGCGCCTGCACTTCGATGCCCTTGGCTGTGAAGATGCGCACCAGTCCCTCGCACGCGATGTCGACGTCGCTCATCGCCCGGCCCCTCCTCGTGCGTTCATGATTTTCCGTTCCTCATCGCCATGCCCCTTGTGTCCTCGCCGCATGCGATCACCCCTCGTCATCAGCGACCCTGATCGCGTCGGCGCTGCGCAGCCGCATCGCGGCGCCCGTCGCCAGCAGCACGGCCACGGCGGTGACCGCCACGAATCCGAGCACCGCCGCGATGAGCCAGACCACGGGGAGGCTGAGTGCAGGAGCGGCCTGCCCTCCCGTGAAGCCGCGCAGGTCCAGCGCGCCGACCACGAGCCACGACATCGCGAGCCCCGAGACCACGCCCACCGGAACAGCCACGACGAGCGCCGGCCCGACCTCCCAGGCCACGAGCGGCAACTCCCTCCGCCGGGGATAGCCGACCGCGCGCAGCAGTGCGAGCAGGCGAGCACGCGCCGCCGACCCGAGCATGAGCGTCTGCATGATGGCGAACGCGAGCAGAACCGCGACGACCGCCGTCGCGACGAGCAGCGCGGTCCGCAGGGCGGACGACGCCGGATCCGAAGCGGCCTGCGCGATGATCTGGTCGACGGTCGTCGCGGTGGCCGAGTCGCCGAGTCGCGCCGTGAGCGCCGTCGCGACCGTACGCGGATCGTGGCCGGGGGCGACCGAGGCGAACAGCCTCGTGACCAGCGGCGAGGCGATGCCGATCCTGTCGATGTTCCCGCGGTCGACGATCACCCATTTCTCCGCGCTCCCGAACGGCGTCGGCTGCGCGGTGCGGGCGACGACCCGCACGGCGTGTCCGTTCACCGTGAGCGTGTCGCCGAACTGGGCGAGCAGTTGCTCGGAGGCGACGACCGGGACGGATCCGCCCGATGCCGCCGTCAGCGATGCGGGCAGCGGCAGCGCACCGTCGAAGCCGCGCTGCACGCGCGCGAAGGCGTCCCGGTCGATCGCATAGATGCGCACCCGATCGGAAGCGCCCGGCGAGGCACCCTGACCGATCTCGTCGGCGTCCAGTGTCGCGACCGCCTCGACGCCGGGGATCTTCCGTGCGGCCTCGATCTGCGCATCCTCGAAGTACGGCATCGACACGGCCACGTCGGCGCCCGTGGCGTCCCGCGCCGTACGGCCGATCCCGTCCGACACGGTCGCCGCGAACGACACCGAGAACACCGCCACCGCGATGCCGATCACGGCGGCGAGCGCCGGCGCGGTGCGCAGAGCGGCATCGCGCAGCGCTCGTGCCGGGCCCAGCAGCGCGATCAGGCCGGTACGGCGCCCGGCACCGCGGTGCAGCGCGTCGAGAAGGAGCGGGAGCAGCCGCAGCACCGCCACCGTGCCCACACCGCCGATGAGCACCGGCATCGCGAGCAGCACGGGATCCACCCGGACCACCTCACCACGACCCAGGAGGAGGACGGCGAACGCGACGGCGAGCGCCACGATGACGGCCTCTGCGAGGAGGCGCCGCCATGGCCGCGATCGCTTCGCGCTCCCGTCCCGGCGTTCGGCACGGCGCAGGTCGGTGGTGACGGTGACCGGGACCGCACAGGTCGGGACGAGCACGAGCACGGCGGCCACCAGGAAGCTCAGCGCATCCGGACCACGCGGCGACAGCACCGCCCCGACCGCCAACCCGATCCCCGCGCCGAGCAGACCGAGCACGAGTGCCTCTCCGCCGAGGACCACGGACAGCTGCGCCATCGAAGCGCCCCTGGCCCGGGCGAGCGCGGCGGCCCGCCAGCGGCGCAGCGCGAGCTGCCGTCCGGCCAGGGCCAACATCACTCCGGCCACGGCGAGCGGCCCCACAGCGGCGACCGCGACCACCGCGACGAGCGCGTTCCCGCGGGCGACCCCGTGATCCAGCGCGTCCGCGATCGGCGAGGAGAACTGCAGACCGCGATCGAAGAATCCCCCGGATTCACCCACGTGCACGGGGTTCGCCACGAACAGCCGCAACTGGGTGCTCACGGTCGCCGCGTCCGGAGCGGAGATCCCGTGCGGATCCAGGGGGATCCAGGACGCCGTCGATGTCTGCGTGAGCAGGTCCCCGAGCCGCAGGGCCTCGTCGGGCGCCATGAAACCGACCGTCTGCAGGATGCGGTCCCCGTCAGGGCTGTACTGGATGGTCGGCTTCATGGAGCCGACCAGCATCTTCCAGGCGAGCGGATCCGCGCCGTTGGAAGCGACCAGGCCGGTCAGGCGCACCGTGAGGTCCTGGCGATGACGCACCTCGCCGACCTTCCAGTCCAGATCCGCCGCAGCCTGCTCGGTGAGCACGATGTCGATGCCGGTGGCGGGGTCGGTGGGCTGCGGGTACGCCCCCGCGACGAGGCGGCTGCGATGCTCGAGCCCCGGATCCATGACCAGCTGCACCAGGTTGCGCGGGACCTTGCGCTCGGCCTGCAGCGCCGTCGCTCCGAAGCTCCCGAGCACGCGAGGGGCGCCCAGTGCACTGCGCAGCGGCTCGGGCTGCCGCTCGCGCTCCGCCTGCAGGGCCGCGAGGGGCTTGGACCACGCGTGCTCCTCGACCGGAGCACCGTTGGACAGACCCGCGATCCCGGGCTGCGACGCCGTGAGCGGCCGGCCGATCTCGGGGATCTCCTCGATCTGGTGCTGCACCGTCGCTGTGCGCGCCTGGTCGATGAGCGCGGGCACCAGCACGCCCACGAACGTCAGGGCGGCGATCGCGAGGACGAGGAAGGACGACAGCAGTGGCGCGGTGAGCACCGTGCGCAGGACCACGGCGGCGGTGGCGGGATGGCGCGTCATGATCCGCTCCCCCACATCATCGGCAGCACCGCGGTCACCACGGCGAGCCCCGCGCCCACGCCGCCGAGCGCGCCGAAGACCGCGATGCCCGCCACCTCGCCGAACCTCGCAGACCGCTGCCGCACCGCGCTGAGCCCGAGGGCGCGCAGGGTGATGCGCTCCTCCGTTCGGCGGGAGCGATCCGCGGCGACGGCCGAGAGGAAGCCGAGCAGACCCAGGAGAGCGGCAGCCGCAGAGCCGGTGGCCAGCAGGATCGCGGACGTCCCGGTGATCGGCGCGACGCTCACCGCGGCGGGGGTGAGGATCCGCACCGGCGTGCTCGACCGGGCCCGGATCGTCGCGGCGACGGAGGAAGGGTCGGAGGTCGCGAGCCACAGCTCGTTCGCGGGCACCCCCTCGGCCATCGTCGTGGCGGTGGTGCGATCGGCGAGGATCCCGGGGCCTGATCCGATGCCCGCGATCGTCGGCAGGATCGCGGCGACCTCGGCCTGCAGGCGCGTGCCCTCCGGACGCAGCGTGATCGCGAAGCGCGTCCCCTGCACGGCGCCCAGCCGCTGCGCGAGTGCGGCGGTGATCGCCACGGGCAGGTCGGCGCCGGTCCGGGCGGTGAGCACCCCGCGCTCCGCTGCGGGGATCGCGGCAGCAGACGGGTCGACGGCGACGAACGCCACGGTGTCCGCACCGACGTCTGCATCCCGGCTCAGCACCTCGGCTGCGCGGGTGACCGTCGGCAGCGCCTCCGCCTCCGCCGCGGTGAGCGGCACCGCCTGCTGCGCGCCGCCCGAAGCGCGCACGTCCTGCCCGAGGGCGGCGCGGACGGCGGAGCGGTCCACGGTCTCGGCGAGCGGTCCGGCGCCGATCGCCATCGTCGCGGAACCCGCGGCGAGGGCCAGGCACAGGATGGCGACCGCGGCGATCCCGGCACGGCGCGCGATCTGTCGAAGCGGCAGCACGGGCATGATGCCGCGACCGCGACGGGCCGCGCGTTCGGCGATCGCCGCGACGAGCACGGCGAGCACAGGGACGAACAGGCCGAGCGCGAGCAGTGATGCGGCGCCGGCCGCGGACGCGACCGGATCCGCGGCGCCGTCCTCCGAGACCACCCCGCCCTGCGCGAACAGCTGCCAGAGCGCGAACCCCGCCAGCGCTGCGACGATCAGCGCCGGCAGCAGCAGCGCCAGCACGATCCCCCGACCGGCATCGGAACGCGCCGCTGTCGTCGGCGCCGAGGCGCGCACCGCGGTGAAGGCGGCGACTCCCGCGGCGATCAGCACGGTGAGCGCACCCGCCACGATCGTCGGGACGCCGGGCGCACCGGCAGGGAGCAGAACGCACAGGGCGAGCGCGGCGCCGACGCCGGTCGTCGCCGCGGCCTCGCCGGCTGCCGCCGCGGAGATGCCCGACGCGGCAGCGCCGCGCGCGCGGACCAGACGCAGTTCCTCTCGACGTGCTCCCGCCAACGCGGTGAGGATCACGGCGATCGCGATCGCCCCCAGCGCCACGACGATCGCCGTGGGCGCCGCCATCATGCCGCGGGCGACTGCGACCGCGCGGATCTCCCGATCCAGCAGGTCGCCGAGCGCACCCCCGACCGCAGTGTTCGAGCGATTGTCGGCATCGACCTCGGCCGGGAGCTGCGCCAGGCGTGCCAGCCCCGCGCGGTACCCGTCCAGCCGGTCGACGGCCAGCGCCGTCGGCTGGATGATCCAGGTGACCGTCGGCGTGGTCCACAGCCGCGCCATGTCGTCCGCGGTGATCAGCACGGGCCCCGCCGCACCGTCGGAGTCGCCGGACGCCACCGCGGGATCCCCCGCCCAGGCGGGGTCCGCAGGGTCCTTCGCCGTCCAGGTTCCGACCACGGTGACCTCGACGACTCCCCCCGCCGCGTCCGCCCCGAGCGGGATCACGTCGCCGATGCGCCATCCGCGCTTCTCCGCCGCGGCGGCCAGCACGGCCGCGTCGCCGGAGCGTCGCGGCCAGGCTCCGTCGGCCAGCTCACCCCGACCGGGGACGTCCTTCCCGTTGATCGCCTGCACGGCGTCGGGGTTGCCCACCGAGATCTCGCTCACCGCGATCCGACTGACGTCGACGGGTGCGCCGGCGAACGCCTTCGCGATCGCCGCTCGCACGGCGCGGTCCTGCGCGTCCGGATCCTCCGCGCGCAACGCGGTGACGTTCGCAGCGCGCGATGTCGGTTCTGCGCGTTCCGCGACCCGGTGCACCCCGTCTCCCACGAGCCGGACCGACAGTGCTTCGGTTCCACCGACCCCGAGAACGACGAGGCCGGCGGCGAGCAGGACGAGCAGGAGTCGCGCGGTCTGCTGCCGCGCCCGCCTCACCGCTAACGTCATCGTCCTCGTCCGTGTCACCGACCGCTCCGCGCGCTCGTCAGGGGATCGTTACCGATCCGAACGAAACGCACTTCCCCATCCTGGAGGCAGTGCCGCGGCCGCGCAATGGTTTTCTCCGCGCCACCGGCGCCGCACTCGAGCCCGCGGTCAGGCGCCGCGCACCTCGGGCACCGCCGCGGCCGGCACGCCGTTCGCGGCCGCGGGCAGACGCCGCTCGAGCGCGATCGTCAGAGCGCAGATCAGCAGGGATCCCACCACCATGGCCACGATGAACCACATCTGACGCCCCTCGCCGAGCAGCACGCCGGCCGCGATCGGGCCGGCGATCGCCCCACCCTGGAACGCCGCCGCATTGATCGCGTTGTACCGCCCGCGGCTGCGGTCGGAGGCCAGGTCGTTGCAGATCGCGGGCACCGTGGGCTGCAGCATGGTCTCCCCGAAGGCGAACACGCCCATGAACAGCAGCACGCCGATCGCGGATGCCAGCGTCTTAGGCAGCAGCCCAGTGAGTCCCAGCAGCACCCAGGAGAACCCCCAGACGAGGGTCATCACCTGCATCACGCGGGTGCGCCGGTGGCCGGCGATGAGCTTCAGGACGGCGAACTGCAGGAGCACGATGACGGCGGTGTTCACGGCGAACGCGAACCCGATGACCTGCGTCGAGACCCCCGACACCTGACGGGCGAAGGCCGGGAAGCCGCCCTCCATCTGCCCGTACCCGATGAACACGGCGAGGAACGTCAGCAGCGTGAGCCAGAGCACCGCCGGGCGGCGCAGGATCTGCCGGTACCCCTCGGCGCGCTGCTCATGCTCCTCGCCGGGGTCGGCGTGCGTGCGCACATGCCGCAGCGGTCCGAGCAGCAGCGCCATCGGGATCAGCGAGCTGGCCGCGTCGATCAGGAAGATCGCCATGAACGTCTCCGGCCGATGCACGTCGACGAAGAAGCCGCCGATGATCCCGCCCACGCCGATGCCGAGGTTGACGAGGGCGAAGTTCACGCCGAAGTACTGCTGACGCAGCTCGCCGGCGACGATCGTGGCGATCAGCGCGTTGAAGCCGGGCCAGGAGACGCCGAAGTTCACGCCCATCAGCACGAGCGCGATCGCCGCGGTGATCGGCGACGTCGCGAAGGCGAGGAGGGTGCAGCCCGCGATCATCGACGCGAGACCGGCCAGCAGCACCCGACGGGCGCCGTAGCGGTCGATCAGCGTGCCGGCGGGCCCGGTGACGACCAGCCCGGTCACGGCGATGACGCTCATGAGCGCACCGGAGACGCCCAGATCGAACCCGCGCACCTCATGCAGATAGATGATCGTGAACGGCAGGGTCAGCCCGCGGCCCAGCGTCTGGATCGCGACGGTCGACAACAGCCAGCGCCCCGCGGTGGGCAGCGCTGTCCAGAAGGCTCTCATTCCGGTCACCCGTCAAGTCTGCCGGGTGCCTCGGACATCGACGGCACGCGACCTCCGCGCGCCCCTCGCCGCGCCGCACCCGCTCGGGAAACGGGGCGTCAGGACGGAGCGCGCGGTGCGCGCCGCGTCACACCACGCGTGCGGCGATCCTGGTGAGTGCCTGCGCGAGATCGCCGATGAGATCCTCCGGATCCTCGAGCCCGATCGAGAGTCGCACGATATCGGCGCCCGGGCGCGCCTCGGCCGCGACGGGACGATGCGTGAGCGCGGCCGGGTGCTGCACGAGCGAGTCCACGCCACCGAGCGACACGGCATGCGTGAACAGTCGCACGGATCCGGTGAGCGCCTCTGCGGCGGCGTAGCCGTCACGCAGCCGTACGGCGATCATGGCGCCCCCGCCGCGCATCTGCCGCGGGATGAGACCGCGCTCGTCGTCGATGCCGGGGTAGAACACCTCGGCCACGGCGGGGTGCTCGGCGAGCCATGCCACGACGCGCTCGGCGGAGCGCTGCTGCCGTTCCATCCGCACCGGCAGCGTCGCGAGCCCGCGGTGCAGCAGGTAGGCGCCGAGCGGGTGCAGCAGCGCCCCGGTGATCGCACGCACGCGGCGCAGCGCCTGCGCCGTCTCCTCCGAGCACGCGATGACGCCGGCGATCACGTCGCCGTGACCGCCGATGTACTTCGTCGCGCTGTGCAGTGACATGGCGGCACCGAGATCCAGGGGGTTCTGCAGCAGCGGGGTCGCGAACGTGTTGTCGACAACCACGGGCACGTCGCCCGCCTGCGCCACCACGACGGCGATGTCCACCAGGTCGAGTGTGGGGTTGCCCGGGGTCTCGACGACCACGAGGCCGGTGTCCGGACGCAGATGCGCACGCACCTCGTCCTCGGCGCAGAAGGTGGTCTCGGCGCCGAGGAGCCCGGAGTCGAGCAAGTGGTCGGTGCCGCCGTAGAGCGGCCGCACCGCGACGATGTGATGCTTGCCTGCCGCCGTGGTGTGCGACAGGATCGCCGCCGTCATCGCGGCCATGCCGCTGGAGAACGCGACGGCGGCCTCGGCGTGCTCGAGCTCGGCGAGGCCCTCCTCGAAGCGTGCGACGGTCGGGTTCCACAGGCGGGCGTAGACGTTGCCGCCGTCCGGCAGCGGGTGGCCGCCGGTCGCCATCGATTCATAGGAGTCGCCGCCGTGCACGATGTCCGGCAGCGGGTTGGTCGAGGAGAGGTCGATCGGCGCGGCGTGCACGCCGAGGGCGGCGAGGTCGGCTCGGCCGGCGTGCACCGCCACCGTCTCGGGACGCAGGGGCATGTCACGCAGGGAATCGTCGTCGATCATGCCCCCAGGATCCCCCCGTGCGCAGAGATCCACCACATGCGTTGCTGCAGGGAGCCGACACGAGTGGGAAGCTTGTTCTCAGCACAACCATCGGACGGCAGGAGGAGCGGATCTTGAGCGCGGAGCAGCACGGCCTCGACGGACTCGATCTGCGAATACTCGGCGCCCTGTCCGAGCGCCCTGACGCGCCGATCAAGCAGCTCGCGGCCGCCCTGGGGATCCCCGCCTCCACGTGCGCGTTCCGGCTGCGCTCGCTGCGATCGCGTGGGGTGATCCTCGGGCTGCGGCTGCAGCTCGACCCGGCCGCACTCGGCCGTCCGGTACAGGCGGTGATCCGGGTGCGACTGGGCAACCACAGCAAGGCCGGCGTGGAGGCGCTGTTCGACGCACTGGAGGCGACCGCGGGCGTGCTGCAGGTGTTCCACATCGCGGGCGCCGACGACTTCCTCGTGCACGTCGCCGTCGCCGATGCCGGTGCTCTCCGCGACATCGTGCTGGAGCGCATCACCGTGCACGACGTCGTCCGCGCCACGGAGACGCAGCTCGTGTTCGAACGCCGCGACGGCTCGGGCCTCGTCGCGCCGCGCTGACGCCCTCAGCGGGTCACTGGTCGTGGCGGTTGTACTTGCCGTGGCGGTCGTGCGCGGAGTGCCGCGGGGGTTCCGTGCCGCCGCCGTGCTCGGCATCGGCGTAGGCGCCCTCGTCCTCGGGATCGGGGCCGCCGCGCTCGGTGCGGGTGTACTGCCCGTGCACGGTGCGCTCCTGTCCGGGCTCCCCGTCGACCTCGGTGTACGTGCCCTCGAGTCCGTCGCGCGGATCCGGGATCTGGGGTCGGTCGTCCTGGCTCATGCTGATCCTCCCATCGGGAGATGGCGCATCTCTCCTCTTCAGGGTACGACCGTCGGCACCGAAGGGGACAGGTTCTCGGCGCAGGGCATGGCGACTGTACAACGCCGCAGAGGTTGGGCACTCTGAAGGAGGTGGCGCCTCGCCGCCGCATGGATCCGGTACGAACCGCGCCTCCTCGCAGAGAGAGCAATGTATGACCGCCTCTGACAACGCCCCCGCCGGCACCGTCACTCCCCCGCCCGTACCGCGCGAGACGCCGCGCTGGATCCGGTCAGTGCGGATGTATCTGCTCGGCAACCCGTTCAGTGCGATGCTCGCCCTGGTGGTGCTGGCGGCGGGCTTCGTCACCGGCACGTTCCTGGGCCGCTTCCCCCAGGAGTTCGCCGCCTCGGTGAGCACGACCATCGAGGATGGTGGCTGGTGGACCCCGCTCACCGCGCTGCTCTTCGGCGACTCGGTGATCGGCGGCGTGCTCGCCATCCTGCTGATCCTGACCGCCGGCGCGTACGCGGAGCGCAAGCTCGGCAGCGTCCGCGCCGCATGGACCTTCCTGCTGACCGGAGTGGTCGCGATGGTGATCGGCCTGACCGCGCAATGGCTGATGGTGTCCTGGGGTTCGCAGTGGGGGCTGCTGGCCAGCTACGACGCCGTCGCCGATCCCACCATCGGCACGGTCGGCATGCTGATGGCCGCGAGCGCGCTCGCCCCCGCGCTGTGGCAGCGCCGCATCCGCGTCGTCGGCTTCACCCTGCTGGTGATGTTCGCGCTGTACGCCGCCGACAGCGACAGCGTGTTCCGGCTGCTCTCGGGCGTGCTCGGGCTGTTCCTCGGTCTCGTGCTGGCGCGCGGCGCCACACGACCGACCTGGCATCGCAGCTCCCATCGAGAGGTGCGCACCCTGGTCGCGGCGATCGTGGCGGCCACCGGGCTCGGGCCGTTCATCGTACTCATCTCCGGCGCCTGGTACTCGCCGCTCGGGCTCGTCGTCTCCGGCTTCTCCCCGCTCGAGGTGGACAAGATGCCCGCCTCGTGCGCCACCGACTTCACCCAGGACTGCGTGCGCCAGGCCGACGCGATCCTCAACTCCGGCCCCGGACCGTTCCTGGTGAGCCTCGTCCCGCTGCTGCTCACGCTCGTCGCCGCTTGGGGGCTGCGCACCGGACGCCGGGCGGCGTGGATCATGGCATTGGTCGTCAACGTGGTGATCGCCGTGCTCACCGCCACCTCGGTCGGCATCAATGATCTGCTCGACGACAAGATCCGCGGAACACTGCTGATCGAGGACGGGATCGCGATGATCCTGGCCGTACTCGTGCCGATCGGGGTGATCGCCCTGCTGCTGGTCGCCCGGCGGCACTTCCGGGTGACCGCGCCCCGGATCGCCGTCCGGCGCTTCACCGCCACCGTCATCGGCGCGTTCGTGGTGTGCGCCGGCATCTACCTCGTGATCGGCCTGATCGACGGCGACAACTATCTGGACGGACAGCCGCCCCTCGGCGAACTGTTGGCCGACCTGGTGCGCCCCTTCGTCTCCAGCGGCCTTCTCCCCGCCATCGCGGATGCGGGGATCCCGGTCGACGGGGCCGCGCTGTTCGTCTACCAGTGGATCGGCGTGCCGTTCTGGATCGTCTTCATCGTCGCGAGCGTGCGGCTGTTCCGCGCCACCGAGGTCGACCGCCACGTGGTCGAGGAGGCGCGATTCCGGGCCCTGTTGCGCGCAGGAGGCGGCGGCACCCTCGGCTTCATGGGCACCTGGCCGGGCAACAGCTACTGGTTCACCGCGGACGGTCAGGGCGCCGTCGCCTACCGCGTCATCCGCAAGATCGCGCTGACCGTGTCGGATCCGGTCTGCGCCGAGGGAACCGAGCGCGAGACCGTCGAGGCCTTCATCGCCTACTGCGAATCGCAGGGCTGGTCCGCCTGCTTCTACAGCTTCCACGAGCGCTTCCTGCCGATCTTCCAGTCCTTCGGCTGGCAGTACATGTCCGTCGGTGAGGAGACCGTGATCGACCTGCCGGACTTCGAGCTGGCGGGCAAGGCATGGCAGAAGGTGCGTCAGCCGCTGAACCGCGGCGAACGCGAGGGCATCACCACCCTGTGGTCGACATGGAACGATCTGCCGACCCGTTACTCGCGGGAGATCACGGCGGTCAGCGAGGAGTGGGTCGCCCACAAGAAGCTCCCCGAGATGGGATTCACGCTCGGCGGCATGGAGGAGCTCAAGGACTCCGACGTCGGGATCTTCCTCGCTCTCAACAAGGACGGCGGAATCGAGGCGACCACGAGCTGGCTGCCCAGCTGGACCGACGGGAGGATCACCGGCTGGACCATCGACTTCATGCGCCGCAGCGACGGATCCATGCCGGGCATCATGGAGTTCATCATCGCGTCCGCGGCGCTTCACATGAAGGAGCAGGGCGCGCAGAGGCTCAGTCTCTCGGGTGCGCCGCTGGCCACCAAGCCGGGCGAGCAGGCCCCGGATCCGACCGTCATGACCCGACTGCTCGGCTGGCTCGGCGAGATGCTCGAGCCCGCCTACGGCTTCACCTCTCTGTTCCGGTTCAAGAGCAAGTTCAACCCGCGCTACGACACGATCTACATGGCGTACGCGGATCCGGCGCAGCTCGCCACGATCGGCATGGCCATCGGCAGTGCGTATCTCCCGGAAGCCACTCCGAAGGAGTACCTGGCGCTCGTGCAGACCATCACCAACCGCGGCGGCGAGCACTGACGACCGCTCCGATCGCGCCACGCCGAGACGGCGTTTCGCGACCAATGTATGGAACTCTCAGGAACAGTCCGTATTATTACGGAGTTGTAACACCCCTCCGTTCCCCCCGAAAGCGGAGACGTCACACCCTCTCCGCTGCCCGAGGAGCACATCATCAGTTCGCGAGCCCCCGAAACCGCGCACACGTCTGCCCGCACGACAGAATCCCCCTCCGCAACCGCCGGCACCGCCGCGCCCCGTTCGCGCCGGGAGCTGAGGGAGCAGGCCGCCGCACAGGCGCCCGCCACCGCGCAGACGCCGGCCCCTGCCGACACCGCGAGCGCTCCGTCCGAGCCGGCCCAGCGACGGCTGTTCGACCCCGCCGCACCTCAGGCGCACATCCCCGCACCGCCGCAGGCCCCCGAGCCGACGACCCGCTCCGCAGCCCCCGAGCAGCTGCCTGCGCACATCGTCCCCGCCGGCAAGCGCCCCCGCCGCGGTGCCAAGAACATCGGGCGCAGCACCGGAGCCGCCCTCGCGATCTCGGCGCTCGTCGTCGGCACGGCGCTCCCCGCCCTCGGCATGGTCCGCGCGAGCGACGCCAAGCCCGCCACCAGCGCGGCCGCCGACATCCGGGCACAGTCCTTCACGGCCGCAGGCGGCGTGCTCCCCGATGTGCAGGTCCACGGCACGTTCACGGCGACCACCCCCTCGGAACTCAGCGCGATGCAGGCCGCGACCGCGGCCGCCGAGCGCACCGGAGTCGCCTCGATCGCCAAGCCGGGTCAGGTCATCTACCCGATGGCCGCAGGCTCCTACACCCTGACCGACGGCTTCGGCGCGGCCCGCACCGGGCGCAGCCACATGGGACAGGACTTCGCGGCCGGCATCGGCACCCCGATCTACGCCGTCGCAGACGGCTGCGTCACGCTCTCCTCGGAGAGCTACCAGGGCTACGGCGTCACCGTCGAGATCGCGCACCCGTCCCTGAGTGGCAGCAACGCCGTCTCCACCCTCTACGGTCACATGACCTACGGCAGCCGCGCGGTCCAGGCTGGCGAGTGCGTCACCGCGGGTCAGTTCATCGGCCGCGTCGGCGACACCGGCTGGACCGTCGGATCCTGCCTGCACTTCGAGGTGCACATCAACGACAGCGCCATCGACCCGCTCGCCTGGCTGCAGTCGAACGTCTTCTGATCCGAACGCGGATCAGAAGAAGAGGCCCTCGCATCCGCGGGGGCCTCTTCTCGTTCCGGCCTCCCGACCCGCCGCTCAGTGATGAGCGTGCGGATCGACGAGCGGCAGCTCGGCACCGACCCCGTGATCGTGCCGGCCGCCGTTGGTCGCAGCATCGGTCTGCGCCAAGCCCGGCGTGGCGAGCGCAGCGACGAGGACGGCCCCCAGGACCACCCCCGCCGCCCGCGATCGGGACTTCCGGGCCGGCTCCTCCCCAGTGCCGGCCCGCGCCTCCCCCGCTTCCTGCGTCCGCGCCGCCATCGCTCCCGACGCGACGGCCAGTGCGGACGAGGTCCCTATCGCGATCACCGGTGCGCCACCCAGGAGGGCAACAGCCCCCAGCAGCACGACGATGATCGCGCCGATCGCCGCCCCCCTTCCCCCGAGGATCCGACCGGCGCGCAGCACCGCGACTCCCCAGCCGAGCTCGGCGAGTCCGGCGAGCAGCATCGGTGCGAGCAGCAGGCTGCCGGGCCACGGCGCACCCGCACGGGTGATCGCGGCGCCGACCGCGAGGTGGATGAGGCCCGCGCCCCAGGCGAGGAGCGCGGGCCAGCTGCGCAGCACGATGACCTCAGGCCATCGCCTCGCGGGATGCGCTGCGCTCGACCCCCAGCCCGACCGCGAGCAGCAGCAGCGCGCTCGCGAGGTGCAGGAAGTGGTCGAACGTGTTCAGCGCGAGGATGTTCGCCGCGGTTCCCACGAGGAAGAACCCGACGATGCCCAGCAGCAGATACGCGGCCCCGATCACGGTGTTGGCGCCCTTCGCGGCCCTCGTGGAGACGAGGCCCGAGATCAGGAGCACCGCGCCGATGAGCAGGTGCGCCACGTTGTGCAGCGGGTTGACCATGAAGATGCCGAGCAGCATTCCTCCCTGGGTCGCCAGGAAGGACACTCCCCCGGTGACGGCGAAGCCGAGTGCCCCCACGACGATGTAGACGGCGCCGAAGACGACGGCGATCAGACGGTTCGGTGACGAACGCATTTCTCCTCCTCGCGTGCGGCACGGTGCCGCTCACCCTCTGTTCGGAGCCCGCGCCCGATCGGATGGGGATGGATCCTGCTGCCTCCCGGGCGCGTGCCGCGAGGTTGGCGTCCGCTCGTCTCATCGAGCGACTCGGGCGCGCTCACGATGCTCGGGAGCGCATGCCAGAGCGCAGAGGCCGCTCATGCGAGCGCTCCCCGAGTGTTAACGCGCGCGTTGTTGTCCAGCCCCCGTCGGCATGGTTGCATCGGTCCTCATGACAGATGAAACACATCTCCACCGCCACGCCGACGCCCCGCAGCCCCGCTGGTGCTCGTGCGCCGTCCCGGACGACGTGGAGCAGGAGCGTCGCTCAGGGCTGAGCCGACGCGGATTCCTCACCGGCGTCTCCGCCGCCAGCGCCCTCGCCGCCGCCGGCTGGGTCGCCACCAGCTCTGAGCCGGCGTCCGCAGCGGCAGGCGGTGTCGGCAAGTCCGTGACCATCACCATCATGGGCTCGTCCGACATCCACTCGCACGCGGTGAACTGGGACTACTACAAGGACGCGGCCTACTCCGACAAGGCCGGCAACGTCGTCGGTCTGTCGCGCGTCTCGAGCGTCGTGAACCAGATCCGCGCCGACCGCGGACAGGACCGCACCCTGCTGTTCGACGCCGGCGACACGATCCAGGGCACCCCGCTCGGCTTCTACTACGCGACGGTGGATCCGATCACGAAGAGCGGCGCGATCCATCCCATGGCCGCGCAGATGAACGCGATCGGATACGACGCCGTGGCGCTCGGCAACCACGAGTTCAACTACGGGCTCGACTTCCTCGACACGTGGATCTCGCAGATGAAGGCGCCGGTCCTCGGCGCGAATGCGGTGCGTGCGGGAACGACCGTGCCCGCCTACACGCCGTACACGATCAAGACGCTGCACCCCAAGGGCGCCAAGCCGATCCGGGTCGGCGTGCTCGGCCTCACCAACCCGGGCATCGTCATCTGGGACAAGGCGAACGTGAGCGGCAAGCTCGAGGTCCTGGACATCCTCGAGACCGCGAAGCGCTGGGTGCCCGTGATCCGCGCCCAGGGCGTGGACGTGCTGGTCGTGAGCGTGCACTCCGGCGACAGCGGCACCTCGTCGTACGGTGACGCGCTGCCGAACGAGAACGCCGCGGGTCTGCTCGCCGAACAGGTCCCCGGCATCGACGCGATCCTGTTCGGGCACGCGCACAAGGACATCCCGCAGCGCTTCGTGACCAACGCGACGACCGGACAGCAGGTCGTGTTGAGCGAACCGATGTGCTGGGGCCAGCGCCTGAGCGTGTTCGACATCGAGCTGCAGCAGGTCAAGGGTCAGTGGACGGTCGTGTCGAAGAAGTCCACGAACGTCAACACGAACACGGTCGAGGACGACCCTGCGCTCGTCTCCCTCATCCAGGCACAGCACGACGCCGTGGTCGCGTACGTCAACAAGCCGGTGGCGAACTCCACGGAGGAGCTGTCGGCCGCCGAGTCCTGCTGGAAGGACACCGCGATCCTCGACTACGTGAACAAGGTGCAGGTCGACACCGTGTCGCAGGCGATCGCCGGCACGGCGGAGGCATCGCTGCCGATCGTGTCGATCGCGGCGCCCTTCAACCGGCAGGCCACCTTCCCGGCCGGGGAGGTCACGATCCGAGACGTCGCGGGGCTGTACATCTACGACAACACGCTCATGGCCTCGGTGCTCACCGGTGCGCAGATCAAGGACTACCTGGAGTACTCGGCGAAGTACTTCCAGCAGGTGGCCCCCGGCGCTCCGGTGGATCCGGCGAGCTGGACGAACGCGCTGAACACCCCGGACTACAACTACGACCAGTTCTCCGGAGTGACCTACGACGTCGACATCGCGCAGCCGCAGGGATCCCGGATCCAGAACCTGTCCTGGAACGGCGCGCCCGTCGACCCGGCGCAGAAGTTCGTGGTCGCGGTGAACAACTACCGCCAGTCCGGCGGCGGCGGCTTCCCGCACATCGCGACCGCGCCGGTCGTCTACAACGCGCAGGTCGCGATCCGTGAGGCCATCGTGGCCTACGCCTCGGCCGCCGGCACGATCGACCCGGCGGATTTCCACGTCGTAAACTGGCAGCTCACGCGCGCCGGAACCCCGGTCTTCTGATCGCCGACGACGCCCTCCGTCCCGACGTCGGGACGGAGGGCGTCGTCGTCCCGCCCCTACTTCACCGAGGGCGGAGCCGGGATCGCGTAGCCGGACGGGGCGATGTTCGCGTCCAGGGACTTCTTCCATGCGCCGGAGGAGATGAACTCCTTGAGCGCGGCGCGCACCGTGTCGAGCCTGTTGTCGCCCTGCTTGAGACCGACGCCGTAGTTCTCGTCGGTGAAGCCCTTGCCGATCACGCGCAGCACGCCCTTGTACTCGGGCTGGGTCGCGAAGCCGGCGAGGATGAGGTCGTCGGTCGACACCGCATCGACCGTGCCCGCCGCCAGATCGCGAACGCATTCGGACCAGGACGGCACCTTCACGACGGTGATCTTCCCCTGATAGTGCGACGTGAGGTAGTCGATCGAGGTCGTGCCGGCGGCCGCGCACACCTTCTTCCCGTCCAGGGTCTCCGGACCGGTGATCGTGTCGTCGTTGCGGCGGATGAGCAGATCCTGATGGGCCACGAAGTACGGCCCCGCGAAGGCGATCTCCTTCTCCCGTTCGGCCGTGATCGAGAAGGTCGAGACGACGAGGTCGACCTTGCCCGAGGTGAGCGCGCTCACCCGCTCGTCCTGGTCGATGCGCTGCCACGTGATGTTCTTCGTCGGCACGCCGAGCTTGCCCGCGACGTAGTTGGCCGTGTCGATGTCGAAGCCCGCGTACCCGGAATCGGTCTTGAGGCTCACCCCCGGCAGATCGTCGGCGATGCCGATCGTGAGCGTGCCGGAACCGGTCGCGCTGTTGTCGCCGGTGTTCTGCGGGGTCGCGGACGAGCAGCCCGCGACGAGCACCGATGCGGCGACGAGGCCGAGCGCGACGGCGCTGAGACGGCGCATGTCACCGTCCCCCTTCGCTCTTGCCGGTCCCGCCCTCATGCGGGTTCTTGTCCGGCTCCTCGAGGTTGTCCCATTCGTGCGCTTCGATCTCGACGGGTCCGATGTCGATGCCGTGGTGGTCCGCTTCGTCCTCATCGCGCTCGTGCACGTCGAACTGGACGGTGCCGATGGCGGCGATCGATTCGGTGCGCGGGCCGGGTTCCCGAGGCGGATAGCGCAGGCCCGTGTCGGTCCACTTGCTGAGCATCCGGCCGTCGGTGTGCGCGACGACCCGCCCCTTCACGATCAGCCAGCCGAGCTCGAAGATCACGAGCAGCACCGGGATCCCGACGACCACCACGACGAATCCGGTCTTGTGCCAGAAGTACGGCGACGCCTGCCAGCCCGAGATCGCCATGCCGACGATCACGAACACGAGGAAGGCAAGCCCCAGGTAGCTCGTCCACGGCGTGCCGGGCGCGCGGAACGTGCTCGGCGGCAGCACTCCCCGGTCGCTCAGTCTTCGCAGACGCAGCTGGCAGATGAAGATCGTGCCCCAGGTGAACACCACCGCGATCGAGGCCGCCTCCAGCGCGATCTCGAAAGCGTCGGGGCTCACCGCGTTCAGGATGGATCCGAACACGTAGACGACCGCGGTCATCACGATGCCGGCCCACGGGACGCCGGACTGACTCATCTTCAGCGTGAAGCCCGGGGCCTGCTTCGCCATGCCGAGACTGCGCAGCACCCGCCCGGTCGTGTACAGCCCGGAGTTCAGCGACGACATCGCCGCGACGATGAGGATCGCCTGGATCACGTTGGCCATCCACGGGATGCCCATCCGCCCGAACACGGTCACGAACGGGCTGATGCCCGGAGTGAACTCGCTCGTCGGCAGGATGCAGACCAGCAGCAGCAGCGCGCCGCAGTAGAAGACGCCGATGCGGACGATGACCGCGTTCACGGCCTTCGGCACCTCGCGCTTCGGATCCTCCATCTCGCCCGCCGCGATGCCGACCATCTCGATGGCCGCGTACGCGAAGACGACGCCCGACATCACGATGATCGGCCCGTACCAGGCGAACCCGTCGCCGCTGGGCCAGAACCCGCCGGGGTTGGACCAGAGATTCTGGATCCCCGCGCGATGACCGCCGACGTCGAAACTGAACGCGACGACGATGATGCCGACGACGAGGAAGACGATGATCGCGGTGACCTTGAGCACCGAGGCCCAGAACTCGAACTCGCCGAAGGCCTTCGCGGAGAGCAGGTTCACGACCAGCACGACGGCGAGTGCGATGAGCACCGTCGCCCACGTGGGCATCTGGGGCCACCAGTACTGGATGTAGAGGCCGACGGCGCTGAGCTCGGCGATGCCGGTGAGCGCCCAGTTCGTCCAGTACATCCAGCCCGTGTAGTACGCGGCCTTCTCTCCGAAGAACTCGCGCATCCACGACACGAAGGCGCCGGACGTGGTGCGGTACAGCACGAGCTCTCCGAGCGCGCGCATGAGGAAGTAGGCGATGACGCCGACGAACGCGTAGCTGAGCACGAGCGCGGGGCCGTTGCTGTGCAGCCGGGAGGCGGATCCCAGGAACAGGCCCGTTCCGATCGCACCGCCGATCGCGATCATCTGCACCTGGCGGCGGTTCAGGCTCTTCTTGTACCCGGCCTGCTCCGCGTCGTGCTCTGCGCCGTGGTCTTCGGCGTGCGTGAGATTGCCGGCATCGGTCTGCGACATGCGATTCCCCCCTGTCGTTCACCCGTGTCACCGGTGGGGCGGGTCGCAGGACGGCTCGGAGCATCGGCGCTGACGTGGTACCGAGGATGGCACGTTTTCTGGACCGAGGGCAATGGATCCGCGGCGCGTTCCCGTTCCTGTGCTCAGCCCTGTCGCTCGGCGATGTCCTTCACGGTGCGCACGAGGCTGTCCCACATCGTCGTCGAGTGCAGGGCCGCCGCCTCATCGGGGTTGTTGTCCTGACTCAGCGTGAACTCGACCGGGCGGTCCCCGCTGATCGTCCAGGTCAGCGTGTGGTAGTTCTCCGGGACGTCCGGCTTCCCGGTGAGCGGGCTGAAGTGCGTGCAGACGAGCCGCCGGCCCGGGTCGGCCTCCAGGATCACACCCCTGTCCTCATAGGCGCGCCCCTCCCACTCCCCCTGCCAGCGGATCGGCGCCCCGACGGTCCAGTCCGTGACGACCGTGGTGCCGAACATGAACTCCCGGACCGCATCGGGGTCTGTCAGCACCTCCCACACGCGGTCGGGGGATGCATCGATCGTGATGCTCGCTGTGGCCACATGATCCTCGGACATGCTCGACTCCCGTTCGTTCGGCTCCCGCCCCATGATCCGCCGAAATCCGAGACGCGTACAGAGCCGCGCTCCTCGCACCGGCGTCCCCGACGCACGGCATGATGAACTCGAGGATCCGGATCCGGACCCGTGCGGACGAAAGGGCTCAGCGCATGACAGGCGACGACATGCAGGACTGGGTGCAGGCGCGCGCCGACGAGCTCCCCGGCGTCACGGTGGATCAGCCGTTCGGACCCGAGGTCGATGTGTTCCGCGTGCGCGGGCTGATGTTCATGGCGCTCTCGCCGTCGACCCGCACGGGGGTGACGCTCAAGTCGGCTCCGGCGGATGCCGAAGCCCTGCGCGCCACGTACCCGGCGATCATCCCCGGCTACCACATGAACAAGCGGCACTGGATCACGCTGCGTGCCGACGGCAGCCTCGAGCGAGGGCTGGTCGAGGAGCTCGTCACCGAGGCCTATCGCCTCGTCGTCGCGAAGCTGCCGCGGGCGCAGCGCCCGGTGGATCCCGAGGTCTTCGGACGGCTCTGATCCGGAGCCCGTCCTCGGCGACGGGCACCCCGCCGAGGACGATCCCGTTGTATCAGGAGCGGCCGTCCGGACTCCTTGTCATCGCTGGATCCCAGCACGATGAGAGTCAGGGTGATCAGGATGAACGAGCTGTTCCGCTTCATGGTGATGCGTCCGGCGGATCTGCCCGCCGCGGCCGACGTGCACACGCTCAACGCCCACGCGATCGACATCGGCGACGGCGCGTCCGCCCTTCGGCGTTCGGCGAAGGCGCTCCTCCAGTCCGATGTCGCGGTGCGCACCGTCACCGAGGATCCGCTGGGCGTCGCGGCCCGTGACGTCGCGACCGCGGTCGGGGTGGCGCGCATGGCGAACGCCGATGCGGAGGCGGTGATCCTCGCAGCGACAGGGCGCGCATCGACGGCAGTGGCATCGGGAGGGGACTTCGCCGCCTACCGCCAGCGCGTCGAGGACACGCTGATCGCTGCGAAGGCGCTCTCCGACTCCTCGGGCACCGACGCGCGCGGCCTGGCGACGGTCGCGCAGGGTCTCGACGTCATCGCGCGGACGGCGCACGGCGACCCCGAGATCGCCGTGCGCCCGCTCGTCATGCCGGCGAGCCTGCCGAAGACGGACAGACCCGCATCCGAGACGCCCCCGCAGGGGCCGACCCCGGCGCCGGCCGGGCCGGACGAGGGCAGGATCCGCGCCGAGATCGATCGCCTGGACCGTGCGATCGCCGCGCTGGGCGGGCTCTCCGCCTCGGGCTTCGCCGCGCAGACCCGTTCGGCGGCACCCCGGCCGCAGACCCGCACGACACGAGCCGCCGGCGACGGCGGCACGGCGCGCAC
This sequence comes from Microbacterium sp. NPDC060117, assembly GCF_042729315.1. NCBI lineage: Bacteria > Bacillati > Actinomycetota > Actinomycetes > Micrococcales > Microbacteriaceae > Microbacterium > Microbacterium sp. NPDC060117. Next base: position 747,775 of record NZ_JBHWXR010000002.1, read on the forward strand.
GAGCGCCGTGCGGACGGACGCGGAGAGCTCCGGGTCCGTCACCCCGCGGATCCCCTGGGTCCTCGACACGACCACCGTCCAGAAGCTGCCGACCGCCGTACGCAGCACCCTGCGGGGGCTGTCGCTCGACGTCGCCACCGCGCCTCTGCCCGTCATGCTGCGGACATTGGACGAGGCACGGGGATCGCTCCTGACATCGCTCACCGTGCCGATCTCCGCGGTCTCCGCCGTCTCCCTCGTGGGCAGTGCGCTGGTGCAGACCTCAGGCGCCGCCGATCTCGTCGGCGATCCCGCGACCGGTATGCCGACCGGGCACGGATCCATCCGTCCCGTCGGCGTCGGCGACCTGCTGCTCGTCAAGGAGCACGTCCTGCGCTACGAGGGCGGCGAACTCGCGCACGTCGAGAACGTGCTGAAGTCCGAGCACCTCGACCGCGAGACGCGGCGCCTCGAGCGCACCGAGACCACCATCCTCACCGAGCAGGAGACCACCAAGGAGGAGGAGCGCGACACGCAGTCGACGGACCGGTTCTCGCTCAGCCGCGAGACCAGTTCCACGATCAAGGACGACACCCAGTTCAAGGCGGGTCTGTCCGTGGACGCGAAGTACGGGCCGTTCGTGGAGGTCAAGGCCAACGCCGACTTCGCCACGAACCACTCGTCGGAGGAGTCGACCAAGCAGGCGTCGGAGTTCAGCAAGGACGTCGTCGCCCGCTCGGTCAGCAAGGTCGTCGACCGTGTGCTCGAGCGGCGCACGACCACGACGCTGAACGAGTTCGAGGAGAAGTACTCGCACGGCTTCGACAACACCACGGGAACGGGCAACATCTCCGGTGTGTACCAGTGGGTGGACAAGGTGCTGCAGGCGCAGGTCTACAACTACGGCAAGCGCATGCTCTTCGACGTCACGCTGCCGGAACCGGGCACCGCCTTCATCGTCGCGCAGACCAAGGGCAAGCTCGAGGGGCAGACCTTCACCGCGCCGGTGCCGTTCGCCCTCACCCCGACGCAGGTCACAGAGGGCAACTACGCGTTCTGGGCGCACCAGTACGACGTCACCGGGATCGAGGCGCCGCCGCCCCCGGTCAAGACGTTCAGCAAGGCGTACGACGGCACCGTGCCGCAGGATCCGTACGAGTTCAGCAAGTCGGCCGACATCGTGATCGACGACGGCTACCAGGCGAAGTACGCCCTGTGGACGGCGGCGTGGTACTCCTACTCGGGCAACGCCTGGTATCTGATCATCGGCAACAACGCGCTCGACGTCTTCACCGACTCGACGTACGTGGACATGTCCGGCGAGGTGGGATCCGTCTCGATCGCCACCTATGGCTGGAAGGTCCGCGACTTCGCGACGACCGTCGAGATCTTCTGCGAGCGCACCGCGCGTGCGATGACGGCCTGGCAGCTGAAGACGCACGCCGCGCTCACCCAGGGCTACCTCGCGAAGCAGCAGGCCTACCAGTCGCAGCTCGACGAGGCGGCAGCCGCTGCCGGCGTCGTCATCTCCGGCCGCAACCCGATGTGGAACTCGCGGATCGTGACGACGGAGCTGCGCAAGCAGTGCCTCACGCTGCTGACCGCACAGCAGTTCGACGCGTTCGGCGCTCTGCAGACCTCCGCCGAGGGGTATCCGCAGCCGGATCTGCCGCGCAGCGAGCAGCAGATGCCGTATGTGCGCTTCTTCGAGCAGGCCTTCGAGTGGGAGCACGTCGTCTACTTCTTCTACCCGTACTTCTGGGGCTGGAAGCCCGCCTGGTCGCACCGGATGCTGCTCGACGACGTCGACACCGAGTTCGCCGACTTCCTGAGGGCGGGCGCCGGCCGCGTGGTCTTCCCGGTGCGACCGGGGTTCGAGGCCGCGGTCGTGCACTACCTGGAGACCGGGGAGATCTGGAACGGCGGACCCGCACCGGACATCTCCAGCTCGCTGTACGTGCCGATCGTCAAGGAGATCCAGGAGGCGACCGGAGCGCCCGGCGACGAGGTGCCGGTCGGCGACCCGTGGCTGGTGCGGCTGCCCACGACGCTCGCCAAGCTGCGCGCCGACGACGCGCTCCCGACCTGGACGAAGGTCGGAGAGGACTGGCAGCCGTCGAACTAGCGGCGACCGCCCCGAGGGCGGCAGTCGCCGACGACGACCGGCAGGAGGTCGAGTCATGCGCAACCACATCATCATGGCCGGCGTGGACTGGGAGTTCCAGGGGGTGGACTTCCAGGTCCTGGCCACGAACCGCCGCAAGTACCTCACGCGGCAGAACACCGCGAAGGCGGATCTGCGGTTCCTCATGATGGACGTCCGAGCGGGCCAGGTGACGCGCGTGGACGTCACGTATCCAGGCGGCGTGAAGACCGAGACGTCGAGCGTCGTGGCGACGTTCGGGGCGGTCGCCCGCTCCAGCATCGGCACGTTCACCGATTCCGCCGGGGTGAGCCGCACGGGGTTCAAACCGGGCCAGTTCAGCGTGATGTCGATCACGGATCTGTACGCGGCAGTCCGCGACATCGGCCAGAACGCGCCGGGCACGCTCCAGGAGGTGAGCTTCTTCGGGCACGGCTGGATGGGCGGGCTGATCCTGGTCAACAGCTTCGACGACCGCTCCCCGATCATCCCCGTGCCCTCCACGGGCGGGGCACCGACCACGATCACGGCCACGCTCGGGCCGACCCAGCGGGATCCGAACGACAAGGACTCCCGGGGCGAGTACGACTTCGTCGCGCCGACGCAGGACGCCGCCGCGCTCACGCTCTTCAAGGCGGCGTTCGCCACGGACGGCTTCTCCTGGCTCTGGGGCTGCGCGTTCCCCCGGGTGATCCACCACGCGATGTGGGCGATGGAGGGTGCGAAGGGCTACGCGACGAGCGGGACCGATGATGACACGGTGCTGACGCTCGATCGCGTCGTCAAGGAGGACGTCGACTACATCGAGGGCTTCCTGCTGCCGATCCTGAAGACGCCCTTCCCATCGCGCTCCACGATCACGACGAAGTTCAAGTTCCTGAAGTACGTGTTCTGCGCGGCCAACGCGTCGGCCTTCGCAGCCCAGCTCGCGACCGCGACCGGCAAGCCGGTCCTGGCCGCGCTGCTCGGCACCTATGCGGAGTACGACGATCCGCCGGACATGATGCACGTGCACACCGGCTTCACCGCGCACGTCGCGTTCTACAAGAACTACGTGGGCATGTCGATGGATCCGGAAGGGCGCGGCTACGGCGTGTATCAGCCGGGGCTGACCTGCACGGCGCCCTCCGTTCCGTGACCCGACCTCAGTCGGGAACGATCACTCCGGTCGGTGGGATGACGTGAGCAGCATCCGTATTCCCGCCTGCGCCACGGCGACCCGACGCGGCAGGGAAGCCCACTTGTCCTCGAGCCCGGACAGGACCTGCGCACCGACGAAGATCTCGTTCAACACCTCGGCGGTCGCACGCACCTCGAGAGAGGCAGCCATCGATCCGTCCGCGACGCCATCGCTCAGGATGGCCGAGGCCACATCGACCCACGCGGCATAGGGCGGGCTGGAGTCGACCTCCAGCCCCGTCGCGGGCTGCATCGAGAGGCGGATCCCCGCTTGCACGAGCTCATCCGTCGCGATCAGCTCTGCGAGGCCCTCGAACAGCCCGAGGATGCAGTCCAGACCGGAGTCAGAACGGGCCCGAACGTCGGAGAGGACCTGCGCCATGCGCTCCTGCTCGACGGCGAGGACCGCACGAGCCACGTCATCCTTGTTCCCGAAGTGGAAGTACAGCGACCCCTGACTGATCCCGGCTTCTTCGGCGATGTCCTTCAGCCGGGCGTCGGCGTACGCCATCCGCGAGAACACCGTGCCTGCGGCGACCAGCAATGCGCGCTGCGTCTCCAAGCCATTCGCTCGCTTCGCGGCCTTCGCCTCCATCGCGCCTCCCGGGCCTTGCGTCGACAGCGGGGTGTCGAACCCCCTACATCGTAGGTTCCTGTCACGGACTTGCCGCGATCATCGGCGGAAACGCGACCCGTGCCGACTGCTCGCGTGCTGAGGAGTTCCCGTACCGCCCGATCGGTACGGGAACTCCGGGCGGTGCGGCAACACCCCCCCCTGCCGCTCAGCGCTGACGCGGTCACCACATGCCCCCGGGTGACCTTCTTGCGCTCACCGCCACTCCGATCATCCCGAGCCGCGTGCGGCGGACTCACGAAGATCCTAATCATACTAAGTCAGCCGTCCAACTAATGTGGACAGGTCTACTCAGGGAATGTCGACGCGATGGTTCTGCGGCGCGCCTGTTTCGGACCAGGAAGGGAACTCGGCGCCACGACACGGACGAGCTCCGCTCGAGCTGGTCCCGAAGAGTGGGACAGGAACACGCATCTCGGTGGATCCGCTCTCCCCCATCAGGAAACGACAGAGGCCCGGATCACTGATTCCTCAGTGTTTCCGGGCCTTCTCTGTTGGCTGACATAAGGGACCTCTGCTCGAACCATTGGAACTTACCGTTCACCCCCGTGGAGCTTCAGAACCTCACCGTCCCAGGCGATCGTCAAGATGGTTCGAGCCCGGCACCGTCGTATCGCGCTCAGGGGCTGCCCAGGCGCCTGGGCGCAAAGAAGGTCGCGGACATCGTGCGGCGATACGAGGCCGGTGAGAGCGCTCGGTCGATCGCCGAGAAGTACGGTGTCGCGGCGTCTGCACTCATCCGGCTCCTGCGTGAGAACAACGTGGTGGTCAGGAGACGGCGGATAACGGACAACGAAGCTCGCGCAATGGCGCGCGACTATGAAGCGGGGACGACGATGGCCGACCTCGAGGACAAGTACCGCTTGTCGCACGGCACGGTGTACCGCGCTCTTCACCGCGTCGGGGTCGAGACCCGGGCGAGTGCGCCCCGCAAGCTGCAATAGGCCCGGCTCACGGGCCTCGTACGCAGACCTGTCGAGAGCGCGCAACCCCCGATAGGCCATCGAGCAAGCCTGAGAGCCAAGAAGGCACCAGCGGAATCCACTGGTGCCTTCCCCTCGCTTCCGGACGTGTTCACAGGTCCGGAAGGTCGTCCAGGTTGTTGCGAGTCGTGTTGTCGCGGTCGGTCCGCAGGTACTTGCCAGTCGCGCCGTTGACTACGCGGATCTCCGTCCGCTTCTCCGGCCACTGCACGTGGTACGTGTGGATGCCGTACTCGATGTCGCGGATGGCGTCAGCCTTGGCGCGCGGCGACCAGAACTGGCCGGGGTTGCCGATGGCCGTGATGTCACCGTCGCGGTTCTTGCGGGAATGGGTTACTCGTCGATCTGCCATGATCACTCTTTCTCTTGATGGCGGCTTGAGATGGGGTCGTGATGGCGAGTGGAGCTGGCCGACGCACGCGGCACCGCCAGCTCCACGTCGCTCACTTTTCGTTGCGGACGCCCTTGTGCTGGTTCGGGCTGCCGTTCATAATGCGGCCGGTCGAGGTGTCGCGCTTGAACCAGGTCTTGCCGACCTGGAACTCGCTGCGCCCCTTAACCGCTCCGACGCGGTGGCCGCGTCCCGTGTTCTTCGCCACTTCCGGCTCCATCTCCGGGGCTGACCGTCAGCCCCTCAACAAGTAGTCGGAGCAGACGGCGGAAGAGTTAGCGGCAGTTCTCGCAGAGGCCATCCACGAGCAGATGGCGCTGCCACAACGTGAAGCACGCAGCGCAGCTCTCCTCTGTCTTGGCGGCAAGATCGCACTTACAGTTCCCGCAGACCGGGCAGAACCCCTGTCCGCATGTCGGGCATGGGTAGCCTCGGAACGTGCGCTCTTGCCCGCAGCAGTGGACAGTCAGGAGCGGACGAGTATCGAAGTCTCGCGGTTGGATGACGTAGCTGGGTTCAACTTTCCAGATATCTTCACCGGCGAACACTGCGATGATCCGCCGGTCGTCGGCGACCGCGTCGGCGTAGAACTCGGCTGTGCGTCCCCAGGAATCGCGCCATGTGATTCTCCGACTGAACGATGAGCCAGGAGGGAACTGTCGCAACGCGTGCGCCTCGGAGACGACTTGCCCACGCCACGGGTATACCTCGGGCCATCCATCGTCTGGGTCTGGCTGGATACTGGCGTGATGGACCTGGCCATCGAACCGGTCGATGAGAACGACGGCACCGAGACCGCGAATGTGCCGAGCGATGGCGATGGCGCACGCCTGATAGCTCGCTTGGCTGGAGTCGAAAAGCTCCTGCACATGTTGCGCGCGCACCAGTTCGGTGCCAACGACATCGTTCGTGAGCGCATCCGGCAGCAGAAGGCGCTGCGCGATCTGGTCGCAGACCGTCTCGAGGAGAGATGTCGGGTCGGCTTGATCGGCAATCCAATCAAACAGTCCTTGATCCTTCTCGACAATCCAATGGCCGAGCTCGTGTGCGAGGGTGAAGTTCTGCCGGCGGCTGTTCGGAGTAGGCGCATAGAGAATGACGCCGTCCTCCAGGAACGACATGCCGTCGCAGAACCCTCCATCGGCGCGGCTATTCGCCAACGTCTCAACAGGACGAACTGCAAGGTCCAGCTGTGTCGTTAGCGCGGCCACCGGATCGAGCGTGAACTGTTCCTGCGTCTCCGCATCGAGGATTCCGACCGCACGTTCGATCCAGGGCTCAAGCTTCATTGGTCTGCGGAGCTTTCCACTGCGGTGATCATGGCCTCGAGCGAGTCGAGCAGAATCTCCTCGTCTGGGGCGCCACCACGGTGCACGGCCACGAGCATGCGGGATTCGAGCGCTGAAGCAGCAAGATCGACAGTGGTGCCTTGGATACGTGCCCAGCGTTGGGCGAGGTTCTTGAAGGTCGCGGATGCTATGACGGCAGCGAGCTTGGCGCGTTCGGGATCCTCACGATTGCGACGACGCAGTCGATCCGAGTCGGTGCCGGTTTCCTGAGCAATCGCATTAATCAACGCTGGTACATGAGGAGTGTTGCGACCACTCTCCCAGGCGAAAACATTCCTACCCGAGACATCCCACCCTCGAGCGGTCAACCGAGCGGCAAGGGTGCTGACGGTGAGTCCCGCTTGTTTGCGCGCAGAAGCCAGAGCCTTGCCATCCAGCTCGATGTCCGGGTCCGGGATTAGTCCCAACATCGCAGCAATAGGGTCGTCCGCGAGCGGTGGAGCGCTCTGCTCACTCTCCCAAGCCAGGTCTGCAATCTCGAGCAGGCCTCGCAACTCCGGGTTCCGCTCCAGGTATGGGGCACCAGCGTCGAGTGCCGACCGACCGCTCCGCCCGTCGAGGATCTCTCCGATCTCATCGTCTTGGTTCCTGTCTGAACTCATCGTCACCCTCCTTCCGTTACCGCCGTGTTGATGTCCGTAAGCACTTTGGTCGCAATCTGACTCACCCTGGCCGGCGTCACCCCAAGCTCCGCCGCCACTTCAGCCCTCGGGCGTTCGAGCACCATGTACTGCGCGAGCACGTAGTGCGCCCGTGCGTCGAGCTTGGCTTTCGCGATTGCCGCTCGCACCAGCGCCATTCTCTCGAGACGCTCGAGCAGATCCTCCATATCGGCCTCACTGACCGACGAAGCACGTTCTTCTTCAAGCATCGCGCGATTGACCATCGCGGCCGAGCCGACCATGTCCAAAGCTCGACGTTTTGCCGTCGCCACGAGTAGGGCTTCCCAGCTACGGGGCGGTTCGGACGGTGGCGACTTCATGAGGGAGACCATCGCCTCCTGCACAGCGTCGTCCGCGAGGTCAATCCGCCCACTGCTGCGCAGCACGTTTTTGGCGACCCTGAACATCGCGTCGCGATGCTTCTGGTACAGAGCCGCCCAGTCTATGGAGGCGTTGGCCATTAGGCCGACCGCTTTCTACCCGCACGCATCGCGCCACCTCTCCACCTGCACCGCTGGTCGGTGCTTACAAGATAGTCGGAGCAGGACGCCGCAGAGTTAGCGCGTGGGAGCGTGTCGGTCTTCGCCTCATCGGATTGAGGTCGGCGGACTTCAACGGGCTCCGATGGGTTGGGAATCACGCTGACCTGGAGGTCACATCCCTAAAAGCAACCGCGCCGCGATCGACGGATCATCATCCTCTGAGATAGCACCAGCAAGGGCAGGCGAGCGGACACAGGGACAGAGCGATCGTTGATAACACCATCACAGGCCCCTGCCCGACGCGTCTCACCGCTATCTTGATCGTGTGATCGTCCGCGTTGGCGAAGAGGATAGTGATGAGGCTGATTGGTCGGGTTCTTCTGCCGCTGACTGCGGCAGCCCTCGCCGTGGGGTGCATCTTGGGGGCCGTAGCGCTCGGTCAACAGTCGAAGCCAAGCTACCTCGACGCCTTACGCAAAGGTCCGACAGCGGAGTACGACTTTCCAATGGACTTCGGCGTGTACGTCACGTCATCGACTGCTGGGGAACTTGAGGGGCTGGCTCAAGCGACTGCGGTTCAAGCGCGGATTCCGCAGCCACCGTCCACCTGGAATGTTCGCTTTGCTACCACCAAACAGGTTCTTGTTTGGTTCGGCCCAGCAGACGACATGAGTCTTTTCGAGGGCATACAGACAGCCAGCAATCGGAGCGGGCTATGGCACGGGGACCTGACAGCGCCCATAAAGATCCAATTTGTGCTCCCAGCATCAGCCCGCTCGGTCGATACCTGCGCAAGCTGGTGGGACGCCGCCGGCCACCACACAGTAAGGGCTCAGGTGCACGCTGACACCCCCTGGGAGATTGTCACGTGCGAGATTCCCGCGATTGGCGCGTTCGACAGCTTGCAGATTGCGGTGGCGTTTGACTGGGGGCCACCTGCGGTTGGCAACCCCCTGCTTGGCACATCTATCTTCGCGATAGAGAACCAAGCGAACCCCTTGCTGCCGTTTGATGTTGGCCCGCCGACATCGGAGTCATTCGGCAATGCTCAGCCGCTCCAAGTGGACGTATTCAGTCCAGCTGGATCGAGCGTGATTGAGACGACGCCAAGTCCGGCTTCCCAGAATCCGATTGAAGGACGGTGGGTTCTTTCGCCAGGCAGTTCCCTGTTCGTTGCCTACGTCGATGATTTCCGACGCAGCCTAAGCGATGGCCTCGGGCAACTACTCCTGATCGGAGCGGGCGCCTTCTTCGCAATCGCTGTCGAACGTGTGTTTAGCAGCCGCAACAACCGCAGCTCCCCGAAGTAACGCGACGCCACCAAAGACTATGGTGACCGCTCCGCACGGCGATCCCGTCCATCGAAAGTAAGCTCCTTGGACACAAGCCCGTCACCCTCCTAGCAGATCGGTTCCGAGCTCCTTGCCGCAGAGACGATAGAGCTCTAGGAGAGTCTTCTGCTCGGTCGCTGTCGGGTTGCGGGCTACCGCCACGGGCCAGGTCTTGCCAGTCGAGTCTGTCGCAACCATCATTGCCTTGTCGCGCACGTCAGCAGATGCAACGATTGCGTTGCCAGGTATCTCGACTATGAAATGAACCGGCACAGTCGACGCCGCGTCCACATCGAACGGCTCGCCTTCGCAGGCGCCAGGAGTTCCGTAGCTTATCGAGTAGTTCCGCCCTGCTAGCTGGTACGTGAGCGCGACGACGCGGATGGCCTCATCGCGATCGTTGCGGAGCAGCATTCCACCGCCGAGCCCGTTGACTCCGCTCAGATCGAGACCTTGGTTGTCACTCAATGACAGGTCAAAACCCAGTTCGCTCAGACCACCGGGCGCTGCGGTAGCGCGATGTTGCGAGGCCCGCTGCTCGGCTTCCGCCTGGTTTTGGTTCGCTAAGAGGACGCCAACCATCGGGATGATGATTCCTGCCAACGCAATAACCAGACTCACGATCGCGATGACTCTGCCAGCTGGCTCTCGCATCCAAATGGCGATGCGCCGCCAAGGCCTCTTCGTGCGCGATGGCGTCTCCGCCGCTTCAGACGACACGGGCAGATCGTCTTCCCGTGTGGAGGTTGTAGCACGCTTTTCGCGTGGTTGCTTCGCCGGGAACCGTGATGCCATGGCGAGACCTTATCGAAACGGCAGAGCTGGAGCATACCGATCAGCGTCAACTGGGCTCCACCAGCTGATGAGCCGGAAGCCGATCGGCAGCAGCTCAGATAGCGTCCTTCACGGCTTGCGCGAAGGTCTTCGCGTCCTCGGGGTTCAGACTCGCCCAATGCGACGCCAGGGCAGTAAGGACATGTGGCCTGCCGTACGCCTCACCAAGCTGGTTGACCCAGTCATGGTCATCCTCGCCCTCGAGGTCATCCAGCTTCCGCTGCAGCGCGCCAGGCTCTACGCCGAGGGCACGAGCGAGATCAGCCGGAACAGCCTTGAGAGTCCTGAAGAGGAAGTCGGGGTCCATTTCGGTCGGAAGGAAGTGGAGCGGCCAGCGACCGCCGACTTCAGCATCTGAAACCTCATCACGCTGATCGCCGTCCGGTACGACAGCGAAACGGACGTCCGGCCTCGGCGGCCTTGGGAGTCGGTCGCGGAGAACAACCAGATCCCCAACACCCTTCGTCCACACGATCGAAATCGTTCTAGACAGCCGCAGATCCGCGTGGTCTAGGAGCGCACGCGCGAGGTACATCGCCGACTCGTCCTCTACATACAGCACCCGTCTGATCGAGGGCCGTGCGAGCAAGGTGTCAGCAATAGAGTCATCGTCCTCTGAATGCACACCCTCCGATTCGCCACCGCTGCTTCTCCGAAGCAACATGAAGGACTGATGCTCGATAGCAGAGGCGATCATCTCCTCCGAGTGCGTCGAGATGAGCATTCGCCATCTCCTCGCCTTGCATATTGCGAGAAGACGATCCAGCAGTCGGCTCACGCCGACTGGAGCCAGGTACGCGTCCGGCTCATCGAGCAGAAGTAGAAGACCCGATCGATCTCGGTACTGCTCCAGAATCCAGAACAAGAAGTGAACCGAGAACTCCCCTAGGCCCATTTCCAACGCGTCGTAGTCCAGACCGGCATACGTCGCGGTGAAATACGGCATCAGCGGTTCGTCGCCATCCCAACAAAATCGTTGAACAGCCTTCGGGTCCTCGGGCCCCAGCTCGATGGCGTACCAATCCACGGCCTCGTAGTCGCGTCCAACTATCCGCGCAACATCCGCCCGGCGCTCATCTGAAAGTTCGAGGCTACCCAACTCATCCTTCATGTCAGCCAGGCTGGTCTGTTCACGGAGCACCATGAGCGCCTGTTCGCAGAGGTGGTGCAGGTCAAGGTAGACGGCCTCGTCCTTGCGCTGTTCAGCGATCGATCTAAGGAGACGGGACTTTCCGGAGCCGTTACGACCCCCGACGACTGTGCAAGGACGAGTCAGATCGAGCTCCACGTCCTCGCTGACGACGAAAGGATCCGGCGGGAGGGCGCGTCCAATGTGTTCTTTGCGTAGCTCTGCCCAAATGCGCGACTCCTGCGCACGCCTCACGGTGACACGCCACGGTCGATGATCGGCGTACCCCATGCCGACCGCTGCAAGAAGTCCGTAATGAGCGTAGTAGCGCCGCTCGGGCGAGACATCGACAGTTCGGACAGGAGTCGTTCGGACCCGCGTCTCGGCGCGGTATGGAAGTCCTTCTGAGAAACAAGATGAATTGCCAGGTCTCGAATGAGAACGGATGAGACGTCCGTCACGCGGTAGGACGCGCGATCGTCGTACAGTGCGATCACGGGCTGAAGCGGATGCGATGAGTCGTCTTGCTTGACCTCCGCCCGCAGTCTTTCGAAGTGGCCCAAGAGGCCACCAGGTACTCCCCCTTCGTGCGGTGCCCACGCACAATAGACAAGCCAGGTCTGCAACGTTCCCTTGTTGAAACGCACTCTCGATGGAGCATCATCGATCAGTCGCATGAGCAACTCGCCGGCACCTCGCGCAGCATCGATCGTTTCATCGGAGAACTTGGGCCCCCGGTACTGTTCCTCCACGACGTTGTTGTTGATGTGTCGTCGCATGTCGTCGGATTCGAGCGCGACGCACACCCGGGCGATGACATCGTCGTACGCAAGCCGGCTGTTGGTGAATCCAATCTGCTCTCTTGCAAGCAAGCCGCGTGCTTTCAGCTCCTCAACTAGTTCTTTGACCTGATCTCGGGCTTGCCCGTGAAGTGCGTTGCGCTTCTCAGGTGGGGTCAGGTTGTACGACTGGTTGAGGCGGAAGAACAGCTCATTCGGCTCTTGCGGCTTGTAGTCATCGAGAGTTATCGCTGAGATGGCAAACCTGTTGACAGCGCGCCTGACGTCCTCAGGCAATTTGGAGTACCGAAGACCATCGAGCCGGGCGATCCGCTCATCATGCGGCTCGGTGTGTCCGTTGACACGAATCTTGTCGGCAAAGAAGTCGCGGATCGCGGCAAGACGCTGTTGTCCGTCGAGCACGACGTCTCGACCGTCTGAGTCGATGACGATATGTATCGCGGGCACGTACCAAGCCCGCAGAATCGTGTCGATCAGGCGTTGCCTCCGCGCCGGATTCCAGATCTCATCGCGTTGGAAGTCGGGCTGAAGATCAAGTTCGCCCTCACGAATACGTCGAACGAGCGACTCAAGGTCGGGGTCGGTCTTAGTGAGTCTCATCGAATTACGTCCTAGAAGAGGGCAGTCGCGTCAGCGTCGCTGATCTTTGATGCTGCGGCAGCAAACGAACTCGGGATTACGGGCTCGGGAACCTTGTTGTTGTGCTGGTCCATGATGTCCTGGATCTCCGCCGCCATCAGATCAAGCACGTTGTCGAGGCTTGTGACCCGCTGCGAGACCCCACGTGACACAGAAGCGGCAACGTAGCCGTCCCCCGTAGCGTTGGTGATGAAGCCGTAGATGCCGACGCCATCAAGATAGGTAGCAGTGAGCGCCTGCGCGTCCTCAATCATCCGGCTGTACTCGTCGATCGAAGACAACCGAGCGGCCCAGACCGTGTAGACCAGCGGCGGTGCCTTTCGGCGCCACTGATCCCAGTGCTGAATCCGCGTGTTCTCCTGCTGGCGATAGAGCTTGAGATCAGTCGCCTGGAACTTGAGCTCCTTGCGACGGTTGCTCCAGTCTGCTCGCCCCTTGCGATCGGGAGTGGTACCGAAGCCTGGTGCGCCGGTCAGCTTGGCCTCACAGCAGATGAGGGGATCCTGCAATGCCTTGCCCGGGCGAGCGGGCCAAGCAATGTCGATCTGATGCAGCTGCGAAAACCCTTGAACCTGTGAGCGCGGCGCGAGAGGCGACGATGTCTTGTTACTCAAGATCAGCGTCACGACATCGGAGAAGATGTTGCCCTTGGCTCGGTAGATGCCCTCGCCGCCTTCGGAACTCTTCTTGAGAACAGTCCCCGACGGTGCTCGCGGAGTGACTTGCTCAACCCGATAGGCATCGATCGTCCAGAGCAGATCAAGGAAGTCCGACTCGATCTCACGAAACGACTTGACCATCTCGTTCTGGATGCGGTCGCGCAGCTGCTGCGCCTTCTCGCTCGGATTGCCAACTCGCGCTTCTACGCGCGCCTGGTCTTCCGGGTTCGATGATGAGGCCATGGCCTCATTCTGCCCGACGCAACCGGCGCTGCCGACGCTCACGAGCCGCGTTGAGCAAGAGCGCTATGTCTTCAGACGACAGACCAGCACCAGTTCCCAGCACGGCTTCATCAACACGCTTCGCCACCTCAGTCCATTGGCCATTGCGAAGCTGAGCGTCGAGAGAAGCCCGCTGCGGCTCCAAGACGGCCCACGCCTTGGCCATAACTTCGGGAGAAGGCAGCGGCAGAAGCGCGGCTTCGCGAGGCTCCATCTTCAGTACGCCGCCGCCATAGGAGCGCCCATTGATCTCGGCTCCCAGCATGGTCACGGAATTGAGGCACATGTATGGCAGCGCTGCCGCGCTAATGTTCGGAGCCGTCTCGTGCAGGCGGACGCCGTGCATCGAGTTCAGGAACCCTACCTTCGCAGTGTTCGCGATAAGCCTCGGGTAGTTGTGGCTCATGTAGGTGAAGAACAGGTCGGGCTTCGTGGGGGCCGGCGGGCGCCACCACGGGGTGCGAATCTGACACTTGTAGCCCTGGTCGGCTCCGATTGACAAGCCATGATCCGTGTACGCAATCCGCGCTGGGCTGTCGTCATCCGCATCCGGGCGGAAGAGCCACACGGGCTCGCCAGCCTTCCGCAACGCATTCCACTGAGCACGCGTGAACGACGCACCCTTCAGGTGACGCGTGCCAGGCGGGCTCACAGCGACCAGCTGACTCTCCTGCAGTCCATACTGCTCGCGTGTCGCATCCGAGATAACGAAGTACTTGTTGGCACCCGTCACGGCACCGAGTTCAGACGTCCCGTAGTGGCTGAGCGTGGTGAAGGACCGCGCGACCACTTCGCGGTATAGCCCCCGCGCCGCCTTCGGAACGAGGATGTCGGTCCACTTGCCAGACTCCGGCGGCGTGACATTGAGCTGCATGTACGGACGGATCTTCGCCAGATCCTCCGCAGTCTCGACATGCCAGAGCGAGAAGGAATCGCAGCCGCCCCGGCCCTCGGCGAGGAGCAGGACGACATCTGCAAGGGCGTCCTCGAACTGCAACCGCTCAAAGAGCACAAGATTGACGCGCTCGAAGCGTGAGCGGAGCCAGGCCCGAATCGGCTCGGCATACCCGACCGTGAGCAACTCAGCTGGCAGCACCATCGCAAGACGGCCATCAGGCTTCAAGAAGCCCGACGCGTGCGCCAGGCTCGCCGCCCACGATGAAGCAAGCCCGTTCAGTCGGACACCCTGCCGGAGGGCAGCTTCGGCGCTTCTGCGGCGCGACGCACCCACATGCTCCTGGAACCGGATGAACGGAGGATTCCCGACGACCGCATCAAGATACGGAACACGGGCGTCCACCATGTCTGGGGTGGCAAGCTCGAAGAAGTCCGACGCGATGAGCTGCGCGTCCAACCCTTCATCCTCGAGCAGGCGCGCTGCCTCGCCGAGCGAAGCCGAGTGAAGGTCCACTCCATAGACCTGCGACTCAAGATCCTCAGCGCTGCGGCCGAGAGCGTTCAGCCGACGAGCGGCAGCCAAGAGGAATACGCCATCGCCACAAGTCGGGTCCATGATGACCGCACTAGGGTCATCCTGAATCGCCCACGCAGCAAGATGCTCGGCGATCGGCTCCGGCGTGAAGAACGCCCCGCGGGCTTTGCGCTGGCTTGCGCTATCGCCGGGCAGGAGGTCCATGTGGACCACTCTAGGAGGGGCCGCCGACAGCGACCAATCGCCGCGCCGATAGGAATGAATATTCGAGTCACCCGCAGTCTCACCCCTTCACACTTGAACATACGACCGATACTCTGGCGGCGTTCTCCCGCGGCATGGATAAGGCGGCGACCGCGCCAACCGAGAGCGTGCTGGCTCTCCAAGTTGGGCAGTCGCCGCCTTGGCGAAGGTGAGTGAAGCCGTCAGGCCGCCGCTGCGTTCTCGATGAGACCCACGGGGATGACGCGAGTGTCCGCGGCATCGGGGATCTGCTGAAGCAGTAGCGCAGCCCACATCAGCGCTTCCCAGTAGTCCGGGTAGGTCAGCGGGAGGCGACGCCAGATCGGTTCGTTCTCGATCTGCACCTCGACGCGGTAGCGCGCCTGAGAGAGCAGTTGCTGGTGAGCAGCATCCGGCAGATCCGAGTCCGCCCCATCATCGTCGGGCAGCCCCACGATGATGGCGTCACCGACGAGTCGCGCCCGCCCACGAGAGCTGGGCACGTAGTACCACCAGAGAAACGTCGCGCGGCTGTTGAACGGCATCCGCTGCAACACCCCCGATTCGTTGACGTAGACCGTGGCGCCGAAGTCGATCAGGTCAACCGCCTCCATGAGACCGCCAACCGCTTGGGCGACCGCGTCCGGGACCGACACATCGATCTCCCGGAGCGGCTGCTCGTCGTCGGCGGGGATCACCAGCCCCCTCACCATGGGAGTTCACCTCCCATGGACGGCTCGTCGGCTCCGAAGTCGATCGGTGGTTCACCGCTGACACGGAAGTCTGCGCCGAGTCGCATCGTCGCTTCGAACAGCAGACACCACATGGCGGCGTCGAAGATGTTGTCGAAGCGAGCAAACGAGTCGAACCAGGCCCGCCGATTGTGCGGATGGACCTGCACGACGAACTCGTTCCGGACGAAGATCTGTTGGATCACCGGCTCCGGGACGTCGTTGCTGCCCATCTGGCCGTCGCCGCCGGTGAGGACGACGTTGCCCAAGATGAGCGGCCGATCCGTCGGGCGAGCGCTGTAGAGCCACCAGAGTGCGGTGGCTCGGGTGTTCAGCAGGCGACGATCGCGCTGAGCACTCTCGTTCATGTAGACCGTGATGCCGAGGGCGGGAAGCTCGAGGGGTTCGAGCCAGCCGCCGACTGCTTCTTGGAAGTCGCCGAGTTCGGCGAACTCCGTCAGGAACGGGCCGTAGTCCGTGTTGTGCGGGATGACGATGCTGCGCACCATGCGTCCCACCTCCTTACTGTTGTCGCGGCCGAGAACCCCGGATGGGTTCTCTTCCGAAGCCGCGAGGCAGCAACGAGGGATGCGGATGAGTGTCGGAGGCCAGTGACATGCTCCCGCCATGACCCGCTGCACGAAGACGCGCTACCGCGATCGGATCGCGGCGCTTCTTGTGCTGGCGCAGATCAAGAACCATGACAAGGCCTCTCGACCGAAGCAGGAAGCTCGCGCCTACTACTGCGATGAGTGCCACGCCTGGCATCTGACCTCCCGCCGATACTGGCGCAGGTAGTTCTGGGCAGCTGCCCGAGGAGAGCGTGCGCATCGCTCGATCCTCGGGACAGCCGCCCCTCGCCGTTCCCCAGATCGGGGAGGGAGTGTTGGTCAGGCGGGACCTGACCGGGCACGCGGAGTCTTGGTTCCGGTCGCGCCGCCGAAGATAGCCTCGATCGCGCTCTGCTTGGTCTTGGCCTCGCGGTCGATCTCGGCTCGCACCGTCTCGGCACGCTCGAGCACCTTCGGGTCGGACTTGCTGGTCTCAACCCAGGCCTCGAGGGCGATCCGGATCTCTTCGGTGACGGTGCGGTCGTTGAGCTGGGCGATGACGTCCAGCTGCGCCCGCAATCCGTCCGTGATGCGAACGGCAAGCGTCCGCGTCGGACCGGGGACCGACATCGGCACCTCGTTGGTAGTGTCTTCGCTCATGGGCGAAACCTCCTCATCGGGAGCGGCCGGCGAACCTGGATGGTTCTCCTTCAAGCCGCACACCAACGAGGACGAGAGCGATTATGCGCCGCCAGATTCTGTCGTCAATATTCCGATCGCGAATGTTGTGAAAACCACGACGCGTGTAACACAAGGTATGAGCAAACATCTTCGATCTGCCGATACGCTCGGTGCATGGCGCGGAAAATCATTACCCAGCTCGTAGACGACATCGACGGATCTGTCTTGGACGCGGGCGAAGGTGAATCAGTGCAGTTCTCACTTGATGGCACGGCGTACGAGATCGACCTTTCAGCGGCGAACGCATCCGCCCTCCGTGAGGCCTTCTCGACGTACGTGGGTGCCGCCCGGCGGACCTCATCATCGAATGCGACAGCACCGGCTCGTCAGCGCAGAACGTCGAGCACTCGATCGGGCGAGACGTCCGCCATCCGCGAATGGCCCACTGCGAACGGATACTCCGTATCGTCTCGCGGTCGCATCCCCGAGACGGTCGTCGCTGCCTACCGCGCCGTCAACTGAGTCCCTCGTGACCGTCGTTCCGGTCGCCTACGACATCCCCGACTCGATTCTCGCTGGACTGATGTCTGGTGAGTACATGCGCTTCGGTAGCGTCGTTCGCGATAGCACCAAAATCATCACGCACCTGAAGGAAGTACCGCTTCCGATGCCAGACCAAACGCCGGATGCTATGCAGGCCATGGCGGCGCTGAAGAACCCCAAGGTGCTCATCGGGCTCGGGATCGTCGTCCTTGCCGCAGCCGGAGGCATCGCTGTGTGGTCCGCCAAGAAAGGCAAGCCCAAGGAGCAGCCCGCGGTACCTGCACCCGTCGCTGCCTACAACGAGGCACTCACTGCCTACCTGGAGTCGATTCAGACCGGTGATCTCGATGGCGAAACGATTGACCGACTGATCACGGCACTCGAGGATGTGCGGTCAGCTGCCGATGGCGGCAGCCTCACGATCGAGTTCTCTCCAGAGCAGGCCGAGGCGCTGGTGCACGTCGTCGCCGACTACACGCGGAAGCTGGCCGAGGCCAACAAAGTAGAAGCTGCAGGCCCGAACGACGTGGCGGCCCCAATCGAAGGCGACCTGATCGTCGACCTCCGAGAGCGTCTACGCATCCAACGCAAGATCTTCGACGCCGCTGCGTAGCTCGGGCACCGTCTCGGTATCGCACGCTGTCGTAGAGATTTCTACAACGGTGGAGGTATTGGCAACAACCTGCTTATGGTTCATAGTCATGCGCAAGCTATGGCATTTTGCGAGTCCTGCACCGGTCCTGATTCGACATCCACCTTCCAGCGAGGCGATGGGTCTTCTACGCGTCGAGGAGGGGTGTTCAGGGCCAGCCCAGGCTTCACGATCGTCGAACTCTTAGTCGTCATTGTTGTAATCGCAATTCTCGCCTCGATTGCAACAGTTGCCTACATTGGCATAACCGATCGAGCGCAAGCGTCGCAACGCATTTCGGCTATTGACGCCTGGGAGAAAGCGATCCGCATATACGAGCAAACGCACGGGAGTTACCCAGTCCCAAGCGGGTCGACTGCGGTTTCGACCTGCCTTGGACCAGAGTTCCCCGCCGGAGATGGATTCGCTACTGGGGAGTGCATCCTCAACAATGGAAGTAATCTTGGCTACACCGCAAATGCCGAAATAGGCACCATGCTCAAGGAGTACATCAACGTTGCCTCGAGCCCTTTCCCCACCATCAAATTCACCGTATATGGGATGACCATTCAGCAGCGGGGCGTACTCTACTACGCATCAAATGGCCGTCCGGGCAACAACGATGAAGTATCACTCATGTACTACATCACAACGGATCAGACGTGCGGCCGTGGCACCAAGTTCTATGATTCGGCGAACAAGTTCGGAACCTGCAAACTGTACCTACACGAGCCACAGTAAATATCGACCGATATCACCCTGGGTAGTACCCGCGATGCGTGTTCGTTGCAATGAAGTTCATCAGCGATGCCCGCTGGATGTACTTCCGTGAGCCCATCTTCGTGTACTCGATGTCACCGCGATTCGTGAGCTCGTAGAGCGCCGAGTACGGGATGCCGAGTGCAGCGGCCGCGTCCTTGAGGCTCAGGAGCATCGGGCCGGACTCGGACAGCTTGCTGGGGTGGATCACTGTGGTCTGCTCGGCTTCGATGATCTCGACCTCCGATGCCTTTGTCTCCCAGTTGCCGAAGTAGGAGTACGGCTTGGCGAACTCCTCCTGCACCTTGCGAGCAGCGTCGTCCTCGTCCGTGGCGCGTACCCACTTCTCAGCGACCTGCACCCGCGTGACCACGACCTTGTAGCGCATATACGTCTCCTGCTTGTTGACCTTCTTGACGGGTAGCGGCTTCTTGTCCGCCTTCTTTCGGGGCATCCGTTGTAGCGCCCGTCCGAGTGCACCCGTCTCGGCCCTCGCGACGCCCTGTCCGACGTCGATCTCCATAGCCGTTCGGCTGAGACGCGCTCGTTCGCGAGCGTCCTCTTCAGTCGCCGCCGGCCATCGTCGGCCACGCTCCGTTGGAGTCGCGCGCCAAGACTTGCCATGCCCGCTGATTTCGATCAGCCCCCGCGTTCTCAATGCCCGAGCTGACAGGCGGTGGCTGTAGTTGTCGTCCGGGTAGACGCCATCTGGGCAGCCTTCGACGATCCACGCGAGCACCGCCTGCTGTTTTTCATTCAGCTGGATCGTGCTGCGAGCGTCCTCGCCGCCGGTCGGTTCCACTCCTTGATCCTCTCCATACAACGTGCTGAGGCAACAGCCCCGTTACGGTGAACTCATGACGACGAACTCGGACTGGATCGCCGCGACCGGTCTCTGGCCCGTGCATGAAGATCTGACGGATGCCGTCATCCCAGACCACGTCCTCTCCGATCCGAGCCTGTCCCTCATCGCGAAGGGTCTTCTTGCGTTGCTCGTCGCCGAGCAGGGGAAGCCAGTCAACCCGTTTGATGACGCGTACGAGGAAGAGGCTGATCTTCGAGCTGCCGTTGATGAGCTCATCGCCGCAGGCCTTGCGATCCGCGTCGCAGCACCACGCTGACCACAGCGATCAACCTGTCGCGCGAACTGCTCAAGTTCAGCCGGGGAACGTGAACATGGCCGCGCTCAGCGGCATGTCCTTCTGAATCCAGAGACCACTGTGGACCCAGACCAGCCCACCCGGGCCGGTGTACATGTTCTTGGCGCCGTACTTGTCAGACCACGGCTCGCCCGCGTAACCAGCTGCCCGCACTGCAGCATCAAGTGCGTTGACGTCTCCACTCTCCCAGACCAGCTCGATCACCTTCGAGCCATCGCCCTGCGTGAACTGAAAGCCGCAATCGGCTTTCGTGGGAAGCGTCACGCCAACCGCGGTCGTGAGGCTCGCGGTATCGACCTTCTGGAAGTTGCTTGCCGATGGGTCCTGCGCGGCTGCGCTGTCGAAGATCGAGCAGGCAGGACCCATTGAGCTGCCTTCGCCCTCGGTTTCAGCTGAAGGCGTGCTGTCGCTGGCAGAGGTTCCGCCATCGTCACCTCCGCCCGCCGAGGAAAGCGACGAGCAACCAGACATCACACCTCCGGTCACCAGCAGCGCAGTGACGCCGAGTGCTGCGACGAACGGGCGTGATTTCCGCGTCCTAGTCGGCGTCGATCCGTCCGTGATAATCAACGATGTGGGCTCAGTCACCGGTTACTCCCGTCCACGTGGATTGCATCGTCAGGCCGCTGACAGCGCTGGTGGCCTTCTGCTCGAGGTTGTCGGCAAACGACCTCATCTCGGAGGTCTGCTGATCGGCCGGAACAGCAGTGTCGTCGTAGGCGGCGCCGACAACCCATGCCCCGGTCGCGGTTCCGTTGACCTTCGGGGCCACGGTCTCGGCAGTGGACGTGTCCGGGTACTGGGAGAAGTGCACCAGGAGGTAGTTCCGCTCCTGCGGGAAGGGGGCCTGCCACGGCCAGGTGCTCGCCACCGACCCATCGAAGCCAGCGGTGCCGCAGAAGATCTCGCCCTGCAGTGGCGACTGGTCGCCTGGGTCGAGATGGGCGCGGCCTTCGGCGTAGAGCGCCGCCGTGCGTCCATCCGGCAATGGCGCCGTCTGAAGCGCGGTGATGAGATCGGCCTTCTTACAGAGGGCGAGTGGGTCCTCGAAGGTGCCCGCTTTGAAGGCAGGCACGTCTTTCGCATCCCAAGACTTCGCGAGCTTGATGAGGAGCGGCACCACGCTGGCGGTCAGTGAATCGTCGACGTTCTCGCTTGAGCTGGAGCGCTCCGGCGCGATGATGCTGAGGGTTACGTCCGGGCTCAGTTGCACCGCTGCCGAGGCTCCGCCTACGCCAGCGCCCTCGATAACATCGCGGTCAGCAATCGTCTTGTGAGTTCCACCGGGAGCGTTGCCGTCCTTGATCGTGACACCGCCGCTTACGAGAACGACGTCGGCGACCTTCACATAGCCCGTCGGACCTTGGCCGGCAACCTCACAGGAGACTGACTGCACACCGCCGCGCTGCAGAATCTCCCGGGGACGTCCGCTGGCGTTGACCATGTCCGTACCGAAGCTCCGCGTCGTCTTCTGGTTGTTGATCCACGTGCAGACGTCGATGAGCGAGAGGTCGCTGCCAACCGTGCCCTCGGGAGCACTTGCCGAATTGGAGGACGGCGACGAGCTCGCGGCGGCGGGCGTCTTCCGAGCAGCCGCCTCATCTACAGGTTTCGCAGACGGTGCCGAGCACGCAGTGAGGCCGATCGTCAGGGCAGCGGCCGCCGCGAGGAGCGCTCCAGCGCGCCGGATTGGTCGAGGAATCCTCACTCTGACTTTGGGCGTTGTTGGATCGGCGGTTGCGCGCATCGCGTGTGTCCCCTCGTGCACAGGTGCTGTCGTGCGCGGGTCCCGGCCGCTCCTCCCCTGGAGGGTGAGCGTTCTCAGCGCGCGCACAACTTGGTGTGGTCATACGTAGATTGCCATACCTCCGGCCAAAATCCCATACGTGTATGTGCATACGTGGGAACGGGCGCGCAAAGCCTGGGACGATGGCCACTTCAACGCAGGAACAGCCGTCCTGGGCGGACTACGCCCGAGAGCTCGGAACCAACCTCGCCCGCGCCCGGGATGCCCGCGGACTCAGCCAAGAACGAGTGGCGCACGCCGCAGGGATCTCGGGCTACACCTATCACAAGTTCGAGAAGGGTGAATCGAAGCCAGGGACGCCGGCCAACCCGACGCTGCGGACGCTGCTGGCGCTCGCGCAGGTGCTCGAGATCGGGCTTGTGGACCTCCTGCCGGAGACGACACCCGATTTGACGGATGGACGCTAGGCAGGCTTCTCGCACTCGGCGGCCAAGCCGTCCTCTCTCGTGAGATCCATCGTGAGGATATGAAGAGGGGCCTCGCGTCGTGATGACGTAAGGCCCCATGGGTGGTGCGGTTCTGGCTGCCTATTTCTCTTGGCGCAGCGCTCCGTTCAAAGCGGAACCAACGACGCAGAGCGAGTTGCAAGCGTTTCGGTTCGTTAGACGCACATTGCCCGCCGCGCGGCAATACCGTTGTCGGACCGTCACGGTCTCGACTCAGCGGACTCCATGAGTTGCGGCTCGATGGTCATCTCTGCCCCGCTCTCCGCAGCTCCTCCTCCAGCATGACCTTGAGGTAGGCGAGGACCCTGGACCGCTTCGGCTCCTTCATGCGCGTGACACCGTTCAGCACAATGTCCGCCACACGCCGCGAATGCTCCTCGTCGTTCAGGGACGCTGCTTCCGGGGACTCTTCGAGCTCCTGGACGCCGCATTGAACCCACTCGATGACATCGTCGTTGTCATCGGTGACCTCTTCGTCGGGTTCCAACGGTTGGGATGACATGCTTCGGACTCCCGTCCATAGCGATCTCTTCCGGAGATCGGGGCGGGGTCCTCCGAGTATTCAGGCGACCGAGGCGCGTTCTGTCGGAACGGACATCGGCAGCCTGAACAAGGCGGAAAACGGCAAGTGCGAATCCGGGAGCACAAGCTCAACCAGATTCGCGTCTATTTATATCACTATTGATAATGATTGTCAATAGTGATAGGTGACATCACTCGCTTTCACGGTCTCGGCGGGCATGTAGTGCATCGTCAGTTGCGGGCTCAAGTTCACCGACCGGGATCATCGGATACCTAGGGACATAGTCTTCGTCGGCGGGGCCAATCTCGGAGACCATGGGCCAGTAGTCAAAGGTCTCGTTGTAGGCGAGCAGCTGAGCCAGCAGACGCAAGCTATTGTCAAGCGCGTTGTCCCAGAGGTAGACAACTTTGCCCCATACCTCGTGCGGGTCGTCGGAGTGGAGCTTGCTGGCGAGGTTCGCTTCCTTGAAGTAGTGCTCAATCCAGCGTTCAGACTCCAACTTCCAGCCGAACGGGTCATCGCTGTATCGGACGGCATAGTCAAGATAGGCCAGCACCGTTCTGGAAGGGAGTAGCTCATCGACGTCGTTCACGTACTCCCGGTATTGCAGGCAGAAGAAGTCGAACTGGACTCCGATCGACCCCATTAGCGAGATGAACCATTCATCGATGGGCCAGCGAGCACTTCTCTGCGGCTCACTTCCCCGACGGGCAACGCCGCGCAGAACCTCTTCGATTCGCGGCAATACGTGCGCGGCTACACCGACAGGGTTGCGGAGTCGGAGCAGAAACGCCAGAAGGAGTTCCGCATCCTCGATCGACTCCTTCTGGTCGTCCTCACCCGCACACGGCGAATGCGTCAGATTCGACATGACGACGGCGAGTCGAGTCAGAGCGCGGCGTTCAAGCTCATCGAAGTCTTCGTCTTCCTCGTCGAGTTCATAGTCGATCCATCTCTGGCGGCGTTCTCGGTAGCTGAGCGAGCGGTTCGCGAGGTTCAGCACCGCGAACGCCAGCATGCCCGCGCGGTCGCTATACATGGCGGGTTGGTTGGTCGCGCACTCAATGAACGCAATGGCCGCTGCCGGGAGGGACTGGTGCGTGCCGCGCCTGTACTGGTCGTGAGTTCCCGGGAGCGTGCAGATGGCCGGCGCTTCACTATCGACACGCTCTACAGAAACCCCACGGCCCTGTGTCAGCGTACGGAGCTCGACCAGCGGCATAAGCACGCTTCGGGGTAGCTGATCGTCGCTGGCGTTGAGCAGGTCTGGTGCAGGTTTCGACATGAACAGCCGTTCTCGGGCTGACAGGATCGCTCGCGCGAACACGGCCCTCGCGTCGCCGAAAGCGAGCTTCCTGGTGTCGTCATCCGCGTAGGGCGGGAGCCGCAGAATGTCTGCCGCCAGGTCGCGGCGCTCCGTCTTGTCTCTGCCTTGGTCATCGAGGTCGAAGAGAACACGTAGTGCGCTCTTCGTGCGCGGATCATCGACATAGCCGAGGCTCGCTTGGAGGACGTGCCGAACGGCCTCAGGGCGGCCTTCGGCACGCCACGACGTGACAGAGATCATCTCATCGAGCAGGGGAAGCTTCACCCGCTGTTGGTTGCCCCGGTTCCGGTCAATGGCGGGGATGCTGCGCTGGTGGATGGCGTCGAGCTCTCTCATGAGCTGTGTCACGGTCACGTCATCGTGCATACCCCAGGGTACCGATTCCGGTCTTCCCAGCCTTGCTCTCGGTTCTCTCCGGACTTCACGTTTGGCGATTCATACGCTCGCAAGTGAGCTCCCAATCGGGCGTCGATGTTCATCCCGCATCGGAGTTCACCGCTCGTCAGCCGACCAGCGGTCACCGCCAAAGAAGGACAAGACCATGTCTGCAACCAGCCCGCCGCATGGCGATAGCTCCCGTTTCGATCGCCGCGACGATCAGCCCTACGGGGCCGGAGCGTTCATCCGCCTCACGCTCCAGGACGCCCGCTCTTCGCTCCTGCGAGCGACCCGGGCCCTGCGCGAGGAGCTCGACCTGTTGGCTGCGTCGCCGCAACTGCTGGTCGAGGCCACCGCGTTGGCCGGCGAGATCGACGATCTCGCGAACTACCTCAAGGTCGGGATTGTCTCGACTGACAACCCGCTCGTCCGGCGCATCCGCCGCACGAGCAACACCACGGAAGGAAAGTGATCATGAACGCCAACAACCAGCTGCTCCCAGCGAGCAACACCTCGGTCGCCCCGAGCAGCGGCTTCGGCGGCCTGTCGATGGGTATCGAGCGGCAGACCCGCCGCGAGGTCGAGCGGGTTCAGTCCCGCGCCGTCGTCGCCAAGTTCGTCGAGGACGGCCGCGCCCTCCTCACCAACACCGCTCTCGAACACGCCAGCGCCCTGACTGCCCTCGAGCAGCACCTCATCACGGTGGCACCGCTCGGCGAAGCTCGCTACCGCGAGATCGTCGACAGCTACACCATCGGTGCGGCCACCGCGATCCGCCGGTGGGGGTGATCTCCGATGGGACTGATGTTCGCCTGCTTCCTCGCAGCGGGCCTCGTGTTCCTACTGATCGAAGGAGGTGAATGGCTGATGGAGTGGATTCCGGAGCGCCGGAAGCAGCACCGCATGGCCATCGAGGCCGAACTCGACCGCAAGCAGGAGGAGCTGCGCGCGACGATCTTCCAGCTGGCGTCGGCGCTGAGCATGGACGCCCACGATGCCCGGCGGGAACTCGTCCGCACGTCGTACCTCGCGACCGGCACGGTGCCCGACGACGACCGATAGCGGCTTCCCCCAGTTCCTCCGGGGCGATGACATCGCCCGAAGATCGCGGCTTGCGTCGCCCCGGAGGCCCAAGGCGGGCACTGCTGACCGCCGTCGCGCTGTCAGGCCCGGACATCAACTCATCCCTGGAAGGAGGAAACCCATGAACACCAACACCCATCACTGCGCAGGCTGCCGCCACGACGGTGACCCGTTGACCGAGGCGCAGAAGGCCATGGTCAGGCTCATATCGTTCACGCTGCGTCCTGCACGTCTGACCGAGCTGTCCGCCCTGATGGACGAGCACGACCCGATGGTCGTCGCCGCATTCGCCCTGTACTGCGAACCTGTCGACTTCGCGGGTGCGTCACTGATCGAGCAGTTCGACCGCGCCTACATCAACACGTTCGAGAACTGGGACGCCTGCGGGCGATTCATCGCCGAGTTCGTCTATCGGCGGGGTCGCTGGATCACGACGCGCGAGCAGAAGACGGGACGGTCGTTCGCGGATCTCCTCGCCATCGGTGACGAGACCGTCCAGCGCCACCTGCGCGGGCACGGGCTGCAAGTGATCGACCTCAGCGACACGATCGCTGTCTTTCACCGCCGCTCACAGTAGGTGCCCCGGGCGGGGCTCGGCATCCGAGTTCCGCCCACAAGACCACCGTCGCGCCCGACGTCCGCGCGATGAACGTCGCACGCGGCGGTCATAGGCCTTCGCGGCCGCGCGAAGGAACACAACTAACAGGCAGCTTTGCCGCTGCCCGATCTCACGAAGGAGGAGAACATGACCACAAGACCACTACCAACGAAGCAGGAGGCGGTGCCGGTCGGCGCGATCCTCTTCGTCCGCAGCATTGATGAGGACGTCGCCCCCGATGACCTCGGCGGGCAGAGCGTCACGGAACAGGAACGGATCGTGTGCGATCGCGTAGTACGAGACGGACTCGCACTCAACGGCATCCTGTACGTCGCCTGCTCAGACGGCGTCGATTCGGACGAGCGATTGAGTCTCATGCTCGCGGCGCTCGACAACGTGCCAGTTCAGCGCCTCTACATCTCGGGTGCCGTGTATGCCCATGACTCGGACGACGAGGTCGTGAAGCACTACGCGATGCTCAGGCTGGCCGGCGTTCGTCTGACCATCTGCACCGAGGCGTGAGATCCGCCGTGCCCGTCGCCCCGAGTCACCTCGGCGGCGGGCACGGCACCGAGCCGTAACCAATCGCAATCCACGCTCGTTGTGGTTTTCGCCACGTTCGCGACCGGAATATTGACGACCGCACTCGACGAGCGCATAACCAATCCTCGCTATGCCCGCCGACCTCATCGTCGGGCTTGAGGAAGGAGTTCTTTCACATGACCAGCACCCAGCCGAGCGCCCACGCGACGTTCTCAAGCCAGAAGAAGTTCAAGCTCTGTTATGCCGACCCGCCCTGGTCCCATGCCCAGCAGGGAGCGCGCGGCGCGTCTCAGCACTACTCCCTGATGACCATCGAGGACATCAAGGCGATGCCAATTGCCGACTTGATGGACGACAACTCGACGCTGCTGCTCTGGACGACCAACGCCGCGCTACCCGATGCGCTGGACGTCGTGAAGGCGTGGGGCTTCGAGTACAAGACCAACGCTGTCTGGGACAAGTACTACATGGGCCTCGGCAACTACTTCCGCGGCAGCCACGAGATCTTGCTCCACGGCGTGCGCGGCAAGGCGCCGTTCAAGTTCCGCGGGCAGCGCTCGACGCTGCTCTTTCCGCGCACCTCACATTCGACGAAGCCGGCCGAAATGATCCCGCTGATCGAGAGAATCCTCGACGGCCCCTACCTCGAGCTCTTTGCCCGGCAACGCCCCAACACTCACAAGGACTGGTCGGTCTGGGGCAACGAGATCGAAAGCGACATCACCATCCCGGGCTACCCGGTGCCGAGCGACTTCACCCGCACGACCAACGCCGACACGGGAGCGGGTGATGACTGATGGCCGACGACTCACCCCGTGGCGTCGCCGAGCGCTTCTTCCGCGTCTGCCTGTTCCTGCTCGGTGGGATCGTCGCGCTCTGGCTTGGGCTGGAGCTGTTGGCTCACATCTGGGGCTGGCTCCTGCTCGCGCTCGGCATCGCGCTTGTGTTGTGGTGCGGAGTCACCGCGTACCGCTACTGGTGGGGTCGGCGATGAAAAGCATGAGCGTGTTTGCCCCTGTCATTTCGTTGTGGAATTCACAACTGCGCGAAAAAGCACTTGACAAATGGACTATTCGAGTGCGTAATGGGGCGCATTGTGTCGATTTGGCTTATGCCGATCGGCCAGCCCGTCGTCCTTCTGCGTCTGCAATGCGAATCCGTAATCCCTGTTCGGGGAGCAGTGGTGGGAAGGAGGTCGTCGCATGACGAACCGTCGTTCAGCACGCCGTTACCGCAAGACCAGCGGTCGCCGCGTTTGGGTGTTCTACGAGCTCAACCTCGATGTCCCCCCGGAGACAATCGCCAAGATCATCACCGCCGCCGGCCTCGAGCAGGCCCGCCGCGAAGCCGATTCCCGTGCCCCGGAGGACGCCGACCAGTCGGGCGAGGGAGGCAACCATGCCTGAGGTCGTCTTCACCCGTCTGCATTTGCCGCGCCCTATCGAACCTGAGGTGGTCTCGTCGCTGCTGACTCGTCTGATGAGTTCGGATGTACCGCGACCGGTCGTCTTCGAATTGCACGCCGACGAGGACGGCGTGACCCACCTTCTCGGGTGCGCGCCAACGGCCGTCCAACGCCTGAAGCGCCTCCTCCGGGCGCACCTCCCTGGGCTGGTATTTGAGGCCGCCACCCGGCCCGACGTGGCCGCCGTGAGCCGAGTCGTGGCGCACCCTGCGACTGTCCCCTTCGAGGCGAATGCCGAGGAGACACTCGCTGGGCTCTACCACGCGCTGGCTTCTCGTCGCGGCGATGAGCACGTCGCTCTCCAGCTGATCCTCGGGCAGGCACATGCCGCTCGACCACTCTCACCCAAAGCGGCCGATCCCTTCCAGCAGTTCGCGTCGATCATGCTCGACGGCGTCCGCCTCGCAACCAGCGATGCCCGTAGGCGCATGGAGCGCCGCACCGCGGCGCCACGGTTGTCAGCGACGCTGCGCATCGGGGTAACGGCCGACTCGCAGAAGCGCGTTGCTGCACTCACCTGGGAGGTCTTCGGCGCGCTCCAACTCCTTGAGACGCCAGGCGTGCGCCTCAGCCTCAACTACGACAGCGCCGCCCGCTTCCAGACGGCGGCCACACGCTCAGCGTTCAGCCTGACGGCCGAGGAGCTCGTCCCGCTACTGGGGTGGCCGATCGGCGACCGGGACTACCCGGGCACGCCCGGCCTCCACCCGAGGTTTTTGCCTGTGCCAGAGATTGTCAGTCGCACGACATCCGTCTTCGCTCGAGGCACTGCGCCCGGCCCGGAGCGTCCGATCGGCATCGACTCGCAGAGCCGCCTCCAGCACCTCGTGGCGCTCGGCCCAACGGGCTCCGGCAAGTCCACCTTGCTCGAACACCTGATCCTCTCGGACATAGCGGCCGGTCGCGCCTGCTGCGTCATCGAACCGAAGGCCCAACTGGTGAACCGCATCCTCGATACGGCACCGCCCGAGACCGCTGGGCAGATCGTGCTCCTCGACGCCACCGACAGAACCGCTCCCGTCGGCTTCAATCCGCTCGATACCGGCGACCGCGATCCCGACATCGTCGTTGACGGCATCCTCGCCGCCCTCGGGGCTGTCTTCCACGACGGCTGGGGGCCACGCACCGAGTACCTGCTCCAAGGGGCGCTCCTCTCATTGGCAAGAGCGGGCCAGAAGCGATCCCGCCCCTACACGCTGATCGATCTGCCGACGCTCCTGACCGACGCCGCGTTCCGCCGTCCTGTCGTCGCGGCCGTCCAAGACGATCCGACACTGGCGGCATTTTGGGCCGAGTACGAGGACATGCGGCCCGCGCAGCGCGCTGCCGTCATCGCTCCGAGCCTCAACAAGCTTCGAAAGATCGTGTTGCGTAAGCCACTGGTTCGCGTGCTCGGCCAGTCGCAGCCGCGCTTCCGACTCCGCGACATCTTCCGCGAGCGCAAGACCGTGCTCGTCCCGCTCAACGACGCACTCCTCGGTGAAGGCGCGTCGAAACTACTTGGCAGCCTCGTCGTTGCCGAGCTGTTCCTGGCGACTACGGAGCGGGCTGCGGAAAGGGACCCGATGAAGCGTCCGGGCATGGTCTTCATCGATGAAGTCCAGAACTATCTGCATCTGCCCACGTCGGTCGAGAACGCCATGAGCGTCTTCCGTTCCTACGGTGTCGGCCTCCACGTCGCGCACCAGTATCGGGACCAGCTTCCGGCCGGTATGCGTAGCGGCCTCGACGCCAATTCCGGAACCAAGATCTGCTTCGCGCTCGACGCTGACGACGCCGCGTCTATGGCCAAGCGCGCCCCCAGTCTGACAGCCTCGGACTTCGAGAGTCTGCCGCGACATCAGATCTACGCGCGTCTCACCGCTGGGACGATCCGGACGCCGTGGTGCTCGGCAGCCGTGCTTCCACCGGCACCCTCGCTGGGCCATGGTGACGTGATTCGCGAAGCCAGTCGGGAGCAGTTCGGCGCCCTCCCTGAGCCGCAGGCAGTTCATGAGCCCGCCGCATCGGGCGACGTACTGCGACGCTCGCATCAGAAGGCGAGGCAGTCATGAGCCGCTTCGTGATCTGGAGGAGCTATTCGCGTCGGTGTTCCGTTCGGCCTTCCGGTCTCGACGAACACCCGCCGCCCCGATGGCCCCTGTTCTGGCCATTTCCGCCCCCTTCAGGAGGGGACTCCCGCCGCCGTGCGGCGGATCACAGGAGCGCGGGGTGCCGCTCATGAACGCCTTCAGGACAACGGCCATCGATCAGCACCTCACCGATCGAGACATCTCGCTCCTTGAGGATCTCGAGCAATATCGCCTCCTTACCGTCCGGCAGATTCAGCGACTGCACTTCCCGGTTCAACCGCTCGGCCAACACGTCAGTGCCGGCGCCGCAACCCGCGGCACCACGCGCATCCTCAGCCGACTCGAAGCCCTCGGAATGGTTGCACGGCTGGAGCGCCGCATCGGCGGCATCAAGCACGGCTCCTCCTCGACCATCTGGCATCTCGGCTCGGCAGGCGAACGGTTCCTCCGCACCCAACGCGGCGACCCTGTAAGAAGGCGCTACAGCGAGCCGGGGCTGACCTTCGTCAACCACACGCTCGCCGTCGCCGACACCGCCGTCGCCATTCGAGAGCGGGCAGCGGCTGGCTACTTCGACTTGCTTGTACTCGATTCAGAGCCCGCCTGTTGGCTGACCTTCACCGGCGCAGGTGGCGAGACCTTGACGCTCAAACCCGACCTCTTCGCCGCGACCGCCGACGCGACCACCGAGACCCATTCGTTCATCGAAGTCGATCTCGGCACCGAGCACCTTCCCGCCATCCTCCGCAAGTGTCGTCTGTACCAGCGGTACGAACGCACCGGCATCGAGCAGGAATCGCGTGGGCTCTTCCCGGCCGTCGTCTGGCTCGTGCCCACAGCGAAGCGCCTCGGCGCGATTCGCAATGCGATAGCCGCCGACCGTGCTCTCGACACCGGCCTGTACTGGGTCACGACCCACGAGCAGGCTCTCGAACAGCTCGCCCCGTACGAGGGCGACAACATCACCTAATCCGAAAGGAGACGACTCATGAACTCATCACCACTCGCCGCGACTGCGGCAGCACCGGACGAAACCGGCCGCGCTCGCGAACTCATCGAACTCGGCCTCACGCTCGATCCCGAGGCGCGCAGCCAGACGCTTGCTCGACTCATCGCCGCGACCGTCCATTCCGGCGACGGAAGCACGTTGGCCACATTCGCGTCCACCGGCGTGCTCGACCGAGAGGCAGCTCTTGCCGAGCTCAACCTCGTGCGGCTCCCGATCGAACGAGAGGGCTGGGTCGATGCCCTCGGCCGTTTCATCCTCCTCAGTCCGGAGGACCGGTCATGAACGAGCAGGAGCCACGCACACCCGAGATCAGGCCAGCCGCCGACCGAGCCAGCCCCGACTGGCGACGTCTCGACGTCGCCCTCGGGCGCTTCGGCGAACTGATCTCAGCGGGCATCAACGAAGCCCGCCAGGAGCACCGAGAAATTTCGCCCGAGACAGCTCGCTGCATCGCGCATGTCCTCGGCCGCGCCCTCGGTCGATCGTCGCGCCTGGCGGGCTTCGGCCGGACCGGCGAAGGCACCTACGAAGACCTCCGCGACGAGTACCTCGATCTCTACGGCAGCAACGAAACCGACAGCGTGACCAAGGAACTCATCGACTGGCTCGGCACCTACCTCGTCGAGCGGGAGAACATCGGCAGCGGACGCCAGTACATGAACGAGCATCTGCGGCCGAAACTCGATCGGCTGCTTGTCCGCACCGAGATCCGCGTTCACGACCAGCCCTTCACCGTGCATCTGCCGGCCTCGCTCGATGCTGCCCAGGTCGCCGGTATCAGCGAGGAACTCACCAACCTTCGCCTCGACGAGGATGAAGCGCTTCAGGCCTACCTCTCCCTCCCCGACGTCGATGCCAACACCGAGATGCTCATGGAGAGCTTTCACGAGAACTACGTCCAGACCTACGTCTTCCTAGAGGACGCCGTGCGCGACCTCGCGGAGCTCGATGAGTTGGAGCGCACCATCTGCGAAGTAGCCGAATCGCGCGCGCTTCCGGTCAGTGCCATCGAGATCGACTATGCACTCGTTGCCGAACACGTCCGCGAGGCCTACGACCTCGTCGAATGGAAGGCGCACGTCCATGTCTTCTACAAGTAGCCGCCGTTCGCCCCCGCGTCGAGGTGGCAGCCTCCAGACCAATCGACGCATCCGCATCACGCCCGAACACCGCGATCAGATCGACCTTCACCACCTCGCGCAAGCACTACTGCGGCTTGCCCAAGACCGATACGACGCTCGTTCAGCGACGAACGACGAGGAAGATCCAGACATGGGTAATCGCGGGTGGCGTTGCGACTGACGGCACAACCACACGAGAGGAGGGAAGACATGAGGAACACCGACAAACGAGGTGAAAACTACATCGCCGATGCCACCCCGGTGACCCTCCCTGAGCCTGCCGTGGAAGCACGGGAAGGACTGGACTTCGGGGCCGAAGAGAGGGTTAATCCGGAGGAGCTAAACGGAGGTACCCCGCCCATGACCCTAGAAATCGCCGGATCGGTCGACCCGTCACTACCTGTCAACTCCCTCGACGGGCTCGAACACCTGATGGGTTCACCGACAATCACGGCAGGAGAAGATGTCGGCCTCGCCGTTGCGCATGCCGTCACCTACCTACGGGTCTCAACCCCACGGCAATTGCACACCGCCGCCGACATCGATGAGGACGGCAACAGTATCGCCACACAGCGCGTCGAGGCGCTCCGGAAAGTGCGAGAGCTCAGAGCGACTGTCGCCAAGGAGTTCCTCGAGCCCGGTCAGTCCGCCCAAACCATCTCGAAGCGAACCGAGTTCAAGAAACTACTTCGCTACATCGACGACCACCCGGAGGTGAAGTACGTCGTCATCTACATGCGATCGCGCGTCTTCCGAAACTTCACTGACGCCGCGATCACCAAGCGCCAGCTCCTCGAGAAGGGGGTGAAGCTCGTCTCCGCCAAAGAGGAGTTCGGCGAGGGGTACATGGCGGACGCCATGGAAGCCATCACCGACATCATGAATGAAGTCCAAGTCCGCATGAACGGCGAGGACGTCAAGGTCAAGATGGCCCACAAGGTCGAGCAGGGCGGCACCGTCGGGCGCGCCAAGCTCGGATACCTCAACGTGCGTAGGGAGTTCAGCGGACGGCTGGTGAACACGATCGACGTCGACTACGAACGTGCCCCGCTCGTCGCCTGGGCCTTCGAGCAGTACGCCACGGGCAGGTACTCCATCCTGCAGATGACGCGCATGCTCGAAGAACGTGGCCTGACGACCCGCCCGTCACCATCGCGCCCCGCGCAGGCAGTGAGCCGGAGCCGTCTCGCGCTGATCCTCCGCAACCCGTACTACACCGGCGTCATTCGCTACAAGGGCCAGCTCTACGTAGGCCGACACGAGCCTCTTGTGTCGAAGGAGACCTTCCTGAAAGTGCAGGAAGTCCTCGATCACCGCAACCGCAAAGGCGACCGCGACATCGTCCACTTCCACTACCTAAAGGGGATGATCTACTGCGGGGAATGCCTCGATGCCGGACACACCAGCCGCATGATCTATAGCCAGAACGCTGGCAATGGCGGCACCTACGAGTACCTCGTCTGCGCCGCCAAGCAGCGCGGCGAATGTAAGACCCCCTGGCTCCGCGTCGAGCAGGTCGAAGCCGAGATCACGCCGGTCTTGGCCGGCGAACGTCTTGACCCCGACACGATCGACAGCATCCGGGGCGACCTACAGGCCGCGATCAACAACCTCTTGGCCGCTGATCGCGATGCCAAGGCGCAGCTGACGAAGCAGCTTCGAAAGCTCGAGGCTCAGGAAGAGCGGCTCATTGAACTCGCCGCCACGGGAACCCTACCGATTGCGAAGATCCGCGAACGGATCGAACGTACGACGCTCCAGACTGAAGCAATCAAGGAGCAACTCGACGTGACGCTCGACAGGCTTC
This sequence comes from Microbacterium sp. NPDC060117, assembly GCF_042729315.1. Taxonomy (NCBI): domain Bacteria; kingdom Bacillati; phylum Actinomycetota; class Actinomycetes; order Micrococcales; family Microbacteriaceae; genus Microbacterium; species Microbacterium sp. NPDC060117. The sequence goes on from NZ_JBHWXR010000002.1 coordinate 782,140, forward strand.
AGTACGGCGCCGACACTGCGCTCGCATACATCGACCTTCTCCGCGAGCCCGGCAACCTTTATCAACGAGCATCGGACACGGTACGCCGTGACCTCATTACCGCGTACTTCAGCCGCCTGATCGTCAGGGTCGAGGACAACCGCGTACAGATCACAGGCGAGCGCAACCAGGCCAATCGCCAGGTCCGCGAACTTCAGGGCCAGCACATGCTCGACGAGCAGAAAGCAAGAACTCCCCGCCCGAAGGCAGGGAGTTCAGAGAAGTCAAAAGCTGGTTCATTTGACCATGGTTCGAGTAAGAACCGTATGGCTGGGGTACCTGGACTCGAACCAAGAACAACTGAACCAGAATCAGCCGTGTTGCCAATTACACCATACCCCAAGGGCGAAACCGGAGCCTCGCACCGAGAGTCAAGCTTACCCGAGCTCATCCCGGGATCCAAACCGGGGCGGGATCCCGCGCGCGTCGCGCTCCCCCGCCCCGGTCGGGAATCCGATCAGCCCAGGAACTCGGCCAGCGCGCGGAGCCGGCGCAGGGTCTCGTCCTTGCCGAGCAGCTCCATCGACTCGAACAGCGGCGGCGACACCCGGCGTCCGCTCAGGGCGACGCGCGGCGGACCGTAGGCGACGCGAGGCTTGAGGCCCAGCTCGTCGACCAGCGCCGCCGACAGCGCCTCCTGGATCGTCTCGGGCGTGAACGCGTCGAGCGGCTCCAGCGCCGCGGCGGATGCCAGCAGCACCTCGGCGGCGTTCGCGGGCAGCCCCTTGAGCGCGTCCTCGTCGTACGAGACCCGGTCCGAGAACAGGAAGCCGAGCAGGCCGGGCACCTCGCCGAGCAGCTGCACGCGCTCCTGCACGAGAGGGGCGGCGCGGAAGGCCAGCACGAGCTGTTCGTGCGTCGGCTCCCCGTCGAACACGTCGGCGGCAGCCAGGTACGGCAGGATCCGCTCGGCGAAGTCCTTCGGCTCGAGCTGGCGGATGTGGTCGCCGTTGATCGACTCGGCCTTCTTCTGGTCGAAGCGGGCCGGGTTCGGGTTCACGTTCACGATGTCGAAGGCGGCGGTGAACTCCTCGAGCGAGAAGACATCGCGGTCGGGGCCGATCGACCAGCCCAGCAGAGCCAGGTAGTTCAGCAGGCCCTCGTGGATGAAGCCGCGCTCGCGGTGCAGGAACAGATCGGCCTGCGGGTCGCGCTTGCTCAGCTTCTTGTTGCCGGTCTCCCCCAGCACGAGCGGCATGTGCGCGAAGCGCGGCACGAACGTGGTGACGCCGGCGTCGATGAGGGCGCCGTAGAGGGCGAGCTGACGCGCGGTCGACGGCATGAGGTCCTCGCCGCGCAGCACGTGCGTGATGCCCATGAGCGCGTCGTCGACCGGGTTCACGAGCGTGTAGAGCGGTGCGCCGTTAGGGCGCACGACCACGAAGTCCGGGAAGGATCCGGCAGGGAAGGTCACCTCGCCGCGGATGAGGTCGACGTAGGTCACGTCCTCGTCGGGCACACGCAGGCGGAGCGCGGGCTGACGGCCCTCGGCGCGGAACGCGGCGCGCTGCTCCTCGGTGAGGTCGCGGTCGAAGTTGTCGTAACCGAGCTGCTTCGCGCGGCCGTTCGCCTCGTTGCGGGCGTCGATCTCCTCCGCCGTCGAGTAGCTCTCGTACACCGCACCGGATGCCTTGAGCTTCTCGATCACGCCCTGGTAGATCTCACCGCGCTGCGACTGACGGTAGGGCTCGTGCGGGCCGCCGACCTCGACGCCCTCGTCCCAGTCGATCTCGAGCCAGGTCAGCGCGTCGACGAGCTGGCGGAAGCTCTCCTCGCTGTCGCGTGCGGCGTCGGTGTCCTCGATGCGGAACACCATCTTGCCGCCGGTGTGCCGGGCGTACGCCCAGTTGTACAGCGCGGTGCGGACCATGCCGACATGCGGCAGACCCGTCGGCGAAGGGCAGAAACGGACGCGGACGTCAGCACCGGACGCGGTCGTGGTGCGGGGATCGGGAGTAGCCATAGCCCTTCGATTCTAGTTCCGCGCACCACGGCGCCCGAGCAGGGTCCGGGGCCGGACGGAGGTTCCCCGCCCGGCCCCGGATCCTGGAATCACTGCGCGACGAGCTGTGCGACGTACCCGGGGACCATGGGGGCGCCCCATCCGGTGGTCAGGTCGTAGCCGTCGGTCGTGGCGTAGCCCGGCACCGCGTTCGGCGTGAGCGAGCCGTCGGCGGCGAGTGCCCACATCCGGTTGCTGTCGAGCACTCCACTCGGCGTCGTGCCGTAGGTGCGCGGCACGACGTCGTTGAACGCCGCGAAGTGGTCGAACGATGCGCTGTACAGCGCCTTGTTCAGGTCGCCGATCGGGCCCTTGCCCGCGGCCGCCCTGGCCTGGTTAGCGATCGCGGTCGCCGCGGCCGCCTGCGGCGAGGCCGCCGATGTGCCGCCGTACACGCCCCAGGCCGCGGGCCCCTCGGTGCTCGGGAAGTACGTGTGGTAGACCAGCACGCCGCCGTTCACCGCCGCGTTCCACGCGATGTCCGGCACGCCGCGCGCCCCGCCGACGACGCCGGAGACACTGTCCTGGAACGCCGGACGCGGATAGATCGTGGACAGGCCCCCGCCCGTGCCGATCTGCAGTCCGCCCTCGTTCCACACGGGCTCGGTGTTGCCGCCCGAGTTCCATGCCCAGTACGCCGGGTTGCGGGCGCCGCTCGCGAGATACGGCACGTCCTGAGTCGGGTTCCACGTCCAGCCGTCCTGCACCTGAGTGCCGCCGACCGAGGTCACGTACGGCGAGACGTTCGGGTAGCTGACTTCGGGCGTGGTGCCCACGGTGGTGGAACGCTTCACGTTCGTGAATCCGGTGGATCCGTTGTCACCGGACGAAGCGAAGAACGTGTCTCCCTTGGCGAGGCCGCGCTGGAAGGTCTGGTCGAACTTCGTGAACTGCGACTTCGCGGCATTGGCGGATCCGAACGTCTGCTCGTCGGTGCCGAAGGACATCGAGAACACCGTCCCCGACGGGTACTTCTGGATCGCCCAGTCGATCGCCTTCATCAGATTGGGAACGCCCTGGACTCCCTGCGTCTCGGCCGGCGGGGTGGACAGCAGCACGATGTGCGCCTTCGGTGCCATCGCGTACGCCCACTGCACATCGAGGTTCGCCTCACCGGCCCAGCCGGCGGCGGCATTCGGTCCGGACTGGCCGACACCCTTGCCTGTCGGGTTCTTGTAGTCGGGAGTCCCGAGCGGGGAGACCGCCTCGAAGTCGGGCGCGGGGCCGCCGAAGGTCTGCGCGAAGAAGTTCAGGTCGTCCGCGGCGGTCGGGCTGCCGTAGGCGTCCACCAGAACGATCGTCTGTCCGGCGCCGTCGTTGCTGGAGGCGAGCGGGCCCAGGCCGTAGTGCGCACGCAGCTGATCCGGCGTGTAGCAGTGGATCGTCGTCGACACGCGGTTGTCCGGTGCAGGGCGCTGACACGCGATCGCCGCACCACCGGCGTCGGCCTGCGAGGTGAACGCGCTGTCGGGGGCCTGAGCCGCGTACGGCGTGACTGTCGCCGCGGCCGGAGGTGGGGATGAGACCGGCGAGAGCGCGAGCGCGGTCGCTCCCGCCAGCGCCGTGACGCCGAGTGCGGCGAAGAGGGTCCTGGTATGTGACATGCCAACCTCCTTGTTGACGGATCACCCGAGCCGCCGGGTCAGCGGCGCGGGACCGCCCATGACGCTACACCCGGGTCAGCGCCCCGATACCGGATGTTCAGCGGTCTCATAAGGTCGGATCCCGGCGCATCACCGCGATCGGGACGACAGGTCCCTCATCGCTTCCCGAAGGGCGACAGCACGACGATCGCGGCGACCACGATGAGGGCCGCGATGGCGAGGCCCGCATACGAGAACGACTGCAGGATCACCCCGGCCAGCACCGCGCCGGCGGCCGCGCTCAGGCTCATGATCGAGTCGCTGCGGCCCTGACGGCGCGTGCGCAGCACGGGGGCCGACGCCTCGGTGAGCAGAGCCGCACCGGCGACGGTTGCGGCGCTCCAGCCCAGCCCCAGCAGGATGAGAGCGACCATCACGCCCCACGGGGTCTCCCCCGCGAACATCGCGAAGCACAACGACGCGACGAGCAGGGCCTGGCCGAGCAGCACCGTGCGCAGCCGACCCCAGCGGTCGGCGAGGATGCCGAACACCGGCGACAGCCCGTACATGCCGGCCACGTGCATCGCGATCGTCACACCGACGAGCACCGTGACGTCGAGCTCCATCGACATGCCCTCGTGCATCCCGCCCATCGACCCGCCCGCCATCGCCATGTGCGACAGGTGCACCGGAGTCATCGCCATGACCGACGCCATCGTCACGTGCGAGCCGGCGATCGCGAAGATCGCGTAACGGGCGGCGACCGGGCGGTCGACGCGCTCGACACCCGCGGCCACGGACCCGGTCTCGGGCAGCGTACGCGAGGTGAGGAGCGGATCCGGCCGGAGCGCGATCAGATACAGCGCGAACGCCGCCACCTGCGCCACCAGCGAGAACAGGTACGAACCGGTGTGCACCGGCATGCCGATCGCATGACCGAGCTGCTCGCCCGGTCCGAGCAGGAGCGGCCCTGCGACGCCGCCGATCGTGGTCGCCCACACGACGATGGACAAGTCCCGTCCACGATGCTGCGGCTGGGCCAGATCCGTCGCGGCGAACCGGGACTGCAGGTTGCCGGCGTTGCCCATGCCGATCATGATGATGCCGACCAGCAGCAGCGGGAACACGCGGACCGCGGCCGCCGCGATCACCACCACGATCCCGACGAGAGCGAACAGGTTGCCGGCCGTGAGCGCGAACCGACGGCCGCGGAGCCCGGCGAGCCGAGCCAGCGGGATCGCGGCGAGCGCGGCGCCGAGCGTCACCGAGGCCGTGGCGAGACCCGAGAGCGCGTCGCTGCCGGAGATGTCCGCCGCGAGCAGCGCACCCAGCGACACCGTGGCGCCGAAGGCGATCCCGCCGAGCACCTGGCCGAGCGAGAGGATTCCGACCGTGCGACGCTGGATCCTGGTGCGATCCGGCTCGGTCAGGGTCGCCGCGGTCACGAGGCGGGCAGGGCGTCGCGCACGGCGTTGCGCAGCGTCCCGATGCCGGAGATCTCCACCTCGACCGTGTCCCCGGCCTCGAAGGCCCCGACGCCGGCCGGGGTGCCGGTCAAGATCACATCACCGGGCAGCAGCGTGAAGGCCGCCGAGGCGTACGCGATGATGTCGGCGACCGAATGGATCATGTCGGTGAGCGGGGCGTGCTGGCGCACCTCGCCGTTCACGCGGGTGGTGAGCTCGGCGGCATCGAGGTCGAACTCGGTCTCGATCCACGGCCCGAGCGGGCAGAACGTGTCGAAGCCTTTCGCGCGCGCCCACTGCCCGTCCTTGCGCTGCAGATCGCGAGCCGTCACATCGTTGCCCACCGTGTACCCGAAGACGTACTGGTGCGCATTCGCCGCAGCGACGTTCTTGGCGATGCGCCCGATCACGACCACGAGCTCGCCCTCATGCTCGGTGCGCTCCGAGAGCGCCGTCGGACGGACGATGGTGTCGCCGGGGCCGATCACCGACGTATTCGGCTTGAGGAACAGCAGCGGCTCCGCCGGCGCCTCGCCGCCCATCTCGGCGGCGTGGTCGTGGTAGTTCTTGCCGACGCAGACCACCTTCGATCGCGGGATGACCGGGGCGAGCAGCGCGGCGTCGGCGAGCGGCACCCGCTCCCCCGTCGTCTCGTAGCCCGCGAACATCGGATCACCGGCCAGGACGACCAGCTCGCCCTCGTCGAGGATCCCGTACTTGATGCCGTCGTTGTGGCTGAACCGAGCGATCTTCACGAGGCCAGCCTAGCCAGCCCCGTCCGCGGTCAGGATCCCCAGAACGGCCCGGTCAGCCCGACGCCGGCGAAGTACGCGACGGCGGACTGCGGATCCCGACGTCGATAGCCTTCGTCGAGACGCCCCGCGTACCACTCCGAGGCGAGACGCCACAACTGCTGGATGGTGAAGATCTCGCCGATCCGCTCCTCTTCGCGCGCCGCCCAGGCCCGCACGCATTCCGCTGAGCAGAAGATCTGCTGGTGGTGGCAGGTGCGCAGCACGTCGTCCCACACTTCGTGCATCGGAGTCTGGAAGTGCACCACCTCGGTCCCCTCGGGCGGACCATCGCGGCGGATCGTCCAGGCCAGCGGCACCGCGTCATGGGGGCAGACGGTCGCCACCAGCACCTCGGGTTCGTCGGCGACGAGATGCGGGATCGCGAACGAATCCCAGGCGCATCCTCCCCACCAGAGGGTGCGTGCTCCCATCACGCTGTACCCGAAACTCTCTGTCGCGAACGGGTGCGCGAGCACGATCTCGCCATCCCGCAGCCCGAAGTGCCGAGCCTCGCCGAGGCGCTGGATCGCACTGCGAACTCTCTGCTCGTCGCTCCCGAGGCGCGCTGCGAGCTCAGCCGGGGACTCATGACGGCCGGTCGCAGCGAGTTGCCGGTAGATGGTCAATCGCACGACCTCGTCAGTCATCGCGTCCGTGGCGTCCGCTGTCATGGCGACAGCATACGTCGGCGCGCTCGCCCTCAGGGACGACCTGCGGATCCGGCGTTCAGGCGTGATCGGACTTGTTGCCGCCGGCCTCGAGCACGTCGCCCGCGGGAAGCTCCTTGTGCCCGCCGAACTGCAGGCGCATCGCCGAGAGCACCTTGTTCGCGTACAGGTCCTCGTCGCGAGACGCGAAGCGCTCGAACAGGGAGGCGGCGAGCACCGGCACCGGCACGCCCACGTCGACCGCGGCCTTGACCGTCCAGCGCCCCTCACCCGAGTCGGACACGCGCCCGGCCAATCCCTCCAGCGTGGGGTTGCCCTGCAGCGCCGCCGCGGTGAGGTCGAGCAGCCAGGACGAGATGACGGATCCGCGACGCCACAGTTCGGCGACCTTCGGGGTGTCGATGTCGAACTGGTAGTACTCGGGCTCCTCGAGCGGGGCGACCTCGGCGGAGTGCTCCGCCTCGCGGATCCCCGCATCGGCGTTCTCGAGCAGGTTCAGCCCCTCGGCGAGGGCCGCCATGACGCCGTACTCGATGCCGTTGTGCACCATCTTCACGAAATGGCCGGCGCCGGACGGGCCGCAGTGCAGGAAGCCGAGCTCCTCATCGGTGAGCTCCCCGGTCCGTCCCGGCGTGCGCTCGATGTCACCGACGCCCGGGGCGATGGTCTTCAGGATCGGCGTGATCGTCGCGAACGCCTCGTCGGGGCCGCCGACCATGAGGCAGTATCCGCGCTCCAGCCCGAAGACGCCTCCGCTCGTGCCCACGTCGACGTAGTTCAGGCCCTTCTCGCGCAGCGCCTTGGCACGGCGCACGTCGTCGCGGTAGTTCGAGTTGCCGCCGTCGATGATGATGTCGCCGGGCTGCAGCACCTCGCTGAGCTCGTCGACGACGCGCCCGGTGAGACCGGCCGGGATCATCAGCCACACCACGCGCGGACCGTCGAGCTTCGCCGCGAGGTCGGCGTAGTCGGTCGCACCGATCGCCCCCTCCGCCACGAGCGCGTCGACGGCGTCCTTGTTGACGTCGTAGACGACGCACTCGTGCCCGCCGCGCATGAGGCGGCGCACGATGTTCGCCCCCATCCGTCCGAGTCCGACCATGGCCAGCTTCATAGCAGGGTCCTCTCCTGTCAGGGATCGCGGTTCGTGCGCCGCCTCCGCGTCAGAGGCGACGTGCGTCGTACGGCGGGTCAGCCGTCCAGGCGGACGAGCCAGCCGCGCGTGTCCTCACGACGGCCGTACTGGATGTCGGTGAGCTCCTCGCGCAGCGACATCGCCAGCTCGGTCGAGGCGGGACCTGTGTGCACGATCTCGAAGTCGTCGGCCATGAGGGATCCGATCGGCACCACGACCGCGGCGGTGCCGCACGCGAACGCGCCCACGATCTCGCCCGAGGCGGCGCCGTCGCGCCACTCCTGGATGGACAGCTTGCGCTGCTCGACCTCGAGCCCGCGGTCCTTCGCGAGCTGCAGGATCGAGGCGAGCGTGATGCCCTCGAGGATGGAGTCGCTGGCCGGGGTGATCAGCTTGTTGTCGCGGGTGACGAGCACGAGGTTCATGCCGCCGAGCTCCTCGATGTACTCGCCGTCGAGGAACAGGACCTGCTGGCAGCCCTTCTTGTACGCCTCCTCCTGCGGGAGCAGGCTCGAGGCGTAGTTGCCGCCGGTCTTCGCCGCGCCCGTCCCGCCGTGACCGGCACGCGCGTAGTCGCGGGACAGCCAGATGTTCACCGGCTGCACGCCGCCGGGGAAGTACGCCCCGGCCGGGCTCGCGATGAGATAGTACGCGACCTTCTTCGCCGCGCGCACACCGAGGAACGCCTCCTTGGCGAACATGAACGGCCGGAAGTAGAGGCTCTCCTCGGGGTTGCTGGGCACCCAGGAGGAGTCGACCGCCACGAGCTGCTTGAGCGACTCGATGAAAAGCTCGGTCGGCAGCTCGGGAAGGGCAAGGCGCCGCGCAGAACGCTGCAGGCGGGCCGCGTTGCGGTCGGGGCGGAACGTCCAGACGGATCCGTCCGCGTGCCTGTAGGCCTTGAGCCCCTCGAAGATCTCCTGCGAATAGTGCAGCACGGAGGCCGCCGGGTCGAGCTCGATGGGCCCATAAGGCGAGACGCGCGGACGGTGCCAGCCGCCCTTGTCCGACCAGCACAGATCGACCATGTGGTCGGTGAAGTACTGCCCGAAGCCGGGGGCGGCGAGGATCGCCTCACGCTCGGTGTCCGAGCGCGGCTCCTCGTTGCGGGTGACGCGCCAGATGAGTCCGGCGGGAGACGGGGCCTGAAGCGGGAGTTCGATGGTCATGAGTGCGTCCTGACAGGTCGAAGGGTGCGGCGTCGTGCGCTGACTTCAGGTTACGCCTGGAGCCGGGCGATGATCGCCGCGCCGGTCTGTTCGGTGGTGCGGGCGCCGTCCCGCGCAGCGATGTCCTCCTCGACCGCACGCTGCACGCGTGCGGCCTCCTCGCTCAGCCCCAGATGGTCCAGGAGCAGGGCGACCGAGAGGATCGCGGCGGTGGGGTCGGCCTTCTGCTGACCCGCGATGTCGGGTGCCGAGCCGTGCACCGGCTCGAACATCGACGGGAACGCGCCGTCGGGGTTGATGTTGCCCGAAGCGGCGAGGCCGATGCCACCGGTGACGGCGCCGGCCAGATCCGTGAGGATGTCCCCGAAGAGGTTGTCGGTGACGATCACGTCGAAGCGCGAAGGGTGGGTGACCAGGAAGATCGTGGCCGCGTCGACGTGCAGGTAGTCTACGGCCACGTCCGGGTGCTCCTGCGCCACCTCGTCGACGACGCGCTTCCAGATCGCCCCGGCATGCACGAGCACGTTGGTCTTGTGCACGAGCGTGAGCTTCTTGCGGCGCCTCTCCGCGAGCGCGAACGCGTAGCGCACCACGCGCTCCACGCCGAACGCCGTGTTGACGCTGGTCTCGTTCGCGACCTCGTGCGGAGTGCCCTTGCGGATCGCGCCGCCGTTTCCGACGTACGGGCCCTCGGTGCCCTCTCGGACCACGACGAAGTCGATCTCACCCGGGTCTGCCAGCGGACCGGGTGCCCCCGGGTAGAGCCGCGAGGGGCGCAGGTTCACGTAGTGATCGAGCTCGAAGCGGAGCTTCAGCAGCAGGCCGCGCTCGATGTTGGCGTCCTTCAGGCGAGGATCCCCCGGCTGCCCGCCGACCGCGCCGAGCAGGATCGCATCGTGCGCGCGGATCGCGTCCAGATCCTCGTCGGTCAGCGTGTCGCCCGTCTCGAGGAATCGTGCGGCACCGAGCGAGAACCGGGTCTTCTCGAAAGTCACGGGGCTTTCGGCGGTGACGGCGTCGAGCACCTTCTCCGCCTCTGCGACGACCTCGGGACCGATGCCGTCACCCGGGATGACAGCCAGCTTCACGACACGGGACGACGATTCCGACACGGGCGCTCCTTGCGATTCGTTACGGGTGGAGGATCCCAGGCTATCGGGCGCCGGCACCCCTCTCCGCGCGCATGTCACGACAGAGTCGTCCCCCTGAGCGGCACCCAGAGGGTGCGACTGAGGGGGACGACTCGGATCCCGGTCAGCGGCCGAGACGGCGGCCCAGGGTGAGCGCGGCGATCGTGGCTGCGCAGACCACCAGGAAGCCTCCGATGAGCGAGGTCACCATGACACCGGTGCCGAACGCGTCGGCCGCAGCCTGCTGCAGCGCGGTGCCGAGAGCCTCCGGCAGCTTCTCGGCCGCCGAGAACGCTCCGGCGAGGGTCTCCCTCGCTCGATCGGCCAGCGCCTCCGGCACGCCCGCCGGCACGACCAGCGAGGTGCGGTAGAACGCCGTGATGATGCCGCCGAGGATGGTGGTACCGAGCACCGCGCCCAGCTCGTACGCGGTCTCGGACACGGCGCTGGCCGCGCCGGCCTTCTCCGGCGGAGCCGCAGCGAGGATGAGCTCGTTCGAGACCGTCTCCGCGGCGCCGATGCCGATGCCGAGCAGCACGAACGCGACGATCAGCGGGGCCACTCCGTGCGCGTGCGTGGTGAACGCCACGACGAGGTAGCCGGCGAGCGAGAACACCAGAGCGGCGGGCACGAGGATCTCAGGACGCACCCGACGAGCGATCGGCACGACGACGAGACCGGAGACGATCATCATGGCCATACCCGGGATGAGCGCCAGACCGGCGTCGACCGGCTTCAGCCCGAGCACGAGCTGAAGGTGCTGCGACACGTAGTAGAGGAACCCGACGAGCGCCACGACACTGAGCAGGTTCACCAAGATCGCGCCGCTGAACATCCCGCGGCGGAAGAGGGCCATGTCGAGCATCGGGATCTCGGCGCGCAGCTGACGGCGCACGAACAGCACGCCCATGCCCACGCCGAGGACGATCAGGATCACGACGAGGGGCGTGACGCCGTCGACCGCGAACTCCTTGATCGCGTAGACGACGGGCACCATCGTGGCCATCGACATCAGGATGCTGAGCGGGTCGATCCGCCCCGGGTTCGGGTCCCGGCTCTCCGGCACCAGGATCGGCGCGAGGATCAGCAGCGGGATGAGCACCGGCACGGCGACGAGGAACACCGATCCCCACGCGAAGTGCTCGAGCAGCACGCCGCCGACGATCGGGCCGAGCGCGGACCCGGCGGAGAACGCGGCGGCCCACACCGCGATCGCGAGGCGCCGCTGCTCGCGGTTCTGGAACACCGAGCGCAGCAGCGAGAGCGTCGACGGCATCAGCATGGCGCCGAAGAACCCGAGCAGAGCGCGGGCCGCGATCAGCAGCCCCGCGGTCGGCGCGAACGCCGCGAGCGCGGAGACGAGCGCGAACCCGGTCGCACCGATGAGCAGCATCTTGCGCCGCCCGAAGCGGTCGCCGAGCGTGCCCATCGTCACCAGCAGGCCGGCGAGGACGAGCGGGTAGACGTCGATGATCCACAGCTGCTCGACACCGCTGGGGCTCAGTGCGGTGGAGATCTCCGGCAGCGCGAAGGACAGCACGGTGTTGTCGACGGAGACCAGCAGCACCGGCAGCATGAGCACGACCAGCGCCGCCCAGCCGCGCGCACCGACGCGGGGGCCGTCTTCGGTCCCCGGCAGGGAGATCGACGCTGTTGCGGACATGTTGCACCTCTCGGATCCATCGTGGGCGGACGAATTACTAAACCGTCCGGATGGTATAGTAACAGACATGGCCAGACCTCCGCACGCCCGTGAGCGCGTTCTCGATGCCTACGAGGCGCTGCTCATCTCCGACGGCGAGCGCGCCGCGACCCTCGACGCGGTCGCGCGGGCAGCCGGCGTCTCCAAGGGCGGCCTGCTCTATCACTTCGCCTCGAAGGACGAGCTCGCGGCGGCGATGATCGCGCGGCTCGATGTTCTCGCGACCGAGGACATCGATCGGATCCGCTCCGCGCCCGAAGGGCCCGTCGAGTACTACCTGCGCACCTCGGTCATGATGGACGACGCCCTCGACCGGGCGATCGTCGCCGCATCATGCCTGGCCCAGAGCGGCAGCACCGCGGCCACGGAGGCTCTGCACCGCATGCGCGAGGAGTCGGCCGACGCGATCCGCCCGCACGTGCGGGACCAGGCGGCGCTCGACCTCGTGATGCTGCTGAGCGACGGGCTGTTCTTCAACAACGCGCTGGACTCGCACGGTCCCGCGGAGGATGCGGACGGCGTCGTCCCGGCCGGCGCCGACTTCGACGCACTGGTCGCCCTGGTGCTCCGCTCCGTCACGAGCTGACCCGTCTCCCCCAGGGGTCGTCGAAAGAGGACGCCGCAGGCGACCTCGCCCAGGGGTCGTTGAGCGAGGACGCCGCTGGCGACCGAGACGAAACGCGGCACCCTCGCAAGGGCACCGCGTTTCGTCTCGCTTGGCTCGCTCAACGACCCCGAGGGGTCTCGAGCCGGCCTATCAGGCCTCGACGAGCTCGATCTGACGGAACAGGTCGGCGTCGATCGCCTCTCGCACCTCGTCGAGGAGCGTCTCCGGGATCGGCGAGTCGAGCGTGAGCACCGACAGGGCCTGGCCGCCGGCCGTCTCGCGCGCGATCTGCATGCCGGCGATGTTGATGCCCGCGTCGCCGAAGCGCTGGCCGTAGACCGCGACGATACCGGGGCGGTCGGTGTAGAGCATCACGACGTGGTGCTTCTCGATCGGCAGCTCGACCGCGTGGCCGTTGATCGCGACGAGCTTCTCGATCTGCTTCGGGCCGGTCAGGGTGCCGGACACGGAGACCTGGCTGCCGTCGGCGAGCGCACCGCGCAGCGTGATGACGTTGCGGTACTCCTCGCTGACGTCGTCCTGCACGAGGCGCACGGCGACGCCGCGCTGCTCGGCGAGCAGCGGCGCGTTCACGTACGACACCGTCTCGCTCACGATCGGCGTGAACACGCCCTTGAGCGCGGCGAGCCGCAGCACGCTGACCTCGTAGCCGTTGAGCTCGCCGTGCACCTCGACGTCGAGGCTCGTGAGCGGCGACTGCGCGAGACCGGAGAGGATCTGGCCGAGCTTCTCGGTGAGCGGGATGCCGGGGCGCACGTACGGGTCGATGACGCCGCCGGCGACGTTGACGGCGTCGGGCACCAGGTCGCCGCCGAGCGCGAGGCGCACCGAGCGCGCGACCGAGACGCCGGCCTTCTCCTGCGCCTCGTCGGTCGAGGCGCCCAGGTGCGGGGTGACCACGACGTTCGGCTGCGCGGTGAGCGCGCGCGCCGCGCTGCCCTCGACCGGCGGCTCGGACGTGAAGACGTCGAGTCCCGCGCCGGCGATCTCGCCGTTCTGCAGGGCGACCAGCAGAGCCTCCTCGTCGATGAGGCCGCCGCGGGCGACGTTGACGACGTACGCGGTCTTCTTCATCGCGCGGAACTGCTCGGCGCCGATCATGCCCGTGGTCTCCGGCGTCTTCGGCATGTGGATCGTGAGGAAGTCGCTCTCGGCGACGAGGTCCTCGAGACTCAGCAGCTGCACGCCGAGCTGCTGCGCGCGGGCGCTGGTGACGTAGGGGTCGTATGCGACGACGCGCATGTCGAACGCCGCCAGGCGCGCGGCGACGAGCGCGCCGATCCGGCCGAGGCCGACGATGCCGACGGTCTTCTCGAAGAGCTCGGCGCCGGTGTAGGAGCTGCGCTTCCACTCCCCCGCCGAGAGTGAGGCGTGGGCGGCCGGGATGCGGCGGGCGAGGCTGAGGATGTGACCGACCGTCAGCTCGGCGGCCGACACGATGTTCGACGTGGGCGCGTTCACGACCATGACACCGGCGGCGGTCGCCGCCTTGATGTCGACGTTGTCGAGGCCCACGCCGGCACGGGCGACGACCTTCAGCACGGGAGCGTGCGAGAGCGCCTCCGCGTCGATCCTCGTGGCCGAACGGATGAGCACGGCGTCGGCGTCGGCAAGGGCGGCGAACAGCGCCTCGCGGTCGGTGCCATCCACCGACCGGATGTCGAAGTCGGGGCCGAGCGCATCCACCGTGGCGGGAGACAGCGTCTCCGCGAGCAGGACGATGGGCTTGCGGGCGGACGTGTTCACGGCATTCTCGGGCACAGAGAGATCCTTCGGGGCTGGGAAGGGGGATCCGGATGCGCCGCACCGTCGGGGCGCGATAGTGCGAACACTCTACCGGAGCGCGCCCCGCGCTCCGGACCGTGTGACGGCGCGAGACGACGCGAGACCGCGCGGCCCGATCGGGCGGCGCGGCGCGGGCGTGCGACGGCTCAGTGCGTGCCGGAGAGCGTGTAGCCGACCACGTCGAGCCAGAACACGGCGACCAGGCCCAGCCCCGCGAGGAGCGCGAGTGCCACCGTGCCGAGCCGGCGCCGCCGGGTCAGTGCGATCGACACGACGTAGATGACGGCCGGCAGGATGATCGCCAGGATCAGCGCCACCCAGGTCGTCGCCCCGACGGCGAGCCCCACGAGCGGGATCATGTACGCGATCGCGTTCCAGATCGCGTACGCGTAGAGCAGGCCGAACACGCCCAGCAGCGTGTAGAAGATCCACCGGGGACGATGCGGATCCGCCGGCGGTGCGGTGGTCATCGACTCGGCGCTCATGCTCCCACCGTCCCGAACATCACGAAGGGCCAGGGCACCAGCAGCGCGGCGCCGGCGATCAGCGCGACGACCCTGATCCAGGTCGCACGACCGCGAGTCAGCACCCAGGCCGTGGCGAACCACAGCACCGGGGCGAGGGCCGCGAGCCACATCCACGGGAAGTACATCCAGTCGACGAGAAGCAGGGACGCGCGCGGGCGCAGGCGGAAGCCGCCCACGATCCAGCCGACGGCGAACAGCAGGTACACGCCGCCGATGATCCCGTAGAAGACCAGGGCGACGTTGCCGATCGCCGCCGGCTCGTCGTCGGCGTCGTCGGCGGATGTCGTCTCGGCTCGTGCGACCGGCGCTCCTGCCGTGTTCGCCACGGCGTGCGCCGGCTCGGGAGCGGCGCCCGCGGAGGTCTGCACCTGCGGCGCGGCGGGGGGCGCGTTCTTCGCGGCAGCGTCCGGCGCATCGGGCTCGTCGCCCTCCCAGCGCAGCGCGTCGTCCGGATCGGTGGTCATGCGTCCAGCGTAGCGACCGATATCCCCGGATCCGCGGGCCCCCGCCGCTAGGCTCAGGTCCAGCACCAGGGGAAGGGAAAGGACCACCGTGCCTGAGAACAGCAGCAAGAAGCCCGCCCGCACCGCGGCGAGCAGGCCCGCACCCGCCGCGGCGACCGCCGCGGCCTCCACCGACGCGCCGGCGGATCCTCCCGCCGGCTGGACGCCCACGCCCGAGGCCAAAGCCAAGGCCACCCGCTTCCGCTGGATCGCGGTCGTGCTCTGGGCGGTCGCGATCGCCGCAGAGGCCGTCGGCATCTTCTGGCTGCTGCGGCAGCGCCAGGTCACCGGCGGCGACGGCCAACTCGTCCGCAACCCCGACACGGGGCTCCTCGAGCAACAGGGCGCGACGGCGACGTTCCCGCAGTGGGCGTTCATCACGCTCATCGCGCTGTTCGTCGTGATCGCCGCGCTGTCGATCACCGGATCCTTCCTCTGGAAGAAGGCGAACCACCTGGATCCGGCCCGCCGCTCCGACACCGTGCGGTTCTTCGTGCAGAACCAGCTCGGCGCGATCATCGCGATCATCGCGTTCGTGCCGCTCATCATCATGGTGTTCCTGAACAAGGACATGGACAAGGGCCAGAAGACGATCGCGGGCATCGTCGGCATCGCCCTGGCCGCGCTCGCGGTGGTGCTGGGCATCGACTTCAAGCCGGCCTCCGTCGAGCAGTACACCGCTGATCAGTCCACCGTGATCCAGCTGCTCGGCAAGGACCAGGTGACCTGGGTCTCCGGTGGTGCCGTGTACCACGTCTGCGACAAGGTCTCGGACATCCAGACCGGCAGCGCGATCCAGACCGGGACCACCGCCGAGGCCGTGGCGGCGGGCAAGGAGCGCCTGACGCTGAAGTTCGCCTCGGAGCTGGAGAAGTGCGGCCTGCCGGTGCCGGAGAACGCCACCGCGATCGCCGACGCGCTGCGCCAGATCCAGGGCGGTCAGACGGTCAGCCTCCCCAAGCCGGTGTGGGGTGCGGGCGTCGAGGCGCCCCTGTCGGTGCCGGACGCGACGTCGTCGGGCTCCGAGCCCGCTCCGACCAGCACGCCCTGATCCGCCGGTCCCGACGCCATCACCGCGAAGAGCGCGACGCCCCGAGAGGGCGTCGCGCTCTTCCGCGTCAGGGGCGCGGCAGGGTCAGGCTCAGGTCAGAGACGCACGGGCAGCGCGGAGGCCGCCCGACGCACGATGGCGCCGTCGGTCACGTCGAAGCCGGGATCGCCGCCGCCGGGGCCGCTCGGTGCGGTGTCGCCGGAGGGCGTACGCGCCGAGAGGTGGATCGCGTCGACTCCGCAGGCCACGAGCGCGGGGATGTCCTCGACGCGGACGCCGCCGCCCGCCATGATCTGCAGGCGTCCCGCCGCGGTCTCGGTGAGGGCACGCAGCGTCTCCACGCCGTCGATGCTGCGCGCGGCGCCGCCGCTCGTCAGCACGCGGCTCACCCCGCTGCCCACGAGATCGTCGACGAGGGCCGCGGGCTCGGGAACGGTGTCGATCGCCCGGTGGAACACGAGTTCTGCGCCGCGTGCGGCGTTCCGCCAGCGTTCGAGAGCCCGGCGATCCACGGCGCCGTCCCTGGTCAGCGCGCCGACCACCACCGCCCCGGCGCCGCGTTGCACGACATCGGCGACATCGGCCGCCACGAGCTCGACCTCTTCCGCGGTGTAGACGAACCCGCCGACGCGCGGCCGCACGAGCACCGCGACGCGCTCCGGGGCGCCGGCCACGGCGCGGACGGCGTCGACCGTCGCGCCGGAGGGCGTGAGGCCCCCGGTCGCCGCCAGCGCCTGGCACAGCTCGACGCGATCGGCGCCTCCCTCGAACGCGCTCCGCGCGCCGGCCGGGCCGTCGACGGCGATCTCGAGCACGATGCGCGTCACGGCGCCACCGTGAGGGTGGCGACCGGCTCGCTGCGCAGCCCCGCAGGGATGTGCGCAGTCCGTGTGCCGTCGGGCGCGGTCTCCGATTCCACGGCGGAGCCGTCCGTCCAGCGTGCGGCACCGTCGGCGAGCTCCGCCGGAAGGCGGACCTCCCCGGTGCTCGGGTCGAGTGCGTGCACGTGCACGCCGGCGGCCGACCGCGTGTAGCGGCGCGGCTCGCCGATCTCCTCGCCGAAACGCACCCAGGGCCGCGTTCCGTGGATCGCGTCGCCGTTCAGCCGCATCCAGGCGCCGAGATCGCGCATCGTCCGGCGCTGCAGCTCCGGGATCCGCCCGGCGGCATCGGGACCGACGTTGATGAGCAGGTTCCCGTTCTTGGAGACCACGTCCACCAGCATCCGGATCAGATCCGGCCCGGACAGCGTCTGGCGCTCGTCCTCCGCCTGGTTGTAGCCGAACGAGTAGCCGAGGCCGCGCGTGGACTCCCACGGAGCGTCGAGGATCCCCGGGATGTGCGTGTACTCGCGCGTCAGGAAGCCGTGGTACGGCACTCCCCAGCGGTCGTTCACGACGCCGTTCGGCACCCGCTCGAAGTAGCGGCGCAGGAGCGCGGCGACCGCGAACTCCTCGCCGCCCTTGCCGCCGTCGGGCCACTCGATGTCGTTCCAGAGCACGTCGGGCGAGAAGCGCTCGACGAGCTCGTCGAGCTGCGCAGCGGCGTAGCGTGAGAAGGGCTCGTCGTTGCGGCGGTAGCGGAACAGGTCGGTGTCCGACTCGATCGCCGGGAAGTCGCTCGCGTGCCAGTCCAGCGCTCCGGAGAAGTACACGCCGAAGCGCGCGCCGGCACGCCGGGTCGCGTCGTGGAGCTCGGCCACGAGGTCCCGCCGCGGTCCGCGCGCCACCGCGTTGAAGCCGGTCGTGTCGGTGCCCCACAGGCAGAAGCCCTCGTGGTGCTTGGTCGTCGGGATGACGTAGCGGGCTCCGGCGTCCACGAGCTCGCCCACGAAGGCGTCGGCGTCGAAGGACGACGCGTCCCAGAGGTCGGCGAGGTCCTCGTAGGAGGTGCCGGGTCCGTAGAGCTCCTGGTGCCGCTGCCAGGTCGGGCTGCCCGCGATCCGCACGGTGTTGCCGTACCACTCGGCGTACTGGTGCCAGGCGTAGGCGTCCTCGGTGGGGATGTTCACGCCCTCGCCGTGCTGCACGGCCCAGGCGGGCACCGAGTACAGGCCCCAGTGCACGAAGAAGCCGAGCTTGGCGTCGCGGTACCAGTCCGGCACGCCGGCGGCGGGGTACGCGGGGGCGGCGGATCCGAAATGGGGTCCGGTGCGCTTCTCGAAGTTCATCATGCGGGCAGCTCCTCTCCGCGGCGGCTCACGTGCGCGGTGAGCGCGGGGACGCCGGCGGTGTCGAACGGGAAGACGCCGGGCGCGAGCCGGTGGTGGCCCAGGCGCAGCAGATCCTGATCCACGCCGCCCGGGGTGAGCGCGAGGGTCCAGTCGGCGGCGAGGTCGTACAGTTCGGGCTCGAGGTAGCCGATCTTGACGATCACGATGTCCGCGCTCTCGGGATCCAGTCCCAGCATGCGGAAGTCGTCGAGGTGGTGGAAGGGCTTGCGGCGCTCGGTGATGATCGCGTGCACGCTGCCGGAGCGGATCACGACCTGCGTGCCCGCCTCGGGGTCGCCCTCGGTGATCGAGAAGACCTCCCCGGTGAGCGGCACCGGCCCGCGCGGGCCGGGATCCACTCGCCCGCCGACCTCGAGGGTGACGGTCGCGCCGACGCCGGCGTCCACGGCCTCGGCCACCGCCGCGGCGTCGAACACGGAGGCGTGCACGACGACGCGTCCGGGCTCGGCCAGCTCGGGACGTGCGAGCAGTTCGCCGAGCGTCCAGGAGACGTCGCCCGCGCCGCCCGCGGTGGGGTTGTCACCGGAGTCGGAGATGACGTACGGGCGCGACGCCTCCGGCGCGAGCGCGAGGTCGAGCGCGTCGCCGAGGGGGGCGGTCGGCCCCACGAACACGAAGTCGGCGCGCGCATCCCAGTACTGCCGGGCGAGGCGCTCGGCCTCCCGCGCGATCACGTCCCGGTCGTCGCCGGTCACCATCACGATCGCCATGTTGCGCGGCTCGTCGGCCCAGGCGTATCCGACCCAGATCGCGGCGTCCACGACACCATCGAGCGCCTCGACGTCCGGCACCTGGGCGTAGATGCCGCGCGCCGGCTCCAGCCGGGTGCTCGTCTTCTCCCCCGGCAGCAGCACGGGCACGGGCACCCACGCCTTGTAGGGGCGGCGGCGCAGCACGTCGGATCCGTGCCGACCGCGCAGGCGCGCGAGCAGGTTCCACGCCGCGCGCTCCTTGGTGTTCATCCAGTCCTCGTGCGGCGCCATCCGGTAGCAGGTGAGCAGATCCAACGCGTCGCGCAGCACCTCCGACACGTTGCCGTGCAGGTCCATCGAGGTCGACACGAGCACGTCGTCACCGAGTTCGGCGCGCACGGCCGCCGCGAGGTCACCCTCCGCATCCTGCATCCCGACGACGCTCATGGCGCCGTGGATGTCGAAGAAGAATCCGTCGAACGGGCCGCCGGCGGCGATCTCGGCGCGGATGCCGTGCACGATCGCCTCCTTCATCCGCAGATAGGTCGCCGGCGCGACAGCTCCGCCCGGCAGCGAGCGGCCGTGGTGGATCGGGATCCACTCCGCCGCCTCGCGCAGCTCACGGCCCTCGTCGAGGAACGGGTAGTAGCCGACGAGGTCGACGCCCTCGCGGATCGTGAAGGCCTCGTCGCCGGAGATGTGCGGCGAGAAGGTGCTGGACTCGATCGAGATCCCGGCGATGCCGATGCGGGGACGGACGAGCCCGCCGTCCTCGACGGCCGGGAGCGGCCCCATCCAGACCGTGTCGGCCTCGGGGCGGATGTGCGGGGTGGTCGCGGTCATGACGACGTTCGTTCCTTCTCAGGCGATGCGGGTGGTTCAGACAGGGGTGGGGACGGAATCGGCGAGTCGCGCGGAGGCGAGCGCCGCGGCTCCTCGAGCGACGGCGTCGGCCGAGATCTCCGCGGGCACGATGCGCAGCGGGAACCCGGAGACCGGGGCGTCGGTGCGCAGCGTCTCCAGGATGCCCGGTTCGAGCAGATCCCAGGCCTCGCGCACACCTCCGCCGATCACGACCATGCCGAGATCGAGCAGCGAGGACGCGACGGAGGCGGCGAGAGCCGTCGCACGGGCCGCGTCCGTGAAGACGTCGAGCGCCGCGGTCTCCCCGGCCCTCGCCCGATCCGCGATCTCGGGGGCGGCGGCATCGGATCCGGTCGCCGCGCGGTAGCGGCGGGCGATCGAGGTGCCGGAGGCGAGCGTCTCCAGATGCCCGATCTGCCCGCAGGTGCACACCAGGTCGCTGAAGCCCGGGGTGTGCCCGATCTCCCCCGCCGCGCCGTGCGCGCCGTGGTGCACCGCGCCGTCGAGGGCGATCGCGCCGCCGACGCCCGTGCCGAGCATGATGCCGAGCACGTCGCTCTCCCCGCGGGCGGCGCCCCAGCGCAGCTCGCCGATCAGGAAGGCGTTCACGTCGTTCTCGACCCACACGGGTGCGCCGAGGCGGCCCTCGAGCTCGTCCGCGAGCGGGAACCCGCTCCAGTCCGTGAACGTGGCGGAGGCGGCGACGACGACGCCGCGCTCCTGGTCGATCACCCCGGCGGCGCCGACGCCCGCACCGGCGAGCGACGCGTCGAGCGCGCCGCAGAGCCGGAGGACGAGATCCGCGGCGGCGTCCGCCATCGCGGAGCCGCCCTCCGCGGCCGGGGCGGGGACGACGCCCTTCGCCAGGACGGTGCCGGTCGCATCGGTCAGCACGGCGGAGATCTTCGTCCCGCCGATGTCGATGCCCGCGATCACGGGCGCGTTCGTCTCCCGGTGCGGCGCGGCACCGGATCCTTCGTCCTGCGTCATCGTCCGCCGAGCCCCGCCATCGCGATGCCCTTGACCAGGTGCTTCTGCAGCACGATCACGAGGACCGTGGTCGGCACCATCGAGATGATCGCCGCCGCCATCTGCAGATCCCAGCGCGTGCCGGTGAGACCGGAGAAGGTCGCGAGACCCACCGGGAGCGTTCCGTGCGCGTTGTAGTCGACGGTCACGATCAGCGGCCACAGGTAGCTGTTCCAGAAGGAGAGGAAGGTGAAGACGGAGAGCACCGCCACCGCGGACTTCGCGAGCGGCAGGATGATCTGCAGGAACGAGCGCAGCGGGCCTGCGCCGTCGACGCGCGCGGCCTCTTCGAGCTCGTAGGGGATCCCACGAAAGAACTGGCGCATGAGGAAGGTGCCGAACGCGGTGAAGGCGAACGGGAAGATCAGCGCCTGGTAGGTGTCCACCCAGTTCAGCCACTGCATGACCTGGAACATCGGGATGACCAGCACCTCGGCGGGCACCATCAGGGTCGCGAGGAACAGCACGAACACGGCGTCCCTGCCACGCCAGCGCAGACGGCCGAAGGCGTACCCCGCGGTCGTCGACACGATCAGCACGACGAGGGTTCCGGCGATCGCCACGAAGAACGAGTTGCCGATGTAGGTGAGGAACGGGCCGTACGCGAACACGTCGGCGAAGTTCGACCAGCGCACCTCGGAGCCGACGAGCTTCGGCGGCATGGAGAACATCTCGTTGTTCGGCTTGAGAGCCGAGAAGAACGAGTAGACCAGCGGCGAGACGAACACGAGCGCCGCGAGGTAGACGAAGACGTGCGCGATGATGAGGCGTGTCCGCTCTGCACCGGACAGCGGCGCCTTCGGGCGCGTGGTGCGGTCCTCGGCGGCGACCTCGGCCGACTCGGCGATAGCGGCCTCCTGCAGATCAGTGCTCATAGTGCACCCACTTCTTCTGCGCCCCGAACTGCAGCGCGGTGATGATGATGATGAGCGCGAACAGGATCCACGCGCCGGCGGCGGCGATGCCGAGGTCCTGGAACTTGAAGCCCTGGTTGTAGATGAACTGCACCAGGGGCTGCGTCGCATTGCCAGGGCCGCCTCCGGTGAGCAGCTGCGGCTGCGCGAACACCTGCAACGACGTGATCATGGTCATGATCGTCGCGAAGAAGATCGACGGCGAGATCATCGGGACGACGACGCTCCACTGCATGCGGAAGCCGGAGGCTCCATCGATGCGCGCGGCCTCGATGACCGATTCCGGCAACTGCTCGAGGGCGGCGGAGAAGATGAGCATGTTGTAGCCGAGGCCCTGCCAGACGCTCATGATGATGACCATGGCCATGGCCCAGAACGGGTCGGCGAGGAAGTTGGGCAGCTTGATGCCGAACCAGCCCTGAGCGATCCCGTTGAAGAGGCCCTGGGGCTGCAGCATCATCTTCCACACCAGGACGCTCGCGACCATGGGGGTCACGACCGGGATGAAGAACAGCACGCGCAGTGCGCCGCGACCGCGGATCCGCGGCCCGAGCGACATGGCCAGGATCAGCGAGCACACGATGCTGAGCGGCACGTAGACGATCGTGAAGACGGCGGTGTTGCGCATCGCGGGCCAGAAGTCCGGGCTCGACGTGAAGAGCTTGATGTAGTTGTCGACGCCGTTGAAGGTCTTGTCGCCGAACGTGGGCCAGTTGTAGAAGCTCATCACGATGGAGAGCACGACCGGCACGACGGTGAACACGGCGAGGCCGATCAGGGCGGGGCTCGCGAAGCCGAGCGCCTGACGGCCTTCCGCGCGCATGAGGGATCCGCGACGGGGCGGAGCACCGCGTCGGCTCTGCGACGCACGGCGGCGGGATGCGGCGATGGTCACCGTTCCTCCTTCTTCCAGGATGGTGTCCCGGTCCGGCGGACGGATCCGCCGGACCGGGAGAGGATCACTTGCCGAACTGCTG
This sequence comes from Microbacterium sp. NPDC060117, assembly GCF_042729315.1. Classification (NCBI taxonomy): domain Bacteria; kingdom Bacillati; phylum Actinomycetota; class Actinomycetes; order Micrococcales; family Microbacteriaceae; genus Microbacterium; species Microbacterium sp. NPDC060117. The sequence goes on from NZ_JBHWXR010000002.1 coordinate 805,031, forward strand.
CTGGGCGCTCTTGAGCACGTCGGCCATGGGGGTCTGGCCGTTGTAGACGCTCACCAGCTGCGGCTGGATGAAGGTGCCGACCTTCGACCAGTTGTCGGTGACGTACTGACCCTGCACGTTCGCGAAGGCGGCCTTGAAGACCTCCTCGACCTGGGCGCGGTACTTGGCGTCGATCGAGTCGAAGTACAGCGGCTGGCTCTCCGTGCGTGCCGGGTAGCTGCGGCCGGAGGAGGCGATGTAGTCCTGCGAGTCCTTGCTGAGCAGGGATCCGAGCACCTTCAGCGCGGCGTCCTTGTTCTTGCAGGTCTTGGAGATGCCGTAGCCGGAGCCGAGGATGAGGCTCAGCGAGTCCTTGCCCTCACCCGGCAGCGGTGCCATGCCGGCCGTGAAGCCGGCCTCGTTCTTCAGGTAGCTGACGGCGTTCCAGGTTCCGTCGACGGCCATCGCGGCGTTGCCGTTCGAGTACTGGTCCTCGCCCCAGCCGCCGTCGGATGCGCTGGCGACGGGCAGAGCGACCTTCTGGTCGGTGACGAGACCGGCGTACCAGGTCGCGGCGTCCGAGAACTTCTTGTCCGTGAGCTGCAGCTTGCCGTCCTGCGAGGCCGGCTGCACGCCCGCCTTCGCGATGGGCAGCGCCTGCCACTGGAAGTCGCCCATGCCGACGGCGAAGCCCTGCTTGCCGTCCCGGGTCGCCGCCTTGGCGGTCTTCTCGAAGTCGTCGAAGGTCCAGCCCGGCTTCGGGTCTGCGGCGCCGGCGGCCTTGAGCTGGTCGGCGTTGTAGTAGACGAGCATCGTGGCGGTGTCGAACGGCAGGCCGTACAGGTCGCCCTTGTTCTTCAGGATCTCAGTGGTACCCGAGGCGAAGTCACCCTCCCTGAGGCCCGCGGTCTTCAGATCGTCCGCGGTGAGCTTCTGGAAGCCGGAGGTGTATCCGGACAGCATGCCGCTGTTCATGCCGGTGACGCACGCCATGTTGCCCGAGGCCATGTTCGTGGTCAGCTTGGTGAAGAAGTCGTTCCACGGCGCGGTGCGCAGCTCGATCTTCAGGTCGGGGTTCTGCTTCTTGGCGACGTCGATCTGGGCCTGGAGGGCCTTGGTGTCGTCGGCGGATCCCGCCCACATGTCCACCACGACGGTCTTGTCGTCGGCGCCGGCGCTGCTGCTCGAGCCGCCGCAGCCGGTCAGCACGAGCGCGGCGCCCACCGTGAACGCCGCCACGGGGACGAGGTGAGTCTTCTTCATTGAAATGCCTCCTCAGGCACGAACAGATCCATGCTTCGTTTGAGATCGAACGAAGTAATTCGGGGTTATGCCCTCATCTTGTCAGAGGCCCGCACGAATTGCCAGCCGAACATCGGATGTCTGGTGGGGATCGTGAGAATTCCGTGATGAATCCGGATCCACGGCGACATCGCCACTAGAGTGATCTTCATTCGACCTCGAAGGAAGTGTCATGGCACGTTCGGCAGACCGGTCCCCCGACCGCCGCGAACCCCCGGCATCCGGCGACCACGCCCGGCAGATCGTCGAGCTGGTGACGCGCGGAGAGGCACTGTCCCGCTCGGATCTCGCCCGCCTGCTGGGCATTGCGCCCTCCACCGTGTCCCTGCGGGTGCAGGAGCTCGTCGACGCCGGAATCCTGCGGGAGAACGGCCAGGCGCAGTCCTCCGGCGGGAGGCGCGCTCGGAGGCTGTCCCTCGGCGGCACGCCGCACCGCGTGCTGGCTGCGGAACTCGGTGGCGAGCATGCCCGACTCGGGCTGCTCGATCTCGGCGGTCACCTCGAGCGGACGGCGACGATCCCGATCACGATCGCGGACGGCCCCGAGGCGACGCTCACGCTCGTCGAGGCCGGCCTGCGCGAGCTCGCCGCGGGCGCAGACATCCGAGCTGTGGGCATCGCACTCCCGGGACCCGTCAACTTCGAGACCGGAAGCGTGGATCAGCCCTCTCGCATGCCCGGCTGGCCCGGATTCCGAGTCGGCGAGGCGCTGACAGAGCGCTTCGGCGTCCCGGCCGTGGTCGACAACGACGCGAACCTCATGGCGCTGGGTGAGCACCACCGCAGTCTCACGCGCGACCAGCACAGCATCACGGTCAAGGCGGGAACGGCGATCGGCAGCGGCATCGTCGTGGCGGGCGCCGTGCATCGCGGAGCCACCGCTGCGGCCGGAGACATCACGCACACGCGGGTCGCGGAAGCCGCGGACATCCCGTGCTCCTGCGGCAACCACGGCTGCCTCGAGACGATCGCGAGCGGCGCGGGACTCGTCCGCCAGATGCGGGAGCGCGGCGTCGCCGTCACCGGCGCCGCGGACGTGCTGGAGCTCGCCCGCAACGGCGATCCGATCGCGACCACGCTGGTGCGCACGGCCGGCACGCACCTCGGTCAGGTGCTGTCCGGCGTCGTCAACTTCTTCAATCCGCACGCCGTGTTCCTCACGGGAAGCATGAGCGCGAGCGAGCCCTTCCTCGCCGCGGTCCGCAGCCGTGTGTACGAGGCCTGCCATCCGCTGGCCACGCAGACGCTGCGGATCGAGTCCGCGCAGACCGGCCCGGATGCGGCGCTGTACGGCGCCGCACGCCTCGCGATGGAGCTGGTCGACCCCGTCGCCTGAGACCCGATGCCGCGCCCGCCTCGGACGGCGCCGGGCGCGGCGGCTCAGGCTCCGGGCGCGAGGGTCAGTTCGATGACCGGGATCAGCACGTCCGGGCGCCGCACCGGCAGGTGCACCGTGAGCGTGCCCTCCTGCTCCCCCGCCGGCGTCATCAGCGTCGCCTCCTGCTCCGGATCCGTCACCGAGGTCTTCAGCCAGGATCCGTCGTTCAGCAGACGCGCGTAGGTCACCCGGTCGGCGAGCCCGTCGAGGTGCACATAGCCGAGCGGCCAGGAGAACAGGTGCAGGTAGAGGCGGTCTCCGCGGCGGGTGTAGACGCCCTCGCGGGGTGCGGCGAAGGGGGCATGACCGGCGCCCACGATCGCGTCGCGGTGCAGCCGCATCCACTCGCCGAGCGCCGCGAGCACGGCCTCGTCGCGCGGGGCGATGCTCCCGCGGCCGTCCGGACCGATGTTGAGCAGCATGTTGCCGTCCATCGACACCGAGTCGGCGAGCATCTGCGCGAGCAGCACGGCCGATTTCTGGTCGTGGTTGTCGCGGTGATATCCCCAGGATCCGTTGATCGTCTGGCAGGCCTCCCACACCTGCGGGACGCCGTCCACGAGGATCGGCGCGGTCGGCTGGTACTGCTCCGGGGTGACGAAGTCCGCAGGGATCCCGAGGCGGTCGTTCACGAGCATCTGCGGCTGGAGTTCGCGGCAGAGCGCGAGGAGCGTCTCCGCATCCCAGTCGTCCGGCCCCTTGCCCGCCCAGCCGCCCTGGGCCTCGGGATAGGTGAAGTCGAAGAACAGGTAGTCGATGTCGCCGTACTGCGTGAGCAGTTCACGCACCTGGCCGTGCAGATACGTGCGGTAGCGGTCCATGTCCCGCTCGCCGTTGCGCTCGTGCTCGATCGCGTCGTCGCGACGAGGGTGGTTGGCGTCCACCGTGAAGTCCGGATGATGCCAGTCGATGAGCGAGTGGTAGAGGCCCACGCGCAGTCCCTCCGCCCGCAGGGCGTCGACGTACTCGCGCACGAGGTCGCGCCCGCAGGCGGTGACCGAGGTGTAGTCGGTGAGCGCCGAATCCCACAGGCAGAACCCGTCGTGGTGCTTCGTGGTGAGCACCACGTAGCCCATCCCCGTGGCCTTCGCACGGCGCGCGAGCGCGGCCGCGTCGAAGAGGTCGGGGTCGAAGTGGTCGAAGTAGGCGCGGTACTCCTCGGCCGTCAGGCGCTCGTAGTTCTGCACCCACTCGTGCCGGGCGGCGCCGCTGTACAGGCCGAAGTGCACGAACATCCCGAACCGGGCCTCGTCGAACCACTGCTGTCGCATCTCTGCCTCTTCTCCTGATCTCGGTGGGTGGGCTCAGGCGGAAGGGTGCCCGACGACGCCCTTGCGCAGCAGCGCATTGCCGTATTTGCGGGTCTCCCCCGTGCGCACCATGAGGTAGGCGCCCTTCGCGACCTCGTAGTACGCGAAGCGCTCCACGAAGCGCGTGCTGTTCTGATCGGTGCCGGCGGCCGCCATGAGCTCGCGCTGCACGTCGAGCACGGTCGCGTCGGCCGACTCCATGAGGTCGATGCCCGGGGCGTCGTCGAGAGGCAGCACCGAACGGATCGCGGCGACCACGGCCGGCGTCGTCGTGCCGGGCAGGTCCACGACGCGCTCGCCGAGCGCCCACGCCGGGAAGTGCGCATCGGCGACGACGACCGCATCCGAGTGCCCCATCCGATCGAGGTGCAGCAGCAGCTCACCGGTGAGCAGAGGGTTGATTCCTTCGAGCATGTCGCTCCCTTCGTCCGTGGCTGTCGGTCCGGGCGGCATTCACGCCGGGATGAGCGTCTCGGTCGCGAGCTCGCGCCAGAGATCCGCCGGAATGTCGAGCGCGGCGAGCTGGGCGTTCTGGCGGAGCTGCTCGGGTCGGCTTCCGCCGACCACGACCGAGGCCACGGCCGGGGACTGCAGCGGGAACTGTATCGCGGCGGCGGGCAGCGGCACATCGTGCGCGCGGCAGATCTCGGCGATCCGGGTGAGTCGCTGCCAGAGCTCGTCCGGCAGCGCCCCGTACTCGTAGCGGCCGTCACGGCGCGGCTCGCTCTGCGCGAGCAGTCCGGAGTTGAACACGGAGGCGGCGACGATGTCGGTGCCGCGCTCGGCGCACGCCGGGATCACGTCGACGGCCGCCGGTTGCTCGAGCAGGGTGTACCGTCCGGCGACCATGATCGTGTCGAGGTCGGCCGAGCGCACCGCGGCGGTGAGCGCGTCGGCGGTCATGGATCCGATGCCGATCCGGCCCACCTGCCCCTCTGCGCGCAGCTCCTCGAGCGCGGGGAACGCCTCGGCGAGCGCCAGGTCGAGATCATGGCGCTCCGGGTCGTGCAGGTAGAGGATGTCGATCCGCTCGATGCCCAGGCGCTCGCGTGACTCGTCGAGGCTGGCGCGGATCCCCGCCTCCGAGAAGTCCCAGACCCGCTGCAGCTCATCCGGGACGTGGAAGTCGTTCGCCGTGTCGAGTCCGCCCGCGACGTGTTCGGGGTTCGGGCGCAGCAGGCGCCCCGCCTTGGTCGAGAGCACGTACTCGTCCCGCGGCTTGGTCTGCAGGAACGCGCCCAGCCGGCGCTCCGAGAGCCCCAGCCCGTAGTGCGGCGCGGTGTCGTACAGGCGGATCCCGCTCTCCCACGCGGCGTCGAGCACGGCCCAGGCCTCGTCGTCGGTGAGCGCGCGGAACAGGTTTCCGACGTTCGCCGCACCGTAGCCGAGGGCCGGGATCGCGGACAGAGCAACGGCTCCGACGCGCTCAGACATGCGCGCCCGCCTCGCGGCGCTCGCCGGTCCAGGTGAACTCGGCGCGGCTGGCGGCCTTCATCTCCATGCCGTTGCCGGGTGCCGTCGGCGCGGAGTAGGAGCCGCCCCGGATGTCGGTCGGCACCACGAAGTGCTCGTGCAGGTGATCCACGTACTCGATCATGCGCCCTTCGCGGGTGCCCGAGACCGCGACGAAGTCGAACATGGACAGGTGCTGCACGGCCTCGCACAGCCCCACGCCGCCGGCGTGCGGGCACACCGGCACGCCGAACTTCGCAGCGAGAAGCAGGTTCGCGATGTTCTCGTTCACGCCCGCCACGCGCACCGCGTCGATCTGCATGACCTGGATCGCCTCGGCCTGCAGCAGCTGCTTGAAGATCATCCGGTTCTGCGCATGCTCGCCGGTCGCGACCCGGATCGGCGCGACGCCCCGGGCGATCTCGGCATGCCCGAGCACGTCGTCGGGGCTGGTCGGCTCCTCGATCCAGGCGGGGTGGAACTCGGCGAGCGCGTTCACCCAGGCGATCGCCTCGGACACCTCCCAGCGCTGGTTCGCGTCGATCGCGATGGGGAAGTCGGGACCGCACACCTCGCGGGCCTTGCGGAACCGGCGGATGTCGTCGTCGAGATCGGCACCGACCTTGAGCTTGATCTGCGTGAAGCCGTCGGCCATCGCCTCTCGGGCGAGGCGCTCGAGCTTCTCGTCCGAGTAGCCCAGCCAGCCGGGGCTCGTGGTGTAGCCCGGGTAGCCGGTCGCGAGCAGCTGCTGCTCGCGTTCGGCCCGGCCCGCCTCGGCGTCGCGCAGGATCGCCAGCGCATCATCACGGGTGAGGGCGTTGGTGAGGTAGCGGAAGTCGACGAGGTCGACGATCTCCTCTGGCGTCATCCGGGCGAGGAGCAGCCACAGCGGAAGCCCGGCGCGCTTGGCCTTGATGTCCCACAGGGCATTGATCACGGCGCCGATCGCCATGTGCATGACGCCCTTCTCCGGACCGAGCCAGCGCAGCTGCGAATCGCCGATGATCTCCCGGAACGTGCCCCCCATGTCGTCGAGCAGCGGCTCCAACTCACGGCCGACGAGGTGCCCGGAGAGCGCGTCGATGCCCGCGACCTGCACGTCGTTGCCACGGCCGATCGTGAACACGAACGCGTGTCCTTCGATGCCGTCCGCCGCGTCGGTGCGCACGATCACGTACGCCGCGGAGTAGTCGGGGTCGGGGTTCATCGCGTCGGAGCCGTCGAGGCTGAGCGAGGTGGGGAATCGGATGTCGCTGGTCTCCAGCGCGACGATGCGGCTCACGGTTCTCCTGTTCTGGGCCTGAAGTCGGGGCAGCGGCGCAGACGGCCGGATCGTTCCTCGACAGTTGGAGTGTAAACATCGGATGTCTATACTGTCAACGCGGGATGCATCCGCTCGCGTCGTTCCGACGGCGGATCCGCCCATCCCCGTGAGAAGGCAGGAGAATCATGAAGTTCGCGCGTCTGGGCGACCCCGGATCCGAGATCCCGGTCGTCATCGCCGAAGACCGTACGTACGATCTTCGGCCCGTGACCTCCGATGTGAACGGCGATTTCCTCGCCGCCGACCCCGTGGGCCGCACGCGTGCCGCCCTCGACGCAGGCACCCTCCCCGAACTGAGCGACGCGGACGCGTTCCGCACCGGAGCGCCGGTCGCGCGTCCCGGTGCCGTCATCTGCGTGGGACAGAACTACGCCGCGCACGCCCGCGAGTCGGGCGCCGAACCGCCCACGGTCCCGATCCTGTTCCTGAAGACCCCGAACACGGTCGTCGGCCCCGACGACGCCGTGACCATCCCGCGGGGCAGCGAGAAGACCGACTGGGAGGTGGAGCTCGGCATCGTGATCGGATCCCGCGCCGCCTACCTCGACTCCCCCGCCGACTCCGCCGCGCACATCGCCGGCTACGTCGTCTGCAACGACGTCTCCGAACGGGCTTTCCAGATGGAGGTCTCCGGCGGGCAGTGGTCGAAGGGCAAGGCCGCGTTCGGGTTCAACCCGACCGGCCCGTGGCTCGTCACGCCCGACGAGGTCGACGTGCAGAACCTGCGGCTGCGCAGCTTCGTGAACGGCGAGCGGCGCCAGGACTCGAACACGAACGACATGATCTTCTCCGTCGCGGAGATCGTGCACCACATCTCGCAGTACATGACGCTCGAGCCGGGAGACCTCATCCTCACCGGCACACCGCAGGGCGTCGCGTTCGGCGGGAAGTTCCCGTACCTGCGCGCCGGGGACGTCGTCGAGATCGACATCGAGGGGCTGGGCGGCCAGCGTCAGGAGTTCATCGCATGGGAGGCACAGGCATGACCGGTCATGTCGAAGGACTCGTCGCGATCGTCACGGGCGGCGCATCCGGGATCGGCGCGGCGATCGCCGCGCAGCTGCACGATCAGGGCGCGCAGGTCGCCGTGCTCGACCGCGACGTGGCCGGCGCGGATCCGCGCTTCGCCGCCTTCACGGCCGACGTGTCGGACCGCGCGAGCGTGGACACGGCCGTCGCCGCGATCGGCGAGCGGTTCGGCCGCATCGACATCGTCGTGAACAACGCCGGGATCGGCGCTCAGGGCGACATCACGGCGAACGGCGACGACGAGTGGGCCCGCGTGCTCTCGATCAACGTGACGGGCATCGCCCGCGTCTCGGCCGCAGCGCTGCCGTGGCTGCGGAACTCCCCCGCCGCGGCGATCTGCAACACCGCCTCGATCGCCTCGACCACCGGGCTGCCGCAGCGCGCGCTCTACTCCGCGTCGAAGGGCGCCGTCTCGGCGCTCACCAGGGCGATGGCAGCCGATCACCTCCGCGAAGGCATCCGGGTGAACGCCGTCAACCCCGGCACGGCCGACACCCCATGGGTCGGGCGTCTGCTCGACTCCGCTGCCGACCCCGCCGCGGAGCGCGCCGCCCTCAACGCCCGTCAGCCGCACGGTCGTCTGGTCTCGCCGGACGAGGTCGCGGGCGCCGTGCTGTACCTCGTCAGCCCCGCGTCCGGATCCACCACCGGCACCTTCGTCGAGGTCGACGGCGGCATGGCCCAGCTGCGCCTCCGGGCGGAGTAGCCGACACCGCGCCGGGCCGCCCGACTCAGGCCTGGGCGGCCTGGCGCAGCCAGCGCTCCACACCCGCGATGTGTGCGGTGGCGAGCGAGGTCGCGAGCGAGGGGTCGTGCTGTGCGATCGCGTCGGCGATGGCCCGGTGCTCCGAGAGCGTGCGCTCGACGGCGCCCTGCTCGGTGAGGCCGCGCCACACACGGGCGCGGATGGTCTGACTCGACAGGCTGTCGATGAGGCTCGCCAGGTAGCCGTTGCCGGTCATCCGCACGATGTCCTGGTGGAAGCGGATGTCGTGCGCGACGAGACCGTCGATCGAGACGCCCGCGTCGATGCCGGCGACCTCCGCCTGCAGTGCGGCGATCGCCTCGTCGTCGCCGTGCGTGGCGGCGAGGCCGGTGGCCTGAGATTCGAGCATCCGACGCACGGCGAATAACTCGAGCAGCGAGTCGTCATCGTGCATGTCGATCACGAAGCTGATCGCCTCGAGCAGCAGGTGCGGTTCGAGGCTCGTCACGTAGGTGCCGTCACCGCGACGCACGTCGAGGACGCGGATCACCTCGAGCGCCTTCACGGCCTCCCGCATCGAGTTGCGACTCAGGCCGAGCCGCTCGGCGAGCTCCTTCTCCGGCGGCAGCCGATCGCCGGGGCCGAGCTCACCCGACACGATCATCGCCTTGATCTTCTCGATCGCCTCGTCGGTGACTGCCATGGCGTCATCCTAGGGGTTTTCACGAACATCGGATGTCTGCGCCACACGAGCGCCGATCTGCGAAAGGATGTGCCCATGCGCGTACTCGATTCCCACCTGCACCTGTGGGATCCGTCCCGCCTCGACTACGAGTGGCTCGACGGGCCGCTGGCTCAGCGCTACGCGGCCGAGGAACTCGCACGCGCGAGCGTCGACGGCGCCGAGCGCGCGGCGGCGATCTTCGTGCAAGCGGAGTGCGTCGAGGCGCAGTTCATCGACGAGGCCCGCTGGGTCGCGGACAACGCGGCACGCACAGGCGTCATCGGCATCGTGGCGGGCGCGCGACTCGATCGCGGCGCGCAGACGACCGCGCACCTCACGGCCCTCACGGGGATCGACGCGGTGGTCGGGGTGCGGCACAACCTCCAGGACGAGCCCGACGGCACCGCACGCAGCGACGCGTTCCGTGCGGGCGCCGCCGCGCTGGCCGCGCACGGATACCGCTTCGACGCGTGCGTGCGCGCCCATCAGCTCTCCGACGTCGCCGACCTCGCGGCATCGGTGCCCGCTCTGCCGATCGCGCTCGACCATCTCGGAAAGCCCGCGATCGGGACGGCAGCGGATCCGCTCTCCCCTGCCGCGGCCTGGCTGGGCGACCTGAGAGACCTGGCGGCGCACCCGCAGGTGTCCGTCAAGCTGTCGGGGCTGCCGGCCGAGGCCGGCGGATCCTGGAGCCCGCAGCAGGTGATCCCGTTCCTCGACGCGGCTGCCGAGGCGTTCGGAGCCGATCGCCTGCTGTGGGGCGGCGACTGGCCCGTCTCCGCCCTCACGGGCGCCCCGCCGGAGTATCGCACCGAGAGCCGCGACCTCTGGGCTCGGACCGTGGCGGACTGGGCCGGCGCGCGCGGACTCGATGCCGACGCGATCTTCTGGGACAACGCCGCACGGTTCTACGGCGTCGAGTGATCCGCGGCCGACCCGCCTTTCGGGGCGAGTCGGGCCCCATTCACAGGAACGTCATCAGGTTGTTGAGTGAGGCTTGCCTTACCTATTATGTGATTCGCGACCTCCGCGCCTCTCCCTCCTCGAAGGATTCTCCGTGAACCGTTCCCTCCGGCTGCTCTCCGCCGCCGCGGCGGCCTCCGCCGTCGCCCTCGCGCTCACCGCCTGCAGCGGCTCCCCGACGCCGACCTCGAGCTCGGCCGGCGGCGACGACCTCGCCGGCCAGACCATCACGATCTACAACGCGCAGCACGAGGAGCTCACGAAGTCGTGGACCGACGCGTTCACGAAGGCGACCGGTATCAAGGTGCAGGTGCGCAACGGCGACGACACCGAGATGTCGCAGCAGCTCATCCAGGAGGGCGATCGCTCCCCCGCCGACGTGTTCCTCACCGAGAACTCGCCGTCGATGTCGGCGGTCGAGAAGGCCGGCCTGTTCGCCTCGCCGGGCGATGAGGCTCTGAAGAACGTCCCGACCGAGTACCGCCCGTCCTCGGGCAAGTGGGTGGGCATCGCCGCCCGCTCGACCGTGTTCGCGTACAACACGTCGAAGCTCACCGAGGCGCAGCTGCCGACCTCGCTCATGGATCTCGCCGACCCGTCCTGGAAGGGCCGCTGGGCCGCTTCCCCGTCCGGCGCCGACTTCCAGGCCATCGTCTCCGCCCTCGTGCAGCTCAAGGGAGCCGACGCCGCCGAGACGTGGCTGAAGGCCATGAAGACGAACTCCGTCGCCTACAAGGGCAACTCCACCGCGATGAAGGCCGTGAACGCCGGCGAGATCGACGGCGCCGTCATCTACCACTACTACTGGTTCGGCGACCAGGCGCAGACCGGTGAGAACTCGAAGAACGTGCAGCTGCACTACTTCAAGAACCAGGATCCGGGCGCGTTCGTGTCCGTGTCCGGGGGCGGCGTGCTGAAGTCGAGCAAGCACCAGGCCGCGGCGCAGAAGTTCCTCGCCTTCGTCACGGGCGCCGAGGGCCAGAAGATCCTGCAGACCGGCACCTCGTTCGAGTACCCGGTCGGATCCGGCGTCGCCGCCAACCCGAAGCTCGTGCCGCTCAAGGATCTGCAGGCGCCGACCATCGACCCGGCTACGCTGAACTCCAAGCAGGTCACCGATCTGATGACCCAGGCGGGCCTGCTCTAAGGCGCAGACATCACCACCACGACCACCTCCCGACGGGCGGCCGGAGCGCGACAGCTCCGGCCGCCCCGCGGCGTCTCCCGCGGGGCCGGGTCGTGGGTCGTCATCACGGCCGGCGTCGTGGTCGCAGCGCTCTCGCTGCTGCCGCTCCTGTTCGTGGTCACCACGGCGGCGCAGATCGGCTGGGCCGAATCGGCGGCGCTGATCTTCCGGCCGCGCGTCGGCGAGCTGCTCACGAACACCGTTTTGCTCGTCGCGATCACCGTGCCGCTGTGCGCCGTGATCGGGGTCGGCGGCGCCTGGCTCGTGGAGCGCACCTCGCTCGCCGGCGCCGGCGCATGGGGGGCCGTGCTCGCGATGCCTCTGGCGATCCCCGCCTTCGTGAACTCCTACGCCTGGGTCTCGGCGATCCCCTCGCTCGCCGGTCTCGCATCAGGTGTGCTGCTGGCGACGCTGTCGTACTTCCCCCTCGTGTACCTCCCTGTGCGCGCTGCGCTGGCTCGGCTGGATCCCGCTCTGGAGCAGGCCGCCGCGAGTCTCGGCCGCGGCCCGGTGCGCGTGTTCTTCGGCACGGTGCTGCCGCAGCTGCGGCTCGCGCTGCTCGGCGGTGCGCTGCTCGTAGGACTCCACCTGCTCAGCGAGTACGGCGCGTTCGCCCTGATCCGGTTCGACACCTTCACGACGGCGATCATGGACCAGTATCGATCCACGTTCAACGGCTCCGCCGGGAGCATGCTCTCCGGCGTGCTGATGCTGCTGTGCTTCGCGCTGCTCCTGCTGGAGAGCCGGGCTCGCGGCCGTGCACGTTACGCGCGGATCGGATCCGGTACCGCCGCCCCACCCCGTCGGATCCGGCTGCGCGGATGGCAGGTCCCGGCGCAGGTCGCCCTGCTCGCGCTCGGGATCGCCGCGCTCGGCGTGCCCGCCGTCGTGATCGGCGGATGGCTGGCCTATGGCGGCGCGGCGGTCTGGGCGGCGCCCGATCTCGTGCCGACGCTGCTGCAGACCCTGGGCCTCGCGCTGGGTGGCGGCGTGGTCACGGTCATCGCCGCGTTCCCGTTGTCCTGGCTGGCGGTGCGCCGCCCCGGCGTGTTCAGCCGGCTGCTGGAGCGCACGAACTACGTCACGAGCTCCATGCCGGGCATCGTGCTCGCACTCGCGCTGGTCACCGTCTCGCTCTTCTTCGTGCCGGCCCTGTATCAGACCACCGCGCTGCTGCTCCTCGCCTACGCGCTGCTGTTCCTGCCCCGCGCGCTGGTGCCGCTGCAGGCCGGCATCGCCCAGGCGCCGCAGAGCCTGGAGGAAGCCGCCCAGGCCCTGGGGCGGCGCCCGCTGCGGGCTTTCTTCGGCGTCACCCTTCGTCTGGTGGCACCGGCCACGGCCGCTGCGCTGGCGATGGTGTTCCTCGCCGTGGCCGGAGAGCTGACCGCGACGCTGCTGCTCTCGCCGATCGGCGTGCAGACCTTGGCCACACGGTTCTGGAGCCTGTCGAGCGAGATCGACTTCGCGGGCGCGGCGCCCTACGCGACGCTGCTGATCCTGCTGTCCGCACCCATGACCTACCTGTTGTTCCGGCAGTCCACGGTGCTCTCCACCGCGGACGTGTCTGCCGGCAGCGCCACCATGACATCCGCCCCCACGACCGCGGAGACCGCATGACCGCACACAACCTCGGATCCCTCGGCGCCGTGCCCTCCCCCGGCACGGGCCCGCTGCCCACGGCGCACCTGCAGGTCGGCGGGATCACCGCCTCGTACGGCGGGCACCGGGTGCTGCACGGCGTCGATCTCGCCGTGCAGACCGGCGGTATCACGGCGATCGTCGGCGCGTCGGGATCGGGCAAGACCACCCTGCTGCGGATCATCGCCGGTTTCGAGCGCCCCGACGAGGGCGAGGTCGTGCTCGGCTCCGCCACGGTCGTCGGACCCGGGACCTGGGTGCCCGTGCACCGCCGCGACATCGGCTACGTCACGCAGGACGGCGGGCTCTTCCCCCATCTGACGGTCGCGCGCAACATCTCCTTCGGACTGGACGATCTCAGTCGCGCGGACCGGAACCGGCGCGTGGCCGAGCTGCTGGATCTCGTCTCGCTGCCGCACGACGTGGCGGAGCGCCGCCCGGACCAGCTCTCCGGCGGGCAGCAGCAGCGCGTCGCGATCGCCAGGGCGCTCGCTCGCGAGCCCGAGCTGATGCTGCTGGACGAGCCGTTCTCGGCGCTCGACACCGGCCTGCGCGCCGCCACCCGCGAGGCGGTGGCGCGGATTCTGACCGATGCCGGAACGACGACCATCCTCGTCACGCACGACCAGTCCGAGGCGCTGAGCTTCGCCGACCAGGTGGCCGTCATGCGCGACGGGCGTCTGGTGCAGACCGGGCACCCGTTCGTCGTGTACACGCGCCCCGTCGACCGCGGCGTCGCGGAGTTCCTCGGCGACGCGATCGTCCTGGACGCCTGGCTGGACGGATCCCTCGCGTCCTGCGCCCTCGGCTACGTGCCGGTGCGGAATCCTCCGGCACGAGGGCACGTGCAGCTCATGCTGCGCCCCGAGCAGGTGCAGCTCGTCGCCGACTCGCCCATCCGCGCGACCGTGGAGAAGGGCGTGTACTTCGGCGCGGAGTCCTCAGTGCGGATCCATCTGGAGCCGCGCGCCGACGCGGACCCACGCCTGCCCGCGGAAGCGCCGACGATCACGATCCGGCACTGGAACGCGGCACTCACCCGTCCCGGCCAGCGCATCGCTCTGCGCGTGGTCGGCGAAGGCGTCGCCTTCCCGGTCTGAGCGCCGCCGCAAGAAGCGTTCTCAGTCGAAGAGCGGCACGAACAGGCTGTGCCAGGTGTCGGGGCCCGCGATGCCGTCCGCGGGAGGTGCGAATTTCGCCTGGAAGTCGCGGACCGCTGCGTCCGTCACCGGCCCGAAGACGCCGTCGACCGTGAGCCCAGGGAGCTGACTCTGCAGGGCCATGACGGCCTCCCCCGTGCTGCCGAGCTGGACCGCCATGATCAGGTGGGGCCAGTCGAGCTGCCCGACCGTCGTGCCGATCTCGGTCGAGCGGATCGTCCGCTGGAAGTCCTCCAGCGCCGCCCCGCTCGGCGCGAAGAACGCGCCGTCCGCCGCGATGGTGGCGCCGTGAGCACGCAGCAGATGCTGCGCGGCGAGCACATGGCTGTTGACCGCCTGCACCGCGCCCTCGATCACGAGCGCCCACGGCGACGGGAAGTGATCCGCCATGAGAAACGACCAGGTCTGCCCGCCGACGATCCCGTCGATCGCGAGACCCCAGCTGCCCTGGAACGAGCGCACGCGCGCATCGGTGATCGGGCCGAAACCGCCATCGACGACGAGCGGTGCGGATCCGGGTCCTTCGCGCAGCCCGAAGGACTGCAGCGCGCGCACCGCATCGCCCGTGGAACCGGCCTGGAGCGGCACGACGAGGTGGCGCCAGGTGCGTATTCCGACGACGCCGTCCTGGACGAGGCCGGCGGCGGCCTGCACGGCCTTGACCGCGGCGGTCGTCGCACCGTCGAAGCTCCCCGTGATCGGCACCGCGTGTCCCTGCGCGCTGAGCAGATACTGCAGCGGGGTGACGCGCGAGTCCGACGACGGCTCCTGCAGCGTGCCCCATGGTTCGGTGTTCATCTCATGTCCTCCGGTCAGTCGCGATCGCCGCACTGACGCAGGAGAAGAGCAGTCGGGCGAGCCCCTGATACATCCGGGGGCGGGCGGAACGAAGAACGGGCGCCCCCGAAGGGACGCCCGTTCTTGGTCAGCCGTGGATCAGCGCGCAGCGTTGCCCTCGACCCAGGCCCGAAGGGCCGGCGGCCGCCCTGCGGCCAGACCGACACAGTCCTCGCGGACTACGTCGGGGTCAGCGCGCAGCGCTGCCCTCGACCCAGGCCCGAAGGGCCGGCGGCCGCCCTGCGGCCAGACCAGCACAGTCCTCGCGGACTACGTCGGGGTCAGCGCGCAGCGCTGCCCTCGACGTAGTCCTCGTCCTGCGACTTCCAGGCGAAGAGCGCACGCAGCTCCTTGCCGGTGGCCTCGATCGGGTGTCCCTGCTCCTTCTCGCGAAGGGCGAGGAACTCGGCCGCCCCGTTGTCCTGGTCCTCGATGAACCGGGTCGCGAAGGCGCCGGACTGGATGTCCGCGAGGACGTCCTTCATGCGCTGCTTCACACCGGCGTCGATGATGCGCGGGCCCGAGACGTAGTCGCCGAACTCGGCGGTGTCCGAGATGGACCAGCGCTGCTTGGCGATGCCGCCCTCCCACATCAGGTCGACGATGAGCTTGAGCTCGTGCAGCACCTCGAAGTAGGCGATCTGCGGCTGGTAGCCCGCCTCGGTGAGGGTCTCGAAGCCGGCCTGCACCAGGTGGCTCATGCCACCGCAGAGCACGGCCTGCTCGCCGAAGAGGTCGGTCTCGGTCTCCTCGGTGAAGGTGGTCTTGATGACCCCGGCGCGGGTGCCGCCGATCGCCTTCGCGTACGACAGCGCGGTCGCCCAGGCGGTGCCCGAGGCGTCGCGCTCGACCGCGATGATGTCCGGGATGCCACGGCCGGCCACGAACTCGCGGCGCACCGTGTGGCCCGGGGCCTTCGGGGCGATGAGGATCACATCGACGCCCTCGGGGGCATCGATGTAGCCGAAGCGGATGTTGAAGCCGTGCGCGAACGCGAGGGTCTTGCCCGCGGCCAGGTTCGGGGCGATCGACTCGCTGTAGATGCCGCGCTGATGCTGGTCCGGCGCGAGGATCATGATGAGGTCCGCCCACTGGGTGGCCGCCGCGACGGTCTTGACGGCGAAGCCGACCTCGGTCGCCTTGGCGATCGAGGTGGAGCCCTCCTTGAGGGCGATCGCGACCTCGACGCCGCTGTCGCGCAGGTTCATCGCGTGCGCGTGGCCCTGCGAGCCGTAGCCGACGATCGCGACCTTCTTGTTCTGGATGATCGACAGGTCCGCGTCTGCGTCGTAGAAGATCTCGGTGCTCACTGTTGTTTTCTCCTTGTTGGGGTTCTGGATGCCGGGCCCGTCGAGAGCGTCGGGGCCCGGCAGTGGTTCTGTGTCAGCCGCGCAGCACGCGCTCGGTGATGCTCTTGCCGCCGCGGCCGATCGCGAGCAGGCCCGACTGGGCGAGCTCCTTGATGCCGAACGGCTCGAGCGCCCGCAGCAGGGCGTCGACTTTGCCCTTGTCGCCGGTGACCTCGACCACCAGCGCTTCGGGGGCGTAGTCCACGACGGACGCGCGGAAGAGGTTCACGACCTCCAGCACGTTCGAGCGGGTGTTGTTGTCGGTGCGCACCTTGATGAGCATGTGCTCGCGCTGCACCGACGCGTTCTGCTCCAGCTCGACGATCTTGATGACGTTGATCAGCTTGTTCAGCTGCTTGGTCACCTGCTCGAGCGGGAACTCCTCGACGTCGACGACGACCGTGATCCGGGAGACCCCGGGAACCTCGGTCACGCCCACGGCGAGGGACTCGATGTTGAAGCCGCGGCGCGCGAACAGTCCGGCGACGCGGGTCAGGAGCCCGGGGGTGTCCTCCACCAGGAGGCTCAGCACATGCGTGGACATGATCAGTCCTCCTCGTCGAAGGCGGGCGCGTGGTCGTGCGCGTACTGGATGTAGCTGTTGCTGACGCCCTGCGGCACCATCGGCCAGACCATGGCGTCCGCACTGACGACGAAGTCGATCACGACGGGACGGTCGTTCGTCTCGAGGGCGAGCGTGATGGCGGCGTCGATGTCCTCCTCCTTCTCCACCCTGATGCCGAGACATCCGTAAGCCTCGGCGAGCTTGACGAAGTCGGGGATCCGCACCGTGCCGTGCCCGGTGTTCAGGTCGGTGTTCGAGTGGCGGCCCTCGTAGAACAGGGTCTGCCACTGGCGGACCATCCCGAGCGAGGAGTTGTTGATGATCGCGACCTTGATCGGGATCTCGTTGATGACGCAGGTCGCGAGCTCCTGGTTGGTCATCTGGAAGCAGCCGTCGCCGTCGATCGCCCACACCACGCGCTCGGGCTCGGCGACCTTCGCACCCATGGCCGCGGGAACCGCATAGCCCATGGTGCCGGCGCCGCCGGAGTTCAGCCAGGACTTCGGGCGCTCGTACTTGATGAACTGCGCCGCCCACATCTGGTGCTGACCGACGCCGGCGGCGTAGACCGCCTCGGGCCCGGTGAGCTCGCCGATCCGCTGGATCACGTACTGCGGGGACATCAGGCCGTCCTCGGGCTGGGTGTAGCCGAGGGGGAACTCCGCGCGCAGGCCGTCGAGGTAGGCCCACCACTCCTCGATGTCGCCCTTGGCGCCGCCGGTGAGGCCGCGGAAAGCCGCTTCGAGGTCGGTGATGACCTCTTTGACGCCGCCCACGATCGGCACGTCGGCGGTGCGGATCTTGGAGATCTCCGCAGGGTCGATGTCGACGTGGACGACCTTGGCGTCCGGCGCGAACAGCTCCGCCTTGCCGGTCACGCGGTCGTCGAACCGGGTGCCGAGCGCCACGAGCAGGTCGGCCTCCTGCAGCGCCAGCACCGCCGGGACGGTGCCGTGCATGCCGGGCATTCCGACGTGCTGCGGGTGCGAGTCGGGGAAGGCGCCGCGCGCCATGAGCGTGGTGACCACGGGAACGCCGGTCAGCTCCGCCAGCGCCAGCAGCTCCTCGGACGCGTTGCCGCGCACGATGCCGCCGCCCACGTACAGCACGGGCTTCTTGGCCTCGGCGAGCAGGGTCGCCGCGGCCTGGATCTGCTTGCCGTGCGCCTTCGTGACCGGACGGTAGCCGGGCAGGTCGTACTTCGGCGGCCACACGAACGGGGCAGAGGCCTTCTGCGCGTCCTTCGTGATGTCCACGAGCACCGGGCCGGGACGGCCGGTGCTGGCGATCTCGAACGCCGCGGCGATCGCGCCCGGGATGTCCTCGGGCTTCTTCACCAGGATGGAGTGCTTGGTCACCGGCATGGTGATGCCGACGATGTCGGCCTCCTGGAACGCGTCCGTGCCCATCAGCGTGGAGAACACCTGACCCGTGATCGCGACGATCGGGATCGAGTCCATGTAGGCGTCGGCGATCGCGGTCACGAGGTTGGTGGCTCCGGGGCCCGACGTCGCGATGGTCACGCCCACCTTGCCGGAGGCGGTGGCGTAGCCCTCCGCGGCGTGCCCGCCGCCCTGCTCGTGACGCACCAGGATGTGCCGAAGCTCGGTGGAGCTCATCAGCGGGTCGTAAACCTCCATGATCGCGCCGCCGGGAATGCCGAACACGTCGGTGACGCCGAGCAGCTCGAGAGAGCGGACGACGGCCTGAGCGCCGGTGAGAACGGGCGCCGCCGCCGGACGGGCGGGCGGACGCGGGACGGCTGGAGCGGTATCAGCGGTCATGAAGGTTCCTTGCGGTGGTGAACGATCGGCGGAAGCGGCGGGACGATGCCCCGTCGCGGACGACATTCCGACCCGGTCCGCGAGAGGCGGAGCGCAGGGGTCGGAGAGATTGGGCTGGAACGCCTCGGGTGCAGCGCGGAGAAGTCGGCTCTGATCCACGACGCAGGCCGTCGCGGTGTGAGCCCGGCTCAGGCGTCTCGACGAGTGCGTCGAGAGCACGAGCCGCGATATCGACCCGATTCAGATCACCATCGCGCCCGGCGGTCTGCGAGACCGCCGGAGCTCTGCGTCCGATCCGGGATCCGGTTGTGCCGATCACGCATCGAACGTGCATCAAGCCTAACGCATGATCGACGATGCTCCCGCCGCCGGGGCGCGCGACCGACGGACGATCGGATCCGTGCTGCGCGCGCATGGAAGCAGTCTATTGCGCGGTCGCTCTGGCGTCGGCCAGGGCGTCGAGCAGCACGGCGAACGCCGCCGGATCCGCGACCCGCAGCGCCGCCGCCGTCTCGCCCGCCCCGATCCGAACACCCAGGTCGGCACCGCCGAGGGTGCGCATGCCGTCCTCGTCCGTCACGTCGTCGCCGGCGAACAGCACCGCGGTCGCGCCGACGTGCTCGCGCAGCCGGTCCAGCGCCGCGTCCTTGCCCTCGGCCCTCCAGGAGTACTCGCGCAGGTGGTGCCCCGTGCGCCGCCGCCAGGAGGGGATCCGGTCGGCGGCCCACTTCTCGACGCGCACGAAGGCCAGCTCCTCCTGTCCGGGGGTCGCGGTGCGGGTGTGCACGCCGAAGCCGAACGTCTTCGGCTCGTGCACGACGCCTTCCAGATCCCCGATCAGCGCACGCATCTCGTCGATGATCTCGGCACGGTCGGCCGGCTCGGTGGAGAGATCGGTCTCCTCCCCGGTGTCAGGGAACCAGAACTGCGCCCCGTGGGATCCGGCGAGCAGAATCCGGGATCCGTCCTGGTGCTCCGTGATCTCGCGCAGGTCGTGCAGGCTCCGGCCGGACGCGTACGCCACGAACGTCTCCGGCAGCGCGACGAGACGGTTCACCGCGGTCACGGCCGCAGGCAGCGCTCTCGCGGCCATCGGGTCGACCACGTGCGGCGAGACCGTGCCGTCGAAGTCGAGCGCGATCAGCAGGCGCGGGGTGCGTGCGATCGCGGCGAGAGCGGGATCGGTCTCGGCGGCGGTCCAGTCGCGGGTCATCGTGCGCTCCGTACGTTCTCGAGGGCCGCGAGGAAGTCCCGCGACCAGGCGTTCACATCGTTCTCCAGCACCCGCTTGCGCAGCGCCCTCATCCGGCGCGCCTGCTCTCGCGGCGGCATCTCGACGGCCTGCATGATCGCGTCCTTGAGCCCGTCGATGTCGTGCGGGTTGACCAGGATCGCCTGGCGCAGCTCGTCGGCGGCCCCGGTGAACTCGCTCAGCACGAGCACGCCGCGGTGATCTCCGCGGGCGGCGACGTACTCCTTGGCGACGAGGTTCATGCCGTCGCGAAGGGCGGTGACGAGCATCACATCGGCGGCGAGGTAGAGGGCGACCATCTCCTCACGCGGGAAGCCCTGGTGCAGGTAGCGGATCGCGGTGTGCTCCATGGTGTCGCGATCGCCGTTGATCCGCGCGACGGCGAGCTCTATCTCGTCGCGCAGCTGCACGTAGGCGTCCACCCGCTCCCGGCTGGGGCTCGCGACCTGCACCAGCGTGACGTCTTCGACCGAGAGCCGGGCCTGATCCAGCAGCTCCCCGAAGGCCTTGATGCGGTGCCGGATCCCCTTGGTGTAGTCGAGCCGGTCGACACCGAGCAGGATCTTGCGCGGATTGCCGAGCCCCTCGCGGATCTCGGCCGCACGGGCGCGGACGTCGGGGCGGGCCGCGAGCTCGGTGTACGGCGTGGTGTCGATCGAGATCGGGAACGCGCGCGCGACGACCGTTCGCGGTCCGCCCCACGGGACGGAGACCGTGGATCCCTTCACCTCGAGACGCAGCCGGCGGCGCACGGCGGCGAGGAAGTTGGTCGCGTCCTGCGCACGCTGGAAGCCGACGACATCGGCCCCGAGCAGGCCCTGCAGCACCTGATCCCGCCAGGGCAGCTGCGCATACAGCCCGTGCGCCGGGAACGGGATGTGATGGAAGTAGCCGATCGTGAGGTCGGGTCGCAGTTCACGCAGGAAGGCCGGCACGAGCTGCAGCTGGTAGTCGTGCACCCAGACCGTGCCGCCCTGCGACACGGCGCGCGCCGCCCGCTCGGCGAATCGGCGGTTCACCCGCACGTAGGCGTCCCACCACTCGCGATGGAACTGCGGTGGCGCGATCACATCGTGATAGAGCGGCCAGATCGTGTCGTTCGCGAAGCCCTCGTAGTACTCCTCGACCTCCTGCGCGGACAACGTCACCGGCAGCAGCAGGATGCCGTCCTCGACGAACGGCTTGAGCTCGAGATCGGACTGACCCGCCCAGCCGACCCAGGCGCCGTCCACCGCCTGCATGACGGGTTCGAGCGCGGCGACGAGACCACCCGGAGAGCGTCGCCAGACCTCGGCGCCGTCAGGTCCTTGCACGCGGTCGACCGGCAGCCGGTTCGCGACGATCACGAACGAGGCGGTGGGGGTGGACGAAGTCATGGGAACGCTCCTCACGGCAGCGGGGATGCCTCCTCCAGGCTAGTCACCGGCGTGGCCCGACGTCGTTCAGGTCAGGACGCCGTGCGTCCGCCCCGTGCCAGCACGGCGTTCACGACACCGGCGAGCAGCACCAGGCCCGCCGCGATCACCGGCAGCAGCAGCGACGCCTGGGCCCCGGAGGCGTCGGCGACCTGCCCGGTCGCCACTGCGCCGATGGCCTGCCCGACGACCATCGCGGATCCGAGCATCGTCATGACCGTGGCCGATCGGTCCGCAGGCCCGAACGCCGCGCCGAGGCTGAACTGGGTGACCAGGGTCGGGCCGATGCCGCACCCCATCACGGCGAGGGCGACGAGCATGCCCATCGGGTCCCGCACCCCGAGCAGGATCAGGCTGCCCCCGAACAGGATCCCCGCGAACAGCAGCCAGCGGGCCGGCAGGCTGAACCGCGCCGGCAGGAACGCGACGCTGAGCGCCAGGATCGCGGATCCCACCCCGAGCGCCCCGTACAGCAGGCCCGCTTCCTCCGGCCGTCCGTGCTCGGTCATGAACGCCGTGAGCGAGGTGAGCATCGCGCCGAAGAACACGCCGACGCCGAGCATGCCCGCCACGACGATGAGCAGTCGGGGCCGGAACAGCTCCGAGACCTTCGAGCTGGCGCGGCCGTCGGCGCCGCGCTGCGCCGACACGTGCGCACCGGTCGGGTGCAGGGCGAACGCGCCCACGAAGACGAGGATGAGCGCGGCCGCGATCACGAGCGGCATCCACGGCGCGATCGCGGTGGCCAGCACGCCGACCAGGAACGGGCCGAACACGAACACGGTCTCATCGGCCGCGGATTCGTACGACATCGTCGACGAGGTGGTGCGCGCTCGGCGCTCGGCCGGCACGCGCTCGGCGATGATCGTGACCAGGCGCGACCGCGACATCGGGGAGACCTGCGGAGCGGTGGCGCCGATCGCGAAAGCGCTCAGCAGCACGAACGGCTCGGCGGCCGAGGAGTACACGACGAGGGTGAAGCCCACGAGGGCCACCGCGTTGGCGACGGCGACGACGGCGAGCACGATCCGCTGCCCGCGGCGGTCGGCGGCGGCGCCCAGGAGCGGACCGAAGCAGGCGGTGCCGATGCCGACGGCAGCGGACGTGAGCCCGCCGAGTGCCACCGACTCGCGTGCGGCGACGACGACGGTCAGCACGCCGACGACCATCATCGCGAACGGAAGACGGGCGATGAAGGCGATGACGAAGTAGGACAGCCCCACCCTGCGGAGCAGGCTCGGAGCGGCGGGGACGGACGAGGTGTGCGAAGAGGTCATTGCGGAACAGGTCTCTGGCGTCGCCGCACGAGGGGGACGCAGTCAGGTGCCGCCGCTTTCCGCCGGAAGAGCCGGCGGCCGGTAATGCACTACGGTGATCGGCCCAGTGTACCGAGCCGGACGACCTTCGGGGCGGCGGATCCCGCGGGTCCCGATCGACGCTGGTTAGACTCGGTCGCATGCGCAACTACCTCTTCGCGAGCGGCCTGTTCAGCGCGATCACGAGCGGGATCACGCTGCTGCGCGGCACCCGCGACGCACCGATCACGTGGCGCGCCGTGCTGGCGTGGCTGAGCTGGGGCATCACCATCGCCCTGGCCGTCGGGGCGATCGTCGACTTCCGCCGCGACGAGCGGGGCGAGGATGTCTCGTACGACTCCCCCGTCGCTCCGGTGCAGTACAAGCGCGCGAAGAAGGAGCTGAAGGCCGAGCTCAAGGCGCAGCGCAAGGCGGGCAAGGCCTGACCGCTCCGGCGCAACGACCACGGCGCCCGGGACGAAAGCACGCCGGGAAGGGGCGGTTCGGGTCGGACGGTGCGTCAGACCAGATCGATCTGGTAGTGGATGAAGCCGCTGCGCTCGGCGACACGGTCATACAGACCTCGCGCTGTGGCGTTGCTCTCCGCGGTCAGCCAGTAGAGCTTGTCGCTGCCGGCGGCGCGCGCCGCGTCGGTCACGTGCGCGATGAGGGCGCGCCCGACACCGCTTCCGCGCACGGAGGGATCCACGAAGAGGTCCTCGAGGTACGTGTATCCGGTCTTCGACCACGTCGCCGGGTGCGCGAACCAGTGCACGATCCCGACCGCGCGGCCGTCGTCGTCGCGGGCGATCGCGCCGTGGATGGCGCCCGCAGGATCGACGATCCTCGCGAACGTCGATGCCGTGATGTCGTCGGCGAGCGCGGACTCGTAGAACGTCAGGTACGCCTGCCAGAGCGGCAGCCAGTCATCGCGGTCCGCCGCCGTCAGAGCCTGGATCGTCGTCATGCGCCGATCCTAGGCGCTTGTGGTCGTCGATCGAGCACGACGAAGGCCGAGCGAGACGAAACGCGGGCTGTGGCGTGTGCCCCCGCGTCTCGTCTCGGTCGCGCAAGCGCGTCCTCGCTCAACGACCCCGAAAGGGTTCCGGTCAGCGTGTGAGGATGAGCGCCTCACCCTGACCGCCACCGCCGCACAGCGCGACGACCGCCGTTCCGGATCCGCGGCGCACCAGCTCGTGCGCCATGTGCACGGCCAGTCGGTTTCCGCTCGCCCCGATCGGGTGCCCGATCGCGATGCCGCCGCCGTGCACGTTGACGATCTCCGGATCCAGTCCGAGCGCGGCCTCGGAGCGCGCCACCACGGCGCCGAAGGCCTCGTTGATCTCGACCAGATCCAGGTCCGCCGCCGTGAGGCCCTGCTTGTCCAGGGCCCGCTGGATCGCGTTCGCAGGCTGCTCCTGCAGGGAGTTGTCGGGTCCGGCGGTCTGTCCGCTCGCGCCGACCGCGACGAGCACGGGCCAGCCCTTGGCCTCGGCGTTGCCGCGCGTGGTGACGATGACCGCCGAGGCGCCGTCCGAGATCTGCGAGGAGTTGCCCGCCGTGATGGAGCCGCCCTCGGCGAACGCCGGGCGGAGGCCGGCGAGCGTCTCGCCCGTCGTCTCCGGCCGGATGCCCTCGTCCGCTGTCAGGATCACCGGCTCACCGCGGCGCTGCGGCACGCTGACCGGCACGATCTCCACGTCGAACACTCCCCCGTCCCTGGCCGCGGCCGCGCGCTGGTGCGACCGCGCGGCGACCTCGTCCTGCGCCTCGCGGGTGAGGCCGAACCGCGGGTTGTGCCGTTCGGTCGATGCCCCCATGCTCTCCTTGTCGTAGGCGTCCGTGAGACCGTCGTACGCCATGTGGTCGAGCACCTCGACGGATCCGTATGTCCAGCCGTCGCGGGAGCCCATCATCAGGTGAGGCGCCCGCGTCATCGATTCCATGCCGGCCGCGACCACGGTGCGGGCGTCTCCGGTGCGGATCATCCGCGCGGCATCGATGATGGCGGTGAGGCCCGACAGGCACACCTTGTTCACGGAGTGCGAGGGCACATCCCATCCGATGCCCGCCCCGATCGCGGCCTGCCGCGCGGCGTTCTGCCCCGACCCCGCTGCGAGCACCTGCCCGACGATGACGGCGTCGATCTCGGCAGGGTCGACGCCGCCCTGCTCGAGCGCGCCACGGATCGCGAACGATCCCAGCTGCGGCGCGGTGAAGGAGGCCAGCTGACCTTTCAGACGTCCCTGCGGGGTGCGCGCCGCCGCGATGATGACGATGTCGTCTGCACTCATGATCACTCCAGTCCTTCCGCGACCAGCAGCGTCGGCTGGGTCGCATCCTTCACATCCTGCACGCTCACCCCGGGTGCGAGCTCGACGAGCCGCAGGCCCTCGGGCGTGACGTCGATCACGGCCAGATCCGTGATGATCCTGTGCACCACTGCGCGACCCGTGAGCGGCAGGGAGCACTCGTCCACGATCTTCGCGGTGCCGTCGCGGGCGACGTGCTCCATGAGCACGATCACGCGTCCCGCCCCGTGCACGAGATCCATCGCGCCGCCCGGACCCTTGACCATCTTCCCGGGGATCATCCAGTTCGCGAGATCGCCGGTCGCACTCACCTGCATCGCACCGAGGATCGCGGCGTCGATCTTTCCGCCGCGGATCATGCCGAAGCTGAGACCGGAGTCGAAGAACGCCGCGCCGGGCAGCGTGGTCACGGTCTCCTTGCCGGCGTTGATGAGGTCGGGGTCGACCGCATCCTCCGCAGGGTACGGCCCGACGCCGAGGATGCCGTTCTCGGACTGCAGTACGAGGGTCACACCCTCGGGCACGTAGTTGGGCACGAGTGTGGGCAGCCCGATGCCGAGATTCACGTAGGAGCCGTCGGACAGCTCGCGGGCGGCGCGCGCCGCCATCTCGTCGCGTGTGAGCGCCATGTCAGGCCTCCCCGTTCCCGAAACCGGTCGAAGGGCGCACCGTGCGCCGCTCGATGCGCTTCTCGATGTCGGATCCGACCTCGACCACACGGTGCACGAACACGCCGGGCAGGTGCACCTGGTCCGGGTCCAGCTCCCCCGGCTCGACGAGCCGCTCGACCTGCGCGATGCAGATACGGCCGGCCATCGCGGCGAGCGGGTTGAAGTTGCGCGCGGCCTTGTTGAAGATCAGGTTCCCGTGCCGGTCGCCGAGCGCCGCGTGCACGAGGGCGAAATCGGTGGTGATCGCCTCTTCGAGCACGAACTCGCGGCGCTGCCCGTGCATCTCGAACGTGCGCACGTCCTTGGCCGGCGACGCGATCGCGATCGCCCCGTCGGCGGCGTAGCGCCGCGGCAGGCCGCCCTCGGCGACCTGGGTGCCGACGCCGGTCTGGGTGTAGAAGGCGGCGATCCCGGATCCGCCGGCGCGCAGCTTCTCGGCGAGCGTGCCCTGCGGCGTCAGCTCGAGTTCCAGCTCGCCGGAGAGGAACTGACGCTCGAACTCCTTGTTCTCCCCCACGTACGACGAGGTCATCTTGCGGATCCGCTGCGCACCCAGCAACAGCCCCAGCCCCCAGTCGTCGACGCCGCAGTTGTTGCTCACCACGCTGAGCCCCGAGGTGCCCTGCTCCAGCAGTGCCTGGATGAGGGCGCTGGGATTGCCGGAGAGCCCGAACCCGCCGACGGCGAGCGAAGCGCCGTCCGGGATGTCTGCCACCGCGTCCGCCGCGGAAGCCCATTGCTTGTCGATCACTCGCCACTCCTTCGTGTGGGATACGACTCCCACTCTGCGCCGGAGCGGGAAGCGGTTCAAGCCCGTGCTTGCGATGTGGGCGCGGCCGTCGGTAGCGTCCACATCATGGAACAGGTGACCTCGGCAAGACGAACGGTCCCCGGAGCGCAGGCGATCGCGCGCGCCGCGGAACTGCTCCGCCTGGTCACTGCGTCGCCGGACGGCGCCGCGCTGCAGCGCCTCGCGGAGACCTCGGGTCTCAGCCGCTCGACCGTGCACCGGCTGCTCTCCGCCCTGCGCGCGGAGGGGCTCGTCGACCAGGATCCGCAGACCGCGCGCTGGATGCCCGGTCCCGAGCTCTACCTCATGGGAACAGTGGCCGCTGCGCGCTACGACATCACCGAGCTCGCCCGTGACATCGTGCGGTCGCTGGCCGTGAAGACCGAGGAGAGCGCGTTCCTCTCGGTGCGCCGGGCGGACGAGACCGTCTGCCTGCTGCGCGAGGAGGGAGCGTTCCCCATCCGCTCCTTCGTCCTCAGCGAGGGCGTGCGATTCCCGCTCGGCGTCGCCAGTGCCGGACTCGCGATCCTGTCCTTCCTTCCTGACCACGATGTGGATGCATACCTGGGACGGCATCCCGAGCTCGGCGAGCGCTGGGGTCGCACGCACGCCCCCGCACCGCTGCGCCGCCGCCTGGCCGAGACCAAGGCCCGGGGGTACGCGGTCAATCCCGGCCTCATCGTCGAGGGCAGCTGGGGCATGGGAGCCGCCGTGTTCGATCGCGACGGGCGCCCGGAATGGGCCTTGAGCCTGACCGGGGTCGAGTTCCGCTTCGGCCCGGACCGCCTGCCGATGCTCGGGCGCACGCTGCTCGCGCATGCGCATCAGCTCTCCGCCCGGATCGCCGGCCGCGCCGCACGCTGAGCGCCGCGCGTCGCACCCCTTGCCATTTACATACCATTAGTTATATACTTCAGTTATGAATCACGGCGAGATCCTGCAGTCGATCGTGTTCTCGACGCACGCGCTCACCCGCATCGCCGCACAGGAGGCCGGAAACGACGCTCCTGCGGCGCAGTGGCGGGCACTGAGTCTGCTCGACGGGCAGAACGGGCAGCGTGTGGGAGAGCTCGCGAAGGCGAGCCGCACCACGCAGCCCGGCATGACCCGGATGCTCGGGCAACTCGAGCACGAGGGCCTCATCCTGCGCTCGGCCGATCCCGAGGACTCCCGGGCCACCGTCGTGACGATCACGGCGGAGGGGCGCACCGCCCTGCACGCCTGGCGCGACGAGATCCAGCGCATCCTCGCTCCGCGATTCAGCGACCTCGACGACTCCGACTGGGAGCATCTCTCCCGCGCCGCCGAGATCCTGCACACGCATTCACTTCTGGAAGGGACAGCACGTTGAGTACCACCGGCTCCTCGGTATCGATCTGGAGACAGCCCGCACAGGTGTGGGCGGTCGCCTTCGCCTGCGTCGTGGCGTTCATGGGCATCGGATTGGTCGACCCGATCCTCCCCGCGATCGCCGCATCGCTGAAGGCGACCCCGGTGCAGACCGAGCTGCTGTTCACCAGCTATCTGCTCGTCACCGGTGTCGCGATGCTCTTCACGAGCTGGATCTCCAGCCGCATCGGAGCCAAGGCCACCCTGTTGATCGGCCTCGCGCTCATCGTCGTCTTCGCGCTCTTCTGCGCGTTGAGCGGCAGCGTCGACGCGATCATCGGCTTCCGCGCCGGCTGGGGCCTCGGCAACGCGCTGTTCATCTCCACGGCACTCGCGACGATCGTCGGTGCGGCCAGTGGCGGCTCCAGCGCCGCGATCATCCTCTACGAGGCCGCCCTGGGCCTCGGCATCGCGATCGGACCGCTGCTCGGCGGACTCCTCGGCGAGGTCGCCTGGCAGGGCCCCTTCTTCGGTGTCGTGGCGCTGATGGCCATCGGCGTCATCGCCGTGCTCACCCTGCTGCGCGGGCCGTTCGAGAAGCGCGAACCGGTGCCGTTCTCCGCGCCGTTCAAGGCGCTCGGTCGGCCCGCGCTGGGCGTGCTGGCGGTGGCCGCGCTGTTCTACAACATCGGGTTCTTCGTCCTGCTCGCGTTCTCGCCTTTCCCGCTCGGCTTCAGCGCGATCGGGATCGGCCTGACGTTCTTCGGCTGGGGCATCGCCCTGGCGGTCACGAGCGTCTGGGTGGCGCCCATCCTGCTGCGCCGGATGCCGATCACGCGGATCATCCTGTTCGTGCTCCCGCTGCTGGCGATCGATCTGATCGTGGCCGGAATCCTCGTGGCGATCCCGATGGCCCTCGTGATCTGCATCATCGTCGGCGGTCTGCTGCTCGGCATCATGAACACCGTGCTCACCGAGGCCGTCATGGAGGCGACCGATCTGCCGCGCTCGGTCGCGTCCTCGGCCTACTCCGCGGTGCGCTTCATCGGCGGCGCCGTGGCCCCTCCCCTGGCGGCGCTCCTGTCGCACCTCTGGGGCGACACCGTGCCCTACCTGTTCGCCGGGGTCTCGGTGCTCATCGCCGCGCTCGTGGTGCTCTTCGGCCGTCGTGCGCTCGCGCACATCGACCGCGGCTCGCACGACGCCGCGGAGGATGCGGAGGCGATCCTCATCGGCGACGCCGCCTGAGGGTCCGCACCCGACCCGAACGGGTGCCGCGAACGGCCCGTCCCGCACGATGATGCGCGGGGCGGGCTTCGTCGTCGGCGCCGGGGCCCTACGCTGGAACCATGCTGATCGGTGTCATCCGCCCTGTCGAGTCCAAGACCCACACCGTGCAGGCCGAGGAGCTGGACGAGATCCAGGATCTGCTCGCCGCCGAGACCCCGAAGGGATGGCAGCTGGCATCCGCCCCGGTCGCGATGGCGAAGAAGGACACCGTGCTGACCGCCGAGGGCACGATCGTGCGCCGTGACGGCATGCAGGAGATCGAGGCGGACGACATGACGGCACTCGAAGCCAAGGTCCCCGAGGGATATCAGCTGCTGTCGGTGCGGGTCGTCTGAGCGTCGAGGCATCGTGACCGACCTCGAGACGATCGCAGCAGGCCTGTACACGGTCCCGCTCGGCGATTTCGTCTCGTCCAGGAACGCACGCGCGAAGGAGGCGGAGAACGGGGACGTCGCCGAGAGCATCAGGGCTCTGCGCAAGCCGAGCGTGGCCGCGTGGGTCGTGAACGTCTTCGCCCGCGAACGAGCGGAGCAGCTCGGCCGTGCCCTCCAGCTGGCCGACGAACTGCGGGAGGCGCAGGCCGACATCGACGCGGTGACGCTCGCCCAGCTCACCCGCCAGCGCCGCGCTCTCACCGACCAGCTCGCGGCCGATGCCGCCGCCCTGGCGACAGCCCGTGGCGAACGCGTCACCCCCGCGACGCGCGAAGCCGTCCGGCAGACGATCACGGCCGCCTTCTTCGATCCCCTCGCTGCGGCGGCCGTGGCATCCGGCCGACTCGTGCACGAACTCGAACCGTCGGCCGGTCTCCCCCTCGACCTCGAAGCGATCCTCGGCGGCGGTGCACCGTCGCGGAGTTCCGCTCCACAGGCCCGGCCCGTGGACGAAGTCAAGGCCCAGAGGGAACGGCGGAAGGCGCAGGGCGCGCTGCACGACGCCGAGCAAGCGCACGCGCGCGCCACGCGGGACCTCGGAGCGGCCCACCGCGAGGTGCGGGACGCGTCGGCGCGCGCGGCTCAGCTCGACACGCGGATCGCCGACCTCGAGGCCGAACTCGCCCGCGCGCACACCGCCGCCGGAGCGGCACGCGCGGAGACCGCCGCCGCCGAGGACCGCCGGACGAAGGCAGCCGACCATGCGATGGCGACCGGGAAGGCCGTCGAGGCCGCGCAGCGAGCCCTCGATGCGCTGAACGCAGAGACCTGACCCCGGACGTCGCGCACGGCAACCGCGCTCGACGACGACACCGTCGTGGAGCGCGTCAAGATGCGAGCGCCTGCAGGTCTCAGAGGGCGCGCACGCGGTTGTTCCGCGCGTTGTGCTCGAGTTCCACAAGCCCGAGCTGCTCGAGCAGCGGCGGCAGATACATGCCGAAGCGCCCGCGATAGCCCTTGCGCAGCCCGTACCAGCCACCGACGGGATTGTCGTCTGCGCGTCCGAACGCCTCGACGGTTCCGTCCGCCGCCGGCTTCTGCTCGTCCGCCGCCCCCAACGCGACCCAGTCGCCCTGGGACACCAGCCATGCATGCAGATCCTCGATCGCCCTGGCCTGGTAGCGCAGCGTCGTCGAGCCCACCTGACACACGAGTTCATCCCCGTCGCGATACATCGTGTACTCGCTCGAACCCGGCGCGGTGCGCAGCCGCCACGGGCTCTGCGCCGTCCCATCCCCATCAGTCATGGCGCGATTCTACTGACCCGCGACCGAGGAAGGCACGCACCGGAGCGACGCCCGATCGCGTGGCGCGCGCAGCCACGTCTGGCGATCCATCGTCCGATCCTCCACCGGAAGGCGGGGGCCTGCTCCCTCGCCTCTTAGCGTGTGAAGCCGTATTGACAGATGGAGACGATGTTGACCGACCCGACCGACTCGCCGGAGCACACTTCCCGCTACCTCCAGCGACGCACGCTGGTCAAGGGCGCCGCCTGGAGTATTCCGGTGATCGCAGCTGCGGCAGCCCTGCCCGGCGCAGCCGCCAGCCCACAGCCCGTGCGCAATCTGAGCGCGTCCAGCCGGGTCTCCGTGCCACCCGCCGGCGATCCGACCTGGAACACCACGCAGTACGGCGTCGGCAAGAAGCTGATCCCCTACTCCCCCGTCACCCTGGGCCTGTCGTTCACCAACCTGGGTGACCCGCTGGCCGCGGGCGAGGTCTACATCCAGGGCCTCCTCACCTCGGCAGCCAAGAACGCCGCAGGCAACGACCTGTTCACCCTCTCCGCGTCCGCGAACAACGGCTGGGTCGTGGCCGGCATCGGCACACCGCAGCACGCCGGCCCGACCGTCGACGCCGCGTACCCCGTGTGGTTCCGCTACATGGGCGCACTCGCGACCGGACAGACCGCTCCGACCGTGTTCTTCACCGCGAACCCGACGGGCGCGATCGCCGACCGCATCATCGTCAACGGCACGGTGCTGATCCCCGGCCAGATCCTCTACTCGAAGCCGTTCATCAACGCCGACCTGTCCGCGATCCCGCCGGGGAAGGCCGCGGCGCCGGCGGACTTCACCGGTACATGGTCGAACACGCCTCTGCCCGGGGTCACGGACCAGTTCTACATCGAGCCGTCCTCCGTGTGACCAGGCCGCGGGTCGTCACCGTCGTTCTTTCGCCGCACACGGTGACGATCCGCTCCACCTCCGGGCAGAATGAGGCGCGAGCCGACTGCGACCGAAGGAGGGCCCCTGGAGAGCATCCCCATCCGCGCACCCGAGCTGCGCCAGATCATCGGGCGGCAGCGCGCCTCCGCACCAGACTGGGACGCCTTTCACGCCCGGAGTCGCGAACGCCGGTACGGCGGTCTCCGCATCGAGCGGTTCGCCATCACGCAGGTGCGTCTCGCGTCCACGCCGACGATCCGCCGGGACGCTGTCCTCATCGCGTATTACCACGTCGTCGCGGGACGGTTCACGGTGTCCAGAGACGGTCGCAGCTTCACCGTCGCGCCCGGCGAGTCGGTGCTGATGTTGAGCACCGGGGGCTACCAATACCACATCGAGGACGGGGAGTACCTGCAGGCGCTGGTACCGCTGCAGGCGTTCGACCCTCTGGAGATCGCCGACGTCCTGGACGCGATCGATCTGCCTCTGCAGCCGGATGCCGTCAGTCGCGCGACATGGGCGCTGCTCATCGCGCTGCTGGATGATCCCGACGACGACCCATCGGACGAGGTGGTCGCCTCCGCGTCCGAGAGCGCCGCGGCCGCTGCCATCACGCAGGTCGCAGCCGTGGCCATCAGCAAGCAGGTCAGCGCCGGCCGGAGATCGTCGATCCTCTCCGCAGCGTTCCTCTACATCAACGGTCACGTGAGCGACATCACCGTGGACCTCGCGGCGATGGCGTCCGCGCTCGGAACGAGCTCCCGCACCCTCCATCGCGAGTTCCAGGCGATCGGCACCACACCGATGGCTGCTCTCCGCGACGCCCGGCTCACCGCAGCAGCACAACGCCTCGCCTCCCGCGCCCCGCTCGCCTCCCTGGACGAACTCGCACGCGACTGCGGATATTCGGACCGCACCTCGCTGACACGCGCCTTCCGGCGCCGCTACGGAAGATCCCCCGCCGAGTACCGCACCCGCGCGACCTCGGTCGGGCCGGGCGCTCTCTGACGAAAGACCCACCACGCCGCAGGCGAGGATGCCTGAAACTGCCAGAACACGGCGACGAGGCCCGAACGCAGAAAGGCCCCGGTAGATGGCGAGATCTAACGGGGCCTATCCGTGCACCCCCTGGGACTCGAACCCAGAACCCACTGATTAAGAGTCAGTTGCTCTGCCGATTGAGCTAGAGGTGCTCGGCGGGCCGGTTCCCCGGCCGAGGAATCACATTACCAGCGGATCCGACGGAAGCGAAATCCGCGCAGGACCCGCGTGCATCCCTGGCGTGTCGTCCGCCCGGAGTGCGCACTGGGCCGCGTCCGCCCAGGGTTCCGCCGCTCGCCGCCCGTATCCTGGAGGCGTGTCTGAGACCCGCGCCGAAGCCGATTTCCAGAGCGACCTCGACCTCGCTCTCCGCCTTGCCGATGCCGCCGACGCGCAGTCTCTGCCGCGCTTCGACGCCGCCGACCTGAACGTGTCACTCAAGGCCGATCGCTCCCACGTCACGGATGCCGACCTGGCGACCGAGCGCGCGATCCGCGAGATCCTGCAGGCCGAGCGTCCGGAGGACGGGATCCTCGGCGAGGAGTACGGCACGTCGGGCGACACGCACCGACAGTGGATCATCGACCCGATCGACGGCACCGCGAACTTCCTGCGCGGCGTGCCCCTGTGGGGAACGATGATCAGCCTCGCGGTGGACGGTGCCGCGAGGGTCGGCGTCGTCAGCATGCCCGCCCTCGGACGACGCTGGTGGGCCGCTCCCGGTCTCGGGGCCTGGGCCTCGACCGACGCCGAGCCGCGCGCGATCCGCGTGTCGGAGGTCTCGGATCTGGACGACGCGAGTGTGAGCTTCCAGAGCATCGCGCAATGGGACGAGGCCGGACATCTCGACACGCTCATCGCGCTGAGCCGGCGCGTGTGGCGCGACCGCGCCTACGGCGACGTGTTCTCCTACATGATGCTCGCCGAAGGGCGCATCGACATGGTCGCCGAGTTCGACGTCAAGGAGTACGACATCGCGGCGGCGTTCGCGATCGTGACGGAGGCGGGTGGCACCGCGACGGCGTTCGACGGCGCCCGCACGCTCTCGGGGCGCTCGGCCCTCGCCACGAACGGCGTGCTGCACCCGGCGTTCCTGGAGCAGCTGCGCACATCCGGCACGCAGCCCGGCACGGCGGGACAGCAGAGCCCGGCCGCTCCCTGATGCGCCCCCTCGCGCGCGTGATCCTGCCGCTGGGACTCGCCATCGGCGTGCTCACGGCAGCCACGGCGTGCAGCGACGGCACTTCCCCCGCCGTCACCGCGAAGGCAACGCCGGACACGGCGAGCACCTCCCCCGGGACGGCGACGCCGCCCGCGACGGACACCCCGGCGACCGCCCCCGCCGCGCTGAGCTGCGAGACCCTGATCCCGTCCGACACGGTCGCCGCGCTGCACAAACAGGGGTGGGCCGCGATGAAGCGCGACTTCGCCTTCGGGCCGGACGCGCTGCCCGGCGGTATCGAGTGCCTGTGGTCGGATCCGGCCACTGCCTCCGACCACGGTCTGCTCTACGGCTGGGCGCCGATCTCCGGCGAGGAGGCGAAGGCCCGCCAGGAGCACCTCGTGGCGTCGGGCTGGATCCGCGAGGACAGCGACCGGGGCGTCTACATCACCGCGGACCCGCGTGCGTCGCTCAGCAAGGATGAAGACGGCTACGGCATGACGTACCTCTTCGGCTCGGGCTGGGTGACCGTCTCGGACACCAAGCAGGGCCTGATCCTGATCGAACCGCGAGGATGACCCCGGTGCCGGTGCGAACGATCTCTCTCACCCTCCGGGCAGCCCCGGACCGCGAGAACGAGGACGCGATGGCCGTGGCCGACGGGATCGGCGTGGTCGTCGACGGCGCCGGAATCCCGGCCGAGCTGCGTCGCGGGTGCTCGCACACCGTCGCCTGGTACTCGCGCCGGCTCGCCGACGCGTTCTGCGACCGGCTCACGGATCGCGCGACCCCGATGCGTGACGCACTGGCCGGGGCCATCGCCGACGTCACCGCGCGGCACGCCCACACGTGCACATTCGAGGGTGGTTCGCCGAGCGCCACGGTCGCGGCATGGCGCGTCGACGGCGCGGACGTCGAGCATCTCGTACTGTGCGACGCCTCGATCGTCGTGCTCGAGGCCACGGGGTGCGCGCTCGAGATCACCGACGACCGCATCGAGGACACCGTGGCGCGTCGTGTGCGGGAGCTGCTGTCGACGCGCGAGAGCTCCGCAGATCCGACCCGCCAGGAGCTGGCCTCGCTGCGATGGCAGGCGCTCGAGGAGTGCCGCAACGCCCCGGACGGGTTCTGGTGCGCGCAGGCGGACCCGGGAGTCGCCGCGCAGGCGCTCGTCGGACGCCGGCCGATCGACGGCACCGCGGCGGTCATCGCAGCCTCCGACGGCGGCACCCGCGGGTTCCAGCTCGTGGACGCGCACGGGCTGTCGGCTTTCGCCCACCGGGCCGGATCCGGCGAGCTGGAGGCCCTGGCCGCCGAGATCCGCGCCGGAGAGCAGCGGCTGAGCGTGCGCACCGACTTCGACGGCAAGATCCATGACGACCTCACGATCGTCGTCGGGGCCTTCGTCTGACATGCACCTCCGCCCCGCGCCGTCGGCGAGTTGCCCGCCGCCCCGCGGCCTTCTACTGTCGAGAGCGTGATGGCAGATGCGCTCCGATCCGCGTGGTCCGACGTCTCGAGCCAGGATCCGGTGCGCATCGCGCGGGCCCTCGACGCCTTCCGCGGATTGCTGCCGCAGGCGCTGATGACCGAGGGGGAAGGCGGTGACGCTCATCGCAGCGCGCTACGCGGCCTCGCGCACGGACTGGATGAGCTCGGCCGCGAGGACGAGGCGAGGGAGCTGTACCGCACGCTCGCGGAGGTCTGCGAGAGCGCGCTCACGGATCACGGGCATCTGGACGGGCACCGTCAGCAGCTCCTCGACGACCGTCTCTACGCCCGCGCCGCGGAGCAGCTGGTCGGCGATGCTCCGGCCTCGGCCGTCGTCGTGGCAGCGTTGGACGCCCTGATCGCCGAGGGCGAGAAGGAACTCGGCGGTGCGCACGGCCGCGTGCTCTGGCTCCTGGACCGACGCGCACAACTGTTGTCCCGGATGAACGTGGCAGAGGGGCTGCACGCCTACGACCTGCTCATCGCCCGTGCAGCAGCGGCGGACGAGCGCGGCGAGAACCATCTGACGGCGCTCGCCGCGAAGGCCGCCGAGCTGTCCCGGCTGGACGAGGACGAACAGTCCGCCCTGCTCTGGGGACAGGTGCTGGACGGGCGCCGCGCGCTGCTCGGGATGGACGCTCCCGCCACGCTGGACGCCTGGTGGTGGCGCGCGAGGACCCGCTACTGGTCGGGCGACGCCGCGGGAGCCGATGCCGACCTCGCCCTGCTGATCCCGGCGCTGCAGCGGCAGCGCGGCGAGGACGACGCGCTCACGCTGGACGCCATGAAGTTCCGCATCACCGCGCTGCGAGTGCTCACCCGGGACGGTGCGCCCGTGGAGGACCCGCTGCCGCTCGTACGCCGGATCGCCGTGCTGGAGACTGCGCGTTTCGGCCCTGGCGCCGACGAGGTGCTCACCTCCCGGATGATGGCGGTCGAGGTGCAGCTCGACAACGCGGACGGTTCCGCAGCGTGGCCGGGGATCATCGCCGAGGCCCGCGAGATCGTCGACGACACGGCGGACCGACCGCCCCGCGCCACGCTCGCGCTGCGCTCCCGCGACCTCCTGTCCCGCGTGCTGCGCGCGGCGCACGAGAGCGAGCCCTCGTCGGTGCCGATGGAGACCGCGCTCGCCACCGCCGCCGACCGGTGCGCGCATCTCGATCGGGTCGCGGACGAGCTGCTTTCCGCCGACCTCACGACGGGGCCGGTTCCGCGATCCGACCCGGATCCTGACTCGTCCTCGGCGACGCCGCAGCAGCTCGCGAACGAGCTCGCGCACGCCTGGACCGATCTGTCCCGCTGGCACGAGCCGCATTCCCCCGAGGCCCTGGATGCGCTGCAGGCAGGCGCCGAGCGCCTGCGCGGGCTCGGCCCCGCCGGTCGCCGGAGCGAGATCGACGTGCGGGACCACCTCGGCTCGGCCTTGCGCGATGCCGGCCGGGGAGCCGATGCTCTCGCCGCCTTCGAGCGGTCGCTGGAACTGGAGCTGAGCATCGCGGCGGAAGCGTCGACGGCGGAGGATCTCCGCACCGCCGCGACCCGGCTCGCCCAGTCCCGGCACGCACTCGGCGCCACACTCCGCGGCATCGGGCGCAATGCCGAGGGCGAGGCGCTGCTCGCGGATGCCATCGAGATCGCGCAGCACGACGGCGCCTCCCCGCGGATCATCTCCGAGCTCCGCGACACCCGCGCGCTCGCACTGCAGGATCTGGGGCGCAGCGACGAGGCCGCCGCCGAGATGCGCGCCCTCTACGACGCCTCGGGAGACGTCGGCCACGCGATCGACCTCGCCGCGGTGTATCTGCGCAGCGACCGGGCCGCCGAGGCCGAGGCGCTGCTGCGACCCGTGCTGGCCCGGTTGGAGGCGGAAGGGTCCGCCGACACCGCCCAGGCATCCCGCGTCATCGGCAATCTCGCTCTGGCTGCGTGTCAGCTCGACCGGGACGCCGAAGCCGCCGCGACCTATGACCGGCTGTACGAGCTGCAGTCGCGCATCCTCGGCACGGAGCACAGGGACACGCTGATCACGCTGCACAACCGCGCCCAGGAGGAACGGCACCTCGGTCGCTTCGCCGAGGCGGTCCGTCGCTTCGAAGCGGTCCTCGCACGGCGCACAGCGTCTCTCGGCGCCCGTGATCCGCACACTCTCAGCACGCTGTCCGCGCTCGCCGGCACCGTCGCCGATACCGGAGATCTGCCCCGCGCCAGGGAGCTGACCGAACGCGTGGTCGCTGAGACTCGAGAGGTCCTCGGCGATACGGATCCGCAGACGCTGCGCCGGATCCGCGACCTGGACGGGATCCTCGCCCGTCTCGGCGATGCGCAGGAGGACAGGGACGCCCTCGCCGCTCAGGTCAGGGCCGGGTTCGCCTCCACAGGTGGCGCCTCGGACGATGACGGCGCGTCACCCGGGCTCGCGGCGCTGCGCTACGCCGACCATCTCGCCCGGCAGAATCGCCACGGCGATGCCCTCGTCGAGTACAGCCGCGCCCGTGAGGCCCTGAGCGCGACCGCCGGCATCGACTGGCTGCGGGCCGAGCGCGGCGCCGCCGAATGCTCGAAGCGGCTCGGCGCGTATCGCGAAGCCGCCGACGCCTACGCGCGGATCGTGCCGCAGCTCGAGCGGCTGCTGCCCGACGACCACTGGGCGCTGGCGGACGCGCTGAACGACCGCAGCCTCGCCCTCTCGCATCTGGGACGTGTCGACGAGATGGCGGCCGTGCAGCAGCGGGCGATCCGGGTCGCGGACGGCGCCGGGTCCGACCCCGGGCGGGCCGTCCAGCTGCGCATCTGGCTCGGCCGGCGCCTGGCCGAGGCCAAGCGCTTCCCGGAGGCGCTCGCCGCCTACGATGACGCCGCCGAGACCGGCGCACGCACGATCGGCGCGGAGCACGCGATCACGCTCGACGCCGCCGACGACCGCGCCGAGACGCTGATCTCGCTCGGTCGGCATCGCGAGGCGCTGAAGATCTACCGCACCAACATCCCGGCCATGGAACGCGTGCTGGGTGCCGACTCCGCGGCGGTGCGCCGCGCCCGCGGCAAGCAGAAGGCGTCCGCCCAGCAGGCGTCGAAGACCCGTTCGACGATCATCGGCGGAGTGATCGTCGCCGCCATCCTCGTCTACGTCATCGTGTCGCGGATGAGCTGAGGCGCCGACTTCCTCGCAGAAATCTATGAAAGCGCATCCGGCTCTTCCGCCGGACGTCGGGCTGCGGGATCCTCAGCATGTGCCGTCATCGTCGACGGCGATCCGAACGCACGACCCGAGCACGAGGAGCACCCATGACCAACTACCTGCTGATCTACCGCGCGGATCCGGCCGCCATGGCGGCGATGCCGGAGCCGACGCCCGAACAGGCCGCGCAGATGATGGACGCCTGGAACGGCTGGGCCGCACGAGCCGGTGACGCGATCGTCAACTTCGGCGACCCGACGGCGCCCGTCTCGCCCGGCGCCGACCCCACCGTGGGCGGCTACTCCCTGCTGCAGGCCGGCTCCTACGACGAGATCGCCGCGCTCCTCGAGGGCCACCCGCACACCGCCATGGGCGGCACGATCGACGTCTACGAGACCCAGCCCGTGACGGGCGGCTGAGCAGAGAGCACGGCGGCGCACTCTACGATCGGCATCATGACGCTTCCGATCCTCGAGTACGCCGCCCTCGTCCCGCGAGCGTGGAAGAACGGTCGCGGGGTCACCCGGATCCTGTTCGACGACGCCGACGCCGCGGACGCATGGACCTGGCGGATCAGCATCGCGGAGATCACCGGCACGCAGCCGTACAGTGCCTACCCGGGCGTGCATCGCGGGCAGGTCGCGCTCGGCCCCGGTTCGGCCGACCTCGTGATCAACGGCCGGGCCGTGACGCTCGCGGTCGACGACGTCATCGCGTTCGACGGCGAGGACGAGGTCGCGGCGACGCCGTGCGAGGCCGGGTTCCTCGACCTGAACGTCATGACGCTGCGGGACACCTGGGACTCGACGGTGCAGGTCATCGACGCGCCGACGGTGAGTGCCGAGCCCGGAGGTCCGACGGTGCTGATCGCGCTCGACGACCTCGGCACGCTCGATGACCGACCGCTGGCACGCCTCGACGCCGCCCTGCTCGAGCCCGGCACGGCCTGCACGCTGCGCGGTCGCTTCGTGGTGGCGCGACTGCGCCGGATCTGAGCGCACGCGCTGAGAATCCCCTGGGTTCGACTATCGACCGAGGCGGAGCAGCAGTCGGCGGAGCGGACTGCTGTGCACCTCAGGGGCGAGCCAGTCCGCGATGGCGTCCACCACGGCCGGATCGACGTGATTCGGCGCCTGATAGTGCGAGGGTCGCGATACCCCGCTGCCAGGGAAGAACATGTGATCGTCGTCGGGGAAGACCCGGATGCTCACCCCGGGCCGTCCTTCGAGGCCTGCGCGCCAGCCGGCCAGGTCCTCGGCCTCGGTGACCTGGTAGTCGCGTCCGCCCTGCAGGACCAGGATCGGCCGATCCAGGTCCGCCGCCACGGCGACCTGGTCGAAAGCCCGCAGATCGAGCCAGTACGACGCAGGCCACCCGAACAGCAGATCGGCCGCGGGCATCTCGGGCGAGAGTGCGGGATCCTCGGCGCGAGCGATGGCGGCGGTGACACCGTCGGTCGTGTCTGCGCCGCCCGCAGCCGGTTCGACCTCGGCGACGTAGGCGATGATGCGGGCCGCGGCGCGCGGCAGCGGCACCGTATCGGCGGCCAGCATCACGACGCCCGCGATCGTCGGATCCGCGGCAGCCACCCGGACGGCTGCCTTGCCGCCGCCGCTGATACCGCCCACGACGACGCGGCTCGCGTCGACCTCGGGCCGCTCCTGCAGCAGGCGCACCCCCGCCAGCGCGTTGGGCAGGTACTCATCGACCATGGTGAATCCGGGCTTCGACGCGAGCCGGGGGTCGACATGGGTGACCTTGTCGAAGCGCAGCACGGCGACGCCCCGGCTGGCGAGGCCCCACGCGAGATCCTTGAACGGCTTGTTCGGCCCGACCGTGACGTCACGGTCGCTGGCACCGGACGCGAGCAGCACCACCGCGGGCACACCTCGCGCGCCGCGGGGCTGCGTGAGCGTTCCAGGGACCGTGAACGGCCCGCACTCGAGCACGACATCCTCTTCGATGAACAGCCGCGGATTCGCGTATCCCGGCGGGTTCCACCCGGAGTCTGCGGGCTGCGTGATCCGCAGGCCGTGCATCAGACCATCTGCACCGACGGAGAACCGGACTTCGAGTCCGCCGTTCTCGCCGCGCACCGGCACGATCGCGCGGGTGAGTCCGTCGCCGATCGACGTGACGACCGCGGTGCCCGCCGAGCGGATCTCACCGATCTTCGCGATCTCGCTGTTCCAGCCGGTCCGGACGGTGTCCGCCGACACGGCATCCGCGAGTTCGGGGGCGAACAGCCTCTCGAGATCGTCGAAGCGACCGTCGCGCAGCATCGCCACCACCGTCGCCGCCATGGCCTCCGGTTCGATCTCCGTCGTCATCACATCACAACCTTTCTCACTTCATGCGAACGATAACAAGATATGCGACTATTGGTCAATGGATGCCCTCGAACTCGTCGCACATCCCGCCCGGCTGCGGATCGTTCACACCCTGCGCGGCGGTCGCACGCTGACGACGGCCGAGCTCAGCGCACGACTGCCGGACGTTTCGAAGGCGACGGTCTACCGGCACGTCGAGGCACTGGCATCAGCCGGCGTGCTCGAGGTGGCGGAGGAGCGGCGCGTGCGGGGCGCGGTCGAGCGGCACTATCGGCTGCGCGCAGACCGGGCGACCGTCAGCAACGATGAGGCCGCGACAGCCACGATCGAGGAGCACCGTCAGATCTTCGCGACGGCCTTGGCGGTGCTGGCGTCGGAGTTCGCCACATACCTCGACCGCCACGACGCGGACCCGACAGAGGATCTCGTCGGCTATCGCCAGCACGCCTTGTGGCTGAGTCGTCACGAGGTGGAGCAGCTCATCGCCGATCTCCGCCGGGCCATCGTGCCCCACCTCGCACACGAGCCGACCCCCGGTCGTGGACGGTATCTGCTGAGTCCGATTCTGTTCCCCGTGGAAGGTGCCGGCGACGCCCCCTGACGCTGTCCTCGGATCGAGGCCGAGGACATTATGCGCGCCGCGTCGGAGGGTCAGACGTGCGGCGGCTTCGGCGGGTGCGGCCGGACGAGTCCGTCCGTCGGTGCGGGCAGGATGCTGCCGTCCCGCGTGACCAGGGCCGGCATCGGAGCGCCGAGCGTGTCATGCCATGGCTGCGGCGCGACCGGGGTGGGCATCGGGTGCGGCGGTGTCGGCTGCACGATCGTCGAGCCGGGTGCCGGCGGGGCCGGGCGGGTGAGGGCGGGGTCGACCAGATGCGCGAGCGACGGGGCGGTGTCGACCCGAGGCACACCCATCGCCGGCAGTCCGAGCAGGTCCATGATCGTCTTCGGGATCGAGGCGTGCGAGTGCCACTCGGGATCGATCCGCTGCGGCACCATTCCGCCGAACAGGAGCAGAGGGATCCGGGATCCGCCGATCGCCTGGAAACCTCCGGGATGCACGACATCGGGCACGGTCTCGATGTCGGGCGTCGGCACGGAGTCGGCATATCCGCCCCAGTCATCCCAGGTGAGGATGAACGTGGTCTGTTCCCACCCGCCGCCATCGATCACGGCCTGCACGCGGTCCCACACCAGGTTCTGGCCGTGCGTGACGTAGTCGGGGTTGCTCGTCATCGGTGGATGCTCGTCGTAGCCTGCGGGGCTCCACACGTAGCAGATCTGCGGCAGGTCGCCGGCCTTCGCCATCGGGATGAAGTCCTTCGGCGGGTGCACGTTCGCAGAGTCCGGAGCCTCGTTCAGGGTCTTGTAGAACTTCGTCGGATAGCCGCTCTGGTCAGGGAACGCACCCCAGGTGACACCCGCGGCCTCGGCCACGGAGAAGATCGACGGCAGGTCCCACACCGGATGCGCGCCCACGAACGGCGGGTTCTTCATGGTCGGCATCTGGCCGCCGATCGCGAGCATGTGCCCGGGCGTGGAGTTGGACCCGGACCCGAAGTGGTGGTCGCAGAACACGAACTGCTTGGCCAACCAGCTGTAGTACGGGATGACCGAGTCGTTGTCGACCTGCGCCACGAGTGCCGGATAGTCGCCCATCGCGAAGTGCACCCAGGCGTTGCGGTCGTGCGGCTGATCGAAGTTCGGCGGTGCGGCGAGAAGGTTGCCGTGGTTCGCCACGGCCGCTCCCCACGCCGCCAGCGTCGGGAAGTAGAAGTCGGTGGTCTTGTTCTCCTGGAGGAATACGATCACCCGATGCCCTGCCAGTGCCCTCACCATCGTCGCCACTCTCTCGAATGAACTCCCCGTGGGCCAAGCCAAGCACGGTGAGTGGCGACTCGCCAGGGCAGGCGGCGTGATTCACGACCGCCGCCCTTCACGATGAGGTCGATGGCGTTGCACGGACCGCCGTCGCACCGCACGTGCCCACGGTCCCGGGGGCACGAAGAAGCCCCTGGGATCCGTATCGAAGACACGGGTCCCGGGGCTTCCTCCAGCGACAGCGACTTGGTGATGACGAGCGGAGCTCGAGACCGTCACCTCGCAGGCATGACTTGCGGCAGTCGGCTCAGTACGCTGACCGCGGCCCCTGTGTCGAGCGCCTCGAGCGTGGCGTTCAGAGCATCGAGAACGTGTCCGGCGAGCTCGAGCGAGGCTCGGTGCGGACGCCCTTCGCGGACTGCATCGAGCAGCTCGAGCGCCCCGATCCCACGCCCCGCCCGAGGCTGGTCAGGCGCCGCCGCCGCCTCGAATCGGCGGGGCGAACCGCCTGAGGTTCTCAGCGTGATCGTGCCTTCGAACTTGTCCGGATCCGGAATCGCCAGGTCGCCCTCGGACCCTTCGATCTCGAGCACCTCCCTGGTGCGATGCGCGTCGAAGCCGAATAATGCGCTCACCTGAGCGCCGCCCTCGAAGCGGTAGATCGCGCCCACGGTGGTCGGGACCTCCGAGCGGAACAGTGTTCCGGCGCTCGGTCCCGTCGCGACCCGCCGCGGTTGCTGTGAGATCCTGCCGTCCGCCCGCACCTCGACGATGGAGCCGAGCAATTGAGTCAATGCCGTGAGGTAGTACACCCCGATGTCGTGCAGCGGCCCGGCGCCCTTCCGGTAGAAGAACTCCGGGGCGGGGTGCCACGCCTCCGGGCCGGGCTTCTGCATGATCGCGATGCCGCCGGCCGGCGCGCCCACCGCGCCGTCGCGCAGCATTCGGACCGCGCGTTGGATCCCGGGCCCCAGGAACGTGTCGGGCGCGACCCCGATCCGTACACCGCGGGCCTCAGCCATCGCGCGCAACTCCGCAACCTCCTCACCGCGCAGGGCGACGGGCTTCTCGCTCCACGCGTGCTTACCTGCATCGAGGATCCGCATCGACGTCTCGAAATGGGCCTGCGGCGGGGTGAGGTTCAGCACGAGGTCGATGCGATCATCGGCGAGGAGCTCCTCGATCGTCCCACCAGCCGCGACGCCGAGTTGATGCGCCCGGATCGCTGCGCGCTGCGGGTCGCGTCCACCGATCCGGACGATCTCGATGCCGGGATGATCACGCAGCGTACGGGCGTACTGGGCGCTGATGTCGCCGGCGCCGATGACGCCGAGGCGCGCAACGGATTCTGGCGACTCATCGGAAGGGGTGAGCATGTGGGGATCCTCTCTACTCTGGTCGTCCCAGAAGCCGTTCGCCGGTTGCGGCCTCGATCACGGCGAGTGACCATGCCGCGCTTTTGATCGTGCGGCGGGGGCGCGTGGGCGCTGGCGCCCGATCAGACGCCTGCGACGCTCTGGTCTTCTGCACGCTCTCAGCCTTCTCGGCTGCTGGAGACTGGCGCGTTCTGTTCCCTGTGTCGCTCCGTTCAGCCGTCATGGTCCCAGCGGATTCCGAAGGCCGCGGGACCGATGTCACGGCGGAACGCGATTGCC
This sequence comes from Microbacterium sp. NPDC060117, assembly GCF_042729315.1. Taxonomy (NCBI): domain Bacteria; kingdom Bacillati; phylum Actinomycetota; class Actinomycetes; order Micrococcales; family Microbacteriaceae; genus Microbacterium; species Microbacterium sp. NPDC060117. The sequence goes on from NZ_JBHWXR010000002.1 coordinate 849,354, forward strand.
ATGTCGGGGTTCTCATTGCGCAGAGGACGTGCCCCGGGATGGAATGGGTCACCGTCGATCTCCTCGAGCCAGTCCGGAGTGACCTCGCGATCGAAACGGACCTGCAGCATCGCCTCGCGTGTCGGGGCGCCCAGCGTCGAGACGATGATGGGCGATCCCACGACGCCGTCGATCGCATACTCGACGAGGGCGATCTCGCCGCGCCGGAGCGAACGGTCCAGTTCCCACACCTGCCCGTACGCCTCCCCTGCCGGATGCCGGACCTCCCGCGCCAACCGGATTCCATGCGGCTCTGCGTCGCGAATCCTGACCTCGGCGCCCCCCGGCGCCAGCAGTATCGAACGATGCTCGCGAACGCCGTCGCTCAGAGCCTGGATCACGACTCGATGCGTGAGCGTCACCCGGGATCCCGCACCCACGTCGGCGACGAGGTGGTGTGACAGCACCCGCCGGTCTGACGCGTCCGACGATCGAGAGGCCGCCAGCAACCGCAGCACTTCCCGCGCGCCGGGCCGCACAGTGAGCGCACCGAGATCCGCTCCCGGATGTGCGATGGTGCCGATTCTCCGCGAACGAGGAATCAGCCGTCTCAGCGAGTGGGGCTCGAGAACGAGGATCTCCTCGATCGCCGCAACGATCGGCTCCGACCTCACGTCCGGAACCCTGCCACCAGAGCGCCAGTAGCTGAGTGTTGCGACTGACACAGTCTCGCCGCGTGCACAAAGACTGTCGTGCAGCGATGTCAGACTGACACCGCTCTTCTCCAGTTCCCGGCCGAGAACATCGCCGAAACCATCGAGCTGTCTCATCCCACCGTGCTCCTCTGATGCTGCTGGGGGGACCGGAACTGACGAAGCCGTCGTCATGGGCGTTTCACACCTGCTGCGAGGGTCCGCGCCGATGCGGCGAGCCAGTTGTCCTGCGTACCTGAACTTCCCATTGGCGCAGTTGGGCGAGCCGTGCGCCGTGTCGCTCGTAGTTGCAGAGCACGACCGCGCTGCCCTGCCATGCGGCATCGACAGCCGGATCCACGGCGGCCGGCTTCGCCGAGCAGTTCGCGATCACGAGGAGCTCGTCCGCGGACCCTGTTCGCGTGTACGCGAACACCTGCGGGTGGTCTGGCAGGATCATGGTGAATCGCCCGCCGACCACGGTCGGATCGTCGTGTCTCAGCCGGATGAGCGCCTGGTACCAGGCGAAAACGGATCTCGCATCGCCGCGCTGGGATTCTGCGTTGAGCCAGGCGTGATTGGGGTTCGCGTCGATCCAGGGTTCCCCGGTCGTGAACCCGCCGTGCCGCCGCCGATCCCACTGCATGGGGGTCCGGGCGTTGTCGCGCCCTGCGACGCCCACCGCCCTCAACGCCGCGGCCGCGCGCCGACTCCCGGGTGCTCCCGCAGACGCGATGTGGTTCAGGCTCTCGATGTCGCGGAGTTGATCGACGCCCTGGAACGGCATGTTGGTCATGCCGATCTCCTCGCCCTGATAGATGTACGGCGTCCCCCGCATGAGGTGCAGCACCGTCGCGAGCGCCGTCGCCGACGGATACCAGAGGAATCCGTCGTCTCCGAACCGCGAGACGACCCTGGGCTGGTCGTGGTTGTTCCAGTACAGGCTGTTCCAGCCGACGTCGGCGAGTCCCTCCTGCCAGGTGGCGAAGACGCGTTTGAGCTCGACCAGATCGATCGGCTGCGGCGAGAACTTCCCCCCGACCCCCGCATCGAGCGAGACGTGGTCGAAGTGGAACACCATGTCGAGCTCGCGGCGAGCGCTATCGGTGTAGAGCCGGGCCCGCTCCGGCGTCGCATCGAGCGTCTCGCCGACGGTGAGCAGTTCGGCGTCACGCGGAGCGAAGACCTCGGCGTGCATCTCCTGGAGGAACTCATGGATCCGCGGGCCGGATCCGTAGTGCACCAGCCCGTCTCCCCAGCCGCTGTCGACGACGGGGCCGTCGGGAAGATCCTGCGGCTTGGAGAGGAAGCTGATCACATCCATGCGGAAGCCGTCGATCCCCCGATCGAGCCACCAGTTCATCATCGTGTAGACCGCGGCACGGACCTCGGGGTTCTCCCAGTTGAGGTCGGGCTGACTGCGGGCGAACAGATGCAGATAGTACTGACCGGAGGCTTCATCGAGTTCCCACGCCGACCCGGAGAAGAAGGATCCCCAGTTGTTAGGCTCGCGCCCGTCCTTCGGGTCGCGCCAGATGTACCAGTCCCGCTTGGGCGAGTCCCTCCCCGATCGGGAATCCGCAAACCAGGCGTGCTCGGACGAGGTGTGGTTCACCACCAGATCCATGATGAGCTTCATCCCACGCGCGTGCACCGCACTCACCAGATCATCGAGATCGTCGAGGGTTCCGAAGATCGGGTCGACCGCACAGTAGTCGCTGATGTCGTACCCGTTGTCGTCCTGAGGCGAAGCGTAGATCGGAGAGAGCCAGACCACGTCCACCCCCAGCTCCGCCAGGTGATCCAGCCGCTCGATCACGCCGCGGAGGTCGCCGATCCCATCGCCGTTGGAGTCGGAGAAACTGCGCGGGTAGACCTGATAGACGACGGCCGCTTTCCACCACGGATCCTCCGGCGCGAGACTGGGATGACGCGCCATCGTCACGGGCCCGATCACTTGCCCGATCCCAGCGTCACACCACGCATGAGCGTTCTCTGGAAGATCAGGAAGAACACGAAGGCGGGCACGATGCCGGCCAGGGCGGCAGCGGCGAGCGCGGTCGGGTCGGACGTGTACTGACCGGTGAGCGCACCCAGGGAGATCGACACCGTCTGATTCGACGCCGACGGGAGGAGCACCAGTGGCAGGAAGAAGTCGTTCCACGTCCAGATGAAGAAGAAGGTGACGAGCACGGAGAGCGTCGGCCGGGTGAGAGGCAGGACGATGTGCCACAGGACTCCAACCCGCGATGCACCGTCGATGCGGGCCGCCTCCAGCACCTCGGCCGGGAAGTCGCTCAGCACGGAGGAGAGCATGTAGGTTCCGAACGCGGCCTGCAGCACCGCGAGGATGATCATCACGCCGAACAGGTTGTCGTAGAGCCCGAGATCCCGCGTGATGAGGAACAGCGGGTAGACGAGCGCCTCCTGCGGGATGGTGAACGCGACCATGAAGATCGCGAGGATCCATACGCGGCCTTTGACCCTGCCGATACCGATCGCATAGGCGTTGATGAGGCTCAACGCGACCGCGATGAGTGCCACTCCACCCGAGAGGAGCACACTGTTCCAGAGCTTCTCCGTGAAGTTGACGTCCTGCCAGAAGTTCGCCAATGCACTGAAGTCCAGCGACCCGGGTGCACTGAGAGGCCCGGTCTGGAGGTACTCGCCGGAGGGTTTGAATGCGTTCGCGATGGCGAGCCAGAGCGGGAACACCATCACAGCCGCACCCGCGACGAGCAGGACGAGGATGATCCACGCGGTGAGGCCACGGCGGTTGCGCGCCGATCGCGCCTTCCTGGGTCGAATGGCATTGCCCGGAATGCCGGTGGGGGTGGTGAGAGCGCTCATCGTCCTGCCTCCTCAGCAGCGCGGTTCTGGAGCTTCAGCATCACGATCGCGACGACGGTCACGACGACGGCGAGCACCGACGAGATCGCCGCTCCGTAGCCGACCTGCGACGTGGTGAAGAAGTTGGAGTAGGAGAAGTAGGCCGGGACGACCGTCGAGGTGCCGGGCCCTCCCTTGGTGAGGATGTAGACGGGTGCGAACACCTTGAGGGCCGCCACGGTGGTCGTCACCAGGACGATCGCGATTTCCGGCCGCAACTGGGTGAGCGTGATGACCCGGAACCGGCGGATCCAGGAGGCGCCGTCCATCTCCGCGGCTTCGTACAGAGCCGGATCGACGCGGGCCATGCCTGCCATAAAGATCACGACGGTGTACCCCAGCTGAAGCCAGATGAGCACATTCATCACCGCGAAGAGCGCGACGGACGGATCTCCGAGCCAGTTGCTCGCGAACTGGCCGAGTCCGATCGTCTTGAGGATCGCGTTGATCACGCCGTAGTCGGGCTGATACATCCACTTCCACAGCACGCCCGCGGCCGCGATCGGCAGGATCTGCGGGAGATAGTACGTCGCGCGCAGAAAACTGGCCACGCGCGCTCCGAACCTCGGCGAGATGAAGTCGAAGAGGATGGCGGCCACCAGCACCCCGATGGCAGTGGGGATCACCGCCATGCCGAGGACGAACGCCAGGCTGTTGGCGAACGACCCCCAGAACAGAGGATCCGCGGCCAGCCGGGTGTAATTGTCCCATCCGATGAACTCCGGCGTGCCGACACCGCTCCATCGGGTCAGGCTGAAGTACCCGTTCATGCCCAGCGGGATCGCGACGACCGCCACGAATCCGATCGTCCCGGGCACCAGGTAGAACCAATACGAGCCCTCGCGTCTCCGCGGCGCGACACTCGACGAGACTTGCTTCGTCATTTCACTCTCCTCCGAGTCGGCCTCGGAGATCTCTCTCCGAGGCCGACTCGTCTGCTTCGTCAGCCCAAGGACTCGTTACTTCTTCGGGGCGCCCTGGTCATAGACCGAGCGCAGCGCATCCGAGACCTGCGCCGGGGTCGACTTCCCGAGTACGAGGTTCGCGGTCTGCGCGATCAGAGCGTCGTTCAGCCCCGCAACGGGCCAGTCGGGGTACCACGCGAGTCCACCGTCGGTCTCCGCCGCCAATGCGGTGAAGTTCTTCGTGGTGAGCTGACCGATAGGGGTGGTGACCTTCGACGGATCTGCCGCCACGGGCACTCCGCCCTCGTTCCCGAGCAGGTTCTGAACCTCGGGGCTCATCGTGATGTCGAGGAAGTCGTAGGCGAGTTCCTTGTTCTTGGCCTTCTGAGGGACCACCCAGATGCTGCCTCCGGATCCCAGTTGGTACGCGCTGTCAGGGAATCGGAACTGGTCGTACTGGAAGTCCTTGATCTTCGTGGAGAAGTCTCCGGACCACCAGGTCCCCGACAGGAACATCGGGTACTTGCCCGTGATGAAGCCGTTGCCGGCGTCCGTGCCCGAGATACCCGTCGAGTTCTTGTCGATGTAGCCGTCGTCCGCCCAGTCCTTCATCGTCTGGGCGCCCTTCTCCCAGGCGCTCCAGTCGACCTTGCCGTCGAAACGCTGGTAGGCGTTCCAGGACTTCTTGTCCATGTGCGTGAGGGCCAGCTGGTAGAGCATATGCTCGCCCGGATAGTCGCTGGTCGACATCGCGAGCGGCGTCACGCCCTTCTCGGTGAAGGCCTTCATCACATTCTCGAACTCACCGAGTGTCTTCGGCACGGTGAGCCCGTTCTTCTCGAAGAGCGTCTTGTTGTACCAGACGGAGACGTACTCGCCCATGTTCGTGATGCCGTAGCGCTTGCCCGCGCCCATGATCCCGTTGCTGTCGTAGAGGCCGACGTCCTGCACGTTCCCGTCGACGGGCCACTTGCGCTGTTTCGCCACGTCGGTGAGGTCGGTCAGGAGACCGGCCTTGGCCACGGTGCCGGCAGTGGCGTTTCCCTTCAAGTACTCGAGGACGTCAGGCGCGTCGTTCGTGTTGAGCAGCAGCTGCCCCGACTGCTGCATCTGCTCGTAGGTCTTCCGTTCGAACTCGACCTTGACGTCCGGGTGCTTCTTCTTGAAGATCTCCAACGCTTTGTTCCAAGCAGTGTTATCGGCATTCCCCTCACTCTCGAACCACCAGGCCTTGAAGGTCTTCCCGTCCGAACTTGAACCTGAGCCTGAGCAGGCGCTGAGGGCCCCCGCCAACATGGCCATCCCGGCGACCGCCGCCCCCGCCCTCAACAACAACTTCTTCGTCGTGCCCATCGTGGATCTCCAATGATCGCGTGCTGTGTGCGCCCCATGCGCTGCAATAGATCTACTGCAGAACAAATTAACTTGTCAAGACTTCTGTGAAGCCCGAAATCTTGCGAGGTTGCCCCGGGTGATCGCGAGAGTATGATCTAGTCCGTACGGAATAGAAGAAGATGGAGGGTGCGTGCCCAAGGACAAGTCCCGGTGGATGGCGACCGATGCCGCACTTCCGATCGCGATCGAGGTTCTCAAGCACGGCCCCATCTCGCGAAACGAAGTCGCTCGTCGGGTGGGACTGACGCGGGGCTCTCTGAGCCGGCTCACGGCGCCCCTCCTCAGCACTGGACTGCTGCTCGAAGTCGGCGAGCTCAGCGACGGCAAGGTGGGGCGCCCGACGCAACTGTTGGACGTCGACCCCGATTCGCACTTCTTCGTCGGGATCAAACTGCGTGAGAACGAGCTCACGACAGCATTGACCAATCTGCGAGGAAGCATCATCCGGTCCCGAGTCCAACCGTTCGACGACAACTCGCCGGGAGCTGTGACTGAGCTGATCGCCCACGAGGTCCGAGAGGTGGCGCAGGGCGTCACCGTGACCGGCATCGGAATCGGAATCGGCGGACTCGTACGGAACCGAGAGGTCGTGACAAGCGCCCATTTCCTCGGCTGGCACGACGTCGCTCTCGCGCACCTGATCTCCGAAGCCACCGGCATCGCGACCATGGTGGAGAACGACGCCATCGCCTTCACGGAGTACGAGCATTGGTTCGGCGAGGGCAAGACCGATGAGCGTTTCGCCGTGGTCACCCTCGGCACCGGGATCGGGTTCGGGCTGGTCATGAACGGCGCTGTCGTCCTCGATGAGGAGTACGGGCGAGGTGCTGTCTCGCATTGGCCCCTCCGCGACAATGGTCCGCTCTGCCAGGAGGGACACCATGGCTGTGCCACAGGGCTTCTTCACGCCGAGGCGCTCTCGCGCCAGCTTTCCGACGTGCTCGGTCGAACCGTGAGCTATCAGGAGGTCATCCGGCTGGCTCAGGGAGGACAACCCGCAGCGCTGCGCCTGGTCGAGGAAGCCGGCACAGGCATCGGACGCCTGCTCGCGGGGATCTGCAGCCTGACGATGCCGCAACGCATCATCATCGGCGGAGAGGGCGTCGAGCTGGCCCGCATCGCATGGGACGCCATTCATGCGAGCATGCGAGCGGACAGAGTCACCGGCTCCCGCACTCCCCCGATCGTGATCACCAGCGGCGACAACGCTGAATGGTGTCGCGGCGCCGCAGTCCTCGCGATCACCGCATTCGTCCAGGATCAGCTTCCGCGCCCTCGTGAGTGATCAGGCGACCGGCTGGCAAGGGCGGCGCGCAGCGAACGCATCGACGAGAAGCCAGTGCGTTCCGCGATCACGCGCATGGCGGTTGCGTTGTTCGCGCCTGTCGCGGCCAGCTCATCCCTGGCGCGCGCCAGTCTCACCTCAGTGACGTAACGGCGAGGTGTCGATCCCACTCTCGAGAACGCCCGAAACAGGTACGAGGGCGAGACATTGATTGCGGATGAGATGTCGGTGATCAACAGGTCGGAATCCGCCGCATTCAGCCGGATGTATGTGCACGCACGCTCCAGGACTGCCGCCTCCGAGACAGAGACTTCATCGAGTCGCTCCAGCAGCGAATCTTGTTCCAGCAGTCCGCGAAGCAACGCAATCAGTGCAGAGAGTACTGCTCCGTCCGCGCCCACGATGCTGTCAGCTCCTTCCGCGAACATCGCAGTGACCAGACTCCGGAAGATCGAGCCTGTGCGTCGGCTCTCGACAAGACGGTCGGTGCCACCGTTCACCCGTGCCGCCGCCGAGCTTCCCAGCACGACTTGGATCAGCGCGACAGGTTCATCGCACTCGAGCTCGAGAGTCTCTTGGGCGCCTCGAACGAAAGTCGCCCCGGGGCCTGCGGCAACCACCGCTCCGTCAGATCCGATGACCCGAGCGGTGCCGCTGACCAGATGCGTGATTGCTAGGACGTCCCCTCGACCCTCCACCGCCGACTCCGCGACGGCGTGGCTTCCACGCACGGGCGCGAAGTACGCACGTCGAATCGCGTATCCCGCGTCGCCGATCTCATTTGCGTACAGCTGGAAGGGACGGGCATAAGCACTGAGCGCCCACCCGCGCTCCCGCAGCCATTGCACGCCATCGGCACCACGGAAGGAATCATGGATGTCGTCCGAGATCCCCGCGCTTCCGTTCGCACGGTGCGTTTTCACGGGTGCCCACGTCCTTCGGGCACGATCACGATGCGCTTCGGCGCGCCTTCCGCGCGAAGAAGTCGTGAACGCATGATCGTGCTTCTCTGCTTCCGTGGGTGATATTCACTCACCGAAGCTAGAGAAGGGGTCTTCACACCCCGCTTGCGGAGGTGAAGACCCCAGATCTCACAGAACTGACGCGATGGCGACGACGATCACGCCTGCCGATACGGCGGCAACGACGACGACGAGCCATACCGGGGCGCCGGCATACTCGCGAAGCAACCAGGGACTGTAGTGGTAATCCCTTCGGCGCGTCCGGGAACTGCGCATTCCTCCCACCCTTGACGCCTACGGCTGGACGGTCGGATACAGGGCGACGGTCTGACCGGACGGCGAGTAGCCGGAAAGCTGAACGCTCTGGGAGAACGTATTGGCCGGCCACACGTAGCTGGTGTTGCGTACGACGGCGCCCGCCGGGATCAGGTACTGTGATCCGTTCGCGACGGCACTGCCAGACCGAGTGAGTGTGCGGACGAAGCCCCCGCCCGCGAACATCAACGGACCGCCTCCGAGCACGGAGATGGTGATCGTTCCGGTGTATGCGGCGGCACCGAAGGTCTGCGGCGTGACCGTGAACATCCACGCGTTGCTCGGGTAGTTGCCTGCACCCGTATTGGACGGATTCGTGAAGGCGATGTTCGAGAAACTCGAGGTGATGTTGTACCGCGGTCCGGTGTAGTTGGACACCTGCAGGATGATGTCGACGTCTCCGTAGCCGGGTGCGCTCGCGCGAACCGTGACGGTTCCGACGCCTATGGCATAGAGGAAGTTCATGAACGCCCAGCCCGTGCCGCCGAGGGTCGTCGCGGTCTCGCTCGACGTACCCGCTGTCAGCGGGTTCTGGCGGAAGTCTGCGACTGAGCTGAGGATGGTGAAGGTCACCGGGACGCCTGCCACGGGGTTGCCGTTCTTGTCCACCACTCGCACGGCAGAGTTTCCTGTGTACGCGCCCGGGTAGCCCGTGAAGGGCTGGTACATGACTTCGATATGCCCGGCAGTGCCTGAAGCGGCCTGTGCGGGCACGGCAACGCCCATTGCGATCACCGGCAACGACCACGCTGAAGCCTTGACGATGGTACGGCGCTTCACCGCCGTGGGCTCACGGTACTGATGTTCCGTCATTCTCTCTCCTTCTTCGAGCGAAGATGAGATCGAGTCTGATGACGCCGACACACGCGCGACGGCCTTGAGCACCGATTGTGGAGTCCGGCGGGCGGAACTGTCGACTGCGATGCCACCGAGGGCCCAAAACGCGCTCGAGACGTTCGCCTTCGTCGTCTTCCCGAGCTTGACAAGTGAACGCCAAAGCGATGCAAGGCCATGCTCGACCACAACGAGGAAGCCCCTGGGATCCGTATCGAAGACACGGGTCCCAGGGGCTTCCTCCAGCGACAGCGACTTGGTTCTGACGAGCGGAGCTCGTGGTGGAGCTGGGGGGAATCGAACCCCCGTCCAACGCTGAGTCTCCACGCCTTCTCCGGGCGCAGTCTGTGCAGACGTTCTGCTCGGCTCCGACCTTTGTCACAGACACCTAAGTCGACAAGCCCAGCCTGGGAAGAGTCCCGTGCGACGTCCAGACGCCATCGCACAGCAAGATTCCTAGATGACGTCAGGATCCGTATCGGAATCACATACGGCCTGACGGACTATCGGGCTCGCTTACGCAGCGAGGGCGAAGTCAGTGCGCTTTGCATTGGCACTTATTGTTTTGCAGGGAGCGTTCACGAGATAACCCTGCATCCTCGGCCCGCTTCTCGTGGATTCACAGGCGCTGTCGAAACCGATCAGCCCCGTGGTCCTTCTTGCGAAGGAGCCGCTGTCGCACTGTGGAATTACCATCGGGCACCGCAGCACCCGAGCATCACAGACTACAACGGATCCGGATGCCGCGCCATTCCGCGCCGACGAAGACGATGCCCCGGCGCCTCCACCGGGGCATCGTTGCCGATCAGCGACAGCAGCGTCGCCTGATCACTTGCCGCTTCCGTTGCACGCCACCCCCGGTGACGGCACGAACTCCTTGAGGCCGGCTTTCACGAACGACCCGTAGGACTGCACGCCGTGATATCTGTCGACGCCGCCGGGGCTCTGATTGCCCCTCATCGCGATCGCGTCGTCATCGAACCCCGGAGGGTTGTTCTCCACCGAGTCCATCCTGTCGAGCCCTGAATAGGCGCATTCGGACGAGGCGTGGGACGGTCCGGATGTCGGATCTCCGTTCCCGTTGGTCTCGCCTGCGTATGCCGCGCTGGATCCCGCTGCAACGAGCCCCAGCGCGATCGCACAAGCGATCGCCAGTCGTTTCATCTGATGGTCCTCCTTCACGCAGTTCACCTTCGCCGAGGCGCGGAACTGCGCCGCGGTGGCCGAATTCTACGCGCGACCCTCGGCCCCGTGAAGAGCAGCCGCCCTTGCCGGCCGGCACGCACGGTGCGACTTCGCGGGCCGATCCCGCAGTCCGGATCGGACCGTGCCGTAGAGTCACGGCATGAGCGAGGTCGTCATCACCGTCCGGGGCGAGCACGAGGTGCGGATCGCACCCGAACGCGCCATCGTCACCTTGTCCGTCGCACTGGACGGCCCCGACCGGGAGGCGGTCGTCGCCCGCACTCTGGCGCTCGCCGATCCTGTTCGCACCAGCATCGTCGCGCGCGAGGGATCCGGTGCCGTGGAGGAATGGTCGAGCCGTCGGCTCGCCGTACGGTCGGAACGGCCCTGGAACAACGACGGAACCCGGCTCGCCCTGGTCCACCACGCCTCGGTCGACTTCGCCGCGACCTTCACCGACTTCGCAGAGCTCTCCGCATGGGTGGCCGACCTGTCCGCGTGGGAGGGCGTCTCCGTGGCGGGCACCACATGGATCCTCACACCGGAGACACGGGCGCGCGTCGAGCAGGAGGTCGCCGCCGCGGCCGTGCGGACAGCGGTCGCACGAGCAGGCGCCTATGCGAACGCGCTGGGGCTGACGAAGGTCGAGCCGATCGAGATCGCAGATGCCGGTCTCATCACCGACCGCGGCGCGGCGGACATGGCCCCGAAGGCGATGCGCGCGTTCGCCGCTCCCCCCTCGGGCGCCGGGCTCGAGCTGCAGGGCGACGACCTCACCGTCTCCGCGACCGTCGAGGCGCGGTTCGTCGCGGCCTAGGCGGCGACGGACCGCGCCTCGCGGTCGGTCTCGGACTCAGGCCCGCCTGCGACGTGCGACGATCACGGTGACCGCCCCGGCCAGCAGCAGCATGAGCGCCGCGCCGAGCGCGGGGAACGGATCCGCTCCGGTCGCCGGCAGCGCCCCCGCCCCTGTGCCGCCGGGGACCGTCGTCGGCGCGGGCGTCGGCGTGATGCTCGGGGACGGCGTGGGGGTCGGTGTGACCGCCACCGGCGTCAGGACGAAGTCCTGGCCCTCGATGAGCTCCCCGGCATCCGTGAGCGTGACGGAGCGGCTGACCGGCGTGGCGCCCGTGTATCCGTCGGGCACGGTGACCGCGATCGTGTAGTCCCCCGGCGGAAGGTCGCCGAGGGCGTATCCGCCGTCACCGTCCGTCGTGACCGTGACGGCGCCGTCGGGTCCGGTCACCGTGACCGTGGCGTTCGCAATCGCACCGCCGTCCTGCGCGGTGACCGCACCCGCGACGGATCCGAGACGAGCGAGTGCGAAGTCGACGTCGGTGACGTCCAGCGCCCCGACCGTCTCTGCGCGGGACGCGGCGCCGGAGACGGCATAGCCCTGGGGCGCCTGAACGGCGACCGTGTAGTCGCCGGAGGGAAGCCGTGGGAAGGAGTAGGTGCCGTCGGCGGCGGTCACGGTCTGCACCGTGCCGCCCGGACCGTCCGCCGTGACGACCACTCCGCCGACTCCGTGACCTGCTGCGGTCACGGTGCCCGACAGCGTCGGCAGCTCCTGCAGGACGAAGTCCTTCCCGGTGATCGGCGTCTCGTCGTTACCCGGCACGGTGAACGGGCTCGGCGAGGAGATCACCGAATAGCCGTCGGGTGCGGTGATGGTGACCGCGTGGATCCCCACGGGGACGTCGTCGAGCAGATAGGTGCCGTCGGCGGCTGTGACGACCGTGCGTCCGCCGTCGAGCGTCACCGTCGCACCGGCGACCGGATTGCCGTGCTGGTCGCGCGCGGTTCCCGACACCGGAACCGGAACGATGTCACGCACCGAGAAGTCGGCCGTCCCGTCAGCGTTCGAGGCATCGACCGTACGGGAGGGGTCGTCGGAGATCTTGCCCGTCGGCGGCGTGATCTGCACGCGATAGCCGTCGGTGGCCAGCACATCGGGGAACGAATAGGTGCCATCGGTCGAGGTCGTGGCCTCACCCAGGACGGACCCGTCGGATCCGATCAGTCGCACGACGGTGCCGTCCGAGGGGCCACCGGCGCTCGTGTCTGTCACGGTGCCCGAGATCGTGCGCGTGATGGCCGCGAACCACGTCTGGTAGACCGGGAACCCGGCGCGGCGGGTGAACGCGAACGCCAGGGAGGCGATCGGCGCGTTCGGTTCGAACCAGGCGGACGCCCCGCTCGTGTCCGTGGCGGTCGGGTTGCCGGTGAGCGTCGTCGTGGCAGGGTCCCAGCTCGGCACGTCCGCGGCATCGCCCGTGCAGGACGGCTTGCCGGCGAGGCCGGGGGCGCAGTAGTTGAACCCGCCGCGGAAACCGAGCTGTGCGGCGGTGAGCGGCTGCCCGTCAGGACCGAGAGCCGTGATCCGCACCTTGTCGGCGTCGATGTCGCCCAGCACGAACGTCCAGTTGACGGTCGGCGTCGGTCGAGCGAAGGTGTAGGTGGTCTCGGAGGGAGACGTGGCGTTGTCGGCGCGCGGGCGCAGGTTCAGGTACTGCTGATCGCGACTGCTGCCGTACTTCGCCCCGACGTCGGTCGACGCGGCCAGCCAGACGCTGGCACCGGAGATCACGCCGACGGATCCGCCGCGCGAATCGCTGGTGTAGTCGGCCTGCAGCTGCGGCGAGGCGATCTGCACATGCCCCGAGTACGCGCCGCTGGACCCCTGCATGTCACCCCAGTCGGCCCAGGGCGTGCCGGTCGCGGCGGAGGCGGGCACGCCGAAGGCGAGGGCGGTGAGCGCTGTCAGAGCGGCGGCGGCGAACGCGACGGTACGTCTCATACCGATATGTTGGCAGAGATCCGCGCCTGCCGCCGCCCTCCGACGGCGGGACCGCGAGCGCCGGGGCGGTCGCTGCCGCCGCGTTCAGACCGCGAAAGGCGCGAGCTCCGCCGCGAGCCTCTCGTTCACGTGCGCATGGATGCGGGTGCCCGCCTCCTCGTGCGCGACGTCGATCAGCAGCCCGCTCTCGTGCACGGCCGCGACGAGGTCGCCGCGGTCGTACGGCACGACGGCGTGGATCTCCACGGCCGGCTTCGGCAGCACCTCGTCGATCGCGGCCCGCAGTTCGGCGATGCCCTCGCCGCTGCGGGACGACACGAAGTGCGCGCCTGGCACGAGTCCGCGCAGCACCATCCGCTCGTCGTCGGCCAGCAGATCCGCCTTGTTGAACACGATGATCTCGGGGATGCTGCGTGCGCCCACATCGCCCATCACATCGCGCACGGTCTTGATCTGCCCTGCCGGATCCGGGTGGGATCCGTCGACGACGTGCACGATGACGTCCGCATCGGCCACTTCCTCGAGCGTCGAGCGGAACGCCTCCACGAGCTGATGCGGCAGGTTGCGCACGAAGCCGACGGTGTCGGTGAGCGTGTAGACGCGCCCGTCCGTCGTCTCCGACCGGCGCACGGTGGCGTCCAGGGTGGCGAACAGCGCGTTCTCCACGAGCACGCCCGCGCTGGTGAGCGCGTTGAGCAGACTCGACTTGCCGGCGTTCGTGTATCCGGCGATCGCGACGGAAGGGATCGTGTGACGCTTGCGCTCGGCGCGCTTGGCCTCGCGCGCGGGCTTGAAGTCGCGGATCTGCTTGCGCAGCATGGCCATGCGGGTGCGGATGCGGCGACGATCGAGCTCGATCTTCGTCTCACCGGGGCCGCGCGAGCCCATGCCCGCACCGCCGGCGCCGACCTGGCCACCGGCCTGACGGCTCATCGACTCGCCCCAGCCGCGCAGACGAGGCAGCAGGTACTCGAGCTGAGCGAGTTCCACCTGAGCGCGGCCCTCGCGGCTCTTGGCGTGCTGGCTGAAGATGTCGAGGATCACCGTGGTGCGATCGATCACCTTCACCTTGACGACGTCCTCCAGTGCGCGACGCTGGGATGACGCGAGCTCCGTGTCGGCGATCACCGTGTCCGCACCGACCGCGGCCACGATGTCCTTGAGCTCCTGGGCCTTGCCGCGCCCCAGGTAGGTGGCGGGATCAGGGTGCGGGCGACGCTGCAGCAGGCCGTCCAGCACCACCGCGCCCGCCGTCTCCGCGAGCGCGGCGAGTTCGCGCAGCGAGTTCTCGGCATCCTCCTGCGCCCCCTGGGGGTACACGCCGACCAGCACCACGTTCTCCAGACGGAGCTGGCGGTACTCGACCTCGGTGACGTCCTCGAGCTCGGTGCTCAGGCCTGCCACGCGCCGCAGCGCGTGCCGATCCTCCACCTCCCACTGGTCGCCGTCGGTGGAGGTGTAGCCCGCGGTGGCGGTGTCCTGCAGCGCCTGGGCGGATCCGAAGACGTGCGATTCCGCCCGTCGCTCGGCCGCTGCCAGGACGCGCTCGACCGCGTCGCCGTGCTCGTCATGTGTCGTGGACTGCGTCATCCGCACCTTTCTCGTGCCCGCCGATTCGGTCGGGCGCCTTAACTTTAGCTGTGAGTGTCCGCTACGCTCGCTCCATGGGCTCGGACCACTACTTCACTGCGGCCCCCGCCAGCCCCGAGAACCTCCGCAGGATCAGGGTGACCCTCGCGGGCCGAGAGATCGAACTCACCACCGCGGCCGGAGTCTTCAGCCCCGATCACGTGGATGTCGGAACCTCCGTGCTCCTCGCGAACACCCCGCCTCCGCCTCCCGGCGGGCATCTGCTCGATCTCGGGTGCGGCTGGGGTCCGATCTCGCTGTCGCTCGCCCTCGCCGCACCGCACGCGACCGTGTGGGCGGTGGATGTGAACGAGCGGGCACTGGATCTCGTCCGACGCAACGCCGCGGAACTCGGCCTTGAGAACGTCAACGCCGTCACCCCCGACGATGTTCCCGATGACGTGAGCTTCCGCTCGATCCGATCCAACCCGCCCATCCGCGTCGGCAAAAGCGAGTTGCACGATCTGCTCGAGCGGTGGATCCCGCGGCTGGACGAACGCGCGGACGGATGGTTCGTGGTGAGCCGCAATCTCGGAGCCGACTCCCTGCAGCGCTGGCTCGCGACCACGTTCGACGACGGCTACAGCGTCTACCGTGCGACCACGGGCCGCGGGTTCCGCGTGCTGAAGGTCCGCCGGCACGGCACGCCCCGCACCGACGCGATCTCGCTGCCGTAACGCCGCAGCCGGCCACGGCCCCGCCGCCGGTGCGCGGTCGGCCTGGTCCGAGCCGTCTCAGGGCGGTCGGTCTCAGGCGAGCTCGATCTCGCCGGAGAAGGCGAGCTGGGCCGGTCCCGAGAGGAACGCGTGCTCGCCGCCAGCTCCGGGCTCCATGGTCACTCGGAGTGTTCCGCCCGGGACCTCCACGAGCCACTCGTCGGGAGCGCCCGCGCCGGCCCAGTGCCGCACGGCGAGAGCCGTGGCCACCACGCCGGTGCCGCAGCTGAGGGTCTCCCCCACGCCGCGCTCGAACACGCGCATGCGCACCCGGCCGACGCCGTCCTGCACGAGCGGTTCCGCCGGCACGACGAACTCGACGTTCGCGCCGTGCTCGGGCATCGGCGCGAGTTCTGGACCGTGCGTGAGCTCGAGTCCGTCCAGCTCGGCGTCGGACGCGATCGCGACCACCACATGCGGGTTGCCGACGTCGATGCCGAGCCCCGGACGGGGAACGCTCAGACCCGTCGCGCGGGCGAGCGGGTCGTCGCCGGAGAGTCGCCAGCCGCCGATGTCGACGCGGTAGCCCTCGGCGCTGCGTGTGACCTCCCGTACCCCGGCGCGCGTGCCGATCGCAAGCGATCCGCCCTCGTCGAGCTCGGCGAGCCCGGTGCGCAGCAGGTAGTGCGCGAACACCCTGACCCCGTTGCCGCACATCTCGGCGACGGACCCGTCGGCGTTGCGGTAGTCCATGAACCATTCGGCGGCCGGATCCTCGGCGAGCGCGGCCGTCCCCTCGGGAAGGGCCGCGGAGCGCACCACCCGCAGCAGGCCGTCCGCGCCGATGCCGAAATGACGGTCGCAAAGGGCGGCGACCTGGTCGGCGCCGACGTCGAGGGCACCGTCGGGGTCGGCGATGATGACGAAGTCGTTGCCCGTGCCATGCCCCTTGGTGAATGCGACCATGCCTCGATTCTAGGGGCGGCGCTTCGGCGCCTGCTGCGTGGACGACCCCGCCGTGCCGTCGTCCGGCGCCGCTCTGCCAGGAGCGGATCCGCCCCCGGCAGATCCGATGGCGCGGCCGCCGCCGCCGGACGCAGGCTGAGGTCATGACCGATGACATGCCCCGCAACCTCTTCGACGCCGACACGCGGCGGATGCTGTTCGCGCGCCGGGTGCTCGTGCTCGACGGTGCGCTCGACGACGACAACGGCGTGCTACTCATGACCCAGCTGCTCGCCCTCGCCGCTGAGGATCCGGACGCCGACATCACGCTCTGGATCCACTCCCCCGGCGGATCCGTTCCCGCCATGCTCGCGATCCGCGATCTCATGCGCACGGTGCCGTGCGACGTATCCACGATCGCCTTCGGGCTCGCCTGCAGCGCCGGCCAGTTCCTGCTCTCGGCCGGGACGAAGGGCAAGCGCCGGGCATTGCCGCACAGCCGGATCCTGCTGCATCAGGGATCCGCGGGCATCGGCGGCACCGCCGTCGACGTCGCACTGCAGGCCGCAGATCTGCGGCACACACGGGACACCGTGCTGGGGCTCATCGCCGAGGACACCGGGCAGAGCATCGACCGCGTCTTCGAGGACTCACTGCACGACCGCTGGTACAGCGCCGAGGAGGCCCTCGCCTACGGATTCATCGACGAGATCACCTCGGACTTCGCCGCGGTCCTGCCTCGTCCCAACCGCCGGAGCATCGGCCTGACCGCAGAAGGAGCCTGACCATGGCCTCATTCCTCGTCCCCAACGTCATCGCGACCTCGCCCCGCGGCGATCGCGTGCTGGACGTCTATTCGCATCTGCTCGCCGAGCGGGTGATCTACCTCGGGACACCGCTGGACGCCGACGTCGCCAACGTCCTCGTGGCGCAGCTGCTGCACCTCGACGCCACGGGCAGCGACCGGGACATCCAGCTCTACATCAACTGCGAGGGCGGGGATCCCAGCGCCATGCTCGCGGTCTACGACACCATGCGCTTCATCCGCTCGGACGTGGCGACGTTCTGCATCGGGCAGGCCGTGTCGGTCGGCGCCGTGCTTCTGGCGGCCGGCGCCGCCGGCAAGCGCGCCGCACTCCCGCACGCACGGGTGATCCTGCATCAGCCCGCGGCGCAGGGCCGCGGCACGATCCCGGATCTGATCCTGCAGGCCGACGAGGTCGTGCGCGTGCGCGACAGCCTGGAGCAGATCCTCGTCGCGCACTCGGGGCAGAGCGCCGAGCGGCTGCGCACCGACACGGATCGCGACCTCGTGCTCACGGCGGAGGCCGCGCGCGCGTACGGACTCGTGGATCAGGTCGTGACGCAGGCTCCTCCCAGCGTGCCCTCCACTGCGGCGGGACCCGCTCAGGCGGCCAGCGCGTAGGCGGCGCGCACGGGCTGCGCGGGCTGCCGGATCGGCGCCGCCGACCCCATCGTGATCCGTTCGGCGACGCCCAGGGTGAGATCGAGCAGAGTGAGATCGAGAGCCCCGGACACCGCGGCGAGCATCTCGCTGGACGCCTCCTTGCGTCCCCGCTCCATCTCCGACAGGTACTGCGGCGAGACGCCTGCACGCTGGGCGGTCTCGACGAGCGTCTCGCCGCGGTCCCTGCGGGCATCGCGCAGCAGCTCTCCCACGACGCTCCGCCAGAGTCGCTCGGGCTCGCCGCCCTGGCTCTTGCGAGGCTCGTGCGCGGACGTGGGATCGGTGCGGGCGGTGTCAGAGGTCGCGGTCATGGCGCCATGCTAGGCACGCCGCTTCCGCGGATGCGACCGGATCCGCTCTGAGCAGAATCCCGCGTGAGTCCCTCCGGAAGATGGGTGAGTTCCCCGATCCGGGATGCGTCCTCGCGCGGTGGAATCGAAGAGCGGAACACTTCCGCGCCCTCACGAAAGGAAACGCTCATGGCGCTCTACATGGATGTCCATACGCTCGACGGCCCCGTGGCGATGGCCGACGTCGCCGCAGCGCACGCCGCGGATCTGGCCACGCAGGATCAGCACGGCGTGCACTACCTCCGGTACTGGGTCGACGAGTCCGCGGGCAAGATCTTCTGCCTGGTCGACGCCCCCGATGCGGAGGCCGCGAACACGGTGCACCGCGAGGCGCACGGTCTCGTCGCCGACGAGATCCATCTCGTCAGCGAGGGTGTCTGAGCGGTTGAATGGAGACGTGCTCGTCGAACGGGATGCCCTCCTGGCCGAGCTCGTCACCGATCTCGACGACGCGCTCGCGGGATCCGGTCATGTCGTCTTCCTGGGCGGCGAGGCCGGAGTCGGCAAGACGGCTCTGGTGCGCGCACTCGCCCGGATCGCACGCCCGCGCTGCGGCGTACGGATCGGCGGCGCTGACAACATCACAACGCCGGGAGCGCTCGGCGCGTTCCAGGATGCGATACCCGAGATCGGGCCTTCCGTCGCCGCCGGCGGGGATCGGATCCGGTTGTTCCGCGAACTCCGGGATCTGATCGCCGCCGCTCCCGCACTGCTGGTGCTCGAGGATCTGCACTGGGCCGATGAGGCGACCCTGGACGCGCTCCGCTATCTCGCGCGGCGCATCGAGACGGCCCCCGTGCTCCTGGTCGTGACCTATCGGCATGACGAGGTCACCGCCCGCCATCCGCTCACCTCGCTGCTCGGCGATCTCGCCACGGCGACGGAGGTGCGCCGACTGCTCGTGCCGCCGCTGACGGTCGACGGGGTCGCGCGACTCGTCGCGGACTCGGGCGACGCCGTGGACCCGACGGCGCTCCATCTGCGCACCGGGGGGAACGCTTTCTTCGTCACGGAGAGCCTCGCGATCGGCGGTGTGGCGCTGCCCGCCACGGTGAGCGACGCGATCCTCGCCCGCGTCGCCCGGCTGACTTCCGCCGCCCAGGACGTGGTGGCGGCCGCGGCGATCCTGGGTGCAGGCGCCGATGCCGACCTGCTCGCACGCATCGCCGCGCAGGCGCTGGACGCCGTCGACGAATGCGCGGACGCGGGCGTGCTGATCGAGATCGACGGCTCCCTGGGGTTCCGCCATGAACTGGCACGAGAGGCCGTCGAGCAGAGCCTCTCGGCCGTGCGCCGTCGGCAGTTGCACGGACGCGCGCTGCGCGCCCTCGCCGAACGGACCCCGGAGGACCATCGCACTCTCGCGCATCACGCCGTGGGCTGCGGCGACGAAACGGCCGCGATGGCGCATGCGGTCGCCGCCGCGGAGAAGGCCGCGCACGGCAGCGCCCACCGGGAGGCGGCGGAGCACTACCGCCTCGCCGTGCGGCACAGCAGCAGCGCCGCCGAGCGGGCGGCGCTGTTCGTCGCCCTGTCCTACGAGTGCTACCTGACCGACCAGCTGCCGGAGGCGCTCACCGCGCGGCAGCAGGCGCTCGAGCTGCACGAGCTGGTGGGAGACACGCGCCGACTCGGTGACGACGAGCGGTGGCTCTCGCGGCTCTCCTGGTTCTCCGGGCACGGGAAGGATGCGCAACGATACGGTCTGCGCGCCGTCACGACCCTGGAGCAGCTGCCACCGGGGGTGGAACTTGCCTGGGCGTACAGCAACTACGCGCAGCTGCGGATGCTCGCCGAGGAGGCCGAAGAGGTCGAGTTCTGGGGGCGCAAGGCGCTCCGACTCGCCCGCGCTCTGAGCAGCCAGGACATCGAGAGCCATGCGCTCAACAACCTCGGAACGGCGGAACTCCAGTCCGGCCGTGTGGAGCAGGGGCAGCGGGATCTGGCCCGCAGCCTCGACATCGCGCGAGCCGCCGATCTTCCCGAGCACGTGGCGCGGGCGTACACCAACCTCGGCTCGTCGGCGGTGCTGCAGAAGCGCTTCGCCGATGCTCATGCGGCTCTGGGCGCGGGGATCGCGTTCTGCGAGGACCGCGACCTCGACTCCTGGGCCTGCTACATGACGGCGTGCCTCAGCCTCGCGCTGGCCGATGAGGGCCGCTTCGACGAGGCGCTGGCCGCCGCCGACTCGCTGCTGGACCACGCCGGCACGGCCCCCGTCTCCCTCATGCCCGCCGCAGGGGCCGCCGCCCGCGTGCTGGCCCGACGCGGCGCCGACGCGACGCCGAGGCTGGCGCTCGCGCAGCGCCTGGCGGCGGAGGCGGGTGAGCTGCAGCGCCTCGCCCCCGCGGTGTGCGCCGCCGCCGAGCACGCCTGGCTCACCGGTGATGCCGGGGCCATCGATGCGCTGACGGCATCGACGTGGGAGCTCGCCCTCGCGCACGACGAGGAATGGGCCACCGGAGAACTCGCATGGTGGCGAATGCTCGGCGGGGCGCCCTTCGCCGCGGATCGGGTGGCGGAGCCGTTCGCACTCATGCTGACCGGCGATACCCGTGCGGTGAGAGCGTGGACCGAGCGCGGCTGCCCGGTGTGGGCCGCCTACGCGGCGATGCTCGATCCCGATATCGCCGTCGTCGACCAGGCCGTGCGCACGCTCGACGGGCTCGGCGCGGCGGCGGCGATCGAGGCGATTCTGCGCACCCGGCACGACCGCGGGCTCGCGCTGCCGCGCCGACCCCGTGCGCAGGCCCGCGGCAACCCCGCCCAGCTCACGGCACGGGAGCTCGAGGTGCTCGGCCTGCTCGGCGAGGGTCTGTCGACCCCGGAGATCGCCGAGCGGTTGATCCTATCCCGGCGCACGGTCGAGCATCACATCGCCGCAGTGCTCCGCAAGCTCGGCGAGCCGACCCGCGGGCGTGCGGTCGCCGCGGCGTCCCGGCGGGGTCTGCTGCCGGAGTGACACCGTCGGGCAGGCGGTCCGGCGGGCGCTCAAACCGACGTTCGCGGGCGGGCTCTCAGACCCGCGGGCTCTCGGGACGATCAGACGTCGTGGATGAGGCGCTTGCCGGTGTTGCCGACCTCGAAACGCTCATAACCGAGTGCGTCGTAGAAGCCGAGCACCTGTTCGTTCCCGACCCGCACCATCAGCTGCACCTTGGGGCAGCCCATCGCGAGCAGGAGCCGCTCGGCCTCCAGGACGAGCGCGCGGCCGATGCCGTCACCCCGTCGATCCGAGGCGCTGGCGAGGTAGTACAGCCAGCCGCGGTGGCCGTCGTAACCTGCCATCACGGATCCGACGATCCGTGCCGCGTGGCCCCCACCCGTCCGCTCCTGCGTGCGCTCCTCGGCGACGAGGAACAGCTCGGGCTGCACCTCGAGCTTGCGCTCGATGTCGGCGCGCGGGTCGTTCCACGGGCGGGTCAGTCCCGCATCCTCCCAGAGGGCGACGATGGCATCGGTGTCGTCCCGGTCGAAGGCCCTGATCGTGAATCCGGTGGTCATGCGCGTTCCTCCAGGATGTTCTGCAGATCGATCGGCGCGAGCGCGTCGAGCCATTCCGCCTCGGCGTAGCGGCGGAACCACGAGACCTGGCGCCGTGCGTATCGGCGGGTGAGGGCCTGCGTCTCGGCGATCGCCTCCTCCTGCGTCAGCGCGCCGGTCAGCTGGGACAGCGCCTGTGCGTAGCCGATCGCGCGGCGCGCCGTGATGCCCTGCTCGAGTCCGGCCCCCCGCAGACGCGCGACCTCGCCCAGCATGCCCTGCTCCCACATGCGCTCCACGCGCCGGTCGAGGCGCTCGACCAGCGCAGCGCGCTCGACGCCCAGCGCCAGCACGCGTGTGCGCGGGTACCACAGCACCGGCTGCTCGGGCAGCGCGGCGCCATGAGTCCGCTCCCCCTGTGCGAGTACCTCGAGCGCCCGCACGATGCGGCGGCCGTTCTTCGGATCGATCCGTGCGGCGGTCGCCGGATCCTGCTGCTGCAGGCGTGCGAGCAGAGGCCCGGAGCCGTCCTGATCCAGCTCCGCCTCGAGTCGCGCGCGCAGCGCGTCATCCCGCGGTGGGAAGCGGAAGTCGTACAGCACGCTGGAGACGTAGAGTCCGGATCCGCCCACGAGGATCGCATCCGCACCGCCGGCATGGATCTGCTCGATCGCGGCGCGCGCGTGCGGCTGGTACCAGGCCACCGCCGCATCCTCGGTGACGTCGAGCACGTCGAAGAGGCGATGCGGAATCCCCCGCCGCTCTGCGGCGGGGAGTTTGGCGGTGCCGATGTCCATGCCGCGATAGAGCTGCATCGCATCCGCGTTGACGACCTCCGCGCGACGCCCGCGCGACGCCAGCGCCTGCGCGAGGTCGAGCGACAGATCGCTCTTGCCTGTGCCGGTCGCACCCACGATCGCCCACAGACGCGGGGCGGTGCCGGCGGGTCCTTGGCGCCCCGCGCCTCCCTCCGGCCGGCGCTTCGCGCTGCCCGGAGCCTCTGAGGCGCGCGGGCCAAGCTCAGGGACCGACCCGGCTCCCGGTGTGCTCACACTCCGGCGCGGAGCGTCGGCAGTCCCAACGACACCGCTCGAGGCGCCCCGGCGGCTGCGGGAACGGCCGGCACCGCGCACGATTCGGACTGCGCGCGGTCCCAGGCGTGACCGCCGCGTGTGCGGCGGATCCGCAGCGGCGCGCCGTCAGGTGCATCCGCGAGCAGGTGGAAGGGTGCCGCGTGCGTGATGGTGACGGACACCACGTCGCCGGGGCGCGGCCGGTCCGAGCCCTCCGGCAGCTCGAAGTGCACCAGCCGGTTGTCCTGCGCGCGCCCGGTGAGCCGGTGCGTCTCCGTGTCCTTCTTGCCCTCGCCGACGGAGACCACGACCTCGACCTCACGGCCGAGCTGCTTCTGGTTCTCCTCCAGCGAGATGCGCTCCTGCAGCGCGATGAGGCGCTCGTACCGCGCCTGAACGATCTCCTTGGGTACCTGGTCCGCCATGGTCGCGGCGGGGGTGCCCTCGCGGATCGAGTACTGGAAGGTGAACGCGCTCGCGAAGCGTGCCTGCTCCACGACGCGCATCGTGTCCTCGAAGTCCTCCTCGGTCTCGCCGGGGAAGCCGACGATGATGTCGGTGGAGATGGCCGCGTTCGGGATCTTCGCGCGCACCCGGTCGAGGATGCCGAGGAACTTCTCGCTGCGGTACGAGCGGCGCATCGCGCGCAGGATCCGGTCGCTGCCGGACTGCAGTGGCATGTGCAGCTGCGGCATCACGCTCGGCGTCTCCGCCATCGCGTCGATCACGTCGTCGGTGAACGCTGCAGGGTGCGGGCTCGTGAAGCGGATCCGCTCGAGCCCCTCGATCTCGCCCGCCGCGCGCAGCAGTTTGCCGAACGCCTCGCGGTCACCGAACTCGACGCCGTAGGAGTTCACGTTCTGACCGAGCAGGGTCACTTCGATCGCCCCGTCTTCGACGAGGAGGCGGATCTCGTTGAGGATGTCGCCGGGCCGGCGGTCCTTCTCCTTGCCGCGCAGGCTGGGCACGATGCAGAAGGTGCAGGTGTTGTTGCAGCCCACCGAGATCGATACCCAGCCGCTGTGGGCCGAATCCCGACGCGTCGGCAGCGTGGACGGGAAGACCTCGAGCGCCTCGAGGATCTCGAGCTCGGCCTCGCCGTTGTGGCGTGCGCGCTCGAGCAGACCGGGCAGCGACCCCATGTTGTGGGTGCCGAAGACCACATCGACCCAGGGCGCCTTGTCGAGCACCGCCTGCTTGTCCATCTGCGCCAGGCAGCCGCCGACGGCGATCTGCATGCCGGCGTGCTTGTCCTTGCGGCTCTTCAGGTGCCCGAGGGTGCCGTACAGCTTTCCTGCGGCGTTGTCGCGCACGGCGCACGTGTTGATGATCACGATGTCGGCCTCGTCGTCCGCGGCGGCGCGGACGTAACCGGCGCTCTCCAGCGAACCCGACAGACGCTCGGAGTCGTGCACGTTCATCTGGCATCCGAAGGTGCGCACCTCGTACGTGCGCCGCTGCCCGGCCTCATCGAGCGCCGCGGCGGAGGGCGCGATGAGCGTGGGCTCTGAGAGGGGAATGGTCATAGTGCCTGCCATTCTACTTTCGCCTGGCGGGAAAAGGCCCCGCCGGCCGGCGCGGAGATTCCGGCGGGGATTCCGGACTCTGCGCCTGGCCGCCGGCGTCAGCTCTCCTCGAACCGCACCCGCCCGACGCCCGAACCGCGCTGCGTCTCGCGCCAGGCCGTGCGTGCCGCCGTCAGTGCGACACTCCCGCCGTACCCGCGACGGGACAGCTGCCCGACGAGGCGCCGGATCGCCGTGTCCTCGTCGTAGCGGCGCAGACCCGCCACCTTGGACCGCGCGTAGTCGAGTGCCCGTTCGGCATCGTCGTCATCCAGAACCGAGAGCGCCTCGTCGGCGATCTCCCGCGGAATCCCGCGCTGACTGAGCGTGCGCGCGATCGCCACACGTCCCTGACCCTTGCGCTCGGAACCCGCGGTCACGAGGAGCTCGGCAAGGGATGCGTCGTCGAGATACCCGCGCTGCTCGAACTGCTCGATGAGGAGCGTGCGCTCGTCGGCCGGAACGCCGTTCTCGCGCAGGACGTCGCGCGCTTCCATGCTCGAGAGCTGCTTGGAGCGGAGCTTCCGCACCAGCAGCTCGCTCGCCTCGGCGAGCGGATCGCCCGATGTCGAGGCGTCCCCGGTCCCGTGACGGCCGATGGCCCGCAGCCCTCGTCGACCAGGAGAGGATGCCGCGCGATCGGAAGCCCCTGTGTCTTCCGGCGCCAGCGCGGCAGCGGCAGGATGCCGGGAGCTGGGACCGCGACGCTCGGCCGCGGACTCCTCGGCCCAGGTCGACCGCCACTCCGCCTCGGTGGACGGCGCGGCCGACACCGGGGCCGAGGGGCGCGACCGCTCGGACCCCTCGGGCCCGGCCGTCGCACCGCGGCCGCCGAACAGCGGGATCACCGGGGCGAGGCGGCCTTCCTCGGACGCCGCCCCGCCCCTCTCGTCACTCACGTCTCACTCCGACCGCTGAGCGTCGTCGAGACGCATGTCAGGCCGGACGCCGCTGGGCGAGCTCATCGGCCGCCCCCGCAGCGGGAGCCGCCGCACCGCCGATGCCGAGCTTCTGCTTGATCTGCGTCTCGATCGTCTCGGCGATGTCGGGGTTCTTGAGCAGGAAGTTGCGCGCGTTCTCCTTGCCCTGGCCGAGCTGGTCGCCATCATAGGTGTACCAGGCACCGGACTTCTTCACGATGCCGTGGTCGACGCCGAAGTCGATCAGGCTGCCCTCGCGGGAGATGCCGACGCCGTAGAGGATGTCGAACTCGGCCTGCTTGAACGGCGGGGCCATCTTGTTCTTCACGACCTTGACCCTGGTGCGGTTTCCGACCGCCTCCGTGCCGTCCTTCAGCGTCTCGATGCGGCGGATGTCGAGACGGACCGACGCGTAGAACTTCAGCGCCTTGCCGCCCGCGGTGGTCTCCGGAGAACCGAAGAACACGCCGATCTTCTCGCGCAGCTGGTTGATGAAGATCATCGTGGTGTTGGTCTGGTTCAGGCCACCCGTGAGCTTTCGCAATGCCTGCGACATCAGTCGAGCCTGCAGGCCGACGTGCGAGTCGCCCATCTCGCCCTCGATCTCCGCGCGCGGCACCAGAGCGGCCACGGAGTCGATGACGATGAGATCGATGGCACCCGAGCGCACCAGCATGTCGGCGATCTCGAGCGCCTGCTCACCGGTGTCCGGCTGGGAGACCAGCAGCGCGTCGATGTCGACGCCGAGCTTCTTGGCGTACTCGGGGTCGAGGGCGTGCTCCGCGTCAACGAACGCGGCGATGCCGCCGGCGCGCTGGGCGTTGGCGATCGCGTGCAGAGTCAGCGTGGTCTTACCCGAGGACTCCGGGCCGTAGATCTCGACGATGCGACCACGCGGCAGCCCGCCGACGCCGAGCGCGACGTCGAGCGCGATGGAGCCGGTGGGGATGACCGCGACAGGGGCGCGCTCATCACTGCCCAGCCGCATGACCGAGCCCTTTCCGAACTGCTTGTCGATCTGGGCGAGGGCGGTCTCGAGGGACTTCTCGCGGTCTGCGGGAGAGGGCATGACGTGCTCCTTCGTGGTCGTGAACTGCCGCCTGTAGGCTGTCGCGGCCACCCCGGCTGGGGCGAGCTCTCCGACAAGGCGTATGACCTCGTGGTCATGTCGAACACGCTAGGAGGAGCCACCGACATTCGGTCGGAGTCCCCGCGAACGGTTCAGAATCTGCTCACGAGATCATCTGTGCAGGACGATACGCGCATCTCGAACATGTCTTCGACGACACGCCGATGAGATCACGAAGCGGATCGAACACCGGACGATCGGACCGGACCGGACTCAGCGCCGCCGGGGCTCCAGACGCCCCGCGCCGTACCGCCGCGACTCGGGCACGTCCAGCTCCGCGCACAGCGCCAGCCAAACGTCCCGCGGGGGCACCCCCGCTTCCATGGCCTGCGCGGCCGTGCGACCGCCGACGTCCCTCAGCACGAGATCCGCGACGAGGGCGCCACCGCGTGATCCGAACTCTGCATCGACCGCTCGGAGGAACTCGCTACGTCGCATCCGTCAGCGCAGCGACAGCTCGGACTCGACCGACGCCACCAGTTCGTCAGGAACGACATCCGGGATGACCTGCAGCCCCTCGAGCTCGGCGATCCGGTCGCCGACCTCGCGCATGATGGTGGAGATGGGCACGTCGAGCGCCTCGGCCACGGAGGCGAGGATCTCGCTGGAGGCTTCCTTCTGTCCGCGCTCGACCTCACTGAGGTACCCGAGCGCGACGGACGCCTTGCCTGCGACCTGGCGGAGCGTGCGGCCCTTCTGCAGACGGAAGTCCCGCAGCACGTCACCGATCTCCTGTCGTACGAGAATCATCGGGACCTCCTCTCCCCCATCGCCCGGCCCCAAGCGCCGGATCGGATGGTCAGTCTAACCCGACCTGTCGGGATCGACACTACTGTTTCGTTCTGTGCATTGAATGTGAGCACACTCGACTCAACTTCGTGGAGAAGCACTCTTATTCCCGGTCGTCCCGAGCCGGCTCGCCAGCATCGATCCCGCTCCCGGTGACCGCCGCGAGGATCACCCCGAGGGCCGCCTGGACCGTCGCCGCACGGATGGCGGATCGGTCCCCGTCGAACATGAACGCGTGCCCGGTCGTGCGATCCGCCACGCTCACTCCGATGTGCACCGTGCCGACCTTCTGACCGCCCTGCGCAGTGGGCCCCGCGACGCCTGTCGTCGAGACGCCGACGTCCGCCGCGCGCCCGTCCACGGCCAGCGCCGCGCGGACACCGGACGCCATCTGCTGCGCGACCTCCGGATCCACGGGACCGTGCGCGGCGAGCAGCGCCGGGTCGACGCCCAGGACGGAGGCTTTGATCGGAGTCGCGTAGGCGACGACCGCGCCGTTGAGCACGTCCGACGCCCCCGGGATCGCCACGAGTGCCGCCGACAGCGCGCCGCCGGTGAGCGATTCGGCGACGGCCAGCGTCATCCCGCGCTCCCGCAGCGCATCGAGGGCGGCAGCCGCGGCGCGATGCGTGGCATCGGACATCAGGACGTCGCACCTCGGTCTGCGCGGGATCCACGCACCTGCGCAACGACGTAGTCGATGCCGCTCAGGATCGTCAGGATGAGGGCGATCACCATCAGCACGGTGGTCGTGATCGACCACACCGGCATTCCGATCCAGACATGCAGCGGCAGCAGCGCCCAGGACAGGGCGACGGCCTGCACCGTCGTCTTGATCTTGCCCATCCATGCGGCGGCGACGACGTGCTCCTTGACGATCATGAAGCGGTGCACGGTGATGCCCCACTCCCGCACCAGGATGACGAGCACGAGCCACCACCACACCTCGCCGAGGATCGCGAGGCCGATGAAGCCCGCTCCGGTGAGCAGCTTGTCGGCGATCGGATCCCAGAGCTTGCCGAAGTCGCTGACCAGGTCGTACTTGCGGGCCAGATAGCCGTCCACCCAGTCGGTCGAGATCGCCAGGATGAACAGCCCCGCCGCGACCCACCTCAGTGCGGGCTGCGCCGCTCCGTCCGCGCCTCCCAGCAGCAGGAGCACGAAGAAGACGACGGCGAGCGGGATGCGGGCGACCGTGATCGCGTTCGGCAGCTGGCGCGGAATCGACATCAGTCGCGCCCCGTCAGGCCCCAGGCATCCTCGTCGGGCTCCGCTTCGACCTCGGGAAGCCCGCGGTACTGCGCCTCGAGCGGATCCTCACCGTAGCGGTCGTCGGTGCCGTAGGACGGCGCAGGCATCGGGGCGGCAGGACGCGGCGGCATCACGGCTGCGGGCATCGGCGCGGCGGCCGCCGGTGCAGGAGGTGCAGGAGCGGACGGCGCATCGTCGCCGCGCAACTTGGCCAGCACCCCGGGCAGCTGCTCGGGAGTGACCAGGACGTCGCGCGCCTTGGACCCCTCGGACGGGCCGACGATCTCGCGCGACTCGAGCAGATCCATGAGCCGGCCCGCCTTGGCGAAGCCGACCCGCAGCTTGCGCTGCAGCATCGACGTGGAGCCGAACTGCGAGGAGACGATGAGCTCAGCGGCGGCGAGGAGCAGCTCGAGGTCGTCGCCGATGTCCTCGTCGACTTCCTTCTTCTTGCCCTCGACGGCCTCGGCCACGTCGGGCCGGTACTCCGGGCGCGCCTGTCCGGTCACGTGCTTGACGACCGCGTCGATCTCGCTCTCGTCGACCCACGCGCCCTGCAGGCGGAACGGCTTGGAGGAGCCCATCGGCGAGAACAGCGCGTCGCCCTGTCCGATCAGCTTGTCGGCGCCGGGGCTGTCCAGGATCACCCGGCTGTCGGTGACGCTGGTCACGGCGAACGCGAGGCGAGACGGCACGTTGGCCTTGATGAGACCGGTGACGACGTCGACGCTCGGGCGCTGGGTCGCGAGCACCAGGTGGATCCCACTCGCGCGGGCGAGCTGCGTGATGCGGACGATCGAGTCCTCCACATCGCGCGGCGCGACCATCATCAGGTCCGCGAGCTCGTCGACCACGACGAGCAGGTAGGGGTAGGGCTTGAGCACGCGCTCGCTGCCCGGGGGCACGACGACTTCGCCGGCGCGCACCGCGCGGTTGAAGTCGTCGATGTGGCGGAAGCCGAACGACGCGAGGTCGTCGTACCGCATGTCCATCTCCTTCACGACCCACTGCAGCGCCTCTGCGGCCTTCTTGGGGTTCGTGATGATGGGCGTGATCAGGTGCGGGACGCCGGCGTAGCTGGTGAGCTCGACGCGCTTGGGGTCGATCAGCACCATGCGCACGTCGGCGGGGCGGGCGCGCATGAGCAGGCTCGTGATCATCGAGTTCACGAAGCTCGACTTGCCGGATCCGGTCGATCCGGCCACCAGGAGGTGAGGCATCTTCGCGAGGTTGGCGACGACGAAGTTGCCGCCGACGTCCTTGCCGACGCCGATCGTCAGCGGATGCGTGCTCTTCTGCGCCGCGGCCGAGCGCAGCACGTCGCCGAGCGCCACGGTCTCGCGGTCGGCGTTCGGGATCTCGATGCCGATCGCGCTCTTGCCGGGGATCGGCGAGAGGATCCGCACGTCGTTCGATGCGACCGCATACGCGAAGTTGTTGCTCAGCTGCAGGATCTTCTCGACCTTGACGCCGTGACCGACCTCGACCTCGTACTGGGTCACTGTCGGTCCCCGCGAGAAGCCGGTCACCTTCGCGTCGACGTTGAACTGCGTGAGCACGTTCGTTATCTGCTCGACCACGCGGTCGTTCGCCTCGGAGCGGGCGACCGAAGGCGGGCCCGCCTTCAGCGCACCCGGCGACGGCAGGATGTAGGGGGCCGCCGGCGCCTGCAGGCCGTCCTTGCCCGGGCCGTCCGTGCCGAAGCCGTCGAATCCGGCCAGCTCGAGCTCGCCCGTGTCGCCGTCGTCGAGCAGCGCCGTGCTCTGCTGCTCCGCCAGGGAGTCGGCGACGGCGCGCACGTCGGTGAGGACCTCGGTGGCCGCGTCGTACGGATCCTCGTCCTTGATGACGGCCTGGTCGTATGCGGTCGCCTGCACCACGGTGGGGGTGTCGTCCTGCTCCGTGAGCAGCTCGGTGAGGTCCTGCGAACCGAGCCCGCCATCCGGATCCTCTTCGCGACCGGTCTTGTTACGCCGCCACCAGGGCAGCACGTCCGGGTCGTCGACCTTGTCCGCCTCGTCGACGGCTGCTGCTTCCTCCGCGGCGGCGCTCTTCGGGGCGCGCTCGGCGTCGAACATCCAGGCATACAGGTCGCCCAGTCGCTGCCCGATGCGGTTCGGCGGCGTCTTGGTGAGGATCAGCACGCTGAGCGCCGCCAGCAGCGACAGCACGATGTAGGCGGGGATCGAGGTCAGGTAGCTGAGCGGCTGACCCAGCAGCCAGCCGAACAGACCTCCCGCGGCGCTGAGCGCGACCATGCCCTGTCGCGGCTGCGGCATTCCGCCGGCGACGTGGCAGAAGCCCGCCAGGGTGATCACGAACAGCCCGAAGCCGATCCCGATGCGCCCGTTGTCGTGCACGGAGGACGGATGGCGGAACAGCCAGCCGGCCAGGAGCAGCAGCAGCACGGGCATGATGAACGCGGCACGGCCGATCAGGGCGCCCACGGAGTAGGCGCTGATGTTCGACGCGACCGTGTTGCCGATGAAGAACCACTCGTTCACGGCGCCTGCCACCGCGAGCAGCACCAGCAGGAACGGGAAGCCGTCGCGGCGCTGGTCCTTCTCCAGCGTCTCCAGGCCGAAGGCGCGGAAGAGACCGCCGACGCCGTGCGCGAGGCCGGTCCAGGCGCGCACCATCACCGGCGGCTTGTCGGGCTCGTCGACGTACTTCCTCGGGGCGGGCGCGGCCTTGGCGGAACTGCGCGGCTTCGCCCCGGACGTGGAGCGACTGCGCGTCGAGGGCTTCTCGGCCGCGCTCTTGGTCGCATTCGAACTCCTGGGCATGTGTCCACGCTACGGCCGCGCGCCGACAAAGGCCCGCAATGACGCGGCTTTCCGCGGGATTGCGGGCCTTGGAACGGCCGTCGGCGAGGCTAGATCACGCCTCGATGACGAGCGGCACGATCATCGGGCGGCGGCGCAGCTTCTGGTTCACCCAGCGGCCGATCGTGCGGCGCACGATCTGCGACAGCGCGTGGTTGTCGCGCACGCCGTTGCCGGCGGCTTCCTTGAGAGCGGCGATGATCTTCGGTGCCACGTCGTCGAAGACGGAGTCGTCCTCCGCGACGCCTCGGGCGTGGATCTCCGGCCCCGAGATGATGCGCCCCGTCGTGGAGTCGACCACGACGATGACGGACACGAAGCCCTCCTCGCCGAGGATGCGCCTGTCCTTCAGGTCCGCGTCGGTGATCTCGCCGACCGTCGAGCCGTCGACGTAGACGAATCCGATGTCGAGCTGTCCCGCCACACGGGCGACACCGTCCTTCAGATCGATCACGGTGCCGTTGGAGCCCAGGATCGTGCGTTCCTCGGGGATCCCGGTGTCCTGTGCGAGCTTCGCGTTCGCCATCAGGTGGCGGTACTCGCCATGGACGGGGAGGACGTTCTTCGGCTTCAGGATGTTGTAGCAGTACAGCAGCTCGCCGGCCGCCGCGTGTCCCGAGACGTGCACCCGGGCGTTCGCCTTGTGCACGACGTTCGCGCCGAGCTTGGTGAGCCCGTCGATGACGCGGTACACGGCGTTCTCGTTGCCCGGGATGAGGCTCGACGCCAGGATCACGGTGTCGCCCGGTCCGGGCTCGATCGCGTGGTCGAGGTTCGCCATGCGGCTCAGCACGGCCATCGGCTCACCCTGGGATCCGGTGGACATGTAGACGATCTTGTCCTCGGGGAGGTCGCGCGCCTTCTTGTAGTCGATCAGCACGCCGTCGGGCACCTTGAGGTAGCCGAGCTGCTCCGCGATCGTCATGTTGCGCACCATCGAACGTCCGAGGAACGCCACTCGGCGCCCATGCGCGTGCGCGGCGTCGATGACCTGCTGAACCCGGTGCACGTGGCTGGAGAAGCTCGCGACGATGACGCGGCGCGGCGCCTTGCCGATGACCTGGTCGAGCACCGGCCCGATCGAGCGCTCGGTGGGCGTGAAGCCGGGCACGTCGGCGTTGGTGGAGTCGACGAGGAACAGGTCCACGCCCTCCTCACCGAGGCGCGAGAACGCGCGCAGATCGGTGATGCGCCCGTCCAGCGGCAGCTGGTCCATCTTGAAGTCGCCGGTCGCGAGGACCATGCCCGCGGGCGTGCGGATCGCCACGGCGAGCGCGTCGGGGATCGAGTGGTTCACGGCCACGAACTCGAGGTCGAACGGGCCGACCTTCTCGCGCTGGCCCTCCTTCACCGTGAGCGTGAAGGGCTTGATCCGGTGCTCCTTGAGCTTGGCCTCGACGAGCGCCAGGGTCAGTCCGGATCCGATCAGCGGGATGTCGCCCTTGAGTCGCAGCAGGTACGGGACGGCGCCGATGTGGTCCTCATGGCCGTGCGTGAGCACGACGCCGACGATGTCGTCGAGCCGGTCCTTGATGGGCTCGAAGTCGGGCAGGATCAGGTCGACGCCGGGCTGGTGCTCTTCCGGGAACAGCACGCCGCAGTCGACGACGAGCAGCTTGCCGTCGTATTCGAAGACCGTCATGTTGCGGCCGACCTCCCCGAGTCCGCCCAGGGGCGTGACGCGAAGAGTGCCGGGAGCGAGCGCTTCGGGCTCGGCGAGGGGAATGGTCATGTGGTGCCTCCTAGGCGGGGCGCGCTGCGCGCCCGATGTTCGTGGTTCCCCTGCCGGGCCGGGTGGGATCCGTCCGCGCGTTTCGCGCTGATCCGTCCCGTTCCGGTCCGATGCTCATCGGTCAGGCCCTCAACGGGTCGTGCCGTGCACCTTGGGGAGGGCGCCGCCGGCGGCGGCATTGCGATCGGGGCGGAAGTCGGAGAAGTCCGCGCCCGGGATGTCCTTGACGAGCGCGAGCTCGTCCTCGATGAGGGCGGCCTCCCACTCCTCCGGCCCCACCAGGGGCAGGCGGACGCGGGGGCTCGTGATGCGGCCGAGGCCGTGCAGGATGTACTTCGCCGACACGGTGCCCGGCACGTGCGTCATCGCGGCGCGGACGAGCGGCTCCAGGCGCTGGTGCTCGGCGGTCGCCGCGGCGAGGTCGCCCCGGTTCACCGCATCGACGATCGCCCGGTACGGCGCCGAGGTGATGTTCGCAGTGACGCCGATGAGGCCGGTGGCGCCGATCGAGAGGTGCGGGAGCACGTTCGAGTCGTCGCCGGAGAAATACATCAGGTCGGTCTGGTTGAGCACCCGGCTGACCTCGGAGAAGTCGCCCTTGGCATCCTTCACGGCGAGGATGTTGGGGTGCTTGGCGAGGCGCAGGATCGTCTCGTACTTGATCGGCACACCGGTGCGACCGGGGATGTCGTAGAGGATCACCGGGAGGTCGGTGGCGTCCGCGACGAGGCGGAAATGCGTGAGGATGCCGGCCTGGGTGGGCTTGTTGTAGTACGGCGTGACGATCATGATGCCGTCGGCGCCGGCCTTCTCGCTGGCCTTGTAGAGCTCGATCGCGTGCGCGGTCTCGTTGGATCCGCCACCGGTGATGATCTTGGCGCGCCCCGCGGCGACGTCCTTGCCGACCTCGACGAGGCGCAGCTTCTCGGCGTCGGTGAGCGTCGAGGTCTCCCCCGTCGTCCCGGTGACGACGATGCCGTCGGCGCCGTCCGAGATGACGCGATCCATGTGCTTCTCGACGGAGGGCCAGTCGACCTCGCCGTCGGCCGTCATCGGAGTGATGAGGGCGACGAGCACCTGTCCGAAGGGATTGCCCGTATGCGTCATGCGTCCAGCGTAATGGTTCGCGCGACGCTCACGCGGTCGCGGTGACCCTGATGACGTCGCCACGGGCCAGATCGACACGGGGCTTGAGCAGCAGGCCGGCCATGGAGCCGGCCGGCGCCTCGGTCGCTTTCCTGCGGAACATCTCGATGCCCGTGACGGTGCTGACGCCGATCTCGGTCGCGCCCCGGAGCACCGCCACCCGGTCCCCGACGCGCATCGTGCCCGTCGCGGTCTTCCCCGTGGCGACCTGGCCGCGCCCGGTGATCGTGAAGACGTCCTCGACGGCGAACTCGGCGACGCCGATACCGCTCGCGACCGGCTGCGCGGCCGAGGTGATGCCCGTGCTCGGCGCGATTCCCGCGGCGGCGAGACGCGCGGCTTCCTGAGCGTTGTACTGCCGGAGCATCTCGTTCGCGTCCAGCGGATCCTTCTTCTTACCGAACCAGCCCATGGCCTCGAGCCTACGGGGACCGGCGATTAGGCTCGCGAATATGGCCTGGCAGACGCGGGAATCGCGCATCGTCTACGACAACCGCTGGATCTCGGTGCGCGAGGACCGGATCTCCGGCCCGGCCGGTGACGGGATCTACGGCGTGCTCACTCTGAAGAACGCGGCGGTGTTCGTCGTGGCTCTCGACGAGCAGGATCGGGTGTGCCTGGTCACGATCGACCGGTACACCACCGGGCGTTCGGTCGAGGTGCCGGCCGGCGGCACGGACGGGGAGGATCCGCTGGTCGCCGCACGCCGCGAGCTGCGTGAGGAGACCGGGCTCGAGGCGGACGAGTGGACTCCGATCGGCACGATGAACGCACTCAACGGCGTGACCGTCGCTCCTGAGCACGTGTTCCTCGCCCGCGGGCTGCGCCAGACCGGCGACAGCGCGCACACGCAAGCCGAGGAGGGCATCGACGAGATCGCGTGGGTGCCCTTCGCCGACGCACTCGGGATGGTCGCCGACGGGCGGATCACCGACGGCGAGACCGTCGCCGCCCTGGCGTACGCCGGCATTCGGCTGGGTCGGTTCGTCTGAGCCGGGGCAGGCTCACATGCGGCCGCGACGGGCGATGCGCGTGCTGAGCGAGCGCGGAACCAGCCGCGAAACCGCGATCATCGCCTTGTAGCGCAGTGACGGGATCACCACGGATCTGCCGCGGGCGGCGGCGCGAAGGCCCTGGCGCACGACGAAGGGCGCATCCAGCCACATGAACGACGGCACGCCCTCCTCACCGGCGGCGAGCCCCATCCGAGCATGGAAGGTGGTGTGCACGAATCCCGGGCAGAGCGCGGTGACCGTGACTCCGTCGTTCGCGTATTCGTCGTTCGCCCAGCGGCTGAATCCGATGATCCACGCCTTGCAGGCCGAGTAGGTCGACCGGGAGATGAAGCCCGCCGACGAGGCGACGTTGATGATCCGCCCCCCGCGACCGCGCATCAACCCGAGCGCGGCGTGCATGAGCCGCATCGGCGCCTCGACGAGCACCCGCAGATGGCGCACCTCATCCGCGACGTCGTTGTCCGCGAAATGGAGCGGAAGACCGAAGCCGGCGTTGTTCACGAGCATGTCGATCGGGCGGTCGGCGTCGGCGACCCGTCGCGCGACGCGGTCCACGTCCTGGTCCACCGCGAGGTCGGCGACGAGCACCTCGACCGCGATGCCGTGCCGCGAGCGGAGATCCGCGGCGAGCGCCTGCAGCGCCTCCTCCGAACGGGCGACCAGCACCAGGTCGGCACCGCGGTCGGCGAGCTGGCGGGCGAACTCCGCGCCGATTCCGGCGCTGGCACCCGTGATGAGAGCGGTGGGCATGGGGATCCTCTCGTCGAGTGCGCGTCGTGGTCAGCGCTGGTAGCCGAGGAAGCGGTAGCGGATCCCGGTCCTGCTGGTCTGCCACTCGCCTTCGGAGACCACGCGGAAACCGTCGCGCGAAGGGCCGAAGGCGTCTCCGGGCACGTCCAGGTCGAGCTCGGTCACCTCCAGGCGGTCGGCATCGCCGATCACCTCGCGGAAGATCTCCCCGCCCCCGATCACCCAGGCCTCGTCGAGCCCGGCGAGCGCATCGGCGATCGACCCCGCTCTGCGCGCACCGTCGGCGGCCCAATCAGCTTGTCGCGTGATCACGATGTTCTCGCGGCCGGGCAGCGGGCGGAACCGCTCGGGCAGCGACTCCCAGGTGCGCCGCCCCATCACCACGGGCGCGCCCAGGGTGATCTCCTTGAAGTGCGCGAGATCCTCCGGCACGTGCCACGGCATCGTTCCGCCCGCGCCGATCACTCCGCCCTGCGCCTCGGCCCAGATCAGTCCGATCCGGGTCATACCGCGACCGCCGCCCGGATCGCCGGGTGGTGCTGATAGTCCTCGACCACGAAGTCGTCGAACTCGTAGTCGAAGATCGACTCCGGCTTCCGCGTGATCCGCAGGGTGGGGTACGGGTACGGCTCGCGGGTGAGCTGCTCCCGCACCTGCGCGACGTGGTTGTCGTAGATGTGGCAGTCACCACCGGTCCACACGAAGTCGCCCGGCTCGAGGCCGGTCTGCTGCGCCACCATGAGCGTGAGCAGCGCATACGAGGCGATGTTGAACGGCACCCCGAGGAACAGGTCGGCGCTGCGCTGGTAGAGCTGGCAGGACAGCTTGCCGTCCGCGACGTAGAACTGGAACAGCGCGTGGCAGGGCGCGAGCGCCATGTCCGGAATGTCGGCCGGGTTCCACGCAGACACGATGATGCGGCGGGAGTCCGGCGAATTCCGGATCTGATCGATCACCTGCTGCAGCTGGTCGATGTGGCCCCCGTCCGGCGTGGGCCAGGAGCGCCACTGCACGCCGTAGACCGGGCCGAGATCGCCGTCGGCGTCCGCCCACTCGTCCCAGATGGTGACGCCGTTCTCCTGCAGCCAGCGCACGTTCGAGTCGCCGCGCAGGAACCACAGCAGCTCGTAGGCGATCGACTTGAAGTGCACGCGCTTGGTCGTGATGAGCGGGAAGCCCTGCGACAGGTCGAAGCGGATCTGCCGGCCGAACACGCTGGTCGTGCCCGTGCCCGTGCGATCGTCCTTGTGCGTGCCGGTCGCGAGCACATCGCGGAGCAGGTCTTCGTACGGCGTGGGGATCGCGGCGCTCATGGCTTTCAGCGTACCGGCGCCCGCCGCCCTGCGGGCCGCCCGCCGGCTCGGAGACCGGGAGCCCGCTGACTCGAACCGTCATATCCGCCCGTGCGCCGCTCGGCGGACGTAGCCTCGGACCATGTCCCTGCCGATCGCGCTCGTCGTGGTCGCCGCACTGCTCGCGGCGACGCTGCTCGCGGGCGTGCTGCTGCGACGGCGGGACGGCCGCGCGGTGACCGTGCACGGCGATCGGCACGTGGATCCCGCCGACCTGATGCACCCCCTCGGGGCGCAGGCGACGCTGGTGCAGTTCAGCACCGAGTTCTGCGCGCGCTGCCCGCAGGTGCGACGGATGCTCGGATCCGTCGCCGCCGAACGCGCGGGCGTGGTGCATGCCGAGGTGGATCTCACCTCGCGCGCCGACCTCGCGGCACGGTACAAGGTGCTGTCGACCCCGACGACGCTGCTCGTCGGTCCGGACGGCCGGATCCGCTCCCGCTTCACCGGCGTGCCCACCCGGGCCGCCGTGCTCTCGGCCCTCGACGGGGCCGACCACGTCCAGGAGGCCACCGCATGACCGCTCCCGCCGGCATCGACCCGCGCGGTCCTCGTTTCGCCGCGTGGATCACGTCCGCGCTGCTGCTCATCGCCACCGTGCTGGGGCTGGTCGAGGCTTCACAGCCGGCGACCGCTCAGTTCGGCTGGTTCGCCTATCAGCCGCTCGCGAGCACCTTCACGCCAGGATCCGTGCTCGCCTACCGCGCGACCCAGCCCGCGTTCCTGCTCACCCTGGTGATCGCCGCCCTGTTCCTGTGGGGCGTGCTCTCCCCGCGCACGCAGCCGTGGGGCGTGCTGTTCCGCACCCTCGTGCGTCCGCGCCTCGACCCGCCGAGCGAGCTGGAGGATCCGCGTCCGCCGCGGTTCGCGCAGGGTGTCGGTCTGTTCGTCGTCGTGATCGGCCTGCTGCTCCATCTGATCGGCGTGCCCTGGGCGCTGCCGATCGCCACGGCGATGGCGTTCGTCGCCGCCTTCCTCAACGCCGCGTTCGGATTGTGCCTGGGCTGCCAGCTCTATCTGCTGCTGCAGCGCGCCGGAATCCTGGGTCGGGCGCCGCGACTTCCCTGAGAACTGCGGATCCGGCCCGGGGCGATCGATAGGCTGGCACCCTCACCCACCCCGATCGGAGGACCCATGTCCGTCACGAGCGAAGCCGCTGCCACCTGGACCGGAAGTCTCATCGAAGGCGAGGGATCCGTCTCCTTCTCCTCTTCGCACCTGGGCACGTTCCCGCTGAACTGGAAGGCGCGGTCGGAGGGATCCGACACGACCACCACGCCCGAGGAGCTCATCGCCGCGGCGCACTCCTCATGCTTCAGCATGGCGCTCTCGCACGCGCTCGCCGGCAACGGCACCCCCGCCGAGCGTGTGAACACCACCGCGTCGGTGACGTTCAAGCCCGGCGTCGGCATCACCGGCAGCCACCTCAATGTGAACGCCTCCGTGCCCGGCCTCGACGCGGAGACCTTCCAGCGCCTCGCGCAGGAGGCCAAGGTCGGCTGCCCGGTGTCCGCCGCACTGTCCGGCATCGAGATCACGCTCGAGGCGACCCTGGCCTGACCCTCGTCGCCTCATCGGAACGGCCGCGTCCCCCAGGGGATGCGGCCGTTGTCGTGCGCGATGCGCGCGGAAGGCTACTTGGCCAGGCGGATCGCGGCGCGGATCGCGGCACGAGCGTCCTTGCGGTGCCCTGCCGCGTCGTGCACCACACCCAGCCGGTACTGTGCGCGCCAGTCCCCCGGCTCCTCGGCGGCCGCGGAGCCGTACTCCGACACGAGCCGCGCGGCATCGTCGGGCAGCAGCCGCCCGTTCGAGCGCAGGCGCTCCGGCGCCTCGGGCATCCCGCCCTCGTCGTTCAGCGTGCGACCCAGGCGGTCGGCAGCGAGGCCGAACTGCAGCTCTCGTACGAGCGCCCAGGCTCCGATCAGCGGCATGACGAGCAGGGCGACCCCCATGGTGATCCCGAGCGCCTGCCCGGACCCGAGCAGCACCACCGCGCGCCAGCCGACGAGCGCGATGTACAGCACGAGAAGCGCGGCCATGACCACGACGCCGATCCGGGATCCCATCCCTCCATCCTAGATCGGCGGAGGCGCCGCGTCCGCGGGTACGACGTCGCTCCGGTCACTCGCCGCGCGCCGGCGCGGCCGCGAGCCGAGCGCGCGACGGACAGCGCGGGAAAGCGCACGACAGCGGCGTGACAGTGCCGCGAAAGCGAGGCGGCGGATGCTCGGAGCATGACGAATCCCACCACCGACTGGGCCCTCGAGGCCGACGGACTCGTGAAGGTGTTCGGAACGAACCGCGCGGTCGACGGCGTCGACCTGCAGGTGCGCACCGGCGCCGTGTACGGCGTCCTCGGCCCCAACGGCGCCGGCAAGACCACGACCATCAACATGCTCGCGACACTGCTGCGTCCGGACGGCGGCACCGGCCGCGTGTTCGGGCACGACGTCGTCCGCGAACCGCACATCGTGCGGCAGCTCATCGGCGTCACCGGGCAGTTCGCCTCGGTCGACGAGACGCTGTCCGCCACCGAGAACCTCATGATCTTCGCCCGGCTGCTGGGTCTGAGCCGCGCCGAGGCACGAGCCAAGTCCGCAGACCTGCTGGAGCGCTTCGGCCTGTCCGAGGCGGCGAAGCGCCCGCTGAAGAACTTCTCCGGCGGAATGCGGCGCCGCCTCGACCTCGCCGCCTCCCTTCTCGCACAGCCGCCGCTGATCTTCCTGGACGAGCCCACGACGGGCCTCGACCCCCGCACCCGCGGGCAGATGTGGGACACGATCCGCGAGCTCGTGAACACCGGTTCCACGGTGCTCCTCACCACCCAGTACCTCGATGAGGCCGACCAGCTCGCCGACCGGATCGCGGTGATCGACCGTGGAAAGGTCGTCGCCGAGGGCACCCCGGATGACCTCAAGGCGTCCGTCGGCACGTCCTCGCTGCACCTGCGCCTCCGCGACACCGCCGACACCGCCGACGCGCTCCGGGCCATCGAGCAGACCCTCGGCGTCCGTGGCGTGCTGTCCCCCGAGGCCTCCCGGATCACCGCCCCGATGGCGGATCCGGATCGCATCGCCGACCTGCTGATCACGTTCCGCGAGGCCGGGATCGGGCTCACCGAGATGAGCGTGCAGAAGCCGACGCTCGACGAGGTCTTCCTCACGATCACCGGGCATCCGGCGGACGAGGAGTCCGCCGACGAATCCACCACCGCACAGATCCAGGAGGTCCGCGCATGAGCACTCTCACCCCCACGGCGGGACGCATCGTCCCCGCCGCGCAACGTCGGCTGAGCCCGCGTGCGAGCCTGTCCCTGAGTCTGCGCAACACCATCACCATGGCGGCCCGCGGCCTCATCAAGATCCGTCGGACGCCGGAGCAGCTCTTCGACGTGACCGTGCAGCCGATCCTGTTCACCCTGATGTTCACCTACATCTTCGGCGGCGCGATCTCCGGCAACGTCACGAACTACCTGCCCGTGATCATCCCGGGCATCCTGGTGCAGACGGTGATCACGACCTCGGTCGTGACCGGCGTGCAGCTGCGCGAGGACATGGACAAGGGCGTGTTCGATCGGTTCCGTTCCCTGCCCATCGCGCGCATCGCCCCGCTGTCCGGAGCACTGCTGGCCGACACGATCCGCTACGGCATCGCGACGACGCTCACGTTCGTGATGGGATTCGTCATGGGCTACCGCCCGGCGGGCGGGATCGGCGCGGTGGTCGCCGCGGCCGTGCTCGTGATCGTCTGCGCGTGGGCGATCAGCTGGATCTTCGCCTTCGCCGGCGTCATCGCCCGCACCGCATCGAGCGTGCAGGGGATCTCGATGATCATCCTCTTCCCGTTGACGTTCCTCTCGAACGCCTTCGTCCCGGTGAACACGATGCCGGGCTGGCTGCAGTGGTTCGTGAATGTGAACCCCGTCTCGCACCTGGTGACGGCCGTGCGAGATCTGGCCAACACGGGCACGTTCGGAGTCGATGCCTGGGTGTCACTGCTCGGCGCGGCCGTGATCGTCGCCGTCTTCGCCCCGCTCACGGTCAAGGCGTACATGCGCAAGGCCTGAGCTCCACGACACGGGCGCCCTCCATCATGAGGGCGCCCTTCGTCGTGCTCGACGGGGCCTCGCTGCCCGGCGCGCTGAGGGCGCTCAGCGCGAGCCCAGCACGGCGAGGCCGCGAGCCACGCGCTCAGCGGGATCCAGCGCAGCGGCGGCCGTCCTCGCCGCCGCGACGGCCTCGGATCCGGCGATCCGCTCCGCGTCCGCGAAATGCGACGCGAGGCTCAGGCTCGGCATGTTCTGCCGTCCGCCGAGCACTTCGGCGAGCGCGATCGCCTCGGTCCCGCGCGGGATCAGCTCGGGCTGCCGGAGAGCCCAGGCCGACCAGCCGATCAGGGCCGTGCCGAGCACGGGCCGGTCCACGCCCTCCCGCCGCTGCCGGCAGGCGGCGATCGTGCGGGTGCGCAGGCGCCGCTCCCACACGGCGAGCTGCGACTGCGGCACGTCGAGCTCGCGTACGGCCGCGGAGACGTATCCGGACAGCGCCATCAGATACCAGGGTGAACGGCGGTGCACGGGATCGGCGAATGCTCCCATCGCACGGCCGAACGCCTCGGTCGCCTCCGTCGGGTTCCCGTCCAGGAGCTCCGCCTCCGCGAGGCCGTACAGCCCGATCGATCCCAGTTCCACGCCGTCCTGGCTGAGCCCGCCCTCCTCGATGAGCCGGGTGAACAGCGCCCGCGCCTCGCGGCCGCGGCCCAGGCAGAGCAGCGCGCCGCCGCGCACCCATTCCTGGTGGTTCATCTGATCCTGCGCGTCGAACTCCTCGAACACGACGGTCGCTCGCTGGATCCAGGTCATCGCCTCGGCGGGGCGTGCCGACTGCGCGGCCAGCTGCGCCGCGAGATCGGCGGCCATGCCTTCGGCCCAGCGCTCGTCGAGATCGCGCGCCCGGTGCCAGGCGCTGCGGGCGGCTTCCATCGCCACCTCGGCCTCGCCGTCGTTCTCCGCGCGATGCGAGCGCAGCACATCCGCCGTCAGCAGCGCCCGAGGATCCGATCCGTGCACGAGCTCCGACGCCGCCCCGATCGGCCCTCCCCGGCCCACCGCGAGCAGCGCGTCGGCCAGCAGCTGCCAGGACGGTGCCAGCGCGTCACCCGCGACCCGCACGGCGCGGGTGACGAAGGCGAGCCCGCGCGCGGCGAGAGGATCCCCGCTGATCATGCAGCCGAGCGAGGCCATCACGACCGCCATGACCTGCAGATCCGGCTCGATGTCTCCGGCCGGCAGGGCATCCACGATCTCGATCATCGGTCCGGCGTAGCCGATGAACTCGGTGAAGGATCCGCGGATGAACCAGGACTGCCCGAGGACCGTGAAAAGGCGCACGGCGTCGGCACCGCGATGCGCGGTCACCAGGTGTCGCAGCACGTGCACGAGGTTGTCGTGCTCGCGTGTGATCGCGAGGTGCGCCTGCGCGGTCAACCCCGACGGGAACGCCCTGGCCCTGGCGCCGTGCTCTGCGGCGAAAGCGAGCGCCCAGGCGACCACGGCCTCCCACGCGTCGTCCTCTGCGCCGGTCTCTGCCAGGCGGTCGTGCCCGAACTCGCGCACGGTCTCCAGCATGCGGAAGCGCACCGTGCCGTCGCCGGTCTCGACGACGTTCAACAGCGACTGCGAGACGAGCCCCTCCAGGACGTCGTCCGAAGGGGCGGACAGCACGGCATCGGCGGTCTCCGCCGAGAACCCGCCCGGGAGCACCGACAACAGCGCGAGCGCCTGCCGGGCGTCCGGGGACAGCAGATCCCAGCTCCACTCGATCACCGCCTCCAGCGTGCGATGGCGCTCGGGTGCCGCACGGTCGCCGGTGGTCAGCAGCGCGAAGCGGTTCTCCAGCCGACGTTCGATCTGCTCCGGCGTCATCGTGCGTACCCGCGCCGCTGCGAGTTCGATCGCGAGCGGCAGCCCGTCCAGGCGCCCGCACAGTCGCGCCACGACCTCGAGATCGAGCGTCGCTCCCGGGCGCGCGACCTGCGCGCGTTCCACGAAGAGGCGGACGGCGGGAGCCTCGTACGTCGCCTCGATCTCCAGCGGATCCAGCGCGAGCACGCGCTCTGCGGCGATCGCGAGCGGCGTACGGCTCGTGGTGAGGATCCGCAGCGACGGCACCGCGGCCAGCAGATCCGCGGCCCACCGTGCGACGCCGTCGATCACCTGCTCGCAGTTGTCCAGAACCAGCAGCGTCGCCCGCTCGCCGAGCACCGCCACGATGCGGGCGCCGAGGTCGGGACGCGGACGCTGTTCGGAGAGCCTGCCCCCGGGCACGTTCTCGCTGATCCCCAGGGCGGCGGCGATCGCCAGGGGCACCCCCGCGTCGGCGCGGACGCCCGCGAGCGGGACCACGACCACCGCGGGCGCCGAGGACTCCGCCGCCAGCGCCTGCGCGAGCCGGGTCTTACCCAGCCCGCCCGCGCCCATGATCGTCACCAGCCGCGCCGTGCGCAGCAGCGTGCGGGCTCCCGTCAGCGCCTCGTCGCGGCCGATGAGCTCGTTCGGCGCAGCCTGCACCCCGATCCGCACTCGCGGCCCCTCGTCCTGGTCCCGCAGCAGCTGTGCGTTCAGCTCCACGAGGGCGGGACCGGGTGAGCTGCCCAGGGCGTCGGCGAGCACCGTGCGCAGTCGTGCGAAGACGCCGAGCGCCTCCGGAGCTCGGCCGGCCTCGGCGAGAGCGCTCATCAGCGCCGCGTGCGCGGGCTCGTCGAGCGGGTGCGACGCCACGAGCCCCTCGAGGATCCCGATGCCCTCCGCCGTCTGCCCGGATGCGACGAGCGCAGCGGCGAGACAGCCTCGCAACGCGGCGTGCAGTTCCTGCGCCTCCGCTGCGAGGTCTTCGGCGATCGGAGCTCCCGCGAGGTCCACACCGGGC
This sequence comes from Microbacterium sp. NPDC060117, assembly GCF_042729315.1. NCBI lineage: Bacteria > Bacillati > Actinomycetota > Actinomycetes > Micrococcales > Microbacteriaceae > Microbacterium > Microbacterium sp. NPDC060117. The sequence continues at coordinate 893,603 of NZ_JBHWXR010000002.1, forward strand.
TCGCCCCGCCACAGGGCGATGGCCGCGCGCAGCAGACGGATACGGTCGGGATCGCCGTCGTCCAGCATCTCCGCCTCGGTACGCAGACGACGTGCGGTGTGCAGGTCGGTGTCGTCGGTGCCGAGCGCGTAGCCTCCCGGGGCGCTCGTGATCGCGTCGGATCCCGCCAGCGCCCTGGCCCGCGAGACGAGCGTCTGCAGGGCCGCCTTCGGGTTCTGCGGCTGATCGTCGCCCCAGACCTCATCGGCCAGGGCGGGCACGGATCGAGTGGTACCGCTGCCCGCCAGGACGAGCGCTGCCAGCAGCGCGCGCATGGGCGTGCCTCCGGCGTCGCGATCCGCGATCCGCACCGGGCCGAGCACGCCGATGCGCGCGGTCATGCGCGCGGCCGGATCCCCAGATCGATGACGTTCTCCAGCCCCACGACCACGCCGCGCAGATCTCTCGCGTAGGGAAGCGCGAGACGGATCCCCGGGGCGTACGCCGCCGCCGACTGCACGGTGTCGTGCACGATCGACAGCGACTCGCCCGGGCCGGAGAGGATGACCTCCTGCTTCGCGATCACGCCCGGACGGCGCAGCGAGTGCACCGGGACCCCGGCGACCTGCTGGCCGCGGGCGCGCTGGTCGACGTGCGGCGCGTCCACGGGACCCCGCTCCGCACGGGCGGCGGCGATGAGCTCTGCGGTGCGCACGGCCGTGCCACTGGGAGAGTCGATCTTGGTGTGCTGGTGCGCCTCGATGATCTCCACGGATCCGAAGAACGGGGCGGCGAGGGCGGCCAGGGCCGTGCCCAGCACGGATCCCAGCGAGAAGTTGGGCACGAACAGCGCTCCGGTCCCGGCGGCGTCGATGGCCGGCCGGATCTGGGCGATGCGGTCGGCGGACCACCCGGATGTCGCGACGAGGAGGTTGATGCCGCGGTCGGCCGCGGCGCGCACGATCTCGACGCTGGATGCCGGGGTGGTGGCGTCGACCACGAGGTCGGCGCCGTCGAGCTCGTCCATCGTGCTCCTCGACCCGAGCACCGCGCCGATCTCGAACCCATCGAGGTGGGCGATCACATCGCCGATGATGGTGCCGAGCTTGCCGGAGGCGCCCACCAGGGCCACGCGCGTCGTCATGTCCACAGTCTATTCAGCGGCCCAGACGCGGGCGCCTCCGGTCAACGCCCTCGGCCCGGCGGGCTCCGCGGGATTGCCGACGCGTCCGGAGGCACCGACCGGCCGCATCGATTACCGTCGGACCATGCCCACGTTCCGCACCGCCTCCCCGGAGGACGCCGACGCCCATGCGGTGCTCGTCGACTACTTCACGCTCCGTGCGGCGGAGTTCCCCGGTGGCTCCTACTCCCCCACGTATCCCACGGCAGCCGCGTTCCAGGCCCCGGACGGCGTCTTCCTGCTTCTCGAGGAGGAAGGCGAGATCGTCGGCTGCGGCGGGATCCGCCGTGTCCCGATGCCCGGCGGCGAGACCGACGTGTTCGAGATCAAGCACGTGTTCCTGCGCCCGGAGACCCGGGGCCGAGGCTGGGGCCGGCTGCTGCTGGATGAGCTGGAGCACCGTGCTCGCGGTTTCGACGCCGGCGTCCTCGTCCTCGACACCCACCACACGCTCGAGGCGGCAGGCCACCTGTACCGCAACAGCGGCTTCGCCGAGATCTCCCGCTACAACGCCAACCCGAACGCGACACGCTGGTATCGCAAGGAGCTGCGGCAGGCATGAGATTGTGGTCGGTTCACCCGCGCTACTACGACCGGCAGGCGCTGACGGCGTGCTGGCGCGAAGGGCTGCTCGCTCAGGCCGTGATCGCGGATCCGACGCGCCGCGGCTACGCGCACCATCCACAGCTCCAGCGCTTCCGCGCCGCACGGGATCCGCTCGCCGCGATCGGCGACTATCTGTCCGCGGTCGTCGACGAGGCCGATTCCCGCGGATACCGGTTCGCGCGGGAGAAGATCCTCAGAACCGGTCCGGTCGAGCGGATCCCCGTCGCCCGCGGTCAACTCCAGTACGAGTGGGGGCACCTGCTGCGCAAGCTGGAGGTGCGCAACCCGGACCTCTGGGACCGCTGGCGGACGACCCCGCTCCCGGAACCGCATCCGCTGTTCACCGTGGTGCCGGGCCCGATCGCGGACTGGGAACGAGTCGGCTGAGGACCCCCACCCCGGTCAGGGCACTCGCACTGCAACGATCAGCACAGGTTGTCACGATCAGCACACGGATCCGGGGATCCCGTGTGCTGATCGTGACACCGTGTGCAGATCGTCACATCCGCCAGGTTGCGCGACGACGCTCGCCTCGGCGGCCGGGTCAGACCAGGAGCGGATCCGGCAGGCCGGTGCGCAGCTCGATCGGCAGGTGACTCAGGTCGTTGTGAGCGAGCAGGCTCCACGGGCGGCCCTGCTTCTGCGAGATCACGGTGAGACCGCAGTTCGCCTGGTTCAGGGTCATCCAACGCCAGTCCGGCGCCTCCAGCACCTCGCGCACGAACCAGCTGATCACGAAGTTGTGCGTGATCAGCACCTCGTGGACGTCGCCGGGCTTGCGCACCAGGAACTCGTTCACGGCGTCGCCCATCTGAGCCCGCCCCGCCTCGATCTCCGCGTCGGTGATGGATCCGAAGAACGGCTCGAACGCTGCAGGGGTGTCGTCCGTCATTCCCGTCGGCACGCAGTCGAACAGCAGCGCGGACGGTTCGGCCTCGACCGACGGGATCCGCTCCGAGATCGCGCGGGCCGTCTCCGCGGCGCGCAGCAGCGGGGAGTGCCAGATCGCGTCGAGCGGGAGACCGGACAGGCGATCGGCGATGAGCTCTGCCTGACGACGTCCGCGCGGCGAGAGGGGGCCGTCGGCGAGGCCGTGCTCGGCGTCCTGATGCTCGCCGTGCCGGACCAGATAGATGTAATGCGTCACAACCCGCTCGCCTCGTCTCCGGCTCCGTGGCCGGGGTGCTTCCAGCCTATGTCACAGATCGGACACGGCCACCCACCGGATCGGGTCAGCTCGCGGCTCGGGTCAGCTCGGCCAACTGCGCACGGCCGAGGGCGACGCCCGCGCCCTGCATCAGCTCGTCGACCTGTTCGGTGGCGAACGCGTTCACGATCGGCGCCGTGATCGTGCGCTGCGCGAGCAGCCAGCCGATCGCGACGGCGGCGACGGGCACCTGGAGCTCGGAGGCCGCGATGTCCAGCGCGCGCAGCACCTTGATGCCGCGGCGGTTGATGTTGCCGCGCAGCTGCATGCCGCGCACCCCCTGCAGCGACTGCTTGGTGCGGTGCCGGCCGGACAGGAACCCGTGCTCGAGCGCGTGCGACGGGGTGACCGCCAGCCCCTGTGCGGCGGCGACGAGGCGGAGGTCTCCCTCGAAGCCCGCGCGGCGCATCAGGTTGTACGGCTCGTCCAGCACTTCGATGCGCGGGTAGCCGGCCGAGGCCAGGATCCGCGCCTCGACGAGACGCTCCGCGGTGAAGCCGAAGGCGCCGAGCGCCCGCACCTTGCCGGTCTCGACGAGCCATTCCGCGGTGGCCAGCGTGTCCTCGAGAGCACTGCCGTCGTCGACCGTGCCGTCGAGGTAGAGCACATCGATGCGCTCGACGCCGAGGCGGGTCAATGATGCCTCGGCGGCGCGGACCAGGTTCACCGCACCGATGCCCGGGTTGTCGGGGTGACCGCCGACGCGCACGTTCAGCACGATGTCATCGCGGTTGCCGCGCGTGGCGAGCCACCGGCCGATGATGTGCTCGCTGCGCCCTGCGGCGAAGCTGTCGGCCGTGTGCACGGCGTTGCCGCCGAACTCGGCGTAGCGGTCGAGGATGTGCAGCGCGGTGTCGGCGTCGGTGTTCCAGCCGAACTCGGCGCCGCCCAGGATGAGCGGGAAGGAGCGGATGCCGGTCTCCGCGAGCGGAACGCGCAGGCAGGTCCCGATGCCGGGTCCCACCACGGGGATCGGCGCCGACGGGTGCGGCGTCACCACCGCGGGCGCGCTGGTGACCGCGGGTGCGGCACCGCCGAGTGCGGAGCCGTTTCCGGATCCGACGCTGAAGAGACGCATGCGATCACCCCCGTGTCTGCTGCGTTGCGTTCTGAGACGCACCCCCCGGTGCGTTCCCTTCGAGAGTAAGCGAGGCCTCGGACGCTTCCGTTCATTGAGACGGCCAGGAGGCGAACAATGCGTAACGGTTCGGTCACGAAAACAGCGAAAGACCCGTTGTGTCCCCCTTTCGGCGGACACAACGGGCCTTTCTGCGGAGGATCAGGCCTCGGCGACCTCGGCGACCGGCTCGGCAGCGTCCGCCGGAGCCTCGTCGATGACGGGCTCGAGCGACAACTTGCCGCGGTCGTCGATCTTCGTGATCTTCACGAGGATCTTCTGGCCGACGGAGAGCACGTCATCGACGTTCTCCACGCGCTTGCCACCGGCGAGCTTGCGCACCTCGGTGACGTGCAGCAGACCGTCCTTGCCCGGGAGCAGGGAGACGAACGCGCCGAAGGTCGCGATCTTGACGACCGTGCCCAGGAACTGCTCGCCGACCTCGGGGTTGGTGGGGTTGGCGATGGCGTTGACCTGTGCGCGGGCAGCCTCGGCCGAGGGGCCGTCGGTCGCGCCGATGTAGACGGTGCCGTCCTCCTCGATGGAGATCTGCGCACCGGTCTCGTCCTGGATCGCGTTGATCGTCTTGCCCTTGGGGCCGATCAGCTCGCCGATCTTGTCGACCGGGATCTGCACGCTGATCACGCGCGGCGCGGTCGGCGCCATCTCGTCCGGGCTGTCGATCGCGGCGTTCAGCACGTTGAGGATCGTGAGGCGCGCCTCCTTGGCCTGGGTCAGTGCCCCGGCCAACACCTCGGAGGGGATGCCGTCGAGCTTCGTGTCCAGCTGGATCGCGGTGACGAACTCGCTCGTGCCGGCGACCTTGAAGTCCATGTCGCCGAGCGCGTCCTCGGCGCCGAGGATGTCGGTGAGCGCCGCGTAGCGGGTCTCACCGTCGACCTGGTCGGACACGAGGCCCATCGCGATGCCGGCGACCGGTGCGCGCAGCGGCACACCCGCGTTCAGCAGCGACAGGGTCGAGGCGCAGACGGAGCCCATCGAGGTGGATCCGTTGGAGCTGAGCGCCTCGGACACCTGACGGATCGCGTAAGGGAACTCCTCGCGGGTCGGCAGCACCGGCACGAGCGCGCGCTCGGCGAGGAAGCCGTGCCCGATCTCGCGACGCTTCGGCGAACCCACGCGGCCGGTCTCACCGGTCGAGTAGGGCGGGAAGTTGTAGTGGTGCATGTAGCGCTTGCTCGTCGTCGGGGACAGCGAGTCGATCTGCTGCTCCATCTTGAGCATGTTCAGCGTGGTAACGCCCAGGATCTGGGTCTCGCCGCGCTGGAAGATCGCGGAGCCGTGCACGCGCGGGATGACCTGCACCTCGGCGTCGAGCGGGCGGATGTCCGCCAGACCGCGACCGTCGATGCGGACGCCCTCGGTGAGGATCCGGCCGCGCACGATCTTCTTCGTGACCGACTTGTAAGCGGCGGAGAACTCGCTGAGCGCGACCTCGGGCTGCTCGCCCGCCTCGACGGCGGCGATGAGCTCGGCCTTGACGCGGTCCTTGATCGCGTCGTCGGCGTTCTGGCGCTCCTGCTTGTCGGCGATCTGGTAGACGTCGACGAGCTCGGCGTAGGCGCGCTCGGCCACGAAGTCGTACGTGCCCTCGCTGTACGGCAGGAAGACCGGGTACACGCCCGGCTCCTTCGACGCCGTGGCGGCGAGCTGAGCCTGCGCCTCGACGAGCTGCTTCAGGAACGGCTTGGCGGCCTCGAGACCCTGCGCGACGATGTCCTCGCTGGGCTTGGTGGCGCCGGCCTTGATCAGGTTCCAGCTGCCCTCGGTGGCCTCGGCCTCGACCATCATGATCGCGACGTCCTCGGTGCCGTCACCCTTGGTGACGACGCGACCGGCGACGACGAGATCGAAGACGGCCTGCTCGACCTGCTCCGCGTTGGGGAACGCGACCCACTGGTCGGCGTGCTCGCCGTGGCCGGGGATGAACGCGAGGCGCACACCGGCGACCGGGCCGGAGAACGGCAGACCCGAGATCTGGGTCGACGCGGACGCCGCGTTGATCGCGAGGGCGTCGTAGTACTCGCCCGGCGCGATCGAGAGCACGGTGATGACGATCTGGACCTCGTTGCGCAGGCCGTCGACGAACGACGGACGCAGCGGGCGGTCGATCAGACGGCAGACGAGGATCGCCTCGGTGGAGGGACGGCCCTCACGGCGGAAGAACGAGCCGGGGATCTTGCCGGCGGCGTAGGAGCGCTCCTCCACGTCGACGGTCAGCGGGAAGAAGTCGAAGCCCTCACGCGGGGACTTGCCCGCGCTCGTGGCGGAGAGGAGCATCGTCTCCTCGTCCAGGTAAGCGGCGACCGCGCCCTGCGCCTGCTGCGCGAGACGGCCCGTCTCGAAGCGGACGGTGCGGGTGCCGAAGCGACCGTTGTCGAGAACGGCCTCAGTAGCGGTGATTTCAGGACCTTCCAAGAGGTCTCTCCTTCTTTGTTTAGGCTCGCTCTCCCGTGTGGAGCGCGAGCATGGACGGATGCGCACAGAGGCATCCTGTTCGATCCTATCAGCGTGCGGCGCTGCGGCCGCGCGGGGCGGGATCCGGACCCTTCGACGGCCTCAGGGACCGGAGGAGTTCACACCTCGCTGGGCTCGCGCACTCCGCGCTCACGGCCGAGTCGCACGTAGTCGTGATGCTTGGCGCTGCGTCCGTCGCCGGCGGCGCGCCCGTGCAGGCGCCGCCAGACCCACGGCAGCGCGTGCCGGCGCCACCAGACCCCGGCGCCCGTGCGCTCGGTCTCGTGCAGGACCTCGTCGAGCGCGCCGAGTTCGTCGGCCAGCGCCACGCCGAGCGCGACGCCCGCGCGGTACGCCAGGAATCGGTGCCCCCGGCTGGAGAGGTGCACCAGGTCCTCTCCCCAGTTCGGCCGCGCGGCGAGCTGGGGGTGCAGGTCCGTGTCGAGCAGGATCGCTCCCTGGCGACGCGCGATGCCGGCGAGCGCGGTGGCCCAGGCGGAGAACCGGCGGGCGTAGATGCGCGCCGCCGGGTTGCCCGGCAGGAACGCCGTGACCAGGAGCACGTCGGCGCCGTTCTCACGCAGCTGCCGCACCGTGTCCTCCAGGCGCGCGGCGAGCACGGGGACCGCGACCCGCTGCTTCACGAGGTCGTTCGCACCGACCAGGATCGACACGAGATCGGGTCGCAGCTGCAGGGCACGGTGCAGCTGCGATCCGCACACGTCCTCGACCCGCTTGGAGCGGATGGCGAGATTCGCGTAGTCCAACGGCTCCCGGGCGGCCAGCAGCAGGGCGAGGCGGTCCGCCCAGCCGCGCAACGCGCCGTCGGGACCGGGGTCGCAGAGCCCCTCTGTGAGCGAGTCGCCGAGCGCGACATAGCGGCGCCAGCGCTTGCGCTCCCCCACCGGCGTGGGCTCCGGCCGCACAGCCCGGGGGGCGCGCAACCCGGCGTCGGCGCGATGCAGGTCCTGCGCCTCATCGAAGTGGTCGAGGAGCTGGTCGCACACGGCGCTCCAGCTCCGGCTCTCCACCGCGTCCCGGCCGGCTCGACCGAATGCCTGTCGCTTGCGCACGTCTCCTGCGAGATCCCGCACCCGATCGCGCAGATCCTGCAGGTCGCCCGGTCGGTACAGCCACCCGTCGACGCCCTGGCGCACCAGATCCAGCGGGCCGCCGCGGCCGGTCGCGACCACCGGGATCCCGCTCGCATGCGCCTCCTGCAAGGTCTGCCCGAACGTCTCACTCTCGCCGGGGTGCACGAAGACGTCGAACGATGCCATGGTCTGAGCGAGCTCCGGACCGCTGAGATGCCCCAGGAACACAGCGTCCGGGAGCAGGCTCTCGAGCCGCGCGCGGGAGGGACCGTCCCCGACGATCACGAGCCGTACTCCCGGCAGGTCCGCGAGCACCCGCAGGTCCTCGACCTGCTTCTCCGGCGCCAGCCTGCCCACATAACCGATCACGGCGTCGACGCCTGCTCGGTGCGCCCACGCGCCGTCGCGCCGCTCCGGGTGGAACCGTTCCGCGTCCACCCCTCGACCCCAGCGACGCACCCGATCGACGCCGAGCCGCGCGAGCTGCTCCTCCGACTCGGACGAGGGGGCGAGGGTGAGGGTGGCGCGCCGGTGCAGTCTCGCGATATGGGCCTCGGCGAGCGCCGTCGTGAGCGAGACCCCGTAGCGGGCCGCGTAGGCGGCGACATCCGTCTGGTAGGCGGCGACCGCGGGCACCCCGATCCGCTCGGCGGCGAGCGCACCACGCCAACCCAGGGCGAACGGCGACGCGAGGTGCACCACGTCGGGCGAGAACCGGTCCAGTGAGACCGCCAGCCGATGTGCGCTCGAGGTGCCGACGCGCACCGTGCGGTACCCCGGCAGGGCCACGGATGGGATGGGCTCGATCCTGGCGTGCCCGATCATGCGCGGCATGCCCTCCGCAGCGGGGGCGTAGACCCGGGCCTCGTGCCCGTGGCGCTCGAGGTGGCGGAGGATCTGCAGAACGGATCCGGTCACGCCGTTCATGTGCGGGAGGAAGGATTCCGTCACGATCGCTGCTCTCACGTGATCAGGATCCCGCCCCGCAGGGCCCGGCACGGCGCGGAACGACGGCCATCACACAGTGTTCACCGGATGCACCGCGATCGGTCACCCCGCGTCCGCCGCCGCGCCCCCTGCCCGTCCCTCTCCGTTCTTCCAGGACTCCGGGACACCCTCGGCGCTAGGCTGACGCCCATGAGTACCGACGACACCGCCGCCGCGGACATGAAGCGCAAGTTCAAGGAGGCGCTCGAGAAGAAGAACGCCCAGCAGCACCAGGGCGAGGCGCACCTGAACGGCGACTCCGCCGTGCACGGCACGCACGGGGCGCAGACCCGGCGCGAGTTCCGCCGCAAGAGCGGCTGATCCCGTATCCACCGCGAAGGGCGTCGACGAGGGATCGTCGGCGCCCTTCGTCGTCTGCGCATCCGCGGGAAGGGCTGGGAATCCACAGCGAGCGGGGTTAGCGTCGAATGGTGATCGTTTCTTCCGCCTCTGCCGCCCCCGTGCGCAGAGCCCGCACGACCCGCCCGGTGCTGGCACTCGTGGCCGGCGTGCTGCTGATGTTGCCGCTCGCGGTGGCCGCGCCGGCGTACGCGGACGACTATCCGTCATGGCAGGACGTGCAGAACGCGCAGGGCGACCAGCAGGCCACGCAGGATCAGATCACGCGTATCAACGACGCCCTCGCCACGGCGCAGCAGAAGGCCGCGGACGCGTCGACCGCCGCCATGAAGGCCGGCCAGGCCGCCGACACGGCCCGGACCGATGCGCACGCGGCCGAGCAGCGCGCGGACGAGCTGGGCGTGCAGGCCTCCGCCGCCGAGCAGGCCGTGCAGCAGACGCATGAGCAGCTCGGTGCGGTCGTCGCCGGCCGCGCCCGCGTCGAGTCCGCGGCTCCCCTCACCGCGCGACTGTTCACGTCTGCGAACCCGGACCAGCTGCTCACTCGCCTGGGTGTGCTGCAGCAGCTCGACTCCACCTGGGCGAAGCTCGGCGAGCGCGCGCTCGAGGCGCAGAGCATCGCGACGTCACTGGAGGACCAGGCTCAGACCGCCCGCGCGGCCAGGGACGCACTCGCGACCGCCGCCGAGGACGCGGCACAGAAGGCGAAGGCCGCCGCGGACGCCGAAGCCGCTGCAGTCGCCGACCTGCAGGGCCACGTCACCACGCTGTACGCGCAGCTGGCCACGCTGAAGAACACCACGGCCGACGTCGAGCGGCGCTACCGGATCGGCCAGCAGGTCGCGGAGCAGGAGCGCGAAGCCGCCGCGGCCGCAGACGCCGCGGCGGCCTCCTCCTCGAGCGGATCCGGCGGCGGCTCAGGGGGCGGCGACCTCGGCGGAGGCGGCGTGAACGTCGATCCCGCTGGCGCCCAGGCCTATGCCGCCGGCCAGCTCGGCAACTACGGCTGGGGCCAGGACCAGTTCTCGTGCCTGTACCGGCTGTGGATGCAGGAGTCGAGCTGGCGCGCGGACGCCCTGAACCCCGACAGCGACGCCTACGGGATCCCCCAGGCGCTGCCGGCCGACAAGATGGCGGCCGCGGGGCCGGACTGGCGCACGAACGGCGACACCCAGATCGACTGGGGCCTCAGCTACATCCAGGACCGTTACGGATCCCCCTGCGGCGCCTGGGCCCACGAGGTCGCCAACAACTGGTATTGAACCCGCTCTCCGTCGCGAGCGAGCGCCGGGCCGGGGCGGGAATCGTCACCCGCGGCCCGGCCCGGCCCGCGATGCGGGTCAGCCGCGTTCCGCCCGCGCCTGCGCCCGCTGCTGCTTGGCCGCCATCTCCTCGATCGCGGCGTGCCCGAGCGTCTCGGTGCTGACCGGCTCGACGGCGGCTCCGTCCTGCGCGGCCGGCTGCGCGTCGTGCCCCACGCCGTCCAGCAAGGACTCGTCGAACGGCCGCGCCCCGGAGAGCACCTGACGCACCTGCTCCGCGTCGATCTGCTTCGTCCAGGTCCCGATGAGGATGGTGGCGACCGCGTTTCCGGTGAAGTTGGTCAGGGCGCGCCCCTCCGACATGAATCGGTCGATTCCGACGATCACACCGACGCCGTTGACGAGGTCCGGACGGTAGGCCTGCAGACCGCCGGCCAGGGTCGCGAGCCCGGCGCCGGTGACGCCCGCGGCTCCCTTGCTCGCGATGATCATGAACACGAGCAGCCCGATCTGCTCGGGGATCGACATCGGCTGCCCCAGACCGGTCGCGATGAACAGCGACGCCATGGTCAGGTAGATCGCGGTGCCGTCGAGGTTGAACGAGTAGCCGGTCGGCACCGTGATGCCCACGACGGGCTTCGCCACACCGAGGTGCTCCATCTTCGCGATCAGCCGCGGCAGCGCCGACTCCGACGAGGACGTGCCGACGATCAGCAGGTACTCGCGCGCCAGGTACTTCATCAGCTGGAAGATGTTCACACCGGCGACGAGCTTCAGGATCCCGCCCAGCACCACGACGATGAACACGATGCAGGTGAGGTAGAACGCGCCGAGGAGGATCCCGAGGCTCCAGATCGCCGCGACGCCGGTCTTGCCGACCACCGCCGCGATCGCGCCGAACGCGCCCAGCGGCGCGAGCCACAGGATCATCCCGAGCACGCGGAACACGAGCGTCTGCAGATGCTTGATCGCGGTCATGATGGGCGCGCCGCGATCCCCGAGGCCCTGCAGCGCGAAGCCCACGAGGAGTGCGATGAAGAGCACCTGCAGCACGCTCTCACCGGTGAAGGCGCCGAAGAACGTGGCAGGGATGATGCCGAGGATGAAGTCCTGCGTCGTCTTCGCCTCGGTGGTCGCCGCCTCATAGGTGGCACCGGCCATGTGCAGCCCCTCACCCGGGTGGATGATGTTGCCCACGATGAGGCCGATCGCGAGGGCGAAGGTCGACATGACCATGAAGTAGATCAGCGCGAGTCCGCCGATCTTGCCGACCGTCGCCGCCTTGGCGATGGAGCCGACCCCGATCACGATCGTGCAGAAGATGATCGGAGCGATCATCATCTTGATGAGGCTCACGAAGCCCTTGCCGATGGGTTCGAGGCCCTGGGCGAACTGCGGGAACACGAGTCCGACCGCGATGCCGAGTCCCACCGCCAGGAGCACGGACACATAGAGCCAGGTGTGCTTGTCCCAGGAGTTCTTGCCGCGGCGCCAGTCGTGCCGCGGGAGTCTGAAACCTTCGGTGAGAGCCATCATCGCCTCCGCTGAGTGAACAGGAAGCCCGCGCCACTGCGGGCGGGCCATGCCGAACATCGTGCGCAGCGGCGATGCAGCACGGCGAGTTCTGTTCGTATTGAAACCGACGCGAACCCCGCGCAGCCCGCCGTTCGCCGCACGACCTCGCGCATACTGGCTGAGGAGGTCGGGATCGGCGATGGCGACGACAAGACGCGGCGGCGTGCGCAGTGCGGCATCGCGCGTGTTCGCGCTGCTGATCGGATCCGTGCTGCTGATCGGCGCCGCGATCGGGGCGTTCCTCACCTGGGAGGCGCAGACGTCGGCGCGCCAGGAGGCCGAGCACGTCACGGTGGCGATCGCCCGAGCGCTCTCCGCCGCCCCCGCGATCGAGACCGCCGTGACCGCCACGGATCGCCCGGCGGCGGAAGCGGGTCTGCGCGACTACGTCGAGTCCGTGCGCGCAGGCGCCGGGCTGGACTTCATCACGGTCATGGACGGGAACGGCGTGCGACTCACCCACCCGGATCCCGCCCAGGTCGGCGGGCACTACCTCGGCACGATCCCCCGCGACGGCCGCCCCCTCACCGAGCAGTACACGGGCACCCTCGGGCCGTCCGTGCGCACCATCGCGCCGGTCCACGACGCCGCAGGCGCGGTCGTCGGCTGGGTGTCGGCAGGGGTGACCGTGGAGTCGCTGGCCGGCGCCCTGCTGCGCCGACTGCCGGTGATCCTGCTCCTCACCCTCGCGGTCGTGGCGCTCGGCGCGCTGGGCGCCGTGTTCGCGCGGCTCGCGACGCGGCGTATCACCGGCGACCTCGAGGCCCGCGACGTGCGAGAGGCGGTGGCGGGCTACGAGTCGGTGCGCACGCTCGGCGAGGCGCTGCGCGCGCAGACCCACGAACACGGCAACCGCCTGCACACGGCACTGTCGCTGCTCGAACTCGACCGCCGCGACGAGGCGATCGCGCTGCTGTCCGAATCGTCCTTGCAGAGTCAGTCCGTGATCGACCAGATGACGCTGCGCGACGGGGATCCGACGCTCGGCGCGCTGCTGCTGGGAAAGGCCTCGCAGGCCAAGGAGCGCGGCGTGCGATGGCAGGTCCACGTGGATCCTGCCGCTCCCCGCGCGGATCTGACCCCGGTCGATGCCGTCGCCGTCGTCGGCAACCTCATCGACAATGCGCTCGACGCCGCGCCCCAGGCCGAGACGGGCGCCGAGCGCTGGGTGCGGGTCGACGTCGCGGCGGCGGACGGCGGCACCGTGGCGATCACGGTTTCGGACGGCGGTCCCGGCGTCCCCGCCGATCTCCGGGAGCGGATCTTCGAGCACGGCTTCTCGACCAAGCCGAGCGATCGCTCGGGGCGCGGCGTGGGGCTCGCGCTCGTCCGAGACATCGTGATCGCGGCGGGCGGAAGCATCGAACTCACCGCGGAGCCGACGGCCTTCCGGGTGACCCTGCCCGGCATCGCGCACGAAGGGAGGATCGGATGATCGGTGTCCTGCTCGTGGACGACGATCCGCTCACGCTCGAGCTCCATGCGGCCTACATCGCCCGGCTCGACGGGTTCGAGGTCGTCGGCGAGTGCACCGGCGTGCGTGCGGCGCTCAGCGCGCTGTCCGCCGATGCGGAGCGGATCGATCTGGTGCTGCTGGATCTCACGATGCCCGACGGCTCGGGGATCGATGTGCTGCGCCGGATCCGCGGCGCAGGCAGCGCGATCGAGGTGATCGCGGTCACCAGCGTGCGCGATGTCGAGGCCGTGCGACGGATGTCGGCGCTCGGTGTGGCGCAGTACCTGCTCAAGCCGTTCCCGTTCGCGGTCTTCCGCGACCGTCTGCAGCAGTTCCGCGATCGACACGAGCACGCGATCGGTCTCGCCGGAGCCGCCAGTCAGGAGGAGATCGACGCCCTCATAGGAGGTCCTGCGACCGGCAGCATCGCACTGCCGAAGGGCCTCGCGGCGGAGACGCTGCAGGCCGTGACCGCGGTGCTGCGCGCGCACGGCGACCTCTCGGCCGGGGAGGCCGCGCCCCTCGTCGGCGTCTCCCGGGTCACGGCCCGGCGCTACCTGGAGCATCTCGTCGCGCAGCGGGTCGCGGTCCGTGCCCCGCGCTACGGTGCACCGGGGCGGCCGGAGACCGCGTACCGCCTCGCCGGGGAGGGCGGGGCACCCCGCTGAGGGCTTGGGCGGACCGACGCCCGTGTCCGTGCGGCGACTCCGCATCCGGTGTTGTCACGGCGATGGCCGTGTCCTGACGGTGCACCTCGCGGTGATAGCGTCGTCCTGTCCTCAGGGCGGGGTGCAAGTCCCCACCGGCGGTGTCGCGGTATGGTCCGCGCGAGCCCGCGAACGGTCCCCATGGCGGGGACCGCCGATCCGGTGCGATTCCGGAGCCGACGGTCACAGTCCGGATGAGAGAGGACAGAAGGAGCAGTTCACCATGCCCAGAATCGCCATCGTCGCCGCGCAGTGGCACGCCGAGATCGTCGAGCAGGCGGTCTCCGCCTTCGTCGAGCGCCTCGCCGAGCTCGGTATCGACCAGGTCGACGTGTTCCGCGTTCCCGGCGCGTTCGAGATCCCGCTGCACGCGCAGCGCCTCGCTCGTACAGGCCGCTACGAGGCCATCGCCACGAGCGCCCTCGTCGTTGACGGCGGGATCTACCGGCACGACTTCGTCGCCGGGTCCGTGGTCGATGCGCTCATGCGCGTGCAGCTGAAGACCGACGTCCCGGTGTTCTCCGCCGTGCTCACCCCGCACCACTTCCACGAGCACGACGAACACCAGGACTACTTCCGCCGCCATTTCTCGGTCAAGGGCCGGGAGCTCGCCGAGGCGGTCTCGGCCACCGTGCAGAGCCTCGCCGCGATCGGCTGACCGCGCGACGCCTGCGCCACACCGGGTCGCCGTCGCCGAGGTCTGCCGCGACGGCGGACCTCGGCAGCGGCGGATCTCAGCGGGGCAGACGTCCCTCGTGCAGCACGGCCTCAGGATCGGCGCTCGCCCGCACCGCCCGCAGCCGATCGAGGTCGGATGCCGTGGCGCAGCGCTCGAGCGTCTGACCCGGCGTGAGGAACGTCGGCACGGTCCGCTCTGCGGCGGCCGGGGCCAGCAGGTCGAGGAGGCCGGCGATGCTCGCCTCGCCGGGCTCCGCCGGTGCGCCGGGGAAGTTCGGCACGAGCGCATGCAGCAGCCAGGAGGCAGACGCCAGGGAGGCGAAGCCTGGACGCCGCGGTGCGTCGAGCGCGCCGCCCAGCATGCGCAGGTCGATCCCGACGATCGACGACTGCTCGGGCGCCTGACGGAACTCCACCAGCGCATCGATCGTGGCGTCGTCGAGTCGGTCGAGGGCCAGCGAGGCGCCCCGGCCGGCGGTCGGATCTGTCGGCTCTCCCGAGGCTGCGGCGAGCGCGGCCAACGAGGTCGGTCCTGCCGTCTCCCGCTGCACGGTGCCCGCGCGACGCACACCGTCCAGAAGCGCCTCGGCCGAGCCGTCCGAGGACAGGGCCTGGACGGTCAGGAAGCTCTTGCCGCGGATCTCCTCGGGCAGCATCGGCGCGTCCGGCATCCGCATCGAATTCGTGAACACGTTCAGCGTCGACGGTGCCGCCGCGGCGAGGTCGCGCACCGCGCGGATCACGGATGGGGCGTCGGCCGCAGCGAAGGTGAGGGAGGCGCCCCACTGCGCGGGCGCGGGGACGAGGTCGATCTCGAGCGCGGTGACGATCCCGACCACGCCGCCGGCACCTCGGAGCGCCCACATGGCCTCACGGTCGCTCTCGTCGTCGATGCGCTCATGCGTGCCGTCGGGCCGGAGGACCCATGCCGCACGCAGGTTGTCCGAGCCGAGGCCGGCGGTGCGACTGAACCACGAGTGACCGCCGCCGAGCGTGTACCCGGCGACCGACACGACAGGGCTCGTGCCGGCGGGGGCCGCCCAGCCCGTGCCGTCGAGGGCTGCGACGACCGCGCCCCAGCGCACACCGCTGCCGATCACCGCGACACCGGCCCCGAGATCGAGATCGAACCTGTCGAACGCCGCCGTCCGCACGATCACGGCGCCGGCCAGGTCGCCGGACGCGCCATGGCCGCTCGGCTGCACCGCGATCGGCGTGCCGGCCTCACGCGCGGCGGCGAGGATCAGGCGCAGATCATCCAGGCCCGCGGGCGTCGCGACCGCGGCCGGAAGCTGGTCGATCGAGAGGTTCCACGGGCGTCGGGCGGCGTCGAAACCGTCGTCGCCCGCCCGCAGGAGAGATCCGTCGAGTTCGCCGGGAAGTGTGTCGAACGCAGAGAGAAGGGGCATGACGCCACCGTACGATGCCCCACGGACATTCGTCGGCGGCGTCACGCCCCGATGCTGCGGCTCGCGGCTACTCCCCCGCGAGACCGCCGAGCAGATGACCGAACGAGCGTCCCTCGCCGAGGTAGTTGCCCGGATCGAAGGGGTCCTTGTCCGCGGCGGGCTCGCGGCGGGCCATCGCCTCGGCGAGCTCCCGCGCACCACGCTCGACACGAGTGCTGAGCGGCGCCACCTCGTCGGCGTTCGCCCCCCAGTCACTCGAGGCCGCGAAGACCCCGGTCGGCACCGGCTCGGCGTGCAGGTAGGTGAACAGCGGGCGGATCGCGTAGTCGATCGCGAGCGAATGCCGTGCGGTACCGGCGTTCGCCCCGATCAGGACCGGCTTGCCGGCGAGGGCATCCGGATCCAGCACGTCGACGAACGACTTGAACAAACCGGAGTAGCTCGTCGAGAAGATCGGCGTGACGGCAATCAGGCCGTCGGCCGACACGACCGTGTTGATCGCCGAGTCCAGCGCCGGCGGGGCGAACCCGGTGAGCAGGTTGTTGGTGATGTCGTGCGCGAGGTCGCGCAGTTCGATCACGTCGACGCTGACCTCGGAGCCAAGCTCGGTGAGCCGATGCGCGGTCTCCGCGGCGAGGCGGTCGGCGAGCATGCGCGTGGATGACGGGTTGCTGAGCCCCGCGGAGATCACCGCGATACGACGTGCGCCCATCTCAGTTCGCCCCCTTCGTGGCCGCGGTCCCGAACGAGGAGCCGGCCGCGGCCGGAACCGCACCGCCGTCCTGGTAGGGCGATCCGGCGGTGAGGTTGTCGCCGCGGTTCGCGCCGGGGCGCGCCTCACGTGACGGTCCGTCGCCGTACACCGCCTTGACGCGGGCGGCGTGGGTCGGCGCATCCGGCACGTCGGCGGGGCGGTTCTGCGCCAGCTCCTTGCGCAGCACCGGAACGACCTCGCCGCCGAGCAGGTCGATCTGCTCGAGCACGGTCTTCAGCGGCAAGCCGGCGTGGTCCATGAGGAACAGCTGGCGCTGGTAGTCGCCGTAGTGCTCGCGCATCGCGGCGTAGCGGTCGATCACCTGCTGCGGAGAGCCGACGGTGAGCGGCGTCATCTCGGTGAAGTCCTCCATCGACGGGCCATGGCCGTAGACGGGCGCATTGTCGAAGTAGGGACGGAACTCGTTCACCGCGTCCTGCGAGTTCGGACGGATGAACGCCTGTCCGCCGAGGCCGACGATCGCCTGCTCCGGCGTGCCGTGACCGTAGTGCGCGAAGCGCTGCCGGTACAGCTCGATGAGGCGCTGGTAGTGCTCCTTCGGCCAGAAGATGTTGTTCGCGAAGAACCCGTCGCCGTAGTAGGCGGCCTGCTCGGCGATCTCCGGCGTGCGGATGGAGCCGTGCCAGACGAACGGAGCGACCCCGTCGAGCGGCCGCGGGGTGGACGTGAAGCCCTGCAGCGACGTGCGGAACTTGCCCTCCCAGTCCACGACGTCGTTGGTCCACAGCTCGTGCAGCAGAGCGTAGTTCTCGATCGCGAGCGGCAGCCCCTGGCGGATGTCCTTGCCGAACCACGGGTACACCGGACCGGTGTTGCCGCGCCCCATCATGAGGTCCATGCGGCCGCCGGAGACATGCTGCAGCATGGCGTAGTCCTCGGCAATCTTCACCGGGTCGTTCGTGGTGATCAGCGTCGTGGAGGTCGAGACGATGAGACGCTCGGTCTGCGCGGCGAGTGCCGCGAGGAAGGTCGTCGGGCTGGACGACCAGAACGGCGGGTTGTGGTGCTCGCCGATCGCGAAGACGTCGAGTCCGACCTCCTCCGCGTGCTTGGCGATCGTGAGCGTGTTCTGGATCCGCTCACGCTCGCTCGGGGTCTCGCCCGTCACGGGGTTCCGGGTGATGTCGCTGACCGACATGAGGCCGAACTGCATGCCCGACCAGGTGCTCGACTCGCTCACTGCGCTCTCCTTCAGATTTCTATTCACTTGAATATATCTGGTGAAACACCCGCCTGTCAGAAGTATTCCCGGGTTCCGCGAGATCGGCCAGGGACCCGCGGACACGGGAGCGCCCGCCCCGCGAGGGGACGGGCGCTCCGACGAGGACGCGAACTCAGACGGCCGGCTCCGCGTGGTCGGTCGGCGTGTGGATGATGTCGAAGTAGACGCTCTTGTCCGCCGCGTCTGGGAAGACGCGGTACGTGAACTCCTCATCGTCGAGCGCGACGATGTCGGAGTCGCGCTCGAACAGCGTGGCGCCGGCGGCATCCTTGGCGACGATGTGGCGAGTCGCACCGTCCGGGGTGACGGTCCAGTCGCCCTGCATCTTCGGGGCGTCGTCGAGGGTGTACATGGTGAACGTGCCGCCCTCCTTGAAGTAGGCCCAGCCCACGAAGTTCTTGACGTCGTCATCGGTCAGCGGGACGTCCTTGCCGGCGGCGTCCTTCGCGCCCGTGGTCTCCCACGCGGTCGAGGCCAGCACCTCGGCGGGCGTCATCGTCTCGGCCTCCTGCGACGCGGCGCTGCTCGCGCCGGGAACCGCGTCGACCGCCCCGGTCGCGCTGCATCCGGCGAGCAGGCCGAGGGCGATCAGGGTGCCGGCGGCGATCGTGACGGTGCGGGTCTTCGTGATGGTGCTCATGGCTGTGTCCTTCTCCTCGGGACCGGAGCGCGGGAGCGCTCGAGGCGGGTCTCCGCCCTCCTGGTCCGTGCGATACATCCCATGCTCGTCGCGGCCGGGACAGGGCACATCGCCCGAAGAGACGGAGCAGACCAGCCGATCGGATGATGCGCGGATCAGCGCAGGAGCACCGGGAGAACCGGACCGGAGCTCAGGCGAACAGCCCGGCGCCGACGTAGGAGTTCTTCTCCGCGCCGGACGGGATCGCCCAGATCCCGGACCCGATGTGCCTGATGTACTCGCTCATGAGATCGGTCGACAACCGCTTCTGCAGCGTGATGAACTGCGCCGGAGAGCGCTGGTAGGACAGGAAGAACAGCCCGGCATCGAGACGACCCAGCTCGTTGTTCCCGTCGACGTAGTTGTAGCCGCGGCGCAGGATCCGGATGCCGTCGTTGATGCTCGGATGCGCAAGGCGCACATGCGCGCTGTCGTCGATGCGGCCGCCGTGGAACGACGGCTCGGCGAATTCGTCCCCACCCGACAGCGGGGCTCCGCTGCCTTTCGCCCGCCCGATGGTGCGGTCCTGCTCGGCCAGGCGCAACCGGTCCCAGGTCTCGACGAGCATCGCGATCTTGCGGGCCACGAGATAGGAGCCACCGGCCATCCAGGCCGGCTCGTCCTTCTCCCCCACCCACACGTGCTCGGCGAGGGCCTCGGCATCGTCGGCGAGGATGTTCGCGGTGCCGTCCTTGTATCCGAACAGGTTGCGCGGGGTCTGCTGGTCCGCGGCGGTGCGCGATGTGCGCCCGAAGCCGAGTTGCGACCAGCGCAGCCTGGCGCGGCCGAATGCGATCCGGCTGAGGTTGCGCACCGCGTGCACGGCGACCTGCGGATCGTCCGCGCAGGCCTGGATGCACAGGTCGCCGCCCGTGTAGCCCGCATCGAGCGCATCCCCGACGAAGGCCGGCAGCTCGGCGAGCGCGGACGGGCGCCGATCGGCGATCCCGAACCTGTCGCCTTCGGCGAGGAAGAGTGAGGGACCGAGCCCGAACGTGATCGTGAGCCCCGCAGCGGTGAGCCCTTGGGCCTCGCCCGTGTCGTCCGGCGGCGCCTCGGGCGAGCCGCCGACCGCGCCGGAGGCGCTGACGTCGAGGCCCTTGGCCAAGCGGGACGCGGCATAGCTCCAGTCCTGCAGCAGCGAGACGAGGTCGTCCCGGCTCGCGCGCGGCATCATGTCGAAGCTCGCGAAGTGCAGGTGCTCCTGCACGCGCGTGGTGATCCCCGCCTGGTGTGCGCCCTCGAAGGCGTACTCGTCGACGGGCGCGGATCCGATCCGCACGCCCGCCGCCGCAGCCGCAGCGGCACCTCCTGCGCCGACGGCGATGCCGGCGACGCCGCTGCCGAGCGCCCAGCCGATCAGGCCGCGTCGGCTGATGCCGGTGCGCGAGGCCCTCCCGTCCGGCTCTTCGGGAGCCGCAACGGCCGCGACCTCCATCCCCGCGGACTCGGTGCCCGGCGCGGCGACGGCAGCCTCTTCCGGCTCAGGGCCGGCGGGCAGGACAGGATCCGACATCAGCCGAGAATCGTGCTGGTGAGCTTGGAGAGCGGCTCGGCGAGCGCGTTCAGCAGGTCGGTGAGGTCGCGCTTCTGGGTCTCGGTCACCGTGGAGTACGGCGCGAAGCCGTCCTTCAGCGATCCGTGCACCGCGAGCTCGGCCTCGAGGGCGGAGAAGCCGCGGTCGATCTGCGCCACCAGCTTCTTGCCCTCATCACCCTTGCCGTCCGCGAAGTCGCGCACCAGCGAGAACGCCATCTTCGAGCCCTCGACGTTCGCGGCGAAATCGGAGAGGTCCGTGCCGGACCACCAGTCCTCCTCGCCCGTGATCTTGCCGTTGGCGACCTCGTCCAACAGCGAGATCGCTCCGTTCGAGATACCGGCGATGCCCTGGGCATCCAGATCCTTCACGAAGGTGTCGGAGTGCACGTGATCGTACAGCTCCTGCAGGTCGGCGAGGAGCTTGTCGGCGAAGGCGCCGCGCTGCTCGGGGGTGGACGGAGCCCAATCCAGGTTCGCGGCGGTGGTGCCGTCGGAGTTCATCGCGCCGGCCGCCGGCACCCAGAGATCCTTCTCGATGCGGTGGAAACCGGTCCAGTCGAGGCCCTCGGCCTTGGCGTCGAGCTCACGGAAGTCGAGACGCGGATCCAGCGTGCCGAGCTTGTCGGCGACCGGCTCGATGCGCTCGTAGTAGGAGCGCACGACGGAGAACTGCGCCTTGGCGGTCGCGTCGTCGCCGTTGCGGTAGGCGTCCGCGAAAGTCTTGGCCGCGGGAAGCAGCTGTCCTACCTGATCCTTCACGAAGGCGGCGTAGAGATCGACGGCCTTCTTCTTCTGCGCGGCGTCACCCCCGACCTCGGCGACCTTCTCGCCGCTCACGGCGAAAGCGGTCTTGCCGACTCCGGCTCCGATCATCCCCGGCTTGCACACGGTGAAGTAGGTGCCCGGCTGGGCGACGACGGTGAGGGTGCGCGAGGCGCCGGGCGCCACGTTCTCGACCTCGCCCACGATCCGCACGCCGTCCTCGGCGAGCAGATAGAACTCGGTCACCTCGTCGCCCTTGTTGCTCACGTCGAAGGCGAGCGTGCCGCTGGTCGCCGTCGCGGCGGAGACGCTGCACGCATCGGCCGTGGACGAGACGGTCAGGCGCCCGCCGGCGGCGACGTCGGACTTGGCGACGCACCCCGTCAGGGCGAGGCCGAGGGCGGCGACGGCGCCGAGGACGGCGATCGGTCGGCGGGCGATGGTCATGAGGCTCCTTCAGGAGAGGGCGAGACGGTCGTGGATGCGGCGCGGGAGGCCGCCGACTCGGTCGCGACGGGCGTCGCGGAGGACGCGGTTGCGTGAACGGAAGTAGAAGAAGGCATCGTTCGCGGCGCGCTGCGGCGCAGTCCGCGCACGAACATCGTGCCGACGATCGTGATGTACAGCAGCCACGCGATCACCTGGAACCAGCTCATCCGCGGCATGAAGCCGACGGTGGCCTGCAGCAGCACGGCGAGCGCACTGTCGGGGCGGATCGCGGCGGAGACGTCGAAAGCCCACCCGAACGGCAGGCCGGCCCAGCCCACGAGCACGGCGCCGGAGGCATCGAGCGGGGCGGCAGCGGTGAACGGGCCCGGCACGACCCCGGCCTCCTGCAGATCGCTGAGCGCGTAGGCGAGCACGCCCGCGGCGATGATGACGAGGAAGCCGCCGGTCCACGTGAAGAAGCGGGACAGGTCGAGCCTCACGGCGCCACGCGCGAGCAGCCAACCGGCGAACACGGCCACGACCAGCCCGAGCGCAGCGCCGAGGATCGCCGACGGCGCATCGCCGAAGGACTGGACCATGGACCACAGCAGCAGAGTGGTCTCCACTCCCTCGCGGGCCACGGAGACGAAGCCGACCAGCACGAGCGCCCACATGGTGCCCGCTTCGAGCGCACGGTCCACACCGCCCTGCAGAGTGGCCTTCATGGAGCGTCCGGCCTTGCGCATCCAGAAGATCATCCAGGTGACCATCCCGACGGTCACGAGCGAGAGCGTGCCGCCGATGATCTCCTGCCCCTGGAAAGTGAGCGCGTACGCGCCGAAGGTCAGCACCGCGCCGATCACGAGGGCCAGCAGGACGGCGGCGCCGACACCGGTCCACAGCCGCGGCAGCACGTCCTTGCGATCGAGCCGCTTCAGGTAGGCGACGAGGATGCCGACGACGAGCGCGGCTTCGAGGCCTTCACGGAGGCCGATGAGGAAGGTGGCGAGCACGAGGAGCTTTTCCGGGAGAAGTTGTGAGGTAAGGCATCCCTTACCTCGATGACTCTAGCATCCGGCCTCGACCCTCCCGAAACGGTGAGCTCCGGGACGGATCCGGTCCCGGTAATCCTCGGCAACAAACGGCCGATCACCTCCGCGCCGGTTCTAGCCTCGCCTCATGGCCGATCTGAATCTCCCGATCCTTGACCTGTCCCGGCTCGATGCGGGCGCCGAGACCGCCGCCGCGTTCCGAGACGACCTGCGCGCAGCGACCCACGACGTGGGCTTCTTCTACTTGACCGGGACGGGCGTGACGCCCGAGCTCGAGAAGCGACTGCACCAGGCGGCGAAGGACTTCTTCGCGCTGCCGGAGGAGGACAAGCTCGCGATCGAGAACGTGAAGAGCCCGCACTTCCGCGGCTACACGCGGATCGGCGGAGAACGCACCCAGGGCGCCGTGGACTGGCGCGAGCAGATCGACATCGGTCCGGAGCGCGAGGCTGTCGACGGCGGCCCGGGTTACAACCGCCTCATCGGCCCGAACCTGTGGCCCGACGCCCAGCCCGAGCTGCGCGACGTCGTCGCGGAGTGGCACGAGCATCTCTCCGGAGTAGCCCGCAAGCTCCTGCGTGCCTGGGCGCTGGCGCTCGGCGCCGAGGAGACCTACTTCGAGCAGAACTTCGGCGACCCGTCCACGCTGATCAAGATCGTCCGCTACCCCGGCACCCACGAGCCCGAGCCTCAGCAGGGCGTCGGAGCCCACAAGGACTCGGGCGTGCTGACGCTGCTCTGGGTCGAGCCGGGCAAAGGCGGCCTCCAGGTCGAGCGCGACGGCGCCTGGGTCGACGCTCCCCCGGTCGACGGCGCCTTCGTGGTCAACATCGGCGAGTTGCTCGAGTACGCGACGGACGGCTATCTCAAGGCGACCAACCACCGGGTCGTGTCCCCGCAGGCGCCGGACGAGCGGATCTCGATCCCGTTCTTCTTCAACCCGGCGCTCGATGCGCGCCTGCCGCTGATCGACCTGCCGGCGGAGCTGGCCGCGCAGGCGCGCGGCGTCACCAAGGATCCTTCCAACCCGATCCATGCGCTGTACGGCGAGAACGCGCTGAAGTCGCGCCTGCGTGCGCATCCGGACGTGGCGGCGATCCACCACGCGGATCTCGTGGCCGCCCCCGCCTGACCGCGGACGAAGGCAGAGGCGTCGGCGCCGGGCCACCAGGCGCGTGTGCCTCAGTTCTCGAGCACGCCGTCCAGCTGCGCGAGGACGGGCTCCCGGCTCATCTCGATGTGCGCGTACATCTGTGCCGCCGCGAGGGGTCCGCGACCATGCGCGATCGACTCGACGAGTTCCACGTGCTCATCCGTCTGCTCGCTGTCCCGCGTCTCGCGGGTGAGCCGGAACACCCACTCCATCCGGCCGACGAGCGGACCCAGGCTGCGCAGCAGCAGCCGGCTGCCGCTGAGCCGGACGATCTCGGAATGGAAGTCGAGACTCGCGGCGCGCGCCGCCTCCGCGTCGACGACGGATGCATCCTCGTGCAGCGCTCGGAGCCGGTCGACGCTCTCGACGCCGTCGTGCACGCGCTCCGCTGCGCGCTGTGCGGCGAA
Source organism: Microbacterium sp. NPDC060117 (assembly GCF_042729315.1). NCBI lineage: Bacteria > Bacillati > Actinomycetota > Actinomycetes > Micrococcales > Microbacteriaceae > Microbacterium > Microbacterium sp. NPDC060117. Next base: position 917,719 of record NZ_JBHWXR010000002.1, read on the forward strand.
CGGCTCGAAGCAGAGCCGGGTGTCGAACAGGTCGTGGATGTCGGCGCGGGTCAGCGGCGTCACGCTGGCGCCGCGATGCCTCGACGTCATCACGAAGCCCTCGGCCTCCAACCGCTGCAGCGCCTGGCGCACCGGAATGCGGGACACCTCGAAGCGCTCGGAGAGCTCGCGCTCCTTCAGCCAGGCGCCGGGCTCGACCCCGCCGTCGATGATCTCGCGGAGCAGATCGCGGTAGACCCGGTCCGCGAGCGCGAGCGCGGTGCCGTCCGACTCAGGAGCGGGCTCCATCGACCGTCATCTCCTCCCCCGCAAGCGGGAACACCGGCGGGAACAGCCCGCCGCCACCCAGATGGTCGCGCTCGTCGTAACCGGCGCGCATGATGTCGAACAGGACCTGCGAGTCCGCGCGGACGGCATCGAGGTCGACCCCGTCGATCGCACCGTCTCGCATGACGACCCTGCCCGCGACCATCGTAAGGCACGCGTCGCGTGCGCTCCCGGCGAGCACCAGATTGCGCAGCGGGTCCTCGATCGGGCCGAACCGCACGTCGGAGAGCCGGAACGCGGTGAGGTCGGCCGCGGAGCCTTCGGCGATGCGACCGAGGTCGGGCCGGTGCAGAGCGCGGGCACCGCCGAGCGTCGCCGCCTCCACGTAGCCCGCGAGATCTCCGGCGGCGAGCGAGTGGTTCTGCACCTTCGCGACGGAGACGCCGGTATCGATGCCGCGGATCAGATCGGGCGGGAACGAGTCCGTGCCGAGCGAGATGTTCACCCCGGCGTCCCGGTAGCGGCCGAACGTCTCCAGCTCGGATCCGTACCGCGCGTTCGTGAGCGGGCAGTGCACGATCGAGACCCCGGCGTCGACCAGGGTCGCGAGGTCTCCTCGGTCCTCGCCCCACACCCGGGGATTGACGTCGAGGAAGACGCCGTGCGGGATGATCAGACGGTCGTCGAGCAGACCCTGGCGACGGATCAGCTCGAGCGGCGTGCATCCGTACTGCTCGAGGATCCAGTCACGCTCGAAGTCGCCCTGCAGGGCGTGCAGGCGCACCAGGGCGCCCCGCTCCCTGGCCGCATCCGCGGTCGCCGCCAGCAGCGCGGGGGTCAGCGTCTCGATCCGGCACGGCAGGAAGACCGGAGTGAGAAGCGGATCCGCCCAGGAACGCAGCGTGTCATGGAACCGGATCGCGTCCGCGAGACCAGCCGCGCCCTCCGGCTCGTCGAAGAGGAGCGCGCGTCGTCCGTCCTGCACGACGTTGACCCCGGAGCGATACGAGGGGCCGAGGAACCCGCGCAGTCCGAGGGCGCGGGAGAACTCCGCCATGGCGTAGAAGTCGTCCGCGGTCTCCGCCCAGGCGGAGTGCACCTCGGACGCGATGGGCATGTAACTCGTGATGCCGTGGAGGGCGAGCTGCACGAGCGCGATCTCCCTGATCCGGCGGCGCTGCTCCGTGCTGAACACGTGCTGCCGCCGTGCGGACCAGTCCGCCGACCACTGCAGGCGACGAGCATGCTCCGGCGCCGACCAGGAGTCGAGGATGAGGTGGTCGATGTCGGTGAGGGCGTCGAGGTCGATCAACCCCGGCATCAGCAGGCTCTCGCCGAGCTCCACCGAGCGGTCGGCATCCTGAGGCGCTTCGGCGCGCGGCCCCACGAAAGCGATGCGGTCGTCCTCCACGAGCACCGCGCCATCGCGGAGCTCGGTGTGCGAGGTGCCGTCGAAGGCCAGGACGTGATCGGCGGTGATCAGGGTGCGCACGGGGTTCCATTCCTCGAACTGGGGTGATTGGTATCCAAAATCTATCGATCTCGATTCAGAGCGGCAACCCGCACGCCAGACTTTCGGCCGTGATCGACCGTTGGTATACAAATCCTTCGATGCTGGTATACAATTCCGAGGACCCCCTTTCCAGACCATCAAGGAAGATCGTGACGGAAACGCTGACGACGGTCCCTACCACCGAGGCCCTCACCACCCCGAAGATCGCGACCGGCCGCTCGCTGCTGGGCACCGCATGGCTGCGGATCCGCCGCAGTCGCATCGCGCTGGCATCGTTCGGCGTGGTCATCGCGATCGTGCTGTTCGCGCTCCTGGCCCCGCTGCTCACGGCGCTCGAGGGGCAGGATCCGTTCACGACGCACACCGGGCCCGAGACGCTGGACAACTTCAACACTCCGGGTCTGCCGCTGCCGCAGTTCATGTATCCGTCGGCCGAGCACTGGCTCGGCGTGGAGCCCGGCCTCGGCCGCGACCTCTTCGCCCGCCTCGCCTACGGCGCGCAGGTCTCCCTCACGATCGCACTGCTGGCCACGCTGGTCTCCGTCGTCCTCGGCACCATCATGGGTGCGGCCGCGGGCTTCTTCGGCGGCAAGGTGGACATGGTCATCAGCCGCCTGATCGACCTGTTCCTCGCATTCCCGCACCTGCTGCTGGTGCTCTCGCTCACCCCGATCCTGCAGTCCCGGCTGCGCGGCACCGCGCTCGGCCAGGGCAGCTTCGTGCCCATCGCCTCGCTGGTCATCATCCTCGGCTTCTTCGGCTGGGCGTATCTCGCCCGCGTCGTGCGCGGGCAGGTGCTCAGCATCCGTGAGCAGGAGTACATCGAGGCCGCGCGCTCCTACGGCGCTTCCAAGCGCACCATCCTGTTCACGCAGGTGATCCCGAACGTGTCCGGCGTCGTCCTCGTCTACGCGACGATGATGATCCCGACCAACATCTCGGCCGAGGCGGCGCTCTCCTTCCTCGGCGTCGGCGTCAAGGATCCGACGCCGTCCTGGGGGCAGATGCTCAACGCCGCGCAGTCCGGCAACTGGTACCTCGTCGATCCCTGGTTCCTGATCGTGCCCGGCACCGCGCTCGTCATCACCGTGCTCGCCTTCAACCTGCTCGGCGACGCGGTCCGCGACGCCCTCGATCCCAAGGCCTCGCGCAGCTGAGCCCTCCCTGCGGGCGGCGTCCCGTCCGGGCCGCCCGCATCCCCGTACTCCCCTGTCCATCCACCCCAAGAAGAGAAGAACCATGAGACACAGCCGTCCCCTGTTCGCCGCCTCCGTCCTGGCCGTCGCGCTCGCCGTGGCGGGCTGTTCCGCCGGATCCGCTTCCGGCGGCACCGCCACCGGAAGCACCGCCGCAAACAACCCCTACGCCCCGCATGTCGTCAACGAGGGCTTCAGCACCAAGGGCGGCAACGTCAACGTGCTGATGTCCAGTGACTTCCAGACGCTCGACCCCGGCAACAGCAACTACGTGCAGACCGCCAACGTCGGCCAGCTCTACTACCGCACCCTGACCATGGCGAAGGAGACCGCCGGCCAGCCACCGAAGATCGTCCCCGATCTCGCCACCGACCTCGGCAAGACCTCCGCCGACGGCCTCACCTGGACGTACACGCTCAAGGACGGCCTCACCTACGAAGACGGGTCCCCGATCACCTCCGCCGACATCAAGTACGGCATCGAGCGCACCTTCGCCCGTGACGTCTACACGCAGGCTCCGCAGGAGCTCAACGCCGTGCTCGACGCCGACACCTACAAGGGTCCGTACTCGGGCGGCGAGCTCGCCGCGATCGAGACCCCGGACGCGAAGACGATCATCTTCCACCTGAAGCAGCCCTACCCCGACTTCCCCGCGCTCGCCTCGCGCTCCAACAGCGCCCCGGTCCCGCAGGCGAAGGACACCAAGCTCGACTACACCAACCACCCGATCTCCTCCGGCCCGTACATGATCTCGAGCTACGACCGCGGTCGCGAGCTCAAGCTCGTGCGCAACCCCCACTGGGACCCGAAGACGGATGAGAACCGCACCGCGCTGCCCGACACGTTCTCCTTCTCGCTGTCGACCGCCCAGGCGACGATCAGCCAGCAGCTGCTGAGCGACTCCGACCCGACGGCGATCACGCTCGACTCGAACGGCGCCCTCCAGGCCTCCGACGCCGCCCGACTCGGCGACCAGACCATCAAGCCGCGCACGGCGGGAGGCCTGCTCGGCTGCACCGACGTGCTGAACTTCAACACCACCACGATCACGGACCCGGACGTGCGCCACGCGCTGGCGCTCGCCATGGACCGCGCGTCGATCCAGGTGCAGTACGGCGGGCCGCGCTTCGGCAAGCTCACCAACTCGTACCTGAACGATGCCCAGGTCGGCTGGATCAAGCCGAACCTCGACCTCGACCCGGCCGGCAAGCCGAAGCTGGACGAGGCGAAGAAGCTGCTGCAGGGCAAGACGGTTCCCAAGACGCTCACCTACGGCTACTCGAACGCCACCGAGCGGTACAAGAACCTCGGCACGGTGCTGCAGCAGAACTTCAAGGAGCTCGGCATCGACCTGCAGATGGTCGCGATCCCCGCGCCGAACTACTACACGACGCTCGCCGGCGACCAGATGCCCGACATCGCCCGTGCCGGCTGGTGCGGCGGCGCCGCCTCCGGCTCCACGCGCACCACGGTGGATCCGAACCTCGGCCCGAGCCTCGACGGCACGACCTACGGATTCAGCAACATCTCGCGCTACTTCGACCCCACCATCTCGGGCGAGATGTACAAGCTGCGCGACACCAACGGCTCGTCCGAGGAGCTCAACACGAAGTGGACCGAGCTCTACAACAAGGCCATGGAGACGTACCCGATCGTGCCGCTCTTCCGCACGTACACCTCGAGCGTCGTCGGATCCAAGATCCAGAACGCCCAGGTCGGCTACTTCTTCGGAAGCATCGACCTGTCCACCGTCGGCGTCAAGAACTGACGCCTCCGCACTCCTGAAAGGAGGGGGCCGGCCCTTCGCGGCCGGTCCCGCACGGGACAGCAATGATCGGATTCCTCGTCCGCCGAGTGGCGGGCCTCGTCATCCTCCTCCTCGTCGTGAGCTTCGTCACGTTCGCGCTCTTCCAGATCGGCCCGTCCGATCCCGCCGCCGCGGCATGCGGCCAGGAGTGCACCCCGGAGCGCATCGAGCAGGCGCGCGTCGCGCTGGGCATGGACAAGCCCTTCTTCATCCAGTACTTCGCGTATCTCTCCGGATTCTTCGGACCGCGCATGATCGGCGCGCCGGGTGCGGAGCAGCTCTGCGCGTGGCCGTGCCTGGGCAAGTCCTTCCAGACCAATGAGAACGTCACCGACGTTCTCGCCCGCGCCCTCCCCTACACGCTGTCGATCGCAGTCGGCGCTGTCGTGCTGTGGACGATCGTCGGCGTCGGCCTCGGCCTGCTCGCCGCCATCCGCAAGGGCAGGGCGACGGACAAGCTCATCGTCGGCGCCGCCTCGGTCGGCGTCTCGCTGCCGATCCCCGTGACCGGCCTGCTGCTCCTGCTCGTCTTCGTGAGCACCCTGCACTGGCTGCCGTTCACGAGCAATCAGATCAGCAGTCCGTTCGGGCCTGCCGGCCCGGCCGCCTGGTTCCTCAACTACCTCCTGCCCTGGGTCGCCATCGCCGTGCTGTTCAGCGCCCAGTACATCCGCATCACGCGCAACAACATGATCGAGACGTTCGGCGAGGACTTCATGCGCACTGCACGGGCCAAGGGCCTGGGCCGGCGCGAGATCGTGTTCCGGCACGGCGTGCGCGCCGGCATCACGCCGATCGTGACCATGCTGGGGCTCGACATCGGCGCGCTGCTCGGCGGCGCCGTGCTCACCGAGCAGATCTTCTCCGTCCCGGGCCTCGGCTTCACGGCCGTGCACGCCGCGGTCGCCGGGGACCTGCCCGTCACCATGGCCATCACCATGCTGGCCGCGTTCTTCATCATCACCGCCAACGTCGTCGTCGACCTCGCCTACGCCGGCATCGACCCGAGAGTGAGGGTCAGCTGATGGCCACCCCGTTCCTGGACATCCGCGACCTGCGGGTCGACTTCCCCACCGACGACGGCGTCGTGCATGCGGTGAACGGCATGGACCTCACGCTCGAGCGCGGCGACACCATCGGCATCGTCGGCGAGTCGGGATCCGGCAAGACCGTCACTAGTCAGACCCTGATGGGGCTGCTCAAGGAGACGAGCGCACGCGTCACCGGACAGATCCTGTTCGAAGGCACGGATCTCGTGCCGCTCACCGAGAACGAGATGCGTCCGTACCGTGGTCGCAAGATCGGCATGATCTTCCAGGATCCGCTCTCCGCGATGCACCCCTTCTACACGGTCGGCACGCAGATCGCCGAGGCGTACCGGGTGCACAACAGGGTGAGCGCGAAAGCCGCCAGGGCGCAGGCGATCGACATGCTCGCGCGCGTCGGCATCCCGGACCCGGTGTCGCGCTACGACTCCTACCCGCACGAGTTCTCCGGCGGCATGCGCCAGCGCGCGATGATCGCGATGGCCCTGATCTGCGAGCCGGAGCTGCTCATCGCCGATGAGCCGACGACCGCGCTCGACGTCACGGTGCAGGCGCAGATCCTCGATCTGATCTCCTCGCTGCAGCAGGAGACCGGATCCGCCGTCGTCTACGTGACACACGACCTCGGTGTCGTCGCCGAGGTCTGCCAGCGCGTGATCGTCATGTACGGCGGGCAGTGCGTCGAGCAGGCCGACATGGAGGACGCCTTCCTGCGCACCGCCCACCCGTACACCAAGGGCCTGCTGGCATCGATGCCGTCGATGGCGGATGAGGCGGGACGCCTGACCCCGATTCCCGGCTTCCCGCCGTCCCTGCTGGACCTGCCGCAGGGCTGCCTGTTCGCCGACCGCTGCCCGGTGGCGCACCTGGTCCCGGGCAACCGGTGCCGCACCGAGCGGCCGGCGCTGCACGGCGCGGGATCGCACCGATCGCGCTGCCACCTGTCCGAGAGCCTCGGCACGTCCGAGCCGATCACGTTGGAGGCCGCACGATGACCGCCCCACTGCTGCAGGTCGAGGGCCTCGCCAAGCACTTCCCCGTCTCGCAGGGCATGTTCAAGCCGAAGAGCATCGTCAAGGCCGTCGATGGCGTGTCGTTCACGCTCGAGCGCGGCAAGACCCTGGGCCTGGTCGGCGAGTCCGGTTGCGGGAAGTCGACGACCGGTCGGCTGCTGATGCGCCTGCTGACGCCGACCTCCGGCAGCATCCGTCTGGACGGCGCCGACGTCGCGGGACTTGCGGGATCCGAGCTGCAGGACTTCCGCCGTCGCGTGCAGATGGTGTTCCAGAACCCCGCGTCGTCGCTCAACCCGCGTCAGACCGTGGGCGCCGCGATCGCCGCACCGCTGCGCGCCCAGCGCATCAGCCCGAAGGAGGGCATGAAGACCCGCGTGCAGTCCCTCATGGACCGCGTGGGGCTGCGCCCCGAGCACTACAACCGCTTCCCGCACGAGTTCTCCGGCGGCCAGAAGCAGCGCGTCGGCATCGCCCGGGCGCTGGCATTGGAACCCGACGTTGTGATCTGCGATGAACCGGTCTCCGCGCTCGACGTGTCCGTGCAGGCGCAGGTGATCAACCTGCTGCAGGACATCCAGGCGGACACCGGCATCTCCTACGTGTTCATCGCGCACGACCTGTCCGTCGTCAAGCACTTCGCCCACGATGTGGCCGTGATGTACCTGGGCAAGGTCATGGAGGTCGGGACCAGGGACGCGGTCTTCGACGCCCCACGGCACCCGTACACGCAGTCGCTGCTGTCGTCGGTCCCCTCCCCCGATCCGCACGCCGATCGCAGCGGTCGGATCCGCCTCACCGGCGATCTGCCGCATCCGTCGAACCCGCCCAGCGGTTGCGTGTTCCGCACGCGCTGCCCCGTCTTCGCCTTGTTGGACGATGGGAAGAAGAAGATGTGCATGGAGCGGGTGCCGTCCGGCGCGGTCGCCTGCCACCACCCGGCCGAAGCCGCCGCATTCGCGGCGAGCACCCCCGAAGAGAGGAAGATCCTTGCTGATTCGTGACGTCCGCCCCTGGGGCGGTTCCGCATCCGACGTCGTCATCGAGGACGGCCGCATCGCGGCCGTGCGCCCGCACGACGAGACCGGCCCGCTCGGCGCCGGGGACGTGGACGGCCGTGGGCGGCTGCTGCTGCCTTCGTTCAGCGATGTGCACGTGCACCTGGACTCCTCCCGCATCGGCCTTCCGTTCCGCGAGCACACCGGCGCGCCCGGAGTGTGGGCCATGATGATGAACGACCGCCGCAACTGGCGCAACACCGACGTACCGCACGCCGAGATCGTCGCCGGCACGCTGGAGCGCATGATCGCCCGCGGCACCACGCGCGTGCGCACCTATGCGCAGGTCGACGTGGACTGCAAGCTGGAGAAGTTCGACTCGGTGATGGCCGCCAAGGAGAAGTTCGCCGATCAGGCCGACGTGCAGGTGATGACGTTCCCGCAGGCCGGGATCCTCCTGGAGGAGGGAACAGTCGACTACCTCGAGGAGTCGCTCAAGCAGGGCGCCGATGTCATGGGCGGCATCGACCCCTCGCAGCTGGACCGCGACCCGGTCCGCCACCTCGACGTCGTCTTCGGCCTCGCAGAGAAGTACCAGGTCGAGGTCGACATCCATCTGCATGAGCCGGGTCATCTCGGCGTGTTCAGCACCGAACTCGTGCTGGAGCGCGTGCGCGCGCTCGGCATGCAGGGCAAGGTCACGATGTCGCATGCCTACGAGCTGGGCGGCGTGAACGAGGCGACCAGCCGCCGGCTGATCGACGAGTTCGCCGAACTCGACATCGCCATGGCGAGTGTCGCCCCCGCGGCCCGCAACCAGCTGTCGCTCGTCGACCTGGTCTCCTCGGGCGTGCGGTTCGGCCTCGGCGAGGACGGTCAGCGCGACTACTGGAGCCCATACGGCAACTGCGATCTGCTCGATCGCACCTGGCAGCTGGCGTTCACGAACAACTTCCGTCGAGACGAGCACATCGAGATGTGTCTCGCCATCGCGACCATGGGCGGTGCCAGCATCATGTCGCACGAGGTGCCGCGCCTCGCCGGCGTCCAGGATCGGCCCGGAACCGCGGTCGGCGACCGCGCCGACCTGGTGCTCGTCGACGGGCAGACCCCGACCAGCGCGGTGATGGACCGCGGCACCGATCGCACCGTCATCCATGACGGGCGCGTCGTCGCCGATGGGCTTCGTGTCCTCGCGAGCTGATCGGGCGGACGGCGACGCCGTCCAGGCCGGACGCGCGGGGGGCCGCGCTCGGCTCGCACCGACCGGGAGCGCCGCCCGAGCCCTCGCGCTCGGTACCGCGCTCCTGGTCGGCGTCAATCTGCGCCCGGCGATCACGTCGGTCTCCGCCCTGCTGGATCAGGCGACGAGCGAGTTCGGGTTGGGGGGCGTGGAGCGCAGCCTGCTCGCGACGCTGCCCGTCATCGCCTTCGGGCTCACCGCGATGCTCGGGCCGCTGCTGGCCCGGCGGATCGGCACGACCCGTGCCATCCTCGCTGCGATGTCGGTGCTCGCCGCCGGTCTCGTGCTGCGCGTCCTCAGCGGCTGGGTGCTGCTGCCCGGCACGTTCCTCGCGGGGGCGGCGATCATGGTGGCCGCGACCCTGCTGCCGCCCTACCTCAAGGCGCTCGGTGCGAGCGGGCTCTGGGTAGGCCTCAGCAGCATGTCCTTCGGCATCGGCGCCGCACTCGGCGCCGGCCTGGCCGTGCCCTTGGACGAGGCGTTCGGGCTGCGTCCGGCGCTCGCCGCCTGGGCCGCCCTCGCGGTGCTCGCCGCGCTGGCGATGCTCGCCGTGGGCCGCGGATCGGCAGCCACCGCGCCGATCGGCGAGCCGGTGTCGATCCCGGCTGACGCGAGGACGACCGTCGCCCTGATGACGGCCGTGTTCTCGCTGCAGGCGCTGCTGTACTTCGCAGTGACCACCTGGCTTCCGCTCATGCTGTCGGCGCACGGCGAGACCCGGGGCGCCGCGGGCGGGCTGCTGGGCTGGTTCAGCCTGATCGGACTGGTCCCGACGCTCGTCGCACCGGTGATCGCCCGTCGGCGGCGGATCCTCACCTGGTTCGGTCCCGGCCTCGGCGTCGTCATGGCAGTGGGTTTCGTGTGGTTCGGCCTGGACGGCGGCCACGACCCGGCGGTCGTGACGGTACTCGGCATCGCGCAGAACGCCGGATTCGGGCTCGCCATGGGCCTGCTCGTGAGCCTGTCCGCCGATGAGGCCTCCGCCGGCATCCTCTCCGCGATCGCGCAGGGGGTCGGCTACGCCGTGGCGGGCAGCGGCAGCCTGGTGCTCGGCATCCTGCACGACGCGACCGGAACCTGGACCGTCAGCCTGCTCCTCATGGCGCTGTGCGCAGCCCTGCTGGCCGTGTCCGTGACGCTGGTCATCCGCCGCCGCCCCGTGTCGCTGATCCGGCGCTGAGCCCGCTCGCGCCTCCGCCTGCGCGCGCCGATCCGCCTCAGCCTGCGCCCGCGGATCCGCCGACGGCACGGGATCCTGTCGAGCGGACGGGATGTCGGCGCGACCACGCGGTGCGCTCGACGGGATCCCGTTCACTCGGCACGGGCACGCGGATTCAGATCGCCGATCCGCCCCCGCCGACGATGTCGCGCAGCGCCTGCACGTGCGCCTCGAACGCCCGCGAGCCCGGGGCGGTCGCCCGCACCCAGGTGCGTGGGCGCGCGCCGACCTGACCCTTGCGGACGACCACATAGCCGACGGCCGACAGCGCCGCGATCGCCTTGCTCACTGCGGAATCGTTCGCCTGCAGCACGTGCGCGAGCGTCGCGAAGTCCATCTCCACGCCATCGCGCAACGCCGCCATCATCGAGAAGCGGATCGCTCCCGCGAAGGTGTCGTCGAGCCGCGTACGCGGATGCGGTTCAGGCATCGGAGCCCACCGGCCAGAGCGCGGCAGCGCCGAACACGAGGAGAACCGCTCCCCCGGCGACCATGCCGAACAGAACCGCTTCTGCGGGGCGGACCGCGCCGAGCACTGGCGCGATGAGCACGATCGCGGTCGACAGCGCGAACGCAACCCACTGCGGCGGGCGCCACATCGCGCCGAGCTCCGGGACCGCGTTGAGGAAACGCCCGGCGCCGGCGATGACCAATGCGATCACGGCGAGGATGACGACGAACGCGGAAGTTCCGCCGGGCGCGGCAGCCAACGGCCCGACCATCGCGATCGACCCCAACCCGAGACCGAAGAAGAACGTGGCGAACCGCCCTGCGACGTTCATCACCGCGTGCTCCGCCGGTGGCATCCGCGGCGCGCCCTTCGCCTCTCGCATCATCACGCCGGCAGCCCAGACACCGCTGCTGATCAGGAGGATGGATCCGATCACGGCGAGCACGACCGGTGCTTCCCCTCGTAAGAACGTGAGGAAGACAGCGACGACAAGAATCCCGGCCCCGACGGCCGAGAGCGCGTTCTGCACCGCACGCCGGGCACCGCGAAGCGCTGCCCGTGCGCGATACCGTTCGTGCAGCCCTCGGGCGAGCTGATCCCATAAGAGCACGACGACCAGTGTTGCGAGAGCCGGGATGGAATGCATGCTCACCGAGTCATCCCGGAGCGCCTGCGCCAGAATCCATGATGTGAACGCCGCCGTGGGAATGATCGCATCGACGAGCAGGATCCCGCCCAGCCGACGCCGATCCAGCAGCTCGTCGCGTCGCGAGGAGATCCCGGATAGAGCATCGAGCGCCGCGCGGGCATCTTGGGGGGAACCGGTCAGGCCGACGTCGTTGCCGCGTCCGTTCTCGCTCATGTCGCCCTCACTCATCCGTCGGTTCCGGCCGCACGCTCACGACGATGCTCACCATGAGGATCAGTGCGCCCAGCATGATGCTCACGGGGAATGCTGCGCCGGGAGCGATCGCCAACAGCATCACGACTGTTGCGGCGGCCCCGGCCCCGATGGCGAACATCGTCCATTGCGGCGCGTGCCACATCTCGCCGACGGCGGTGGCGCGGCCGGAGAACTGACCGATCAGCACGACCACCGTCGCCGCGACACAGGTGAAGGCCGAGATCGTCGTCCCGAAACGCGGCTGCGCACCCAGACCTGTCGCGACGATGCAGGCGGTGAGGACGATCCCGCAGATGACGGTCGTGATGCGCCCGGCCCTGGTGAACTCCGCATGCGGCGGCACCGGTCTCCTATGCTGATCCCGCGCCGCGTGCGACAGGATCCGCCATGCCCAGAGTCCCGACGCCGCCGCGAACAGCGCCGGCAGACCGGCCCAGAACGGGGACAGCGGGGCGACCGCGAGGTCGACGATCATGATGCCCAGGAACGCGACCAGCGCGCCGACGATCAGGAGCACCTGCACCGTCCGCAGTCCTGCCGTCAGCGCCAGACGCGCGCCATAGCGCTCGCGGAGCCCCGGTACCAGCGACACCCAGGTGAGGTACACCGCGATCGCGCTCACGGGCGTCTTGGTAGATGTCCCTGCTCGACGCTGCAGCATCCATGCAGTGAGGAACACCAGGAAGTATGCGGCCAGTGCGACGCCCTCGATGATGGCGAGTCGGGCCAGCCGACGGCGGTCGATCACGATCTCACGCCGGGACTGCAGGCCGGGCAGCACATCCAGATAGGCCTGCGCGACGCGAGGATCCGGGGGCTCGAGCGGGTCCTGCCCGGGTATCGACTCCTGCTCCACGGTTCCCCCTCGATCCGTTCGTTCGCTTTCCACCAGGAAAGCTCATCTCACTTTCCTACAGGAAAGCAGGCCTCCGGACAAGGGGGACAAAGGTCGAGGCCCGCCCCCACACCGTGGGACGGGCCTCGCAAGAATGTTTCGCGCGATTGTACGCTGGCTGCGCTGCTGCTTAGCGGCGGAGTCCGAGACGCTCGATCAACGACCGGTAGCGGTTGATGTCGACGTCCTGGAGGTAGCCGAGCAGACGACGGCGCTGACCGACGAGCAGGAACAGGCCACGACGCGAGTGGTGGTCGTGCTTGTGCTCCTTGAGGTGCTCGGTGAGGTCCTTGATGCGCTGCGTCAGCATGGCAACCTGCACCTCGGGGGATCCGGTGTCACCGGGGTGCGTCGCGTACTCTTCGATGATCGCCTTCTTGACGTCTGCTTCCAGTGCCATAGGTGATCCCCTTCCTCTTTGCTGCGCGGTGCCCGACGCCTGATGCGTGGGCTCTCTTTATCCGCGGCCGATCGAACGGCAACCGCACAAGTCTATCAGCACCGGGCGGCCCCGCGCGCCGCGCCGGATCCCGACCCGTCGCTCCGCCAGTACGCTCGATGGGTGAGTCACCTGATCGACCTGAGCCCGTTCCGGCGGAGTCCGGCGTTCGCCCGGATGTGGATCGGGTCCACCCTCAGCGGCATCGGCGGACAACTCACGGTCGTGACCGTCATGCTGCACGTGTTCGAGCTCACGCAGAGCACCTTCGCCGTCTCCATGATCGCCGTCGCCGGCCTCGTGCCGATGATCCTCGCGGGTCTCTACGGCGGCATGCTCGCGGACGCCTTCGACCGCCGACGGGTCGCACTCATCGCCGCCGTGATCACGTTCGCCGCGACCGCCCTGCTGGCGACGCTCACCTGGACGCACCGGGAGACGATCTGGTGGCTCTACGCGCTGAGCATGATCATCGCCGCGGCGAACTCTGTCGGCATGGCCACGCGCACCGCGATCGTGCCCCGGCTGCTCCCCCGCGAACTGCTCGCGCCGGCCTCGGCGCTGAACGGCGTGGCATTCGGCATGACCGTGATGGCGGGTCCCGCCCTCGCCGGCGTCCTCGTCGCACTCACCGGTTACGGCTGGACCTACACGATCGACGTCATCCTGATGCTGTCCATGTTCCTCGGGTTGTGGACCCTGCCTGCGCTGAAGCCGGAGGGCGAGATCGTGCGCCCAGGACTCGCCTCGCTCGTCGACGGCTGGAGCTTCCTTCGGCGCGCCGGCAACATCCGGATGCAGTACATCCTCGACATCTGCGCCATGACTTTCGGCCAGCCGCTGGCGCTCTTCCCCGCGCTCGGCACCGTGATCCTGGGCGGTGGCGCGGTCACCACGGGCCTGCTCACCGCGGCCGTCGCGGTCGGGACGTTCCTCTCGAGCCTGTTCTCCGGCCGCATCGTGCACTACCGGTGGCACGGTCGCGGCATCGCCAGGGCCGTGCAGGCCTATGGCTCGATGATCGCGCTGTTCGGCGTGGTGCTGCTCGCGGGCGCCCTGCTCCCGAGCTCGCCTGCGACCGCGGGCTCGCCGAACGTGCTGCTGATCGCGCTCGGCTGCGTCGCGCTGGCGTTCTCGGGCGCAGCTGACAACGTCAGCTCGATCTACCGCAACACCATGATGCAGGCCGCCGTGCCCGATGCCATGCGCGGTCGCCTGCAGGGCGTGTTCATCATCGTCGTCGCGGGCGGGCCGCGGCTCGGCGCGCTTTACGCCGGTGCACTGGCCTCGCTCACCGCACTGTGGTTCCCACCGCTGCTGGGCGGGCTGCTCGTGATCGGCCTCGTGGCGCTGTTCGTACGGCTGAGCCCGCGCTTCCGGGCCTACGACGCCGAGGATCCGCAGCCCTGAGCGCCCGTCGGCGACGGCTGCGGATCCTCCGCCTCGTCAGCGCTGTCCGGCGGGCTGCCGGATCGCCACGTTGATGCGGTTCCACACGTTGATCGCGCTGATCGCCAGGATCAGCGCGGACAGCTGCCGCTTGTCGAACTGGGCCGACACCTCGGCCCACAGCGCGTCGGGCACCGGATCCGCCGTGTCCGCGATCCGGGTGAGGGCCTCGGTGAGCGCGAGCGCCGCGCGCTCCCGCTCGGTGAACAGCGGCGCCTCGCGCCAGGCGGCGACGCCGAAGACCCGCTCGTCGCCGGCGCCGTCGGCGCGCATCTCCTTGGAGTGCTCGATCGTGCACCAGCTGCATCCGTTGATCTGGCTGGCCCGCAGATGCACGAGATGCAGCAGCTCCTCCGGCAGGTCACTCGAGCCCGCCACCCTGCTGAGTCCGGTGAGAGCGTCGAAGCCTCCCTCGAGCAGGAACGCCGGATGCGGCATCCGCGCCTTGATCGCGACGGCAGCCGTGGTGTCGATGGTCTGGTCGATGGTCATGTCAGACTCTTCCCGTTCTTCTTGTCAGACGCCGTCCCGATCCGGACGGTCACTCTGATGACACGCGGGCCGGAGGAGATGTGACATGACGGACGAGACTTCCCTCGCCCGGCGCTTCGAGGAGCACCGGCCGCGGCTGCGCCGGCTCGCGCAGCGCATGCTCGGATCCACCGCAGAGGCCGACGACATCGTGCAGGACGTGTGGCTGCGGGCTTCCGCAGCCGGTGCGGACGACGTGCAGAACCTCGGCGGCTGGTTGACCACGATCGCATCCCGCGCCTGCCTGAACGTGCTGCGTTCTCGCGCGTCGCGGGGCGAGATCCCGCTCGACGACGAAGCGACGAGTCCGGTCATCGAGACGGATGAGCGGGCACCGGATCCTGCGAACGAGGCACAGCAGGCCGAGGCCGTCGGCGCCGCACTCACGGTCGTGCACGAACGGCTCTCCCCCGCCGAGCGCGTCGCGTTCGTGCTGCACGACTCCTTCGACGTGCCCTTCGAGCAGATCGCGGAGTTGCTCGAGCGCTCCCCCGATGCGGTGCGGCAGCTGGCCAGCCGCGCGCGCCGCCGGGTGCGCTCGGCCGACATGGCCGGCATCCGCCCCGCCCGGGAACGACGTCCCGTCGTCGAGGCGTTCTTCGCGGCCGCCCGCGCGGGCGACTTCGACCGCCTGGTGTCGCTGCTCTCCCCCGAGGTCGAACTGCGGGTCGAGCAGGGGCTCTCCGCCACGGCGCTCGTGCGCGGCAGTGCGGCCGTCGCAGGCCAGGCGCTCATGTTCGCCATCCCGGACGCCGTGCTCCTCCCGGTGCTGGTCGACGGCCTCCCCGGTGTCGTGGTCATGGTCGGCCGGCGCGCGGTGTCGGTGATGGCGTTCGACGTCGACGGGGACAGGATCGCGGCGATCGACGCGTTCGCCGGCCCCGCGCGCTTGGCTGAGCTGACGCTGCCGCGCTGACGCCGGAAGCACGTCGGATCGTAGGGCGCCGATGTCCCCGGCCCGGTGCACACTGGCGGGATGAGCACCACGATCCGCACGACCACGCTGCCCCTGATCGGGCCGTACGACCTCCGCGAGGTCGCACTCATGGGATTCGGCCATCGCGACGAATCCGCCTTCGACGGCGTCATGCGGCTCGCGTTCTGCACCGATGCGCTCGATGCCCAGGTCGGCGTCGAGGTGCGCCAGCAGGACGGCGTGCTCGCTCTGACGGCGCACGGCGACGGCGACCTCGACGCGATCGCCGCGCAGGTGGCCCGCGTCGTCTCGGCCGACCACGACGGCGACGCGTGGGCGGCCGTGTGCGCTGCGGATCCGGTGCTCGCGCGCGTACACGCCGCGGCACCGGGCTTCCGACCGTCGAACTTCTACAGCCCGTACGAGGCCGCGGTGTGGGCGGTCCTCTCAGCCCGCCGTGCACGACGGCAGGGCATCGCACTGCGCCGGCGTCTTTCCGAGCAGCACGGCACGGTCTTCGCGCTCTCGGGACGGCCCGAAGCCGCTCTGCCGCTGCCCGAGCAGCTGCTGGGAGTCGAGGAGTTCCCCGGACTGCCCGCGGACCGGATCCCCCGTCTGCACGCGATCGCCCGCGCGGCGCTGGACGGACAGCTCGACGTGCACCGGCTGGCCGGCATGACGCCCGAGGAGGCGATGCTCGACGTGCAACGTCTGCCCGGTATCGGCCCTTTCTACAGCGCGCTCATCGTGATCCGCGCGTGCGGGCTCGCCGACGTGCTGTCCACGCAGGAGGATCACACCCGCGCCGCGGTCCAGACGCTGTACGACCTCGATCACATGCCGGGCGACGCCGAGCTGGGACGGATCGCCGAAGCCTGGCGACCGTTCCGCACTTGGGCGGCGGTGTCGCTGCGAGCGGTCGGGAGCCGGCTCATCGATGGGCCTGCGGCGTGAACAGCGCCGGTGTGACACCTCGACACGCGAAGGGCGGGCGCCGCACGATGCGGCACCCGCCCTTCGGATGGATCTGGATTACGCCTGCAGCGCGCCCTGCAGGTCGAGCGTGATCGTGACGTCCTTGCCGACGAGCACACCGCCGGTCTCGAGCGCCGCGTTCCAGGTGAGGCCGAAGTCCTCGCGGTTGATGACGGCCTTCGCGGACGCGCCGGCCTTGTAGTTCCCGTACGGGTCGGATCCGAAGCCGCCGAAGTCGAGCTCGAAGGTGACCGGCTTGGTGACGCCGTGGATGGTCAGGTCGCCGTCGACGAACAGGTCGCCGCCCTCGGCGCGCGCGCCGGTGGAGACGAAGTCCATGGTCGGGTACTTCTCGGCATCGAAGAAGTCGGCCGACATCAGGTGGCCGTTACGGCCGGCGTCGCCGGTGTCGAGCGAGGTCACGTCGACGCTCGCCTCGACTCGCGCCTCGAGCGGGTTCTCCGGGGCGACCAGGGTCGCGCTCTTGACACCGAACGTGCCGCGCACCTTCGAGATCATCATGTGGCGGACGCTGAAGGTGACCTCGCTGTGGGCGGGGTCGAGGGTCCAGGTGCCGCTGCGGTAGCCGGGGATGTCGATGCTCATTGCTGCTCCTCGTACGAAGTTCTGGGCCACCGCTCCTGCGGCGACATCACGGTACAACTTACATTCACCTGAATGCATTCCCGGTCTGCCCAACTTTTTCCGAGGTCTTCCCGACACGACGAAGGCCCCGTCCGAGACGGGGCCTTCGCGATCGTTCTCGTCAGCCGACGGCGATGAGGTCGATGATGAAGATGAGGGTCTTCCCACCGAGGAAGTGACCGGATCCGGCAGGTCCGTAGGCGAGCTGCGGCGGGATGATCAGCTCGCGACGTCCACCGACCTTCATCCCCGGGATGCCCTCCTGCCAGCCCTGGATCAGGCCGCGCAGCGGGAACTGGATGGTCTCGCCGCGACCCCAGGAGGAATCGAACTCCTCGCCGGTGTCGTGCTCGACACCGGCGTAGTGCACGGTCACGGTGTCGCCGGGCTTCGCCTCGTCGCCGGTTCCCTCGATGATGTCGCGGATCACGAGCTCCGTGGGAGCGGGTCCGGTGGGGGCGTCGAACTCGGGCTTGGTGCGCTCAGTCATACGTCCATACAACCCGACGGTTTCGGTCCGGTCAACGCGAGGCACTGCGCCGACGGCGAACAGTGCTCGGCGTGCCTCGACGAGGATCGGCGACGCCCGAACCTTGACATCCCCGCGCCGCGGGTGCAACCTGTCTTCAGATCAACTCAGCGCCCGGAGGACTTGCAGGCATCGCCGCAGCACCGGGCGCTGAGTCTTGCTACGCGAGGGCTCACGGCCGCGTAGCGGACTTGAGCCCTCGTCGTAGCAGGGTTGAGCGAGCGGAGCGAGCCGAAACCTCTCGCGTGCTCTCAGACCGAGAGCAGGGCCTCGCGCGCCGCGTGCGTGCGCTGGAGCAGCACCTGCTCGTCCTGCGTCGCCAGCGGATCCCGTCCGGTGATGATGCGCTGCCGTACGGACGCCAGGGTGGTCGCATCCTTGATGAACCCGCGCATGACCGGACGGCGGTCGCCCCGCAGTCCCGACGCCCACTGCAGGCCGACGCGACGACCTGCCGGCGTCGCGAGCATCGACACCTCCTGCGGGGTGAACCACCCCGCCGTCGCGTAGTCGCTGAGCCGGGCAAAGGTGAGCCGCGCCTCCTCCTTGCGCAGCAGGATGATCACGATGATGAAGCCGACGAACAGCGGCACCTGCAGCACGAGATAGAGCACGAAGAAGTTGCCGATCATCGAAGAGCCGTTCCAGAGCGCGTGCAGTGCCATCGCGCCCAGCAGTCCGAGCGCGCCGAAACCGAGCGCACGCCCCGCCGAAGCTCCGCGACGCGCCGCGAGCCCGATCGCGAAGCCGGTCACCGACGTGAACATCGCGTGGGCGAAGGGCGACATGAGCCCGCGCAGCACGAACGTGACGGTCAGATCGGGCGCCCCGCCCTCGATGAGGCTGATCGCGAAGTACTGGATGTTCTCGGTGAAGGCGAATCCGGCGCCGACCAGGGCGCCGTAGACGATCCCGTCGATGGGGCCGTCGAAACTGCGACGCGCCATCACGAAGATCAGGAAGACGCCGAGGCCCTTCGCGGTCTCCTCGACCATCGGCGCCTGGAACACGGCCGTCAGATCGTCGCCGCGCTGTCCGAACAGCAGAGTGAGCAAGAGGTCGACGGCGAGAGCGAGACCCACGGAGGCGATCGCGCCCCAGGCGATCGCGAACGCGACCAGCGACTTCGGCTCCGGCTCCCATCGATCGATGAAGAACACGCCGAAGAACACGATCGTCAGCGGGACGAGCGCCAGGACCATGCCGATCATCGACGCGGCAGGGCCGAGCGCCCACACGAAGTAGGCGATGAGACCGAGAAGAACGAAACCGAGAGCGCCGAAGGCCCACACGGAGGCGTGCCGCCCCTTCGCGGACGGCACGGGAAGAGCAGGCACCGCCTGAACGGGAGCGGGCGGCGTGTAAGCGTCGTAGGCGACGGCGCCGTGGTGCTCCGGCCGCTGCGCGAGCACCGAGCCGTAGACCGGCGCGATCGGCGTCGATGCCGTCTGCGGATAGTTCTGGGGCTGGACGTACTGCGGCTGCTGAGCAAACTGCGGCGGCTGGTACGCGCCCACGGGCTGCTGCGGAACCTGCGGCGAGGTCTGCGCGGCGGAGGGCGGCTGGTACGGCGTCGATGCGGGCGTCGACGGGCGCGAGGCAGGGCGCTGCGCGGCGGGATCGCCGTGTCCTCCAAAGCTCATGCCCAAAGCCTAGAGGCTCACCGCGGCAGGGCACCGGAAGCGCCCGGTAGCGTGGAGGCATGCGGTTCGCTCATCTGCGCCGTCCCGAATCCGACCTTCCCGCCCTCGCCGTCATCGACGGTGCCGGGGCGACGCTCGTCTCCGATCTCGTGGATCCGGCCCCTGCCACCCTCCAGCAGCTCATCGAAGGGGGCGACGTCCTTCTCGACGCCGTCCGCGACGCGCACGCCCGCGGCGAGGCTCCCGTGCACGCGCTGGACGGCTTCGCCTACAGCGCCGCGGTCCTCGCTCCGCCGGTCGTCCTGGCCGTCGGGCTCAACTACGCCGCGCACTCGAGCGAGCTCGGGCTGAAGACCGACACGGCACCGACGGTGTTCACCCTGTGGCCGAACTCCCTGGCCGGCCACGAGCAGACCACGTCGTGGCCGCGCGCGCTGTCGGAGTCCGTGGACTACGAGGCCGAACTCGGCGTCGTGATCGGCGCCGCTGCGAAGGACGTGTCCGCCGAGGACGCCCTGGACCACGTCTGGGGCTACACCGTCGTCAACGACATCACCGCGCGCGACATCCAGTTCGCCGAGGCGCAGTGGTCGCGCTGCAAGTCGTTCGACGGTTTCTCCCCCACCGGGCCGGTCGTCGTGACCGCCGACGAGATCCCCGATCCGCAGGATCTGCACATCTGGACCGTCGTCGACGGTCACAGGGTGCAGGACGCCTCGACCGAGCAGATGGTGCGCCCCGTCTCCGCGCTCATCGCCCACCTGTCCCGCTCGCTCACGCTCCGTCCCGGAACCCTGATCTCGACCGGCAGCCCGGGCGGTGCCGGTTACTCCCGCGACCCGCAGATCTTCCTCCGCGACCGCTCGACCGTGACAGTCGGCATCGACGGGATCGGCGAGCTCACGACGCACTGCCGGATCCTGGACTGATCCTCCGCCGGAGCGAGGATCAGCATCCGCAGCTGCCGCCCACGCGGAGGTCCGTCGCGAGCCTCACGGTGCGCGGCGGCGCAGTCCCGTCGCCGGGATCCGTCAGGAGCAGGTGGGCGGCGATGCGTCCCATCAGCTCCATCGGCTGACGCACTGTCGTGAGCGTCGGCGTCGAGAGCCGACTCGCCATGATGCCGTCGAAGCCCGTCACGAGCACGTCCTGGGGTACGCGGATCCCCTCGCCGCGGAGCACGTCCATCACGCGCAGCGCGGTCTGGTCGCTGCCGCAGACCAGGGCGCCGGGCAGCGTCCCTGCTGCAGCGCGGTCGCGCAGCACCGGGTAGGCGGGCGTCCGCTCCAGGTCGGCGTCGTCGAGGGTCTCGGCGCGAGCTCCCCGGATGTCCTGCACCGCGGCGAGGAACCCCTCGCGCCGCTCGTCCAGATCGTCCTCGGCGATGGCCCCGACCCATCCGAAGGATCCGACGCCGTGCACGTCGTGCAGGTGCTGCACGAGCATCCGCATGCCTCTGGCGTTGTCCACCGTGACGCGGTGGCCGATGCCCGCGCGCTTGCTCAGCTGCACGACCGGCACCCGCGCGGCCACCGCCTCGATCGCCGCCGCCGTCGAACGTCCGGGGAGGATCGCGAGACCGTCCACCCGGCCTGCGGTGTCGGCCAGGTCGGAGACGCCCACGCCGCCGCTGGAGAGCAGCACCGCTGTGCCGTTGCGCTTGCACTCGAGCACGAAGCCTCGCTGCACCTCGTCGACGTACAGCGGGAAGGTGCGCGGATCGCTCTCCCGCTCGTCCGCGGCGACGTCCCAGGTGACCGTGTCCGCGTCGAGGTCGAGCTCGTCGAGGTCGACCCGGCCGGTGCCGTCCGCCGAAGGCGATGCACCGGGCTCCTGGTCGAGCAGCATGTCGAAGAGATGCAGCCCGAGCACTCCTGTGCGCCCGCGAGCGAGGCTCCGCGCCGATCCGCTCGGCACGTAGCCGATCTCACGCGCCGCTTCGAGGACGAGGCGGCGCGTGTCCTCGCGCACCCGGTCGGGCCGTCGGAACGCGAAGGAGACCGTCGCGATCGACACTCCGGCCCGCTGCGCCACGTCGTAGACGGTGGGTCGGCTCGACGCCATGAGCACCTCGCTTTCGGAGTGATTCTACTGAGCGCGCGGTCAGCCGATCGTCAGGCCGGTGCCGCGGCGGAAGACGGGGTCCTCGGTGCCGTCCGGCACGTCCGCGAACGCCGCCCGCACTGCGTCCATCGAACGCGGGATGTCGACGGGGAGCACGCCTCGCGGCGGGATCCGTCCGGAGAGCGCCGAGAGAAGGGCCGTGTCCGAGGTGCCGAACTCGACCACGATCGCAGCGGTGAACGGCACGAGCGGTGTGAGGATCGCAGGACGGTCGAGGTTCACGACGACCACGAGCGGGCAGTGCGCGGCGACCCGGCGCAGCCGCGCGACAAGGCCCGGCGGGAGCTCGAGGGAGCCCTGATGGAACCAGGCCTCCAGGAAGAGGTCGTCCCTTGGATCGAATGGCGCGGCGATCCGCACCACGGCGACGTCCGCATTCTCGGGAGCCGCGACGCGGTCCCCGTACTCGGCGAGCGCTTCGGTAGCGACGCCCTCGGCGTAGATCCTCGGACGCCCGTCGCGGAACAGCGGCAGCGTGCGTTCTCGGTTCTGCAGCACGGTGACGGACTCGGCCTGAGCGCGCTCCCCCTCGGCGCGGAACTCCGCGGCGCCGACGATGCGCTCGGCCTCGTCCTCGTCCACATACGGGTCATCGAAGAGCCCGAGGCGGAACTTCACCAGCAGGATGCGCCGCGCCGACTGGTCGATCCGCTCCTCCGTCACCGCCCCCTCGGCGAGGAGATCGCTCAGCAGTTCGACGCACTCCTCGCCGCCGAACTGATCGACGCCGGCGTCCAGCAGTCGCAGCAGCCGTTCCCTCGGCGACAGCTCCTCGACGCCCCAGGCCCGCGCCGGCAGCACCTGATCTCCGACCTGGTTGTCGTTGATGAGCTCCCAGTCGCTCAGGACGACGCCGTCGTAGCCGAGCTCCTCGCGCAGCAGGCCGGTGACGATCTGCCGACTGTAGCTGAAGCCGACCTCCTCGATCGGCTCCCCGTGGCGCACCAGCCCCACCGGCATCCCGTAGTACGGCATGATCCCCGCCGTGCCGCGACGGATCGCCTCGACGAACGGACGCAGATGCTCCTCGAAGCGCCCACCGGGGTACACCTGCTCACGACCGTAGGGGAAGTGCGCGTCCTCGCCGTCCAGCTGAGGACCGCCGCCCGGGAAGTGCTTGGTGATGCAGGCGACGCTGTCGGGACCGAGGTGCGCACCTTGAAAGCCCTCGAGATACGCCCCGGTCATCTCGGCGACGCGCTCGGCGTCGTAGCCGAACGTCTGCGCCTGTCGCCCCCAGCGCGCCTCGGTCGGCAGATCCACCTGCGGGTGGAGGGCCATCCGGATCCCCACCGCGCGGTACTCCCTACCCGCGATCTCGGCGAACCTCCGCACCAGCTCGACGTCGTCCAGGGCGGCGAGCCCCAGGGGCTCCGGCCATTGCGAGAACGGGCCGGCGGCGAAGGCGACGCCCGAGTTCTCCACGAAGGCGTGCCGGGGGTCGGTGCTGATGGTGACCGGGATGCCGTGCGGGCTGCGGACCGCGAGCGCCTGGAGCCGGTTGTTCCACCGCGCACCCTCCCGCGCGGTGCGCATGCCGTGCACGTTGAAATGCGTGAGGTGCTTGTCGAGTACGACCACCGAGGTCGGTGACTTCGAGATCGCGCCGGGCTCCTCGCGCAGCTCGCCCTCGTCGCCGATCTCGATGACGGTGTGGAACAGGAGCCCCATCTTCTCCTCGATCGACAGGCGAGCGAGCAGGTCCTCGACCCGCTCCTCGGCGCTCAGTCGCGGATCCTCGTACGGATCCAGCACTCCGTTGCCGTTGAGGTCGCGGAAGCGCACGCCCTCGTCCGTCGTCCGAAACTCATCCCTCATGGATGTCCCTCTCCCTCGTTGCGTCATTTCAAGCCCGTGGTGGCGACGCCCCGGATGAACCACCGCTGCAGGAAGACGAAGAGCAGCAGGATCGGGGCGATCACGAGCACGGAGCCTGCCAGCAGCAGCCCGTAGTCGGTGGCGTTCTGGCCCGTCGAGTACAGCGACAGGGCGACCGGCAGTGTGTACATGTCCTCGGTCTGCGCCGCCACGAGCGGCCACAGGAAGTTGTTCCAGGAGCCCAGGAAGGTCAGGATCCCGAGCGTCGCCAGTGGCGGTCCGCACAGCGGCATCACGACCGAGCGGAAGATCCGCCACTCCCCTGCGCCGTCCAGGCGCGCGGCCTCGAGCAGCGCGTCCGGGATCCCCGCCATGAACTGGCGCATCAGGAACACCCCGAGCGGCGCCGTGATGAAGGGCAGGATCAGCGCGGGATAGCTGTTGACCAGCCCGAGCTTGGACACCATCACGAACAGCGGCACGAAGGTCACCACGCCCGGCACCATGAGCGTGATCATGACGGCGCCGAACAGGATCCGCTTGCCGGGGAACTCCATCTTCGCGAGCGCATAGCCGACCATCGAGCAGAACACGAGGTTGCCGAGCACCGTCACGAGCGCCACGATCAGGCTGTTGCCGAAGAAGTGCCAGAAGTCGAGGGGCCCGAACCACTGCGCGTAGTTCTCCCCGGTCGGCGCCTGCGGCCACCAGGTCGGCGGACGGCGCAGGATCTCGCCCTGCGTCTTGACGGACCCGAGCACCATCCAGACGAAGGGGACGAGCCAGATCACCAGCCCAACCGTCAGCACGGCATAGGACGTCGCCCGGCCGCTCAGCCGCCGGGCACGGCGGCGCCGGATCGGGGCTTCTGTCTGTGCGAGAGCCATGGGTCAGTCCTTCGATCGCAACAGGCGGAACTGCAGCAGGCTCACGAGCGCGATCACGAGGAACAGCACGTAACTGGCCGCGGACGCGAGGCCGTACTCGCCGAATCCGAACTGCTGGTAGGTGTAGAACGCCACCGAGAGCGTCGAGTCCAGGGGACCACCCTTTGTCATCACGAAGGACTCCTCGAAGAACTGCAGGTATCCCACCGAGATGAGCACCGCCCCGAGGAGGAGCGTCGGGCGCAGCAGCGGCAGGGTGACCGAGATGAGCCGCCGCCAGGGCGACGCGCCGTCCATGATCCCCGCCTCCGTGACGTCCTCCGGCACAGCCTGGAGCCCCGCGAGGAAGATGACCATGAGCGTGCCGACGTTGCGCCACACCGCCATGAGGATGAGCGACGGCAGGGCGAAGGCGGGATCGTTCAGCCAGTTGGGCCCTGCGATGCCGATCGCCGCGAGCGCGGTGTTGAGCAGGCCGTCCGGCTGCAGGATGTAGCGCCAGACGACGGCGACGGCCACGATGCTGGTGACCACGGGCGCGTAGAACCCGACCCGGAAGAAGGACACCAGACGTCCCTTGCCGCTGTTCAGGGCAAGGGCGAGGGCCAGCGCGACGATCATCGTGACGGGGATGCCCACTACCACGAACACGCCCGTGACCCCCAGCGAGGTGAGGAACCGTGGATCGCGGAAGAGCGCGACGTACTGCTGCAGACCGACGGCGTCCACGGCGAACGGCGAGCCGATGTCCCGGGCGGTGAAGTCGGTGAACGACATCGCGAACGAGCCCACGATCGGCACGATCATGAACACGCCGAAGACCAGCACGAACGGCAGGGCGAAGCCCCACGCGATGAGCGCCCGGCGGCGGCGGGCGGCCGCGAACATGCCCCCGCCCGCCCGGTCGTTCCCGCCGCCGGAGCCCGTCCGGGTTCCGGCGGCGGGGAGGACGGTGGACGTCATCTCACTTCAGTCCGATCGTGTCGGCGTCGGACTGCAGCTTCTTGAGCGCGTCCGCGACCGAGGTCCCGCCGCGGCGGATCGACTCGAGCGCCTGGTCGCCCTTGGCCGCCACCTGTACCCAGGAGGTCGTGACGGGCGGAGCCTTCGCCGTCTCCAGCTGGGTGCCGAAGGTCGACAGGCTCGTGTCGGAGGAGACGGACTTCTCCTGCCACGCAGCCTTCGCCGCGGGCAGATCGCCGGTCGCGGCGTAGAAATCGGCCTGTACCTTCGGATCCGCCAGCCAGCGCGCGAGCTTCCACGCCGAGGTGGCGTTCTTGCTGCCGTTGAAGACCACGAGGTTCGCACCGCCGCTGAACGACACCGAGGACTTGTCGGCCGGGAGCACCGCCGTGGCGTACTTGCTCGCGAAGTCCGCACCGCCGACCGAGGCCAGCTGGCCCCGGAGGAACGGACCCTCCACGACCATCGGCGTGGTGCCGGCGACGAACTCGGACTCGACCGCCCCTGCGGACGTGTCGGCGTTCGGATCCGCGAGCTTCTTGTCGAAGAAGCTCTTGTAGTACTCGATGCCCTTGGTCATCTCGGGGGTGTCGAGCGTCCACTTCTTGCCATCGGTCACCTCAGCACCGGCCGACCACGGCATCCACAGCGCGCCCTGGAAGGAGTCGTTGCCGGCGGGCATGCGGATCCCCCACTTCGCCCCGCCCTGGGACTGCATGTCCGCCGCCATCTTCTGCAGCTCCTCCCACGAGGTCGGAGCCTTGGTCCAGCCGGCCTTCGCGGCGATGTCGGTGCGGTAGTACAGCACGCGGGTGTCGACGTACCAGGGGATGCCCGCGGCCCGGTCGCCGATCTTGGTGGAGCTCACCGCCGCGTCGAAGAACCCCGACGTGTCGATCCCGGCGGGGACGGTGCCGAAGGAGTCCCCGAAGTCGGCCATCCAGGTGGTGCCCATCATCGCGATGTCCGGGGTGTTGCCGCCCGCGATCGCGGTCTGGATCTTGTTGTGCGCGGCATCCCAGGGGATCGCGGTGACCTTGACGGTGACGCCGGGGTTCGCCTTCTCGAAGGTCTTGACGAAGTCGGGCAGGGCCTCCCCCTCGGCTCCCATGGCCCACATCGTGATGGTTCCCTTGGCCGGTGCGTCGTCGAGCTGTACCGCGGTGGCGCTGGGGGCGGAGGACCCGCCGTCCGCACGACCGCACCCCGTGAGCGCGAGGCCGATCGCTGCGAGAGCCGCGATCCCGGCCAGAGCTGTCCTGCTTTTCACGTCTTCCTCCTTGAAGCGTCCATCGACTGAATCTAAGCGCATAGATTCTCGTACTCCGTTGATCTAAGCGCATAGATTGCGAGAGCGCAAGGCTGAGAACGCCGAACGGCCCGCCACTCTACGAGTGGCGGGCCGTTCGGGCTGCGCGTCGGGTCAGGCCCCGGCGTCCACGTCCTTGGAGGGGATGACCGGGATCGCCGCGGTGATCGTCTCCAGCCCCGACAGCCGGGCCGGCGACAGCTGCTTGGCGACCTCATCGCGCGACATCAGACCTGCCTCGACCACGAGGTCGGCGACGTTGCGGTTGGTCAGCAGCGCGGTCTTGGCGAGGGCGGCCGAGGCGGCGTAGCCGATGAACGGCGTGAGCGCCGTGATCACGCCGACCGAGGACCCGACCATGGCGCCCAGGCGGTCGCGGTTCGCGGTGATGCCGTCGACGCAGTTCACGCGCAGGGTCCACATCGCCTGGCGCATCCAGGTGATGGACTGGAAGATCGAGTGCGCGATCACCGGCTCGAATGCGTTGAGCTGCAGCTGACCGGCCTCGGAGGCCATCGTCACCGTCACGTCGGCTCCCGCGACCGCGAAGGCGACCTGGTTGACGACCTCCGGGATGACCGGGTTGACCTTGCCCGGCATGATGCTGGAGCCGGCCTGCATGGCAGGCAGGTTGATCTCACCGAGACCGGCCTGCGGGCCCGACGAGAGCAGACGCAGGTCGTTGCAGATCTTGGAGAGCTTCATGGCGTTGCGCTTGAGCGACGAGGAGAACGACATGAAGGATCCGGTGTCGCTGGTGGCCTCGACGAGGTCGCTCGCGGTGGCCAGGTCCAGACCCGAGATCTCACGCAGGTGCTTCAGCACCGAGGCCGCATAGGCCGGGTGCGTCGTGATGCCGGTGCCGATCGCGGTGGCGCCCATGTTGATCTCGTACATGAGCCAGGCGTTCTCGGTGAGGCGCGTGTGGTCGTAGCCGAGGGTCGAGGCGAAGCCGTGGAACTCCTGGCCGAGGGTCATCGGGACGGCGTCCTGCAGCTGGGTGCGGCCCACCTTGAGCACGTCGTGGAACTCGCGCGCCTTGTTCAGGAACGACACACGCAGCAGGTCGAGCTCGTCGAGCAGGGAGCGCAGGTTCAGCGACAGCCCGATCTTGACCGCTGTCGGGTAGACGTCGTTCGTCGACTGGCTGCGATTGGTGTGGTCGATCGGCGAGAGGAACGCGTAGTCGCCCTTCTCACGGCCGGCCAGCTCGAGCGCGATGTTGGTGATGACCTCGTTCGCGTTCATGTTCGTCGAGGTGCCGGCGCCGCCCTGGATGACGCCGACGATGAACTGGTCGTGGAACTCGCCGTTGATCACCTTCTGCGCGGCGGCGTCGATGAGGTCCGCCTTCTCCGCGTCGAGCGTGCCGATCTCCTTGTTCGCGCGCGCGCTGGCCTGCTTGACCATCGCGAGTGCCTCGATCAGCTCCGGGTAGACGGAGATCGGGCGCTTCGTGATCGGGAAGTTCTCGGCGGCGCGGAGCGTATGGATCCCCCAATACGCGTCGGCAGGGATCTCCTTGCTTCCCAGGGAGTCGGTTTCGGTACGGGTGGCAGGCGCAACGGCGGCCATGGACACATCCTCGTGGGTGATGGCGAACAGGGAAGGGGGATGCGTCCATCCTACCCGGGCACCCATCGCCGCTTCGGCGAAGTGCCGATGCCCGCGTCTCCGGTTCGGCGAAAGTCGCGGTGCCGATTCACCGCCCCGGCTTGCGCGAGAACGCCTCCAGCCGCTCCTCGGGTGTGAGCTGCGCCATCCGCTCGACCCATTCAGGGCTGAAGGTGTCGACGGGCGTCGCCTCGACCACGGGGACGACGGTGTGCGTGATCGTCTCGGGCCGCACGTGCACGAGTTGGAAGGACTGGGCCGCGTCCATGCCGTTGACCCGGTCGCCCGGGCTGGCGACATCCATGGTGTAGCAGGTGGCGGATGCCACGCTCACCGGGATGCCCGCGAACGTCGCGTGCAGCGAATAGTGCAGGTGCCCCGCGAGTATCCCGCGGACGTCGGATCCGCGCAGCACCTCGGCGAGTTCGTCCTGATGGCGAAGCTCGAGGATGTCGAAGAACGGGATGTGGCTGGGCACCGGCGGATGGTGCATCGCGAGCAGCGTGCCGTGCGGTGCGGGCATGCGCAGCTGGTCGGCCAGCCACGCGCGCTGCTCCGCATCGACGTCGCCGTGGTGCCAGCCGGGGACCGTGGAGTCCAGCGCGATCACGCGCAGACCGTTCAGATCCCAGACGCCGGTGACCGGCTCCTCGCTGGGCGCGACGTCGAGCAGATGCTCTCGCATCGCCGGGCGCTCGTCGTGATTGCCGGGCACCCAGATCACCGGGGCGCCCAGTCGTTCGGACACGGGCTCCACCACCGCGCGCAGCCGACGGTAGGCGTCCGGCTCGCCGAGATCGGCCAGATCGCCGGTCACGACGATCGCGTCAGGTCTGTCCGTCGCTCTCTCGATCGCCGCGAGTGTGCGCGCCAAGGTGCGGTCCACGTCGAAGCGTCCGCCCAGCGCCGCTCCCCCGGCCAGGAGGTGCGGGTCGCTCACGTGCACCAGGGTGTGCGTGGGCGAGGCGTAACGGCCGAACTGCACTGTCATGGTCTCAGGTTAACGCCGCGACGGCGGCCTCCCCGGACGGCGCCGCGCAGGCCCGGGCGGGCATTACTTCACGACGATGAGCAGGATGCCGCCGAGCACCGCCGCCGCGCAGACGGCGAAGCACGCGTAGGCCGCGATCCGGGCCAGCGTCTTCTGGGCGACCGTGAGCGGGCTCTTGCGGGCGGCCTTCGCGGCCGCCTTCGCGGCGCGCTTGGCCTCCTTCTCGCTGATCACCGTGATCGCGTCCGTGAACTCGGCGGGCGTGACCACGGGGACCCTGCCCGCGCGCACGAGCAGGCGAAGGCCGAGCGCGTAGAAGCCCACGACGAGGAGGGTGCCGACGAGCGCGGCGCCGAGCACCTGGAAGAACGCCTCCCAGTGGATGACGACGGTCATCGTCCCGTCCCCTTCTCCTTGGCCTTCGCGCGTTCACGGGCGCGTTGCGCCCTGGCCTGTCGCGGGGTCAGCGGCGGTTCCTCGGGCACCTCGATGGCGAGACCGGAGTCGGCGACCTCGCTGAACGCGTTGTTGGCCGTGACGGCGTTGCGGCGCGAGCGCAGGAACAGCGCGATGATCACCGCGAGGGCGAGGATCGCATCGATCAGGACACCCCAGCCGCCGCCGACGACCACGATGAACGCGGCGATCGCTCCGACCAGACCCGCCGCAGGAAGCGTGAGCACCCAGCCGATCGCGATGCGGCCGGCGGTACGCCAGCGCACGGCCGAGCCGCGCCGGCCGAGTCCGGATCCGATCACGGATCCCGAGGCGACCTGCGTGGTGGACAGCGCGAAGCCGAGCGCGCTGGAGGCGAGGATGGTCGCCGCGGTGGAGGTCTCCGCCGCGAAGCCCTGTGCCGGCTTGACGTCGGTCAGGCCCTTGCCGAGGGTGCGGATGATGCGCCAGCCGCCGAGATAGGTGCCCAGCGCGATCGTGAACGCGCACGCGACGATCACGTAGATATGCGGCTGGTGGTCGCCCTGCGCCTGCCAGCCGACCGAGATCAGCGCCAGAGTGATCACGCCCATGGTCTTCTGCGCGTCGTTCGTGCCGTGTGCCAGCGCGACGAGCGAGGACGTGAAGATCTGTCCCCAGCGGAAGCCGCTCCGCCCATCGGGCCTGCCGTCGTACCGACGCGTGATCAGATACGCGAGCTTGGTGGCGAGGTAGGCGATCAGCCCGGCCGTGAGGGGCGCGATGAGCGCCGGCAGCACGACCTTGGACAGCACGACGCCGAAGTTGATTCCGCTGAGCCCGACGCCGACCAGCGTGGCGCCGATCAGTCCGCCGAACAGCGCGTGCGACGAGCTGGACGGCAGTCCGAGCAGCCAGGTCAGCATGTTCCAGGTGATCGCGCCGATGAGGCCGGCGAAGATGAGCGACGGCATGAGATGCGCGGTGCTCGAATCCTCCTGGATGATGCCGCCGGACACGGTCGCGGCGACCTCGGTGGACAGGAAGGCGCCGACGAGATTCAGTCCGGCCGCGAGCATCACCGCGGTCCGCGGCTTGAGCGCACCCGTCGCGATCGGGGTGGCCATGGCGTTCGCCGTGTCATGGAACCCGTTGGTGAAGTCGAAGAAGAGTGCCAGCAGGATCACCAGCACGACGATGAGGGCTGCGGTTTCCACCGTTCGCTTTCGTAAGTGGAGGGACGTGACGAACGAAGAGTTCACCGGGAGTACAGCATCCGTTAACGGGCCGGTTGAATCCTCCCATCCCGACCCAGGCCGGTCAACTCGACGCCATCCGCCGCCGCGAAGGACCTCGGCCGAGCCGCAGCGGCTAGCGTTGTGCTGTGACCTCCGTCCCCGCCACCTCGGCTCCTTCCACCCTCGTCCCGCCCCGCGCAGCCCGCCGCTCGCTGATCCGCACGCATCACGGGGACGTGTTCGACGATCCTTACGACTGGCTGCGCGCGAAGGACGATTCCGAGGTGATCGCGCACCTCGAGGCCGAGAACGCCTATACCGACGCGCGTCTGGCGCACCTCGAGCCGCTGCGCGAGACGTTGTTCCAGGAGATCAAGGGACGCGTGCAGGAGTCCGATCTGTCGGTCCCCACCCGGCGCGGCGACTGGTGGTACTACGGCCGCACCGTCGAGGGGCAGCAGTACGGCCTGCAGTGCCGTGCGGCGGTCTCCTCCCCCGACGACTGGACCCCGCCGGTGCTGGACGCTGCGACGCCCGTCGCCGGCGAGCAGGTCCTGCTCGACGGCAATGTCGAGGCGGAGGGGCACGAGTTCTTCGCGATGGGCGCGTTCGACGTCTCGGACGACGCGACCCGGCTGCTCTGGTCGACGGACTTCGAGGGCGATGAGCGCTACACCGTGCACGTCCGCGACCTGCGGTCGGGCGAGACGCTGCCCGATGAGATCCCCGGGACGTCCGGCGCCTTCTTCACGCCCGACGGCGCCGCGATCATCTACACCACCGTCGACGATTCCTGGCGCCCGGACACCCTGTGGCTGCACCGGGTCGGCACGCCCGTGACCGACGACGTGCAGCTGTTCCACGAGCCCGACGAGCGGTTCTGGCTCGGCGCCGGGATCACCCGGAGCCGCCGTTACCTCGTGATCGGCGTGGGCTCCAGCATCACGAGCGAGGAGCACCTCGTCGATCTGGACGACCTCACCGCACCGCCGCGCGTGGTCTGGCCGCGGCGCGAGGGCGTCGAGTACGCGGTCGAGCACGCCGTGGTCGACGGCGGCGACGAACTGCTCATCCTGCACAACGACGACGCGCTGGACTTCGAGCTCGTCGCGGTCTCCGTGTCCGACCCCGAGGGCGAGCGCCGGGCGATCCTGCCGCACACCCCGGGCCGCCGGCTGCTGGACGTGGACGCGTTCCGCGACGTCACCGTCGTGGCCTACCGCTTCGAAGGGCTCGAGCGCATCGCCCTGATGGATCCGGCGACGGGGGTGCTGGACGAGCTCGGCTTCGATGAGCCGCTGTACTCGGCGGGCTTCGGCGGCAACCCCGAGTGGGCCGCGCCGTTCCTGCGCCTCGGCTACGGCTCGTTCGTCACCCCCTCCACCGTCTACGACCTGGAGTTGGCGACCCGCACGCTGCACCTGCGCAAGCGCCAGCCCGTGCTCGGCGGCTATGACCCGGCCGACTACGGACAGCGCCGCGATTGGGCGATCGCCCCGGACGGCGCCCGCATCCCGGTCTCACTGGTGTGGAAGCGCTCCTTCGGCGAGCCCGGGGCCGAGCCCCGCGCCGTGCACCTCTACGGCTACGGATCCTACGAGCACTCGATCGACCCCGGCTTCTCGGTCATGCGCCTGTCGGCCCTGGACCGCGGCGTGGTCTTCGCGGTCGCGCACGTGCGCGGCGGCGGTGAGATGGGCCGGCAGTGGTACGAAGACGGCAAGCTCGGGCAGAAGGCCAACTCGTTCACCGACTTCGTCGCGTGCGCGCGCCATCTGGTCGAGACCGGCATCACCGCCCCGGACCGGATGGTCGCGGAGGGCGGCAGCGCGGGCGGTCTGCTCATGGGCGCCGTCGCGAACCTCGCCCCCGAGCTGTTCCGCGGCATCCTCGCCTCGGTGCCGTTCGTGGATGCGCTGACGACGATCCTGGATCCGTCCCTCCCCCTCACCGTGATCGAGTGGGACGAGTGGGGCGACCCGCTGCACGACGCCGAGGTGTACGCGTACATGAAGTCGTACTCGCCGTACGAGAACGTGCGCGACGGCGTGGCCTACCCGTCGATCCTCGCCGTCACCTCGCTCAACGACACGCGCGTGCTCTACGTGGAGCCCGCCAAGTGGGTGGCCCGCCTGCGCGACGCAGGGGCGGACGACGTGCTGCTCAAGTGCGAGATGGTGGCCGGCCACGGCGGCGTCAGCGGCCGGTACAACTCCTGGCGCGAGCGCGCCTTCGAGCTGGCCTGGATCCTGGACCGCCTGGGCGTCGCCGACTGACGAGCGCGACGAGCGCCCCGGGACCGGCCCGGCGGCCGGCCGGTCAGTTGGATCTGTGTCCCGAGATCAGGACGAGCGACCGAGATCAGGAGGATCCGCCGGATATCGTCCTGCGCTGGGTCGTTCCTCCTGATCTCGGCGCCGGGCGTTCGTCCTCCACACACCGCAATCGTCGTATCCCTTGTGGATAACCGGTGATCGGGCCCCCGTGCGTCCAGTCTGGATGAATGGACCTGCTTCCCTGGCTCGCCGCACATGGCGGCGTCTCGCACACCTCCGCGCTGTACCAGGCGGGATTCAGCAAGCATTCGCTCGCTGCGGCGGCCTCGATCGGCACGGTCGACCGGGTGCGCAGGTCCTGGATCGTGCTGCCCGATGCCCCACCCGAGCGCATTCGCGCGGCGCAACTGGGCGGACGGGTGACCTGCGTGACACAGGCGGCGGCGCAGGGACTCTGGGCGCCGCGGGATCCGGACGTGCACATCACCGTGGCCGCCAACGCCTCCCGGCATGACAGCGACGGGGTGCGGTTGCATTGGGGATCCGGCCCGGCGCCGGCCTCCGCCCAAGAGGTCGTGGACCCCCTCATCAATGTGCTCTTCCACGTCGCGCGCTGCCTGAGCGCAGCCGACGCCCTGGCAGTCTGGGAATCCGCGATCCGGAAGAAGAAGATCAGCATCGACGTGCTGCGCAGCGTACGGTGGCGCTCCGAGAGCGCCCGGCGGCTCATGAGAGCAGCCGACATCCTGTCCGACTCGGGGCTCGAGACGCATTTCGTCGCGCTCATGCGCGAGATCGGGGTCGTCGTGCGTCAGCAGATCATCATCGACGGGCACCCCGTCGATGCGCTCATCGGCGACCGCCTGGTCGTGCAGCTCGACGGGTTTCAGTTCCACAGCAGCGCCAAGGACCGCCGACGCGATCTGCGCGCGGATGCCCGACTTGCGCTGCGGGGCTTCTTAGTGCTGCGCTTCGACTACGCCCAGCTCATGTTCGAGCCGCGCTTTGTGCAGGACACGGTGCGAGCAGCGATGGCACAGGCACGCCACCTCGGTTCACGTTGATCCAGGTACCGCGCCCGCACTGCGAACCGCGAGCGGGGTCCACGTCCCCGGTGCGGATTTCGGATCCGCATCCGGAATCCACATCCCGAGATCAGGACGAACGACCCGGATCAGGAGGATTCGAGGCAGATGGTCCTGATTTCGGTGAGGATACGTGATCTCGGGATCCGGACAGGATGCCGGCGGCGGCACGCGAAGCCGACTCCCCGCCGGCCGCATTTCACCCGAACAGGGCGGCGGCCTCTTCGTAACGCTGCAGCGGCACGGTGTTGAGTTCGCCGAGCGCCTCCGCGAACGGGACGCGCACGATGTCGGTGCCGCGCAGCGCGACCATCTGACCCCAGGCCTGATCGACGAGGGCGTCCGCGGCGTGCAGCCCGAGCCTCGTCGCGAGCACGCGGTCGAAGGCGGAGGGCGAGCCCCCGCGCTGGATGTGGCCGAGCACCGTGGAGCGGGTCTCGATGCCGGTGCGCTTCTCGATCTCCGGCGCGAGGATCTCGCTGATGCCGCCGAGCCGGGGGCGGTTGAAGGCGTCGAGCCCCTTGTCGCTGAAGGCCTGATCCATGCCCTTGAGCTTGAACCCCTCCGACACCACGACGAGCGGTGCGCGGCCGCGGTCGCTCGCGCCGGTGACGAGGTCGCAAATCTCCTCGATCGACATCGGCACCTCGGGGATGCAGATCGCGTGCGCACCCGCGGCCATTCCGGCGTGCAGCGCGATCCATCCGACGTGGCGACCCATGACCTCTGCGATCATGCAGCGCTGGTGCGAGTCGCCGGTGGTGCGCAGGCGGTCCATGGCGTCGGTGGCGATGTTCACCGCCGTGTCGAAGCCGAACGAGTAGTCGGTGGCCCGCAGGTCGTTGTCGATGGTCTTCGGCACGCCCAGCACCTGGATGCCGTCCTTCGAGAGGCGGTCCGCCGCGGCAAGGGTGCCCTCCCCGCCGATCGCGACGATGCCGTCGATGCCGTGCTTGGACAGCGTCTTCGCGACGTTCTCGGCGCCGCCACGCGCGCCCTCGTACGGATTGGTGCGGCTGGTGCCGAGGATCGTGCCGCCGACCTTGCTCAGCCCCTTCACCTCGTGCCTGGTGAGCGGGAAGAAGTCGCCGTCGACGACACCGCGCCAGCCGTCGCGGATTCCCACGAACTCCAGTTCGTACGTCGTGGTGCCCTTGAGCACGATGCCGCGGATGACCGCGTTCAGGCCGGGGCAGTCGCCACCGCTGGTCAGGATGCCGATCTTCATGGGTCGTCCTCGGGAGGGAAGGGGATGGAAGCGCGGCGCCGTTGCCTCGTTCGACCCTAGTGCCGATCGACTGCCCGGCGCCATTCCGAACCACCGAAAAGCGGAGTTCTTACACGGCTCCTCACGGACTTCTCGCCTTCTTGAAGAAGAACGGCGCCTCGACTCCGGAAATCAGGAGAAGAAGCGCCGTTCTTGACAACTTCGGGCGGCCGGGTTTCAGTCGCCGCCGAGCGCCTGACGAAGCAGGTGCATGAGCGCCGCCAGCTGCACCGGCTCGCTCGCACCCTCCCCCACGGCCTCGCCGTCCAGCGCCCGGGCCGCAAGGCCCTGCTTCTGATCGATGAGCTCGGCGATCTTCGTGTCGAGGGTGTGCGCCGCGATGATCCGCCACGCGGTGACCGGCTCGTCCTGACCGATCCGGTGCACGCGGTCGATCGCCTGGGTCTGCTCCGCCGCGGTCCAGCTGAGCTCGGCGAGCACCACGTTCGACGCGGTCTGCAGGTTCACGCCGACGCCGGCCGCCGTGAGCGAGCACACCGCGATCCCGACGTCGGGGTCGCCGTTGAACGCGTCGACCGCCTGCTGCCGGGCGACGGCGGTCTGGTCGCCCCGCAGCGACACCGAGCGGATGCCGGCCGCGGCGAAGTGCGCCTCGGCCTGATCCATGACGTCCACGTGCTTGGCGAAGAACACCACCTTGCCGACGGAGCGCTGCAGCTGTGCCGCATAGTCCGCGGCGAGAAGGGCCTTGGCCTGGCCGATCTTGCGCACCATGGTGAAGACGTTGTCCCCGCCCGTGCCTGCCGCCTTCGACTCCTCCAGCTCGCCGTGCGCGACGAGCCGGACGATGTCCTCGTCGATCTCGCCGTGGGCGAGGCCCCGGTCTCCGCGCGCCTCGATGATCCGGCGGTACTTCGCCGCCATCCGCGCGCCGAGCTCGGCCTCGGCCTGCCGGATCCCGCGCCCGAACTCGTCGTCCAGCTGCACGGGCAGATCCGCGATGAGCTTGTCCGGCAGGTCGGCCGCCACGTCCTTCTTCTTGCGGCGCACGATGCCCATCGAGATGACCGCGTCCCTGGCCTCGCCGTAGAACGACTTGTCCGCGGGCGTCAGTCCGGTGGCGTCGAGCTTGTCCGCGAGCTCCGCGGAGGGGCGCTCGCCGTTGGTCCAGCCCAGGAAACGCCAGATCGCGTCGAAGTCCTCGACATCGTTGATCAGCGGGGTGCCGGTCAGTGCCATGAGCAGCGGATGCGCGCCTGCGGACTGCTCGCGGATCCGGGACGCGAGCGCGAGGACGTTCTGCGAGCGCTGGGAGGACAGGTTCTTGATGAAGTGCGCCTCGTCCACCACCATGCCGCGCAGGCCGATCTCGCCCAGCCAGGAGAGGTGCCGGTCGAGGATCTCGTAGTTGACGATGAAGATGTCCGCGAAGGCGTCCACATCCTGGCCATCGCCCTGGATCACGGCGGCACGGCGCTGCGGCGTCCACCGCTCGACCTCACGCGCCCAGTTCATCTTCACGACGTTCGGAACGACCACGAGCAGCGGGTAGGCGTGCGCGATGGACGCCGCGAGCACGGACTGCGCGGTCTTGCCGAGACCCGGCTCGTCGGCGAGCAGGAACGAGCGATGCCCGGCCCGCACCGACTCGAGGAAGCGCGACTGGTGCACCATCACCTCGAGGCCCTTCGGCGAGAGGTGGTCGTACTCGGGCAGCGGCGGGAGCTCCATCGAGGCCGTGGCCCCGCCCGCCCCCGACTCGAACGCCTTGTACAGGGGCCCCATGAGCTCCCAGCCGTCCAGCCGGCGGCGCGGCGTGGACGCGGGCCGGGGTGTGAGATCGGGCGCCAGGAACGGGTTCGCCAGCATCCGCGACTCCACGGACGGCGGGGTCACCTGCCGTTCGGCGAGCGCGGCCGGCACCACGGGCGCCTGCTGCACGCGGATCACATCGGCGATGACGAGCTCCTCGGGCGCGAGCTCGGCGCCGGACTCCAGCAGCCAGTCGCGGCGCATCCGCTTCGCGACCGGGCTCGTGGCCTGATCCGCCTCGAGCAGCTGGATCAGCGACGTGTCGCGCGCGGCGGTCTTCGCGAGGATCGTGGCCACGCCGTCCAGGCGCTTGAGCTGCTCCGCCCGGGCTGCGTCGCCGAGCTCGGCGTCGCCCTTGGCTCTGGCGCGCTCCTCGCGCACCAGGAACGCGATCACCTGGAACTTGACGCGATTCGTCGGGCCGAGCTTCCCGTGCTGGGCCTTGGCCTCGATCTCGCGCACCTTGCGCGCGAGGATCGGGATCAGCGGCGCGTCCTCGTCTCGACGCGACGTCTTCTTCCGCCGGGTGGCGGTCGCCGTGGTCGGCATGCTCCTCCTGAGCGTGGATGCCGTCTCCGAGAGGACGGCGACTGTCCGAAAATGACCGTCCGGACGATGATCCGTCCTGACGATGCGTGTCCGCGGACGGGCGGCTGCCGAGAGGCATCGCAGACCGAGCGGACGAGAACCCCGCAGGCGTGCATCGCGCACGTCGATCACAACGGGTTCGCGGTCAGTTTACGCCACGCGAGGGCCGATGCGGTCACTCGGCGGGCGAGTTCGCCGGATCCGGTTCCGTCACACCCAGCAGGATACGGGCCTGAGCGACGTCGGAGGCGATGCCCGCGACGAGCGCGTCCATGCTGTCGAACGCCGTCATCCCGCGCAGCCGGTGGGTGAACTCCACCGTCACGTCGTGACCGTAGAGGTCCAGGCCCGGGCTGTCGATCGCGTGCGCCTCGACCTGGCGCTGCAGCACGTCGTCGAAGGTGGGGTTGGTCCCGACGGAGATCGCGGCAGGATGCACCACCCCGGTCGCGTGGTCCACCAGCCGGCCCGCATAGACGCCGTCCGCCGGCACCATCTCGTCGAGCAGGGCAGGAAGGTTCGCGGTCGGGAATCCGAGCTCGCGGCCGCGCTTCAGGCCGTGCACGACCTCGCCGCGCACCGAGACCGGACGTCCCAGCACCGCACCCGCGAGCGCGACATCGCCCGCCGAGAGCAGCTCGCGCACCCAGGACGAGGAGACCCGCCGGTCGGTGCCCCGGAGGAAGACATCCTCGATCACATCGACGGTGAAGTCGCTCCGAGCGCCCAGCTCGGCCAGCAGCGCTGGGGTTCCCCTGCCGCCGCTGCCGAAGCGGAAGTCGCGGCCGACGAGGACGGTGGCGACGTGCAGGGCGTCGACGAGGATCGCCTGGGCGAAGTCCTCCGCCGTGCGCGAGGCCAGCTGCTCGTCGAAGGTGAGCACCAGGACGGCATCCAATCCGCATGCCGAGAGGAGCTCGATCTTGCGCTCGACCGACACCAGATCGTCCGGGCAGCGGTCCGGGCGCAGCACGCTCAGCGGGTTGCGATCGAAGGTCACCGCCACCGTCTTCGCCCCGATGCGCGCCGCGTCCTGCTGCGCGCGCCGGAACACCGCGCGGTGACCGGAGTGCACACCGTCGAACTTGCCGATCGCGGCCACGGTGCGTCCGAAGTCCGCCGGCACCTCGGCCGGGTCGCGGAACACGATCATGCGCCGGATCCGTCCGCCGTGCCGGCGTTCGCCGCCGCCACGGTGCGGGACGGCCGGTGCGTGATGAGCCACCACAGCCCGACCATCGGCAGGAACAGTGGGATCAGCACGTAACCGAGGCCGAACTGCGACCACACCGTCTGGTGCTGGAAGAGCGCCGGGTGGGTGAGGCTCAGCGTACCCACGACCAGCACGCCGACCAGTTCGAAGGCGATCGCGACCCAGGCGACGCGGTACCACGCCGGGCGGCCGGATCCGATCAGCGCGAGCGTCGCGACGATGTAGACGACGGCGGACACCGCCGACAGCGAGTACGCCAGCGGTGCCTGGTCGAAGGCGCG
This sequence comes from Microbacterium sp. NPDC060117, assembly GCF_042729315.1. Lineage (NCBI taxonomy): Bacteria > Bacillati > Actinomycetota > Actinomycetes > Micrococcales > Microbacteriaceae > Microbacterium > Microbacterium sp. NPDC060117. The sequence goes on from NZ_JBHWXR010000002.1 coordinate 957,239, forward strand.
CGCGATCTGCACGAAGGACCGGCCGGTGGCGCCCAGTGCCATCACGGCGTACACGATCACCAGTACGCGGCCCACACCGCGCATGCGGGGGCGAGCCGGTACGACGGAGGAACCCTCCGAGTCGGGAGCGGAGGAATCGGACGGGGTCGAGGCTCGCGCAGTGCACATGGCACGGTCCATTCTACGGAACCCGGTGGCGGGCGGTCCGCACGCCCCGCACGCTCAGCCGCCGATCGGCGTCGTCCAGATCACCTGCATCCGCCACACCATGACCGCGATCGACAACGCGACCACGCCCATGATCACCGTGCTCCAGCGGGAGCGCTCGAGCAGCGCCCAGATCGCCCCGCCGATCGGCAGCAGGACCGCGGAGACCAGATACACACCGTACTCGAGGGGGTCGCCGAGGGCGGGGTTCCCGGTGAAGGGCGACACGATCGCCATCACGACCTGCACGATCAGCAGCAGCTCGATCAGGGCGAGCGATCCCACGGTCCAGTCGTTCGGCCGCTTTCCCGCGAAGCCCATGATGAGGCAGAACAGGCCTGCGGCGACCGCGACCGCGAGCTGGATGACAGTGAACCAGAGGATCATGATGCCCCCTCCGGCATGTTCATGGCGCTCTTCAGGTCGTCGCCGCGGCGCTCCACGATCCCGATCAGCACGCCGTCCGGATCGATCGCCGCGGCGCGCGGCCCCTCGAGTCTGGCGCGCTGCCCGGCCAGTCGCTTGCCGTGACGCAGATCGACGGCCTCCTGCGCGCTGACTTCGAGGACGGGGAGGATCCGCGCCGCAGCGTCCGCTGCGGTCAGCGGCCGGGCTTCGGCCAGGCCGTCGAGGGAGGACGCGTCGGCCACATCGAACGGACCGACGTGCGTGCGGCGCAGCGCCGTGAGGTGGGCCCCGACGCCCAATGCTGCACCGAGATCACGGGCGAGGGCGCGGATGTAGGTTCCGGACGAGCAGTCCACGACCACGTCGACGTCTCGCACGCCTCCGTCACCGGGGCGGTCATCGAGCACCTCGAAGCGGGACACCACCACGTCACGGGCCGCGAGGACGACGTCCTCCCCCGCGCGGACCCGGTCATATGCCCGGCGCCCGTCGACCTTGATGGCGGAGACGGCGCTGGGCACCTGCGAGATCGCACCGGTGAGCGCGGCGATACCCGCGGCGATCTCGTGGGCGGCGATCGCGGAGACGCGCTCGGGGTCGGCCGAGGCCGTGATCTCGCCATCCGCGTCGTCCGTGCTCGTGCTCTGGCCGAGGCGGATCGTGGCGTGGTACGTCTTGTCGGCGCCCACCACGAACGCGAGCAGACGCGTCGCGGCCTCGATCCCGACCACGAGCAGGCCTGTGGCCATCGGGTCGAGTGTGCCGGCGTGCCCGACCTTGCGAGTGCCGAACACCCTCCGGGTGCGGGCGACGACGTCATGACTCGTCATCCCGCCCGGCTTGTCGACGAGCAGGATCCCGCTGGTTGCCATACCCCAAGCCTAGAGGCCCCGACTACGCGGATCCGACCGGCTCCGCTTCGGCGCCGTGCCGTGCGGCGGAGCGGTAGCGTGGAGTCCCGTGCCCGACTCCCCCGCCTCTGCGCCGATCGCGTCCGCGCTGATCGCCTGGTACAGCGAGCACGCGCGCGACCTGCCCTGGCGGAGGCCCGAGTACCTGGCCGCCTACGGGGCATGGGGTGTGCTCGTGAGCGAGTTCATGCTGCAGCAGACCCCGGTGAACCGAGTGATCCCGCATCTGGAGGCGTGGCTCGCACGGTGGCCGGATCCGATCTCGCTCGCCGCGGCGACCCCCGCCGAGGTGCTGCAGCAGTGGGCGAACCTCGGCTACCCGCGGCGGGCGCTGTGGCTGCACCGGGCCGCGGTCGCGATCCGCGACGAGCACGGCGGGGTCACCCCGCGCGACGTCCCCGCACTGCTGGCGCTCCCCGGCATCGGCGACTACACGGCCCGCGCGGTCGCGGTGTTCGCATTCGGCGACCGTCACCCCGTCGTCGACACCAACACGCGGCGAGTGATCGCCCGCGCCGTGCACGGGCGCGCCCAGCCGGATCCGCCCGCCCATCGCGATCTGGCCGACATGCTCGCGCTGCTGCCCGACGACGCGGGGCAGGCCGCAATCGTGAACGCGGCGGCCATGGAGCTCGGCGCGACCGTGTGCACGGCCCGCAGCGCGGACTGCGCGCGGTGCCCGCTCGCCGAGATCTGCGCATGGCGCGCCGCGGGCTTCCCCGACGGCGAGGATCGGCGGCGACGGCAGGCGAAGTACGAGGGATCGGATCGGCAGGCCCGGGGCGGCGTGCTCCGCGCGCTCCGGCACGCTGAGGGCCACCGTCTGCCCGCCGGCGCCGTCCTCGCCGACTGGCCGGATCCGATCCAGCGCGACCGCGCGATCGACTCGCTCATCGCGGACGGTCTGCTCGAGGCCGCGGACTACGAGCTGCTGCTGCCGCGCTGACCCGCCGCAGGCCGCCCCGACCCGCGCGGTCCTCAGAGATGCTGATCCGTGCGATGCGCGAGCACGGTCAGCTCGTGGCGGGTGCGCACATCGAGCTTCGCGAAGATCCGGCCGCCATGCACTTCCACGGTCCGCACCGAGACATGCAGCGCGAGCGCGATCTCCCGATTCGTGCGCCCCTCGGCCATGAGCAGAGCCACCTCGAGTTCACGGGCGGTCAGGACCGGCTCCCATGTCGCACGGCAGACCTCCAGCGACGAGGGGACGCCTCCCGTCTCGCCTGCGGCCTCTGTCGCACGCTGCCGGCGTTCGGCCATCATCCGCAGCCGTCGATCGACCATGCCGCGCCATGCCCGCGCCCCGGACTCCTCGAACAGGCTCCGTGCGGCGCGCAGGTGCCGCACGCCACGGCCGCGATCGCCCCGCGCCGCGCACGTCGAGCCCAGCAGAGCCTCGACCCGTGCGCGTTCGAAGGGTGAGCGGATCTCCCGACTCTCCTCGGCGACCGCGTCGAGATCGGTGCGCCAGGACGACTCGCGCGCGGCGCGGACGCGCTCGCGCAGCGTTCGCGCCGCCGTCGCCTCCGGAGGCTCGGGCGCGGCCGGCGCACCCAGCGGGCCGATCTCGTCCAGCCCGGGAAGACCGAGCGGCTCCGAGGGTCTGCCGCGGTCCGTCCACAGCCCCATGTGCACGGCGGCCTCGTCGCTGCGCCCCTGCAGATAGGCGTCGATGGCTCGATCCACGAACCCATCGGGCTCCTGGGACCACGGAACGGCGGCGGCGAGCTCGTGGGACAGCGCTCCGATGCGGCCGTCCACGGCAAGGTCCAGGCGTCGGGACAGCGCCACGGCGAGGCCGGCGAACGGCAGCGCCACAGGGAGGTCCGCCGCGGAGACGGCCAGACGCTCATGCGCAGTGCCGATCCGTCCCGCCCAGACATGCAGCAGCACCTCGGCGACCGCACGGCGGGCGCGCAGCAGCGGGCTCTGCTCGTGCAGGCCGATCACCGGGTCCTCCTGGCGGATCGTGCCCGGTTCGGCCAGCGCTCGCACGCCGGCGTCGGGATCACCGCCGAGGCCCGCGCAGAGGGCGTGCGACACGCGCTGGGCCGCACCGCCGTCCTCGATCGTCCCCGCATCCGCGTCGCCTGCCATCGCATCGCACCAGGCCAGCAGAGTCGCTCGCGCATCCGGGTCCTGACCGAGCCGCCCTGCCACCGTGAGCCACGCGGTACTGCGTTCGCGGTCGCCCCGCTCGGCACCGAGGGAGGCACCGAGGGCCGCGGCGAGCCGGAATCCCGAGCCGGTGGCGTCGTCCGGCACCAGCGGATCGGGCGCCGGCACCGCGCCGTGCCGCAGCGTATGGGCGAGCACGAAGGCCGACGTCGCCTCACCGCGATGTCCGCCCTCGATGCGCAGCGCCTGCTCGATGCGGTCCAGGGCGTCCGCCACCCACCCGCCGGCCAGTGCCGCACGTCCGCTGCTCAGCAGCGCTCTCGCGTGCGCGGGCGTGCCCGGCTGCGCGTGCTCCGCGGCCTCCGCCGCACACGACCAGGCACGCTCGGCGTCCCCGTCGCCCAGCGCCATGCCCGCCAGCCGGATGAGGGGCTCGACGAGCGCGGGATCACCGGCCACGGCGCCCCGGGCGCGGTGCCACAGTGCGGCATCGTCCTCCCCTGCTTCGACGAGCACGAGTGCGAGTCGCTGGTGTGCGCGCAGTCTGTCCTGCGCCGTCGCCGCCGCCAGCACCTGCGTGCGCAGCGCCGCATCGGTGAAGCGGAACCGCCCGCCGTGCAGCTCGGCGAGCCCGGCCAACGGCGACCGCGCCAGCCCCTCCGGCCCGCACCCCGCGATCGCGCTCAGCGCCTGCGCCGATCCGGCCCCGCACAGGGCGAGCTCGAGCACTCGTTCCGGATCCGCATCCGGAGGCAGCGCGCGCCGCGCGTGCGCCTCCAGGGCCGGGACCGCGGGAAGGGGTTCCGGCAGCGCACGCCATCCCCGGCGCTGTTCAGGATTCAGCGCGGCCAGCATCTCGGCGGCCGCGACCGGGTCTGCTCCGCAGACGCGGTCGATCGCAGCGCGCACGTGCGGCGCGGCATCATGGAGGCCGCCGGCCGCACGTTCGAAGGTTCCGCCTGACGGCGCACCGGTGGCCCGGATCCTCGTCCGTTCCCCGGTCCTGCCCGTCGTCGTGCCGTTCATCGCCGCGCAGCCCCCGCCGTCATCGCACGCCACCTCGCGCACGTGGGTTGGATGCTAACAAGAGACGACCGCGGATCCCAACTTCTTGGACTCTGTCGAATAAGGCGGTTCTCGCCGGAGACGGGATCCGCTCACGCACGAGAGGCCCCGGGGAACATCGCCCCGGGACCTCTCGTCACGACCTCACGGCGCCATGGCACCGTGTGATCGGTTCACTCCTCGTCGCCCTCGCGGGGCTTCACGTACGGATCTTCCTCGCCCGCGAACGCGGCGGACGCGGCGATGCCGGCGACCTCCTCGTCACGCTCCCGCGCCTGCCGGAGCAGATCGCTGATGTGGTCGGCGTTCTCGGGCAGCGCGTCGGGGATGAACTCGAGCGTGGGCACGAGGCGAATGCCGAGCTGGCGCCCGACCTCCTTGCGCAGCAGTCCGGTCGCTGAGGTGAGCGCCGCCCCAGACGCCACACGCTCCTCCTCCGTGCCCAGCACGGTGTAGAACGCGGACGCGTGCTGCAGATCACCCGTGACGCGCACGTCGGTGATCGTCACGAAGCCGAGGCGCGGGTCGCGCAGCCCCTTCTCCAGCCGCTCAGCGAGGATGACGCGGATGCGATCCGCAAGTCGTGCCTGTCGTTCTCCGGCCATTCCCATACCCTCTCACTTTTCGCCCCCGCTGAACGCGAGCGCGGAGCCAGAGGCACCCTGTGACGACCGTGGGGGCGTCCGCGAAGCGGACCGGGCCCCATAAGGCCGGCACAGGGTGCCTCAGGCGTCACCACGCGCGATCAAGCGCGCGGCTTCTCCACCATCTCCGTGGTCTCGATCTCGTCGCCGACCTGGATGTCGTTGTACTTGCCCAGGCCGATACCCGCCTCGAAGTCCGTGCGGACCTCGGTGACGTCGTCCTTGAACCGTCGCAGCGACTCGATGGCCAGGCCATCGGCGATGACCACGCCGTCGCGGATGACCCGCGCCTTGGCGTTGCGCGTGATCGTGCCCGAGCGGACGATGACACCGGCGATGTTGCCGAACTTCGAGGAGCGGAACACCTCGCGGATCTCGGCGACACCCGACTGGACCTCTTCGAACTCCGGCTTGAGCATGCCCTTGAGGGAGTTCTCGATCTCGTCGATCGCGTTGTAGATGACCGAGTAGAAGCGCACGTCCACGCCCTCGCGGGACGCGGCCTCACGGGCCTTCGTGTCGGGGCGGACGTTGAAGCCCACGATGATCGCGTTGTCGATCGTCGCCAGGTTCACGTCGGACTCGGTGATCGCGCCCACACCGCGGTGGATGATGCGCAGCTGCACCGAATCGTCGACCTCGATCTTGAGCAGCGACTCCTCCAGCGCCTCGACGGCACCGGACACGTCGCCCTTGATGATGAGGTTGAGCGTCTCGACCTTGCCCTCTTCGAGAGCACGGGTGAAGTCCTCGAGCGAGATGCGCTTGCGGGCCTTGGCCAGCTGGGCGTTGCGCTCGACGGCTTCGCGCTTCTCCGCGATCTGACGGGCCATGCGGTCTTCCTCGGTGACGATGAAGACGTCGCCGGCGCGCGGGACCGAGTTCAGACCCTGCACCTGGACCGGGCGGGACGGAGCCGCGGCCTCGACCGCATCGCCGTTCTCGTCGATCATGGCGCGGACGCGCCCATAGGCGGTGCCCGCGACGATCGCGTCGCCGACCCGGAGCGTTCCGGACTGGATCAGCACCGTGGCGACCGAACCGCGGCCCTTGTCGAGCTTCGCCTCGATGGCGATGCCTCGCGCGGCCTTGTTCGGGTTGGCGGTGAGGTCCAGGCCGGCGTCAGCGGTGAGCAGCACGGCGTCCAGAAGGTCCTGGATGCCCGTGTTCGCACGCGCGGAGACGTCGACGAACATGACGTCGCCGCCGTACTCCTCGGCGACCAGGCCGTACTCGGTGAGCTGCTGACGCACCTTGGCCGGGTTGGCCTCGGGCTTGTCCACCTTGTTGACCGCGACCACGATCGGCACACCGGCCGCCTGGGCGTGGTTCAGCGCCTCCACCGTCTGCGGCATGATGCCGTCGTCGGCGGCGACCACGAGGATCGCGATATCGGTCACCTGCGCACCGCGGGCACGCATGGCAGTGAACGCCTCGTGACCCGGGGTGTCGATGAACGTGATGGCGCGCTCGATGCCCTCGTGCTCGGTCCACACCTGGTAGGCACCGATGTGCTGCGTGATGCCGCCGGCCTCGCCATCGATGACGTTGGTCTGACGGATCGCGTCGAGCAGTCGCGTCTTACCGTGATCGACGTGGCCCATGACGGTGACCACCGGGGGACGGATCTCGAGGTCGTCCTCGCTCTCCGCCTCCAGCTCGGCCTCGAGGTCGAGACCGAAGCCCTCGAGGAGCTCTTTGTCCTCGTCCTCGGGCGAGACCATCTGCACCTTGTAGCCCAGCTCGGCGCCGAGCACCTCGAAGGTGGCCTCGTCCAGCGACTCCGTCGCCGTGGCCATCTCGCCGAGGTTGAAGAGGATCGTGACGAGCGTTCCGGGCTGCACGGTGTAGCCGTTCAGCGCCTCGAGCTTGTCCGCGAAGTCGGCGATCGAGGCGCCGCGACGCAGGCGGATGATCTCGCCGTTGCCCTTCGAGACGTTGACGCCGCCGACGACCGGCGCCGACCGCATCTCGAACTCCTGCCGCTTCGCCCGCCGCGACTTGCGCTGCTTGCTCTTGCCGCCGCCCTTGCCGAATGCGCCGGCCGTGCCGCCACCGGGGCCACGGCCACGGCCGCCACCACCGCCGGGACGACCGGCGAAGCCGCCGGCCGGGGCGCCGGGAGCGCCGCCGGGGCGCTGGAACCCACCGGCACCGGCACCACCGGGACGGCCGGGGCCGCCGGTGCGCTGCTGGAAGGGAGCGCCGGGACGACCGCCGCCACCAGGACGACCGGGACCGCCGGCACGACCGCCGGGGCCGGGACGGGGCCCGCCGATGCGCGGGGATCCGGGACGCGGAGCCTGCGGACGCGGGATGTTGCCGGGGGTCGGGCGCGAGCCCATGCCCTGCGCGGAAGCGAACGGGTTGTTGCCCGGACGCGGTCCCGCGGGGCGCGAGCCCATGCCCTGCTGCGAGGCGAAGGGGTTGTTGCCAGGACGGGGCGCACCGGGTCGCGGCGCACCGGATCCACCGGGCTTGTCCGCAGACGGCTTCTCCGCCGCGGCCGGCTCCGCCGGAGCAGGTGCGGCCGGAGCCGCAGAGGCCTCGGCCACGGGGGCCGGGGCGGGCTCAGCGGGCTTGGCCGGTCCCGGCTTCGGGCCGGGGGTCGGCGCCTTGGGGCCGGGCTTGGGCGCACCGGACGCCGCGCTCCTCGCGGGGGCGGGCGCACTCGCAGCGGCGCTGGCCGCCGGGGCGGCCGCAGCCGTGGCACCCGCCGGCTTGTCGGCCTCGATCGCCGCGCGCAGCTTGCGCGCGACCGGAGGCTCGATCGTGGATGAGGGGGACTTCACGAACTCGCCGAGCTCCTTGAGCTTCGCGAGTGCGAACTTGCTGTCGACGCCGAGTTCAGCGGCGATCTCGTGCACGCGTGGTTTACCAGCCACAATTCTCCTGTCAGGGTCGGTCCGCCCTGGCAGGGCAGACCACTAGTCGCGGACGGGTCTCATTTCGAGCCGTTCACTTTGTTTCCATAGCCGTTCAGCCGTTTCTCGAGGGTCTGCATGTTCTCTGCTTCCGGGAATTCCATTGCAGTGGACACACGGAGCGCACGGGCGAAGGCGCGTCGCCGCAGGGCGGTGTCCACGCACTCCGGAGTCGGATGCACCCACGCACCCCGCCCCGGCAGCACGGCCTGCCCGTCGAAGACGAGCTCACCGTTCCGGATTGCCACCCTGAGCAGGGCGGTGCGAGATGCACGAGCGCGGCAACCGACACACGTTCGTACAGGCTCCATCTTACACCTCGGGCGCGGCAGGCGAACGCGCCCGCTCAGGCGCCGTCGAGGATCGAGTCCGGCTGGATGTCGATCTTGGCGCCGGTGAGCTTGGCGGCGAGGCGGGCGTTCTGCCCTTCCTTGCCGATCGCGAGCGACAGCTGGTAGTCGGGGACGAGCGCACGCACGGCCTTGGTACCGGCGTCGAGAACGAACGCGCTGGTCACCTTGGCGGGCGACAGTGCATGCGCGACGAACGTCGCCAGATCCTGGTGATAGTCGACGATGTCGATCTTCTCCCCCGCGAGCTCCTCGGTGACCGCTCGGACGCGACGGCCCATCTCGCCGATGCACGCGCCCTTGGCGTTGATCGCGGGGTCGTTCGCCTTCACCGCGATCTTGCTGCGGTGCCCGGCCTCGCGAGCCAGAGCGACGATCTCGACCAGGCCCGCGGCGATCTCAGGCACCTCGAGCGCGAACAGCTTGCGCACGAGTCCGGGGTGCGTGCGGGACACGGTGATCGCCGGACCCTTCATCCCCTTGGCGACCGACGTCACGTAGACGCGGATGCGGGTTCCGTGCGTGTACTCCTCGCCCGGCACCTGCTCCTCGGGCGGGAGGATCGCCTCGACGGATCCAAGGTCGACGTGGATCATGCGCGGGTTCGGACCCTGCTGGATGACACCGGCGACGATGTCGCCCTCCTTGCCGCGGAACTCGCCCAGGACGGCGTCGTCGGCGATGTCCCGAAGGCGCTGGCCGATGACCTGCTTCGCGGCGAAGGCGGCGATGCGGCCGAAGTCATCGGGCGTGGAGTCCTCCTCGCCGATGATCACGCCCTCCTCGTCACGCACGGGGATGAGGACGGCGACGTGGCCGGTCTTGCGGTCCAGCTCGACGCGGGCGCCTTCGGTCAGCACGCCCTCCGCCGAGTCATGCTTGGCGTAGGCGGTCAGGACGGCCTGTTCGATGATCGCGATCAGCTCGTCGAAGGGGATCTCCTTCTCCCGCTCGATCGTGCGCAGCAATCCGAGATCGATATCCATGACGGCCTCCCTGTTCAGCTCTCGTCGGCGCGCACCCGCACGCACGACATCCGTACAACGATACCCTGGCCGCACCCGCCTCGGCGAAGCCTCCCGAGCGCCGCGCCCGAGAATCCGCAGACGAAGACGCCCAGAGGAGCACCCGTGCCCGAGTTCGACACGATCGTGATCGGCGCCGGCATGTCCGGCGCGACTGCCGCGCGGCTGCTCAGCGACGCCGGGCAGCGCGTAGCCGTGCTGGAGGCGCGGGACCGGATCGGCGGGCGTATGCACACGGATCGGGACGCGGGCTTCTCCGTCGATCTCGGCGCCTCCTGGATCCACGGCATCGAGGACTCCCGCCTCTGGGAGCTCGTGCAGGCACTCGGCGCGCCGTCCATCGAGTTCACCGTCGGCAGCTTCCAGGCCGGCGGCAGGCCGATCGCCGACTTCGACGGCGCGGCGCGGCGGATGTCCGCCACCGAGAGCGCGCAATGGGTCGCCGACGTCGATGCCGCCGACCACGCCGTGCAGGAGCAGATCTCCCGTGCTCGTCCCGGCGACACGTACCTCGACGTGACCGAGCGCGCCCTCGACGCGCTGGAGCGACACAGGGACGCGATTGATCCCGAGCGCGTCGACGAGATCCGCGAGTTCTTCCGGCATCGCGTCGAGGAGCAGTGCGGCGCGTGGATCGGCGATCTCGACGCGCACGGGCTCGACGAGGACGCGATCGACGGCGATGAGGTCGTCTTCCCGCGCGGTTACGACGAACTGCCGCGTCGCGTCACCGCCGGCCTCGACGTGCGGCTCGAGCACGTGGTGCGGCGCATCGTGCGCCGCACCGAGGGGCTGCGGGTCGAGACCGACCGCGGCGTCTTCACCGCGGCGCAGGCGGTCGTCACCGTGCCCCTCGGCGTGCTGAAGGCGGGGACGATCGCCTTCGAACCGGCGCTGCCCGCCGAGGTCGCGGATCCGCTCGCGCGACTCGGGATGGGCGTGTTCAACAAGATCTTCCTCCAGTTCTCCGAGCGTTTCTGGGATGAGGGCGTCTACGCGATCCGCGCCCTCGGAGAGCCCGGTGAGCACTGGCACTCCTGGTACGACGTGTCCGCGATCAGCGGTCGCCCCACCCTGCTGACCTTCGCCGCCGGACCGTTCGGCCAGCGCATGCAGACGCTGACCGACGACGCCATCTCCGCCGATGCGGTGGCGGCCCTGCGCAGGCTCTACGGAGAGAGCGTCACCCAGCCGGTCGCGCAGTGGATCACGCGCTGGGGACAGGATCCGTTCTCGCTGGGGTCCTACTCGCACCTCGCGACCGGATCATCGCACGGCGACCACGACGCCCTCGCGGGCCCGGTCGACGGCGTGCTGCACTTCGCCGGCGAGGCGACCTGGGGCGCGGAGCCCGCGACCGTCGGCGGCGCGTACGCGTCGGGGGTGCGCGCCGCGGAGCGGATCCTCGGCCGCCGCGTCGACCTCGAGGCCTTCGCCGCGGGGATCCTGCTTTCCGAGGCGTGACGACAGCCCGCGAAGTCGTGGTCCTGAGGAGGGCATGGCGTGCACGCGCCGCCCGGCCCCGCGCCCGGTTCGAGGCGTCGTTCAGCGGCCGGGGGCGGATCCGAGTCTGTTGATCGCGCCGATGAGGCGGAACAGCCCGCCGACGGCACGCTGATCCAGGTGCAGCGACAGCCGCGGCAGCTCGACCAGATCCTTGTCGGCGAGCTCGACGGGATGCGGACCGGATGCCTCGATGCGACCGGACGACAGCATCGAGCCGAACTGCTCGTTGAGCTGAGCGATCTCGTCAGCCGTCGGCTCTGCGCGCAGGCGCAGCACCAGCAGGTCGCCCACCCACCGCAGCGAGTCGTAGTTGCGCCAGAACCCGGTGATGACGGCCGTCGCCTCCGACACGGAATCGGTGATCTGGACTCGGTCGAAGTCGCCGGGAGAGATCACCCCGGTCGGTGCGAGGTCCTCCTGCACGAAGCGCTCCAGGCCGCGCCAGAACGTCCCGCCGGGCTCGTCCAGCAGGACGATCGGCATGGGCTCGGCCTTGCCTGTCTGCTGCAGGGTGAGCAGCTCGAACATCTCGTCCAGGGTGCCGAAGCCGCCGGGGAGGCAGATGAACCCGCGGGACTCCTTCATCAGCATGAGCTTGCGCGTGAAGAAGTACTTCATCGCCACGACGTGCTCCTGCTCGGCCACGATCGTGTTCGCCTTCTCCTCGAACGGGAGTCGGATGGACACCCCGAGAGAGCGCTCGGGGCCCGCGCCCTCCGCAGCGGCCTGCATGATCCCCGGGCCCGCGCCCGTGACCACCATCCAGCCCTCTGCGGCGAGCGCGGCCGCCACGTCGCGCGCCTGCCGGTAAAGCGGGTCGTCCTGGGCGGTGCGGGCGGATCCGAAGACGGTCACCTTGGGCACGCCGTGGAACGGTGCGAACAGCCGGAAGGCGCTGCGCATCTCGCTGAGCGCCGCCGAGGCGATCTTCAGATCCAGTCGATCGGCGCCGTCCTCGCCGAGCAGCACCGCCGTCTGCAGCATCCGCAGCACCAGGCGCCGGTCCGCGTGCACGCCGGCGTCATCGAGAACAGCGTTGATCTCGGCTCGGAGGGCCGGAGGCAGGATCTCGTCGGTCATGCCTCCAGCGTGTCACGCCGCGATGAACGGCGGGTGCCGCCGCGCGGAGCGGACGATGCCTGGAGCAGCACCCGCCCGCCCGGTGAGCCGACTCAGTCCGCAGCGCTCCAGGGCATGGGCCGCTCCGGCAGTCGCGCGCTGTCGTCCGGGAGATGCGGGAGTTCCCCCCCACCGGCGCGGATGCACAGCCAGCGCAGCTCGCCGGCGCTGTCCCGGCGCGCACGCCACGTCCGCGGCACGTCCTGTCCGACCCGGACGACCGTGCCGGGCCCCACCTCGACGACCTCGTCGCCCACGCCCATCTGGCCGCGCCCGGCGAGGAACACGTAGAGCTCCTCGATCCGGGAGTGGGTGTGCCAGTAACCGGCCTCCTCCCCCGGTTCCAGGGCGTTCGCGGTCATGCCGATGTACTGCATGGCCAGTTCGTGGTCGACGACGCGCCGCCCGTCGCGCGAGCGCGCCGCGTCGAATCCGCCGTGGAACGCGCGCCACTCGTCCGGGCTGCCGATGCTCGCGACCTCGTATCCGCTCATGCGCTCTCCTCCTCGTTCGCGCCCTTGCGCGCGTCCTCGCCCTCGCTCCACGACCGGAGCCAGCCGTCACCGTGGCGGGTGTAGACGATCCGGGTGTGCCGGCGATCCGTCGCGCCCTGCCAGAACTCGATCCGGCTCGGCACGATCCGCCAGAGCACCCAGTCCCCGTCCGCGACCCCGGCTCGCGCCGCAGCCGATCGCGCCGCGAGGTCGGCCGCGCTCTCGTCGGAGGAGGCCTCGCGCACCGGACCGCGCACCCGCACGGCGCGCAGCACCGGCTGCCACCAGAAGTTCAGCGCGGCCGCGGGATGGGCCGCGAGCTGCCTGCCCTTGGCGGATGACCGCGTTCCTGCGAACGCCCAGCCGCGCTCGTCGACGTCCTTGAGGATGAGCGTCCGCGCGTCCGGGACCCCGTCGAGATCGACCGTCGCCAGGGTCGCGGCGTGCGGTTCGGCCACGCCCGCCTCCGCCGCGGTCGTGATCCAGTTCAGGAACAGCGCGAGCGGTTCGTCCGGCACCGATCCGGGATGCAGCGCCGGCGCGGATCCGGTGAGCGCGGGGCGTGCTCGCAGCCAGGCGGCAGGCGTCATGTCCATGTCCCCATCCTGCAGGAACCCTTCCCGCCGCGGACTCAGCGCGCCGCGAGCCGGGTCACTGCGCCGCGGAGCTCACGCCGAGGGCCCCGCGCATGCTCTTCGGATGCGCGGGGCCCTCGTGCGGTGCCGGCGTCGTTCAGCGCGTGGTGAGCGCCTGAACCGCCTCCGCGATGGACACGGTGTCGCGTTCGCCGGTGCGGCGGTCCCACAGCTCGACCTGGCCGTCGGCGGCGCCACGGCCGACGACGAGCACACGCGGCACGCCGACGAGCTCGGCGTCGCCGAACTTCACACCGGGTGAGACCTTCGGACGGTCGTCGTAGAGCACGTCGAGTCCGGCCGCCTCGAGCTGCGCCGACACGTCGGCCGCGACGTCGAAGGCGAGCTGATCGCGACCGGCCGCGACGACGTGCACGTCGAACGGCGCCACCGAGGCGGGCCAGACCAGCCCCTTCTCGTCGTTGTTCAGCTCGGCGATGATCGCGAGGATGCGGGTCACGCCGATGCCGTAGGAGCCCATCGTGACGGTCACGAGCTTGCCGTTCTCGTCGAGAACCTTGAGCCCGAGCGTCTCCGCGAAGAACCGGCCCAGCTGGAAGACATGGCCGATCTCCATGCCGCGCGCCAGGTACACCGGACCGGATCCGTCGGGGGCGGGGTCGCCCTCCTGCACGTCGGCGATCTCGACCACGCCGTCCGCGGAGAAGTCACGGCCGGCGACGACCGAGTGCGCGTGCTTCTGATCGATGTTGGCGCCCGTGATCCAGCTGGTGCCCTCGGCGACCCGCGGGTCGAGGACGTAGCGGATCCCGGTGGCCGACTCCTCACCGAGGATCGCGCCGGTGGGCGACCACGGGCCGATGTAGCCCTTGACCAGAAGGGGGTGGTTCTCGAAGTCGTCCGCCGTCGCGGCCTCGACCTCGGCGGGCGCGAAGGCCACCTCGGCGCGCTTCTCGTCGACCTCTCGGTCGCCGGGGATCCCGACGACGACGAGTTCGCGGGTGCCGTCGAGGTGGGTGAGCGCGAGCACCACGTTCTTGAGGGTGTCGGCTGCGGTGAACTCCCCCTCGAGGTTCGCGTTGGCGTGCGCCACGAGCGTGTCGATCGTGGGCGTGTTCGGCGAGTCGAAGATCACCGGGGCGCCGTCCGCATCGAAGGGCACGGGCTCCGGAACGGCGGTCGTGTACGCCTCGACGTTGGCCGCGTAGCCGCCCTCGGAGCGCACGAAGGTGTCCTCGCCGACGGGCGTGGGGTGCAGGAACTCCTCGCTGCGCGCGCCGCCCATGAGGCCGTTGTCCGCGTTGACGATGACGTACTCGAGCCCGAGGCGCTGGAAGATGCGCTCATAGGCGTCGCGCTGAGCCTGATAGCTGGCGTCGAGCCCCGCATCGGACGCGTCGAACGAGTAGGCGTCCTTCATCGTGAACTCGCGGCCACGCAGGAGGCCGGCGCGCGGACGGGCCTCGTCACGGTACTTGTCCTGGATCTGGTAGATCGTGAGGGGCAGGTCCTTGTACGAGGAGTACAGGTCCTTCACGAGCAGCGTGAACATCTCCTCGTGCGTGGGGGCGAGGAGGTAGTCGGCGCCCTTGCGGTCCTGCAGGCGGAAGATCCCATCGCCGTAGGACTCCCAGCGGCCGGACCGCTCGTAGGGATCGCGCGGCAGCAGCGCAGGGAAATGCACCTCCTGCGCTCCCGCGTTCTCCATCTCGTCGCGGATGATCCGCTCGATGCGCGCCTTGACCCGCAGTCCGAGCGGCAGCCAGGTGAAGACGCCAGGCGCGGCCCGGCGGATGTATCCGGCCCGGACCAGCAGCTTGTGGCTCGTGACCTCCGCATCGGCGGGGTCTTCACGGAGCGTGCGGAGGAAGAAGTTCGAGAGACGAGTCACCACGGAACAAGTCTAGTGACGGCGATCGCCCCGCCCGTGCGGGGTTGCGCGGGCGGGGCGATCGGGCGTTTCAGAGCTGGTCCGGACGCGGAGGCGTCAGTTCAGGGCGCGGGTGCTCGCCGGGATGATGCCCCCGGCGTAGATCTCGGCGGCGCTGTCCTGCAGCGCTGTGAGAGCGACCCGCTGCGGCAGCGGACCGAAGGAGATGCGGGCGGCGCCGAGCGCCTCGTACTCGGCGGAGGTGAGCGCGCCGGGCAGGCCGATCACGCTGACCTTGCCGTGTCCGATCCCCTCGACGAGGGCGCGCGTGGTGTCCGCGTCGAGGATGCCGGGCACGAACACCGCGGTGGCGCCGGCGTCCAGGTAGGCCCGACCGCGCTCGATCGCGTCGGCGACGGACTCGGAGACCGGGCGGCCGCCCCCACGGACGAAGGCGTCGGTGCGCGCGTTCAGCACGAACGGCACGCCTTCGGCCTCGCCCGCGCGGATCATCGCCTCGACGTCCGCCGCAGCCTCGGCGAGGGGGCGCAGCCGGTCCTCGACATTGGCGCCGACCACGCCTGCGCCGATCGCGAGACGCACGGTCTCCCCCGCGTCGCCGTAGCCGTCGTCGAGATCGGCGGTCACCGGCAGCTCGACGGCAGCGGCGATGCGGCCGACCATGTCGAGCATGAGCTCGCGCGGGATCGCGCCATCGGCGTAGCCGTAGGACGACGCGATCGAATGTCCGGCCGTCGCGATGGCCGTGGTCTCGGGGAGGGCGGCGATCGCCTGTGCGGAGACGACGTCCCACACGTTCACGACGCGAAGGATCTCGGGGGCCGCGTAGAGCGCGGCGAGGGTGCGGGCCTTGTCGGCAGAGGTGGTCATGGACACCACGCTAATACCCGGCTCCGACCGGAAGCGCGGCCTAGGCTGAACCCATGCTGCAGCGCCGACCGCACGTCGCCCCGTCCGCCGCACAGAGCGAGCTCGCCACCGCGCTTGCGGCTCTGCGCACCGAGATCGATGCGCCTGCAGGGTTCCCGCCCGAGGCACTGGCGGAAGCCGCATCGGCGACCGCACCGACGCCGGATCTGGACTTGCGCGACATCCCGTTCGCGACGCTGGATCCCGCGGGGTCGATGGATCTCGACCAGGCCTTCCAGATCGAGCGGAACGGATCCGGCTACACCGTGCGTTACGCGATCGCGGACGTCCCGTCGTTCGTCGCGCCGGGCGGCGCGCTCGACGAGGCGGCCCGCGCCCGCGGCGAGACGCTGTACGCGGCGGATGGGACGATTCCGCTGCATCCGCCCGTGCTCAGCGAGGACCACGCCTCACTGCTGCCGGATCAGGACCGCCCGGCCCTGGTGTGGACGTTCGCGCTCGACGCCGCCGGATCCGTCATCGACACCCGCCTGGAGCGCGCGCTGATCCGATCACGCGCGAAGCTGGACTACGTCACGACGCAGGCCGACCTCGACGCGGGGTGCGACACGCCGGCCGCACTCCTCCCCGAGGTCGGGCGGCTGCGACTGGCGCAGGAGGCGCAGCGGGGCGGGGCGAGCCTGAACCTGCCCGACGACGAGGTGGTCCGCCGCGACGACGGCACCTACGCGATCGAGCGCCGTACCCCGCTGCCGATCGAGGACTGGAACGCGCAGCTGTCGCTCATGACGGGCATGGCGGCTGCTCAGCTCATGCTGCAGGCGAAGGTCGGGATCCTGCGGACCATGCCACAGCCCGACGACGCCGCATTCGAGACGTTCCGGCGGCAGACCGCCGCGCTCGGCGTGGCGTGGACGACCGGGCGATACGGCGACTATCTGCGTGGACTGGATCGCGAAGATCCGCGCACCCTGCCGATCCTGGAGGCCGCGTCGGCTCTGTTCCGCGGCGCCGGGTACGTCGCCTTCGACGGCGAGGTGCCCGCGGAGACGACGCAGGCGGCGATCGCCGCACCCTACGCGCACGCGACCGCGCCGCTGCGGCGTCTCGTGGACCGCTGGTCGCTCGCGATCTCGCTCGCCGTGAGCCGGGGCGAGGAGATCCCGGCCTGGGTGCACGACAGCCTCGCGCAGGTTCCGGATCTGATGCGCGCGTCTGCCCAGCGCTCGTCGACGCTGAACTCGCGCACGCTCGACCTCGTGGAGGCGGCGCTGCTGGCGCCGCACGTGGGCGAGCCCTTCGACGCGGTCGTGATCCGGCGCAACGGCGCTCGCGGAACCGTGCAGATCGCGGATCCGCCCGTGACCGCATCGCTGGGACTGCCGGACTCGGCGGCCGCGGGGGCGACCATCCGGGTGATCCTGAACGCGGTCGATGTCGCGAAGGGGCAGGTCTCCTTTGCCGTCGCCTGACGATGCCTCGGCGGAGCTCTCGGCGTGGCTGCGCACCCACGCGCATCGCCTGCGCACGCTCGACCCCGACGACGAGGACGACGCGGACCTCGAGCCGCTTCTGGACATCGTGGGCGATGCGCGCGTCGTCGCGATCGGCGAATCCATGCACCGCGTGCACGAGTTCTTCGCGCTGCGCCATCGTGTGTTCCGGTTCCTGCATCGCCGCGCCGGCTTCACAGCGCTGGTGACCGAGAGCGGCCTGCCCGAGGGGCGCCACGTCGACGACTGGATCCGCACCGGCCGCGGCCGCCTGCGGGACACTCTGCGAGAGGGGATCTCCTACCGGTTCGGCGCATGCCAGGAGATGCTCGACCAGGTCACCTGGATGCGCGAGCGCACCGCCGCCGGACATCCCGCACCGCGCTGGTACGGGATGGACCTGCCCGATTCCTCGGCGAGTGCCCTGCCGGGCATCGCGGCCGCGCTCGCGGTGCTCGACGAGACCGATCCGCATTACGCCGCACACCTGCGCGCGACGCTGCTGCCGCGGTTCGCGTACCTGCCCGACGACCGGACGGGTTTGGCGCAGGCGGCGCCGACCATCCAGGCTCATCTGGCGCTGCCCGACTCCGAACGCGCGGCGATCACCGTCGGCATCGCCGACCTCTCGGCGCGGATCCGCGCACGCCGACGCGAGCAGATCGCCGCGCTCGGCGGCGATGCCGGCGCCGAGGCACGGGTGGACTTCGCGATCCGCGCCGCGGACGGCGCCCGTGCGGCGGACGCATTCCTGCAGGCGATGGCCGCAGGTCCCACCCGAACCTGGCCGCCCGCGAACATCCGCGACGAGTGGATGGCCGACACCGTCGAGTGGATCCTGCGGCGCGAGCCTCGCATCGTCGTCGCCGCCGCGAACGGTCATGTGCAGCGCACCCCGTTCTCCGCTCCCCCGTTCGTGCCGGATCCGATGACGACCATGGGTGCGCATCTCAGCGATCGGATCGGCGACGACCTCGTGGTGATCGGCACGGCGTTCGGCGGCGGCGAGCAATGGCTGCACTGCCCTGACCCCGCGGATCCACCAGGGCACTCCCGCCCGTTCGTCTCACGGCTCGCACCGCTCGCGGAGTCGAGCCTGGACGCGGTGCTGAAGCGCTCCGGCATCGGCGACGCCGTGGTGGACCTGCGTATCCTTCCCCCGGGGGCCGCCTCCGCGCTCGACGCGACCACAGGCTGGCACAACGGCGACGTGGTCCAGCCCGGCCACGCGCGCGACGCCGTGGCCTTCATCCGGACGGCCTCACCCTGGCAGACGTGGATCGACGAGCGGGGGCTGGACCGGCGCTGAATCGCGCCGACGGGGACGACGAGAAGGCGCCGAGGCTACGCCGGCACCGCCGACGTCGTCATCACCAGCAGCTGCGGATCCGAAAGGTCCAGGGTCACCGTGATCGACGCGAACTCCGCGAGCGATGACGCGTGCGTCCCGCCGCACAGGATCGACGGGGTGCCCTCGGGCAGCTCGCACACCCAGCGGCGGCGATCGACGATCGTCTCGCCCTCCACGTCGATCCGGCTCGGTGCGCCGGACGCGACCCAGGCCGCGAGCTGCGCGTTGATGCGATCCTCGCGCTCGGCCAGAGACGCGGCGAAGCCCTCGGTGTCGAAACCCGCCTTGCGCAGGCTCTTGCCGAGGCGGTACTCGTCCACCGCGCCGTCCTCGTGGATGAAGCTGGTCTGATTCGCGCGCCCCTCGAAGTCAGGGGTGCCGAGTGCGTCGGATCCGGGATCCTTGCGCCACAGGTCTGCGACCGACAGATCCAGAGCCAACGAGGCCAGGTGGCACGCGGTGTGCCCGCGGCTCAGACCCGCGCGGTGCTCAGCGTCGACAGCGGCCTCGGCCGCGGCCCCGGCAGCGAGCACCGAAGGAACCGCCTCGATCCGGTGCCCGACGAGCCAGGTCCAGCCCTCCGCGCCCCGCTTGACGGGGATATCGGCCCCGAACGCGACCTCGCCCTCGTCGCTCACGGCCGCCATGACGGCCTCGGTCACGGCCACCTCGACGTCGTCCACCCGCAGCGAACCCCGATCCCCCGGCTGGTCCGGCCAGGTGTGGTCGACAGGGTGGAAGGGCGTCCGATCCAGGACGACGACGGCGCCGCCATCCGCCGGATGCACGCCCACGACGCGGGCGGACTCGACGAGGGATCCCGACGGGAAGGTGACGATCGTGGCGCTGGTCACGAGGTGACGACCTGCGCGGTGCCGATCGGCGCGCCAGGGCCCATCTCGTCGGCGATGCGGTTCGCCTCCTCGATGAGAGTGGCGACGATGTCCTCCTCGGGCACGGTCTTGATGACCTCGCCCTTGACGAAGATCTGCCCCTTGCCGTTGCCGCTGGCGACGCCGAGGTCGGCCTCGCGGGCCTCACCCGGGCCGTTCACGACGCAGCCCATGACGGCCACGCGCAGCGGCACGGTCATGTCCTTGAGACCCTCGGTGACGTTCTCGGCGAGCGTGTACACGTCGACCTGTGCTCGCCCGCACGACGGGCAGGACACGATCTCGAGCTTGCGCTCGCGCAGGTTCAGCGACTGCAGGATCTGGTGCCCGACCTTGACCTCCTCGGCGGGCGGCGCCGACAGGGAGACGCGGATCGTGTCGCCGATGCCCTCGCCGAGCAGGATGCCGAAGGCCGTGGCCGACTTGATCGTGCCCTGGAACGCAGGACCCGCCTCGGTCACACCGAGGTGCAGCGGCCAGTCGCCCATCGCGGCGAGCAGACGGTACGCCTTCACCATGACGACCGGGTCGTTGTGCTTGACGGAGATCTTGAAGTCGTGGAAGTCGTGCTCCTCGAACAGCGACGCCTCCCAGCGGGCGCTCTCGGCGAGCGCCTCAGGGGTGGCCTTGCCGTATTTCTCGAGCAGCCGTGGGTCCAGGGACCCGGCGTTCACACCGATGCGCAGCGACACGCCCGCGGCCTTCGCCGCCGCCGCGATCGCGCCGACCTGATCGTCGAACTTGCGGATGTTGCCCGGGTTCACGCGCACGGCCGCGCAGCCGGCGTCGATCGCCTGGAACACGTACTTCGGCTGGAAGTGGATGTCGGCGATGACCGGGATCTGGCTCTTCTTCGCGATGATGTGCAGCACATCGGCGTCGTCCTGCGAGGGCACGGCGACGCGCACGATCTCGCAGCCGGAGGCCGTGAGCTCGGCGATCTGCTGCAGAGTCCCGTTGATGTCGGTGGTCTTCGTGGTCGTCATCGATTGCACGCTGACGGGAGCGCCGCCGCCGACGAGCACCTTGCCCACCTTGATCTGGCGGCTCTTGCGTCGCGGGGCGAGGACGTCGGGGATCTTGGGCATCCCCAGGTTCACAGCTGGCACGTCTCCCAGGGTACCCGTGCGCGGCTGGACGGGATCCGCGCGCGAGCTGAGCGCGCGCCGCGAACGTCACGACGTGCGGCCCCGCCGCGCCGGTGTGGTAGTTTCGGCGCATGTCCGCGAACCGCTCTTGGTGGCCCGCCCGTTAGGCGGAGAGTTCGCGACCCACGATCCAGACCGCCTTCCGGGGCGGTCTTGTCGTTTCTGCCGCGTCGGATCCCTCTTTCAGGAGCACCTTCAATGACCACCGCCGACCGGATCCACGCTCTCGATTCGTCGTTCGTCCTGCTCGCCCGCGAGGGCTCGGACAGCGTCGAGCTGCTCACCGGCGAGATCGTCGACGTGACGAACCTCGCCGACATCCCCCTGGGCACCGCCGGCGAGCGCCGCGAGGTGTTCTCGCTGGTCCCGTACCGCCAGGTGCGCGAGCGCGGCTTCGAGGCGCAGGACGACGGCGCCCCGCTGCGCTGCCTGCTCGTGGACGAGCACCTGCACCTGCCGGCGGAAGAGGTGCGCGCGGCGCTGCCCGCGGACCCGATCCCCCTGCACGACGGCGGCTTCGACCTCAGCGACGAGGAGTACGCGGCGATCGTCGAGCGCGTGATCGCCGACGAGATCGGCCGCGGCGAGGGCGCGAACTTCGTGATCCGCCGCGACTACACCGCCCGCATCGACACGACGGTGCCCGACGCGGAGCGCACCGCGGCACTCACCTGGTTCCGGGCGTTGCTCGAGCACGAGCGCGGCGCGTACTGGACGTTCGCGGTCGTCACCCCGGGAGTGGTCGCCGTCGGCGCGAGTCCCGAGGCGCATGTCGTGGCGCAGGGCGGCGTGGTCACCATGAACCCGATCTCCGGCACGTTCCGCCACCCCGCCGGCGGCTCGACCACGGCGGCGCTGGGCGAGTTCCTCTCCTCGACGAAGGAGACCGAGGAGCTGTTCATGGTGGTCGATGAGGAACTCAAGATGATGAGCGCCGTCTGCTCCGACGGCGGACGGATCACCGGGCCCCACCTCAAGCAGATGTCGCGGCTCACGCACACCGAGTACATGCTGCGCGGCAGCAGCCGGCTGGACCCCCGCGACATCCTGCGCGAGACCATGTTCGCGCCCACCGTGACCGGATCCCCGATGCAGAACGCCTGCACGGTGATCCGCCGGCATGAGCGCAAGCCGCGTGGCTACTACTCCGGCGTGGCGGCGCTCTTCACTCCGAACGACGCCGGCGGGCATGACCTGGACGCGCCGATCCTGATCCGCACCGTGTATCTGAAGAACGGGGAGGTGAGCGTCCCGGTCGGCGCCACCCTTGTGCGCCACTCGGACCCTGCCGGCGAGGTCGGCGAGACCCACGGCAAGGCCGCGGGAGTGCTGGGGGCGATCGGCGCCGTTGCGCGGGACACCGCCGCCGAAGCCCGTGAGGATGCGGATGCCCCCGGATCCGGCTCGACCCCTGCCGAGGATCCGGAGATCCAGGCGCTGCTCGCCTCCCGCAACGCCCGCCTCGCCGAGTTCTGGATCAACCCGCAGGACGGCGGCACGGGCACGACGGCCGCGGCGCCCTTCGCCGGGCGCACGGCCGTGGTCGTCGACGCCGAGGACCGGTTCACGACCATGCTCGCGCACCAGTTGCGCCACCTCGGGCTCGACGTGCGGATCCTGCCGTGGGCGGAGGCCGACGACGCCGAGATCGACGCCGCGGATCTGCTCGTGGCGGGTCCCGGCCCCGGCGACCCGCGAGACGACTCCTCACTCCGCGTCGCCCGGATGCGTGCGCTCGTCGCTCGGCGTCGCGCTGGCGGACGCCCGCTGCTCGCCGTATGCCTCAGCCACCAGATCCTCGCGGACTCCCTCGGGATCGAGCTCGCACCGCTCGCCAGCCCGCACCAGGGGCTGCAGAAGTCGGTGCCGGTGTTCGGCGAGGACGCCTCGATCGGCTTCTACAACACGTTCACGGCGCGCGTGACGCCGGGCACGACCGAGGCCGACGTCGCCGAGGTGTCCGCGGATGCGGAGTCCGGGGATGTCTACGCCCTGCGCGGGCCGGCGTTCGCGTCCGTGCAGGGGCACCTGGAGTCGATCCTGTCCCGCGACGGGATGACGACGCTGCAGCGCCTGGTCGGGCACGCCCTGAGCGCGCGCTGAGCCGCGCCCAGGAGCGCCGGGAACCTGCTCAGCCGATCGTCACGGGGTGGAACAGGTCGGCGACGAGCAGCAGACCGCCCATGCCGACCAGCAGCGCCGCGACGACGATCGTGAGCGGCACGAGGCGGGTGGCGTCGACGGGCTTGGGCTTCGGACGCCGGAAGACCTTCGCCCACGCCCGCTTCACCCCGTCCCACAGCGCCACCACGATGTGCCCGCCGTCCAGGGGCAGCAGCGGGATCAGGTTGAACACGAACAGGGCGATGTTGAGTGAACCCATGAGGCTCAGCAGCACCGCGAACCGGTTCAGCAGCGGAGCGTCGGCCGCGGCCACCTCCCCGGCGATCCGGCCCACGCCGATCACGCTGAGCGGGCCATTGGGGTCGCGAGGCGTGTTCGTGACGAGGGAGACACCCACGTCCCACAGCCGCACGGGCAGGTTGCCGATGAGCTGGACGACGGAACCGGTGTTCGCCATCGCCTGCTCGAACCCGGCCGACAGCGGCTGCTGCACGTAGGCGAGCTGCGCACCGACCCCGGCGTAGCCGACCGCGTGCATCACCGCGTTGCCCTTGTCGTCGACGACGGCGCGACCGTTGCCGTCCGCCTCCTGCCGCTGGGCGGCGACCGGGGTCAACGACAGCGTGAGCCGGGATCCGTCGCGCTCGACGACGAGCGGGATGGTCTTGCCGGGAGAGGCTTGGATGATCGCACTGGCCTCGGCGAAGGTGCTGACGTCCTTCCCGTCGACCGAGACGATCCTGTCCCCCGGCTTGACCCCGGCCTGCGCCGCGGGCGCTACCGGATCCGAGGCGGAGCACGAGGTCTGGGTGGAACCGGCCGGCAGCACGCATTCCGAGACCGAGGCGATCGTGGTCGTACCCTGCTGCAGGCCGATCCCGCTCAGCAGCACCGTGAACGTGACGACCGCGAGCACCAGGTTCATGAACGGCCCGCCGAACATGACGACGACCCGCTTCCACACCGGGAGCAGGTAGAAGACGCGGCTCGCGCGCTCCGGGTCGATGGTCTCGTCGTTCGCAGCCCTCGCGTCCTGGATGAGCGTGCGGAAAGCGCCGCGCGACCGACTCCGCCCGACGTCGTCGCCCTGGTCGCCGGGCGAGGGCGGGTACATGCCGGACATCGAGATGAAGCCGCCGATCGGAAGCGCCTTGACGCCGTACTCGGTCTCGCCGATCTTCTTCGAGAACAGTCGCGGCCCGAAGCCGATCATGTACTGACCGACGTGCACCCCGAACAGCTTGGCGGGAACGAGATGCCCGAGTTCGTGCAGGGCGATCGAGACACCGAGCCCGACCAGCACGAACAGCAGGCCGCCGATGTATAGCAGGATCTCCACCCCGCCACGTTACCGGTGCGGGGCTAGGAAACGGCCGTGCCGGACCTGTGCAGTCGCCAGGATGCTCGGGACCCGACGCGACCTCTCACGCCTGTGCGGCGATCATCCGGTCCGCCGTCGCCCGCGCCCAGGCCTCGGCGTCCGCCAATGACTCGACGGTGAGCTCATCCGGCGGCTCGTGCGCATCGACGACGCGCTGGATGGTGTCGACGATCGCGAGGAAGCTCAGTCGCCCCTCGTGGAACGCGTTCACCGCCTGCTCGTTCGCCGCGTTGTACACCGCGGGGAAGGTGCGCCCGGCCCGGCCGACGTGCTTCGCCAGCGCGACGGAGGGGAAGGCGGCGTTGTCCAGCGGCTCGAAGGTCCAGCTGGCCGCCTTGGTCCAGTCGATCGGACGCCCGACCCCGCCCACGCGGTTCGGCCAGTCCAGGCCCAGCGAGATGGGCAGGCGCATGTCGGGCGGGGACGCCTGCGCGATCGTGGATCCGTCCACGAACTCCACCATCGAGTGCACGATCGACTGCGGGTGCACCACGACCTCGATCCGCTCGTAGTCCACGTCGAAGAGCAGATGCGCCTCGATGACCTCGAGGCCCTTGTTCACGAGCGTCGCCGAGTTGGTGGTGACCATGCGCCCCATGTCCCAGGTGGGGTGGGCGAGCGCCTCGGCCGGTGTGACCGCCGCCATCTCCTCGCGGATCCGGCCGCGGAAGGGCCCTCCGGAGGCGGTGACGACGAGGCGGCGGACCTCCTGCTTCGTGCCGGAGCGCAGCGCCTGCGCGATGGCCGAATGCTCCGAGTCCACGGGCACGATCTGACCGGGCTGCGCGAGCGCGGTCACGAGCGCACCGCCGACGATCAGCGACTCCTTGTTCGCGAGCGCCAGGGTGCGGCCGGCCTTGAGGGCCGCGAGCGTCGAGCCGAGGCCGATGGATCCGGTGATCGCGTTGAGGACGACATCGGCCTCGATGTCGCGGACCAGCTGCTCGGCCTCAGCGGCGCCGAGTGCCGTGTCGTCCACGCCGAACTCCTCGGCCTGCTGCTCCAGCAGATCCGCCTGCGTGCCCGCGGCGAGCCCGACCAGCTCGAACCGATCCGGGTTCGCCTTGATGACGTCGAGAGCCTGAGTGCCGATGGAGCCGGTGGAGCCGAGGATGAGGACGCGACGCATGGCCTCAGCCTAGGCCGTGTCCTGCCGACGGAAGAGGGCCCGTGCGCATCGTCCGACGCGCACGGGCCCTCGATCGCCTCAGGGGCGGATCACTGTGCGGGGGCTGCTGCCGGCACCGTGCCGAGGATGTCGATCACGAACACCAGTGTCGAATTCGCCGGGATCCCGTTCTGCGCCTGGTCTTTGTAGCCGTCGGCCGGCGGGATCACGACGAGGACCTGGGATCCGACCTTCTGCCCCTCGAGCGCCTTCTGGAAGCCCGGGACGACACCCGTGGTCTGGAACTGCGCAGGAGCCTTCCGCTTCCAGCTGGAGTCGAACTCCTTGCCGTCGGCCCACGTCACGCCGCGGTACTGCACGATCACGTAGTCGCCGCTCTGCACCGTCGGACCATCGCCCTGCTTGAGGTTCGCGATGGTCGTCGCCGTGGGCGGGTCGGTCTTCGGGATGGTGATCTCGGGGGCGCCGTCCTTGTCGAGCTTCACCGTCGGCATGCCCTCGACCGGGGCGACCTCCTTGCCCGTCGCGACCGTGGGCAGAGCCTTCGTGGACTGCGCGTAGACGACGATCGCCTTCTGACCTTCGCCCATCACCTTGCCGGGGAGGGCGAGCACGACGGCGGAACCGAGCGGCTGGCACTCCAGCGCCGCGACGAAGAGCGACTGCTGGTTCGGGTCGAGGAGCACGGGAAGCTGGTCGTCCACGCCGCGCGCGCTGGAGTCGAGCAATGCGCTGTCGGCGGCGTTCACGATGCGGTACTGCACGGAGACCAGATCCCCCGCGACCACGTTCTTCCCGTCGCCCTTCTTGACCACGGTGCGCTCAACCGCGGTGGCGGCGTCGATGTCGGTGCCGGACGGCACGGTGACCTTCAGGTCCTTGCCCTCGCCCTCGACCTTGACCGCGTCGGAGGCCTTGCCCGGCTTGGCATCGAGCAGGCACGACGACGACGCGGACGGCGACGGCGAGGCCGAGGGGTTCGCGGCGCCGGCACAGCCGGAGAGCAGGAGAGCCGTCGCGGCGACGGCGGACAGAGCAGCGGCGATGCGGATGCGCACGGAGGACCTCGAGACGTAGGGACGAACCCGCCTATCCTGCCCTATCGGGCTTTGCCGCCGCTGGGAGGTGGCGTGAATCCGCTTCCCGCATCGCCTCGCGCGCTCATTCCGATCGCGGAATGGATCCTGATCTAGCCTTGTCTGGTGACCCCGCAACCCGAACCCGCAGCGTCTGCGGACCGCGACGAGGCCGTCGCAGAGCAGGATCATCTCGACGACGAGGTGCATCGCGCCGGTGCCACGTATCTGCTCGGCCGGATGATCCTGATCCCGCTCACCCGACTCGTCTACCGCCCTCGCATCGAGGGGCGCGCGAATGTGCCGAAAGACGGCCCGATCATCATCGCGTCGAACCACCTGTCGTTCATCGACTCGATCGCGATCCCGGTCGCGGCTCCCCGGCGCGTGCACTTCCTGGCGAAGTCGAGCTACTTCGAGGGCACGAGCCTGAAGGGTCGCTTCGTCGCGAGCTTCATGCGCGCGGTCGGCGCGAACCCGGTGCGCCGCGGCGCGGGTCAGGCCGCGCTGGACGCCCTGGACGAGCAGCGCAAGCTGCTGGACCGAGGACTCGCGGTCGCGCTGTACCCCGAGGGCACCCGTTCGACCGACGGCCGACTCTACAAGGGACGCACGGGCGTCTCCTTCCTGGCTCTGCAGACGGGTGCGAAGGTGGTGCCGGTCGGCGTGATCGGCACCGACAAGGCGATGCCCGTCGGCGCGAGCATGCCCAGGATCGGGTCGAAGGTCACGATCCGCTTCGGCGAGCCGCTGGATCTCTCGCACCACGGAGCTGCGAGTTCCGGTCGCGCCCGCCGTGGCGCGACCGACGAGATCATGGCCGCGATCCACGCGCTCAGCGAACAGGAGCTCGCCGGCGTCTACAACGAGGTGCCCGCGCACGGCGCGATCGAGAAGATCATGCAGGCGCTGCCGCACGAACGGCGCTGACCCCTTCGTCTCGCGTGCGGCTCGCTCAGGGACCGCCCTTCGTCGAACGTCAGGGGCCGGTCGGAACGACCAGGATCGTTGCCTCGTGGTGCACGGGGAACGACACCGAGTTCGCGATGAAGCACCATGCGTTGGCCTGCGCGTGCGCGGAGGCCGCGGCCTCGCGCATGGACTCCTCGGCGATCGTGACGACGGGATGCAGCGTCACCTCGGTGAACGCCCCACCGCCGCGACCGTCCTCCTGCATCGTGCCGGTGGCCTCGTCGCGGTAATCGACGACGACGACCCCCGCCGTCACGCAGGCATGCAGATAGCTCAGCAGATGGCACTCGCTGAGCGCCGCGAGCAGCAGATCCTCCGGATTCCATCGGGTGGGATCCCCCCGGAACGGCTTGTCGGAGGAGGCCAGCAGTTCCGGCTTGCCCGCCACGGTGAGCGTGCTCGCGCGATCGTAGTCGCGGTAGCCCGAGGTGCCCGTCCCCCGGTTGCCGGTCCAGGTCGTCGTGAGGGCGTAACGGTGTGTGCCGAGGCTCATGGGTCCATGGTGCCAGGATCCTACCGACGCCGGTCGACGTGCCGCCTGTCCGCGGCGTCCGCGCCCACTAGGCTTGCTGTCGTGGTGCAGACTCTGACCGTCCAGGATGCCGTGGAACTCGCCGTCGTCGAACGGAACGGATTCATCGAATCCCGCCACATCGGAGCGGCCGTCGTGCTCTCCCCGGAGGGGGAAGTGGTCGTCCGCCACGGCAACGCCGACGCGCTGGTCCTGCCCCGCTCCAGCCTGAAGCCGCTGCAGGCGATCGCCTGCCTGACGGCCGGTGCCCCGCTGGAGGGCGAGCAGCTCGGCCTCGCGACCGCCAGTCACATCGGCACCGACCGTCACGTCGCCGTCGTGCGCGAGATGCTCGCCGAGGGCGGGCTCACCGAGGACGACCTGGGCTGCCCCGCGGACTGGCCAGGAGACTCGGCGACCCGAGACGAGCTCGTGCGCGATCACGCCGGCAAGGCGCGCATCCGGATGAACTGCTCCGGCAAGCACGCCACGATGCTGCGCGCCTGTGTCGCGAACGGCTGGCCCACCGCGGGATACCTCGACCTGGACCATCCCCTGCAGGTGCACATCAAGGACGTCGTCGAGCGGCTCAGCGGAGAGCGCGTCGCAGCCACGGCCATCGACGGGTGCGGTGCCCCGGTGCACGCCATCACGCTCACCGGGCTCGCGCGGGCCGTGCACCGCATCGGCTCCGCCTCGGAGCGCTCGCCGTTCGCGCTGCATCGGGTGGCCGGCGCCCTGGTGCGCACGGTGCGCGAGAACCCGTGGACGATCGAGGGCCCTGGACGCCCCGACACCATCGCGATCGAGAAGCTGGGCGTGTTCGCCAAGCACGGCGCCGAGGGCGTGATGGTCATGGTGGCCCCCAACGGCACCACCGTCGCCCTGAAGATGCTCGACGGCTCCGGCCGTGCGGCCACGATCGTGGCCGCCACCCTGCTCGCCCGTGCGGGCGCACTGACCGACGCGCAGGTGGACAGCCTCGCCTCGGCCCTTCCACTTGTCGTCCTCGGAGGCGGCAACGGCGTGGGGGCCATCCGCCCCGGCGCCGGAATCTGAACGCCCCCAGAAGGGGCCGTACCCGTCATAGGGAAGGAAAGGAGCCACGATGAGGATCTCTGTCCCCAGCGAGGTGAAGAACAACGAGTTCCGCGTCGCCCTCACGCCCGCCGGTGTGCACGATCTCGTGCAGGCCGGTCATGAGGTCTTCGTGCAGTCCGGCGCCGGTGCCGGATCCTCGATGTCGGATGCCGATTATCTGGAGGCGGGAGCGACGCTGCTCGATGACGCCGACGAGGTGTGGGCGCGTGCCGAGCTGGTGCTGAAGGTGAAGGAGCCGATCGCCAGCGAGTACCACCGTTTCCGCAGCGACCTGGTGCTGTTCACGTATCTGCACCTCGCTGCCGATCGTCCGCTCACCGACAAGCTCGCGGAGTCGGGGATGACGGCGATCGCCTACGAGACGGTGCAGCTGGCCTCGGGCGCGCTGCCGCTGCTCGCTCCGATGAGCGAGGTCGCGGGTCGTCTCGCCCCGCTGGTCGGCGCGAACACGCTGATGCGCTCGCACGGCGGCCTCGGACTGCTGATGTCGGGCGTTCCCGGCACCCGCCCCGCGACCGTGACCGTGATCGGCGGCGGTGTCGCCGGCGCGAACGCCGCCGTGATCGCCGCGGGCATGGGCGCGGATGTGACGATCTTCGACACGAACATCGCGCGACTGCGGTATCTGGACGACTTCTTCGGCGGCCGGGTGAAGACGGCGGCGTCGAACCCGCTCGACCTGCGCCGCGCCGTCGTGAACTCGGACCTCGTCATCGGATCCGTGCTGATCCCCGGGGCCAAGGCGCCGAAGCTCGTGACGAACGACATGGTCGCCGAGATGCGCCCGGGCAGCGTGCTCGTGGACATCGCGGTGGACCAGGGCGGCTGCTTCGAGGACACCCACCCGACAACGCACGACGACCCCACGTTCCGCGTGCACGACACGGTGTTCTACTGCGTGGCGAACATGCCGGGCGCCGTGCCGAACACGTCCACCTCGGCGCTGACGAATGCGACGCTGCCGTACGTCCGCCAGATCGCTGGTCGCGGCTGGCAGGCGGCGCTGCGCGCCGACGTCGCGCTGGCCGGTGGTCTGAACGTGACCGGCGGGAAGATCGCGAACGCCGGAGTGGCCACCGCGCACGATCTGCCCCTCACGCCGCTGGACGAGCTGCTGAGCTGACGTCGCCCCGCGGGGCGGGAAGGATCACCCGGGACAGACGCCCGTCCCTGTCGATGGTCCACGCCCGCCCCGCGTACGGCGCAGCGTACGGCGGCAACTCGCGCACGCCGGCGAGCATACGCAGCTCCCGGGCCGCCTCGGCGAGCACGAGGACCTCGCCTCCGCGGACGATCCGCTGCCACAGGGCGTACTGCCGCTGCCAGGCCTCCCCGTCGCCGATCAGCAGGACCAGGCCCGGCATCTCCCGGTCGCCGGTCGCTCCGAGCTGCCCCGCAGGGCCGGCGGCACCGTCCGCGCGGATCCGCCTTGATTCGGTCGTCTCACCGCGTCGGTCGACTCCCTCCGGGAGGATCACGGGCGCGCCGTCGACCAGTACCTGCACGGCCGCACGGCCGAAGCGCGCGTCGAGCGTCTCCGCCGTCCGCGCGGGCGCCGTGCTCACCACTCCGACGAGCATCGCGTGCGGCTCCCACAGCGGCGTCGCCGCGGGCATCGCCGTCCCCTCGTTCGGCGCCGGAAGGGACGCTCCCCCGTCTGCCACGGCCTCCGGCAGCGCGAACTGCACCTCGACGCCGCCGAGTCGCGCGCGTCCGGGGAGCCGGTCGGGGTCATAGGAGCCGGGGTCCCCGCCGGCGGTGAGGTGCTCTGTGCGGCTCGCGGTGCGCAGCAGGGCGCGCTCCGGCAGCAGATCGGCGATCGCCGACAGCTGTCCGGTGCATCGTGATGCGCTGAGCAGCACCGTGCTTCCGTGTTCGGCGGCACGACGGACGGCCCGCTGCAGCCGCTCCGCCCAGGCAGAGGCGTACTCGGGCGGGAACGCGGCCAGGTGCCGGTCCACGTCGTCGATCGCCAGCAGAGGCGGCACCGGGCGACTGCCGTCCGCGATCCCATCGATCAGTGACCACGCCTGTTCCGGATCCGGTCCCAGCAGAACCCCGTCGGCCACCTGGACCGCCGCGGCTCGCAGCACACTGCTCTTCCCGGATCCCGGTCCCCCGAACACGGTAAGCCCGCGATCCACACCGATGCGGAGCGTGCGCACCGCCTGCCGTTGACGCTCCGGTTCGTCCGCGAGCCCCAGCGTGATCTCCCCCGGCCGAACGGCGCCGAGGTCCGTGCGCTGCAGCCGCGCCGGCAGGGCGGGCTGCCAGGGGCTCTGCGCCCGCGGGGAGTCACGCCAGCGCGCCGCGATCGCGGCGAGCTCCTGGACACCGGTCCGCGCGACGCGGAACGCCGCGGGTGCCGCGTCCTGGGGGCGGCGGAGATAGGCGAGTCCGCGCCCCGCGGCATCGCCGGGCAGTCCCGCCGCCACATCGCTGCCGATCATGATCCTGCTGTCGGCCGGATCCGTGACGCGCAGGGCGATCCGCAGCGGGCAGTTCGCGGCCAGCGCGTCGCGGATGACCCCGGTCGCCCGCTGCGTGCCGAGGATGAGGTGCATGCCGAGGGCGCGACCGCGCGCGGCGATGTCCGTGAACACCGCCGCCAGATCGGGGTGCTCCTGCAGCAGCGCCGCGAACTCGTCCACGACGATCACCAACCGGCCGAGCGCTCCCCCGCTCTCGAGCACGCTGCGGGCGCCCGTCTCCGCGAGGACGCCCTCCCTGCGCCGGACCTCGGCGCGGAGGCTCCGCACGCCGCGATCCGCCCCCTCGGCGTCGAGATCCGTGATGACGGCGGCGACGTGCGGCAGCACCCTCAGCCGCTCGAAGGCTGTGCCGCCCTTGAAGTCGGCGAGCACGAAGCTCACCTGGTCCGCCGAATGCGCAGCGGCGAGCGCCGAGACCCAGGTCACCAGGAGCTCGCTCTTGCCCGCGCCGGTGACGCCGGTGACGAGCGCATGCGGCCCGTCCGCGACGAGGTCCGGGATCACGGGCCCTTCCGCGTCCCGCCCGAGCGCCGCTCGCAGGCCCTCGCGCAGCACGGGATCCGATCCGGCGGTGACGCTGTCCGCGCCGACGGCGTCGACAGCGGACGGAAGCACGTCCTGCAGCGCCACCGCAGCCGGAATCGCCGCCTCTTGACCCTGCTCCCGGATCAGATTCTGCACGATCGCCTCGGCCTGTTCGCGCGAGATCCCTTCGGGGGCGCACTCGCGCGTCCCCTCCGCGGTGCGCAGCCGCGCGGATCCGGGTTCCACGACGTCAAGCACCGCGTGGTAGCCCACCGGTGGTGGCGCCCCCGGGCCGAGCAGGCAGAGCCGCGGGCCGGATGGAGCGCTTCGTTGGCTTCCGAGATGCACGATGCCGGCGTCGTGCGGGGCGAAGCGGGCCTGGGGCAGTCCGTCCAGCCCGAGCGCGGCGACGGCGTCTCCCTCGAGGCGGAAAGCCCCGACGGCGTGTCGCAGGCACAGTTGCAGCACAAGGGCTCTGGCCACGGCTGCGGCGATCGGCCCGGATCCTCGCACGCATACGCCGTCGGACAGACGCACCGGCACCGGCACTCCCGACACGACGCCGTGCAGGGCACGGAAGGCATCGGCGCGTCCACCGGTGCCGCTGAACCGCAGCGGCGAAGGTCCGTCGCCTCGCCCGACCGCGATGTCGACCGCATCCGCGAGAGCGAGGGGACGCATCGGCGGATCCACGAGGCAGGCGGCGAGATCCGGGGTCCCGCGCAGCCGACGGGCTCTCTCCTGCGTCTCGCGAGCGCCCACGACCTGCTCGACCTGCGCCCAGGCCTCCGCCTCCTCGGCCCGCGCGACGCGGGCGGCGCGGCGCCGCTGACGCAGGCCGTCCAGGAACGAGCCGAGGATCATGATCGGCCCGAGTGCCGCGAAGCAGAGGGACAGCGGCGAGCCGGTGACCGCGAAGAGCACGACGCCGGACACCACCGGCACCGCCGCGGCGAGCAACGGGAGCGAACCGCGCTGCGGGGGTGCGGCGACGGCGGGGAGGACGATCGTCTCGGCGGGATCCATTCCGCCATCCCATCGCGCACCGTCCCGGCGCGGAGAGCGCTCAGCGCAACCGGTGCACTACTCGACGGCGATCGGCACTGTGGAGGACGATCCGCCGTCGGCCGAGGTGCGACTCACGTCCACGACGATGACGGTCACGTTGTCGCGCCCGCCGTTCTCCAGCGCGGCGGCGAGCATCGCATCGACCGCGCCGCCGGCGGTGGGGTTGAGGCCCAGGAAGTGCTGGATCCCGTAGTCGGTGAGCTCCTTGGTCAGCCCGTCCGAGCAGATCACGAACCGATCGCCGTCCTGCACACTGAACTCGCGGTAATCCGGCGGCAGCGCCTCGCTGACCCCGACGGCGCGGGTGATCACGTTGCTGTACGGATGCCCTTCGGCCTCCTCGGGGCTGAGTCGGCCGGCCGTGATGAGCTCCTGCACGACGGAGTGATCCGTCGTGACCTGGCTGAGGGCGCCGTCGCGCAGCAGGTACACCCGGGAGTCGCCGATGTTCAGCGAAATCCAGCGGGCGTCGTCGCCGACGACGGTGAAGAAGACGCCGGTCAGCGTCGTCCCCGTGCCTTCGTCGGTGGTGTCCGGGTGCGCCGTGATGTCCTGCACCGCGGCGACCAGGGCGGTCTCGATGGTCTCGGTCGTGATCTCTCCGGCCGCAACGGCCTCCTCGAGGCGCACGATCGTGCGCTGACTCGCGATCTCACCGCCCGCGTGGCCCCCCATGCCGTCCGCCACCACGAACAGGGGGAACTCGGCGAGGAGGGAGTCCTGATTGTTCTCGCGGCGGCGACCGGTGTCCGTCGCGCCGGCCCAGGTCAGGACGACCGTGTCGCCGGACGCCAGCGCGACCTCGCGCTCGTGCGAAACCTGGCTCATCGCGGTCCTCCGCATCCTCGTGCGATCGGAACGACCGCTGAAATCTCACACATCGTAATGGATCCCTGGCGCCGACACGCGGCTCAGAGCGCCGGATCCGTCGGCAGCGGGAACAGGGCGTCGATCGCGGCGACGTCCTCCGCGGAGGGACTCCAGGCCGCGCCCGCGCGGGCATTCGCCTCGATCTGCTCGGCGGAGGTGGCCCCGGCGATCACCGAGGCGACCCCGGGCTGCGCGAGCAGCCAGCCGAATGTCGCTTCGAGCATCGTGAGGCCGCGCTCGTCGCAGAAGGCGCGATAGGCGTCCAGCGCGTCCCAGGGCGCGTCCTCCCAGAGATGCGACCTGGTGCGCATGATCCGGCTCTGCGACGGTCCGCCGTCGCGGGTGAACTTGCCCGTGAGCAGTCCGTTGTGCAACGGGAAGAAGGGGAAGAACCCGAGTCCGAAGCGGTTGACGGCGGGCAGCACCTCGCGCTCGGCCGCGCGGGACAGCAGCGAATACTGGTTCTGCGACGAGATGAAACGCGCGCTCCTCGTCGCGGTCAGCTCCGCCTCCGCGATCTGCCAGCCGGTGAAGTTGGAGTGGCCGAAGTAGCGGATCTTGCCCTCGCGGACGAGCTCGTCCAGGGCGTCCAGCGTCTCCTCGATCGGGGTGAGCGGATCCGGCCAGTGCAGCTGGTACAGGTCGATCCAGTCGGTGCGCAGGCGACGCAGGGACTCCTCGACAGCCTTGCGCACGTAGCGACGAGAGCCGAGGCCTGCGGGGAAGTCGTATCCCATGTCGGCGGACGCGTAGCCGAACTTGGTCGCGAGCACGACCCGATCGCGGCGACCGTCGAGCGCCTCGCCCATCAGGCTCTCGCTGAGACCGGGATCCTTGCCGTAGATGTCCGCCGTGTCGAGGAACGTCACGCCGTGGTCGATCGCCGCGTCCAGCACCTGGACGGTGCCCTGCAGCGTCTCGGTCGCCGTTCCCGCTCGTCCGAAGTTGTTGCATCCGAGTCCCACGGCGGAGACCAGGAGCCCGGACGATCCGACACGACGTTCAGCGCTCATGCTTCCAAACTACAGGCCGACTCGCGATGCGGATGCCGGGCATGCGGGAAGCCCCGGCCGAAAGACCGAGGCTTCCCACATCGCCGTGCAGTCCGAGGACCACGGCATCAGGACGGCGTCACGCCGGGGGCTGCTCGCCGTTCTCCGGGGCGGCGTCCGGCGCAGCGGCCGGCGGTGCCGGAGGTGCGGGCGGAGCCGGAGGCGCGGCCGGGACGTCCGGTGCGGTCGCCGGCGGAGCTGCCGGCGGCTGGAAGCCCTGCTGCGGCTGCTCGGGCTGGGCGCCCGGCTGGCCGAACTGCGGAGCCTGGGGCGCAGCGGGCTGGCCGTAGCCCGGCTGCTGCGGCGGGGCGTAGCCCTGCGCGGCCGGCGGCTGGTAGCCCTGCGGGGCGCCGTAACCTGCGGCCGGGGCCGCGGCGGACGGCTGCACGGGGATGCCCTGCCACACCGTGCGGTCGCCGAAGAAGCCGTTGCCGGCCCAGGAGGCGGGGGCGATGTTCGGGTTCCAGCGCGACTTGTCGAAGGCGTTGATGCCGAGCCAGATCAGGCTGAGGAAGAAGTACAGCACGGCCCAGCCGGCGCTCTTCTGCAGCTTGAGACCCACGCGCCACGCCGCGATCGTCAGCAGCACCACCGACGCGAGGCCGGTCAGGTAGTTGAGGATCGGGATCAGCGAGGCAGCCATCAGGATCAGGATGAGCCAGGGCGACATGTCACCGAGCTTGACGAAGATCATCTGGTTGTAGACGGGCACCCATGCCCGCCACTTGCCCTGCACGCCCGCCTTTTCGAAGATCTTCATGAGGAAGAGCGAGCCGAGGACGTAGACGATGACGATCGCGATGAAGGCGAACAGGAATGTGATGCCGATGATCGCTGCACTGGCTGCGGAATCGTATCCGTAGTCGTTCATGTGTTCCTCCCGGGAACAGGTTGAGATGCATATGCATCGAGGAGCGCTCCTGGGAAACAGCTGAGCGCTTCGACGCGAAACACCCTACCCTGTCCGAGTGCCGCACTCACGAACTATTTGCGGGCAGTCGGCTGATCCGTCACGAGTTCGAGGATGCCGTGCTCGCCCGTCTCCTGCAGCCGCACGCCCGCGCGGCCGGCCCAGTTCAGAAGCGTGCGACGCGATCCGATCTTCGGCCGCTCGGTCGCGAGGCGACGCACCAGATCGCCCTTGGCGTGCTTGTTGAAGTGGTTCAGCGCCTTGCCCTGCTCCGTGACCACGCGAACGTACGCGGACGGCAGCTCCGCCGGAACCGGACCCAGGTCCGCGTAGGCCTCGGAGCGCAGGTCCAGCACGAAGGAGGGCGCCGCGACCGCGAGCTGCACCGCCACGGCGTCCGCCCACAGTCTCCGCAGCGGAGGCAGCCCCGGCACGGATGCGCCGGCGCCGAGCCGGTAGGACGGGATCGGATCCAGGGCGCCGACCGGTCCGAAGGGCGCGCTGTGCACGAGCACGTGCGCCCCCAGCCAGCGCCGCGCGTAGCCGTCGAGCGTCGCGGCATCGAGCGCGTCGTACAGCACTCCCGTGTAGCGGTCCACGGCGGGCATCACCGCGGCGGTCCGCAGCCCTGCATTGTCGAGCAGGGCCTCGGCGAGCTGCTTGTCGCTGAGCTTGAGCACCCGGCGTGTCGCCTCCGCGTCGGCGGCCAGCGCCACGAGCGCGTCACGTACCTGCTCGCGCTGCGGCAGCAGTCCCGGCAGCGCCCATCCGGCAGGCTCCGCAGGTGAGCTCTTCCCTCCGGGCCGCTTGGTCTCGCTCGGCGGCAGCAGGATCATCATGCGCAGGACTCCTCAGACGGGTGGGGACGCGCAAGCGCCGGACCCCCGAGGGGATCCGGCGCTTGCGTGAGTGGTTCGATCAGGCGACGAGCGCCGCGTTGCCCGCGACGATCGTCAGGGCGTCGCCCTCCATCGAGACGAAGCCGTCCCGGGCGCTGGCGAGCACCTTGGTGCCGTCCAGCTGGGTGATGCGGACCTGGCCCTCGGCGAGGATGGCCAGCACCGGCTCGTGTCCGGCCATGAAGCCGAGCTCGCCCTCGACGGTCTTCGCGACGACGAGGCTGGCCTCACCGGTCCAGACCTCCGCGTCGGCGGAGACGAGGCTGACGTGCAGCGCCATGATCAGGCGTTCTCCTTCTGGATGCGCGCCCAGTTCTCCTCGACGTCCGAGAGGCCGCCCACGTTGAAGAAGGCCTGCTCAGCGACATGGTCCATGTCACCGCGGCAGATCGCGTCGAACGACTCGATGGTCTCCTTGAGCGGAACCGTGGAGCCCTCGACACCGGTGAACTTCTTCGCCATGTAGGTGTTCTGGGAGAGGAACTGCTGGATGCGGCGGGCGCGTGCGACGACGATCTTGTCCTCTTCGGAGAGCTCGTCGACGCCGAGGATCGCGATGATCTCCTGCAGCTCCTTGTTCTTCTGGAGGATCTGCTTGACCGTGGTGGCCACGCGGTAGTGGTCCTCGCCCAGGTAGCGGGGGTCCATGATCCGCGAGGTCGAGGTCAGCGGGTCGATCGCCGGGTACAGACCCTTCGATGCGATCTCGCGCGAGAGCTCGGTGGTCGCGTCGAGGTGCGCGAACGTCGTGGCGGGGGCCGGGTCGGTGTAGTCGTCGGCCGGCACGTAGATCGCCTGCAGCGAGGTGATCGAGTGACCACGGGTCGAGGTGATGCGCTCCTGGAGCACACCCATCTCGTCGGCGAGGTTGGGCTGGTAACCCACGGCGGACGGCATGCGGCCGAGCAGCGTGGAGACCTCGGATCCGGCCTGCGTGAAGCGGAAGATGTTGTCGATGAAGAGCAGCACGTCCTGCTTCTGCACATCGCGGAAGTACTCCGCCATGGTCAGGGCGGACAGGGCGACGCGCAGACGCGTCCCCGGCGGCTCGTCCATCTGGCCGAAGACGAGGGCGGTCTTGTCGAAGACGCCCGCCTCCTCCATCTCTGCGATGAGGTCGTTGCCCTCACGGGTACGCTCGCCGACACCGGCGAACACCGACACACCACCGTGATCCTGCGCGACGCGCTGGATCATCTCCTGGATGAGGACGGTCTTGCCGACGCCCGCGCCGCCGAACAGGCCGATCTTCCCACCCTGCACGTACGGCGTGAGGAGGTCGATCGACTTGATGCCGGTCTCGAACATCGTGGTCTTCGACTCGAGCTGGTCGAAGTTCGGGGCCTTGCGGTGGATCGGCCAGCGCTCGGTGATCTCGATCTGCTCGCCGGGCTCGACGTTCAGGACCTCGCCGATCACGTTGAAGACCTTGCCCTTGGTGACGTCGCCGACGGGGACCGAGATGGCCTCGCCGGTGTCGCGCACCTCCTGGCCGCGGACCATGCCGTCGGTGGGCTTGAGCGAGATGGCGCGGACGAGGTCATCGCCGAGGTGCTGCGCGACCTCGAGCGTGATCTCCGTCGACTCCTCGCCGATGGTGATCGTCGTCTTGAGTGCGTTGTAGATGTCGGGGATCGAGTCGTGCGGGAACTCGATGTCGACGACCGGGCCGGTGACGCGAGCAACGCGGCCGACGACCGTCGTAGCGGTGGCAGTCATATTTCGTCTCTCTCCTGAGGGTCTTACTTGCTCGACGCCAGCGCGTCGGCGCCGCCGACGATCTCGGCGATCTGCTGCGTGATCTCCGCCTGGCGCGCGTTGTTGCGCAGGCGGGTGTAGTCGGTGATGAGCTTGTCGGCGTTGTCGCTGGCCGACTTCATCGCCTTCTGCGTCGCGGCCTGCTTGGCGGCGGACGACTGCAGGAGGGCGTTGAAGACGCGGCTCTGGATATACACCGGCAGGATCGCGTCGAGCACCGTCGCCGCATCCGGCTCGAACTCGTACAGCGGGTAGACGGCGCTCGAGGCGTCGGCCTCGTCCGCCTCCGCGATCTCGAGCGGAAGCAGGCGCACCGTCTCGGGCGACTGCGTCATCATGCTGACGAAGCGGTTGTACACGAGGTGGATCTCATCGACGCCACCCTGCTCGCCCCCGCGCTCGAACGCCTCCAGCAGCGCGGCCGAGATGGCCTCCGCCGTGTGGAACGACGGCGTGTCGGTGTCACCGGTCCACTCCGCGGCAGCCTCGAGGCGCCGGAACTGGAAGTAGCCGACGGCCTTGCGGCCGACGAGGTAGAACACCGGCTCGCGTCCTTCCGAACGCAGGAGCTCGGCGAGCTCCATGCCCTCGCGCAGGATCTGCGAGTTGAACGCGCCGGCCAGACCCCGGTCGCTCGAGAAGATCACGACGGCGGAGCGGCGGATCGTCTCGGGCTCACGGGTGAGCGGGTGGTCGACGTTGGAGTGCGTCGCGACGGCGGACACGGCCCTCGTCACGGCTCGCGCGAAGGGCGAGGACGCGTTGACGCGCGCCATCGCCTTCTGGATGCGCGAAGCCGCGATGAGTTCCATCGCCTTCGTGATCTTCTTGGTCGTCTGAGCAGAAGAGATCTTCTGCTTGTAGACCCTGAGTTGTGCGCCCATAGCTCTGAGAATCCCCCGCGATTACGCGCGGCGGCCCTTGACGATCTTCTCCTGGTTCACGTCGTCGACGTCCGCGGCGCTGTGCTCCTCGTGACCGGGAGCGCTGATGCCGTGGCCGGTGCCGCCCTGGAACTCGAGGAGGAAGGCGTCGGTGGCCGTCTCCAGCTCCGCGACCGTGTCGTCATCGAGGACGTTCGTCTCGCGGAGGGTGTCGAGCACCTTGGTGTTGCGACGCAGGTGATCCAGCAGCTCGCGCTCGAAGCGCAGCACGTCCTCGACCTCGATCGAGTCGAGCTTGCCCTTGGTGCCGGCCCAGATCGAGACGACCTGCTCCTCGACCGGGTACGGCGAGTACTGCGGCTGCTTGAGCAGCTCGGTCAGGCGCGCACCACGAGCCAGCTGACGGCGCGAAGCCTGGTCGAGGTCGGACGCGAACATCGCGAAGGCCTCGAGCGAGCGATACTGCGCGAGCTCGAGCTTCAGCGTTCCGGAGACCTTCTTGATCGACTTGACCTGGGCGTCACCGCCGACGCGGGACACCGAGATGCCCACGTCGACCGCCGGACGCTGGTTCGCGTTGAACA
Source organism: Microbacterium sp. NPDC060117 (assembly GCF_042729315.1). NCBI lineage: Bacteria > Bacillati > Actinomycetota > Actinomycetes > Micrococcales > Microbacteriaceae > Microbacterium > Microbacterium sp. NPDC060117. The sequence continues at coordinate 997,591 of NZ_JBHWXR010000002.1, forward strand.
GGTCGGACTGCAGGAAGATCTGGCCGTCGGTGATCGAGATCACGTTGGTCGGGATGTACGCCGAGACGTCGTTGGCCTTGGTCTCGATGATGGGCAGGCCCGTCATCGAACCGGCGCCGAGCTCGTCGGACAGCTTCGCGCAGCGCTCCAGCAGACGGGAGTGCAGGTAGAAGACGTCGCCCGGGTAGGCCTCGCGGCCCGGCGGACGGCGCAGCAGCAGCGACACGGCACGGTAGGCCTCGGCCTGCTTCGACAGGTCGTCGAAGATGATCAGGACGTGCTTGCCGCCGTACATCCAGTGCTGGCCGATGGCCGAGCCGGTGTAGGGGGCGAGGTACTTGAAGCCCGCCGGGTCGGACGCCGGGGCGGCGACGATGGTGGTGTACTCCAGGGCGCCGGCCTCTTCCAGCGCGCCCTTGACGGAGGCGATGGTCGAGCCCTTCTGGCCGATCGCGACGTAGATGCAGCGGACCTGCTTGTTGACGTCGCCGGACTCCCAGTTGGCCTTCTGGTTGATGATCGTGTCGATCGCGATCGCGGTCTTGCCGGTCTGGCGGTCGCCGATGATCAGCTGACGCTGGCCGCGGCCGACCGGGATCATCGCATCGATGGCCTTGATGCCGGTCTGCATCGGCTCGTGCACGCTCTTGCGCTGCATGACGCCGGGCGCCTGCAGCTCGAGCTCGCGGATGCCCTCGGTCGCGATCTCGCCGAGACCGTCGATCGGGTTGCCGAGCGGGTCGACGACGCGACCGAGGTAGCCGTCGCCGACCGGCACGGAGAGCACCTCACCGGTGCGGGTGACCTCCTGGCCGGCCTCGACACCGGCGAAGTCGCCGAGGACGACCACACCGATCTCGTGCTCGTCCAGGTTCAGCGCGAGACCCTTGGTGCCGTCGGCGAAGGTCACGAGCTCGTTCGCCATGACGCCGGGCAGGCCCTCGACGTGCGCGATGCCATCCGCTGCGTCGATGACGGTGCCGACCTCGGTCGCCGTGCCGGACGTCGGCTCGTACGCGGCGACGAAGTCCTTCAGCGCGTCACGGATGACGTCGGGGCTGATCGAAAGTTCTGCCATTGTCTTCCCTTTGTGTTCGGGGTGCGCGGCTTCCCGCGCGAAGTCGTGTTTCAGCCCGCGAGCTTCTGCCGGAGATCGGCGAGGCGGGCGGCGATGCTGCCGTCGATGACGTCGTCCGCGACCTGCACGCGCAGGCCTCCGACGACGGAGGAGTCGAGCACCTCGTTCAGCGCGATCTGGCGACCGTAGCGACCGGCCAGCACCGTGCGGAGACGGTCGCGCTGAGCGGCGCTGAGCGGTGCCGCGGTGTGCACCGTGGCGACGATCCGATCGCGCTGCGAGGAGACGATCCGCATGGCGCGGCCGAGCAGCCGGCGCACGCGCCGCCCACGCGGCTCGCGCACCAGGGAGGTGACGATCAGCGCGGTCGCAGGATGCACACGGGTGTCGATGAGCTTCTGCACGAGTGCCGCCTTGGCCGCTCCCCCGCCCATGCGACTGCCCAGGGCCAGCTCGAGGTCGGAGTTGTCGGCCACCAGGCGCGACACCGAGAACAGCTCGCCCTCGATGTCCGCGTCCGGGGCGGCGATCGCCACGGCGCGCACGGCCAGCTCCTCGACGCCCTCGACGAGGTCGGCGGAGGAGGACCAGCGCTGCGACACGACCGTGCCGAGCACGTTCTGCGCGGCGGCGGAGGCACCGGCGAAGACGCGCGACGCGAGCGCCGCGCGGGCGTCGGCCGGGGCGGACGCATCGGCGAGCGCGCCGCTCAGCGCGGTCGACTCACCGATCAGACGCGACGCGGAGAACAGGTCTCCGGCGACGTCGAGGGTGATCGGCTGCGCGGCGGTCAGAGCGCTGCTCGACGCCTCGAGGGCCTGAGCGGTCGCGCTGCCCATTACTTCGCCGCCTCGGAGGCTTCGAGGTCCGCCAGGAAGCGGTCCACGACAGCCGTCGCGCGTGCGTCGTCGGAGAGGGTCTCGCCGACCACGCCACCGGCGAGGTCGAGAGCGAGGCCGCCGACCTCACTGCGCAGCGAGACGAACGCCGTCTGGCGCTCGGCCTCGATCTGCGCGTGCGCGGCCGTGGTCAGACGCGCGGCCTCGACGGCAGCGGTCTCCTTCGCCTCGGCGACGATCTTCTTGCCGTCCTCACGGGCGGTCTCGCGGATCGCGCCGGCCTCGGTGCGTGCCTCTGCGAGCTGGCGGGTGTACTCCTCCAGCGCGGCCTCGGCCTGCTTCTGAGCCTCGTCCGCCTTCGCGATGTTGCCCTCGATGGCTGCGGAGCGCTCGTCGAGCATCTTCGTGAAGCGCGGGAGGGCGATCTTCCACACCACGAAGAGGATGAGCAGGAAGAACACACCCGACCAGACGAGGTCGTACGTCTCGGGCAGGATCGGATTCTTCGGAGCCCCACCCTCGGCCGCGAGGCGCGTGACAAGAGCGTTCAGCATCCTGTCTCCTTCGGGATTCGGGGGCGGATTACGGGAAGGGGATGAAGCCGACGGCGATGCCGACGAACGCGAGCGCCTCGGTGAAGGCGATGCCGATCCACATCAGAACCTGCAGGCGACCGGCCAGCTCGGGCTGACGGGCGACACCCTCGATCGTCTTGCCGACGACGATGCCCACGCCGATGGCCGGGCCGATGGCGGCGAGGCCGTAGCCGATCGCCGCGAGGTTGCCGTTGACTGCTGCGAGAACCGTAGTAGCGTCCACGGGTTTTTCCTTTCGTTGTGGGCGGCAGGTTCGCCGCCCGCAGGGGTTGTCAGTGCTCTTCTGCGACCGCGAGCTGGATGTAGACCGCGGTGAGGACGGTGAAGACGTAGGCCTGGAGGACCGCGACCAGGATCTCGAAGACCGTGAACGCGCCGCCGAAGGCGAGGGTTCCCACACCGAGCGCGGCCCAGCCGCCGCCCGCCGTGAAGAAGAAGAACCAGGTCGCCGAGAAGCAGAGGACCAGGAGCATGTGGCCGACGATCATGTTCATCAGCAGTCGCAGCATCAGGGTGACGGGACGCAGGATGAAGGTGGACACGAGCTCGATGATCGCGACGATCGGAAGCGCGAAGCCCGGAACGCCCTGCGGGAACAGCGAGTTCTTGAAGAAGCGCCAGCCGTTGCGGCGGATGCCCGCATAGATGAACGTCACATAGCTGACCACCGCGAGGGTGAGCGGCACGGCGGCCACGCTGGATCCGGCGATGTTCAGGAACGGGATGATGCCCGTGATGTTGAAGAACAGCACCATGAAGAAGATCGTGGTGAGGATCGGCAGGAACCTGTCGCCGTCCTTGCGGCCGAGCAGATCGTGGGCCACGTTCGTGCGCACGAAGCCCAGGCCCATCTCGACGACGCTCTGGAACCGACCGGGGATGATCGTCATGCGGCGCGTGCCGAGCACGAGGATCAGGATGATCGCGAGGGTCGAGATGGCCTGCACCAACGTGATTCGGTGCACGGTCAGGCCGAAGATGTTGAACAGTTCCCCAGGGAAGAACTCGTCGATCGACGGGCCGTGGAAACCGCTGTCGTCGGCCAGTCGAGGAATCATGGTCGCAGCAAGATTAAACAGCGCGGGCTCCAACTTCGGGGCACCGGGGGCTACCGGGGCGTCGGTCGATGTGCTTCACAGCGCAGCGCTCGCGTGACGAGCGGGCTCGGATCCCAGCCTATCAGACGTGTGAGTTGCCTGAATCCGCGTCATGATCCTGCCCAGAGGCACTACGCTCCCCTGCCGACGGCGCGACGTCCTCGGGCGCAACGGTCGGAAGCGAGGCGTCGCTGACGACCGGGAGACGCATCTTCAGGAACACCGCCGCGTCGATCGCGAGCGAGACCAGCACCCCCGCGAGGAGCGCCCAGAAGAACACGACCGGCTCCAGCCAGGGCTGCCCGCGGAGCACCAGGATGAGCACGAAGAACAGCCCGAGCTTGAGGAACCAGCCGCCCATCACGATCGCGAAGAACAGCTGCACGTACAGCTCCTGGCCGAACCAGCGATTAGCGATGAGGATGCTGGCTGCGGTGATCGCCCCGAAGAGAACGGCGATGAGGGCGCCGATCAGGCCGCTCCACACGCCGGGGGCGCCCTTGAGCACTCCTCCGATGATCCCGGCGACGATCGCGAGCACGACGGCGGCGATCCCCGACGCGATGAGCGCCGTGCGCAGGACGGGAGTGCTGGTGACGGGGCTCGCGGAGCTCATTTCGTTTCCTTCTGGATGGCGCGCGGGCGCGACGGGATGAGAGTGACGACGAGGCACGCCGCGGCCCCGACGACGCCGAAGACCACACCGGCCGCGTACTCGCCGTACCAGCCCTCGCGCGACCCGATGTACATCAGCAGCACCGCGATCGAGATGATCGCGGTCCACGCGTAGAAGATGAGCACGGCGTCGCGGCCGCGGTGGCCGAGGTCGAGCATGCGGTGATGCAGGTGCTTGCGGTCCGGCGAGAACGGCGACTTGCCCGCGCCCATGCGGCGCAGCACCGCCAGGCCGAAGTCGAGCAGCGGCAGCAGCACCACCACGACGGGCAGCAGGATCGGGATGAACGCGCCGAGCAGCTGGGAGCGTCCGATCTGCGCGTTGGTGAGAACGGCGGGGTTCAGCTGCCCGGTGATGGCGACGGCGCTGGTCGCCATGAGCAGGCCGATGACGAGGGCGCCGGAGTCGCCCATGAACAGCTTCGCGGGGCTCCAGTTCATCGGCAGGAACCCGATGCACGCGCCGATCAGCACGGCCGCGATGAACGGGGCGAGGCTGAAGTAGCTGGACTGACCGATGTCGCGGGCGATGATGTACGAGTAGGCGAAGAACACGCCGTTCGCGATGAGGCATACTCCCGCGACCAGTCCGTCGAGGCCGTCGATGAAGTTCACCGCGTTCATGACGATGACGATCGCGAACATGGTGATCACGATGCTCAGCCAATTGGATCCGATCACGGGCTCCGCGAGCGGGAGCGAGGCGATCTGCAGACCGCCCACGATCGTGACCAGGCCCGCGGCCAGGAACTGCGCGCCGAGCTTGATCATCCAGTCCAGATCCCAGAGATCATCGATGACGCCGACGATCGCGATGAGCACGACGGCGCCCAGCACCGACCACATGGTCTGCGGCTGCGCCCAGATGATGTGGAAGAACGGACTGGCCGCGCTCGCGGCGAAGGCCGCCAGGATGCCGAGCAGCATCGCCACTCCCCCCAGGCGCGGCGTCGGCGTCGTGTGCACGTCGCGCTCGCGGATGCCGGGGTACAGCTTGAAGCGCAGGCTCAGCTGCCACACCGCCCACGAACAGGCCAGGGTCACGGCCGCCGTGAGGATCACGGTGAACAGGTACTGCTTCACGGGTCGCTCTCCTCCGCCGGGATCAGGGCTGCTCGTCGAGCAGGTCCCCGAGCACGCGGACGAGCTCCTCGCGCGAGACAGCGCCCTCGCGGAGCACGCGCACCTTCGCGTCCTCGCCACCGGGGCGCACGAGCGACGTCGCGTCGATGATCGTGGAGGCCACGCCCTTCGCCGCCGGTCCCGCGTCGAGGTAGACCTCGATGCTGTCGCCGAGCATGCCCCTGGCCTGCTCGACTTCGACGGCGGCCGGCTCTCCCGTGAGGTTCGCGCTGGAGACCGCGAGCGGACCCGTCTCCTCGAGCAGCGCGAGCGCGACCCGGTGGTCCGGCATCCGCACGGCCACCGTGCCGTGGGTCTCGCCGAGGTCCCAGACCAGCGATTGCTGCGCGGGGAGCACGATCGTGAGCCCGCCGGGCCAGAACTCGTCGACCAGACGCTGCACGGGCTCGGGCACGGACTCGACGAGCGCGGCCAGGGTGGCGGTGCTGCCGACCAGGACGGGCGGCGGCTGCTGGCGCCCTCGCCCCTTCGCGTCGAGCAGGCGCTGCACGGCGGCGGGGCTGAAGGCGTCGGCGCCCACGCCGTACACGGTGTCGGTGGGGAGCACGACCAGCTCGCCGCGGCCGATGGCCAGACGGGCCTGGCGCATGCCGGTGAGGATCTGATCCGCGTCGCGGCTATCGAAGAGGGAGGACATGACCGGCCCAGTCTACGGGGCGCGGCACCGTGCGCCCTGAGCAGGCATGCGAGTCGCCCGCGGTCGGCTTCCCGCCCCTGTCGGCGATCGCGGCCGATCGGTGATCCCGCTACGGCCGGATGGCCGTCGTCGCGCGGTCGCGCCGGGTCAGATCCTGGTGCGTCGCCATGGCGCGCCAGCCGTCCGCGGCGAGGAGCTCACGGATCGCCGCGCCCTGCACCTCGGCGTGCTCGAGCACGAGCGTGCCGCCGGAGTGCAGCAGCGCCCAGGCGCGGCGGCTGATCGCGCGCACCACGTCCAGCCCGTCAGGGCCCCCGTACAGCGCGAGCGCCGGGTCGTGCAGGCGCACCTCGGGGTCGCGCGGGATCGCGTCGTCCGGCACGTACGGAGGATTGGAGATGACCACGTCGACCGTGCCGTCCAGCTCCCCCAGTTCGGACCGGAGATCGCCGAGCACGAGAGAGAGATTCTCCTGGCCCGCCGTGTTCCGCAGCGCCCAGACGTGCGCCTCGGGCGAGAGCTCGACCGCATGCACCTGCGCGTGCGGCACCTCTGTCGCGAGGGCGAGGGCGATGGCTCCGGACCCGGTGCACAGGTCCACGCCGATCGGCACCGGCGAGGCCGCCGCGAGCAGCGCATCGATCGCGAACTGCGCGACGATCTCGGTCTCCGGCCTCGGCACGAACACGCCGGGCCCCACGGCCAGCTCGAGGTGGCGGAACGGCGCCGTGCCGGTGAGGTGCTGAAGCGGCTCGCGTGCCGCGCGGCGCGTCACCAGCGCGTCCAGCGCCGCCTCGTCCTCAGCGGTCAGCGCATCCCCGCGGATCGTCGCGGCCTGCACGCCGCCGCGGCCGAGCCCCAGGACATGTCCGGCGAGGAGCTCGGCGTCGACGGCGGGATCCGGGACGCCGGCGTCGCCGAGCATCGTGGCGGCACGGCGGAGGGCATCGGAGAGCGGCACGGGCATAGACGTCCAGCGTAATGCGGCCGTCACATTCACCGGGCCCACACCCCGCCGTCCTAGGCTGTGCTCGATCGTGTCCCCGTCGGAAGCGGGATGGGGTCGTCGCAACCGCGAAGAAGTGCGTCCATCGAAAGGTCCCTCATGGCAGGCATCCACTCCGACATCACCAGCACGTTCGGCAACACCCCGCTCGTCAAGCTGAACCACGTGACCGAGGGCCTCGGCGCCACGGTGCTGGTCAAGCTCGAGTCGTTCAACCCGGCCTCGAGCGTCAAGGACCGCATCGGCATCGCCATCGTCGACGCCGCGGAGGCCTCCGGCGAGCTGAAGCCCGGCGGAACGATCGTCGAGGCGACGAGCGGCAACACCGGCATCGCGCTGGCGATGGTGGGCGCCGCGCGCGGCTACCGCGTGATCCTGACGATGCCCTCATCGATGTCGAAGGAGCGCCGGGTCCTGCTGAAGGCGTTCGGCGCCGAGCTCGTGCTCACCGACCCGACGCTCGGCATGAAGGGCGCGATCGAGAAGCTGCAGGAGATCATCGCCGAGACCCCCGGAGCCGTCTGGGCGCGCCAGTTCGAGAACGCAGCGAACCCGCAGATCCACCGGGAGACCACCGCGCAGGAGATCCTGCGCGACACCGACGGCAACGTCGATGTCTTCGTCGCGGGCATCGGGACCGGAGGCACGATCACGGGCACCGGTCAGGCGCTCAAGGCGGCCAACCCCGACGTCAAGGTGATCGCCGTCGAGCCGACCGACTCCCCGCTGCTCAGTGAGGGCCACCCCGGACCGGCGAAGATCCAGGGCATCGGCCCGAACTTCGTCCCCGCGATCCTGGACCGCGAGGTCATCGACGAGATCATCACGGCCGGTTTCGACGAGTCGCTCACCACCGCCCGCGACCTCGCGGCGAAGGAGGGCCTGCTGGTCGGCATCTCCGCCGGCGCCGCCGTCGCCCAGGCGCTGAAGGTCGCCGCCCGCCCCGAGAACGCAGGCAAGACCATCGTTGTGATCGCCCCGGACACCGGCGAGCGCTACCTGTCCACGGCCCTCTTCGAGGACCTGCGCGAGGACTGATGCCGCACTCTGGCATGTCGTGGGTCGGGCGGATGCGCGAGGACATCGCATCCGCCCGGCTCCGCGACCCCGCCGCACGCGGCGGAATCGAGATCGCCCTGCTCTACCCCGGTCTGCACGCCATCTGGGCGCACCGCGTGAATCACGCCCTGTGGACGCGCGGGCTGCGCTTCCCGGCGCGGATGGGCTCGCAGGTCGCCCGCTGGCTCACCGGCGTGGAGATCCACCCCGGAGCCACGATCGGCCACCGCTTCTTCATCGACCACGGCATGGGGGTCGTGATCGGCGAGACCGCCGAGGTCGGCGACGACGTGATGCTCTATCACGGGGTCACCCTCGGCGGGCGCACCCGCGACGCGGGCAAGCGCCACCCCACGCTCCAGGACGGCGTCGTGGTCGGCGCGGGAGCGAAGATCCTCGGCCCTGTCGTCATCGGCGCCCGCTCCGCCATCGGCGCGAACGCCGTCGTGACGAAGGACGCCCCGGCCGACTCCGTTCTGACCGGCGTCCCCGCCCGGGCGCGGCCTCGTCTCGAGGGAGAGAGCACCGCCCGGATCCTGTCCGTGCCGGACTACTCGATCTGAGCGGATCAGCGCTTCTTGGCCGCAGCCTTCAGAGCGGCGGCCTCGCGCACCTCGCGCTTGATCAGCAGCAGCGGCAGCACGACCGTGCACAGCGCCGTGATGATCCAGACGACGACGGGTCCGAGGATCCAGCCGAGCGCGTCGGTGATCCGCAGGCCGCCGATCGGCAGCAGCACGACGATGAGCAGAGCCACGAAGGTGGAGATGATGCCGATCCCGCCCAGCAGCGCGGGAGCGTAGCGGTTGGCCATGGACGTGATCCACGGCGCGAGCAGGCTCTGCAGCACCGTGAAGATGAGCACGCACAGCACGAAACCCCACCACTTGCTCCACTCGATGGTGAAGCCCGTCAGCAGCAGATCGGCCACGATGAGGCCGAGCGCCGACGACGCCAGGAAGATCAGGGTGCGCGTGAAGAAGAGGCCCATGGCCGGAGCATAGCGCGGCCCAGGTGCGCGCCCTGCTCACGCCGCGTACTGTCGGGGGCATGCGCTGGGTGCTCCATGTGGACCTCGACCAGTTCATCGCGGCCGTCGAGGTGCTGCGCCGCCCCGAACTGGCCGGCCTCCCGGTCATCGTGGGCGGCCGGGGGGATCCCACCGAGCGCGCGGTCGTGTCCACGGCCTCGTACGAGGCGCGCGCGTTCGGTGTCGGCTCGGGCATGCCGCTGCGCATCGCCGCCAGGAAGGTGCCGGACGCGGTGGTCCTGCCCGTCGACGCCCCCGCCTACCTCGCCGCGTCGGCGGAGGTGATGGAGGAACTGCGCGCCCAGCCCGGCGCAGTGGTGCAGGTGCTGGGCTGGGACGAGGCCTTCGTCGGCGTCGAGACGGACGATCCCGAGGCGTACGCGCGCCGTCTGCAGCAGGCGATCCTGGACCGCACGCGGCTGCACTGCAGCGTCGGCATCGGCGACACGCTCGTGCGGGCCAAGATCGCGACCGGCTTCGGCAAGCCTCGGGGCGTGTTCCGCCTCACCGCCGAGAACTGGGACGAGGTGATGGGCGCGCGAGCCGTGATCGAGCTGTGGGGAGTCGGATCCAAGGTCTCGAAGCGCCTGCTCACCCTCGGCATCCGCACCGTGGCACAGCTCGCCGCGGCCGGCGAGGACGAGCTCATCTCCGAGTTCGGCCCGCGGATGGGGCTCTGGTACCGGGAGCTCGGACAGGGCGGGAGGTCGGCCGTCGTCGACGACACGCCCTGGGTCCCGCGCGGCCACAGCCGCGAGACGACCTACCAGACCGACCTCTCCGAACGGGCCGAGATCGAGCGCGCGGCCCTGGCGCTGCTCGATCAGGTGCTCGACGACGTCGCCGAAGACGGACGCGGCGTCATCGGCCTCGGACTCAAGGTGCGCTACGTCCCGTTCACGACGAAGACGTTCACGAAGCGGATCCCGGAGACCGCCGACCGCGGCATCGTCCGCGAGAGGGCGCAGGAGCTCATCGCCCGGATCGCCCCGGATCGCGCGGTGCGGCTGCTGGGCATGCGCGCGGAGATGGCGCTGCCGGACGACACCCGGGAAGGACGCACTCCGACACGCGGAGCGTGGTGACCGCCCTGTGCCTCGTCGCCGCCGACCGCGCCCGCGCGGACGGCAACCGCGTCGGCTCCCCGATCAGGCCGCGCGCTCGGTCCCGACCGCGACCTCCTGCGGGCGCAGGACGAGATTGCCGACCTTGCGACCGGAGTCGACGCGCGCGTGCGCCTCGGCGAGGCGATCGAGCGGAAGCGTCTCGTCGATGACGACGCGCAGCTCCCCCGATCCGACCAGGTCGAGCAGCGTCGCGAAGTCCTCGGCCCGCTCCGGGGCGGTCCCGGTCTTCACCGGGCCGCGCGCGGTGATCATCTCGCCGAGGCTCGCGACGGCGAGCAGCAGCCGTCCCCCCTCGGCGAGGAGCGACCGGCCGGACTTCGGGTTCAGCGCGCCGACCGTGTCGAACACGACGTCGAAGCGCTCGCCGCGATCCGCGAGCGATCCGATCGGATCGACCCGGTAGTCGATGACCCGGTCGGCGCCGAGCGCGGAGACGAGCCCGGCATTTCGCGCGCTCGTCATGGCGGTGACCTGCGCTCCGAAATGCTTCGCGAGCTGCACCGCATTCGTGCCGACCGCGCCGGAGGCGCCGATGACCAGCACGTGCTCGCCCGCTCGCACCGCGGCCTTGTCCCTCAGATAGTGCAGCGCCGTCGTACCGCCGAAGAGCACCCCGGCCGCATCGTCGAACGAGATCCCACCGGGGATGCGCACGAGCCGGGAGACGGAGACCGCGACGAGTTCGGCGTGCGCACCCATGCGCGCGCCCGCCATCCCGCAGACGCGTTCTCCGACGGCGAGCCCGGATGCCGTTGTCTCGCCGTCCGCTCGCCCCGCGCCGGCGGCGTCCGCGCCGAGCGCCTCGACCACCCCGGCGAAGACGATTCCGAGCACGGCGGCCCGAGGACCCTTCACCCCGAGCGCGAGCCTGCCCGGCAGAGCGAACCCGCGCGGGAAGCGCGCGCCGCGGATGCGGGCGTCGCCCGAGTTCACGGTCGCCGCCATCACCCGGACGAGGGCCTCGCCGCGACCGGCGACCGGATCGGCCACCGTCGCGATCCGCACGACCGACGGAGGCCCATATCCTTCCACCACACCTGCGCGCATTCTGTCCCCTTACGCCTGTAAGTCCGTGACCGCCACGATAGCCTTACACTCGTAAGGGCGCAAGTGTCGCCCAGAACGGAGCCGGCATGACCCCGCGCACACCGCTCAGCCGCGAGCGCATCGTCGATGCCGCGATCGAGGTGGCGGACGACGGCGGTCTCGTCGCCGTGAGCATGCGCAGCGTCGCCAGAGCACTCGGCGCTGAGGCGATGTCGTTGTACCACCACGTCTCCGGCAAGGAGGAGCTGCTCGACCTGCTCGCCGATGCGGCGTTCACGCAGATCCCGCTGCCGGAGATCGGCACGCCGTGGCGCACGGCGATGACCTCCCGCGCCCAGGCCATGCGCGACGTGCTCAAGAGGCACTCGTGGGCGCTCACGCTGCTCGAGTCACGGGCGAATCCCGGCGAGGCGGTGATGCGCCACCACGACCGGGTGCTCGGGCTGCTGCGCCGGGACGGCTTCGATCTCGCGCTGGCGGCCCACGCCTACTCCGCGCTCGACGCCTACATCTACGGTTTCGTGCTGACCGAGGTCAGTCTGCCGTTCGCGCCCGACACGGGACCTGACGCCTTCGCGGAGGGGCTGGAGCTGCCCGCGGCCGAGTACCCGCACCTCGCCGAGATGCTCGACCAGATGGTCCTCGGACACGACTATCGCTACGGCGACGAGTTCGACTACGGCCTCGGTCTCGTGCTCGACCAGCTCGAGCTGCGGCTGGCAGCCCAGGACTGATACCTCGGCCGCAGAGCGCGCAGCCAGCCACCAGAACCCGCTCGGCTCAGCCCTCGGCGCCGAGGGCGGCGAGCCTGGCCTCCTCGTCCGCGTGGATCGCGGATTCGATGAGCGGCTCGAGCGCGCCGTCCATCACCTGGTCGAGGTTGTAGGCCTTGAAGCCGGTGCGGTGATCCGCGATCCGGTTCTCGGGGAAGTTGTACGTGCGGATCCGCTCGGAGCGGTCCATGCCACGGATCTGCGAGCGACGCGCGTCCGAGGCCGCAGCGTCGAGCTCCTCCTGCTGCTTGGCGAGCAGGCGGGCGCGCAGCACGCGCATGGCCGCCTCGCGGTTCTGCAGCTGCGACTTCTCGTTCTGCATGGAGACGACGATCCCGCTCGGCACGTGCGTGATGCGCACCGCGGAGTCGGTCGTGTTCACGGACTGCCCGCCGGGGCCCGAGGAGCGGAACACGTCGATCTTGAGGTCGTTCTGATTGATCGCGATCTCGTCGGGCTCGTCGACCTCGGGGAACACCAGCACGCCCGTCGTCGACGTGTGGATGCGCCCCTGCGACTCGGTCGCCGGGACGCGCTGCACCCGGTGCACGCCGCCCTCGTACTTGAGGTGCGCCCAGACGCCCTGCGAGGGATCCGTCGAGGCTCCCTTGATCGCGACCTGCACGTCCTTGTAGCCGCCGAGATCCGACTCGGTACGCTCCAGCAGCTCGGTCTTCCAGCCCTTCGAGGCGGCGTACTGCACGTACATGCGCAGCAGATCGGCGGCGAAGAGGGCGGACTCTGCTCCGCCCTCCCCCGCCTTGATCTCCATGATCACGTCGCGCGCGTCGTCCGGATCCCGAGGGATCAGCAGGCGCCGGAGCTTCTCCTGCGCGACCTGCAACCCCTCCTCCATGCCGGGGATCTCCGCCGCGATTGACTCGTCCTCGCGGGCGAACTCGCGGGCGGTGTCGAGATCCTCGCCGGCGGAGATCCAGTCGTCATGCGCCTTCACGATGCGGCTGAGTTCGGCGTAGCGGCGGTTGACCCGCTTCGCCCGTGCGGCGTCGGCGTGCACCTCGGGGTCGGAGAGCTCCTTCTCCACCCTGCGGTGCTCGTCGCGCAGCGACTCGACCTGCTCGAACATGACGACCGGATCCCTCCCGGATGAGGCAGCGTTCAGGCTGCGCGGATCAGCGGATGCTGTTCTCGGAGGCGTGGCTGTGGCCGGTGCCGGAGGCCGGCTTGCCGAGCTGCGCGTTCTGCATCTGCAGCAGGAACTCGACGTTCGAGTCGGTCTCCTTGAGCTTGCCGAGGACGACCTCGAGGGCCTGCTGCGGGTCGAGCCCGGCGAGGGCGCGGCGCAACTTCCAGGTGATCTTGACCTCGTCGGGGCTCAGCAGCATCTCCTCGCGGCGGGTCGAGGACGCGTTGACGTCCACGGCCGGGAAGATCCGCTTGTCGGCCAGCGCGCGGCTCAGGCGCAGCTCGCTGTTGCCCGTGCCCTTGAACTCCTCGAAGATGACCTCGTCCATCTTGGATCCGGTCTCCACCAGCGCGGTGGCGAGGATCGTGAGGGATCCGCCGTTCTCGATGTTGCGCGCGGCGCCGAAGAAGCGCTTCGGCGGGTACAGCGCCGAAGCGTCCACGCCACCGGTGAGCACGCGGCCGGATGCAGGAGCCGAGATGTTGTACGCGCGGCCGAGGCGGGTGATCGAGTCGAGCAGCACGACCACGTCGCGGCCCAGTTCGACGAGGCGCTTGGCGCGCTCGATCGCAAGCTCGGCGACCGTGGTGTGGTCCTCGGCCGGGCGGTCGAAGGTCGAGGCGATGACCTCGCCCTTCACCGTGCGCTGCATGTCGGTGACCTCTTCCGGGCGCTCGTCGACGAGCACGACCATGAGGTGCACCTCGGGGTTGTTCTGCGCGATCGCATTGGCGATCTGCTGCAGCACGATCGTCTTGCCCGCCTTCGGGGGCGCGACGATGAGGCCGCGCTGGCCCTTGCCGATCGGGGCGACCAGGTCGATGATGCGCTGCGTGAGCTTCTCCGGCGCCGTCTCCAGGCGCAGACGCTCCTGCGGGTAGAGCGGGGTGAGAGCGGAGAACTCGACGCGATTCGCGGCGTCGTCGGTGCTCAGTCCGTTGACCGAGTCGACCTTCACCAGCGCGTTGTACTTCTGGCGGCCCTGCTGCTCGCCCTCGCGCGGCTGCTTGATCGCTCCGACGACCGCGTCGCCCTTGCGCAGGTTGTACTTCTTGACCTGGCCGAGCGAGACGTAGACGTCGCTGGGGCCGGACAGGTAGCCCGTGGTGCGCACGAACGCGTAGTTGTCGAGCACATCGAGGATGCCGGCGATCGGGATGAGGACGTCGTCCTCGCCGATCTCGGTCTCGAACTCGTCGACGTTCTGGTTCTGGCCGCCGCGTCGCTTGTTGCGCTGGCGACCGCGGGCGCTGCCGCCGTCCTCATCGATGTCCTGGGCGCCACCGCGGCCGCCCTGACCGCCCTGGTTGTTGTTCTGGCCGTTGTTGTTCTGGCCGTTGTTGTTCTGGCCGTTGTTGTTCTGGCCGTTGCCCTGGCCGCTGCTCTGGCCGTCCTGGCCGCCGTTGCGGTTGCGGCTGCGCGAGCGGGACCGGCTGCGGCTGCGGCTGGTCGTCTCCTCGCCTCCGTCCGCAGCGGTCTCGGCGGGCTGCGCGTCGGCGGGCGCCGGCTCGGCAGGCGCCTCCTTGGCGGCGGGCTCGGATGCGGCCTCGGCCGGTGCCGCGTCGCCGGACTCCGCCGGGGCGTCCTCGGTCTTCTTCGCACGGCTGCGGCGCGGGGCCTTCGCCTTCGGGGCCTCCTCGGCGGGGGCCTCGGCAGCGGGGGCGGCGTCGGCGCCGCCCGTCTCTGCGGGGGCCTCCTCAGCCTTCTTCGCGCGGCTGCGGCGCGGGGCCTTCGCCTTCGGGGCCTCCTCGGCCGCCGCCTCGGCGGCGGGCGCCTCAGCAGTGGAGGGCGCGGTCTCGGCGGCCTCGGCGGCCTTCGCGGCAGCGGTGGCAGTGGTCGCACGGCGCGGCGCGCGCTTGCGCGGGGCCTTGGGCGCGTCCTGGGCGGACGCCTGCTCGGGCTGCGACGTCGAGTCGACGCGTGCCGAGGTTTCGATCTGGGTCTCGGAGATGGTCTCCACGAGTACTCCTCTTGTAAGTCGTGGGAAATTCGACGCGCACACGGCAGATGCCGGGGCGCGACCGCACGATCATGCCGAGAACAGGCTGTCCCCTGCATGCCACCCGGAGAACACGCCCTCAGAGAGCTCGGTGACCGGCTCATGGTGCGGTTTCGGGTGCTGTGCGGCTGACGCGGGAAGTGCGTCGCGGGTCGGGATCACGATTGTGACGAAGAACCCTCCGCTCGTTCCCTCACTGTACCACCTCGCACATCGACGGCGACCATCTGCGGGATCCACGGAGTGTCCGTGACAGCGTCCGCGATCCGCACCGCCTCGAGGCGGCTGCCGGGCCCGTCGCACAGCACGAGCACGCTGGGGCCGGCGCCGGAGACGACCGCCGCGAACCCTTCCGCGCGCAGGGCGCGCACGAGCCGGTTCGTCTCCGGCATCGCGGGCGCGCGGTAGTCCTGGTGCAGGCGGTCGTCGGTGGCGTCCAGCAGCACGTCGGGGCTCTGCGTGAGCGCGGCGATGAGCAGCGCGGAGCGGGAGACGTTGAACACCGCGTCCTCGCTGGGCACCTGCTCGGGCTGCAGGCTGCGCGCCGCCTTGGTGGACATCGTGTAGCCGGGCACCAGCACCAGCGGCGAGACGCCGCGATGCACGAGCAGCTTCTTGTGCTGCGGTCCGCGCTCGGCCGTCCACGCGATCGTCAGACCGCCGAACAGTGCCGGCGCGACGTTGTCCGGGTGCCCCTCGAGCTCCGTCGCGAGGCGCAGCAGCGCGGCGTCGTCGAGCTCGACGACTCCCGCCAGCAGTCCTTGCGCGGCCAGCACGCCCGCGGCGACCGCGGCGCCGGAGGAGCCGAGGCCCCGCCCGTGCGGTACGCCGTTGCGCGCCACGAGACGGATGCCGGGCATCGTGACGCCCGCATCGGCGAAGACGTGCGCGATCGATCGGACGACGAGGTTGGACGCGTCGCGCGCGATCTCCTCGGCGCCGGATCCGGAGACCTCGACTTCGATCAGGCCCGGCTCGAGGGCGGTGACCTCGAGCTCGTCGTACATGCTGAGCGCGAGGCCCAGGGTGTCGAACCCCGGACCGAGGTTGGCGCTCGTGGCGGGGACGCGCACCTCGACGGTGCGCCCCGGCATCGGGCCGCTGGCAGCGTTCACCGTCACTCCCCCTCGACCCGCAGCACCGACACCACACGGGCGACGGCGTCGCTGTCGGCCAGGCGGGCGACGGTGTCGCTGAGCGCCTGCTCGGTGGCGCGGTGGGTGCCGATCACGATGCGGGCGGTGCTGCTCTGCTCGCCTCGCTCGATGGTCTGCAGCGCGGTCGCGATGGAGACGCCGTGGTCGCTGAGTATTCCGGCCACGGTCGCGAGCACGCCCGTCACATCGGCGACCTCGATGGTGATCTGGTAGCGCGTGGTGATGTGTCCGAACGGCGCGATCGGCAGGCTCTGCCGGGCCGACTCCCCCACGCCGACGCCGCCGGCGATGTGCCGGCGTGCGGCCGAGACGACATCACCGAGCACGGCCGACGCGGTCTGCACGCCGCCCGCCCCCGCACCGTAGAACATGAGCGGACCGGCGGCCTCGGCCTCCACGAACACGGCGTTGTTGCCGCCGTGCACGCTCGCCATCGGATGCTCGCGGTCGATCAGCGCCGGGTACACGCGCACCGAGACCGCGTCGCCGCCGTTCTCGGAGAGGCGCTCGCAGACCGCGAGCAGCTTGATCACGTAGCCCGCGCGGCGGGCGTCCGCGATCATGTCAGCGGTGACGGATTCGATGCCCTGGCGGTGCACGTCATCGATCGAGACCTGCGTGTGGAAGGCGAGGCTGGCCAGGATCGCGGCCTTCTGCGCTGCGTCGTACCCCTCGAGGTCGAGTGTGGGATCCGCCTCCAGATAGCCGAGGTCGGTGGCGATCCGCTGCGCCTCCTCGGCGCTCAGGCCCTGACGGTCCATGGAATCGAGGATGTAGTTCGTGCTTCCGTTGACGATGCCGAAGATCCGCTTGATCCGGTCGCCGGCGAGCGAGTCGCGCAGCGGACGGATGATCGGGATCGCCGCGGCCACAGCGGCCTCGTACGACACGGAGGCGCCGACCTGGTCCGCGGCCTCGAAGATCTCCGCGCCGTGCGTGGCCAGCAGCGCCTTGTTGCCGGTGACGACGTCGGCCCCGCTGCGCAGCGCCTGCAGCACGTAGCCGCGCGCGGGCTCGATCCCGCCCATGAGCTCGATGACGATGTCCGCGCTCTTGATCAGGGCCTCGGCGTCGGTCGTGAGCAGCTCCCGCGGCAGCTCCGCGTCGCGCGGGGCATCGACGTCGCGGACCAGGATCCCCGCGAGCTCGAGCTGCGCGCCGCTGCGCTCAGCGAGATCGCCCTGGTGCTCCAGGAGCAGGCGCGCGACCTGCGATCCCACGGATCCTGCCCCGAGCAGGGCGACGCGGAGGGGGCGGCGGGTGCCGTCGAGTTCCGTCATGCTTCTCCTTCTCCGGTGCGCGCACCGGTGCGCCCCTTCGTCCGCGGAGCGGCGATGCCGGCATCCCTGGAGAGGAGGTCGTCGAGGGTCTCCCCCCGCACGATCACCCGCGCGTGGCCGTCGCGCACGGCGACGACCGCGGGACGCGGGGTGTGGTTGTAGTTGCTGGACAGCGCGTGACAGTACGCGCCGGTCGCCGGCACCGCGAGCAGGTCGCCCGGGGTGACGTCGGAGGGGAGGTACTCGTGATCGACGACGATGTCCCCCGATTCGCAGTGCGAGCCCACGACCCGCGTGAGCGCGGGCGCTCCCGTGCCTTCGCGCGACGCGATGCGCGCCGAGTACTGGGAGCCGTACAGGGCGGGGCGCGCGTTGTCGCTCATGCCGCCGTCGACGCTCACGTAGAGGCGTTCTCCGCGGTCCCCGAGCGAGACCGCCTTGGTGGTTCCGACCTCGTACAGGGTCACCCCCGCCTGTCCGACGACGGCGCGCCCCGGCTCGAACGCGAGCGTCGGGATCGGGATGCCGCGCACCTCGCACTCGCGGGCGACCGCCTCGACGATGGCGGTGGCGAGCTCCTCGATCGGCGTCGGATCGTCGGCGGCGGTGTAGGCGATGCCGAAGCCGCCGCCGAGGTTGAGCAGGGGCAGCTCCCCGCCCTCGCGCAGCTCGGCGTGCAGCTCGACGACCCGCGACGCGGACTCGGCGAAGCCGGCGGATCCGAAGATCTGCGATCCGATGTGGCAGTGCAGACCGCGCAGCCTCAGGCTGGGGATCTCACGGATCCGCTCGACCAGCGCGGGCGCCGCCTCCAGCGGGGTGCCGAACTTCTGGTCCTCGTGCGCGGTGGCGAGGAAGTCGTGGGTCTCCGCGTGCACGCCGCTGTTCACCCGCAGCAGCACACGCTGTACGTACCCGTCCGCACCGGTGCCGCTGCTCTCGGCGCTGCGGCGCTCGGCGATCGCACCGAGGCGCTCGATCTCGATCGCGGAGTCCAGGATGATCGTCCCGACGCCGACCTCGACGGCGCGCTCCAACTCGGCGACGCTCTTGTTGTTGCCGTGGAAGCCGATCCGGGACGGCTTGACACCCGCGGCCAGGGCGATCTCGAGCTCTCCCCCGCTGCAGACGTCGACGCGCAGGCCCTCCTGGGTGACCCAGCGGGCGACCTCGGTGCTGAGGAACGCCTTGCCGGCGTAGTACACGCGCGCCTTGGTGCCGTGGGCGGCAGCCGCAATGTCGAACGCGCTCTTGATCCGGGCGGCGTGCGCGCGGACCTCGGCCTCGTCGAGCACGTAGAGCGGGGTGCCGAAACGGGCACGCAGCTCTGCAACACCCACTCCGCCCAGCTCCAGCTCTCCGTCGGCGTCGCGCCGCGCGGAGACCGGCCACACCCCCGGGGCGAGATCGTTCGGATCGGCCGGTTCCTTCAGCCAGTCCGGGGCGAGCGCGTCGTCGGGCGATGCGGAAAGCACAGGGCACCAATCGTCGTGTGTGTCTCGGATATTCGAGCCCGGCCCAGAGCGTGCCGAGTTCTGAGAATTCTAAGGCACCGCGTCGGCCGGGCCCGACGGGTGTGACGCCGCGGGGCGCTCGGACAGGTCGTCTGATTGGATGGCCGGATGCGCGGATTCCATCACGTCGAGCTCTGGGTGCAGGACGTCACACGTTCCGCCCCCGGATGGGACTGGCTGCTCGGACGGATCGGCTTCGCGCCCGCGGAGACCTGGGCTGAGGGCCGCTCGTGGCGGAACGGAGACACCTACCTCACGATCTGCTCGGCCCCTGCCCTGCACGGAACCGGCCACGACCGCCGGCTGCCCGGACTGAACCATCTGGCCTTCCACGGCGGGTCCCGGAGCGACGTCGACCGACTGATGGCCGCGGCACCGCAGCACGGCTGGAGCGCCTTGTACGTCGACCGATACCCGCACGCCGGCGGCCCGGATCACTACGCGGGGTGGCTTGAGAACAGTGAAGGATTCAAGGTCGAGGTCGTCGCGGAATCCTGAGACCCGGCGGCGCCCGCGGTGCCCTTCCGTCGGAGATGTGCGCTTCGATCGGAGGAATTCGAAGACTATCTCCGACGAGGAAGTACGACTCCGCGCTCTCCGTCCCGCGACCTCGGCCCGTTCAGCGCGCTTCTGCGAGGTGAGGCGACACGGAACGGGCCCCTCGTCACGGGCTTTCGAACCGGCATCCGCGTCTCGCTACGCTCGGAGGATGGGCACTATGACCGCCTCCGAGCGCACTCCGGCACAGAAGCCCTGGCTGCCGCGCACGATCGACGCGCTGCTGGGCCGCGTGCTCCGCTGGCGCGTCACACGCGCCTGGCTGCTGTACTCCGAGAAGCACGGGCCGTCCCTGGCCGACGGCATCACCTACCGCGCGCTGTTCAGCCTGTTCGCCGCCGTCCTGCTGGGGTTCTCGGCCGCGGGGCTGTGGCTCACGGGCAATCCCGAGGCCCTCGCCGCTCTCGTCCGGACCGTGGACGCCGCTGTCCCGGGGCTGGTCGGCCACGGCGGCCTCATCGATCCGAACAGGATCGCCGCACCCGCCGGACTTTCGGTCGCGGGTGTCGTCTCGCTCGCGGGACTCGTCGGCGCGGCACTCGGCGCGATCGGGTCGCTGCGCATCGCGCTGCGCATGCTCACCGGCGCGCTCGCCGACGACGTGCAGTGGTACTGGGTGATCGCTCGCAACCTCGGGCTTGCGCTCGGCATCGGAGTCGGCTTCGCCCTGAGCGCGGCCGCCACGGTGGTCGGTTCGGTCGGCCTGGACCAGATCGCGGAGCTGCTGGGCCTCCGGCACTCGCCCGCGACCGCGTGGATCGAGCGGATCCTGTCGCTCGTCGTCGTGTTCGCGCTCGACACCGCGCTCATCGCCGCGCTGTTCGCGGTGCTCTCCGGAGCGCGCGCGGACGCCCGCACTCTCTGGGCGGGGTCCGCGCTCGGCGGCCTCGGTCTTCTCGTACTGCAGCAGTTGTCCACGCTCTTCGTCGGCGGAGCCGCGTCGAACCCGCTGCTCGCCTCCTTCGCGGCGCTGATCGCGCTGCTGCTGTGGCTGAACCTGTCCGCGCAGGTCGTGCTGCTCGCGAGCGCGTGGATCATCACCGGCGTCGAGGATGCGGAGGACAGGGCGACCGGCAGGCCTCGTTCGTTCGCCGAGCGGCGCCTGGACCGGGCCGAGCGGCTGCTGACCGCGACCACGGCCGAGCGCGACGCAGCGCGCGAGCAGGTCACGACGGAGCACGCCGGATCCTGACGGCTACGACGCGGGACAGGTCCCGTTCTCGAGCAGCTTCGGGTCGGTCGTGATCGCACTGTCCGCGGAGAAGGTCGCCACCAGCGCGCCGGCATCCACGCGAAGTCCGCTCAGGTGCACGCCCGCCGGCAGCCGGTCGGCGATGCAGAGCTTCTGCGTCGCGAACAAGGGCTTCAGTGCCGCCCCGAACGGGGTCGATGCGATGGTGTCGGGATCGACGGTGAGCGCGCCGATGGTCGCCGAGGTCGGCGTGAAGGTGAGCTCGCCGCCCGCAGCCCCCGGTGTCAGCGCGAGCGCGAGCGGCACGGTGGCGCCGAAGAGCTTGACGGATCCGGTCGCCTTGACGTCCTCTCCGTCCAGCGTCACGGACTCGATCGGCGTGGATCCGGCAGCCGCCGTGATCGCCTTCTCGAGCTGATCGGCTGTGATGCGGAAGGTGCCCTTCGCGGCGCCGAGCGCGCCGCCGCGGATCGGCACGCCCGTCGCATCGACCTGGACGGCGCTCGTGATCGGACCGATCGCGACGCTCTTCGAGGAGATGCGGACGTCGTCCAGCCGACCCGCGACGAGCTGCGGCAGCACGATCCCGCCCACGTTCACGTCCATCCGCTGGTCGGCGGGGAGTTTCAGCGCCGTGATCACCTGCGAGCGGATCTGCTGCGCGACGACGGCGCGCGCCACGAACTCGCCGCCCACGACGAGGGCCGCGAGCACGACCACGACGATCCCCAGCACCCACGGCCAGCGCGCACGCCGGCGCGGCGGTGGCACGGCGACCGGCGCCGACGGCAGCGGAGGTCGAGGCGGGAGCCCGGCATCGACCGAGGCGCCAGGCGCCGCGCCCCCGACAGCCGCCGTCGCCTGCGACCCGCCGGTCGGCGGCAGCGGCACCGTCGGACGCTCGGAACCGAGGTCCCGCGGATACGGCTCGGTCGGATGCGTGCCCTCCTCCGCGCCGCTCACGTCACATCCGCTCCGGCGCGGACACCCCGAGCAGGTCGAGGCCGTTGCGCAGCACCTGACCCGTGGCGTCGTTCAGCCACAGGCGGGTGCGGTGCACGTCCTCGATGGGGTCCTCGCCCTGCGGGATCACTCGGCAGTTGTCGTACCAGCGGTGGTACAGACCCGCGAGCTCCTCGAGATAGCGCGCGACGCGGTGCGGCTCGCGCACCTCGGCGGCGAACGCCACGATCCGGGGGAACTCCTGCAGCGCGCCCAGCAGTGCGGACTCGGTCTCGTGCGTGAGCAGCTCGGGCGCGAACGCCGAACGGTCCACGCCGGAGTCGGCGGCGTTGCGGGCGACGTTGTGCGTGCGCGCGTGCGCGTACTGCACGTAGAACACCGGGTTGTCGTTCGTGCGCTTCTGCAGCAGCTCCGGATCCAGGGAGAGCGGAGAGTCGGCCGGCGAGCGCTCGAGCGAGTACCGGAGCGCGTCGGTGCCGAGCCACTCGCGCAGGTCGTCCATCTCGATGATGTTGCCCGCGCGCTTGCTGAGCCTCGCGCCTCCCACGGAGACGAGCTGCCCGATGAGCACCTCGACGTCCTTCTCCGGGTCGTCGCCCGCGGCGCCCGCGAGCGCCTTCAGACGGTGCACGTATCCGTGGTGGTCGGCGCCGAGCAGGTAGATCTTGTGCTCGAAACCGCGATCGCCCTTGTTCAGGTAGTACGCGGCGTCCGCGGCGAAGTACGTGTACTCGCCGTTGGAACGGCGGATCACGCGGTCCTTGTCGTCGCCGAAGTCGGTCGTGCGCACCCACACCGCGTCGTCCTGGTCGAACACGTGCCCCTGCGCGCGCAGCCGGTCCACGGCCTCGTCCACGAGGCTCGGGGCTCCGCCCTCGCCCGCGGCATGCAGGATCCGCTCGGAGAACCAGACGTCGAACACGACGTTGAACTTCGCGAGCGAGTCCTGCTGCTCGGCCAGCTGGTACTGATAGCCGAGCTCGCGGGCGACGACGAGCTGCACCTCGGGATCGAGCGCGAGGAAATCGGGGCGATCGGCGAGCACGCGCTGGGCGATGTCGGCGATGTAGCTGCCCGCGTAGCCGCCTTCCGGAGTCGGCTCCCCCTTCGCCGACGCGACGATGGATCCGGCGAACCGCTCCATCTGCGCGCCCGCGTCGTTGATGTAGAACTCGCGGGCCACGTTCGCACCGCTCGCATCGAGCAGGCGCGCGATCGCGTCGCCGAGAGCGGCCCAGCGCGTGTGCCCGATGTGCAGCGGCCCCGTCGGGTTCGCCGAGACGAACTCGACGTTGATCGAGCGTCCCGCCTGCGAGTCGTTGCGCCCATACGCCTCGCCCGCATCGACGATCACCTTGGCGAGGGCGCCGGCTGCGCCTGCCTCGAGACGGACGTTGAGGAAGCCGGGCCCCGCGACCGAGGCCTCGGCGATGCCGTCCACGGCACCGAGGCCGTCGGCGATCTGCTGCGCGAGCTCGCGCGGATTCGTGCCGAGCTGCTTCGCGAGGCGCATGGCGACGTTGGTCGCCCAGTCGCCGTGCTCCCGGTTGCGCGGGCGCTCCAGGACGATGTCTCCTGCGGTGAGCGTGAGGGGCTCGCCAGGTCGTCGCTCGTCCGCGATCGGCGCGAGGACGGACAGGATCGCGGTGGCGAGGGCTTCGGGATTCATAGGGTATCGATTCTAGGGCGTGCCGCCGCGGAGACCGCCGTGCCAGAGGCAGGAGCAGCCACGACGGCGCCGGCGCGCATCGCCTCGCCGATCCCCGCCCGCACCCGCGCGAGCGTGTCCTCGTCGACCTCGACCCCCGCATGCCGCAGCGCGAGCATGGTCGCCCCGGCGGCGCCGCTGTCCACGAGCGTGAACGGCTGCTCGCCGAAGCACTCCGCGACGTGCGCGCGCAGCATCTGCTGCGGCTCCCCCGACCGCAGCACGATGCTCCCGCCGACCACGACGGGCCCCGGCGCGGTCTGCACGAGGCCGATCGTGCGCACCAGCTGCTCGCCCGCGTCGCGCAGGATCGCCTCGGCGACCGGATCGTGCTCCTCCGCGGCGTCGAACACGAGCGGAGCGAAGGCCGCCAGCTGCACGGGCCGCTGCCCGTACAGCACCCGGACCAGCTGCTCCAGGGCGGACGGCCGTCCATCGATGCCGCGGCCGTGGGCGCCGTCACCTGCGATGCCGGCCGCCTGCAGCACCCGCGCCGTGAGCGCGCTCTCCGGCCCGAGGCCGTCCAGCTCCGCCACCGCGGCCGCCGCCGCGCCACGACCGATCCAGAAGCCGCTCCCCCGGTCGCCGAGCAGCCAGCCCAGTCCGTCCGCCGTCGCGACGATGCGGCCGCCCTCCACGCGCACGGCGCTCGCGCCCGTGCCGCACACCACGCCGTAGCCGATGGGGGCGACGGCACCGCTCGCGTACATCGCCAGAAGATCCGACTCGAACCAGAGCTCGCCCGAGAAACCGTCTTCCTTCAGCGGATCGAGAATCCAGTCCGACGTGCCGCCGCGCGCATCATGACCGGCCATCGCGACGACGATCCCCGACACCGCGGACAAGCTCGCACCACCCGCGGCGAGGGCCATCGCGATCGCACCTCGGACCTCGGCAAGAGCGGCAGGAAGGCCAGATGAAGTGGGGTTTCCACTGCCGCCGCGGCCGAAGCCCACGACGCGGCCCTCGCCTGTCGCGAGCACCGCCCTGGTGGACGTCCCACCCGCGTCCACACCGATCACGAGCATGTTGCACCCCAATTTGTTATCTGTCCTACTTGATTTTTCACCCGGGACCTGATGAGAATGTTTTTCACCCGAACCATGTCGATCCACGACGCGTTTTCACCGGAGGCAATGGTGCCACTCATGCAGGACGTCGGCAACGAGTTGTCGATCACGCAGCGAATCTCGCTGCGGCGTCCGGCGATGCCGAAGGCCATGGCGAAGATCGCCGACGTGATCTCGACGCACCCGACGGCACCGGTTGAGCTGACCATCACCGAGCTCGCCGACCAGGCCGGCACCTCGGCCGCCACCGTCACCCGCTTCTGCCGCGCGATCGGCTTCGAGGGCTACACGCAGTTCCGCGTCGGCGTCGCCGCCGAGTCGGGACGGGGCGACGCCGGCACCACCTGGCGCACCGACATCGCCGACGACATCGGCCAGGACGACCCGGCCGACCGCGTGCTGCTCACCCTCCTCGGACTGCACACCCGCAGCATGGAGGTCACGACGAGCCTGCTGGACCTCGACGACGTCCAGCTCGTCGCGCGCGCGATCGCCGAGGCACGGCACGTCGACATCTACGGTGTCGGGGGCAGCGGCGTCATCGCCGACGAGTTCCGCGGCCGGCTCTACCGGATCGGCGTGAACGCGCACTCCTGGTCCGACGTGCATGACGGGCTCACCAGTGCGGTGCTGCAGGACGGATCCTCCGTCGCTGTCGGCATCTCCAACACCGGCCGCACCGAGGAGACCATCGAGATGCTCTCGCACGCACGTGCCGCCGGAGCCCTCACCGTCGCCATCACGACCGATGCCGACTCCTGGCTCGCCTCCAGCGCCGATGTGGCCCTGATCACCGCCTCCGAGAACCCGGCTCAGCGCCCCGACGACCTCTCCATCAAGCACGCGCAGCTGCTCGTGGTCGACCTGCTCTACGTCCTCGTGGCGCAGCGCACGCTCGGCGAGGCCGCGACCCGCCTCGCCGCCAGCGCGATGGCCGTCTCCGCGCACCGCCGTTCCTCCGCTCCCCACGAAGAGCCCCGCCCCCACCGAACGAAGGAGTCCACCCGATGAGCGCCTCCCCCCTGGACCTGCTCCGCGAAGCCGAGACGCGCCTCGAGCGCCTCGCCGCCGACGCGGAGAGCGGCGCGCTGGACCCCGCGATCGACCTTCTGGTCGCGGCGCTGCGCGACGGCGGCGTCATCCAGGCATTCGGCACGGGGCACTCCGAGGCCTTCGCGATGGAGATCGCGGGGCGCGCGGGCGGGCTCATCCCGACCAACCGCATCGCCCTGCGCGACATCGTGCTGCACGGCGAGCGCACCGCCGACGTGCTGACCGGTTCCCTCGAGCGCGAGCCCTGGGTGGTCGATGAGCTCATGGCGGTCTCCCCCGTGACCGGGAACGACGTCTTCGTGATCGCCTCGAACTCCGGCGTGAACGGATCCATCGTCGGGGTCGCGCTCTGGGCGAAGGAGCACGGCCACAAGGTCATCGCGGTGACCAGCCTCGAGCACACCGCCCGCGTCGAGCCGAAGCACCCGAGCGGCAAGCGGCTCAGCGAGATCGCCGACGTCGTGATCGACAACCTCGCCCCGTACGGCGATTCCACGCTGCAGGTCACCGAGACCATCTCCGCAGGCGCGATCTCCTCGATCACCGCCGCGTTCATCGCCCAGTTGCTCACGCTGGGCGTCGCCCGCACACTCGCCGACGCCGGCGAGGTGCCTCCGATGTACATCTCCGCGAACATCCCCGGCGGAGACGAGCACAACTCCGCGCTCGAAGCGCGCTACCTCGAGCGGCTCCGCCGCGGCGCCTGAGCGCCCCACCGACTCATCCTCTCCCTCACCCACACTAGGAAGGCAAGAATCACATGGAAACCAAAGACGCTTCCATCAGCCGGCGCTCGCTGCTGCGCGGGGCTGCTCTCGCAGCGGTCATGGTGCCGCTCGGCGTCAGCCTGGCGTCCTGCGCGGCCCCGGGCGGCGGTGGCGGCGGCGGCGCAGCCGGCGGCACGAAGTCGGCCGACAACCCGTTCGGCGTCGCGGCGAACTCCAAGGTCGACGCGGTGATCTTCGACGGCGGCTACGGCGTGGACTACGTCGAGAACGCGGCGAAGATCATGGACGGCAACAAGAAGCTCGGCGGCGTGAGCGTCAAGGTCTCGGCCTCGACGAAGATCGCCCAGGAGCTGCAGCCGCGCTTCGTCGGCGGCAACCCGCCGGACCTCATCGACAACTCGGGCGCCAACCAGATCGGCTGGAACACGATCCTCGACCAGCTCGAGACGCTCGACGACATCCTGGACTCGAACAACCTCGAGGGCACCAAGATCAGCGACACGCTCTACGGCGGCGTCAAGGATCCCGGCACCTTCAACGGCAAGTTCGTGGCGCTCAACTACGTCATGACGGTCTACGGCATCTGGTACTCCGACAAGCTCTTCAAGGACAACGGCTTCACCGTCCCGACCAGCTGGCAGGACCTCAAGGCGCTCGGCGAGGCTGCGAAGGCGAAGGGCAAGTACCTGTTCGTCTGGGGCAAGGAGGCGGCGACGTACTACCAGACGCTCGTCGTGGACTCGGCGGTCATCCAGGGCGGCGACGACGTGCGCCTCCCGCTGGAGAACCTCAAGGCCGACGCCTGGTCGAACCCGATCATCCAGAACATCCTGACGATCTTCTACGACCTCATCCAGGCCGGCTACATGAAGCCGGGCGGCGCGGGCACGCAGTTCACCCAGGCGCAGTCGCAGTGGAGCCTCGACGAGGCCGCTCTGCTCTACCCCTCGGGCTCGTGGATCGAGAACGAGATGAAGAAGCAGACGGCGGACGGCTTCACCATGAAGGGCATCGGCGAGCTCCCGCTCGACGACAAGCAGACCACCCCCAAGGGCACGCTGCGCGCCGAGGCCGGCGAGCCGTTCATCGTCCCGTCGAAGGCGAAGAACCCCGCGGGCGGCAAGGAGCTGCTGCGCACGATGCTGTCGAAGGAATCCGCCACCGCGTTCGCCAAGAACAAGCTGGCGCCGACCATCGTCAAGGGCATCGTCCCCGACGACGGCTTCGGTTCCACCGCTCTGGTGTCGCAGAAGGAGCTCCTCGACAAGGCGGGCGACAACGTCTTCACGATCAAGGCGTTCGGCCTGTACGGCATGAACTCCGACCAGCTGCCGATCTGGAACTCGTTCCTCGACGGCAAGATGACGGTCGCCGAGATCACCAAGGCGCTGCAGGACCTCACCGACAAGATCCGCAACGACAGCTCCATCACCAAGATCGAGATCAAGTAATGACCATCAGCAGTCCGGATCTCGACGGTGGACTCGACACCGCCGCCGTGACTGCTGCTCGCGCGGGGGGCCGCAAGGCCCCCCGCCTCGGGCAGCGCCGGCTGACCTTCGACTACGTGTCGTTCCTGCTGGTCTTCCTCGTGCTGCCGGTGGCACTGTTCCTCGTGTTCGTGATCTCGCCGTTCATCCAGGCGCTCTACTACGCGATGACCAACTGGACCGGCTTCTCGCCGAACATGAGCTTCATCGGACTGAACAACTTCGTGAAGTTGTTCCAGGATCCGACGTTCCTGCAGGCCATGGCGAACAACGCCCTCCTTGCTGTCGTCGTGCCGCTGATCACGATCACCGTCGCCCTCGTCTTCGCGAGCATGGTGACCGTCGGCGGACCCTCCAGCGGTCAGGTGCGCGGACTCAAGGGATCCAGCTTCTACCGCGTGGTGTCGTTCTTCCCGTACGTCATCCCCGCGATCGTCATCGCGATCCTGTGGAGCATGATCTACCAGCCGTCCAACGGTCTTCTGAACGGCATCCTGCGCGGCCTCGGCATGACCGACATGATCTCGTGGCTCGGCGACGAGCGCACGGCCATGGGCTCGACCATCTTCGTGATCGTGTGGAGCATGGTCGGCTTCTACATGGTGCTGTTCATCGCCGCGATCAAGGGGATCCCCGCGGAGACCCTGGAAGCCGCGCGCATCGACGGCGCAGGCCGGTTCCGCACGGTGGTCTCGATCCTGTTGCCGCAGATGCGCGACAACGTGCAGACGGCCTACATCTACCTGGGGATCATGGCTCTGGACGCCTTCGTCTACATGGCCGGCCTGAACGCCTCCGGCGGCCCGAACAACAGCACCCTGGTGATGAGCCAGTATCTGTTCCGCACCGCATTCGAGAAGGGCCAGTTCGGTCTGGCCACCGCCATGGGCGTCGTGCTCGCCGCGGTCACACTGATCTTCGCCGGTCTCGTGATCGGCGTGTTCCGTCTCATCGGCGGCAAGGATGAAGGGGGACGCGCATGAGCCTCGACACACGTGCGGCGGTGACGGTCGACAAAAAGGCGGCCAAGGCCATCCGGGGTCCCAAGTCGACCACGAGCGACAAGGTGGTGGGCGGCATCTCGCACGTGGTGCTCACGATCTGGGCGATCATCGTGGTCCTGCCGATGCTGTGGACGCTGCTCGGCTCGTTCAAGACGACGAAGGAGATCTTCAAGTCCCCCTTCGGACTCCCGGCGAACTGGAACTTCGACAACTACGTCAACGCGTGGGTGAAGAACAACTTCGGGCCGATGTTCCTGAACACGGTCATCGTGGTGGGCTGCGCGCTGATCCTGGTGATGCTGCTCGGCGCGATGTGCGCCTACGTCCTCGCCCGGTTCTCCATCCCGGGCAGCCGGGTGATCTACTACCTGATGCTGGCCGGACTCACCTTCCCGGTGTTCCTCGCCATCGTCCCCCTGTTCTTCATCCTTCAGGGCATGGGTCTGCTGAACACGCTGCCGGGTCTGATCATCACGTACGTCGCGTTCGCGCTGCCGTTCACGGTGTTCTTCCTGTTCTCGTTCTTCAAGTCGCTGCCTTATGAGATCCAGGAGGCCGCGTACGTGGACGGGGCGAGCGAATGGCGCACGTTCTTCCAGGTCATGCTGCCGATGGCGAAGCCGGGTCTGGCCGCGGTGGCGATCATGAACTTCCTCGGGCTGTGGAACCAGTTCCTGCTGCCGATCTCGCTGAACACGAACCGCGACAACTACGTGCTGTCGCAGGGTATGGCCGCGTTCGCGTCGTCGGCCGGCTATCAGGTCGACTTCGGCGCCCTGTTCGCCGCGGTGATCATCACGATCGTCCCGGTGCTGTTCGTGTACATCCTCTTCCAGCGCCAGCTGCAGGGATCCGTGTCGCAGGGCACCTCGAAGTAAGCACGTCCACGGGGCGGATGGGTCCTCAGGATCCATCCGCCCTCTCACGGCCCGGCGGCCAGGAGAACGCGTTCACCCGCGTCGCACCGTTCCGGGCACACCTTCTGGAGCGCGATGTCGATCTCCGCGGAAACCGCTGCGCATCACCCGACTCCCCTGCAGCTGCGCTGGCAGCGGAGCGGCGTCGGGGTCTTCCTGCATTTCGGCCTTAACACGTTCGCCGGCGTCGAATGGAGTGACGGCACACTGCCCGCTGCGAGCTTCGATCCGCGCCTCCTCGATGCGCGGCAATGGGTGGCCGCAGCGAAGACCGCGGGCGCCGGGTACGTCGTGCTGACGGCCAAGCATCATGACGGCTTCTGCCTGTGGCCCACATCCACCACCGACTACTCCGTCGCTTCCAGCCCCTGGCGGGACGGCACCGGCGACGTCGTCCGCGAGCTCGCCGATGCCTGCACCGAAGCGGGAATGGGCCTCGGGATCTACCTCTCGCCCTGGGACCGTCACGAGCCGCGCTACTCGGATCCCGCCGCCTATGACGACTTCTACTGCGCTCAGCTCACCGAGCTGTGCACGCAGTACGGCGACCTGGTCGAAGTCTGGTTCGACGGTGCAGGATCGGCCGGCCGGAGTTACGACTGGGAGCGGATCGTCGAGATCGTCCGCACCCATCAGCCCGAAGCGGTGATCTTCAACATGGGCGACCCCGACATCCGCTGGATCGGCAACGAGGACGGCCTCGCCGCGGATCCCGTCGAGTACGTCGTCGACGTGACGCGCAACGACGTGCACACGGACGAGGAGCTCGGCTTCGGTGATCGCTATCTGCCTCCCGAGTGCGACGTCTCGCTGCGACACGGCTGGTTCTGGCATCCCGACGACGCCCCGAAGAGCCTGGAGCACCTGCTGGCGATCCACTACCGCTCCGTCGGGCTGGGCGCCAACCTCCTGCTGAACGTCCCCCCGAATCGTGACGGCCTGATCGACGATGCCGACCTGGCCCGGCTGCGGGAGTACGCCGACGAGCGGCAACGCCGCTTCGGAGCGCCGCTGCCCGCTGGCCTCACGCCGCTGGCGCCCGGTCGCTGGCGAGCCGATTTCGGCGCCGACGTCCGCATCGATCACCTCGAGCTCGTCGAAGAGCTCGAGAACGGTCAGCGCGTCGCCGCGCACCGCGTCGTGGCCTCCGGGGTGGAGGTCTGCGCAGGCCGGACCGTCGGCGCCGGCCGGCTGCACGCCTTCCCCGCGCGCACCCTCCGCACGGTCGAGATCGAGACGACCGGCCCAGAGCCGGTGCTCTCGTCCGTGCGCGGATTTCGGACCGGGACCGAGAGCATCCCGGTCCCACCGCCCGTCGAGGAGTATCGCGCGGCCGACGGCGACATGATCCTCATGTGACCGCCGACGCGCGCGGACTCGCATCCGGGGTCAGGGTCTCGACGGCTGATGGTCGGTGAAGTACTGCCGCACCTCGTCTGCGATGACCGGGATCTGCTGCGGCCGGGATCCGGATCGGATGGAGAGGGCGCCGGCGATCCCGGCCGCGACGGCGTCGCGGGCGGCGAGCGGGTTCGTGTCGGTCGGGGTGCCGTTGCGCACGAACGCGACGAACTCCCCCACGGTGAGCGGATCCGCCCCGCCGTGCCCGCCATCGCCGCCGTCCTCGATCGGGTAGCGGACATGCCCCTTCTCGAGATAGTCACTGCGCGCGTTCCACACCCGGATCTCGCCGCCGGTGCCGTCGTCGAAGTTCTCGATCCGCCCCTCCGTGCCGATCACCGTGTAGTTGCGCCAGTAGTCCGGGGTGAAGTGGCACTGCTGGTAGCTCATCAACACCCCGGAGTCGGTGCGCATCATGATCATCGAGATGTCCTCGACATCGATCACCGGATTCAGATCCTGCTGCGCCAGCGGCGGCCAGTTCTCCGTCGAGAACCAGTCCCCCATCCTCCGGTCCGAGTTGTCCCGACGCGATTCCACCTGCCCGTACACGGCCAGGTCCCCGACGCCCACCACGGTGCGCGACGACGTGCCGGCGAGCCAGTGCATCACATCGATGTCGTGCGCGCCCTTCTGCAGCAGCAGGCTCATCGCTTTGTCGCGCTCGGCGTGCCAGTCCTTGAAGTAGTAGTCCCCGCCGTGCCCGACGAAGTGCCGGCACCAGATCGCCTTGACCTCGCCGATCTCGCCCCGGTCGATGACGTCCTTCATCATCCGCACGACCCGCATGTGCCGCATGTTGTGCCCCACGTAGAGCTTCGACCCGGTGCGGTAGGCGGTCTCCAGGATCCGGTCCGCATCCTCGATCGAGATCGCGAGCGGCTTCTCCAGGTAGACGGGGACGCCGCCCTCGAGAAGCTCGACCGAGATGTCGGCATGGGTGAAGTCGGGCGTCGTGACGAAGGCGCCGTCGAGGGCGATGTCCGAGGCGAGCAGCTGCGCCACGGAGGCGAACACCGGGATGTCGCCGAACAGCCGGGCCGCGCGCGCATGGGTCTGCGGGGCCGGATCCACGGCGGCGACCACGCGACCGCCGGTCGCCTCGACGTGACGTGCGACGGATGCCCTGGCTCCGACGCCGATCACCGCGGCACGGAAACCACTGGTTTGCTGCGGGTTCTGGTCCTGCTGGTTCATGCTGTCCTTCCGAGATGGATCGTGACGAGGCCGGGCCGAGAGGATTCCCCCGGCCCGGCCGATGGGGCGCTATCGCACCGTGAGGGTGACGTACTGCGAGGCGTCGCCCGGTGCCTGCTGCTCAAGCCGCATCCGGTCGTCCACGTACTGCAGGGCCAGCCCGCTGTTGCGGTTGACGAGGCGGTACGTCGTGGAGCCGTCCAGCGAGGTGCCGCTCGTGGCGACGCGCTGCAGGTACCACTGGTCGCTGCCGCCCGGCGTTCCGAGGCTCGTCGGGCTCAGCGGTGCGGCGTCGGCCTCCTGCGCCGCGACCGTGACGACGGCGTCGACGGCGCGCTTCTCCGCGGGAGTGCTGCCGGACACCTGCAGCGTGTTGCCGGTGGACGGATCGACGAGGCGGTAGAAGCCGCTGTTGTCGCCGGCGGTCGAACGCGGGTCCTTCACCGGGACGAGTTTCCACGTCGAGGCGCTGGTCGCCTTGCCGTTGCCGCCGTCCAGGCCGGGACCGTGGTTCGCGGTGACCGCCTTGCCGCCCACGCGCAGGACATAGGACGAGTCCTGGCTGACCGCCGCGCCCGAGGTGTCCTGCGGGGTGTACTCGGCGCTGACCAGGGCCTCGCCGCTGCCCGGCTGCTGCGCGATGTCGACCACCTTTCCGTTCAGGTCGGAGATCGTCAGGAACGACCGGCCGGTGACGTTCTGGTTCGTCAGACTGCCGTTGTCGAGCGACGTCAGATACCCGCCGTTCGAGCCCGCAGGCATGAGTCCGACGACCCTCCACGAGTTCGGGTCGCCCAGATCGGCGGTCTCGTAGACGTTGCCGTCGTAGCCGACGATCCGGTACAGGCCGGAGAACGCGTTGTACGAGATGGCCGACTCGTTGTTCGCCGCCGGCTGGTAGATGAACTTCGAGACCGGGTCCTGGTAGAACGCACTGTTCGTGATCAGGTCGACGGTGGCGGCGACGCCCGTCTTCGGATCCGTCTGGGTCACGTAGATGCCGCCGGTGACGACCTTGACGCCGTTCTCGTACTTGTCATCGACGGCCTTGATCTCCACATTCATGCCGGTCGCGGGGTCGGTGTACGCGATCGCACGGTCGGGCGCGCTCTTGCCCGTCGCGTCATCGACGATCGTGTGCGCGAGGGTGTTGGCCGTGAACGTGGCGCCGGTGCCGTCGGCGAGGGCGATCAGGTGATCGGACTTGACGGTGTTGCCCTGGTAGGAGGCCGAGGCGTTCGCGCCGGATCCGTTCCAGGCGATCCGATCGGTGGCCGGGTCGTACGAGACGTTCAGCCCGCCGACGGAGTTGACGTTGCCGTCGATTCCGCCGACGCCCGGCTGCGACCAGGAGCCGTCGTACCACTTCTGCCACGTGCCGCTGGCCATCCCGTCGCTGATCGGCGAGCGGGCCATCTCGGTCCAGCTGGCGAGGGTCGACGAACCGGGCTTCTTGTAGATCTTCACGTTGTACGTGATGTAGAAGTAGCCGGTCGAGTAGTCGATGAACAGTCGACACCCGGAGTTCCCGAACGGGTAGGACTGACCGGGCGAGGCGGCGCTGTCGATGACCTGATCGTCATCCCACGCCGAAGTGAGCGCCGGCCCCTTGTACTGCCATGTGGAGCCCTTGTCCTCGGACGTCGCGATCAGGATCCGGTTGTTGTGGTGTGCGCTGGTGATCTTCTCCGCGACGGTCGCATTCGCCCCCTTGGTCTGCCACGGATCGAACTGGAACTCGTCGTTGAGCAGGGCGTGCCACACTCCCTGCGGATCCACCCAGACGCCGATGACGTCGCAATGGTCGTCCTGCTGCGGCGACGGGATCGGGAAGGTCGCATCCTTGTCGAGCTGATAGCAGATCGTGTTCGGATCCGCATAGTAGGCGGGCGCCTGGTTCAGCTGCGTCGACGATCCGATGCCGGCGGTGACGGCACCCATGTCGGTGTTCGTGAACGTGCGCGCCCAGTGGTGCGCCGGGTTCGAGTCGTAGGGGGCGTCGGCGTTCGTCCAGTGGAACTGGCCGTCCTTGTCGACGAACGCGGATCCGGCGATGTCGCTCAGCAGCGATCCGCTGATCTTCCCCGTCCCGGCCGCGGTGTACTGCGGCGGCGCGATCGCGGTGTCGGCCTGCGCGACGGCCGGCGCAGCGAGGGCCGCGACGGCCCCCATCGCGAGCGCGGGCGCCAGCCGTCGCCAGCGCACTTTGCTTTGCGCGGTGCGGTGTTGTTTCATGGTCATGCCCTTTCCTTTTCCTCTTCGAAGCGGAGGGTGTGGGTGTGTCCTTCCCGTTCCCGACGTCGCAAGCGCGGAACGGGAAGGCGCCCGCTCATGAATCACACGAGCGCGACGTCAGGGTTGGGCTCGCGCAGGCCGCTCTCCCGGTCTGCGGGCGCGGTCTCGAGGGCGAGCACGGTCGGCATCCCCGCGGGGGCGGGGGCCGGGATCTGGACGGTGTGCGGGTCCAACGGGGTGAACGGCAGGGCGCTGCCGTCGGCGAGCGCGCGCACGGCGCGCAGCGCGACGCCGGAGGGCAGCGCGACCGTGAGGATGCCGGAGACGGGGATGCGCGTGACGATGGCGTGCACGACACCGGCAGAGCCTTCCGGTGCCGTCGCCGTCAGCGGGGTCGTGTAGAAGCCCCAGCCGGGGTAGTCCCACTCCTCGGCGGGGCCGCTGTCGTGCAGAGCCTCCCCGTTCACCGCCATCCAGGCGCCGACCTCGTCGGCGAGAGCGACCTCGACGGGTGCGAGCGACCCGTCGCCACGCGGCCCGAAGTTCAGCAGGAGGTTGCCGCCCAGGCTGACGGTCTGGGCGAGCTGCTCGACGATCTGCGCCGCGGTCTTGCGCCCCCGCTCGGCCCAGGCCGAGTCGTGGAAGCCCCAGCTCGCCTGGGTCAGAGTGGCGCAGGCCTCCCAGTCGTGCACGCTGACGGAACGGTCCCAGGGCGCGGGCAGCCAGCGCTCGTAGCCGCTCTCGTAGTCGCCCATGAGCGCGCCGTTGGAGTCGAAGTGCCGCGCACCCCGATCGTCGGCGCGCAGGCGGCTGTTCACGATCGCACCGGGGATCCGCTCCTTGAGGAGTCGCTCGATCTCGTGCGTCCAGCGGCCGTTCGCCTTCACGGACTCGTCCCACGTGCCGTCGAACCAGAACCCGCGCACCTGGGGGTATCGCTCCGACAGCTCGAGCAGCTGGTTCGTCGCGAAGTCCAGATAGCGGTCGAACGCCACGCGGTCGTCGTCGGACTCGATGGCGTACCGCCAGTCGGGGTGATGCCAGTCCAGCACCGAGTAGTAGAGATGCGTGGCGAGTCCCTCGGCCCGGTATGCGTCCAGGATCTCGCCGAGCACGTCGCGCCCCGACGGAGTGGCGGCGACGGTGAAGTCGGAGTACGCACTCGGCCACAGGCAGAAGCCGTCGTGGTGCTTGGTCGTGACCGTGACGTAGCGCGCCCCCATGCGCTTGGCCGTGCGGGCCCATGCCGCCGGGTCGAAGCCCTCGAGCGTGAAGTCCCCGGCGAGCGCGGCCCAGTCCTCCCGGCTCACGTTCGCCGACTGCATGAGGAACTCGGCGGCGAACTCGATCGTGCGCCCCTGCCATGTGCCGGCGGGGATCGCGTACAGCCCCCAGTGCACGAACTGCCCGAACCGGTCGGCGCGGAACGCCCGCATCGCCGGATCCTGCCGCCGTCCCGCCGGTCCCGCACCGTAGCGCAGCGCGATCATCGGGCCTCTCCCCTCGGTCCGGTGAGGCCGGGGTGCTCGTCCCACGGGACGAACGTGGCCAGGTCGAACTCCGAGGTCGTGCCGGACGCCCAGTCCAGGCGCACGCGTGAGCCGTCGACGTCGACCCGCACCCTGTCCCGCCAGCGCTGCGGATCCACGGTGCCGCCGCGTTCGAGCACGTGCAGCGTGACGACGACCGTGCGGCCCGAGCCGGTGCGGCCCAGGAGCGCCGGGGTCGCGGAGTGGGCTCCCATCGCGTTCGCCTCGGAATAGCTGAACACGCGAGCGCGCGACAGGCCGGCGGCGACGTCCACGCCTCCGTCGGCATCGGCCGGTTCCTCCCAGCCGAGGAGCCCGACGACCGCGGCGAGCAGGCCGTCGCCGCCGCGCACCCAGGCGCCGTCCTCGACGACGCCGTACTCGAGCTCGGCGTCGTCCGCGATCGCCCAGCCGCCCTCGCGCATCGCCCATGGCCGGTCGGTCTGCACGAGGTGCGCACGCACTTCCGCCGTGCCGTCGCCCGCGGTCACCGTCGTCACCGCGGTACCGGGAAGCGCGCGCCGGTGCAGCTGGGGCACGTGCACGGATCCGGCCAGATCTCCCTCGACGCGAGTGGCGCGCAGGGAGCTGCGCCTGCTGCCGGCGCCCTCGTCGTCGAGCAGCGCGAGGTGCGAGTCGATCCCATCGACCCAGGCCGGCCCCGTGCCCGGCGCGGTGTGGGTCGAGTACGCGAACTTCGCATAGTGCGGGTCGTCCCGGTCCTCGTCCTCGCCGACCGGAAGCGTCGCATGGTCCGACCCGTGGTTCGCCATCCGCACGATCCCGTCCGAGGCTCCGCGGAGCACCCACCCCACCGGCTCGATCGGGCGGGTAAACGGCCCGTGATCGGAGGGCTGGGCCTCTTCGACAGCGGTCCAGACGGGCGCCGTCGCGGGCTGTGCGAGCCCGAGGAATCCGATTCCCGCCAGGTACGGGGAGCCGAACCCGCTGTAGTCCTGGCACATCGGTTCGAACTCTCCGTACCACCCGAGGGTGAGCGGGCCCTCGGCGCTGACGCCCTTCGCGGTGAAGCGCGAGAGCACTCCCGATGCGATGCGGCGGGTCTGGCCGGGGCTGAGCGCACTGGCCCCCGATGCGTCCGCGCACCACAGCGCCGCCAGTGCGGCCGTGCGGTAGGTCAGCGAGCGCCCTTGATGCAGGAGCGAGCCGTCCGCGGCGACCATGTGCGCCTGCGACGCGGTGAAGTCGTGGAGGCGCTCGAGATACCGTTGGCCTTCCGGCGTGTGCTCGGCGCCGGTCATGCGGTACCAGCCCCAGAGGTAGGGATGGATCGCCCACGCGTTGTAGTAGTCGATCGCATGCTCGGGCCCGTCGGTGTACCAGCCGTCGCCGAGATACCAGCTCTCCACCCGCGCCACGTTGCGCGCCGCGTGCAGTCCACGCACGTCCTCGTCGACGGCGCGCAGGAAGCCCTCCGCCATCGCGGGGAACAGCTGCCAGTTGTTCTGCCACACCTCGCAGCGGGCATGGTGGCGCAGCCAGTCCGCGATCTGGAGCTGCTCCGGCCGGGTCAGACCCGACCAGAGCCGGTCACGGCTGATGTGCAGCGAGAACGCGATGTTCGCCGCCTCGACGATCGAGTTCGTGATCCCGGTCAAGGGCAGCCGGCAGCTGACGCCGCGGGGCCACTCCTCCTCGCCGCCCGGCCGTGTGCCGGCGAGCAGCGCGCGCGAGTAGTACTCGAGGTGTTCCTGGACCGCCGCTTCCCCGGCGTCCGCGGCTCCCGCGATCCTCGGCGCGGCGAGCAGGAACGACCGGCCCACGGCCTCCATCCCTTCGCGCCGGACGCCGTCACCGGTGATCCGTCCTGGCAGGCGCGGCAGGGCGCCCTCCGGGCTGGCGTGGCGGCGCACCTGGCCCAGCCAGTCGTCCGCCACCGCCTCCCACTGCGCCCTGCCCCAGCCCGTGAACGGGGAGAGGACCGGATCCATCGCGATTCTCGTCGAGATGTCTTCCCTCACGGTTCCCTCTCCCCCGCTGCCCTCTCCCGCGTCCACGGATCCGCTGCGACTCAGGCGCTCGGGGACGGGCTGGCCGTCGCGCCGCTCAGCGCCTTCTGGAACTCGGCACGGATGGCGTCTCCGCCCGCGCTCTTCCACGTCGAGATCGCGCCCTTCACATCGTCCAGCGAACCACGCCCTGCGATGAAGTTGGTCACCGCATCCGAGACGGGCTTGGCGATCGTGAGCCCCTGCTTCGCGTTGGTCGGGCTGAACAGACCCATCGTCGGATCCGCGACGCCGATGGGGACGAGCTTCGCGTACGCGTCGTGCAGCACCTTGATGGCATCGGGGAACTGCGGCGAGTACAGCGTGTTGGGGCCCGCGGCCAGGTACTTCCACGGCACGGCCGTGTTCAAGGCCGCCGCCGGGGTCGGGATCGGGTTGCCCTTACCGTCGCGGGCGTAGTCGGTGCCCTCGGCACCGTAGTTCATGAGGAGGTACTCCTCGCTGCCGAACGGCGCGGCGAGGAAGTTCGCGACCTGCAGCACCTGCTTGATGTGGTCCACGCTGCCCTTCTTCACCATGGTCCAGGCGAAGTCGATGTTGTCCAGCCACACCGTGGCCTTCCCGCCCGTGGCGCTGAACGGGATGAACGGGGCGACCTTGTTAGCAGGGTTCGCGGCAGGGACGGTCTGCTGGTAACCGCCCGGCTTGCCGAACGCCGGCAGTCCGTCGTAGATCTGCGCGACCTGGCCCGAGATGAACGCGTTCGACATCTGCGATTTGGTCCAGCCCTCGCTGCCGGGCGCGAAGCAGCCGGCGGCGTAGAGCTTCTGCACGAAGCTGACCATCTCCAGGTACTCCGGCGTCTCGATGTCCTTCACGAGCTTGCCGCTCTTCATCGTCCAGTTGTACGGCACGTGGAAGATGTGCTCGAACGGGATCAGGCCGAATTTGGTGCTGCCCAGCGCCCATCGGTTCGCTCCGGTGAGCTGCTTGGCGAGAGCGAGGTAGTCGTCGGCGTTCTTGATCGTCGAGGTGTCCGTGACACCGGCGGCCTCGAAGAACGTCTGGTTGATGAACCCGGATCCGCCGGTCATGCCGCGCGGGATCGGGATGCCGTAGAGCTTGCCGTTCTGCACGGTCGGCTTCCAGAACGCCTGCGGGATGTTCGCCAGGTTCGGGTAGTCCTTGGACTTGTCGCCCGCGAGGAACGGGGTGAGGTCCTGGCAGGCGGACTCCAGGAAGCCGATGATGTCGGCGATGGCCGCACCGTCGTTGAGCATCAGGTCGGGCATGTCACCGCCGGCGATCACGGTGTTGAGCTTGGTGTCGTAGTCGTCGCTGGAGACGGCGGTGATGTCCACTGTGCCGCCGAGGCGCTTGTTGATCTCCTGCCAGGCCGGGTTCGAGGCGGTCGGCGTGGGCGGCGGGCCGAAGATGTTCGTGATCGCGGTGATCTTCTGCCCCTTGAGGAACGGCGCCGGCACCGAGCGGAACGGCTTGGCCGGATAGTTGAAGAAGGCCGCGGGGACGCCCTCCGCGGTTCCGGCGAGATCCGGCGTGGCGCCGTTCAGGGGGATGTACTTCGGCAGCACCGAGGCCGAGGCGGCGGAGGCGTTGAGCGCGCCCTTCGTGCCGCATCCGGCGAGCGAGCCCGCGGTGACGACGCCGAGGACGCTGAGGGCGGCGAAGGACAGGAAGGTCCGCCGGTTCGTTTCGAGAGCCACGATGGGCTCCTTTCTGTGCAGGGTGGATCGATCGGGTGGAGCGGGCTTCAGCCCTTGACGGCGCCGGTGAGGACGCCCTTGGTGAAGTACTTCTGCAGGAACGGGTAGACGAGCAGGATCGGGATGACGCTGATCACGACGACGGCCATCTGGATCGCCTGGGACGGCGCGGAGATCTCGCCGACCGAGGCCGTGTCGAGCGGCGACCCCAGCAGCACGTACTGGCGCAGGATCATCGACAACGGCCACATGTCGCTGTTCAGGTAGAGCATCGCGTTGAAGAACGCGTTCCAGTAGGCCACCGCGTAGAACAGGCCGACCACGGCCAGCACGCCCTTGGACAGCGGCAGCACGATCTTGACGAGGATCCGGAAGTCGCCGGCGCCGTCGATCCGCGCCGCCTCGAAGAGCTCCTGCGGCAGCCCCATGAAGAACGAGCGGACGACCACGAGGTTGAACGCGGAGATCAGGGTGGGCAGCACCAGCGCCGCGTAGCTGCCGAGCAGACCGAGCTGCTTGACCATGAGGAAGCTCGGGATGATGCCGGGGGTGAACAGCATGGTGAACAGGGCCGTCAGCAGGATGAACTTGCCGAATGCGAGATCGCGACGGGAGAGCCCGTAGGCCATGCCGACGGTCGCGGCGAGCGAGCACAGCGTGCCGATCACGGTGATGAGCATGCTGCGCACGAGCGCGGAGGTCACGATGCCGCCGGAGAAGATCGTCTCGTAGGCGGCGAACGTCGGGTGCAGCGGGAAGAGCACCAGGCCGTTGGCGTTCGCGATGTCGGTGCTGTCCGAGAGGCTGGTCGAGATCACCGTGAGGAACGGATAGATCGTCGCCGCGCAGATCAGCGTGACCACCACGACCTTGCCCGTGATGCCGAGACGGCTGGGCTTCTCCATCCAGGCCGGCCGCGCCGAGTCCGTACTGCGGCTCCTGCGTCGGGTACGGGGCATGACGACCGCCCTGGTCGTCAGCTGCACGTCACTTGCCACTGGAGTACACCCCTTCCTGGCCGAACAGATGAGCGACCTTGTTGGCGCCGAGCACGAGCGCGAGGCCCACGACGCCCTTCACGAGACCCACGGCCGCGGCCGGGCCCCATTGCCCGTTCTGGATGCCGTGGTAGTAGACCCAGGTGTCGAGCACCTCACCGGCACCCGCGCCGACGTTGTCGCGCTGCAGCACGATCTGCTCGAAGCCGACCGAGAGGATGCTGCCCAGATTCAGGATCAGGAGCAGGATGATCACCGGCATGATCCCGGGGATGGTGATCGTCTTCATGCGCTGCCAGGGGCCGGCGCCGTCCACGGCCGCGGCCTCGTACAGCTCCTGGTCGATGTTCATGAGGGCCGCGAGGAAGATGATCGTTCCCCAGCCGGCGTCCTTCCATGCGGACTGGATGGAGACCAGGAATGGGAAGAACCACGGCGTGGTCATCGCCTCGAAGGGCTGCAGCCCCAGCGCCTGCATGAGATGCGGCACCACGCCGGTGGCGCCGAGCACCTGACCGAAGATCGACACGATGATCACCCAGCCGAGGAAGTGCGGCAGGTAGACGACGCTCTGCACGAACTTGCGGATCCGGTTGGACATGATGCTGTTCAGCAGCAGGGCCAGCACGATCGGGATCGGGAAGAACAGCACGAGCTGCAGGCCGGTGATCACCAGGGTGTTGCGCAATGCCTGCCAGAACGTCGGATCCGCGAAGATCTTCACGAAGTTGTCGAAGCCGACCCAGGCGCTGTCGATGAAGCCGAGGTACGGCTGGTAGTCCTCGAAGGCGACGATGTTGCCCGGCAGCGGCAGCCAGTGGAACACCACGAAGTACAGGAATCCCGGCGCGATCAGCAGGAGCATCACCTTGTCGCGCTTGATGCGCTCCCAGAGACTGCGCTTGCGGTGCACCGGGACGCCGACGGCGGCGGCACGGCGACGCGCCTTCGAGGCCGACCTCGGGGACTGCCGGTCCGCTGCGCCATCGACCGGAGTCGTCGTGCTCTGCACGAGCGGCTCGCT
The DNA here is from genome assembly GCF_042729315.1 of Microbacterium sp. NPDC060117. Lineage (NCBI taxonomy): Bacteria > Bacillati > Actinomycetota > Actinomycetes > Micrococcales > Microbacteriaceae > Microbacterium > Microbacterium sp. NPDC060117. The sequence goes on from NZ_JBHWXR010000002.1 coordinate 1,039,556, forward strand.
GTAACTGCTCATCTTCGACCTCGACCTGCGACGGGGAAACTTCATCGGTTCTCCGCAAGAGCTAGAAAGCGCTTGCTGTGCTGCGAACGTACCCGACGGATCTACGAGTGTCAACGCTGCACCTCGATTTCACTGAAACATTGAATTTGAAGGGATTCACACGCTCCGGTTTCGCATCAGGCTGGACGGAACGCATAGTATGCGCTTACTATCTGGATGCAGAACGAAAGGATCACCGTGGATCACAAGCCCTCGACCGCCCGCCCCGCCGCCGTGGTCGTCATGGCGGAGGACTCCTTCTTGGAGGTGTTCACCGCCGAGGCCCTGACCCGGTTGCGGGACACGGTGCAGATCGTGGGGCCGCTTCCGATCACGGACTTCACCGCCCCCGCGGCCCTGGATGCACTGCAAGGGGCCCGCGTCATGCTGACGGGCTGGGGCGCGCCGCGTATCGATGCACGCGTGCTCGATCTCGCCCCCCGGCTCGAAGCGGTGGTGCACACCGCCGGCACCGTGAAGACGTTCCTCGACGCCGAGGCGTTCGCGCGGGGCATCCGGGTGAGCACGGCGGCGGCGGCCAATGCCACACCGGTGGCGGAGTTCACGCTCGCGGCGATCGTGTTCGGACTCAAGCGCGCGAGCCGCTTCGCACATCAGCTGCGCACCACTCGCCGGCATCGCACCGTCGACGGCATCCCCCCGATCGGGACGAACGGCGTCACGATCGGAATCCTGGGCGCCTCCAGGGTCGGGCGCGAGGTCATCGCACTGCTGTCCCGGCTGGATGCGCGGATCCTCGTCTGCGATCCCTATCTGTCCACCGAGGAGGCCGCGCGACTCGGCGTGGAAGCCGTCTCCCTCGCCGAGATGTGCCGCCGCAGCGACGTGCTCACGCTGCACGCCCCGAGCACGCCGGACACACGCAGGATCATCGGCGCGCAGGAGCTCTCGCTGCTGCACGACGGCGCCCTCATCGTGAACACGGCCCGTGGTGCCCTCATCGACACGGACGCGCTGTCCGCGGAGCTCGTGAGCGGACGCCTCGACGCGTATCTCGACGTGACGGATCCGGAGCCGCTGCCGGCGGATTCGCCGCTGTACGCCCTGCCGAACGTGGTGGTCACGCCGCACATCGCGGGCGCGCTGGGCAATGAGATCCACCGGCTGGGCGACTCGGCCGTGCGCGAGGTAGAGCAGTACGTTGGTCGAGGGATCCTCGCGCATGAGCTCCGCGCCGACGAGCTGGCGTACACCGCCTGATCCGAGAAGGACACGACGTGAGGAAGCGGGCCGCCGGCCCACGAACGGAGGATGGGATGACGACACAGGACGACCGCGCCACGGTGGGCACCGCGCACACCGTGACCATGTCCGATGTCGCCGAGCGGGCGGGTGTCTCCTCGGCCACCGTCTCCCGTGTGCTCAACGGCAACTATCCGGTCGCGCAGGCCACGCGGGACACCGTGAACCGAGCCATCGAAGACCTCGGCTACACGGCGAACGCGCACGCCAGGGCGCTGGCGAGCTCGGCGACGCACAGCGTCGGCATCATCGTGAACGACCTGGTCGACCCCTTCTTCTCCTACATCGTGCGCGGCGTCGAGCAGGAGGCCTCCACCACGGGCCGGCTCTGCATCGTCGCCGCCTCGCAGGGCGACGTCGATCGTGAGATCGAGCTCATCGATCGCATGATCAGTCAGCGCACGGACGCCGTGATCGTCGTCGGCGGGGGCTACGACGACCCCCGCGCCCGACGCCGGATGGCGGAGCGCGCGCGGACGCTGGCGGGCATCGGGTCGACGCTCGTGCTGTGCGGCCGCCCCTCGGTGGGAGAGCAGGCGCCCACCAAGATCGTCGGCTATGACAACGAGGGCGGGGCCTTCGCGGTGACCCAGCATCTGATCGCCCAGGGCCATCGCCGGATCCTCTACCTCGGCGGCCCGATCGGGCTCTCCACGAGCGTCGCACGGCTGGCGGGCTTCCGCCGGGCCATGCAGTCGCACGGCTACGACGTGCCCCCCGAGCTCGTGCACCAGGGGGCGTTCGGACGTCGATTCGGGCACGCGACCATGGGAGACATCCTCGATGCGAACCCGGGGATCACTGCGGTGTTCGCAGCGAACGACCTCGTCGCGGCCGGCGCGCTGGACGCGATGACCGCGCGCGGCGTGCGCGTGCCCGAGGACATCTCGCTCGTCGGCTACGACGACATCCCGCAGTCCAGCGAGCTCACCCCCAAGCTCACCACCGTGCACGTGCCGCTCGAGGACATGGGTCGCGAGAGCGTCCGCCTCGCCCTGAGCCGCACCGACGACGCCTTCGGCCGTCACGCCGACGGCGAGATCATCGTGGGAACGCGCCTCGTCGAGCGCGAGTCCGTCGCCCCGCCCCGCGCGACACCGTGGGCGCCCGGGCGCTGACGCCGGCGCACCCGATCGCATCGGCATCGCGACACGACGAAGGGCCGCCCAGTCGGGCGGCCCTTCGTCGGAATACGTGCCCCCGACAGGAATCGAACCTGCGACCTACGGTACCAACGTCCGGAGGTTGATCCCCCGTCGCGGCGGCCGTGACCGCGCCACGCTGGCCCCTGTCGTCAGCCTCACCGAGCGCCGCGCGCTCCGGGCGGTGAACGACTAATGGCCACCATCATCGACTGCGGCGACGGTTCCTTCATCGCCGGCGACCCGCCCGCCGAGCTCGGCCTTGGCCAGCACTGGTGCCCGTCCTGCGACGGGTCCGGCCTCGAGTACGGCTTCGACTTCGACGAGCTGCAGATCTGCTTCGGGTGTCACGGCGCGTGCGTCGTCGACTGCACCGACACCGCATGCCCCGTGCACTCCACCCTGCACCCCCAGACCCACACGACCACACCGGAGGACATCATGAACACGACCACCACCCGCGACGACCTGCATGCCCGCGAGGACGCGGCCTGGGCCGCTCTCACGGCCGCCAGCGACCGGCAGCACGCGGCATACCTCGCGCTCGTCGTCGTGAACGACGACAGCCCGCAGGCGATCGAGTACGCCGCCGCGACCCGCGACGCTCAGGCAGCGCTCGCTGCCTACGAGGCCGCACGCCACGCCCGCACCGCGTCCGAGGGCGCACCGTGCCCGAACAGCGACCACGACGGCGCCGAGGTGCCGGCGGAGCGTCGGATCCGTGCCACCCACCCCGAAGCGGACGGCGTCGACGAGCTCCGGTGCGCGTACTGCGCCGAGGGCGTCGTCGCGCGCCTGCTCCGCTCCGGCTACACCGTGACGGTCGACCCCATCACGGCATAGCGGATCAGAGCGTCAACGACCGTTGAACGACATGCACCAGACCCAACCCCGATTGTTGGGCGTGGCGGTCGTCGCGGCGACTCTCAGCTAATCCCTAGCTTCAGGGTTGGGGAGAGGGTCTTACGAAACCGGAGGGCTGCACCACATGCACATCACAGACAACGACGTCCTGACGATGTTCGCCGACTACCAGCGCGCGGGGAACCGCGCACCCAGGACGATCAGCACACGCGCATCGATCCTGCGGTCGTTCGCGCAACGCCAGGACACCACGCTCCTCGACGCTACCGTCTTCCACCTGCGCCGCGAGGTCGGCCGGGAAGACATCGCCGCCTCGACCCGAGCCAGCACCCGAGGGACGTTCCTCGCGTTCTACAGCTTCCTGCACGCCGAAGGCCTCCGCCCTGACAACCCGGCGATGCGCCTCCCGGTCGTCAAGGTACCCACCGCGAAGCCCCGCCCCTACTCGGCGCAGCAGATCGACGCGCTGCTCGACAGCGGCGCCTACCGGCGCACACGGGTCATGATCCTGCTCGGCCACTACCAGGGGCTGCGCGCGTCGGAGATCGCCGCCGTCCACGCCGACGACTTCGACCTGCACGCCGGCACGATCAAGGTGCTCGGCAAGGGCGGCCGCACCGACTATCTGCCCCTGCACGACGTGATCCGCGAGCTCGTCCCGCAGATGGGCGACGGCTACTGGTTCCCCGCGCGCCGCGGCCGCGCCGGCCACATCCGCGGCCAGTCCGTCAGCGACCTCCTCCACGACGCCCGCGAACGCGCGCAGATCGCCGACAAGGCACTCACCGGACACTCGCTGCGCCACAGCTTCGGGACAGAGCTCGTGCGGCGCGGGGCGAACATCCGCGCCGTGCAGGAACTCATGCGGCACGCGTCGCTCAAGACCACCGCCCGCTACACCGAAGTGCTCGACGAGGACCGCCGCGAGGCGCTCGCCGTGCTCCCCGGCAGGACCGTCCCGCGGCACTCCGGCCGCCCACCCGCCGGGCGGCACGCCGCCTGAGCCGAGCAGAACGGCCCCCAGCAGAACGCTGGGGGCCGTTCTACGGTCGGCTGCTACTGTGAGCCCATGTCTCGACCATGGCGCATCTTCTGGGCCGTTTGGGCCGTCGCCTCCGTCGCCGTGGCGGTTTGGTTGGCGGTGCTCTCCGGCACGCCGATCTGGTTCGTGCTCGGGCTGGTCGCGTGCGCGCTGCTCGGCGGCGTCGTCTGGCTCGTCGCCCGCGCGTTCGCACGCTAGATTCGCTCCGCCGGGCAGAGGGCGATGTCCGCGCCGCGGCCTACGCTCGTTCGCGTGGGAACGGTCGGTGGGCGATTCGGTGCGTCGATGGAACGCCGCGCACACGACCGGCACCTGGCCAACTCCGTCGTTACGCAGGGCGAGCTGCAGACGCTCACGCGCGGAGAACTGCGCCTCGACGAGGTACCGATGACGGTCTACCCGCGGCCCGCACGCGCGCACGCCTGGGTCCGATTCGGAACCACGCCGGCGTACGTGACGTGCAGCGTCGTCCGAACAACGCCTGACGCGGCTGGGATCGAGTTCGCGATCGACGACGTCCGGTATCGGTGCTGGGTGTGGGGATCCGCTGTCCGGCTCGGGGACGACGGATAGCCCCGCCCTCCGAAGAGAGCGGGGCTATTCGATGCGTCAGTGCGGGTCGTAGGTGTCGGCGCCGTCGATCATGGCGCGGTACTGGCGGCGGGTCATCGGAACAGGGGTGCCGTCGAAGTCCGTGTGCACGATCGCGCCGGCCGGGGCGGATCCCGCGCCGAACCTCTTGAGCCACTGGTCGACCGCAGGGATCGCCATGATGCGCGAGATGATCGCGCTGATACTCGCAAGGGTCGCGATCGCGCCGGCGAGCCAGACGACCGCGGGGGCCGGGATCACCTCGTCGATCGCGTCCAGGATCTTCGGCGCCACTGCCACGATGATGCCGAGCAGCGTGATCGCGGCGAGGATGACCTGCACGGCGGTGCGAATCCACCGCTGATTCGGGAACCAGATGCGGTTCATGATGCTCCTATCTGGGAAGGCCCTCGGGCCAGTCGGGAAGAGGAATGCCGTGCGCGGCCATGTGGTCGCGCTGCACGCCGATGAACGCGCGGTACCCGCGGTTCTCCTCGGTGAGGTCTTCGACCTTCTCCTCGAGCCTGTTCACGCGCTGGTCGTTCTCGTCGCGGTAGCGGCCGAGCTCCTCCTGCAGCTGGTCGATGAGCCGGTCCTGCGCACTGCTCTCCGCCGTCGAGGCGGCCGCGACAGCGTTCGCCTCCGCTACGGCCGCCTCCCGGCGAGACTTCCGCTCCGCGGCCCAGTAGCCGCCGAGGGCGCCGATGATCGCAGCGACCGGAACCAGGACGCCCGCGCTGGCACCCAGCACGGCTACGACGTCGTCGGGGTTCATCTGTGCACCGCCAGGGCAATGCCGACGATCGCGCCGAGCACGACGGCGCACAGCGCCCCACCGGCGAGCAGCTCGCCTCGCGCGAAGTGCTGCGGGCGGCGACGCGCGTGCTGCGCGTTCCGCGGGTTCCGGTGCGCCCACTCCGTCTCGGTGAGCACGAGCGGCTCGTGCGGCGGCTCGTGTCCGAACGGCTTCGCACACGCATCGTCACGGCCGATCCGGTGAGGGCAGAACCGCAGCTGCTCCGGGATCCCGTCCTCGATCATCACGGCCTCCCGATCGGCCACTCGGGCAGATCAACGGTCTGTCCCGCGAGCGCGTGCGTGGAGTCGGCGAGGAATTGGATCCGGCCCGCGGTGACGAACGAGTGGCAGGTGGTCCGCTCGCCGTCAGAGATCCCGGCGTGCTTCGGCTTGTAGAACGCAGCGTCGGCGGGCCACTGGACGCCGCCGACGAGCACCGAAGGCGAGAGCGTCAACGTGTCCCGGTCGATCGCCCACTGGCTGCTGACGCAGTGAGCCTGGTCACACCCGGGACACCAGAAGCACACCCCGTCGGGGCCGTGCTCGTGGAAGATCTCGGCGTCGCTCACTTCGCACCCCCGAACCACCGCTTCAGCAGGTCGAGGATCTGCTGCAGGAGCTTCATGATCCCGGACAGGTCCGTCGGCGGCTCCGGCTCGGGGTCAGGCTTCGGGTCGACCGGCGGGACGACCTGCACCGGCGTCTGCCCGTACTCGGCGGCCATCGCCCACTGGAAGTCGACGCTGTTGCCCCACTGCCCGTTCGACCACTGCCGCAGCTGCGCGCGCGGATCCCACTGGCCCTGCGACCAGGCGAAGCACTGCATGCCGAACGCGATCTTCCCGGCGTTGAACGCGGCCCGGATGATCCCGTACGGCCCGTACAGGCCCACGCGCTGCAGGCCGATCACGGTCGCGGCGCCATCGAGCGCTGCGAGGATCGCCGGGTGGTCCGCCTCGGGGGCGTCGTAGTCGACGTTGAAGTACACCGGGCGGGCCGGGATCCCCTCGCGCAGGCGGTGTCGCTCGGCCTCCTGGGCGGCCTTCACGCCCGCGGCGTACCCACCCTTGAGCTCGGTACCGTCCTCCTCGTAGATCAGCGGCACCGCAATCCCCGCGTCCATGTACCCCTGGTGCTCGGCGGCGCTGATGCCCTTGTTGATCCGCCCGTCCTGGTACAGCGGGTTCCAGAGGTAGCGGGGCACGAACGCCACGCCACGGGCCTTGAGGGTCGCGGGTGTCGGGCGCGCCTCGGAGAAGTCGACGCCGAACGCCTTCATGCCCTCGGGCGGGAACGCGAGCCCGTCGGAGGTTCGGCCCCAGATCCCGTCCGCGTCGATGCCCTTGGCGGTCTGCCAGGCGCGAATCTTGGCGTCCGTGTCGGGACCGTGGTCACCGTCCGGGGTCGCGCCGACGACGCGCTGGATGTCCGCGGTGGGGCGGTCGGTGAGGTTCCAGTCCGACTCGACCGGCGTCGACGGGAGCAGCTGCGCGGCCGAGGCGGGACCGAAGATCGCGTCCTGCTGCAGGCCCTTAGCGCCCTGCCACTGGAACAGGGCCCGGGAGGTCTTGTTGCCCCAGTCGTTGTCGATCGGCCCCGGGTTGAACCCGGCATCGGCGAGAGCCCTCTGCACACGATCCGTCGGGACGTCGGTCGCGTTGCGGCCGCCTTCGATCGTCCGCTGCACGGCGGTCGTGTTCGGCCCCCAGATCCCGTCCGCGACGAGCCCCACGGATGCCTGGAAGTCCTTCGCGCACGCGTCGCACACCGGCCCCCAGCCGGGGCCGCCAGTGTCGTAGCCGAGGGATTCCAGGAACAGGCGCGCATCCTCCGTGCCACCCGCATCGCCGGCGCCGTCGACGTAATCCTCGAAGTTGAGGGTGTCCGCGAACGGCCGCCACTGGTCGGCGCGGAGCGTGACGTGCACGTGCGGGCCGACACCCCACTCGAGGCAGCGGCGGGACGCGCCAGACTTCGCGATCAGAGCCCCTCGATCGAAGCGGTCGCCGACGTTCACCCAAATCTCCGAGAGGTGGATCCAGTCGACCATGCGGCCGTCGTCGAGCAGCATCGTCAGTCGTCGCCCGGCCTCGCCGCAGGTCGACCAGTCGGCGCCGATGACCTTCCCGCTCGCGGGTGCGCGCAGCGGCGTCCCGTACGCGGTCCCGTAGTCGGTTCCCGGCTCGAGCGAACCGCGCGCGCGGTGGTCGAACCAGTTTTCGGAGATCGGCACGTCGGCCGGAGTCAGATAGCCCATGGGCGTGGTGTCCTTTCGGGAACGACGAAGGCCGCCCCCGCGATTAGGGACGACCCTCGATGTGTTGGTCAGCGGCGGGTCACCACTGGTTGTCGCCGCGGGGGAAGATCTGCCCCCAGATCGGGACGACCCGACCCGATGACTGTGTTCCCGCGATCGTGTAGAACGACGACGCGATCAGCGGCACCATCTGGGGTGTCGCGATCACGGGCCCCGTGACGAGTCCGATGCCCGCGACGCGTGCCCCGAAGGCGGCCACTGACGACGCGGCCGGGCCGATGAGCGCGGTGACAGCACCGTAGGCAGCCATCTCACAGAGCCTTGAACGCCAGCGCGTAGTTGGAGCTCTGGTTGGTCAGGACGCAGTTGTCTGTGCCGATCGTGATGGTGTCCCCGCGGGAGACCGTCGCCGCGGCGTTGACGAGCATCAGATCGTAGAAGGTGCCCCACCAACCCTGGGCACCCTGCGTGAGGTCGGCGATACCAGCGATTGCGAGGATCGGGGACGTCGCCAGCGGGAACGCACCGGTCGCGCCCGAGGGAATCTGCGGCAGCGCAGCGAGAGGGAACGCGGACGCGGCCTGAAGCTGATAGCGCCACCCTGTGCTGGTCAGCGACGACAACTGCGGAAGGCGGGTCAGCCCGCAGGCTGTGGATGACGGAGCATTGGTCGACGTTGAGTTCGCGCTGAACGCGTTGATCTTCGCGAAGATGAGCGGGAACAGCTTCGCTCCAGCGGCCGTCGCGTGCGCGCCGGACGGCGAATGCATGCCCGCGTAGACCACGAAAGTCGGGTCAGCGGACGTCAGGGCGATCACCCGGTTCCCCGTGATGCTGATCCAGTACCCGAACGACGACGTCGTGAGCACCAGCTGGTTGCCAGCCACTGCGTTCCCCGCATGAAGGCAGTTGCTCGCGGACTCGAGCGCCGCGGATGTTGCCCCGTTGACGGAGAACGTCGTCGCGTCGATCGTGGTTGAGCCCGAGGCGATGATGCCACGCAGAGCCAGGTGCGTCGCGGGGTCGTACGACTCGAACGGCAGGATGCTCATGTTGCCGTTGCCGGTGGTCGGGTATGCGATGTCGAGGTACCAGTCGAGCCCGGCCGTGTTGTTCGCGGCGGGGCACTTCCAGACTTTGTGCGTGCGCGTCGAGATCACGACCGTGTCGACGAGCGTGTAGCCGGCGGTGGTCAGCGCCGACGCCATCGCCGTGTGCAGGTCGAGCCCCGGGTTCGCGGAGGTGATCGTGTTCGTGATGTAGGCCATGACCAGTCCTTACTGTTCGATTCGCATGTACGTGAGGGTGACCTGGACGACGGCGGGGCCGGTCGCGTCGAGGTTGGTGACGGTCCACGGCACATTGGGGCCGTACGGGACCACGGATCCGAACACGCTCGGCGCCATGACTCGGGATCCGGCCGCGGAGAACGCGAGATCGACCATCAGGCCGTGGTTCAGGGTGGGGTCCGGGTCCGTCCCGCGCGGCCGTGTCACGTCCGCGTCGCGCTGCGCGGTCGACGCGTAGAGGCGCACCCTGCAGGCGCGGTTCACGGTCACGGCCACGAGCGCGTAGGACGGTCGCATCAGGACTGTGCCGACGCCGTTCGCGTAGACGGCGAGCGTCCCCGTGGTCACGACCGCGTCGTGGCGGATGTCGGCGCCGACCGGCGTCTCGCCGACGTACACGCCCGAGCGCGCCACGATCGTGGCCCCCTCGGCGAGCGTCACCGGGTCGGGCAGCACCCGCATCAGCCGTCCGAGGTATGACTCGATCGGCGTCGTGAGCGTGCCCGAGACCGCGGTGACCTCGGTGTAACCCGTGCAGAGGAAGTCGGGGAAGATGCCCGTCGGGCCCGCCTTCAGGATGTTCCCCGGGAACGGGATCCCGTTGAGGTCGGTGAGCGGCAGCGGGGTCGTGTGTGTGGTGTCGGTGCGGGCGTAGACCTGCGCCTCCGCCGCGGGCACCACGTTGCCGGTTGCGAAGTCGATCGCCGGGACAGCCGGGAAGTAGTCGATGAACACCTGTTCCCCCGTCCTCAGCCTGCCGCCGGGTAGGACCACGCGATCGTGACCCCGTTCGTCGCCGAAGCCATGTCCGCGAGGATGCGCCCGTCGATGCCGATGTTGAATCCGCGACCGGTACCGCCCCAGACGTTGACAACGGCGAGCCCCTCGTCGGGGCGGAAGCCAACCGGGATGATGCCGAGCTCGTTGCCAGGCGACCATCCGACGCCACGTGCCGCGGATGCGCGCCCGTAGACGATGCCGCCGATGCGACGCACCTGGAAGTGGTACCAGGACCACCCGCCGTTGCGAATGCCCTCGACCCACCCGGTGTCCGGGGTGATGTCCCGCTTTTCCCACTTCGGGGCGCCGGTGCTGTCGAGGTATCGGTGCCATTCGATGTTCCCGAGTCGCACCGTCGTGCCGATTTTGGTCAGATACGTCAGGGCGAGCTCGTCGAACACCTGTGCTCCGCCGTCGGTGCCGACCACGCGGAGATCGCGGATCTCGGCGATCGCGGCCCCGGTTCCGACGCGTACCAACGCGAGCGGCTGGTCGTCCTTCACTCCCGGCGTCTCGTCGCGCGTGGGAATCCCGGCCGTCGCGCCCGCGTCGATCGCGCGGAAGTCCGTCGCTCCGGTCGCCCAGTCGCGGTGCGCGACGATCAGCCACCAGCGCACGCCGGACACGGCCGCGGCGAGCGCGAGTACAGTCGGCGCGGAGACGTCGTCGACGACGCCGTAGCCCCACCCGCGGCCCGCGGCGATCTGCACGTTCCGGGTGCCGGGGGCGGCGGTGACCTTCCAGTCGCTACCGCTGTCGACGCCGTAGCGCGACTGCCCGACGCGCGGCGCCCACTCCGCTACGTCCGCCGCGGTCATGCTGCCCGCGTATCCCTTGCTCGTCGTCACCACGACCTACCGCCTTTCCGCGGCGCCCACGGCGACCGCAAGTCTCTTCACCGCACCGACAAGACGTTCCTGCGGGTCGTCGACCGCAAGACCGATGCGGGGCGTCACCGTGAGCCCCGACGACGGATCCGCGGTGATGTCGATCTGTGAGATCACGTCGTCGACATCCAGCCCGCCGACCTGCACAGGCACCCGCGTGCCTTCCTGATATGCGTCCGGGAAGGTGAACCAGGACGCCTCGCGGAGCACGGCGGTGAAGCCGGCCTTCGCGCCCGTCTCGGCGAGCTTGTCCAGCCCGGACGGCGTGATGTCGGCGCCTTCCTCGGTCTGCTTCGCGTCCACGAACACCTCGAGCGGGTAGCCGACCCGGGTACGGCGGGCCGCATCGGACACGGTCAGGAACTCGCGTGCCGTGCCCTCCCCGCGGCCGCCGACGACAACGTCGGTCGCCTCGTCGGGGTCCAATACCCACGACCAGGAGCCGAGCACGCCCGACATCGCCGTCAGCGGGCGGGCGAGCGCGTCAGGTCTGACGATGTCGAACAGCCAGCGCCCCGTCGGCTGCCGCACCAGCGACGGCACAAGGCGCTCTGCCTGCAAGATCGGGAGCACCTTCTCGGACAGCTTGTGCATGCGCAGCTCGAGCCGTCCGTCGGTGCCCTCCCCTCGCGTCGGCACGACATCCCATGGCAAACCGAACCGCGCGGCGTTCGCGGCGACTGCCGCCTTCACCCGCGTCTCTGCTGGCCCCGTGTACACGGCGTACTCGACCGCCTGCGCCGTGATCGCCGCCGATGGATCCTGCCACCCGAGGAGCGTGTCGAGCAGCGCCAGGTCGTCGACCACGGGCACCGTGACGGTGCCGAACGGGGCCTCGCCACGCGGCGACTTCACGCGCCCCTCGAGCAGCTTCCGTCGCGTCAGGTGAGGGCCCTCGAGCGTCGTCATCCAGACCTGGCAGCGTGCCCCGTCGGTCTCGATCACGTCGCGCATGAGCGGGCTCGAGTCCGGGACCGTCAGGAATGCCGTCGACGCGGCGAAGGCGCGCAGCGTGACCGCGGACTTCGACGGCAGGAACTGCCGGACGAATCCGCCGGCGTTGTCGGTGAGCACGCCGATCAGATGGCTCGTCCGCACGGATCCTCCTCAGAATGCCCGCCAGTACTGCGGGATGATCTCCGCGGTCACCGATCCCGAGTCGACGAGGATCGTCAGGTCCGTCGTGCCCTTGGCGGGGACCGGCGCGAACATCTGGAAGCCGAGCTCGCGGGTCACGTCGACGCCGTCGAGCGTGGCGAGCGTTGCGCGCGGGTCTGTGTCCACGATCAGCACGGAACCGTCTGGGACGGCGAACGGCACGTCGATGATCGCCTCGCCGACGCCCATGAGCAGCGAGTCGCCGGTGCCGTTGGCGGTCCATCGCAGATAGGCGGGCTCGTCACCCGGATTCGTGATCTGCGCGGTGGTGACCGTGCCCGTCGCCGAGATGTGGAATGGCGGCCCCAACGTCGCCGGGTCGATGAACGGCGGGTTCGTGCCCTCTGCGCCGAATGTCTCGCGGATCGGCTCCCCGCGCCACAGCGGCCGCGCCGCGAACAGTTCGAGGCCGATCTTCGCGAGACCGGTCATGAACGGGTCGTGCTCGAACGGAATCGACCCGTCGAACGTGCCGGTCAGCTCGAGCTCGCGCGCATCCGTCCCCGACCCCACCCGCCAGACGCCTGGCTTCACCGGGTGGAACGAGTCGAAGAACGCGGCGTACTGCTCGGCCCATACGTCGACGCTGGGCGCCCGGAACAGGAGCGGCCAGAACACCGGCCGCCCCTGCGCCGAGTAGCCCATGAGGTCGACGCCGGGCACCAGCGGAGTACCGGACGTGAACACCGACATGGGCGGGAAGTGCAGCCCCTTCACGCCGGGCATGAGCCGCGGTATCGTCGCCGCGCGCCCGGTGAGCCGCCACACGGACCCGTCCCAACCGGTCCACGTCATCTCTCTCGCCGATGCCTGGGGCACGTCGTCGATCGGCGCGACCACCGGGGACGCGAGGATGAGCACCATCAGGCCTCCTACAGGGTCGCCAGCAGTTGCGCCAGCTTGTCGCGCGCCTCACGCCCGACGTCCGACGGGTCGAACCCGTAGAACGGTCCCGTGAACGTCTGGGTGATCTGAGCGCCCGACGAGACCGTTCCCGCGGTGCCGTCGGGCGTGGACACGCCCATCCGCCGCATGGCCTCGTAGAGGATCGCGAGCGATCGGGACGACCCGTCCAGCGGGATGTACGCCTCCGGCACGTCCGGCCGGTCGCCCACGACCCTCCAGGTGTTCGCCGGCACCATCTGCGCAATGGGGCGCATCGGTGTGAGTGAGCGATCGCGGACTCCGCCGCCTGCGTAGAACTCCATGATCGCGCCGTTCGCCAGACCGGACACGCCGCCGTTCACGCCGACGGTAATCCCCCGGTATTGCGGGAGATTCTGAAGCTCGGCGTTCACGGCTTGGATCTGCTCGATCGCGTTCCCGACGACGCTGATCTGCACGGACTTGTCGGGAAGACGAGTGATGCTCCACGACAGCCCGTCGACCTCGACCGTCTTCTGCGGCGCGTTCGACTGGATGTCGGTCGCCTTCACCGCAGGCACGTTGCTATAGGTCTCGATCAGCGTCCACGCCTGCTGGTCAGTGAGCCCCATGGCCCGCAGTTGCTGGTAGAGCGCCTGCTCGCCCTCGCTGTACCGTGCGGCGAGCTGCGACTGCGTCTCGCCCGCCGCTCCGGCCGCAGCAACCTGCTCGCCGAGCGCTCCGATCGAAGCGCGGATCTGCCCTTCCAGCAGTCTCCCGTTCTCGGTCGCCGAGAGGTTCGCAAGATCGAACGTGTCAAGCCCGACCTTCGATCCGTCGGCGGCCACGCCGACCTCGTCGAGGCTGCGCGCGAGTCGCAGACTCGCGTCGTTGAGGAACCCGAGCTTGACGACCGGGTCGCCCCACTCGAGAAGCTTGGTCTTCGCCTCGTCGAGCTTCGGGAGTAGGCTGTCGCGGATTCCGTCGGCGGCCTTGGCGGCGCCGTCCTTGAACCCCTTCAGTCCCTCGATCGTCTTGTCGAGGTCGGTGGTGTCAGCGAACGGGTTCATCGCCTTGACGATGGACCGAATGCCCTCGACCACTGACGCCACCGGACCAGACACGAACTCGCCGAAGGCTTCCGTGCCGTCCGCCGCTGCGTTCACAGTCGCCTTGCCGAACTCGATCGCGCCGGTGGCGAGGTCGAGGAGGAACTGTGTGAGGGGGCCGCGGTTCTCGGACACCCAGTCGGCGAGGTCACCCAGTGGCTCGGAGAAGGCTGCGGCCAGTGCCGCCTTGATTCCGTCGGCAGCGACCTCGATGTTCCGCTGCGCCCGCTCGATCTTCGTCGCGTCGTTGTCGCTCAGAGTGTCGAACATGCGCTTCGCGGCACCGGTGACGCCGTCGAGCTGGTCCACTGCGGAAGACAGATCCATCGCGAACAGCGCGTTTCCGAGATCCTCGGCCTGCGTTCCGAACAGGGCTACTGCTGCGGCATTGCGCTGCACCGGATCCTCGATCGCATGCAGTCCGTCGAGCACCTGGGCGAGGCCCTCGCGGGCGCCGTCGCCGCCGGCGGCGATCTTCGCGGTCATCTCCTCCGCGGAGAGGCCGACCTTCTCGAACCCCTGTGCGGACAGGGTGGACCCGTCGGTCGCGCGGATCTGGAACTCCTTCAGAGCATCCGCAGCGAGGTCGCTGTTGCGCGCGCCAGCCTTCAGCCCCTGGTTGATCAGGCCGAGGGCCTCGGGACCGGACAGACCGAGCCGCTGGAAGAGCGCCGGGTACTCGGTCAGGGTGTCGAGCATGTCCTCGGACGCGTTCACGCCGTTGCGCGCGCCGGCGGCGAGCAGGTCGAACGCGTCCTTCGCGCTCTTCGCGAGCCCGGTCCGAAGGAGCTGCGTGACGGCCGTGGCGACCGGACGCACGTCCTCGCCGAGCACGTCGGCGATGCCTGCGAGACCCTGCACAACCTCCTGCGCGTCCCGTGTCGTGCTCTTCGGGTCGATGATCCTGAACTGCAGCGCGAGGCGGGCGGTGTCCATGTTCGACTCGATCGAGTCGCCGAACGTGTTCGCGTAGGCCTCTCCGGCGGCGCGTGCGATGCGCTGAGCGTCGGCGTCTCCGAGTCCGGTCAGCGCCGCGAGCCGGTCCATCGACTTCTCGACGTTCAGGCCGTCCTGGATTGCTCCGGTGATCGCCTTGCCGATCGCGACTCCGCCGAGCACGATCCCGCCCGCGACGGGGATCGCGGCGAGCGCCTTGATGAGGGTGTCCTCGACGCCCGCGCCGACGGCTTCGCCGACCTTCTCACCGGCGCCGCGGGTTGCGGCGTCCAGCGATCCGGTGAACGAGCGCCCGGCGTCGGTGCCGGCCTTGTCAGCGACGCCACCGACCTGCTTCAAGGCCGACTCCGCGGCCGAGGTATCGGCGTCGACCTTCATCGATGCGCGCGCGCCGGTGAGCTGCTCGAGCTTGCGCTTCGCGGTGTCGAGTTGCCCCTCGGCGCGGGAGATGTCGACGAGAACCTTCGGGGTCGGGGTCTGCGACCGCAGCACCTCGAGCTGTGCCTGGATTCGGGTGACGTTCTTCTGCGCGAACGTGATGTCCGCGTCGACCTTCGCGACGACGTCGGCAGACACCGTGCGCTCGGCTGCGCGCACCCGTGCCAGATCCTTCAGCGCGCCCTCGACGTCCGCGTCCACCTCGATCTTGCTGCGCGCGTCCTCGAGGCCCTTCAGAGAGCGCTCGAGACGCTGCAGCTGGGACGTGGCGCGCCGGGTGTCGGCGGCGACGTCGAGACCCGCGTCGGCCTTCACCTGCAGGTCTTCGAGCCGTGCCTTCGTGCGGTCGATGCCTGCCTTCGCCTTGTCGATGTCGGCGTCGAGCTTGACGATCGTGTCGGCCGAGACGAGGCGCTTCGCGGCGCCCTCGACGCGCTCCATGCCTGCGAGGGCATCTTTCGCGTCGGCTTTCACCTGGATCGGGTTCGCCTCGATCTTCTTGCCGATCGCGACGACCTGCTTGTCGGCGGCCTCGACGTCGTCGACGTTCGCACGGAACAGGACTTCGAGGTCAGCGACGGTCGTCACAGGTCACCTCCGCAGGACGGCGCGCAGCCTTGACGACGGGTCGTCGAGGAGCGCGAAGATCATGGTGCGCACGCCCGGCCAGGGGCGCGCGCGAACGGCCGTGTCGTGCAGGTCAATCCGGTACCGCTCGGCGAGCTCGGCCGTGACGATCCGCCACTCCCGGATGATCGCCAGCCAGGTGGAGTCGATCTCCGGCTTCGGCGTGTCCGTGACGGCGGCGGGCTTGAGCGCTTCGGGGACCGGCCGATAGTCCGGGTACCATCCGTCTGCATCGGGTTCGCCGATGCCGTACGGTGCCCAGTCTTCGGCGGTCACGAGCCTTTTGGGGCCTCCGCGGCCACCACCTTGGCCGTCTCCCGAGGGGTCCAGAGCACCTCGGCGAGAGCGTCGGCGTACTCTTTGCCCTTCGCCCAGTAGAAGATCGCGTAGTACGCCATCCGGTCGATCGTGACGGGGTGCTGGCCGTCGTCGACCATCTGCTGGTAGACATCGCCGAGCGCCGGGTGCTCGTCCGGGCTGATCGTGTCCAGCACAGCCTGCACCTCATCGGGGATGGGCCCCTCAGCGAGTCCGAGCGCGATCTCGCCGCGCACGGCGCAGGCGAGCAGCTTCCCCATGTTGCCCACGCTGGGCGGACGGACCGAGTAGTCACGTCCGCCCAGCGGGATCACGAGATCGGGGATGGCCCACGCCTGGAAGTCGGCCGCGCTCATGCCCCGCGCGTGAACAGGTAGTCAGCCGACACGCCGCCCGGGGTCGTGACCTTCACCGCGACCTCGCCCGCGGCGCCGGCGGGCAGGACGGCGAGGATCGACGCGCCCGAGAGCACCTCGTACTCGGTCGCGGTCGCGGTGCCGAACTTCACCAGGCTTGCGCCGAGCAGGCCGGAGCCGGTGATGGTGACGAGGTCGCCCTCGACGGCTCCCTCGGGGCTCACCACACTGATGATCGGCGCAGCGGCGGCCCAGCCCGTGAACGGGTTGGCGATGGGCTCGAACTCGCCCTTGCCGGTCAGGGTGATCGACTTGACCTCGATGCCCTGGTTGTCGGTGTTCGAGCGGGTGACCTCGACGGTCGCGAGCGCCCGGCCGGCATCGTAGGGGTTCGGGGTGCCGAGCTCCGGCTTGTGGTACCAGCGCACGTCGACGATCGCGCCGTCCATCTTGCTCTTCGCGGCGGCGAGCAGCGCTTCCAGCTCGGGGAGGTACAGGCCGGTCGTGAGCGACCGGTTGCCCTGGACGGTGAACGACGCGCCGAACCCGCGGCCGGTGACGTCCTCGTTCGGGGAGCCCAGGTCGTCGTACGTGCCGACGTCGGTGCTGGTGCCCGGGGTGGACGGCTGCCAGCCGGACATGCGGCGGACAGACTGCCAGTTCGGGGCGGCGTAGGTGCCGAGGTTGATGTCGAGCCCGTACTCGAAGGACTTTCCGAGCGTGGTGCCGACGGGAAGGGGAACGCGGTTGCTCATGATGCCGAAGCCTCCAGATTGTCGAGCGTGATGATGTAGTTGTCGGTCCGCTCCTCGCGGCCGTTCGAGTCCGCGCCGAGCGGCGCGAACGAGATGCGGGTGATCGAGACCATCCCGCGCCCGCGGATCCGGTACTGCAGGACCGCGAAGAGCACGGAAGCGAGCCGGTCCGCGCCATTCGGCTGGCGGGGCTTGCCTCGGGTGTGGAACTGCACTCGGCGCGTGTGGAGGGCGTCGTCGGTGCCGTCGTAGACGCGCACGCCGATGGCCTGGTGCGGCGCCTCGCCGATGGCCCCGTAGAACACGCCAACCTCAGCCTCCGTGTAGGGAGGGGCGTCTTCCTCGGGTCGATATGCGAACGTCGGCAAGGCGCCGAGGATCTCGCACAGCGTGATCGTCAGCTCCTCGTCGAGCAGCGAAGGGATGTCATCCATTCAGGGCCTCCCGGACTGCGTCAGCGACCGCGGCCGCGATGTCGATCTCTTCGGATGCACGCTCGAGGAACTTCGCACCGCCTCCGTCCGGGTGCGCCCAGTCGAGGTGCTCGTGCTGCAGGACCGCGTGAGGTGCCGTGTAGTAGACCCGCACGTCGAGGTCGTCGACCTTGACGCGTCCGGACTTGCGGAGGTCTCCGTCGTCGGCAGGCGCGAGCTCGTTCGAGCGCTTCAGCAGCTCGGCGGCGGTCTTGCGCATGGCGGCTTGGGCGGCCTTCTCCACGGTCGACAGGATCGGCTGGTAGTCCACGGCCGGGGCCTCCCTAGACGAGGTACAGGGTGCGGGACTGCGGGAGCCGCCGGTGGCTGATGACGCCGATGCGTTCGACCTTCGCTTCGCGCTCTCCGGGCTCACCGGCCCAGACGGTGACGAGTGACCCGAGCGGGATGATCTCGTCGATGTTCGTGGACACCTGGGTGTTCGACACGACCTCGCGCCCATCCGCCGTCGTGATCGTGATCTGCTCGTCGACGATCCAGACGTCGGCGACGGCGCGGCTGGCCGCGTAGCGTTCGCCCATGCCGCCGGAGCCGAGGTAGTCGCGGACCTGAACCGTGTGCGGTGTGAACCGCGTGCGGAGTCTCATCGGCTCACCGGGACGCGGTGCAGGTCCAGACGGGCGAGCTCCTCGGGGGCGAACATCGCGCCGGCGGCGGTGCCGCTGGCGGTACGCCCGTAGGTGACAGACTGGCCGATCGCGGTTTCGGACACGACCCCGCCGGCGGGGACGAGCGTGCCGCGCGCGACGGCAGCGGCGATCGCCTGTGCGATGCCACCTGGGCAGGCGTCGTAGCCGTGCTCGATGGTGACGGTCACGACGCGTCGGCCGGATGCCCAGCGGCGGCCGAGACGCTCGAGGATGCCGTCGGCATCCCAGTCGAAGTCGACGCCCTCGGTGAGCGTCGCGCCGGCCTCGACGACCGTGGTCACCCCGGCGACGTGCAGACTCGGCAGCATGAGCAGCCCGCCACCTCGGGACGAGAGGGTGAACTGCTCGACCTTGCGCTTCGCGACACGCCAGCCGCAATAGTCGCGGACCGCGTTGGTCGCCTGCTCGGCGATGGATCCGGCCTCAGCTGTGGACAGGGGCTCGGTGGTCACGGCCTGCACTTCCTCACGGGTGAGCAGCAGGTCCGGTTCGGGGTCGGGCATCGGGGCGCTCCCTTCGTCGAGGGGTCGGCGGCGGCCGGATGGGGTCCGGCCGCCGCCGTGGTTTGGCCTGGGTCAGGCCTTGGTGCGCAGGAGCTTCAGAGCCTGCGGGCGCACGACGTCACCGCCGACGCGCTTGCGGAACTTGAAGCCGACGAAGCCGTCCTCGCTGTACAGCTCCTCGAGGCGCTTCACGGTGATCCCGAGCCGGTCGTACACGCGATAGCCGGCCTGCAGGTCACCGAACGCGGCGATCGCCTTGTCGGCGGCGATGCTCGCGACGTCCTCCTGGTTGTACAGCGCGTAGCCAAGGAACGTGTTCGGCCGACCCGCCTGCACCGACGGCTGCCAGAGGTACTGGCCGTTGCCGTCCTTGATGGTGGACAGGAACAGCTCGTTCACCGAGGAGGTGACGAACGAGCCGTTGCGGCGGTACTGCGCCGGGACGGCGTAGATCAGCGCCTTCATGTCGTCGACGAACTTGACCGGCGCGTTCGCGGCGGTGCTCGAGTAGTCGGTCGCGCCGGACACGAGGCTGGTCACGCCGCCCGCGACCGAGAAGATCCCGACCGGCTTGTGCGCGGTGTGCCCCGTGCCGACCGTGAACGCGGTGTCCTCGGCCTCGGCGGCGGCGCGCGCGAAGCTGTCGCGGACGAACGCCTCGAGGTTCACGTCGGAGTCATCGAGCTCGTCCTCGCCGATCTTCGCGAGACCGTAGAGATCCTCGATGTAGGTGAACTCCTCCTCGGGGGTGCCCGGCATCGAGTCGGTGAGGTTCTGCTCGTTGGTCTCGAGCTTGCCCCAGCCGACCGCGACCTCGTCGAGGGAACGACGGCGGACTCGGTTGCTGGTCGTCGGGCGGCCGCTCGCGAGACCGCGGATGACGCTGATCCTCGGCACCTCGCGGATGATCTCCGCCTCCAGGTCTTCCGGGACGAGGATCTCGCCCGCGGCGTTCTCGACGAGGGCACGCTGCTCGGGTGCGAGGGTCGCGCCACGGACGTACCGCAGGAACGCGGACCGACGATCGGCGGAACGCTGATCCTCGCCGCCGGCGCCCGGCTCGCGGTCGCTGCCGTGGATCTCCTGACCCAGCTCGGCGTTGCGGCGCTCCTGCGCCTCCTGGCGGTCGATGCGCTCGGAGAGGTCGCGGAACTCGGACTCGCCGCGGTCGTAGGACTCGCGCTCCTCGGAGTTCAGGTTGCGGTTCTCCTGCTCAGCGCGTTCGGTGATCGCTCGCATCGCCTCGACGGTGCGAGCGCGCTCCTGGCGGAGCTCGACAGAGGTGGGCATAGCCACGCTCCTTTCCTTGTTGGGGTGGTGTCCCGCACCGTTCGGACGGGCACGCTTGGTTGTCAGATCTGGGACAGCAGGTCGAGCTCGTGCAGGCGGTGCTTCGCCCGTTCGAGCGGGTATCCGGCGGCCTGGGCGATCCGCTCGGTGGCGATCTGCCGCAGCTCGGCGGAGGTCTGCGTGTACGCCGGGTAGGTGACCACGGAGACGTCGCCGCCGTCGAAGTCGAACTCACGGATCTCGTGCAGCGATCCGGCCCACCCGTCTGCGACGATCCAGAACCCGAACGACATCTGGGTGATGTCGCGACGTTCCAGGAGCACGGCGAGGTCGCGGGCGTGGGAGACGTCCGCCATCTCGGCGTCGACCCGCACTCCCTCGGCGTCCTCGACGAGCTGCAGCGTGCCCGAGGTGGTCCGGGCGAGCAGCAGGTTCGGATCGTGGTTGATGAGGAACCGGACGTCCGGCTTCGCGGCGAGGCTACGGGTCGCGGCGCCGGGCTTCACGACCTCCTGCCATCCGCCGAGATCCTCGGACAGCTGGTCGTAGACGACGGCGCGGCCGGTGAACGTGAGGCTCTGCGCGGTGTCGCTCGCGGCGCGGATCTGGATGTCCGAGAGCGGGAACACGCGGCGCTCGAAGGTGCGGGTCATGGCGACTCCTTGTAGTCGAATGCGAGGTCGCAGGTGCATCCCGTGACCTCGTCTGCGCCGGCCGCGAGATCTCGCGGCCACTGGGTGCCGTTGGAGAACGGCTCGGTGATCGCGACGACCTCGCCGCGCATGGACGCGTGCTGGTCGTCGTGGCTGATCCACCGCTTCGCGGTCGCCCCGGCCTGCGAGGCACCCTCGAAGCGGGCGAACGACCCGACGATGTCGACGATGCGACGTGCGCTGTCAGCGGCGCGGGACACGGCGGCGGCGAACACGTCGAGTGCCGCGGCGTCGTCGCTGGCCGTGGACAGGTCGCGGAAGGTGATCGAGTTGAACGCCTTGGCGTGGCTGCGTGCGGCCGCCGCGACCCAGTTCTCGACCTTCCCCGGTGCGAACTGCTCACCACGCGTTGCGGCTTCCTGGCCGCCGACGTCGGTGACCAGAGACGCGAGCAGTGGCGCGAGGATCTCGCCGAGCTTGTCGTCCCACGGCCCGCGGTCGTCGTCCGTGAACGACGAACCGGCGATCGCGGTTCGCTGCTCGAGCGCGAACTCGGCCAGCGCCGCCTCGACGCGCGTCACCCACACGGGTGCCGTGTCGCTGGTCGTGCGCTTGGCGGGCGACAGCGCGCGGAACCCAGTGGGCTGCAGCTGCGCGATGTGCACGGGCGGGAGTCCGTCGCGCTGCGCCGGGAGGGCGCCGGCGGGGACCATGTTCGTCGGCTCGAGGTAGGTGTCGCCGTTGTCGATGGGCGGTTCGTCCTCGAACGCGCGGACGTCGTTCGCGGAGTAGTAGCCCCACTGGCGTCCGGCCGCGTAGGCGGCGGTCTGCGCCGCGGTGTCACCGCGCATCCGCCCCTTCGGGTCGAACTTCAGGCGCATCTCGACGTCGTCGAACAGGCGCTGGGTGACCTTCTCGAGCCTGGTGATCGGTGGCAGGAGCGCGTCCTGCACGAACTCGATCCCGAGGTGCTCGATGTTCGAGAAGGTGGCGTGCTCGAGGTCGCCGATCTTGTGCGGCGGGACGCCGTACATCGACGCGATCTTGCCCTCGGTGAGCTTGTAGATCGCGAGGAACTGGGCGTCGGCGGGGCTGAGCGAGACCCGCTCGAGCTTCGCGCCGCCCTCGAACACGGCGATCTGGTGCGAGTTCTCGAACCCCTGGTGCCGGTCCTCCATCTGCGAGACGAGGCGTTCCCACTGCTTGTCAGAGAGGTTGCTCTCCGTGGTCAGCACGGTCTCCGGGGTGGCGTCGCGCTCGAAGAACCCGCCGATGTAGGCGGTCGCGGCGACCGAAATCCCGACCTGCTGCCGGGCGACCCCGATGGGCGACAGCGCCTCAGGTCCGGTGCCGAACCAGCGGTAGTGCAGGATCTCCAGGTCCGTGGCGATGTAGCCGGATTCGACCGGCAGCCACGTCTCCTTGCCGTCATGGCTGAGGCGGTACGCGAGGTGCCCGGTCGGGGTGCGCAGCACCTTCACGTCCGTCGGGGGCACCGGCCACAGCGCGGTCACCTCGCCGGCGCCGTTGCGCTGGACGAACACGTAGGCGTTCCCGCGGATCAGCATCCAGGTCACGACAGTGCGCCAGAACTCGGCGGCGTCCATGACCGGGTTGGGCTGCACTGTGAGCAGGTACACCAGAGCGCGGTACTTCGCTGCCGGGGGGATGCGGTCACGGCCGCGGCGCACCACGACGGAGATCGGCAGGCTCGCGATCGCTTCCGCCACGAGGCGCACCGACGTGAGGACGGCCATCACCTGCAGCGACTGCTCCGGCGTGACGAGGACGCCGGCCGCGGTGCGGCTCCCGCGCAGGGACGGGAGGCGAGACTGCGCACGCTTGACGATGTTGCGCCATGCGTTGCGGACGCGGTCGGTGAACTTAGCCACGTGTCCTCCTCTTCAGCGTGCGAATCTTCGGCTCCGGTGCCTTCGGCGGGTTCTTCAGCAGCCAGAGCGCGCCGGCGATGGCCGACAGCGGCGAGGAGTCGTAGTCGCCGGCGTGCCGGTCGATCACGTACGCGTCGCCGAGCTTCTTGAGCACCGCGGTCAGGGCAGCCGCCTCGAGCAGGGGCTGGTGGCGGTGGTGCAGCTTGCACAGGTTCACGCCATCGAGCAGGAGACCGGTCGCGCGGCCGAGATCCGGCCCGCCCCAGGGGGTCACCTCGAGCTCGGCGTCCTCGAACTCGCCGAGCAGGGACGACACCGGCGCACCGGCGGTTTGGAACGTGATCCCCGCCGGCGTGAAGCGCCGCTCCGGTGAGGTCAGCCACGGCACGATCCAGTCGGTTCCGGGCTTGCTCGCCATGATGCCGACGTGGATGTCGCCGTCGGCGCGCACGGCCGCGAAGCCGATGTGCGCCATCATGCGGTCGTGGGACACCTCGACGCAGATGTAGACGTCGGCGCCGTCGGCGCGCTTCGAGAGCCGATCGAGGCCCTTGTTCCACATGCCCTGCTGGAACGGGCCGCCGGTCGACGAGTCGACGAAGATGTTCGCGACCTCGGACTCGAACACCGGCCGCGGGTCGCTGATCCAGTACGCGGCGAGGTTCTCCTGCGGGAGGTTGTAGTTCATCGACGGGTTCGAGTACGCCCACGCTTCGGGAGTGTCCAGCGGCATCCCGGGAGGCGGCGACCACCAGAACAGGCCAATCGGCGTCGCGTCGTCGTTCGCTTCGATCGCGTCGATCGCCTGCTTGTGCAGGAACCGCTGCACGACCGCTTCCATGTCGCCGGTGTTCGCGGCGGCGATGAGCTGCGAGCGGCGCCGCGCGGCCGTCGTCTTCGACAGCGCCGACCAGGCCTTGAACGTCTTGTGCTTCAGGATCTCGTCGACGAAGACGAGGTCGAAGGTGAGGCCGCGGCCGCCGTTGTCCGCCGCGTCGACCCAGTAGCTCTGCCCGTCGCTCAGCTCGAACCACAGCTCGCCGTTCGTGTTCGACTGCGGGCCGCGCTCCTGCTTCAGCCGCGGAATCGCGTCGATGATCTTCTGCGCGTGCTTCCACGTCTTCTTGGCCGTGGCGAGCTTCTGCGCGACCCCGAGGATCTGGGCGTCCCCGTCCATCACCATGCGGAACAGGATCAGCAGCGCCGCGATGAACGTCTTCCCGTTCTGGCGGGCCACCCACAGCAGCACCGTCTTGAACCGGTACGCGCCGTCGGGGGTGAGTTCGAGCGCGTGGATCAGGAACCACCGCTGCCATGGGTTCAACGGCGGGACGAGCTCGGCATGACGGGTGCCGGCGAGCTGGTCGTGCAGCCACTCGGCGAAGTGGATCGCCGCGTACCCCGCAGACGTCTTCGGCGTGAGCGGACGCCGCGGCGGGGTAAACACACGCGGGCACTCGTGCCCGTACACCCGCCGCGGCGCGCTACGCCTTCTTGCGCGAGGAGCGGCCGCGCGCTTCCGGGTCGTCGTCGATGCCACCGGTCTCTCCCTGGTAGAAGCGGCGGCGCAGCTCGTCGAGCTCGTCGCGCTCCTTCGGCTTCGCGATCGCGAGCAGAGCATCGACGTTCTCGGTGTACTTCGCCGCCAGCGACGACCGCTGAGGGATCGCGGACGGCTCGTCCAGATCACGGGCAAGCTGCAGGATCAGAGCGACCCGGTAGCGCGCCGCGGCCGTCGCGATCGTCAGCTCCGCGACCAGCTCCATCGCGGCGGACAGGTTCGTCGGCACGTCCGAGGATGTCCCACCCTCTGTCCCACCCTGTGTCCCACGGCCGCGGCCCTTCGCCGGCCCGATCTGAGGGAGCGCCTCGAGCGTGCGCTCGCCCTTGGAATTCGCGCGCTGTCGGCGCTTTCGCTCACGGTCGCGCTGGCGGCGTTCCTCGGGAGTCATCGGCATCGCGGCCACCTCCCAGCGTGGGACATGGGACAACCGCGGGCGGAGGGGGACAGATCACCCCCCGGTGGGTGCGGTACCCCCCATGCCTAGGGATTGGACCCCCCTACCCCCGGCGGGTCGATGCGGTCGATGGTGTCGGTGAGGAGGCGCGCGACGCGGCCGTTCGGGTCGGGGTGAGCGGCACGAACGCCTCTCGGCCGTCATGGTCACCGATCACCCGCCACGGCGTGACCTCGGCGGTCGGGATGTTGTCGAGTGCGCGCTGCAGGGCGTCATCGAATGCGGCGCGGATCGCGGCGCTGAGTGCACCCTCGGGAGTTCCGACCGCCACGCTGAGATGGTCAGCCGTCGCGGCCTGCGACATCACCGCGATCGGGACCACGAACGTGCCGACCGCGGCACCGTCGAAGCCGACGATCTCCACCGTCACAGATCCGCGCAGCTCGGCGAGGTGCGACGCCACGCCGCCCTCAGCCGTCATCGTCCCGTGCGGAGCGTCATGCCGGACCAGATCAGGTCCGGGCGCTTGATGCCGTTCAGGCGCTGCAGGCGTGCGGCGCTCACTCCGGTCGACTCGGCGATGGCATCCAGCGTCTCGCCCTCCTCGACGACGTGCACGCCGTCATCGGCGCCGGCCTGGTCCTCCGGTGCCGTCGGGCGTGCCGCGGTCGCCGTCTGCTTCGTGCGCTGCGTGTTCGCCATGATCTCTCCCTCTCGGACGTCACCAGACCTCGGACGGATCGCCGAGGCCCGGGCGGGCGTCGTTCGCGCCCTTGTTCTCGTTGCACCGCTTGTGGCTGGGCTGCCCGTTCGCCGGGTCGTCCGCGATCTCCGGGTGCGTCTTGATCGACTTGATGTGGTCGTACGCGAACGACCACGGGTCCGTGTGCGGCAGGTCGCAGTCGATCGGATCGCCACACAGCGCGCACGGCAGGTTGTGTTCGCGGGTCAGCTGCTTCAGGTCCGCGCGGTTCTTGCGGTGCGCGGCGGTCGAGCGACCGGGAACACCAGCAGCCACGCGCCACCTCCTCAGAGCAAGGCGAGACGGGCGAGCGTGAGGTGCTCGTTGCCCTCGAGATCCGGGCGCTGCTCGACGAGATCATCGAGAGCCGCAGCGGCGCTGTCTCTCTCCGTCCGCAGCCGGCTGATCTCGTCGAGCGCTCCGTTCAGCGTGCGCTCCCACGTTGCCCCGAGCATGGCGCCTCCCCGGGAACGACGAAAGCCCCACCCGAACGGATGAGGCTTTCGCATAAATCTTGTGCAAGCACAGCTTAACAGAAATCGCCGCCACGTTTCCGAGCGCCGCTGACGGCGTGGCGGTACGGGTAGCGCAGCCAGAGGCGGCGGCGGGCGCGCTCCGCGCGTGCACGGCGGTCGACCTCCTCGAGCATCGCGAACATGTGGGCCGCGTGCTCCGAGGTGACCGTCACGCTCATCTCGAACGACGCCGGCGGCGCGGTGACCTCATCGACGACCGCCGTCATCTCCTCGAGCTCGAAGCCGCGCACCGTTCGCGAGACGTCGACCCAGTCCCCGTCGACGAGTACCTGCATGCGGCCGGTCATGGCTCGGCCCGCTCCCCCGAGCCGCGCGCGTAGTAGCGCCCGGGCCCGTGCTCGACATACTCGACCTCGATCGCCCAGGACACGCCACGGCGCGGGCCGCCGTCCTCGTACCACTCGTGCTCGCCGCTGCTGCACGTCCACACGAGAAGGTCGCCGGGTGCGTTCGAGGTGAGCAAGATCCGCACGTGCCCGTCGCACCCGTCGACCGGGCAGTCCAACCTGGCACGCATGGCCGCGCGCAGGTGCTCCATCGGGATCTCAGGCATCGGCCCTCCCGCCCGTGCGATCAGCGCGTTCATTATGTGCTCCCCGGAAGCCTGCGGCGGCGGGGCTATCGCTGATCTTCCAGGCCGAGAACGCCTCGTTGTACTGCGCGCCCGACCAGACCTCCCATACCTCGCCGCAGTCATCGCACTGCCAAAGCGTGCCGTCTCGATAGCCCACCGCTCCGGGCTTGTCTGCGCACTGCCCGCGCTCGCACGCAGTCGGCCGCTTCGGTTCGAAGATGATCCGCCCGCTCATCGCTCCTCCAGCCCATTCGTGCGGTTTGTGTCGAGTCCGAGCGCAGTCCGTAGTTGCGCCTCCGTCAGGCGATGAGCGCCAACGAGACCGCCGAGCGGCTCCCCGTCGACATCAACCTCACCTTCGAGCGCGTACGTGAGGACTGACCAGCTCTCGGGGTCTGCGATGATGTGATCGGTCTGCGCTGCGCACACCCATCGCTCACCCCACTCAGCGGAATCCTCGTACGCCATGAACCGCCCGCAGTAGGGGCATCGCTCCACGTTGCTCATCGTGTCTCCTCACTCCGGTTCGTGCGATTTCTGAGCGCCGCAACCTCCGACCAGTGCATCCCGTAGAACAGGCATGCCCGCGATCCGTGGAAGCCTTCCGGCGTGAGCCGCCAGCACTCGCACACTCCGCTGCCGCTACTCATCGCTCGCGCCAATCGTGCGATCCGTGGGCGCGGGATGGAAGCCGACCCAGTTGCACTCGGGGCACGCCTCCCAGTGGTGAGGCAGAGACCATTCCACCCCCGCACGGAGGTTCGACGGCGGGCCGTCAACGCGCACAGCGCCCTGCCCGTCACATGTTCCGCACGGTGTTGCGTCGGGATGATGCCGAGGGCACAGGGTCCGCTCACCGTCGTAGAACCAGATGACCTCGACGCCCGCGCCGACCTCGCGCGGCTCACGCAACGCCTCTTCGACCGTCGCGAGAGGCCAATGCGACGCCTCTTCGTCGTCCCCGCTCGGGATCGTGCTCCCGCACTTCGGCTCATCGCACTCAGCGCGATAGAACGTCTCACTCTTGATCATTTCGTCTCCTCCACGGTGCCAGTCGTGCGGTCTGGGATGAGCCCGAAGGCGCGGCGCACCATGCACGGCTCGCACTCCAGGCCTCGTGACGCACGGTCCAGGACAGATCCCGGGCGCGGCGGCCGATGCTTCACGCAGCGCGGATCCGTCACCAAGTGCATCCGCTTGATCCGGTCGAACGCGCCCTGAATCCACCAGGCCGCGACGATCAACCACGCGCGCGCGGTCATCGTCCTTCCTTCCCGGGCAGCGCGGGCACGCTGCGCCCCTGCATGAATCGGCCGATCAGCAGGCCGCCGCACTCGTCGCACAGCGGCTGCTCCTCGTCAGCCCTGAGGATGTCGGTGCCGCCCAGCCGCCGGCCGCGCTTCGAGTCTCGGCCGTAGATCGACCAGATGATGAGCCGGATCGTGCGCGTGACGGTCGTCTCGGTGCGCGTCTTGATCTGGAACCCGTAGTAGGTCGTCGTGTCCTCGATGTTGTCGCGCGTCGGTGTCGGCGCGCCGCATCGCTGACAGGTCTTCGTCGTGCTCATGCTCCCTGAACCGCCTTCCGTGGTCTTCCGACCTTCGACTCCATCTCTGCCTTCACGCGCGCCAGATCCGACGCTCGAAACATCGCGATCCGTGCGCCGGCGATCGTCACCGTGCGCACCGGCGAGATCAGGTCGAGCTGCCGCCACCGCTGCAGCGTTCGCGCCGACCCCACGAAGTCCTCCGCCTGCTGGCGCGTGTACATCGCGTCGCCCTGCTCCGGCACCGTGCCGAGCACGACCTCGGCGTCATCGTCGTCAACCCACGGCACGGTCTTCGTCCGGCGCTCAGCTCCCCATTTCGCCCGGGCGTCCGCGACCGACCAGAACGCCCGGATCCCGTCGACGAGCTCAGTGCGGTCCATGAACCCGATGCCCAGATCCTCGACGTGCTGGTGGTGGTTCACGAGATCGTCGAGCGACTGCTCGAGCGTGTTCGGGAAGCAGAACGCCGCCCACGCGCCCCTCGTCGTCACGATGTCGTTCAGCGCGTCCAGCAGCTCGGCATCCACCGGGGCGATCGGCTCCGACGACGATCCCCCACCCGGCGTCTTGTCCGTTGGCGTCGCCTTCGTCGGATCCGCCAGCGACCGCAGGCGGCCGATCAGGTCCGGAAGATCTCCGATCAGACCACGGAGCCGCCCATAGCACCGGTCGCAGATCAGCGCGTGATCACGGGCCGGCGACTCGGCACACCCCGGGCACTCCGGCCGGTAGACGAGCACCTTCACGCCGGCCTCGAGCATCCGGTCGTACGCGTCAGCGAGACCATAGTCCGGGCAGGACGCGTAGTGCACGCCGCGCTGCTTGCACCCGCGGATGCAGAACCGCTCGCTCATCACGTGCCCCTCTCCGCGTCGTCAAGCTGGGTCTTCTGGTTCTCGATCGCGACCGCCAGGCGAAGCAACGCGTCGATGACCTGCTCGCGCGTCACGGGCACCCGGTCTCGGATCTCGGCGTACGAGGCCTGCAGTTCACCCGACTCCAACGGCGTGAACAGCACGACGGCGACGGTGTCCTTCGGCACGGCCATGTCCGGCATCAGCCGTCCCCGTTCGCGATCTCGAGCAGCACGTCGGCGTGGCAGGGCTGGTCCAGCGGGCACCAGCACGCCAGGTTCTTCCCGGCGAGCTGGGCGCGCACCTCGGCCACGTACGCCGGGTTCTCCGTGCACAGCGACCGGAACGCGGTGACGAGCTCGGTGTTCGTCTGAACTGGGATGCCGCACCAGAGATCGCCGCGCTTGACAGGGTTGCCCCACTTCGACGGCCGCGACACGATTACCGTGTTCTGCGGCTTCCGCCAGCCCCGCCGGCGGGACAGCTGCACACGCCGCGGCGGATCCGTGCACGGGCACTCGATCTCGGTGTCAGGATCCTTCGTCACCATGACGACCCCGGACCCCTTGCAGTACGGGCAGCCCTGTCGCGGCTCGGAACGGCGGGCCATCACCGCACCCTCCCCACGCCGGACATCGGCTCGACGTGGACGCTGATCGCGGCACGATCGAAGAAATCCGGCGGCAGGCTGATCTCCAGCGGCAAGACGACGTCACCGTCGCGCGTCGCCGCGTCCCGGGTCTTCGCCATCTTCACGACCGCGAAGTTGCCCCAGCCGCGCCCCTTCCGCAGGTGCAGATAGACCGTCTTGCTGCTCATGATGCTGCCCTCTTCCTCGCGCGTCGTTGCCGGCGCTTGGCGATCGCGTACTCGGCCATGTCGATTTGGTCCTCGGTCAGCCCCGGAAGCGCCAACGTCAGCTCGAGGCGCTCCTCGGCCTCGTCGATGCTCTGGAACCGGTAGCCGAGCGCGTTCAGCTCGGCCAGCGCCCGGTCCTCCGCACGGTGCACCCGGGCGATCACGCTCTGCAGCCGGGACTGCCGGTTCCGGTCAGAAAGGTTCATCGCCCCACGCCTCCTCCGGCCGGGCCTCGTAGAACGTCGCGAGCTTCTGCTCGTAGACCTTCTCCGACAGCCACGCGTCGCGGAGGTTCCGGGCATCCCGGCACGGGCCGCACTTCGTCTTCCCCGCCCCTCCCGGCATGTGCTCGTCGCAGAACATCGGCGGGGCGTCCAGCACCGCCGGGCGCTCCGGGCGCTCCGGCGCCCGCTCCCGGTCGCGCTGCACCGCGTCCCAGGCGTCCGCCCGCGCCGCGCCCTCCGCGCGCACCTGCTCCCGCGCCCGCTCGCGCGCCCGCGCGCCCGCGCCCCCCACAGCCACGGGGTTCCCGTGGGAGACGTGCGCGGGCGGCTCCGGTGTGCTGATCCGGGTGTCCCGCAGGTCGCACTTCAGCGGGCGCAGCAGCAGGATCCACTCCTCGCCGTCCGCCGGATACGTCGTCAGGAACCCGGCCTCCATCAGCTCGAGCAGGTGCATCAGCACCTCCTCCGGATCCAGGCGCAGCGTCGGATACATCCGCCGGGAGATGACCCCCGGGTGCGCCAGCCCCCGCCCCAGCGGGTCGAGGTTCAACCACAGCCACATCGCGGTCGGCTTCACGCTGTCCGGCACCCCGGCGAGCGCTTCCAGATCCGCGGCGCTGATCATGCGTTGCTTGTTCGACATCGGTTCCTCTCGCGAAGCCCTCGATGCACCGCTCGAGAGCGAAATTCAGATCCTCGGGCTGCACGGTGAAGCACTCCGTGTAGCCCTTGCCTCCGGTGCCGAGCACGCCCTCCGCGTGCGCCCACGACCGGAACGCGGCCGGGAACCACCGGCGCAGCACTCGCAGCGCCTCCCGCTCCCAGGACGCGTCCGTGCCGCGCTGGCACGCCACCACGACCCAGCCGCGGTCGATCCACCGCTGCACCCGCGAGAACCGCCACGCACGGCCCACCTTCAACGTCCAGGACCGGGGATCCCAGACGACATACGTCATCGCCAACGTCGGCATGCTCACGGTTGCATCTCCCCTGCCGGAGGCGCGTCCTCGACCTCGACAGGGCCGCCGTGGATGATGCCGAGCTTGTCCGCGTGCCACGCGAGCTCGAACCACAGATCCTCCGGCTCCTCAGACTCGAAGTACGGGACCACCTGCACCCGCTGACGGCCTTCCTCGTCGTCGGGCATCCGCACGCCCGAGAGCCCCACGTCCGGGAGCATGCCCACGACCGCGTCGGCGTCGACCACGATCAGCACCAGTCGGCGGGTCATGCGATCGCCGCCTCAACAAGCGCCACCATCTCGGCGTCGAGCGCGCGAAGGCCCAGAGCACCGCGGTACGGGATCGGCTCGGCGAGCGGGCGCGGGTTCTCGAGCACAAGGTGCCAGCGGCCCTCCGGGTGCGCCCACCTCGAGCAGGCGCCGTCACCGCGTGCGGCCGCGGTGAGGAGCCCGTTCGGGTCAGCCAGGTCGTAGCAGATCGGGTGGAAGTGCGGGTTCGCCACCGGGTGCACGTCGACGAGGTCGACCACGCCGATGATGTGCCCGCGCAGCGTTGGCGTCCTGCCCACGATGCCGCGCATGCGGTAGTACTTACGGTAGAAGTCGGCGTGGTCCTTCCACACGTCCTCGGACGCGTTCTCGGCGTCGGCGCGCGCCGCGAGGATCGCGACCGGGCCCCTGTAGTCGCCGGCGATGTTCGTCTTGCGGTTCTCGACGTCCTTGCCGCCGTGAACGATCGCCCACGCCCACGGCTGACGAACGGTCAGGATCCTCATCGTGCACCTGCCTTCCTGTCGGCGCGCACGTCCGCACGCCAGTCCTTGTGGTCGTCGCTCACCTTCGAGCACAGCCCGTACTTGTCCAGCTGGTTCGCCCGCTGACCGCACAGAGCGCACGTCGGGGAGCCCGCCTGCTTGCGGTCGATCGCCTCGAGCGCGGCGAGCGTCACCGCCCGGTCCGGCTTCCAGTCCGCGACGACCTCTGTCATCCCTCCGCCTCGGTTCTCACCGAGCTGCTGCACCTCGGTCATCGCGCACCGCCGATCGGAAGCATCCCGTCCGCGGCCGCCGAGACCGCACCGGATCCGGGGAACAGGCCGTCGAGCGCGTCCTCGCCGGGCTCGTACCCCAGCGCGTCGAGCACCCACCGGGTCCACTCGGCCGGCTTCGATCCGACGAAGCTGCGGCGGCCGCCGCGCGCTGACGGTGCGTTCGCGACGAGCACGTTCGAGACACGCGCGCCGGCGCGAGTCCGCCGCTCCTCAGGGATGTAGATGATCACCGGCTCCCACCGCTCGATCAGCCGGCCGCCACCAGGCATCGCCGTCGGCCTGTACCAGGCCATCACCTGCGCGTTGAGGGGCAGCGGGTGATACGCGCCGAGACCATCCGGGGTTGTCGCGATCGCCCAGCCGTCGTAGTTCTCCACGAGGTGCAGCAGCAACTTCCGGTGCTCGCTGAGGTCATCCCAGCGCGCTGCCTCCGGGTGAAGGTCAGCACGGGGCGCATCGGTCGACGAGCGCGGCCCGTCGCCGTACCATCGCGTAGCTCGCGAACGGACCGTCACCCGCGACGCGCCGCCGGCGAGGTCGAAGCGCTCCCGGAACAGCGGCGGATACGGCGGATCCGCGATCGCAAGCCTCACGGCCGTACCTCCGTCGCGTGCCGGCGTTCTGTCGCTGAGACTAGGAACCAGCGCTCCCCGTCGATGCTCTCCACCGGCGTGTCGAGCGCCCGCTGCAGCGTCGCGGCGTTCGTCGCGGCCTTCTCCACCCGCAGGCCCCGGTCGATGAGATCCAGGCGCGTGATCGCGTTCGCGTCCTCCGCCAGGCCGTTACAGACCGTGCACACCGCGCAGAGGTTCGCCGGATGGTCGAGAACGCTCGAGCCGCCCGCTCCTCTGTTAGCCCGATGGTGGGCGGTCTGTGCCTCACCCAGGCACCCGGGGAGCATCATCAAGCAGAATCCGCCGTCGCGGGCAATGATCTGCCGCTTCACCTTCACGGACACGGTCATGATGCACCGCCGGCGATGCAATGGGACCGGTTGTCGTGCTCGACGCACTGCGCGACGAGCTCATAGATTCCGCCGACGGAATGTAGAGACCGCACTGCGGCGTCGAGCTCAGCGTGCGTCAGCGGCTTCGGGCCGTTCATGCCGCACCGTCCTCCCAGTCGCCGAACATGGCCGGCTGCAGCGGCTTCCGGACACGCTGCAGGATGAGCGGCAAGTGGTCCTCCTCGAGCTCGATGAGCGTCACGTCCATGCCCTCGAGCAGCGCGGCCTCACCCGTCGTGCCGGATCCCGCGAACGGGTCGAGCACGTGGCCGCCGCGCGGCGTGACGAGGCGGACCAGCCACCGCATCAGATCGAGCGGCTTCACCGTGGCGTGCGCGGTCCCGTCGACGTTGGGGCGCTCAGACGTCGGCGCCTTCGCTTCGTAGCGGAAGATCGGGAAGAACCTGGACGCGCCGGCCGCCCCGGACTGGGCGTCAAGCGTCGCCCCCTGGGACTCGTCCAGGAGGACGTTCGGAGGGAACCGACCCTCTACGACGCCCACCTGTTCCTTGATCGTGTTCGGGCCGGCCATGCTGCCCGTGCGCCCGTCGACGATGCCCGTGCCGCGGTACTTCGGCATCTGAACCGAGCCGACGCGGCATCCGTCGATGTTGAAGGCCCCGGTCCCGAAGGCGGCGACGTTTGCGGTCGTCGATCCGAGTACCGGCTTCCGGGCCACAACGACGGGCTCGAACGCTGGCTTCAGGGCCGTACCCCATCCACCGGCGGGCGGCGCGTCCGGGTTGTTCGCCAGCCCGCCCAGGAATGTGCCTGACGGCTCCGCCGTGCCCCAGTCCTCCGGGCGTTCGGTCGACCCGAGCTTCGCGGCGAGCTCGTCCATCTCGTCGCCGAACCCGAGGTGCTCCTTCAGGACCGCCCACTGGCGCTCGGACGGGACCGCAGGCTGGGATGTGTTCGAGGTCCAGTGTCCGGACATGCCGTTGGTCCCGAACAGCGCGTCGATCTGCCTGTTCGACCACCCCGCCTTGTCACGCGCGGCGCGCAAGAACCCGGTGACGTCGTAGATGCCCTCGGGGATCGGGCGGTCCTTGAACTGCACCTCGCTGGGGCCGTTCGCTTCGAACTCGGCCATCGCCGCGGACACGTCGCGCGACTTCGGGAAGCCGCTCCCGTACATCCAGGCGATGGAGTCACGGATCTCGAACCCGGCGTTCTCGATCGCCGCGGCGATGCGGTGCCAGGTGCGCGTGCCGCCGAACGCGAGCAGATGCCCGCCCGGCTTCAGCACCCGCAGGCACTCGGCCCACAGGTCCACGTCGTAGGCGATGCCCGACGAGTCCCACGACTTCCCCATGAACCCGAGCTCGTACGGCGGATCGGTGACGACAGCGTCGAACGATGCCGACTCGAACGTCGGCAGCACGTCCTTGTTCGACCCGTGGAACAGGCGCAGGCCCTGGTCCTCGTAGTGCAGGCTCATGATCGCGCCGCCGTGTGCTCAGGGCAGTAGTCGGCGCGACCGTCCGACGACCAGCCGGCGGCGCGCTTCGCGTCTTCGCGCGCCTTGTCGACGAGTGTGGCGGCCATCGAGATCCGTTCCGGGCAGTCCTGGCAGATCAGCACGACCTCGGTCGGGAAGTTCGTCCCACGGTGCGCGGTCATCGGTGCTCTCCTCGGAAATTGGCGTTCAGGCTGCGGAGGATGCCGATGTCCTCGAAGAGGGAGTCCTTGCGGTCCTTCGCGTACTGCAGCAGCAGCCACGCGGTGTCGCGGGCCTCCTGCGCTTCGCGGACGGCCGATGCTTCGGCGCGGGCGAGGTCGCGGCGTTCCGTCATCGGCATGCGCGGGTAGTCAGCGAGCAGGTCGCGGGCGGCTTTCGCGAGCGCGATCGTCAGATCCCGTTCCCGGGCTGCGAGCGCCGTACGGTACTTGTTCAAGACTGCGGGGGCGCGCGTCACCGATGCCCGCGCCTTCAGCAGCGCACCAGCGCACTGCACCGGAGTCGGGAACAGCGCAAGCAGCTCGGCCTCGTCCAGGCCGGCGAGGTTCAGCGTCACCAACTCGACGTCGGTGCCCGGCTCGAGCACCACGCCCGAGGCCTCGTCGACGATCACTTCCGGCGTCCCTTCGCCTGGGCGCGGCGGGCCGCACGGTTCGGGGCGAGGAAGTCCTGGGGCATCCCGGGCTTGCGCTCGGTCGCGCGGCGCGCGCCGGTCGATGTGCGCTGCTCGCCCGGCTTCGGTTCCCACGCGGCGGCGGTGAGTTCGCGGCGGCGCGCCTTCCACGCGCGGTCCAGGGCGGTGCCCTTCGGTGTCGGGGTGAACACGCGCTCCGCCCGCGCTGCGGCCACGATCTTGTCGAGCGCCTCGACGGTGTCGGCCGCGGCGAACTTGGCGGCGTAGTCACGCGGCACGTCGGGAGCCGGCTCCTGGTGGGCGCGGTCCTCATCCTCGATCGCGATGTCGCCGAGCAGGTCGCGGAACGTCTGCCGGAAGGCGACCATGCGGACCGTGCGTCCGAAGTGGCGCATCGGTGCGCCGACCCACTTCGCGGTCCAGAACGGGTCCGCCTGCGGGATCTGCTCGTCCCAGCGGATCGTCGCACGGGTCGGGATCCGCACGTCCTTCCGGTACACCTCGACGCGCGCGAACTCGGGCAGCGGGTGCCCTTCGGTCGGCGCCCACGTCTCCGCCCAGGTGGTCCCGTCGTTCGAGAACTCGACCGGGCCCGTCCCGTCCCACATCCCGGAGGCGTGCACGATGCGCTCGACCTCGCCGATCGTCTTGACTTCGACCAGATCAGACACTGGTCACCTCCTGGAATCGCAGGGACGCCGTGCGCTTCGTGTGCGGGTACGTGGCCTTGGCGGCTGCCTCGAGAACGGCTAGGTCGGTGCGGAGCTGCTGGACCCGTGCGTGCACGTCGGGGGCGTCGGCCTTCCACGCGGCCTCGTCGATCGAGACGGTCGTCGTGATGATCTGCTGGTAGCCGCCGGCCTCGCCCATGCCGACGGCTCCGAAGCGCGCTGCGCGCGGGTAGGTCTCGGCGATCGCCTGCTCGAGTTCCGCCTTCGCGGGCTTCTCGTCCCTGACGGCCTGGTCGAGGGCGACCTTCAACGGCGCCCACTTCGCGAGCGCCGCGGCGACCTTCTCCGGCAGCAAGTCGACGTCAGGGCAACCGGCGTCACGCCAGGCGATGAAGTCGTCGGCGCGCTCGATCAGCCACGCGATGAACTCCTCGTCGCGCTCGACGACATACCAGGTCGCGCCCTCGAGCGGGGGCTGGTCGTCCTCGTCGCGGGTCTCGGTGCCGTACAGCCCGTAGGCCGCGCCGAGCACGTACATCTGCCAGAGCACCTGCGCGAGGTGGTCGATCGGGATCCCGGCGCCCTTGTAGCCGTACTCGTGCGACTTCACCTCGACCACTACCAGGCGGCCGTCGGCGTCGATCGCGATCGCGTCGGGGGTGGCCCGGTGCAGGTCGTTTCCGGCGGCCGCCCACAGGGCCTCGTTCGGGGTCAGGTGCGCGAGCCGCTCGGCGGCCTCGTCGAGCAGCGCCGCCTCACGGGCGTGGCCGGCGTCGGTGGCCTTGTTGCCCCGGAACGTCGACCCGTTCATCTTCGCCTCGACGATGCGGCGGCGGGCCTTCAGCGTCGCGACGGCGACCTTCCACACCTCGGACGCCGTGACGCCCTCGCCACGCTCGAGCATCCACACTGTGCGCGGCGCGTCCTCCGGGACGACGATGCGTGCCGCGGTGATCTGCGGGGTCATGCCGACACCCCCAGCATCGCTGCGAGCTCGGCGCGCTCCGCAACGGGTGCGTTCCTCGCGATCATGCGGCGCACGCGGGCGGCGTCTTCCCCGACGCACGGCGCGATCGGAGCGAATGGCACCTCGGCGAACCGCGCCGCGCCTGCCGTGCGCTTCCTCGTCTTCGGCGCGCTCACTGGGCGCCCCCGATCGGGTAGAACGCAGGCCCGAAGTCGCCGGTGCGGACCGTGTACCGGCCCTTCTCCAGCGGCTCGCCCGCGGCAAGATGCTGCGCGATCTCGCAGTCGAACAGGTCGCCGGTCAGCCGCTCCGTGAGCGGGTGCTGCAGCGTCCACGTCTCGCCGTCGGACACGACGATGTGGTCGGGGCCGCCGGTCAGGTCGATGAGCGCGGCGATCGCCACGGTGGCGGCGTCCTCCGCAATCGCCTTCCGCTCCGATGCGGCGAGGTAGCGGCGGTTCGGGGTCATCTGCTTCTTGATGCCCTCGGCGACGAGCGCCTCGAGCACGTGGAGTGACTTGCTCACGATGCGTCCTCCGTCTCGCGGATGCGCTGCAGGAGCGCGTCGACGTCGGACGCTGCGACGAGCACCGAACGTGCTCGTGCGCCGTCTGCTGGCCCCACTACGCCGTGCTGCTCGAGCAGGTCCATGAGTCGACCGGCTTTCGCGAATCCGACTCGGAGCTTGCGCTGCAGCATCGACGTCGACGCGAACTGGGACGTGACGACCAACCTCGCAGCCTCGACGAGCATCTCCCGGTCCCCGTTGATCGGCGCCGGCGCCGGCGCCGATTCCTCGGCGGGCTCCTCTGGCGTGCTGACGCTGAACGAGAACCCCTCCTCGCGCATCCGCTTCATGGTGTCCGCGAACGGATCCTTGACACCGAAGTCGAACTCCAGCGTCGCGTCGCCGGTGCGCTCGGCGCGGACACGCGCCATCACCTCCGTCACGACATCGATGTCTTCGGCGTCCTGGATCGGCTCGATGAACAGCACCCCGGCGAACGGCGTCACCTCCCCGCCCGCCTCGTAGTTGATCGTCTTCCGCGCCGTGTCGACGATCATCACGACGACATGGCGGCGCTCCGGGTGCTGGACGAGCTGCGCGTGAAGGCGCTCCATCCCGTTCGCGTCGAACTCCTTCGGGAGCGAGGCGCTCAGCTTGACGGTCATGGTCAGTTCCTCCCAGGGATGACGGCGGCGACGAACGCCGCGAGGACAATGAGCGCGGCGAGGTCGGCGCCGTTCCATCCCGGCGCCGCCGCGACGATGCCGACGGGAACACCCGCGGCAACTGCGGACCCGGCGATGACCACCCGCCACGGCGCGAGCGGCCACCGCGAGCGGCGCACCATCGGCGGGATCGGCGCCGGGGCGGCGACGTGCTCGCGCGCCGGAACTGCGGGCGGGAGCGTGTCGGTCGGGATCGTGATGGACTGCAGGCCGATACCATCGGTGTCAGGCATTCCAGTGCCTTTCTCTTGTGGGGCGTCCGGTGCAACGGGCGCCCCGCTTTCGTGTTGGAGTTCAGACGGTCGCGAGGTCGAGGGATCCGAGAAGGACACGCAGCCGCTCGAGGCCGCGCGCGGTGAGTCGAATCTGGGGCGCGGCAGGTACGAGCTCGCCGTCGCCGTTCACGTAGGGCGGCATCGCACGGGCCCGGATGTATCCGGCGTCGACAGCGCGCGCGTACGCCGTCCAGCGGTGCTTCTCCCCGCGGTAGATCCAGCGCAGCTCGCCGAGCGTGTCGAACAGGCGCTGCGGCCCGGTCTGGATGCCGGCGCGGTTCAGGATCTGCGCGGCGTCGCGGACGGCGTAGTCCGTGCCGGCGTCGGCGAGCTCGTCCCACGCCTCGGCGCGCGGCTCGAGCTCCGCGACCTGCGCGGCCAGCGCCTCGACGCGTCGGGCGGTGA
This sequence comes from Microbacterium sp. NPDC060117, assembly GCF_042729315.1. Taxonomy (NCBI): domain Bacteria; kingdom Bacillati; phylum Actinomycetota; class Actinomycetes; order Micrococcales; family Microbacteriaceae; genus Microbacterium; species Microbacterium sp. NPDC060117. The sequence continues at coordinate 1,078,532 of NZ_JBHWXR010000002.1, forward strand.
TCGCGAGAGCCTGGTGAACGATCTCGTCCTCGGACAGTGCCGGGGCGTACGAGCCGGTCCGGACTACCTCAGGGAGTACCTCATCGAACGCCCACCGCTCGAACCGCTCGGCTTGCGGGAGTCGGCTCCGCGCGATCAGGCGGAGGAGATCCGACTCACCGATCACGCGGACCAGTTGCGAACGGCCGGAGCGGTCCTCGATGGGGTGGTGAATCGCCACCCCACGGCAGTGCTGCTTGAGAGCGTTGGTCGTGTCCGCGTAGCCGAGCGCTGCCGCGACGTCGCGGCCGACGAACATCGGCTTGCCCTCGATCACGACGACGCGCACGTCCGCGCCGTCGAATCCGAACACTTCGAGCGCGCTCACGAGCGCACCTCGCGAACCCGGGAGACGCGACCGCGCGGGACGAAGAACACCTTGACCAGGAGCGCGACGAACGCGACCAACAGCAGCGCCACCATGACCGCGATGACCGCGAGCGCCCACAGCAACAGCTCGAGCGGGCTCACGGCGCCACCGCCGACGTGCCGGGGAAGAATCGCGACACCGGAACGTCCATCGCCTGAGCGAGTGCCAGGATCTCGGGGGCGGTGAACGCGACGCGGCCGTTGATGCGCTCAACGACCGCCGCGCGGGATACGCCGATGGTCTCCGCGATACGCTGCTGCGTGTACCGGTTCTCTGCGGCGACGCCTCGGACCTTGGAAGCAATCTGGGCCGTTGTGGATGCCATGCGGGCTAGATTGGCACGGATTCATTCCATCCTCAACTACCGCTCAGCGCGTGTTGCATGGATTCAGACCATTTTGTGTCGTCATCTAGACACTCTGACTGGAAATCACTACACTCTCGGTTATGACCAGTACCGCATTCCTTGCGACGCCGCGCGATGAGATCCGCGCGGCGCGCGCTGAGTTCGTCCGCCAGGCGCTGAAGGCTGACCGTTGGTCAGTCCGGGCGGCGGCGCTCGCCATCGGAACCAGCCACACGGCGCTCGGCGCCAGGGTCAAGGGAGACACGGCGTTCCTCGCTGAGGACATCGAGTCGATCGCGATCCTGCTGAAGCGCAACCCCGTGGAGTTCTATGGCGCCTACCTTCGTGCGGGAACGCAAGAAGGCCCGGCCTCCGAAGAGACCGGGCCTGAGAATGTGCCCCCGACAGGAATCGAACCTGCGACCTACGGTACCGGAAACCGGCGCTCTATCCGCTGAGCTACGGAGGCGTACCGAACGAGCCTAGCACCGGATACGCCTCCTCTCCGACCGCGCCGGATCCCGGTAGTGTCGCGAGAAACCGACCGATCGATGAGGACCACATGAGCGCTTCCGTTCCCCCGTCCCCTTGGCCGCCCGCGGCCGTGGAACAGCCTCGCGTCCCCCGCGGAACGCCGGTCTACACCGCATGGGGATGGGTGAGCGCCTGGACCACGGTCGCGGCGGTCGCCGTCTCGGCCGTCACGATGTGGCTGATGACGGGGCCGATGCTCACCTATGTACGACACGTCGTCGAGCTGAGCAGCGTGGCCGCCACCGGGACGAGAGTGCCGCCGGGAGCGGTCTTCGGCATCGTGTTCGACATGATGCCCGGGATCCTGACGGCGTCGATGGTCGGCACGATTCTGGGCTGGGCGCTCTACGCGCTCGCCATCGTCGCCGGGTACCGCGACTATGTGCAGCTCGGCCGCCTGGGCTACCCGAAGCGCTTCCACTGGGCGTGGAGCTTCCTCTCGCCGGTGTATCCGATCGGCCGTGCGGTCGTGGTGCGCCGCCAGGCCGGATCGGGCTCGGCGACGATGTGGATCGCCCTCGGGGCGACCGCCGCGAGCCTCCTGCTCAGCTTGGGCTGGTCGTTCTGGCTGATGTTCGCGATGTTCGACGCCATGCGCGCCGGGCTGGGCACGATCGCCTGAGCGCGCTCAGATCAGCGCGACGACCAGCAGCACGACCGCGACCAGCGGGAACAGGCCCTGCACGATCGCCGCGCGCGCCTTGGAGGAATCGGACAGGATCAGCACGAGTGCCGCGGCGAGCATCGCCCCGGTGCCGGCGAGCATGAGGGCGATCCCGGCACCTGCGGATCCTGCGAGCGCGACGACGATGCCGGCCACCGCGATCACCGCGAGGAACAGGTTGTAGAAGCCCTGATTGAACGCGAGCGGCTTGGTGACCTGGGCGTCCTCGGCCGAGGTGCCGAAGATCCGTCGGGTCGAGGGATGCGTCCAGCGCACCGACTCGAGCACGAAGATGTAGACGTGGACGAGCGCGGCGAGTGCGGCGAACACGGATCCGAGGATGAGGAGCATGCGCCGATTCTGCCCCGCGTCGCACGCCGATGCGAGAGGCGCGCGCTACCGAAGACGTCCGCGCACCGGTAAGGCGGTCGCAGGAGGTTCTCCGACCTCGTCGACGGCATGCCCGGCGCACGGCGTCGTCGTCACGCTGGCCCGCTCGATGCGCGACACGGCGAACCATCGCATCGCGTCGCGCAGTCGGCACCACCCGACCAGGTACCACTGGCCGTTGGTCGACGCGAACAGGACGGGCTCGACGTCCCTTGCGGTCGTCGTCCCGTCGCCCGCCGTGTAGCGGAGGCGGACCACGCGCTGATCGGCCATCGCCTCCTCCAGCGCCGACCTGATCGCACGTGACGGCGCGGGCAGCGCATCCACCCAGACTCGATCGGCCAGCGCGTCGGCCCGTGCGCGGGTTCGAGGGTCGAGGACATCCATGATCTTCCGGATCCCGGCGGCCGCCAGATCCGCGAAAGGGGCGTCGGATGCCGCCGACACGGCCGCCATGAGCGCGACTGCCTGCGCGGGAGTCAGACTGACCGGCGGCAGGGATGCGCCGATGGCCATTCCATAGCCGCCGCCGGGCCCCGGACGCGACCAGATCGGAGCGCCGCTGCTCTCGAGCGCAGCGAGATCCCGTTTGACGGTCCGCACGGACACGCCGAACTCTCGGGCCAGCCGCTCGGCGGAGCAGCCGCGGGATCCGCTGCGGCGCAGCATCTCGGACAGGGCGTGGAGCCGCTCTGCGCGCTTCACAGCACCACTCCCGGAAATTTCATGACATAAATAGTGACACACTGATGCCCACAGCGCGGGTGAGGCTGGTGGCATGACACAGACGACGGTCCAACCCACCATCCTTCTCATCCCCGGCCACTGGCTGGGCGCCTGGGCCTGGGACGACGTGCGCGCGTCGCTGGAATCCGCCGGCGCGCGTGCCGTCGCGATGACGCTGCCCGGCCTCGACCCCGACGATCCGCAGCGAGCCGCGAGGACTCTCGACGACCAGGTCGTGGCGATCCTCGACGCCCTCGCCCGAAACGGCGTCTCGGCAGGCGAGCCCGCGATCGTCGTGGCGCACAGCGGAGCGAATCTCCCGGTCACCCTCGTCCTGGACCGGCATCCCGAGCTGGTTCGTCGCATGGTCTGGGTCGATTCCGGTCCGGTGGCCGCCGGGAGCGCATTCGCGCCCGACCTTCCCCAGGACGTGCGCGACCTTCCGCTCCCCCCGTTCGACGTCCTCGCGCAGCAGGCGAGCCTCGAGGGGCTGAGCTCGGAGGCACTCGATCGCTTCCGCGCGCGGGCCGTTCCCGAGCCGGGCCCCGTGCTCCGCCAGACCGTCGAACTCCGGGACGACGCCCGCACCAGGATCCCGACCACCCTGGTGTGCTGCTCGATCCCGAGCGCGCAGGTTCTGGACCTGGCGCGAGAGGGCCACCCCATGTTCGCCGAGGTCGCGAACCTCGAGCATCTCGACGTCGTCGACCTGCCGACCGGTCACTGGCCGATGTGGAGCCGTGCCCGTGAGCTCGCCGAGGTCATCCGCTCCGCGGCGTCCCGCATGGGCTGACCGGACGCACACCTTCCGAAGGGCCGCGCCCTCGTGGCGGGCCGGTCAGCCCCGCAGCACCCGCCGGTAGGTCAGATCGCGGATGTCGCGGCCCTTCGCGATGCCCTTGCGCTCGAACGCGGTCATCACGCGTCCGTCGAAGCGCTCCGCCCACTCCCCCTCGAAGGCGCGCTCGAACTCGGGCGCCTCGTCGAGGACCTCGCGCATCTGCAGGGCGTAGTCCTCCCAGTCCGTGGCGAGGCGCAGCAGCCCGCCGTCGCGCAGCGCCGCACCCGCCGTGGCGCCGAAGCCGGGTCGCACGAGGCGGCGCTTGGTGTGCCGCTTCTTGTGCCAGGGGTCGGGGAAGAAGATCCATGCCTCGTCGGCCGAGCCCGCGGGAAGGTAGGTGGCGAGAACCTCCGGCGCGTTCGCCTCGATCAGCCGCAGATTGCGCACGCCCTCGCGCTCGGCGTCGAGCATCGTGCGGGCCAGCCCCGCCCGGAACACCTCGACCGCGAGGAAGTCCCGCTCGGGGTGCGCCGCGGCAGCGGACACGATGGCGTGCCCCTGGCCCGAGCCGATCTCCACCGTCAGCGGAGCCTGCCGTCCGTAAGCCGCGGCGGGGTCGAGCCGCGCCTCGGGATGCACGGAGGTCCAGGCGACGTCGCGGGGCACGTCGAGCACGTAGAACCCGGCGAGCTCGGCGAACGCCCGCTCCTGCGCCTCGGACATGCGGCCGCTGCGGCGGACGAACGAGACCGGCTCGTCACGGAAGGTGCGGGGTTCGGGCATCCCTCCAGGGTATCCGCCGTCCGGTGTCACACCGGCCCGTCCTGCGCCGCGGGCAGAGCGCCCGCTCATCGTCCACCGCCGGAGGCCGGCCCCGTGACCGGCTCCGTCACGAAGTCGATGAGCTCCTCGACCCGGCCGAGCAGCGACGGTTCCAGATCCCGGTAGCTGCTCACGCGAGAAAGGATGCGCTTCCAGGCGTGCGCGATGTCGGCCTGCGAATCGGCCGGCCAGCCGAAGGCGCGGCAGATCCCGGCCTTCCATTCCGTGCCGCGCGGGATCCGAGGCCAGGCTCGGATGCCCATCGCGGTGGGCGTCACGCACTGCCAGACATCGATGTAGGGGTGCCCGACGATGCGCAGGTGCGCGCCGTGCGGGCCGCGCATGATCTGCTCCACGATGCGGGTCTCCTTCGAGCCGGGCACGAGGTGATCCACGAGCACGCCGTAGCGACGGTCGCGCCGCGGCGGTGCGGCGGCCAGCAGCTCCTCCAGCAGGTCGACTCCCTGCAGGTACTCCACGACGACGCCCTCGGCGCGCAGATCGTCGCCCCAGACCTTCTCCACGAGCTCGGCGTCGTGCCGGCCCTCCACGAGGATCCGGCTCGGCAGCGCGGTGCGCGCACGGGGATCGTCGACCGCGAAGGATCCCGAGGCGGTGCGCTTCGCCGCGCCCCGCGCCGTCCCCGCCCGAGCAGGGTGCACGAGCCGCACGGGCTCGCCGTCGATCATGAAGCCCGCGCCCATCGGGAACAGCCTGCGACGCCCCCGGTAGTCCTCGAGCTCGACTTGGCCGCCCTCGATCCTGGTGACGGCACCGCAGAACCCGTCCACCGCGACCTCGACCACGAGATCCTTCTCCGCCGGGACGTCCACGGCGACCTTCGCGCCGCGTTCCCGCCAGCCCTGGGCGAGCACATCGGATCCGTACCTGTCATCCATCGCCCCCAGCCTACCGACGCGTCCGCTCTCCTCTCGGGCGGACGCACACGCGAGGGGAGAGCGTTCGAGCAGGAGAAACAAAAGGAGACACGCCCTAGACTCGCTCGTGGGGCCTGCCGGACCCCGGGAGGAGCGAAGATGCGCGCGCGCTGGGCTGTCGTCGTCGGTGTGGTCCTGGGCGTGCTCGGCATGTCGCTCGGATCCGCGCCGGCACTCGCGAGCACCGACACGACGGTGTCCGCCCCGGCCACCGCACCGGTGACGCTCGGTTCGGAGTTCATCACCGATCAGGTGGGCGCGCTGGGATCCTCCGAGACCGAGGCCCTGAACGGCCGGCTCGAGGAGCTCAGCAAGTCGCAGAACATCCAGCTGTTCGTGGTGTTCGTCGACACCTTCTCCAACCCGGACAACAGTCAGGAGTGGACCAATCAGGTCGCCGTGGACAACGGTCTCGGCCAGCAGCAGTACCTCCTCGCGATCGCGACGCAGTCACGGCAGTACTACCTGTCCGCGGACAAGGCGGGTCCGATCCCGCTGACGCAGGTGGACCAGATCTCCCGGTCGCTCGTGAACGATCTGCGCACGGAGGACTGGGCCGCCGCCGTCGGCACCGCGATCGACGGCTTCCAGGGATCCGGATCCTCGGGAGCCGATCTCGGCGGGATCCTGCTGATCGTCCTCTGCGTCCTCGCGATCGTCGCCGCGATCATCGTGCTCGTGGTGATGCGTCGCCGCGCTGCCGCCAGGGTGAAGTCGGCATCGACCGATCCGGTCGGCGACCCCCTCGACGCCATCAGCGACGAGGAGCTGGCCAAGCGCGCCGGACTCGCCCTCGTGCACACCGACGACGCGATCACGTCTTCCACCGAGGATCTCGGGTTCGCGACCGCGCAGTTCGGCGACACCGCGACGAGCGCGTTCACCGAGGTGGTCGCGAAGGCGAAGGCCAAGCTCGATGAGGCGTTCTCCCTCAAGCAGCAGCTCGACGACGAGATTCCCGACTCCGACCAGCAGCGTCGCGACTGGCACCTGCAGATCATCCGGCTGTGCGAGTCGGCCGACAACGCGCTGGACGCGAATGTGGCGGCGTTCGATGAGCTCCGCAAGCTGGAGCAGAACGCGGAGCAGGCCCTCGCCCAGTTGAAGAGCCATCGCGAAACGGCGGCCGCTGTCGTCGCCGCCGCCCCCGCTGCCCTGCAGGCGCTCGCAGCGGTCTATGACCCACTGGCACTGCAGACGGTCTCCGGCAATCCGGCGGAGGCCGCGAGCCGCCTCGAACTCGCCGATGCGAACATCGCCCAGGCGGGCGAGCTCATCGCGCAGGGGAAGCGCGGTGAGGCCGCGTTCGCGATCCGCACCGGCGAGGAGGGCGTGCTGCAGGCCTCGCAGCTGGCAGCAGCGATCACGACGCTGCAGACCGACCTCGCCGCGACCGAATCGCAGTCGCAGGCGCTCATCGCGAATCTCGAGCAGGACCTTGCGGGTGCGGCAGCGCTTCCCGCGTCCCCTGAGCTGAACGCCGCCGTCGCGGCCACTCGCACCGCGCTGGATCAGGCCCGCACCGACGCCACCGGCACCGGACGACGCCCGCAGGCGGTGCTGGAGTCGCTGACGGCGGCCAACACCCGCATCGACAGCACCGTGGACGCGATCCGCAATGCCCAGCAGCAGGCCGAGCGCGCCCAGCAGGTGCTGGAGCAGACGCTCACGCAGGCCCGCGCGGAGATCTCGACGGCGAACAGCTACATCACCACGCACCGCGGGGCGATCGGCCCCGATGCGCGTACCAGGGCGGCGCAGGCCTCCGCGGAGTACGACCAGGCCGAGGCCGCGCGCGTCGCGGATCCGAACGCCGCACTGCAGCACGCGCAGCGGGCGATCGCCCTCGCCCGCGAAGCCACCCAGCTCGCCGCGGGCTCCATCGACTCGTGGAGCGACGGCGGAGGCGGCTGGGGCGGCGGAGGCGGCGGAAGCCGCAGCGGTATGGGCGACGCGATCCTCGGCGGCATCATCGGCGGCATCCTGTCCGGTGGCGGAAGCGGCCGGAGCAGCGGAGGCTGGGGCGGCGGAGGCGGTGGCTGGCGCTCCAGCGGCGGCGGAGGCGGCGGATTCAGCCCCTCCAGCTTCGGCGGCGGCAGCCGCGGCGGATCGGGCGGCCGCTTCTGACATGCCCGGACACTCGACTTCTCCTGACGTGCACGACCCCATCGACCGGAAATCTGGAAAGGACATCCCATGACCAAGCAGTCCATCTTCGGCCGCATCTCCACCCTGGTGAAGGCCAACGTCAACGCCCTCATCGATTCCGCGGAGGACCCGCAGAAGATGATCGACCAGCTCGTCCGCGACTACACCAACAACGTCGCGGACGCCGAGTCGGCCATCGCCGAGACCATCGGCAACCTGCGCCTGCTCGAGCGCGACCACCAGGAGGACGTGCAGTCCGCCGCGGAGTGGGGCAACAAGGCCCTCGCCGCCAGCCGCAAGGCCGACGAGCTGCGCGGATCCGGCAACACCGCTGACGCCGACAAGTTCGACAACCTCGCCAAGGTCGCCCTGCAGCGTCAGATCAGCTCCGAGCAGGAGGCGAAGACGGCCGAGCCGCAGATCGCTGCCCAGACCGAGATCGTCGACAAGCTCAAGACCGGCCTGAACGGCATGAAGGACAAGCTCGTCGAGCTGAAGAACAAGCGCAGCGAGCTGCTCGCCCGCGCCAAGGTCGCCGAGGCGCAGACCAAGGTGCAGGACGCCGTCTCGTCGATCAACGTGCTCGACCCCACCAGCGAGCTGGGTCGGTTCGAGGACAAGGTCCGCCGCCAGGAGGCACTGGCCCAGGGCAAGGCGGAGCTCGCCGCGTCCAGCCTGGACGCCCAGTTCGAGAGCCTCGAGGACATCGGCCAGCTGACCGAGGTCGAGGCCCGTCTCGCGGAGCTGAAGGCCGGATCGACCAAGCCCCAGGAAGCTCTCGAGGGCTGAGATGACCCGCTTCCTCGTCGTCCCGCAGTGGCAGGGCTCCCCTGCCCCGCGGGCGATGCTGCTCACCGAGGGGGCGTCGGCGATCGCCGGCGACCTCCCCAGCGCACGCACGACGGTGCTGGAGATCCCGCTCGAGGCCGGAGACGCCGAGGGTACGGGCGTGCACAGGCTCAGCAGCCTGCGCCGCACGAGGGAGCTCATCGAGCAAGCGATCACGGCGCATGCCGAGCCCACGCTCGTGGTGGGCGGTGACTGCGGCGTCAGCGTGGCCGCGGTCGCCGCCCTCCCGGGCGCACTGCACGACGTCGCGATCGTCTGGTTCGACGCGCACCCCGATCTGCACACCCCGGAGTCCTCGGTCTCCGGCGCCTACGCCGGCATGGCCCTGCGCGCACTGCTCGGCCACGAATCGTTCCCGATCGACGGCCCCGCGGGCCTCACCCCCGAGCGCACCGTGCTCGTGGGCGCGCGGTCGGAGGACGACGCCGAGAGCGAGTACCTCGCAGGATCCGGGATCGTCCGCCTCGACGAGGTCGAGGACGCCCAGGCGCTCGCGGAGGCCGTGGCTGCCACAGGGGCGTCGCGCGTGTACGTGCACATCGACGTCGACGTGCTGGATCCGTCCGAGCTCGCCGGGGTCTCCTCCGCGGTGCCGTTCGGCCTGCGCACCACCGATGTCGTCAGCGCCGTGAAGGCGCTGCGCGAGCGGCTGCCGCTGGCGGGGGCGACCATCGCCGGCTTCGCCCCGCGCTCCCCCGGTGACGCCGTGCAGGACCTGGGCGCGATCCTGCGCCTGATCGGCGCCCTCGCGTGACGGCGGGCGACAGCGCCCGCATCGCCGCGATCAAGGCCGAGGCCGCCGAGATCCTGGAGCGCTCCCGACGACGCGACCTGCGTCTGCCGTCCGTTCTGCTGCGCTCCCCGATCAGCCGCCTCGGCTATGCCTGGGGCATGGCCGTCGGCTGGATCTGGGGCGGACTGTGGAGCACGGGCGAGGTCGAGCGCCGCGAAGGGCTGTGGATCTTCCGAGGCATGCCGGAGTGGACCTTCGCACGCGGCGGCGTCTGCGTCGCGGGCTGTTACCTCACCGGCGACGCGGTGCCCGACGACCGCGTCCTCCGGCATGAAGCCGTGCACAAGCAGCAGTGGCTGCGTTACGGCCTTCTGATGCCGTTCCTGTACCTGTTCGCGGGACGGGATCCGCTGCGCAACCGCTTCGAGATCGAAGCCGGGCTCGAGGACGGGCACTACCTGCCGCGGGGGTGATCCGCGAGCGGCGTTTCGTCTCAGAGCAGCCCGAAGCGCTCCGGTGCCGTGATCCGCTCGGGATCCATGCCCAGCCGCTCCGTGAGGTGCTCCGCGATGTCCGCCGTGCCGAGGAAGCCGCCGAGCAGCGTCACCGTGGTGTGCTCCTCCGCGCCGTCGCACAGCATCTCGTCGGACCAGGCGATCGCGGCGCGCGCCGCGGCGGTGCCGTGCGCGCAGCGCCGGCCCGAGCCGGGAGCGCCCGACCGCGAGGCGCGCGGCAGCCAGGTGACGGTCATCCGCGGCGGGACCGTGACCGTGGAGATCGACTCCGCGTCGGGGACCTCGACGAACACGCGACCGGTCGCGCACAGCGGCAGCGTCGCCAGCGTCGCCTCCAGCTCGGCCAGGGACCCCTCGTCGGCGACGATCAGGTGCTGAGCCTTCGCGGAGCGGCGCGTGGCACGGCGCTCGGCGCGCGCGGTGGTGCGGATCGCAGTGGTCATGATGCCTCCACGATATCACCGGATGAAGGGTTGCCTAACCTACCTCCGGTTTCTCCACCGAGCACCGTTGCTCGTCAGCCGACCAGAGCGGCCCCCAGAGCGTCCAGCTCGGCCCGGCGCAGTCCTGCCCCGAGCAGGTAGTCCGCTGCCGAGCCGTGTCGCTCGTCGATGCTCTTCAGGAGGTCGCGCATCACCGGCGCCGGCGACTGGGTGGCCACCGCGATCGCATCGTGGGCGATCGGCAGTCGCTCCTCGAGCCACTTCGCGATCGCCCTGTTACGTGATTCCGGAAGCTGCGAGGCGGTCAGCGCATAGTCGTCCACGATCGCCTCGCGATCCGCGCCGACGGCGGCGAGCGCGAGCGCGACGCTGACGCCGGTGCGATCCTTGCCGAGGGTGCAGTGCACCAGCGTCGGCTCCCCCTCGGACAGGATCCGGATCACCTGGACGATGCGATCCGCGCCGTCCTCGACGATGTGCCGGTACAGACCGGTGAGGCTGACGTCTCCCATCAGGAACGAGGCGACGGAACCGGCGAAGAGCGGGACGCGGTCGATGCGCAGTCCGGGCAGCGCACACGGCTCGGCACTCGCCTCGCTGTCGTCGCGGAGATCGACGACGCGCGCGACCTGCTCGGTGAGGAACGAGTGCGCCTCGGGGCCGACGTGGGCGAGGTTCCCGGAGCGGAACAGCACCCCCTCGCGAATGCGGGAAGCGCCGGCCGGCATGCCGCCGACGTCGCGCAGATTCGTGATGCCCGGCACGTCGAGCAGGATCATGTGCGCCTCCTCACCGTTCGCGGTCACCGTCTCCTCCAGCCTAGGGCGTGTCCGCGGTGCCGGGTCCCGGAGCGCACGGCTCCGACACAGGCCGCGGAGCGGGCGGGGAGCGCGAGCGTCCGTAGGATGGAGCGATGCGTGACGGGCGGCGAAGGGGCTGACGATGAGCGGGGAGACCGGGCGGCGCGGCGTCCTCGACGACGTCCGCGTGGCGGACTTCTCCCGGGTGCTCGCGGGACCGTACGCGACCATGGCCCTCGCGGACTTCGGCGCCGACGTGCTGAAGATCGAATCGCCGAGCGGCGACGACACGCGGCACTGGCATCCGCCCATCGACGCCGATGGCACGGCCACCTACTTCGGCAGCGTCAATCGCAACAAGCGCTCCGTCGCGCTCGATCTGACCCGTGATTCCGATCGCGACCAGGCCCTGCGTCTCGCCGGCACCGCCGATGTCCTGATCGAGAACTTCCGTCCCGGCGTGATGGAGCGCTTCGGGCTCGGCTTCGACGCCGTCCGCGCCGTCAATCCCGGCATCGTGTACTGCTCCATCACGGGATTCGGCACCGGCGCGGGCGCCTCGCTCGCGGGTTACGACCTGCTCGTGCAGGCCGTCGGCGGGCTGATGTCGATCACCGGGGAGCCGGAGGGATCCGCAGCGAAGGCCGGGGTCGCGCTCGTCGACGTGCTGTGCGGGCAGAACGCGGTGGCCGGCATCCTGCTGGCCCTGCGCGAACGCGACCGCACCGGCCGCGGACAGCGCGTCGAGATCAACCTGCTGCAGAGTCTGCTCTCGGCGCTGACGAACCAGGCGGCCTCGACGCTGGCCACCGGGATCCCGCCGCGACGCCTGGGCAACGAGCATCCGTCGATCGCCCCCTACGCCCTGTTCCGCGCCGCGGACCGGGACCTGGTGATCGCCGTCGGCAACGACAAGCAGTTCCGCGCACTGGCCGAGGCGCTGGGACAGCGCCCGCTCGCGACCGATCCGCGCTTCCTCCGCAACACCGACCGGGTCGCCCATCGCGACGCGCTCACCGCTCTGCTCGAGCACGAGCTCGCGCGCGCCGATGCGGCGGACTGGGTCGAGCGGTTCCGCGCGGCGGGGATCCCCGCCGGCCTCGTGCACGACGTGGCGGAGGCGATCGCGTTCGCCGACGGCCTGGGGCTCGACCCTGTGGTCGACCTCGGCGCCTCCCGCACGATCGCGAACCCGATCCGGCTCGGCGACGCCCCCGCCGCCTATCGCACTCCCCCGCCCGCCCTGAACGACTCCGCCCCCGCCGCCTGGCGCACCGAAAGGCCCTGAGATGACGACCGCCCCCCGCATCGACGCCGTGTTCGACCTCGACGCCCTGCTCACACCGGTGGAGCGCGACTGGCAGCAGCGCGCGCGGGCGTTCGCCCAGGACCGGATCCTGCCGATCATCGAGGAGGATTTCGAGAACGCGCACTTCCGCCGCGAGCTCATCGCCGAGCTCGGCGCGGAGGGATTCCTCGGCATGCATCTGACCGGCTACGGTTGCGCGGGCGCGGGCGCCGTCTCGTACGGCCTGGCCTGCCTCGAACTCGAGGCGGCCGACAGCGGCTGGCGCACCTTCGTCTCGGTGCAGGGATCGCTGGCGATGAGCGCGATCGCGAAGTACGGCTCCGAGGAGCAGAAGCAGGCCTGGCTGCCGCGCATGGCCGCAGGCGAGGCCGTCGGCTGCTTCGCCCTCACCGAACCGCATGGCGGCAGCGACCCCGCCGCCATGACGACCACGGCACGCCGCGAGGGCGACGGCTGGGTGATCGACGGAGCCAAGCGCTGGATCGGGCTCGCCTCGCTCGCCGACGTCGCCGTGGTCTGGGCGCGCGTGGACGATCCGGCGTTCGGCGAAGGCGGACGGGCGGTGCGGGGCTTCCTCGTGCCGACCACGACGTCGGGCTTCACGGCGACGCCGATCACGGGCAAGCTGTCGATGCGAGCGTCCGTGCAGTGCGACGTCACGCTCGAAGCGGTCCGGCTCCCCGCCGATGCGATCCTTCCCGGCGCCGAGGGACTCTCCGGCCCCTTCGGGTGCCTGAACGAGGCGCGCTACGGCATCATCTGGGGCGCGATGGGCGCGGCACGCAGCTGCCTCGAGGCGGCGCTGGAGCGCTCCACGAGCCGCGAGGTGTTCGGCAAGCCGATCGGCGCCAACCAGCTCACGCAGGCCAAGCTCGCCGACATGCTCGTCGAGGTCGAGAAGGGCGTGCTGCTCGCCCTGCACCTCGGGCGTCTCAAGGAGCGCGGCGCCCTCACTGCTGCGCAGATCTCCGTCGGCAAGCTGAACAGCGTGCGCGAGGCGCTCGAGATCGCGCATCAGGCGCGGACGATCCTGGCAGGCGACGGCATCACGAACGCCTATCCCGTGATGAGGCATGCCGCCAACCTGGAGTCGGTGCGCACCTACGAGGGAACCGACGAGATCCACCAGCTGGTGATCGGCCGGGCTCTCACGGGACTGAACGCGTTCTGAGGGGACGCGGAGGCCTTCTGCCGGTTCCGGACACCGGGCGCAGATCGATCTGCTACCCCTGACAAGGAGATGGCACTGACTATGCCAAATCATCTTGCCATTCGAGTTCACACAACGATCTCTCATTTCGCACTGAGGCCCGCGCAGGAGCACAATGAGGGCGTGTCCCACGTCGCACCTGAAGAGACCACCGAGTTCTCCTTCCTCGCCGGGCAGGCACGCGCCCTCGGCACCTCCGTCCCGCTCGTCGAGCGCGTGAACCTGTCCCTCGACGACGGACGCACGCTGAGCGCGCTCCGCTACGGCGACGAACCGGTCGAGGTCACGCTGCTGCATGGCGCGGGTCTGAACGCGCACACGTGGGACACCACCGTGCTCACGCTGGGCCGGCCGGCCCTGGCGATCGATCTCGCGGGCCACGGCGACTCCTCGTGGCGCGACGATGCCGACTACACCGGCCGCACCCTCGCCGATGATGTGATCGCAGCGCTGCGCGCGTGGACGGATCGCCCGCAGGTGCTCGTCGGCCAGTCCCTGGGCGGACTCACCGCGGCGGCGGTCGCCGCCGGCGCCCCTGAGCTCGTGCGCGAGCTCATCGTGGTCGACATCACCCCGGGCGTCGACCAGAGCGTCGGACCCGCCGCTCTGCGCGAGTTCTACCGCGTGGTCGACGCCGCCAGCCGCGACGAACTGGTGGACCGTGCGCAGCAGTTCGGGTTCGGCGGATCGCGCGAGGACACCGCTCGCGGCGTCTTCCTGAACACGCGCGTCCGCCCCGATGGCCGGGTGGAGTGGAAGCACCACTTCGCGCACATCGCGGCTCGGCTGCTGGACGCGTCGCCCGTCGGACCGGCTTCCGCCGGGCCCGCCGCATCGGCACGGACGATCCTCGGCGAGCACGGCTGGGCGGATCTCGACGCCGTCGAGGCTCCGCTCACTCTTGTCCGCGCCACGCACGGGTTCGTCTCGGAGGACGCCGAACAGGAATTCGGAGCACGTGTCCCCGGCGCCCGCGTCCTTCGCCTCGACGGAAGCCACAACCTGCAGGAGACGGCTCCCGCGGCCCTCGCCGAGATCATCCGCACCGTCGTCGACACCCCGGACGGGACCGGATCCCCCGGAATGTGACGTCGCGTCTCACCGGCCACACCGCGCGGTGAGGCCCGCCCCTAGGCTCGACCGCACACCGCACGACCCGCACAGCACCCACAGCATCGCCCGAGAGGATCCCCCGCATGCACCGCACCCGCGCTGCCCTCGCCTCGCGCCGACACCGCGCACCGCGCCGCGCCGCCGTCGCCCTGCTCACCGGCCTGACGGCCGCCGCACTCATGCTGTCCGCCTGCACCGGCTCCCCCGCACCCGCGGGCAGCAGCACGGCGGGAGCCGTCGACGCGAACGCGACCCTCACCGTGGGCCTCGTGCTCGAACCGTCGAGCCTCGACATCCGCCACACCAGCGGCGCCGCACTCGAGCAGGTGCTCGTCGACAACATCTACGAGGGCCTGGTCAGCCGCACGCAGGACAACAAGATCATCGACCGGCTCGCGAAGAGCCACGACGTCTCGTCCGACGGCCTGACCTACACCTTCGTGCTGAACGACGGCATCACGTTCCACAACGGTGCGAAGCTCACCTCGGCCGACGTCGCCTGGTCGCTGCAGACCGCCAAGGACGACAAGACCGTCCAGGGCCACGCCGACCTCGCCGGCGTCGCGTCGATCGAGGCGAAGGACGACAAGACCGTCGTCATCACACTCACGCAGCCCAGTCAGAACTTCCTGTTCAGCCTCACCGGCTCCGCCGGGCTGGTGTTCCAGAAGGGCGACGCGACGGATCTGCAGGCCGCCGAGAACGGCACAGGGCCGTTCACGCTCACGCAGTGGAAGAAGGGCGACTCGCTCTCCTTCGCGCGCAACGACACCTACTGGGGCACGAAGGCGGGCGTGAAGAGCGTCGTCTTCGACTACATCCCCGATTTCACCGCCGGTGTGAACGCCGCGCAGAGCGGCACGCTGGACGTGCTCACGGCGGTCGACGCCAACCTCGCGCCGCAGCTGGACAAGAGCGGCACCTTCGCCATCACCAAGGGCCGGACCACCGACAAGGGCACCCTCGCGTTCAACAACGCCAAGGCGCCGCTGAACGACCAGCGCGTCCGCGAGGCGCTACGGCTGGCGATCGACCACAAGGCGCTCATCGAGGCGCGCGGCGTCGGAACGACCCTGTACGGTCCCATCCCCCAGCTCGACCCCGGCTACCAGGATCTGTCCAGCACGGCGCCCTACGACCCGGAGAAGGCCAAGGCCCTGCTCAAGGAAGCGGGGCAGGAGAACCTCGCGCTCACCCTCACGATCCCCTCCTTCTACGGCAGCACGGTTCCCCAGCTGCTCACGAGCGACTTCAAGAAGGTGGGCGTAACCCTGAAGGTGAACTCCGTCGAGTTCCCGGCATGGCTGGACACCGTCTTCACGAAGCACGACTACGACCTCAGCTTCGTGCTGCACGTCGAGCCTCGGGACTTCGGCAACTTCGCCAACCCGGACTACTACTTCGGGTACAACAACCCCGAGGTGCAGAAGCTCTACGCCCAGTCGCAGACCGAGCTGGACGCGAAGAAGTCCGCCGACCTGCTCTCCCAGGCCGCCGAGATCGTCGCCAAGGACGCCGCCGCTGACTGGCTGTACGAGGATCAGACGCTGACCGCGGTGCGTCCCGGGGTGAACGGCTTCCCGAAGGACTCGATCAACTCGCGGCTGGACCTGCGCGGCGTCACCGTCGCCAAGTAGCCTCAGCCCTGTGCTCAGATACGCGCTCACCCGGGGGGCCCTGCTCATCGCGGGGCTCCTCGTCGCGAGCGCGTTGATCTTCCTCGCCCTGCGGGTCTTCCCCGGTGACGTGGCACAGCTGCTCGCCGGGGACAAGGCGACGCCGGCGCAGGTCGACGCGATCCGCACCGCCCTGGGACTCGATCAGCCGCTCGTGCTGCAGTACCTCGGCTGGATCGGGGGCGTGCTGCACGGCGACCTCGGCACGTCGCAGCTGAACGGCGCCTCCGTCGCGGCCGAACTCGCGCAGAAAGCCCAGGTGACCGTGCCGCTCGCGACGCTGTCGCTGCTGGTCGCCATCATCATCGCCGTGCCCCTCGGCATCGGATCGGCCCTGCTGCGCGGGCGGGCCGCCGGTACGGCGCTGAACACGGCCGCGCAGGCGGTGGCCGCCGTCCCCGTCGTCTGGGCGGGGATGATGCTCGTCGTGGTCTTCGCCGTGTGGCTGCGCTGGCTGCCCGCGCAGGGCTTCCCCCGCGGCGGCTGGGCGGATCCGGGCGCGGCGCTGCAGGCGCTCATCCTTCCCGCGCTCACGATCGGCGCCATCGAAGGGGCCCTGCTGCTGCGCTTCGTGCGCAGCGCGACCCTGCAGGCGGCGTCGCAGGACTTCGTGCGCACCGCCGCGGCGAAGGGCCTCACCCGCAATCGCGCACTGCTCCAGCACGGACTGCCCGCGGTCGGACTGTCCATCATCACCGTGCTCGGCATCCAGGTGGCGGGCATCATCGTCGGATCCGTCGTGGTCGAGCAGCTGTTCACGCTGCCGGGGATCGGCCGCATGCTCGTCGCCGACGTGGGCACACGCGACCTCGTCAAGGTGCAGGGCGAGCTGCTCGTGCTCACCGGGATGGTGCTCATCATCGGCTTCGTGGTCGACCTCGTGCACCGTGCGCTCGACCCCCGGCAACGGGAGGCCGACGAATGATCGCCCTGCGCCGACTCCGCTCCTCCGCTGCGGGCCTGTTCGGTCTCATCGTCGTCGGCGCGATCCTCGTCACCGCCGGTGTCTCGCTGCTCTGGACGCCGTTCGACCCGCGCGCCACCGATGTCGCCTCCCGCTGGCTGGCCCCGAGCTGGCCGCATCTGCTCGGCACGGATCTCACCGGCCGCGACATCCTGAGCCTGATCATGGCCGGATCCCGCACGACCGTGCTGGTGGCGATCGGCGCCGGGCTGATCGCCACCCTGATCGGTCTCGCGCTGGGTGCGCTCGGCGCGCTCACCGCGCGCTGGCTCCGCGAGACCGTGGCCGTGCTCGTCGATGTGCTCATCGCATTCCCCGTGCTGATCATCGCGATGCTGATCTCCACGGTGCACGGCGGATCGCTCTGGGTCGTGGTCTGGGCCGTCGGGATCGGCTTCGGCGTCAACGTCGCCCGGGTCACCCGCCCGGAGCTGCGACGCGTGCAGCACAGCGACTTCGTGGTGGCCGGTCGCGCCTCCGGTCTGACCCCGTTGCAGAACCTCGTGCAGCATCTGCTGCCCAACATCGCCCCCGTCTTCATCGTGCAGCTGAGCTGGGCCATGGCAACGGCGGTGCTCGCCGAGGCGGGATTGTCGTACCTCGGCTTCGGAGCCTCCGTGGTCGACCCGTCCTGGGGCGTCCTGCTGGCCGACCTGCAGCGCTACATCCAGATCCACCCGTTGACCGTGGTGTGGCCCGGACTTGCGATCACGATCACCGTGCTCGCGTTCAACCTGCTCGGCGACGCGCTGCGCGACGCGACGGACCCCACGCTGCGGACCGGCCGACGCCCGTCGAATCGGGCCCGCGCCGGCCGACCGCGCCTGCCGGAGGTGACCGCATGAGCCTCGTGGTGACCGATCTCGTCGTCGAGATCGACGGCCGCAGGGTCGTGGACGGCGTGTCGTTCGCCGTGCCGGACGGCGGGCGCCTGGGGCTCATCGGCGAATCCGGATCCGGCAAGTCCCTCACGGCGCTCGCCATCATGGGGCTGCTGCCCGACGGCGCCGCCGCCTCCGGCAGCGTGCTCTGGAACGGCCGGGAGATCCTGAACCTGCCTGACCGCGAGCTCGCCGGGATCCGCGGGGACGAGATCGGCATGGTCTTCCAGGAGCCGCGCACGGCCCTCAACCCGATCCGCTCGATCGGCCGTCAGATCGCCGAGACGATCCGCATCCACGAGCGCATCGACCGGCGCACGGCCAGGATCCGCGCGATCGCAGAGGCGGCCCGCGTCGCGCTGCCGGATCCTGAGCGCATCGTGGACCGCTACCCGCATCAGCTGAGCGGCGGCCAGCGCCAGCGCGCGGCGATCGCGATCGCCCTCGCCGCCCGCCCGCGCCTGCTCATCGCGGACGAGCCGACGACCGCCCTGGACGTCACCATCCAGGCCGGTGTGCTGGCGCTCCTGCTGTCGCTCGTGGAGTCGGACGGGATGTCGCTCGTGTTCATCACGCACGACCTCGCCGTGCTCGCGCAGGTCGCCACGCACGCGGTCGTGCTGGCCGACGGCCGGGTCGTCGAGTCCGGACCGCTCGAGACCCTGCTGACCGCGCCGGCGTCGCCGATCACGCAGGGACTGCTGCGCGACGCGACGGCGACGCTGTGGCGCGGAGAGGAGGACGGATGAGCGACGCGATCTCCACGCCGGACGATGTGCCGGGCTCTCGACACGATGAGCCGCTGATCCGCGCACGCGGACTGCGACGCGAATACCTCGCCGCGCGGAAGGAGCCGTTCGTCCGCCGCGCGCGCACGATCGCCCTGGACGATGTGGACCTCGATGTCGCCCCGGGCAGCGCACTCGGCATCATCGGCGAATCCGGATCCGGCAAGTCCACGCTGATCCGGCTGCTGCTGGGGCTCGATCGCCCGACCTCCGGCACTGTGCACGTCGACGGACGGCCGGTGGACGCGTCGGCGTCGGCGCGAGCGCTGCACTGGCTGCGGCGCGAGACGGGACTGGTGTTCCAGGATCCGTACGCCTCGCTGGATCCGCGCCAGTCGGTCGGGCGGATCGTCTCGGAGCCGCTGCGCGCGCTCGACATCGACGGCGATCACCGTGCCATGGTCGCCGAGGTGCTCGACCGCGTCGGACTGGCTCCTGAGACGGCGGCGCGCCACCCGCACGAGTTCTCCGGGGGCCAGCGTCAGCGCGTGGCCCTGGCCCGGGCCATCGTGCACCGACCGCGGATCCTCATCGGCGATGAGCCGCTGTCGGCGCTGGACGTCACCGTGCGCGCGCAGATCCTCGATCTGCTCCGCGAGCTCAGCAGCGACGGCATGACCCTCGTGCTCGTCTCGCACGACATCGGCGTGGTGCAGAACCTGTGCGACGACGTCGCCGTGATGAAGGACGGCCGCATCGTCGAGCACGGCCGCACCACACACGTGCTGCACCACCCCGAACAGGACTACACCAGGCGGCTGCTCGCCGCGATCCCGGTCATCCCCGGGCGCTGAGCGTCAGAGCGACTTCTGCAGGAACAGCACGTCCAGGGTGCGGCCGAACTTCACACCGACGCCCTTCAGGTGTCCGGCGTCCACGAAGCCGTAGCGGCGGTGCAGGGCGATCGAGGCCCCCGCCGCCGTGGGCTCGATGACCGCGATGAGTTCGTGCAGTCCCGCCCGCGCCGACGCGTCCAGCAGGGCCTCCAGCAGCGCCTTGCCGAGCCCGCGACCCGCGGCCTCGGGACTCAGGTAGATCGTGTTCTCGGCGCTGAACCGATAGGCCGACTTCGCGCGCCAGTGCTGGGCGTAGGCGAAGCCGAGCACTGTGCCGGCGGCGTCCACCGCGACGAGGAAGGGCAGGCCCGTCTCCGCGAGGAGCGTGAGCTTGTGCTCCCAGACCGCCGGCTCTGTCTCCTCCTCGTCGAACGTCACGGTGCTCGTGCGCACGTAGTGGTTGTAGATGTCGCGGATCGCGGCGAGGTCCTCCGCCTCGGTCGGGCGGATCCTCGTCCCGTGCCCGGGCAGGGCCGCCGCATCGGACCGCGGGACGGGCGGGGTGTCGCTCATGCGATCCTCCAGTCGACGGGGACGGCGCCCTGCTCCTCGAGCAGCGCGTTGACCCGGGAGAACGGCCGGGAGCCGAAGAACCCGCGGCTCGCCGACAGTGGCGACGGATGCGCGGAGGCGACGATCGGGGTCGTGCCGAGCATGGGCCGCAGTCCCTCGGCGTCCCGGCCCCAGAGCACTGCGACAAGGGGGGCGTCGCGGGCGACGAGGGCGCGGATGGCGAGCTCGGTGACCTTCTCCCAACCCCAGCCGCGATGCGAGGCGGGCGTTCCGGGGCGCACGGTGAGCACCCTGTTCAGCAACATGACGCCCTGATCGCTCCACGCCGAGAGATCGCCGTGTGCGGCGCGCGCGATGCCGAGGTCCGTCTCCAGCTCGCGGTAGATGTTTCCGAGGCTGCGGGGCAGCGGACGCACCTCGCGATCCACGGCGAACGACAGGCCGATCGGATGCCCGGGGGTGGGATACGGATCCTGGCCCACGATGAGGACCTTGACATCGGCCAGCGGGCGGGTGAAGGCGCGCAGCACGTTCTGCCCGGCCGGGAGATAGCCGCGGCCGGCGGCCGTCTCGGCACGCAGCCGATCGCCGAGCTCGGCGACGAGCGGCGCGACGGGTGCCAGCGCCTCGGCCCAGCCCGCATCGAGCCGGCCGCTCGCTGCGAGCTCGGCGAGCGTCTTCGGCATCAGAGCGCCGCCCGATCGCTGGAGACGGTCACGCCGTCGGATCCGGGGAACACCCGCCAGACGCTGCCGGACCCCGCGATCCGCAGGCCCTCGGCGTCGGCGATGAGCACGGTGCTCTCGTCGATCCCGAGCCCGCCCTCGATGGTGCCCGCCTCGGTGGCGGCGATCAGGCGGCTGAGTGTGCCCCACTGCGCCACGTGCACGTCGATCGATACGTCGACCAGGCCGATTCCGGGGACGACGGTGATCTCGTCGAGGTCCTCCGCGGTCTCCTCCGGGGCGATCGCGACCTCACCGATCCGCCAGCCCCCGAGGATCGCGCGCTCGGCGGCGATCATCGCGCCGGCCGAGAAGCCGAGATACGGCGTGCCGCCCTGCACCGCGGTGCGGATGACGTCGTAGCCCGCTTCGAGGGCCGCGTGATAGGCCGGGGTCAGCCCGCCGCCGATGACGATCGCGTCGACGCCGTCGAAGACGCCCGGATCCACGAGGTCCGCCAGCCCGACGGTGACGACCGTCGCATCGATGGGCTTCGCCCCGTCGGCGGTGAGCGCGTCGAGAAGATCGCCCGCGTGCTTCGTCGATGCATCTTCCCGTACGGTCACGACTACGACGGATGGCCGCTCACGTCCCGCCGCGACGGCCATCGCCGTCGCCTCGGCGGTGAACGGTGCGAAAGCGGCACGACCGAAGCCGCCGCCGACCAGATGCACGCCCATGGTCAGTCCCCTCCGCGCGGGCGCAGCGGCCCGCGCGCGAGCAGGTGCGCGGCGGCCTGAGCCACCGGGCGGATCACCACGAGGTCGAGGTTCACGTGCCCTGGCGCGTTCAGGGCGTAGGCGATCAGGTCGGCCACGTCCGCCGCGACCAGCGGCGCCTCGACGCCCGAGTAGACGGCCTCCGCGGCGACCTCATCGCCGCCGAGACGCCGCAGGGCGAACTCCTCGGTGTGCACGAGACCCGGCGCGATCTCGGTGACCCGGATCGGCTCGCCGTTGAGTTCCTGGCGCAGCACCTGCGGGATCATCGACTCCGCCGCCTTCGCCGCGTTGTAGCCGGATCCACCCGGATACGACTGGCGGGCCGCGGTCGAGGTGAGGAACAGCAGGTCGGCGTGGCCGCCGCCCGCGGCAGCGGCACGGAGCTGCGGCAGCAGGGCCGCGGTGAGCTGCTGCACGGCGAGCACGTTCGCCTCGAACATCCAACGCCACTTCTCCGCGGATCCGTCCTCGACCCGCTCCGTGCCGCGAGCGCCGCCGGCGACGTGCACGACCGCGTGCAGCGGGCCGGTCTGGGACAGGTGCTCCGCGAGGCCCGCGATCTGGTCCGCATCCGTGAGGTCGGCCGCATACGCCGTGGATCCGGTCTCCGCAGCGAGCGCCTGCAGGCGGTCCTCGCGTCGCGCGACGCCGACGACATCCCACCCGCTCGCCCGCAGCGCCCGCACCGTCGCCTCACCGATCCCGGTGCTCGCCCCTGTCACCACCGCGCGTCTGCTGATGTGGAGACCGTCGTTCATCGCGCTGTTCGCCATGCGTCAACGCTACGGGATCCCCGGACGCGCTTCGACGATCGTCGATGGTCGACGTCTCGCCCGGATCCGCGGGATCACGCGGCCGATCCCTGTTACGTCACATTTCCGCGGTCTTGTTGACAGGGGCGGCGGGTTCGTACTCTCGATGCAACGCCACCGGTCCTCGCACCCGTCGAGAGGCCGCGGCCACTGCCCTGCGACGCGGTTCGGTGTCGCTCATCCTGAAGGAGACACTCATGACCGCTGCGGAGAACTGGCGCTTCGAGACCAAGCAGATCCACTCCGGTGCCGCCCCGGATCCCGTCACCAAGGCGCGCGCCACGCCGATCTACCAGACCACCTCGTACGTGTTCGACAACGCCGACCACGCGGCGAACCTGTTCGCTCTGGCCGAGTTCGGCAACATCTACACCCGCATCCAGAACCCGACCCAGGATGTGCTCGAGCAGCGTCTCGCCGCCCTCGAGGGCGGCACCGGCGCGCTCGTGCTCTCCTCGGGCCAGGCCGCGTCCACCTTCGCGATCCTCAACATCGCCCAGGCCGGCGACCACTTCGTCTCGAGCTCCTCGATCTACGGCGGCACCTACAACCTCTTCAAGTACACGCTCGCCAAGCTCGGCATCGACGTCACCTTCGTCGAGAACCAGGACGACATCGAGGAGTGGCGCCGCGCGGTCCGCCCGAACACCAAGCTGTTCTTCGCGGAGACCATCGGCAACCCGCAGATCAACGTCCTCGACATCAAGGGCGTCGCCGACGCCGCGCACGAGGCGGGCGTGCCGCTCATCGTGGACAACACGATCGCGACCCCCTACCTGATCCGCCCGTTCGAGCACGGCGCCGACATCGTCATCCACTCGGTCACCAAGTTCCTCGGCGGCCACGGCACCACCATCGGCGGCGCGATCATCGACGGCGGCAAGTTCGCGTGGTCGCAGAACGTGGACAAGTTCCCCGGTCTCACCGAGCCCGACCCCTCCTACCACGGCGCCAGTTACACCGCGGCGGTCGGCGACGGCCTGGCCTACATCATCAAGGCCCGCGTGCAGCTGCTGCGCGACCTCGGATCCGCGATCGCCCCGCAGAGCGCCTGGAACCTCATCCAGGGCATCGAGACGCTGTCGCTGCGCATCGAGCGCCACGTGCAGAACGCGCAGGAGATCGCGGAGTGGCTGGACGGCCGCGACGACGTCGCCAGCGTGAACTACTCGGGCCTGCCGACCTCGCCGTGGTACGCCGCCGCGAACACCTACGCCCCCAAGGGCGTCGGCGCGGTGCTCTCGTTCGAGCTGAAGGGCGGCGTGGACGCCGGCCGCGAGTTCGTGAACAGCCTCACCCTGTTCAGCCACCTCGCGAACATCGGCGACGTCCGCTCGCTGGTGATCCACCCGGCTTCCACCACGCACGCGCAGCTCACGCCCGAGCAGCAGCTCACCGCGGGTGTCACCCCGGGCCTGGTCCGCCTGTCCGTGGGCCTCGAGAACATCGAGGACCTCAAGGCCGACCTCGATGCGGCCCTCGCTGCCGCGCGCAAGGTCTCCGAGGCCGCCCGCGCCTGACGCCGGGCCCTGCGCCTATCGAAGGGCTCAAGAGACGAAACCG
The DNA here is from genome assembly GCF_042729315.1 of Microbacterium sp. NPDC060117. Taxonomy (NCBI): domain Bacteria; kingdom Bacillati; phylum Actinomycetota; class Actinomycetes; order Micrococcales; family Microbacteriaceae; genus Microbacterium; species Microbacterium sp. NPDC060117. The sequence goes on from NZ_JBHWXR010000002.1 coordinate 1,102,742, forward strand.
CCCCCGGATCACGCGATCCGGGGGCGGTTCCGTTCATCCGGGCACGTCCTCCTCGCTCCCCTCCGCCCATCTCCGCCGAAACCCCCATCTGTCGCCGATACCCCCACGGGACGACGCATCCCCAGGGGGGTCTGGACGGTGCGTGGGGGTATCGGCAGGGAACGGGGCGCAGCGGTCCGGGTCCGCACAGGCATGTGACTCGCGAGAAAAGTGCACCGATCACGGCGGAGCGCCGCACGATGACAGCGATGCGGGCACGCTGGCGGGATGACATTCGACGTGCTCGGCGCTCGCGCGGCGCATCCGCTGCTGGGATCCGTGGATCGGCTCACGCCCGCCCGCGCGCGGGCACTGCTGCTCTCGCGCCACGAACTGATCGCGACCGGGCACACAGAACGCGACCTCCGCGCGCTCGAGGCCACCAAGCGCCTGATCCGGGTGCGCCGCGGCCGCTATGTCCATGCCGACGACTGGGCTGTGCTGTGGAACGAGGAGCGGCATCTGCTCGACGTGATCGCCGCGCACCGGAACGCACCTTTGCCGGGGCTGGTGTTCTGGGGACCGTCGGCAGCGGTGTTGCATGGGCTGCCGTTGTACCGTTGGCGTCCCGAGCAGGTGCATGCCATCGTCCTCGGCGCACGGCACTCGCGCGCTCGGGCGCGACTCATGCTGCACGATGTGGCGGTCGATCAGGCGGAGATCACGAACGTCGACGGCATCGGGTGCACGACGGTCGACCGCACCGTCCTTGATCTGCTCTGCGGCGCCTCGGCCGAAGTCGGGCTGTCCGCCGCTGACGCCGCCCTGCGCAGTGAGGCTGTGCAGCGGCACGAGCAGGATCCGGAACTCGCGGCCGCATGGCGAGCGCGAATGGGCGAACGCACCGGTCGGATCCATGTCCGCGGAATCCGCAAGGCGCGAGAGCTCATCCGGTTCGCCGATGGTCGTGCGCAGCTGCCCGGGGAGAGCGTCAGCAGACTTCATCTGCTTCGGCTCGGCTTCCGACGTGTGCCCCTGCAGACACCGGTGCGCGGCCCGGAGGGCGAGGAGTTCTGGCTCGACTTCGCCTTCCCCCGCTGTCACGCGTTCGGCGAGTTCGATGGCCAGGGCAAGTACCGGGATCCGCGGCTGCGAGGCGGTCGGGAGATCGAGGAGATCGTGCTCGCCGAGAAGCACAGGGAGGACATCGTCCGCGGCGTCACGGGATGGCGCACGGTGCGATGGGGTTCCCCGCACATCCGCACCTCCGACACTCTCGGCGCTCGGCTGCATACCTTCGGGGTCCACCCACCGACCTGACGCTCACGCCGCCCTGCACAGTGCAGGTGTCCACGCAGCACGGCCCCTTCAGTGTCGGCACGCCGGCAGCCTCGCCGCACGCACCTGCACCGAGACCCCCACGTAGCGTCGATACCCCCACGGGATGACACATCCTGGTGGGGGTCTCGGCGGCCTGTGGGGGTCTCGGCGACAGGAGGCGACAACCCGCAAACGGGCCCGCCGCCGCGCCCCGATCCGTAACCTTCGGCGCCCACCCGCCCGCACCCGGGAGAATGGACCCATGGACTGGCAGACGACCTCGGAGGACACGGTGCCCTCGGCGCGCGTGTCGGAGGCGGACGCCCGCCTGCTGCGCGCCCGCCCGCCGTCCACGGGTGCCTGGCGGGACGGGGATCCGGCCGGCGACCGCCGGTTCGAGGCGTTCGGGCCGTTCCGCACCGAGGGCGGTGGCGAGCTGCCGCTGATCCGGCTCGCGTACGAGTCCTGGGGGACGCTGAACGAGGCGCGCGACAACGCGATCCTCATCCTGCACGCGCTCACCGGAGACAGCCACGTCGTCGGCGAGGCGGGCCGCGGACACGCGACCAGCGGCTGGTGGGGCGAGATCGTCGGCCCGGGCTGCGCGATCGACACCGAGAAGTGGTTCGTGATCGCCCCGAACATGCTGGGTGGGTGCCAGGGATCCACCGGTCCCGCGAGCATCGCGCCGGACGGCTACGAGTGGGCCTCGCGCTTCCCGTACCTCACCATCCGCGACCAGGTCGCCGCCCAGGTGCTGCTCGCGGATGCGCTCGGCATCGCACGCTGGGGTGCCGTGATCGGCGGATCCATGGGCGGCATGCACGCCCTGGAATGGGCTGTCGGACACCCCGAGCGCGTCGGGCGGCTCGCGATCCTGTCCTCTCCCCCGGTGACCACCGCCGACCAGCTCGCGCTGAACTTCGTGCAGCTGGAGACGGTCCGGATGGATCCGCGCTTCGCGGGCGGCGAGTACTACGACGCACCCGTCGGTGAGGGTCCGCACCGCGGCCTCGCCCTCGCACGGCGGATGGCCCTGCTGAACTACCGCAGCCCGATCGAGCTGAACCAGCGGTTCCAGCGCTCCTGGCAGTCCGACGTGTCTCCGCTCGGCCAGGGCGGTCGCTACGCGGTGGAGAGCTACCTCGACTTCCACGGCAACAAGTTCACCCGCCGCTTCGACGCGAACAGCTACCTGACGCTCGTGGAGGCGATGAACTCGCACGACATCGGCCGCGACCGCGGCGGCGTCGAGGACGCCCTGAAGCGGGTGACCGCCACCGCGCTCGTGCTCGGCATCGACACCGACCGGCTGTTCCCCGTGGACGGCCAGCACCGCATCGCCCGGGGCATCCCGCACACGCTGGACGGCAACGAGGCTGTCGTGCTCGCCAGCGACTTCGGCCACGACGGGTTCCTCATCGAGACCGACGACGTCGGCATGCATCTGGAGCGGCTGCTCCGCGCCTGAGCGACGAACGACGGTCCCTGCGGAATCAGCCCCGCTCGTACCGCCACACCGGCTTCTCGGCGACGAGCCGGTCGCGCGCGCCGGGCGCTCCCCCGGCGAGCTCGTCGCCGTCCCAGTAGAAGATCGTGCCGGTCTCGGTGGGCTCCATCCGCGTCCGGAACACCGCAGGATCGGGCAGGCGGGCGAGGGCGAACGCGTCCTGCACCGTGGCCGCGCCACGCAGCGCGTGCAGCGTGCGCCAGGTCGGCGGCATGAGTGCGATCTCCCCGGCGTCCCGCGCGGCGAGCGCGGCCTGCGGTGCGAACCAGCGCATCTCGGCCACTTCGTCCTGCGCGGCGATCTCCCCCGTTCCCGGATCCGCCGCGAGGAAGAACCAGGTCCGTACGCGCTTCGGGATCCCCGCCGGCGGCACCCAGCACGAGAGCAGCACGAGACGGTCGAGCACCAGCCCGACTTCCTCGACGGTCTCGCGCAGCGCGGCGCGTCCGGCGTCCTCGCTCTCCTCCGCACCCGCGACGCGGTCGCCGGGCTCGAGCATGCCTCCGGGGAACACCCAGGCTCCTGCGAACGAGCCGCGGTCGGGTCGACGCATGAGCAGCACCTCGATCCCTTGCGTCGCGTCGCGCAAGATCACCGCAGTGCCCGCGACGGGCAGGTCGTCGTCCTCGGCCGAGCTCATCCGCCCATGCTAGGACGCACCGGGGCGCCTCACCCGCGGCGGCGCCGCGATCGAGGGCGAATCAGACTCAGACCAGGTCGTGCACCCGCACGGATCCGGTCTCGGTGTGGAAGCGGTGCTGCACGGCGTAGGAGACGATCGCGATCCCGAGACCGAGCACGGCGAGGCCGGCGCCTACCCAGGACGGCGCGGCGAACCCCCAGCCCCACGCGATCACGAGACCGCCCAGGAAGGCGCCGAGGCTGTTGCCGATGTTCAGCGCGGAGTGGTTCAGCGCCGCGGCGATGGATTGGTTGTCGCCCGCGACCTCCATGAGCCGGGTCTGGATCGCGGGGCTCAGGATCGACGAGAGCAGCGCCATCACGAACGAGAGCGGCACCAGCAGCCAGATCGAGAACGACAGGATCGCGAGCAGGACGAGAACCACGGCCATCGCGCCGAGGCCGACCAGCAGCGTGAGTCTGAGGTTGCGGTCGCCGAACACGCCGCCGAGCAGGTTGCCGATCGTCATACCGAGTCCGAACACGACGAGCGTGATCGGCACCATCCATTCCGGGGCACCCGCCCGTTCGGTGACCACCGGGGCGATGTAGCTGTACACCGCGAAGAACCCGCCGAAGCCGATGGCGCCGGTCGCGAGTGCGAACCAGACCTGGGGACGGCGGAACACGCGCAGCTCCGCGCGGAAAGTGCGCCCGGGATCGCCCTCGTGCTCCGGCACGAAGAACGCGATGCAGACCGTGGCGAGCGCGAACACGATCGTGACGACGAGGAAGGCGCTGCGCCAGCCGACGTGCTGGCCGAGGTAGGTCCCCGCGGGGACGCCGACCACGTTAGCGATGGTGAGACCGGTCAGGATGAAGGCCACGCCCTTGGCGCGCTTGCCCGGGCCGAGGACGTCGGAGGCGACGAGGGCGCCGATCCCGAAGTAGGCGCCGTGCGGCAGCCCCGCGATGAAGCGGGCGAGTCCCACGGTCTCGAAGGTGGGGAGCACCACGGCCAGCCCGTTGCCGAGAGTGAGCGCGATGGCGAGGCCGACCATGACCCGGTGGCGCGGGAAGCGCGCGACGAGTCCCGCGATCGTGGGGGCGCCGAGCACGACGCCCAGGGCGTAGAGCGACACCAGGAGCCCGGCGCGGCCGATGGCCTCGTCGGGGTTCTGCGCCCACAGCTCGGGCAGCAGATCCTGCGCGATGTTGGGGAGCAGACCCATCGCGACGAACTCGGTCATGCCGATGCCGAAGCTGCCGATGGCGAGGGAGAGGAGCGCCCGCATCGCCGCACCCCTCGAGAGGCTCGAGGGTTTCATCCGTCCAGCTTAGAGGCTGTCGGTGTCCTCGATGGCGCGCTCGAGGCGCGCGATCTTGCCGTCGATCTCGCCGGTGTAGCCGGGGCGGATGTCGGCCTTGAGCACGAGGGACACGCGGGATCCGAACGGCATGACCGCCTCGGTCGCGCGCTTGACGACGTCCATCACGGTGTCCCAGTCGGGACCCTCGATCTCGGTGAACATGCTCGTGGTGCGGTGCGCGAGCCCGGAGGCGCGGACCACCGCCACCGCGGCGGCGACCGCGTCGTGGACCGAGGCGTCGGCGCTCTCGGTGCGGTCGGGGGCGGATCCGCTGGGAGCGACGGAGAAGGCGACGAGCATCAGGACCTCCGGGTTTCGGGGAGTTCGGTGGCGAGGGATGGGGTGCCGTGGACCGGGGTGCGCACGATCGCACGGATCGAGATCACGCAGATGACGATGACGAGGATGTTACGGGCGCTCAGCAGCGCGATCGGAAGGGGCTGCGCCGCCAGCAGCTGGTCGTAGACGACAGGGTAGACCGCCTGGGTCAGGGCGTAGTCCAGGAGCACCAGGATCGCAGGGATCCGCACACGCGGCCCGTCGCACAGGCACCACAGCACGAGCGGCGCGAGCATCCACACCTGGAACTGCGGCGAACCCACCTTGTTGCACGCGATCAGCACCGCCACCAGTGCCAGCATGGTCGCCGGCAGCAGACGCCGCGCCGATGCGCCGGCGCGCAGCTTCCACAGGGCGAGCCCCGCCACGGCGAGCACGCCCACCACCATCAGCGGGGTGAGCAGCGCGGCCACGACGTCGACGCCGGGCCCGGTGAGCTGGAACGTGAGGATCTCGCGGCTGTATTCGATCCGCGTCACGCCGATCTGGGTGAGCCACAGCAGCGGAGTCGCCCCGACAGCCTCGATCTGCAGCCCGCGGCCGCTCATCTGGCTGAGGAAGCCGAGGAGATTGGCGGACCCGCCCAGCAGCACGAGCCCGAGCACGACGACGAACGTGACGATCGCGGCCGTGACGAGCATGCGGATCCGGCCGCGCAGCAACGCGAGCGCCGCGACGAACAGCGCGCCGGGCCAAATCTTGATCCAGGCGCCGATGGTGAACAGCGCGCTCGCGACCGCCGGGCGGGAGAACAGCCACAGCCCGCCGATGATCGCGAGCGGCACGGTGATCGCATCGATCCGGAACATCGCGATGGGCCCGAGCACGAGGAGGGCGCCCATCCAGAGCAGCGCGGCGCCACGGCGGATCCGGCTGCGTCGCGCCCTGGTTCCGCGCAGCAGGAACGCGAACCCGATCGCGTCGAGCGCCGTCACCAGGATCGACCAGGCGACGACGTAGCTCGCGGATCCGACGGCGTACGTCCCGGGGAGAAGCGGATGGATGAGCTGGGACAGACCCTGCGCGATCAGCATGGGCACGAGCGCGAGCTGCGGGTAGACCCAGCTCTCGGTGATGCCCACGATCGCGCCGCCCCCGAGCGCGTTGCGCGCCCACGGCTCGTACACGAAGACGGTGTCGCCCATCGGCAGGGCGGGCATGACCCACCCGATCGTCGCGACGTAGAGGTGCGCGACAACGAACGCCAGCCACAGCACCGTGAGCGGTACTCCTGCACGACGCACCGCGGACGCCCTCAGCGCGTCGCCGCGTCGGCTCGTTTCGGCGCGGATCGCGCCCGTCGGCTCGGCACCGGTCACGCGCGGTCCTCCTGGGTCTCTTCGTCGTGGTCGTCGTCGGAGGGCGCCCCGGCGTAGCCGTTGCGCACGAGAGCGAAAGCGGCCGGCAGCGCGTCCGCCACCTCGAGCGCGACGATCGGGCGTCCCGATCCGCCTGCCGCGGTGCCGGATGCGATCCGCCCGGCCAGGCCGTGCAGCCATGCCGCCGCGGCGGCCAGCTCGGCGAGCGCGGTTCTCCCGCCCGCGGCACGGTCGGCCGCGACGAGAGCGCCGATCACGCCTGCCAGCACATCGCCGGTCCCGGCGGTGGCGAGCCAGGGCGAACCGGCCTCGACGGAGATGACGCCCGTGCCGTCCGCGACGAGCGTGGTGGCACCCTTGAGGAGCACCGCACCGCCGAGCACCTCGGCGGTCTCGTGCACCGCCTCGGCGCGTGCGGCCGGATCCCGCAGGGCATCGGCGACCAGTCCCCCGAGCCCGAGCGACGCGCGCAGCCGGGCGAACTCTCCGACGTGCGGCGTGGCGATCACCGGCGCGCCCGCCCCGGGAAGCAGATCCAGCGCACCCGCGTCGACGACGACAGGATCCGCGCCGGCCAGCAGCGCACGCAGCGCCGCCGTCTCCGGTGCCGTCCGGGCGGCGGCGTCGGTGCCGGATCCGATGACCCAGGCCTGAGCGCGCACGGCCTCGGAGCCGGGTTCGGTCGTGACGGTCTCGGGGCGTCGCGCGAGCACGAGGTCCGCGGCACGCCGCGGGCCGACGTAGCGCACGTAGCCGCAGCCGGCGCGCCAGGCGCCCTCCACGCCGAGCACCGCGGCGCCCGGGTACGCGTCGGATCCGGTGCGCAGCGCCACGACGCCGCGACTGCGCTTGTCGGACTCGGCGCTCGGCGCGCGCAGAAGTGCGCGGGTGCGGCCGTGCGACCAGGGGCGCACCGCTCCGGCGAAGAAAGGCATGCGTCAACGGTACTGGGCCGTGGCTGTGCGCACCGCCGGGCCGTCCCGGATCGGCGGATCCCCGGATGCGGCCCCGACCCGCCCGGCGACGGGTAGCGTCGGACCGTGAGCCTCCTGTTCTCCCCGCTGACCATCCGATCCGTCACCCTGCGCAATCGCCTGTGGGTGTCCCCCATGTGCATGTACAGCGCGATCGAGGGTGTGCCGCAGGAGTGGCACCACACGCATCTCGCCCAGTTCGCCTCCGGTGGCGCCGGCCTGATCGTGGCCGAGGCCACCGCCGTGGTGCCGGAGGGCAGGATCAGCCCGCGCGACACCGGCCTGTGGAACGACGCCCAGCGCGACGGCTGGACGCCGATCGTCGACGCCGTGCATGCGCGCGGTGCGCGGATCGGAGTGCAGCTCGCGCATGCCGGCCGCAAGGCGTCGACGTGGTGGCCGTGGGCCGAGGAGCGCGGATCCGTTCCTGCAGCCCGAGGCGGCTGGGGCACGGTCGCGCCCTCGGCGATCGCGTTCGAGGGTTTCGACGCACCCGAGGCGCTCGACGAAGCAGGCATCGCCGAGGTCGTCGAGGCGTTCGCGTCGGCCACCCGCCGAGCCCTGGACGCCGGCTTCGACGTGCTGGAGATCCACGGCGCGCACGGGTACCTGCTGCACGAGTTCCTCTCACCGCTCAGCAACCACCGCGACGACGGGTACGGCGGATCTCTGGAGAACCGCGCCCGCCTGCTGCTCGAGGTCACCGAAGCGGTGCGCCGGGTCGCGGGCGACGACGTTCCGGTGTTCGTGCGGATCTCCGCCACCGACCACGCCCCGGGCGGCTTCACGCCGGACGAGGCCGCCGTGGTGGCGGAGTGGGCGGTCGCGCACGGCGCAGACCTCATCGACGTCTCCAGCGGCGGGCTCGTCGCCCACCAGCACATCGAGGTGCACCCCGGCTATCAGGTGCCGCTCGCCGATGCGGTGCGCCAGGGCGGCCGCATCCCCTCCTCCGCGGTGGGGCTGCTCACCGACGGCGCTCAGGCCGAGGCCGTGCTCGCGGAGGGCGCGGCGGACGCGATCTTCGCCGGACGGGAGTGGCTGCGCGACCCGCATTTCGGGCTGCGGGCCGCGCACGAGCTCGGCGACGAGGTCGCCTGGCCCGACCAGTACCTGCGCGCCCGCTGGCGCTGAACGCCGCGCGGTCGCCAGCAGGGCTCGTCGGGACCGTCAGCGCCCGAAGCCGCGACGGGTGATGTCGCGCACCTCGCCGACGAGCTCCTCGATGATGTCCTCCAGGAACAGGATCGCCGTCGTCTCGCCCGCGGCGTCGCGCACCTGCGCGAGGTGACGGCCGGCGCGCCGCATGATCGCGAGCGCGTCCTCGAGGTCGGTGTCCTCCTGCATCGGAACCATCTGGTGGATCCGCTTCGCGGGAATCGGCGCGGTGGCCCTCGCCGCCGCATCCGGCCCCTCGGCCGAACGGATCACGTCCTTCAGGTGCACGTACCCCACGGGCACACCCTGAGGATCGACCATGACGTAGCGCGAGAAGCCGTGCTTGGCGACGGCACGCTCCACATCGTCCGGCGTCGCGCCGAGCGGAAGCGTCACCAGCCCCGCGAGCGGCACCGCGACATCGCGCGCATCCTTGTCGGTGAACTCCACCACCGCGCTCACGGTGCCCGCGGAGTCGGCGAGGACGCCCTCCCTGCGGGACTGGTCCACGATGGTGGCGACCTCGTCGAGGGTGAACGTCGATGCGGCCTCGTCCTTCGGCTCCACGCGGAACAGCCGCACCACGCCGTTCGCCGTCGCGTTCAGCGCGCGGATCACCGGGTAGAACACCTTCGAGATCCACACCAGCGGCGATGCGAGGATCAGCACGGCCCGGTCCGGCACCGAGAACGCCAGGTTCTTCGGCACCATCTCTCCGAAGACCACGTGCAGGAACGACACGATCACCAGCGTGATGATGAACGCGATCGCATCCACCGCCGCCTCGGCCAGTCCGAGCGCGCCCAGGGGCGCGGCGAGCAGGTGGTGCATCGCCGGCTCGGAGACGTTCAGGATCAGCAGCGAGCACACCGTGATGCCCAGCTGCGAGGTCGCCAGCATGAGCGTGGCGTGCTCCATCGCATACAGGGCGGTGCGTGCGGAACGGGATCCGCGCTCGGCGAGCGGCTCGATCTGCGAACGACGTGCGGAGATCACCGCGAACTCCGCCGCGACGAAGAACGCGTTGAAGACGAGCAGCACGAACAGCCATGCGATTCCGGCCCAGTCGCTCATCGCTCGCCCCCTTCCTCGGTCGTCGTCTCAGGCGTGAAGCGGATCCGGTCCACCCGACGCCCCTGCATGCGCACGACGTGCAGAGCACCCCCCGGCACGGGCACTTCGTCCCCGGCCTTGGGCAGCCGCTCCAGCACGCTCATCACGTAGCCGCCGACCGTGTCGTACACGTCACCCTCCGGCACCTCGATGCCGGTGCTCGCGCGCAGCTCGTCCGGCCGCAGCTCCGCGGGGAACGTGATCCCGTCGCGGCCCTTCACGACGCCGGCCCGGCTGCGGTCGTGCTCGTCGGACACCTCGCCGACAATCTCCTCAACGAGGTCCTCGAGGGTCACGATCCCGGCGGTGCCGCCGTATTCGTCGACCACGATCGCGAGCTGGTAGCCCCCGCCGCGCAGCTCGGCCACGAGCGCATCCAGGTGCACGGTCTCCGGCACCCGCAGCGGCTCGGAGGCGAGCGCGCCCACCGGCACCTCCGTGCGCCTGTCGCGCGGCACCGACACGGCCGCCTTGAGGTGCACGACGCCGGTGATGTCGTCGAGGTCCTCGTCGAACACCGGGAAGCGGCTGTGTCCCGTGCGCCTGGCCAGGCCGATCACGTCGTCGGCGGAGTCCGCCGCGGCGATCGCGTGCATGCTGGGGCGCGGCGTCATCACGTCGCCCGCCGTGAGTCGCGCGAAGCCGAGGCTGCGATCCAGCAGCGTCGCCGTGTCCTCCTCGAGCACGCCGGCGCTCGCCGAGCGGCGCACGAGTGAGCTGAGCTCCTCGGCCGAACGCGCGCCGCTGAGCTCCTCCTTCGGCTCGATGCCCATCGCCCGCAGTACGGCGTTGGCACTGCCGTTGAGCAGCACGACGATCGGCCGGAACACCATCGTGAACACGGTCTGGAACGGGATGACGACCTTGGCGGTCGCGACCGGCAGCGCCATCGCGAAGTTCTTCGGAACCAGCTCGCCGAGGATCATCGACAGCATCGTGGCGACCGTCATCGCGACGATCACGGCGATCGTGACGGTGACGGGCTCGGGGATCCCCCACGCGGTCAGCACGGGACGGAGCAGGTTCGACAGCGCCGGCTCCATCGTGAAACCGGTCAGCAGCGTGGTCAGCGTGATGCCCAGCTGCGCCGACGAAAGATGCGTCGAGGTGATCCTGAGCGCCGCGATGGTCATGCCGAGGCGGCTCTCGCCGCGATCCTGTCGCGCCTCCAGATCCGCGCGATCGAGGTTGACGAGTGCGAACTCGCTGGCGACGAACAGGCCCGTCCCCACGATGAGCAGCAGCCCCACGCCCAACCAGATGTAATCCATCACGGTGTCACCTCCGTCGAAGCGGAGAGCGGGCAGTGGGGCGATGTACTACACGAGGGAGGGTCGTCCATGGTGCGCACGATTCTACTGTGACGTGCGGGGGGCGAAGCTGAACGGATGCCTGATCGCCGAAGCGCTCACCAGCTGACCGGCAGCGCCTTGCCCTCCTCGTAGCCGGCCGCGGACTGCAGGCCGACCAGCGCACGCTCGTGGAACTCGGGTACCGAGGACGCCCCCGCATAGGTGAACGACGAGCGCACGCCCGAGGTGATCATGTCGAGCAGATCCTCGACACCGGGACGGAGCGGATCCAGGTAGATCTTCGACGAGGAGATGCCCTCGGCGAACAGCTCCTTGCGAGCGCGCTCGTAGGCGTCGAGACGGCCGAAGCGCGCCTGTACCGCCTTCGTCGAGGCCATGCCCCAGGACTCCTTGTAGATGCGCCCTCCGGCGTCGCTCTGCAGTTCGCCCGGCGCCTCGATGGTGCCGGCGAACCAGGATCCGACCATCACCGACGCGGCCCCGGCGGCGAGGGCGAGCGCGACGTCGCGCGGGTAGCGCACTCCTCCGTCCGCCCAGACGTGCGCGCCGAGCTCGGCGGCAGCCTGCGCCGTCTCCAGCACGGCGGAGAACTGCGGACGCCCGACCGCCGTCATCATGCGGGTGGTGCACATCGCGCCCGGCCCGACGCCGACCTTCAGGATCGACGCGCCGGCCTCCACGAGGTCGCGCACACCATCGGCCGTGACGATGTTGCCCGCCACGATCGGAATGCCGAGCTCGAGCGCCGCGACCGTGCGCAGCGCCCTCAGCATGCCGTCCTGGTGACCGTGCGCGGTGTCGACCACCAGAACATCCACGCCGGCGGCGGCGAGGGCCGTGGCCTTGGCGGCGACGTCGCCGTTGATCCCGACCGCGGCCGCCACGGCCAGGCGACCCGAGGCGTCGACCGCGGGGCGGTACAGCGTCGAGCGCAGCGCACCGCGCGCGGTCTGCGTGCCGACGAGGTGGCCGTGCTGCAGCACGCAGACCATCTCGGCCTCCACAGCGGTGATCGCATCGAACGCCGCGCGCGGGTCGGCGACGTCGTCGGCGTCGAGGGACGGGGAGTCCGCGCGGACCAGGTCGCCGAGCTGAGCGTCCCGCAGCGCGGTCGCGAGCCGGACCGCGGGCAGTATCCCGTGGATCGCATCGACGTGCAGGCCGTCGGGACCGCCCGGCGCATCGGCGACCACGATGCCGTGACCGTCGGTGGCGGGCAGCAGCCGGAGCGCGTCCTCCACCGTCGCCCGCGGCGAGAGCACGAGCGGCGTGTCCCAGGACACCGGCTGGCGCTTGACCCAGCGGATCGCCTCGTCGAGCTCCTGCAGCGGCATGTCCTGCGGCAGCACGCCGATCCCGCCGCGGCGGGCGAGGGTCGCGGCGAGCCGCGGACCCGTCACCGAGTTCATGTTCGAGGACACCAGCGGGATGGTCGCGGGGGTGCCGTCCTGCGGCGCGAGATCGACCTGGAGTCTGCTCGTGACATCCGAGCGACGCGGCACCAGGAACACGTCGGAGTAGGTGAGGTCGACCATGGGGAGTTCGCCGGAGAACTGCATGCTCTCAGGGTAGCCGTCCCCGCGGGGAACGCCTCGGCTCCGCGTCGTTCGGAACACGCGGCACCGGTCGACGGCGTCCCGCGTCCGGACGGTCCCGCCCCGCACCGCGATCCAGACCCGCACAGGGGCTCCGACACGTTAGGCTTGACACCCGGATGAGTGGCCATACCCGGAGACCACCGGGGACGGATCCCACCAGATTCAGCGATGAAAGAGGGCGATCGAGCGTGTCGAGCCAGGTGACCGGCGTCGGGACTTCTGGAGATGGAGAGTTCGGGGCCAATTCCTGGCTCGTCGATGAGCTGTACGAGCAGTTCAAGATCGACCGCAACTCCGTCGACAAGGAGTGGTGGCCGGTCCTCGAGAACTACCACCCCTCTGAGCCTGCGGCGGCTCCCGCCGCACCCGCGACCACGCCGGCGGCGGCTCCGGACGCCCACCCGGTGACCGCACCGGTCCCGGTGATCGGCCAGCAGCCCGTCGCGCGCACGACGACCAAGCCCGCGCGCCAGGCTCCGATCCCCGCCCAGGCGCAGGATCGCGCCACCGGGGAACCCGGCGCCGAGCAGCACGAGGACGTCGTCACCCCCCTGCGCGGCATGCCGAAGACCCTCGCCGCGAACATGGACGAGTCGCTCACCGTCCCCACCGCGACGAGTGTGCGCACCGTTCCGGCGAAGCTGATGATCGACAACCGCATCGTCATCAACAACCACATGTCCCGCACCCGCGGCGGCAAGGTGTCCTTCACGCACCTCATCGGCTGGGCGCTGATCCAGGCGATCAAGGAGTTCCCGAGCCAGAACGTGTTCTACGCCGAGGTCGACGGCAAGCCCAGCGTCGTCGCCCCCGCGCACGTGAACCTCGGCATCGCGATCGACATCCCCAAGCCCGACGGCACCCGCGCGCTGCTCGTGCCGAGCATCAAGCGCGCCGAATCCCTCACGTTCAGCGAGTACCTCTCCGCCTACGAGGATCTCATCGGCCGCGCGCGCGGGAACAAGCTGACCGCCGCGGACTTCCAGGGCACCACGCTGTCCCTGACGAACCCGGGCGGCATCGGCACCGTGCACTCCGTGCCGCGTCTGATGAAGGGCCAGGGCTGCATCATCGGCGCCGGCGCCCTCGAGTACCCGGCGGAGTTCCAGGGCTCCAGCCAGAAGACGCTCGACGTGCTCGGCATCGGCAAGACGATCACGCTCACCTCGACCTACGACCACCGGGTCATCCAGGGCGCGGGTTCGGGCGAGTTCCTGAAGAAGGTGCACGAGCTGCTGATCGGCGAGCGCGGCTTCTACGAGGGCATCTTCCGTGCACTGCGGATCCCGTACGCCCCGATCCACTGGAACAAGGACATCGCGGTCGACCTCGCCGAGCGCATCGACAAGACGGCGCGCGTGCAGGAGCTCATCAACTCCTACCGTGTGCGCGGCCACCTCATGGCCGACATCGACCCCCTCGAGTACGTGCAGCGCACGCACCCCGATCTCGAGATCGAGACCCACGGACTGACGTTCTGGGATCTGGATCGCGAGTTCGTCACGAACGGCTTCGGCGGTCATCGTCAGCTGAAGCTGCGCGAGATCCTCGGAGTTCTCCGCGACTCCTACTGCCGCACGATCGGCATCGAGTACATGCACATCCAGGATCCCGAGCAGCGCCGCTGGTTCCAGGACAAGGTCGAGGTCAAGTACGTCAAGCCCGGCCACGACGAGCAGCTGCGCGTGCTCAGCAAGCTCAACGAGGCCGAGGCCTTCGAGACCTTCCTGCAGACCAAGTACGTCGGCCAGAAGCGCTTCTCGCTCGAAGGCGCCGAGTCTCTCGTTCCCCTGCTGGACGAGATCCTGCAGGGCGCGGCCGGTGCGGGACTCGACGGCGCCGCGATCGGCATGGCGCACCGCGGACGCCTGAACGTCCTCGCGAACATCGCCGGCAAGACCTACGGCCAGGTGTTCCGCGAGTTCGAGGGATCCACCCTGCCGGGCAACCAGCGCGGATCCGGTGACGTCAAGTACCACTTGGGCAAGGAGGGCACGTTCGTCGCCGACGACGGCGCCGAACTGCCGATCCTCCTCGCCGCGAACCCCTCGCACCTGGAGACGGTGGACGGTGTGCTCGAGGGCATCGCGCGCGCCAAGCAGGACCGCAAGCCCATCGGCACGTTCACCTGGCTGCCGATCCTGGTGCACGGCGACGCCGCCTTCGCGGGTCAGGGCGTCGTGGTGGAGACGCTGCAGATGTCGCAGCTGCGGGGCTACCGCACCGGCGGCACCGTGCACGTGGTCGTGAACAACCAGGTCGGCTTCACCACGCTGCCCAACGACTCGCGCACGTCGGTGTACGCGACCGACGTCGCGAAGACCATCCAGGCCCCGGTCCTGCATGTGAACGGCGACGACCCCGAGGCCGTGGTGCACGTGGCACAGCTCGCCTTCGAATACCGCGAGCGGTTCCACCGCGACATCGTGATCGACCTGGTCTGCTACCGCCGTCGCGGCCACAACGAGGGCGATGACCCGTCGATGACGCAGCCGCTGATGACCGACCTGATCCAGGCGAAGCGCTCGGTGCGGAGTCTGTACACCGACGCGCTCGTCGGTCGCGGCGACATCACCCAGGAGGAGTACGACCAGGCCAAGGCCGACTTCCAGAACCGCCTGGAGATCGCCTTCGCGGAGACGCACGCGGCGGAGACCGGCGCCACGCCGATCGCCCCCGACCTCCCGCCCGTCGACGAGCAGATCGGCACCCCCGAGGTCACCGGCGTCCCGCTCGAGGTCGTGCACCTCATCGGTGACGCGCACGCGAACAAGCCCGAAGGCTTCACCGTGCACCCGAAGCTGCAGCAGGCCATGGACAAGCGCGTCGACATGAGCCGCAACGGCGGGATCGACTGGGGCTTCGGAGAACTCCTCGCCTTCGGTTCGCTGCTGGTCGAGGGCACCCCCGTGCGCTTGGCCGGACAGGACTCGCGTCGCGGCACGTTCGTGCAGCGTCATGCGGCTCTGCACGACCGCGCGAACGGCCAGGAGTGGCTGCCGCTGGCCAACCTCTCCGACAACCAGGCGCGCTTCTTCGTCTACGACTCGCTGCTCAGCGAGTACGCCGCGCTCGGCTTCGAGTACGGCTATTCGGTGGAGCGCCCCGAGGCGCTGGTGCTGTGGGAGGCGCAGTTCGGCGACTTCGTGAACGGCGCGCAGTCGGTCATCGACGAGTACATCTCGGCCGCCGAGCAGAAGTGGGGCCAGCAGTCGAGCGTCGTGCTGCTGCTCCCGCACGGCTACGAGGGTCAGGGACCGGATCACTCGTCCGCGCGCATGGAGCGCTTCCTACAGCTGTGCGCGCAGGACAACATGACCGTGGCGCGCCCGTCCACTCCGGCGAGCTACTTCCACCTGCTGCGCCGCCAGGCATACGCGAAGCCGCGCCGGCCGCTCATCGTCTTCACCCCGAAGGCGATGCTGCGCCTGCGCGGCGCGACCAGCCCGGTCGAGGACTTCACGCGCGGCAAGTTCGAGGCCGTGATCGACGACACCCGTGCGCTCGACCGGACCGCGGTCAAGCGCGTGATCTTCCACTCCGGCAAGGTGCACTGGGACCTGGTCGCCGAGCTCGAGAAGAACCCGAACCCGGAGATCGCGCTGGTGCGTGTCGAGCAGCTCTACCCCGTGCCGCTGCGCACGCTGAAGACCGTCGCCGACACCTACCCCAACGCCGAGATCGTCTGGATGCAGGAGGAGCCGGAGAACCAGGGCGCCTGGCCGTTCCTCGCCCTGCACTTCCAGACCGTGCCCGGTCCGCGCGTCGTGCGCCCGATCACCCGGCCCGCGTCGGCGGCGCCGTCGACCGGATCCTCGAAGGTGCACGCCGCGGAGCAGGCCGACCTGCTCTCGCGGGCGCTGACGCTCTGAGCGGTCCGCTCAGCCGATCGACGCGGTGTCCCGGTTCTCCGGGGCACCGCGTCGTCGTTCCCGCACGCTCCGCACCGCGGTCACGGCGAGTGCGATGACGGCAACGGCGGCGGGGACCACGAGCGCGACCCCGGCGAGCAGCAGCAGACCCACCGTGCAGACCGAGGCGATCACCGCCATCCACCAGCCGGGCGTGCGCCGTGGCAGGATCCGGATCGCGGCGATCATGCCGACCGTGTACACCGCGACCATGCTGGCGGTGTGGATGAGGATGAACGGCTGCAGGTCGAAGCCCATGACCCACGACACCGCGAAGTAGGCCAGCACGAGGGCCATCGACAGCAGCAGCGCACGCCGCGGCACGGCGCCGGACTCGGCTCCCTTCGCGAACCAGCCCGGCAGATCGCCGTTGGCCGCCAGCGATGCCCCGAGCTTGCCGAACGCGGCGAGGTAGACGTTGAGCACGCCGAGGGCGACCACGGCCGACACCAGGCCGATGAGCGTGGGCGCCGCGCGCACACCGCCCGCCTCGGCGAGATCGAGCAGCACGACGTCGCCGTGCCCCGCCCGCTCCCCCAGAGCGCCGACCGTCACGACCTGCAGTGCGAGATAGCAGCCGCCGGCCAGCACCAGAGTGATCGCGGTCGCCAGCGGGATCGTGCGTCGCGGACGCGCGAACTCGCCGGAGATGTGGGTGCCGACCTCCCAGCCGGCGAACGCCCACACGAACATCACGATCGCGGTGCCCACGCCGCCCCATCCGTGCGGAAGGAACGGCGTGAAGCTCTCCGGGTGCACGGCGGGCGCGGCGACCGCGACCACCACGACCACGATCGCGAGCAGCAGGCCGGTCAGCACCAGCTGCAGCCAGCCGGTGAGCCGCACCCCGAACAGGTTGGCGATGAACGGCACCACGAGGAAGCCCAGAGCGAGCCACGGGATGCCCGCGCTGTCGATCCCGACGGCGGTCGCGATGTAGCGGGCGCCGAGCACCGACACCACGGGACCACCGGCCGCGACCCCGAACAGGAACCAGTATCCGGTCGCGCGCGCGGCGGTCGGCCCGAGGGCGCGACGCGCATAGCTGGCGACCCCGCCCGGATCCGGATGACGCGCGGCGAGCGCGGCGAACGCGCCCGCGAGGGGCACGGCCAGGAGCGTGATCACCCCCACCGCGATGAGGCTGGCCGGACCGGCGGTCTTCGCCGCGAGCCCGGGGAGCACCAGCAGTCCCGTACCGAGCACGGAGGCGAGATACAGCGCGATGCCCTGCGCCAGCCCGAGCCCGGACGGCGCGACGGTGACGACGGCGGCGCCATCGGATCCCTCGGCGGGACGGAGTGCGGTCATGCCCTCACGGTAGCGAGGGCCTCGGACATTCAGTACCAGATCGTGAGCGCCGGCGCCTCGGCCGTCGCGAACGCGTTCTGCACAGCGGCCGCGGTCTCCGCCGAGGCCGAGATCCTCCCTGCCGCGCGCAGCGTGGTCGCGCTCACGCCGCCCAGGTAGAGCGATGACAGCGCATCGACGCCGAGCTCGAGGTCCGGCGTGTCAGAGGTGGCGTCCACCTCCGCCTTGCCGGCATCGTCGACCCGCAGACGCCAGGATCCGTCGGCGAGTCCGAGCGGGTCCGACACCCGCAGTACGACGTCGAGGGGTCCGCGGTAGGTGCGGGCCGTCAGAACGGCCCCGACGTCCAGGATCCGCAGCCAGCCGTGGTCGTGGACGGTGGTCTGCACCGCGCGCTGGTTGGCGACGAGCCACGGCAGCGGATCGTCGACGGGACGGAGGTCCGCGTGCACGGTGCGGATCAGGTCGTGGTTCACCGCGAAGGCCCAGAGCGCGCGCAGCGCCTCCGGAGTCTCGGCATCGAGATGACGGATCGCGAAGTCGGCGCCGAATTCGTCGGGAAGCTCATCGAGCGTGTAGGCCAGCACACCCCGGGTGGAGCCTTCGGCGTCGACGGCCCTGACTCCTCGGACGGCGCGGGACCTCTCGTCGCCGGGCGTGAGCCCCGCCATCCGCCGCCAGCGCAGCGGCCACCCCGGGATGTCGCCCGGCCGGTGCAGACGGGCGCGCTCGTGCACCTCGCCGAGCGCCGCCAGCAGCGCTTCGGGCTCCAGATACTCGACCGTCGTCGCGCCGTCCGCGGCCGGCAGCGCGACGCCGCCGGCACGGCGTGCGTCCACGCGCACGCGTGAAACGGGGACCGCGGGGCCGAAGCCGTAGCGTCCGTAGATCGTCGCCTCCGTGGCGGTCAGCCCCGCGATCGGGACGCCGGCGGAGGCCGCGGCGCGGAGCTCGCCCTCCAGGAGGTTGCGAGCGATCCCGCGCCGACGATGGGTCGCGGCGACGGTGACGATGCTGATCGCCCACATGTCGACGTGCGCTCCGTCGTCGCCGGGTACGGTCATCGGCGTCACCCAGGAGTCGACGGTCGCGACGGGGATCTCGATGCCAGGCGCGTACACGCCGATGTTCCGCCGCCCGGACATCATCTCGCCCATGACGCGGATCGTCTCGTCGTCGGGTTCCTTGTCCAGGAAGCCGCGTGCGTCGGCGCGGGCGAAACCGCGCAGCCGCGCCGGATCCGACAGGTCGACGATGCGGTACTTGAGACCAGAAGCGCTCAGGCGCTCCTGCGAGGTCGGATCGACGGGGACGTCACGGGCGTCGAGGTCTGCCATGCCCTCAGCCTAACCACGACCGCCGACAGTGCAGCGGCCGTGAGTCACGCGCGACGCGTCAGTGGACGGATGCCTGCACGGCGCGCAGCCGCGCCAGCACCTGGTCGCGCAGCTCCTCGGGCGCCGTCTCCTTGCACGCGCGTGAGACGACCTCGGTCAGCGTGGTCGCGACGAGGGCCTCCTCTGCGCAGGACGGGCAGTTCTCGAGATGCTCGCGGATGTCGGAGTGCTCCGTCTTGCACATCTCGTTGCGGAGGTATTCCTCCAGATCCTGCTGCGCCTTGGCGCATCCGCAGTCCGTCATTTCGTGCTCCTCGTGCCGGCCGTGGCGATCCCTCGCTCTGCGGCGTAGTCCGCCAGCAGCTCCCGCAGCATGCGACGCCCGCGGTGCAGGCGGCTCATGACGGTGCCGATGGGGGTCTTCATGATGTCGGCGATCTCCTGGTAGGCGAAGCCCTCGACGTCGGCGAGGTACACCGCCAGCCGGAAGTCCTCCGGGACCGCCTGCAGCGCCTCCTTGACCACCGACGCGGGCATCCGGTCGATCGCCTCGGCCTCGGCCGAGCGGCTGTGCGAGGCCGTGGTCGACTCGGCGCCGCCGAGCTGCCAGTCCTCCAGCTCGTCGATCGTGCCCTGGTAGGGCTCGCGCTGGCGCTTGCGGTAGATGTTGATGTAGGTGTTCGTCAGGATCCGGTACAGCCACGCCTTCAGGTTCGTGCCCTGCGTGAAGCTCGACCATGAGGCGAACGCCTTCACGAACGTCTCCTGGACCAGGTCCGCAGCGTCGGACGGGTTGCGCGTCATGCGCATGGCGGCGGCGTACAGCTGATCCATGAAGGGGATCGCCTGCTCCTCGAATTCCCGGCGCGCGGAGGATTCCGCGTCCGGCTGCGCGTCCAGCGGTGCGTGATCGTTCATCGCAAGCCAGTTTAGGCCGAGAACGTCGGCCTCCACCGGTTCGAGCGTCGCGAGCATGCGCACTGCCTTCCTTCTTCTCGCCCTCCGCTGCCGGAGGCCTTCAGTAGGGTAGGAACCGATGAGCGCCTCCTTGTATTCCCCCGCCCCGCGCGGACGCTGGTCCGCGCCGCTCGCCGCCGGCTCACTGCGTGCGCGACTGCGCGTACCGGGATCCAAGTCGCTCACCAACCGCGAACTCGTGCTTGCAGCGATCGCCGACGCTCCGGGTGTCGTCTCGGCCCCGCTGCATTCGGACGACTCCGCCCGCATGATCGACGCGCTGCGCGCACTCGGCGTCGGCATCGAGGAGCAGCTCGGCACCGGAGGGTTCGGCCCCGATCTACGGATCACCCCCGCCCCGCTCACCGGCGGCACGACCGTCGACTGCGGCCAGGCCGGCACGGTGATGCGCTTCATCGCGCCGCTCGCGGGACTCGCTCGCGGCGACGTGCTGCTCACCGCGCACGAGACGGCGCTGCACCGCCCGATGGGCGCCATGATCCACGCGCTGCGCGACCTCGGCGTCGACATCGAGGACAACGGCAGCTGGTCTCTGCCGTTCACGATCCGCGGGCGCGGGCACATCCGCGGCGGCCGTGTCGAGATCGACGCGTCCGCATCGAGTCAGTTCGTCTCGGGGCTGCTCCTGGCGGCGCCGCGCTTCGACGTGGGTCTGCATCTGGTGCACACCGGCGAGCGGCTGCCCAGCATGCCGCACATCGACATGACAGTGGAGGCGCTGACCCGCCGCGGGATCAAGGTCACCCGCCCTGGTCCCGGCGAATGGATGGTGGAGGGCGGTGTGCCCCGCTCCCGCGAGATCGCGATCGAGCCGGATCTGTCCAACGCCGCCCCGTTCCTCGCGGCGGCGCTCGTCGCCGGCGGCGAGGTCGCGATCGAGGGCTGGCCGACGCGCTCCACCCAGCCCGGCGCCCTGCTGCCCGACCTGCTGGAACGGATCGGCGCCGACGTGCACCGCGCGGACGGCGTGCTCACGGTGCGCGGCACCGGTCGCATCCGCGGCGGCGAGTTCGATCTGTCAGCCGCCGGCGAACTCGCGCCGACGTTCGTGGGTCTCGCCGCTCTGGCGGACGCACCGACCACGATCACCGGAATCGGCCACATCCGGCTGCACGAGACCGACCGGATCGCGGCACTCGCCGGCAACCTCCGTGCCCTCGGCGGCGAGGCCCTGGAGCTCGAGGACGGCATCCGCATCGCTCCTGCGGAACTGCGGGCCGGCACCTGGCCCGCCCACCACGACCACCGCATGGCGACCACGGGCGCCCTCATCGGCCTGCGCGTGCCGGGCGTCGAGGTCGACGAGATCGGGACCACGGCGAAGACCCTGCCCGAGTTCACACAGCTGTGGGAGCGCATGCTCTCCGTCGACGCCTCTGGGAGCACCCCCGCGTGAGCTGGCTGGACGACGACGGCGACGACGAGCTCGACGACTTCGACGAGTCCCAGATCCGGTCGCGCCCGAATCCCAAGGCCAACCGTCCGCGCACCAAACGCCGCCCCGCGCACACCGATGCCGAGATCGGGCGGGTGCTGGGCGTGGATCGAGGTCGGTACGCCGTGCTGATCGGCGAGGGCGGCGACGACGAGCACACGATCACCGCCGCGCGCGCCCGGGAGCTGCGCCGCACGCCCATCGTCACCGGCGACGCAGCCCGCGTGGTCGGCGACGTCACGGGCGAGGAGGGCACTCTGGGCCGGATCGTCGGCATCCTCGAGCGTTCGTCCCTGCTGCGCCGCAGTGCCGATGACACGGACCAGGTGGAGCGCGTCATCGTCGCCAACGCCGACCAGATGCTCATCGTGGTCGCTGCGGCCGACCCCGAACCCCGCGAGCGCCTGGTCGACCGCTATCTGGTGGCCGCGCTCGACGCCGGGATCCGCCCGCTGCTGGTGGTCACCAAGACGGATCTGGCGGATCCGTCCGCGTTCCTGAAGCACTTCGAGGGTCTGGATCTGACCGTCTTCACGAGCGCCCAGGGCGAGATGCCGGTCGACGAGATCGGCCGAGCGCTCATCGGGCACTCCACGGTGTTCGTCGGGCACTCCGGTGTCGGCAAGTCCACGCTCGTGAACGCCCTCGTGCCGGGGGCGCGCCGGGCCACCGGGCATGTGAACGAGGTCACCGGACGAGGCCGGCACACCTCTTCGTCGACGGTGTCGCTGCGCTACCTCGCCCCTGCTCTCGCCCCCGGATCGGACGGCGGCTCCGGCTGGGTCATCGACACCCCGGGCGTGCGCTCCTTCGGGCTGGGGCACGTGGATCCGCAGAACATCCTCGCCGCCTTCACCGAGCTCGCCGCGATCGCGGAGAACTGCCCCCGCGGCTGCACGCACCGCGCCGACGCGGAGGACTGCGCGCTCAACGAGGCCGCCGCGGACGGAGCCCTCGGCGAGGCCGGGCTGGCGCGGCTGGAATCGCTGCAGCGATTGCTGGCGACCTTCGCGGACAAGCTCTGAGCGGAACCGCTCCCGTACGTGCGGGTAGCCTGGAGAGGTGACCGCACAGCGCCTCGAACCAGGATCCCCCGCCCCCGACTTCACCCTGCAGGACCAGGACGGCGCGTCCGTCTCGCTTCACGATCTGGGCGGCCGCAACGTCATCCTGTACTTCTACCCGGCGGCGATGACCCCGGGCTGCACGACCGAGGCGTGCGACTTCCGCGACAGCCTCGCCTCTCTGCAGGGCGCCGGATACACGGTGCTGGGGGTCTCGCGCGACGATGTGGCCAAGCTCAAGCAGTTCGCGGAGCGCGACGGGCTCTCCTTCCCGCTGCTGAGCGACGCCGACCTCGCCGTGCATCACGCGTACGGGGTGTGGGGCGAGAAGAAGAACTACGGCAAGGTCATCCAAGGCGTGATCCGCTCGACCTTCGTCATCGACGAGGACGGCGTGATCGCGCACGCGCTCTACAACGTCAAGGCCACCGGCCACGTCGCCCGCATCCGCAAGCTCGTGGGCCTCGCCGCGTAGGGCCTCAGTCGTCCTGCTGTTCGGCGTCGGCACGGCGTGCGTCCAGCCCCGCGCGCCGCGTCAGCAGGAACAGCAGCACCGCGCCGATCGCGCCGGGGATCGTCAGCGCCAGCACGAAGACCACGGGGAACGGGCGCACGGTGAGCGCACTCAGCGCGACCGCGATGGCGAGGATCTGCACCACCATGCCGCCGCTGCGCCCGAACGACCGACCGCGGAGCACGGCGAAGGCCAGTGCCGCGAGCCCGACGGCTCCCACCGCGCTGAGCCCGATCAGTCCGAGAGCGGAGGGCAGGGACGTCGCAGCCCCCGAGCTCAGGCCGAACACCTCCATGAGCGTGACGACGAGCAGCGCCACCGCCTCCAGGGCGAGCACGGCCGCCGCCGCGATGGTGAGTCTCGACGTGCGCATGCGGGCTCCTGAGGGGGTGTCTGGGCGATGGCGTTCGCTCGCGGTTCGCCTCGCGTTCACACGGAGTGCAGAAAATCCTTGATCGTTCGCCTTTCATGTAAGAGAATAGATCACAGCCATGTGCTCCCACAGCGGCGTGGGGCGAGCATCCGCTCGCATCACCGATGGGCGTCGACCCCCCGAACGCCGCCTACGAATTCCGGGCACGCGAGACTCGCGCGCCCATGACATTTCCACACCGAGGAGCCCCCATGGATTGGCGCGACAAGGCCGCCTGCCTCACCGTCGACCCCGAACTGTTCTTCCCCGTCGGGAACACCGGTCCGGCCGTTGATCAGATCGAGAAGGCGAAGGCCGTGTGCGCCCGGTGCACCGTCACCGAGGTCTGCCTGCAGTACGCCCTCGAGTCCAGCCAGGACTCGGGCGTGTGGGGTGGACTCAGCGAGGACGAGCGCCGCGCTCTCAAGCGCCGCGCCGCTCGCGCCCGCCGCGCCGGCTGACCCGCGCCCAGCGGATCCGGCTCAGCCGTTCAGCCTGCAGGTCGAGCCGACTCGCGAGAGGCTGAGTCGGCTCAGCCGTTCACCCAGCGCATCGGAAGGTCGATCGTGACCACGGTGCCCTCGCCGTCCGAACCCTCCCAGACGATCGTTCCGCCGAGTTCGCCCTGGATGAGGGTTCGGATGATCTGCGTGCCCAGGCCCTGACCGATCCGCCCCTCGGGCAGGCCGTGTCCGGTGTCGCTGACGATCACCCGCAGGTTCTCATCGGTGCGCTGCGCCTCGATGGTGACGAGGCCCTCCTGGCCGGCGAGGCCGTGCTCCACGGCGTTGGTGACGACCTCGGTGAGCGCGAGCGCGAGCGGCGTCGCGTACTCGCTCGGCAGCACACCGAACCGTCCCGTCGACTGCGTGCGCGCCCGCGTGTTGGGCGCCGAAGCGACCTCTGCCACGAGCTTCAGCACCCGCGCGAAGACCTCGTCGAAGTCCACCTTCTGCGCGAGACCGCCGGCGAGCGTGTCGTGCACCACGGCGATCGACTCGACACGGCGCATCGCCTGCGTCAGAGCGTCGCGTGCCTCCTCGGAATGCGTGCGACGGGCCTGGATCCGCAGCAGGGACGCGACCGTCTGCAGGTTGTTCTTCACCCGGTGGTGGATCTCGCGGATCGTCGCATCCTTGGTGATGAGCTCCTGCTCCTGGTGACGCAGCTCCGACACGTCGCGGCACAGCACGATCGCGCCGATCCGGGTGCCGTGGTCCTTGAGCGGGATGGCCCGCAGGGAGACGGTGACGCCCCTGGCCTCCACGTCCGTGCGCCACGGGGCGCGCCCGGTGACCACGACCGGCAGCGACTCGTCGACCTGCCGAGAGGGCGGCACGATCCGCGTCGTCACCTCGACCAGCGACTCCCCCTCGAGCTCCTCGTCGAAGCCCATCCGATTGAACGCGCTCAGCGCGTTCGGGCTGGCGAACGTGACGACGCCGTCGACGTCGATGCGGATGAGGCCGTCCGAGGCGCGCGGGGCCCCGCGACGCGGCGAGGTGGGCGCGGACAGGTCGGGGAACTCTCCGCCCGAGATCATGCCGAACAGGTCGTCCGCCGCCTCGTTGAACGTGATCTGCTGCCGGGAGGGCGTGCGCGCCTCACCGAGGTTCGTGTGCCGGGTGAGCACGCCGATCGGCCGGGGGCGCTCGCCGTCGGCGGCGCTCTTGCGGCTGCGCACGATCGGCACGGCTCTGACCCTGGTCGGCGTCTCCTCGAACCAGTCGGGGTTCGCCGAGTCGACGATCTCCGCCGTGTCGAAGGCGCCCTGCACCTGGGTGCGCCACTGCGGCCGCACCCGCTCCCCCACGATGTCACGGTAGAACAGGGTCGCCGCGCCGCTCGGGCGGGTGTGCGCGACCGCGATGAAGGATCCGTCGGCCGTCGCGATCCAGATCACGATGTCCGCGGAGGCCAGATCCGCGAGCAGCTGCCCGTCGCCGGCGAGACGATGCAGCCATTCGATGTCCTCGTCGGCGAGGCAGCCCTGGGCCTGAGCGAGATCACTGAGTGTCGACACCCTGACAGCCTAGGGCGTATCCCCTCCTCCCACGCGCGGGCGGAGGGCGGTCGAGCCGACCTCAGAGCACGGCCAGCGAGGTCGCCCTCCAGCGTCGGTCCAGCCCCTCCATCCGCACCGCCACGGCCCTGGTCCGCCCGGGGGTCTGCACGATCAGCGTGGCCTCGACGATGCCGTCCGCCGGCGAGGACACATGCGTGGAGAGGACGCGGAAGACCGGCCTGGCCGGTGCGACGCCGCGCGCGCTGCGGGCCCGCGCGGACAGGTTCGCACGGGCCGTCAGCACGAGGAACGCATCCTCGCTGAGCCAACGCGCGAGCTGGTCCGCCTCGCGCACCCCCGCCAGCACCTCGAGGACGCCCCGCGTGAGGCTCTGCAGCAGCGGAGCCGGATCCGGCAGCTCTGCGGTCGGCGTGGGCTGCGGCGCGAAGTCCTCGAGCGTCATCATCGTTGTTCTCCCCCTCGAGATTCGGATGGCGTGACTGGCATTCGAGCACATCTGCGCGCGCCGTGGGTCGTCTGGGCCGAGGAATGTGGATAACCCGTATATCGCCCCGGCCGCGTCCCGTACCCTCGAGCGCATGGAATGGGATCGGCTGTTCGAGGACCTCGAGGATCAGATCGCCTCGGGCTGGGAGGCGGAGCGCGCCGCCCTGGACGCCGAGACGGAGCGACTGCGCATCGCCCGGCTCGATCTGCGCACGCGGCTGGGCGTGCTCGTCGACGAGGGCGGAGCGGTCGCCGCCGTGCTCACCGATTCGACGAGGGTGCGCGGGCGGCTGCGGGCGGTCGGCGCCGATTGGGCGGCCGTGCAGCCGCAGGACGCTCCGGGCCTCGTGCTGCTGCCCGCCCACGCCGTGGAGCTGTGGGCGCTCGACCACGGCGCGCTGCTGAGCAGCGGCGCCACCGCCGAGCCGCTCTCGCCGTTGCGCGAGCGGATGACGTTCGGCTTCGTGGTGCGCGACCTCGCCCGACGCCGCAGCGGCGTGACGCTGCGCACCCGCTCCGGCACGGTGCTCGCGGGCACGATCGATCGGGCCGGCTCCGACCATCTGGACCTGGCGCTGCATGACGCGGGCTCCCCGCGACGCGCGAGAGCGGTCACCGGGTTCCGCATCGTGCCGTTCGCGTCCGTGCTCTCCATCGGCACGGATGCGCTCGCACCCGGGCTGGGCTGACGCTCGCACGACAATCGGGCCCGGGAGACGGGCTCAGACCCCCGGAGAGCGCCCGGTCACTCGCCGAGACGAACGGGAGGGCCCCAGAGCTCGGGAAAGCTCGCCGCGTTCGCCTGCCGCCACAGCGCTCTGCGCCGCGCGTCCTCGGCCTGCTCCGCCAGGTAGTCCGTGATCGAGGCCTCCTCGACCCGCCAGGCCGGCGGAGCGCCGATCCGCGCGCCGCGCAGCCGGCCCTGCATGACGAGCTCGACGACCTCATCGACCTGCACGCCGAGAAGCTCGGCCACCTGGGCCGGGGCGAGATAGCGCACTGCAGGCGTGGATGCGTCGGGCATGCACCCATTGTGCTCTGCGCCGGGGTATCCGCGGTGACAGGCGGAGAGCTGTGGATAACTTTCCCGGCACGGATCCGGATTCTGTGACCATGAGCACATGAGCACCGCACGAGCAGCACGTCGGCCCTGGACCGATCTGCGCTTCTTCATCGGCCTCGCCCTGATCGTCGTCTCCGTCGCCGGAGTCTGGCTGATCGTGGGCGCGGCGAAGCAGACCAGTCCCGCCCTCCAGGCCGTGCGCACGATCGTTCCCGGCGAGCCGCTCACCTCCGCCGACGTGCGCGTCGTCGACGTCGTGCTCGGCACGGTGGGCTCCGGCTACCTCACCCCGGGCACCCTCGAGCCCGGTCTGATCGCGACCCGCACGATCGCGGAGGGCGAGCTCGTGCCCTCGACGGCCGCCGCCGACGCCGACCAGGGCCGCACCACCTCGGTGGTCGTGCGCAGCACGGTGCCGGTCCCCGCCTCGATCGTCACGGGCTCCGTGGTCGAGCTATGGGCGGCCGAGCCGCTCGCCGACAGCAAGGGCTTCGGCGAACCGCGGGTGCTGCTGTCCGAGGCCACCGTCGCCTCGGTCGACCGCGATGACGGCCCCCTCTCTGCGAAGGCCACCACGCTCGAGCTCGTCGTGAGCCGGGCGAAGGTCGGAGAGGTGCTCACCGCGCTGACCGACGGTTCCTCCCTGTCCGTGGTGCCCCTCGGAGCACGTTCATGACCGGCGTCGTCCTCGCCCTTCCCCCGGAACGCGCCGAGACGCTCGCCGAGGAGCTGGAGCTCGCCGGCGTCACCGTGATCGCACGCATGACCCCGGAGCAGGCGGCCCGACTGGTCGCGCATGCCGAAGAGCTCCGCGATGCCGAGGCGCTGCTGATCCCGGCCGAACGCGGCTGGCTGAGCGCGGCGCTGCGAGGCGCCTGCGACCGCGCGGGCGTGCGGATCCTGACCCTGGGCGACGGTCCGGCCGCCGTCCGGCTCGCCCAGCGGCACGGACTGGCCTCGCCCCTGGCCTCTTCCTCGAGCGGGTGGGATGTCGCGGACGCGCTGCGGGCCGACACCGCCGGCACGGGCACGGACGAGACCGGCGCGGACGCACTCGGCACCGGGGCGCCGCCGAATCGGCTGATCTGCGTGTGGGGCCCGCACGGCGCCCCCGGGCGCAGCACCCTGGCGGTGCAGCTCGCGGCGCTCCTCGCAGCCCCGGACCGCGGGGTCGCCCTCGTCGACGCCGACACGCACGCGCCGGCGATCGCCCTCATGCTGGGCCTCACCGATGACGGTCCAGGGATCGCCGCGGCCTGCCGCCGCGCCGAGCTCGGGCTGCTCGACGGGGCCGAGCTGAGCCGCCTGTCCAGCCCCGTGGAATCCTCCGGGGGCACCGTCGACGTGCTGGTGGGGATCAACCGTCCCGCACGCTGGCCCGAACTGTCCGCGACGCGTCTGCAGGCGGTGCTCGACGCCTGCCGCGGCTGGAGCGCGATCACGCTGGTCGATGTCGCGGCCTCGCTCGAGGCCGACGAGGAGATCATCAGCGACCTGGACGGGCCGCGGCGCAATGCCGCGACGCTCACCGCTCTGCGCAGCGCCGACCGCATCGTGGCGGTCGCCGCGGCCGATCCGCTCGGGATCGCCCGGTTCGTGCGGGGCTATGCCGAGCTGCGGGCCGAGATCGGAGACGTGCCCGTCACCGTCGCCGTGAACAAGGTGCGCCCCGGGCCTCTCGGCATCGATGCGCGCGGGCAGATCCGCCGCGCCCTGGACCGCTTCTCGGGCATCCGCGACGTGCACTTCCTGCCGTACGACCAGCGGGCGCTGGACGCCGCGGCCCTGCACGCACGACCGGTGCCGGATGTGTCGGGGCGCTCTGCGTTCACGGCTGCCGCGCGCACCCTCGCCGCCACGCTGCTGCGCGACCCGCAGAGTCCCGCGACGCGGCGAGCCCGGCGGCAGCGGACCCCCGCCGAGGTGTGATCAGCGATCGGCGGGGGCGCCGCTCACTGCCGGTAACTCGACAGGAAGTTGCCGAGGCGCTCGATCGCCTCGGTGATCACGCGCGGCTCGGGCAGCGTCACCACGCGCAGGTGATCGGGCGTCGGCCAGTTGAAGCCGGTGCCCTGCACGAGCAGGATCCGTTCCGCGACCAGCAGGTCGTAGATGAGCTTGGCGTCGTCATGGATCTCGTGCACGTTCGGATCCAGCTTCGGGAACGCGTACAGCGCCCCTGTGGGCTTGACGCAGCTCACGCCGGGGATCGCGGAGAGTCCCTCCCAGGCGGCGTCGCGCTGCAGATGCAGGCGTCCGCTCGGCGCGATCAGCGACTCGATCGACTGCACTCCGCCGAGTGCCGCCTGCACCGCGTGCTGCGCCGGCACGTTCGGGCAGAGCCGGGTCGACGCGAGCAGCGTGATCCCCTCGATGAACCCCTTGGCGTGCTGCTGCGGGCCGGTGATGACGAGCCACCCCGACCGGTACCCGGCGACGCGGTAGGTCTTGGACAGTCCGTTGAAGGTCAGGCAGAGCAGATCGGGCGCGAGGGTCGCGGTCGGGATGTGCTGCGCGTCGTCGAAGAGGATCCGGTCGTAGATCTCGTCCGACAACAGCAGCAGGTCGTTCTCCCTCGCGACCTGCACGATGCCCTGCAGCACCTCGCGCGAGTACACCGCGCCCGTGGGGTTGTTCGGGTTGATGATGACGATGGCCTTGGTGCGCGGGGTGACCTTGGAGCGCAGATCCTCCAGATCCGGGTTCCAGCCGTTCTCCTCGTCGCACAGGTAGTGCACCGGGGTGCCGCCGGCGAGGCTGGTCATCGCGGTCCACAGCGGATAGTCCGGGGCGGGGATGAGCACCTCGTCGCCCTCGTCCAGCAGGGCCTGCATGGTCATCGTGATGAGCTCGGAGACGCCGTTGCCGAGGTAGACGTCCTCGGGGTCGACGAGGGGGAAGCCGTCGACCTGCTCGTAGCGGCTGACCACGGCGCGGCGCGCGGAGACGATGCCCTTGCTCTCGCTGTAGCCGTGCGCGGTGGGCAGCGTCGCGAGCATGTCGCGCACGATCTGCTGCGGCGCCTCGAAGCCGAAGACCGCAGGGTTGCCCGTGTTCAGCTTGAGCACCGAGTGGCCTGCCGCCTCCAGCCGAGCCGCCTCGACGAGCGCGTTGCCGCGGATCTCGTACAGGACGTTCTTCAGCTTGGACGACTGGTCGAAGGTTCTCGGTGTCATCGGGCAAGATTACCGCCCGCGCGGGGCGGTTCCGTTCACGCGCGGTGCGACGCCTCCTGCGTGCGGATGGCTCCGGTGCGCTGCGCTTCGACGTGCGCGATGCGCTCGCGCCGACTGCTCTCCAGATGCGTGGCGGCGAGTTCCGCGGCTCGGTCGCCGTCGCGGCGCTGGATCGCCTCGAAGAGTTCGACGTGCTCCCCGCTGATGTACTGCAGGTCGTCGTACTGCGAGAGCGCCCAGCGCAGGCGGCTCCCGATCCCCCGCATCATCTCGCTGAGCAGACGGTTCTCCGCGAGTTCGGTGACGGTCTCGTGGAAATCCGCGGCCGCCCGGCGCGAGACGATCTCATCGCCGACGCGGGCGCTGGACTCCTCCCGATCGAGGGCCTGACGCAGCCGGGCCAGACCCTCGCGTCGGTGGCGCTCGGCCGCCAGACGGAACGCCAGCGGCTCGAGCACAGCGCGGACCTCATCGAGATCCGCGAGGTCCGCGTCCGTGAACTCGCGCACGACCGCCCAGGTGTGCGGACGCAGCTCGACGAGCCCTTCGGCATCGAGCACCTTGAGCGCATCGCGCACCGGCACACGACTCACTCCGAACTCGGCCGCGAGGTCGCGTTCGATCAAGCGGCTGCCCGGGGCGCGTGCGCCGTCGAGGATCGCGTCGCGCAACCACGACGCGATCTTCGTCGACTCGAGCTGTCGTTCATCCTTGCTGGTCACGGGATCATTCTTCCATCGAGCCGTCCGCAACCTGCGATGGCGGCGCGCCGGTCAGACCTTCGCGGGCTCGACCCAGCGGATGCCCTCCTTGAGCGTCGGCACGATCTCGGTGCCGATCTTGCGCGCGAGCAGATCGTCGAGACGGTCGAGCGGGCCGATCAGCGCGCGGCCTCCGGCGCGAGCGACGCGGATCGCGGCGTCGATCTTCGGCTGCATCGAGCCCTCGGCGAAGGCCATCGCGGCGACCGCGTCCGCGGAGGCGGTGTGGATGTCGCGCTGCTCCGGAGTGCCCCAGTTCTCGCTCACGTAGTCGCCGTCGGTGAGCATGATCAGGGTGTCGGCGCCGATGTCCGCGGCGAGCGCGGCGCTGGCGAGGTCCTTGTCGACGACCGCCTGCACACCGATGTGACGCCCCTTCGAGTCCTCGCGGACCGGTACGCCACCACCGCCGACGCAGACCGCGAGGCTGCCGGCCTCGAGCAGACGGCGGATCAGCGGCGCCTGCACGATGGACACCGGAACCGGGGAGGGCACCACACGACGGAACGCGTTGCCGTCCTTCGCGATGGTCCAGCGGTACTCGGCGGCGGCCTCGGCGGCGTCGTGCGCGGAGTACTGCGGGCCGATCAGCTTCGTAGGCCGCACGAACGCCGGGTCGCTCTCGTCGACGACGGTCGTGGTGATGACTCCGGCCACCTCGCGCTCGCCGCCCAGGGCGTTGGAGAGCTCCTGCTGCACGACGTAGCCGATCATCCCCTGGGTCTCGGCTCCGAGGATGTCCAGCGGGTAGGCCGCGACGTCCTGGTAGGCGAGGTTCTGCAGCGCGAGCAGGCCGACCTGAGGACCATTGCCGTGCGTGATGACGACCTCGTTGTCGCGCGCGAACGAGGCGAGCGCCTCGCACGCGGCCTTGACGTTGGCCCGCAGGTATTCGGCTGTCATCGGCTCGCCCCGGCGGGCGAGGGCGTTGCCCCCGAGTGCGACTACGACACGCATCTGGTTCTCCCTAGTGCTGAGGCCGCGGTCGCGACCGGTGGTGATTCAGGAATGGTACTCCATTTCAATCGATGGTATACATTTCCATGAACACTTGACCATCCTCCGCAGTCGTCGCCCTGGCCCCGCGGAGGTGTCGGAGAGAAGACGATGACCCCCGTCGCCACCCCCGTCGCCGTGCGCGCGATTACCTGGGATGCCGCACTTGAGGAGACGCTCTCGCGCGCCGCCGACCCCGCGCAGACCCGTTCCGTGCTGGCCCGCGTTCGACCGGCGGCCTCCACCGGTTCCGAATCGCGCCATCATGTGCACTCGGTGCACCGTCGCGCGGTGAACCTTCGCATCGCGGACGAGCTCGTCGCCCTCGTCTCGCCGGACCTCGACGACGCCCCCGCCACCGTGCGCGTCCCCGTCGACGACTGGACCGCGCTCCAGGTGGAGCCGGGAGACGACGTGTCGATCGCCCCCGACGGCTTCCGGATCGAGACGAAGAACGGGCCGATCGCGGTGCTGACCGGCCCCGCCGCCCCCTGGACCCCCTCCGACGTCTGCCTGTGCGCGCTGTCCCCGTCGCAGCTGCTGCACGCCGAGGAGATCATCGCGCGCTCGCCCGCTCCCGTCGCGCAGACCGCGTTCGGTCGCGCGGCCTCCGCGCTGCTGGCCCAGCGCGGAGAGGCGCTCGAAGCGGCGCTGCTGGAGCGGGATCCGGCCGGGGTCGCCGACGCCGCGAGCCGACTGCTCGGGCTCGGCGAGGGCCTCACCCCCTCCGGTGACGATGTGCTCACGGGGCTCGCGTTCGTGAGCGCGCAGCGCGGCATGCGGCTGCGCAGCGCGCTCCCCTCGCTGACCGCCGCACTCGACGACGACGGCGCCGAGCGGACGACGCTGCTGAGCGCCGTCACCATCCGACACGCGCTGCGCGCCCGCGCTCCGCAGAGCCTGCATGCGCTCGTCCGTGCCGTGCGCGACCGCGACGACGCACGCATCGAGGCCGCGGCCGTGCGTGTCGCGGCCATCGGGCACACCTCAGGCACGGACATGCTGCACGGCGTCCGCCTCGCCCTGCGCACCGAGGCGGCGCTGCGCACCGCCTCCGCACCCGTCCCCGCGACGCCGATGTCCGGGATCGTCCAGAAGGAGCACGTGTGATGACGAAGACCGCAACGGCGGAGAGCAGCACCTCGGAGTTCGAGCACGAACCCGTCCCGCTGAACCATCGAAAGTCGCTCTTCACCGTCTCCGCGGTGTGGTTCGGCTTCCCGATGATCCTCACGAATGCCGTGCCCGGCGGCCTCGTCGTCGCCATGCTCGGATTCTGGCCGGGTGTCGGCGCGATCCTCACCGCGAACGCGATCATGTTCGTCTACGTGAGCCTGCTCAGCTGGCGCGCTGGTCGCACCGGCAAGAGCTTCTCGCTGCAGGCCACGGAGACCTTCGGCACCGCCGGGTACGCGATCGCCTCGGGCTTCCTCGCCACCGTCGTGGTCGGCTGGTTCGCCTTCAACACGGGCGCCACCGGAGCCAGCCTCGGCACCGCATTCGGCTGGAACGAGACCCTGGTCGCGGGCCTCGCCGGACTGGTGTTCATCGCCATCACCTACCTCGGCATCCGCGCGCTCTCGGTGCTCGGATCGATCGCTGCGCCGCTGTTCATCGCGGCCGTCATCATCGCGATCACCATCGCCGCGCAGAACCACGACTTCTCGGCCGTGTTCGGCTACAAGGGCGTCGGCGGCGGGGCGATGTCGTTCGGCGTCGCGGTCACCGCGATCATGGCGACATTCGCCGACTCCGGCACGATGACCGCCGACTTCACCCGCTGGGCCCGCAACGGCAAGGAGGCGGTCATGGCCACGGTCACCGCGTTCCCGGTCGCGAGCCTGGTCGCCCAGCTCAGCGGCGCACTGTTCGTCGCCGCGGGCGCGATCGTCGATCCCGCGACGAACGGCGGCAACTTCGCGCCCATCCTCACCAGCACGCACAATCCGCTGCTCGACGTGTTCCTGCTGGTTTTCGTCGTGATCAACCTCGGCTCGGTCTGCACGCACTGCCTCTACAACGGCGCGCTGGGGTGGTCGCACCTGACCCGCTCGAAGATGCGCGTGCTCACCCTGATCCTCGGCGTCATCGGCACCCTCGTCGCCGTGCTCGGCGCGTGGCACTACTTCGTGAACTGGCTCGTCCTGCTAGGCGTGCTGGTGCCCCCGCTCGGCGCCGTCCTCATCGCCGACCAGATCATCCTCGGCGCGCGCAACGCCGACCGTGCCCCGCAGCGCTTCCGCTGGACCGCCCTCGTCGCCTGGGCGATCGGCGCCGGGGCCGCGCTGCTCTCGCACTTCTTCGCCCCGGTGCTGAGCGACGCCGTCGTCGGTCTCGTCGTGGGGTGCCTCGCCTACCTCATCCTCGAGCGGTCCCCTCGCTCGCGGAACACCCTCGCAAAGGAGACGACCCGATGACCGCTTCGAACGGTGCCGACGAACGCTACCTCGCTGCCGCATCCGCCGGCGATCTGGACGGCGTCCGTACCGCCCTCGCCGACGGCGCGGACAAGGACGCGCAGGACCGCGAGGAGGCGTCGGCGATCCTGCTGGCCGCCCGCGGCCGTCATCTGGATGTCGTGCGCGCGCTCATCGCGGAAGGCGTGGACCTGGATGCCCAGGACCAGACGCAGTCCAACCCGTTCCTGTTCGCGTGCATCAACGACGACCTCGAGCTGGTGACCGTCATGGTCGAGGCCGGTGCCGACCTCAAGCGGCTCACCCGGATGGGCGGCAACGGCCTCACGCCGTCGGCGGAGAAGGGACACCTGGAGGTCGTCCGCTATCTGCTGGAGAACACCCGCATCAACGTCAACCTCACCAACAACCTGGGCTGGACCGCGCTGATCGAGACGATCATCCTCGGCGACGGCGGGCCGGTGCGCCAGCAGATCGTCGAGCTGCTGCTCGCACACGGCGCCAAGCCCGGCATGCCCGACCCGTGGGGCACGTCCCCCGCCGACCTGGCCCGCGAGCGCGGATACGACGAGATCGTCGCCATCCTCGAGCGCCCCCAGGCCTGAGACTCCCGAAAGGAACACGATGACCAGGCACATCGAAATCAGGAAGAACACCTACCTCGACTCGGTCTCGCTCATGTCCATGAGCACCAAGGCGAACGCCGTCGACGGCGTGACCCAGGCACTGCTCGGCATGGCCACGCCGATGAACAAGGAGGTGCTGCTCAACGTCGGCGTCCAGGATTCGGCGATCGACGAGGCCAAGCCGAGCGATCTCATGATCGTCGTCGACGCCTCGGACGACACCATCGAGGCGGCGATCCAGGCGGTCGACGACATCCTCTCGCGCAAGAACAAGGGTGCGGCAGGCGCGACCGAGGTGCGCTACCGCACCCTGGACGGTGCGTTCGCCGAGGTCCCCGACAGCAATCTCGTACTCATCTCGGTGAACGGCGCGTTCGCGGCCCGCGAGGCGCGCAAGGCCCTGAACGCCGGCAAGCACGTGATGATCTTCTCCGACAACGTGTCGGTCGAGGACGAGCTGGCCCTCAAGACGCTGGCGCACGAGAAGGGCCTGCTGGTCATGGGGCCGGACTGCGGCACCGCGATCATCAACGGCACCGGCCTCGCCTTCGCGAACGCGGTCCGCCGCGGCCCCATCGGCATCGTCGGCGCGTCGGGCACCGGCAGCCAGGAGCTGAGCGTGCGGATCCACGACTTCGGCGGCGGCGTCTCGCAGCTGATCGGCACGGGCGGACGCGACCTCAGCACCGAGATCGGCGGCATCTCCATGATCGACGGCATCACGGCCCTCGATGCGGATCCGGAGACAGCAGTGATCGTCGTCGTCTCCAAGCCCCCGGCCGAGGACGTCGCCGACAAGGTGCTCGCCGCGGCCGGCGCCGCGTCCAAGCCCGTCGTGGTCACCTTCCTGGGTTCCACGCGCACCGAGAGCGGCTACGACAACGTCACCCTCGTCGCCGGCACCAAGCCGACCGCGATCGCGGCTGTCGTCGCGAGCGGCGTCGATGAGTCCACGCTCGACAAGCACCCGCTGAACCTCCCCCTGATCGAGGAGGTGCGCGCCAAGCTCGCCCCCGAGCAGACCTACGTGCGCGGTCTGTTCTGCGGCGGCACGCTGTGCGACGAGGCGATGTTCGCGGCCCTCGCGACCTACGACAACGTGTACTCCAACATCCAGAAGGATCCGGCGCGCGTCATCGGCGCGATGGACGCGTCCCGCGAGCACACCTTCCTCGACATGGGCGACGACGACTTCACCAACGGCCGTCCGCACCCGATGATCGACCCGACGCTGCGCCTGCAGCGCCTGGTCCAGGAGGCCGACGACCCCACCGTGGGCGTCATCGCGATGGACTTCATCCTCGGATTCGGCTCGCACGAGGACCCGGTGGGCGTGACCGTCCCCGCGATCCAGGAGGCCAAGGCCAAGGCCGCCGCGCGCGGACAGCACCTCGAGATCCTCGGCTACGTGCTCGGCACCGACCTGGACACCCCGGCCATCGCCGACCAGGTCGCGAAGCTCGAGGCGGCCGGCGTGACCATCGC
The DNA here is from genome assembly GCF_042729315.1 of Microbacterium sp. NPDC060117. Classification (NCBI taxonomy): domain Bacteria; kingdom Bacillati; phylum Actinomycetota; class Actinomycetes; order Micrococcales; family Microbacteriaceae; genus Microbacterium; species Microbacterium sp. NPDC060117. The sequence goes on from NZ_JBHWXR010000002.1 coordinate 1,139,354, forward strand.
CTCCTCCTCCACCAACCTCGGGCTGCTGGCCCGCGAATTCGTCGCGAAGGGTGACAACTGATGAGCGTCAACGAACTTTTCGGATCCGCGCTGAAGCCGGTCAACCTCGGCCTCGACATGTTCGCAGAGGACCTCGCGGCGCAGGGCGTGAGCCCCGTGCTGATGGACTGGACCCCGCCCGGCGGCGGCGACCCCGAGGTCATCGCCGCGCTCAGCCGGCTCGAGGACCCGACCGTCGCCGCGAAGATCGACGCCGCCAACCAGGAGGCGCTGAGCCGGATCCTGTCGGCGCAGCCGTTCCTGGAGGGCTTCGGCCAGGCGATCGACGTCGTCCCGGGGATGACCGCGAAGACGATCCTGCACGCCGGTCCGCCGATCGAGTTCACGCGTATGTCCGGCCCCATGAAGGGCGCCGTGACCGGTGCGCTGGTGTTCGAGGGACTCGCCGCGGATCTCGATGAGGCGTTCGAACTCGCCGCCTCCGGCGAGATCACGTTCTCGCCCTGCCACGAGCACCAGTCGGTCGGCTCGATGGCGGGCGTCACGAGCGCCAGCATGTGGGTGCACCAGGTGCGCAACCGCACGCACGGCAACCTCGCCTTCACGAACCTCTCGGAGCAGCTGTCCAAGATCCTCCGCTTCGGCGCCAACGACCAGTCGGTCATCGACCGCCTGAACTGGATGCGCGACGTGTTCGGCCCCGTGCTCTCGGGCGCGATGAGGCTCAACACCGACGGGATCGACCTGCGCCTCATGCTCTCTCAGGCGCTGCACATGGGCGATGAGGCGCACAACCGCAACGTGGCGGGCACCACGCTGCTGATCCAGGCACTCGCGCCCTACATCCTCGAGACGGACTTCACCACCACCGAGAAGCGCGAGGTCTTCGACTTCGTCGCGTCGTCGGACTACTTCTCCGGTCCGACCTGGATGGTCACCGCGAAGGCGTCGCTGGACGCGGCGAACGGCATCGAGAACTCCACGGTGGTGACCACGATGGCGCGCAACGGCGTCGACTTCGGCATCCGCGTGTCCGGCACCGGCGGCCAGTGGTTCACCGGACCCGCGCAGCAGGTCATCGGCCCGATGTTCGCCGGCTACACCCCGGCCGACTCCGGGCTGGACATGGGCGACTCCGCGATCACCGAGACGTTCGGCATCGGCGGCTTCGCGATGGCCGCCGCCCCCGCGATCGTCGCCCTCGTCGGCGGCACGGTGGACGAGGCCATGGGCTACTCGCGCACGATGAACGCGATCACGACCGGCAACAACCCGAACGTGACGATCCCGGCGCTCGACTTCATGGGCGTGCCCACCGGCATCGATGTGCGCAAGGTCATGGAGACCGGCATCCTGCCGATCATCAACACCGCGATCGCGCACAAGGATCCGGGCATCGGCATGATCGGCGCGGGCATCACGCACCCGCCGGTCGAGGCGTTCCAGCAGGCGCTCGTCGCACTCGCCGACCGCATCGCCTGACCCCCGACAGCCGGTGCGGGCGCCCGATCCGCCCGCACCGGCCACCAACGCCGGCGTCCTCACGCCGGCGACGCTGCTCCGCCTCCAGCGCCGCTCCCGCTCCTCCCGCACGGCGCCGCGCACCGTGCCGACAGATATGGATGACGATGTCCACACCCCCCATCGACCCCACCCTGGTGGATCCCGGCGCCGAGCGCATCACCGAGTACTCGAGGCGCGGCTACGCCGATGACGTGCTGCCGATCCGCCCGCAGGATCGCACGTGGAAGACCGCGCAGTTCATCACCGTGTGGATGGGCCCGATCCACAACATCCTGTCGTACTTCACCGTCGTGGGCTTCTTCGCCCTGGGGCTGTCGGCGTGGCAGGTCGTCGCCGCGATCATGACCTCGGCGGTGATCGTCTCGATCGGCTACATCCTGAACGGCCAGGCGGCGGCGAAGTACGGCGTGCCGTTCGCGATGCAGCTCCGCGAGGCCTTCGGTCACAAGGGCGCACTGCTGCCCACCTGGATCCGCGGGATCATCGCGGGCGTCGTGTTCTTCGGCCTCACCATGGTCTCGTCCGCGAAGGCCTTCGACGTGGTGTTCACGACGATCTTCCCCGGCTACATGGACATCGGCGGTGGGGCGGACCTCCTCGGCCTGCCCATTCCGACCGCGATCTCGTACCTGGTCACCTGGGCGATCACGGTGGCGCTGTTCCTCGGCGGGCAGAGGTTCCTGGGTCGGTTCAGCACCTGGGCCAACCCCGCGGTGTTCGTCCTCGTCGTCATCGCCGTCGTGCTGGCCGTGGTCAATGCGGGCGGCTTCGGCCAGGTCTTCGCCTTCCAGGCGGTGCACACTGCCGTGACGCCGCTGATCTTCATCAGCTGCGTCTCCGCCCTCGTGTCGAACTGGGCGGGACCGATCGTGAACACGGGCGACTACACCCGCAACGCCACCTCGATGAAGGCGCCGGCCGTCGGATTCCCGATCGGCGTGATCGGCTCGTACATCCTGTTCACGCTGGTGACCGTGTCGTTCATGGCCTCACTGCAGGTCGCGACCGGCGGCGCGTTCGACATCAACAGTCCGGGTGTGTTCGTGCAGGCGATCAACTCGATCGGCAATCCGTTCGTGGTCGTTCTGCTCATCCTCGCGATGAACATCGGCGCGATCGCGTTCTGCGTGTTCGGCAACATGCTGCCCGCGGGCCTGCAGCTCACCGCGCAGATGCCGAAGGTCTTCACGGTCAAGCGCGCCGCCGTGCTCTCCGCGATCCTCGGCACGCTCATCCTGCCGTGGGTGTTCCTGGAGAACACCGACGTGCTCTTCCTGTTCTACTCGTTCATCGGATCCATGTTCGGTCCGATCGCCGGCATCATGCTCGCCTCCTATTTCATCGAGAGCCGCAAGACGCTCGATCTCGACGGCATCTACGCCGATTACAAGGGCGGCCAGAAGGGTTCCCTGCCGGCCTACAACTGGCGTGCGGTGGGCCTGCTGATCGTGAGCTTCGTCATCACGATGTCGGGGACGGTCCTCACGAACGTGGACTTCCTGGTGCAGGTCAAGAACCTCGCGTTCTTCGCCGGCCTGTTCATCGGATTCGTCGGATACGCCCTGCTCACCCTGGCCGCACGCCGACGCGGCTGAACCGCAACGAAGGAGACATCATGACCCCCGCCACTCCCCCGGCCGACGTGCTGGACAGCTACTTCGCCCCTGCGGTCGAGGTCACTCTCGAAGGTCTGCGCGCGGGCGACGGCGGCCCCTTCGGCGCCACGCTCGTGGATCCCTCCGGTGAGATCGTCGTCGCGGTCGGAAACACCGTGCTGCGCGAGACGGACATCTCCGGGCACGCCGAGATGGTCGCCGTGCGCGAGGCGTGCCGGAAGCTGGACACCCTGGATCTGTCGGGCCACGTGATGTACGCGACGTGCGAGCCCTGCCCGATGTGCGTCGCCGTGATGATGTGGGCGGGGATCACGACCTGCTTCTACGCGTCGACCCACGAGGACGCCGGCGACAACGGCTTCAGCGACGTGCACCTGAGGCGCTACCTCGACGGGAGCGACACCTCGACGCTCGACATGATCCACCTCGACAGCGGCCGTGAGGACTGCGCTTCGATCTGGACCGAGTTCCAGCGGCGGAACGTCTGACCGTCACCGACGAAGGAGGCCGGCACCCCCTACGGGTGCCGGCCTCCTTCGTGTGCGCCGGTGTTCGGCGGGACTACTTCTTCTTGCCCTGGGCGCGACGCTCGGCGCGGTTCACCGGAGCCGCCTGAGCGCCCTCGACGCGCTGCCCGAAGGCGCCGCGTGCGGCGGGCTCGGCGGGTTCCTCGTTCTCGGACTGGGCGCGCGCGGCCGCCTGGCGCAGGCGATCAGTGGCCGCCTGCTGCACCTGACCGCGGTCGTTGCGGACCTCGACGTCGCCCGCATCATTGGGCGCGGAGTACTCCAGGCGCTGGTCGCCCGCCGACTCGGCGAGCCCCTTGGCCTCGACCTCGGTGATGCCCTCCTCGCCGGCCTGGCGCACCTCGACCTCGAGGTTGTAGAGGTAGCCGACCGACTCCTCCTTGATCTGGCCCATCATGGCCTGGAACATCGAGTAGCCCTCGCGCTGGTACTCGACCAGCGGATCGCGCTGCGCCATCGCGCGCAGGCCGATGCCGTCCTTCAGGTAGTCCATCTCGTAGAGGTGGTCACGCCAGCGGCGGTCCAGCACCTGCAGCACCACGCGACGCTCCAGCTCGCGGGTCGCCGCATCTCCGAGCGACGTCTCGCGCGTCTCGTACGCGACCATGGCGTCCGAGACGAGCTCGCGCTTGAGCCCGTCCGCCGTGATCCCGCCCTTGCGCCCGCCGGCCTCGGCGACGACCTCGTCGATCGTGACGTCGACCGGGTACAGCGTCTTCAGCTCGGTCCACAGGCTGTCGAAGTCCCAGCTCTCGGTGTGTCCCACGCCGGTGTGGTCGTCGACGATCGCGCCGATCGCGTCCTCCACGAAGTGCTTCACCCGGTCGGCGATGTCGTCGCCCTCGAGGATGTGCCGGCGGTCGGTGTAGATCGCCTCGCGCTGACGGTTGAGGACGTCGTCGTACTTGAGGACGTTCTTGCGCATCTCGGCGTTGCGCGCCTCGACCTGGCTCTGCGCGCTGCGGATCGCGCGGGTCACCAGGCCCGACTCGATCGGCATGTCCTCGGGGAAGTTGGTGCGGGCGAGGATCGCCTCGGCGGCGCCCTGCTGGAACAGCCGCATGAGGTCGTCGGTGAGGCTCAGGTAGAACCGGCTCTCGCCGGGGTCGCCCTGGCGACCGGAACGGCCGCGCAGCTGGTTGTCGATGCGGCGCGACTCGTGCCGCTCGGTCCCCAGCACGTACAGGCCGCCCGCGTCGACGACCTTCGAGCCCTCGACCTCGACCTTGGCCTTCATGGCCTCGTAGGTCTCGTCCCAGGCCTGCTCGTACTCCTCCGGCGTCTCGACCGGATCCAGACCGCGGGACTTCAGTTCCTGCACCGCGAGGAACTCCGCGTTGCCGCCGAGCATGATGTCGGTGCCACGGCCCGCCATGTTGGTGGCGACGGTGACGGCGCCGAGCCGGCCGGCGCGGGCGACGATCTCGGCCTCGCGGGCGTGGTTCTTCGCGTTCAGGACCTCGTGCTTGATGCCCTTCTTGCTGAGCAGCCGGGAGAGGTACTCGCTCTTCTCGACGCTGACGGTGCCGACCAGCACCGGCTGTCCGTTCTCGTGCCGCACCGCGATGTCCTCGACGACCTGCGCGAACTTGGCCGTCTCGTTCTTGTAGACGAGGTCGGCCTTGTCCTGGCGGATCATCGGCCGGTTGGTGGGGATCGGCACGACGCCGAGCTTGTACGTGGACATGAACTCGGCGGCCTCGGTGTCGGCGGTTCCGGTCATGCCCGCGAGCTTGTCGTACAGACGGAAGTAGTTCTGCAGCGTGACGGTGGCGAGGGTCTGGTTCTCGGCCTTGACCGGAACCGCTTCCTTGGCCTCGATGGCCTGGTGGATGCCCTCGTTGTAGCGGCGTCCGACCAGGATGCGCCCGGTGTGCTCATCGACGATCATGACCTCGTCGTTCATCACGACGTAGTCGGTGTCGCGCTTGAACAGCGCGAGCGCCTTGATCGAGTTGTTCAGGAACGAGATCAGCGGAGTGTTCGCCGACTCGTAGAGGTTGTCGATGCCGAGGTAGTCCTCGACCTTCTCGATACCGGGCTCGAGCACGCCCACGGTGCGCTTCTTCTCGTCGACCTCGTAGTCCTCACCAGGCTCGAGCGTGCGCGCGATCTTCGCGAACTCCGCGAACCAGCGGTTGGCCTCGCCCGACGACGGGCCCGAGATGATCAGCGGCGTGCGCGCCTCATCGATGAGGATCGAGTCGACCTCGTCGACGATGGCGAAGAAGTGGCCGCGCTGGACGAGGTCCTCCTTGCGCCAGGCCATGTTGTCGCGCAGGTAGTCGAAGCCGAACTCGTTGTTCGTGCCGTAGGTGATGTCGGCGTTGTACTGCTCGCGGCGCACCTCGGGGGTCTGCCCCGAGACGATCACTCCGGTGGTCATGCCGAGCGCGCGGTAGACGCGCCCCATGAGCTCGGACTGATACGACGCGAGGAAGTCGTTCACGGTGATGACGTGCACGCCCTGGCCGGCGATGGCGTTCAGGTAGGACGGGAAGGTCGCGACCAGCGTCTTGCCCTCACCGGTCTTCATCTCGGCGATGTTGCCCTCGTGCAGCGCGGCGCCGCCCATGATCTGGACGTCATAAGCGCGCATGCCGAGCGTACGCTTCGCCGCCTCGCGGACGGCGGCGAAGGCCTCGGGCATGAGCTGGTCGAGCGTCTCGCCCTTCTCGAACCGCGCGCGCAGCTCGGCGGTCTCATTGCGGAGGTCCTCGTCGCTGAGCTTCGCGAAGTCGTCCTCGAGCGCGTTCACGGCCTTGACGACGCCGTTCAGGCGGCGCAGGATCCGTCCCTCGCCCGCGCGCAGCAGCTTCTCAAGAGGATTCGCCACGGATTCCATCTCCCTAGGGGTCTGTGCCCGATCTTCTCGGGCACCGCGCGCGTCGCGCGCACGGCATACGCACCCATGTTACCGGGCCGTGACTTGTCGATCCCCTGGGCGGGACCGGGACTCGTCGAAGCGATTGCCGGATCGCCCGCGCCGATCCCGGATCCGGCTGTCCGGCCGGAATGACGACGGGAACGACCGGGTCGGGGTTCCGGACTCAGCGGATCCGATTCCCGCGTGGGATCGGAGCGGCGGCGCTGCCGATGCGATGCCCGCGCGAGGGCGGGGACGGTCCGGATCTGTCCGGTGGGTCAGAAGTGCGGGTCGGCGGCGGGTGGTGGATCCGGTTCGTCGATGGTGAAGGTCACGGGTGCGGGCGGCCGGTCGATGTAGGTCGCTCCGGCCGGGCTGGTCCATTCCAGGATCCCGGCGCCGTGTTG